>NZ_CAXUPC020000001.1:0-1832925 GCF_964252745.1 Allobosea sp. LjRoot9 | reverse complement strand
CTTGACCCGAGAATCTCGAAAACCAGTGCCTGCTCGTCACGAGATTCCCGGGTCTGCGCGGAGTTTATCCTTGGGCCGATCGAAGATCGGACCCGGGGGCTTCGCCCGGGAATGACGGGGGCGAGATATCACCCCTCGACGGCCTCGTCGCCCTGGCGGATGCCGTAGCGCCGCTCCAGGCCGGGGTTCCCTGGGGATCCAGGCGCGCCTTGCGCGCGGACGGAACGCTCCGACGGGTCGCGCCCGATCTTCTGCATCAACTGAGCGAGATCGAGGAAATCGTCGCATTGCCGGCGCAATTCGTCGGAGACCATCGGCGGGTTGGTCGCGATGGTGGAGACCACCGAGACCTTCACGCCCTTGCGCTGCACCGCCTCGACCAAGGGCCGGAAATCGCCATCGCCCGAGAACAGGTAGATCTGGTCGAGATGCGGCGCGAGCTCGAGCATCTCGATCGCCAGCTCGATATCCATATTGCCCTTGACCCGGCGGCGTCCGGCGGCGTCGGTGAATTCCTTGGCCGCCTTGGTGATGACGCGGTAGCCGTTGTAGTCGAGCCAGTCGACCAGCGGGCGGATCGAGGAATACTCCTCGCTCTCCACGAGCGTGGTGAAATAGAAGGCGCGGATCAGGTTGCCGCGCCCCTGGAACTCCTTGAGCAGGCGGCGATAATCCATGTCGAAGCCGAGCTGCTTCGAGGTTGCGTAGAGATTGGCGCCGTCGATGAAAAGCGCGATACGCGGGTCGGCTGCCATGGCAATCACTCCTGCCTGAAATGTCTTTGAATGCTCAGAATCGAAATAAATCGCGGTCTAACAATGTCGAATAAGGGCTAATTTGCCGGCAATTTATAATCTGTCATGTGGCGTCTCGCCGCAGTCCGGCGAGGCGCACTATCAGGCGCTCAGGCCGCGGCTTCCCGGCTTCACCGCGGGAATGGCGGCAAGCTCCGGCGGCAGTGCGTCGGGCGCGTAGTCGGGAACATCGAGCTTCATCAGGCTGACCAGTTGGACGCCGAGATCGGCGCGGCCGGCCGAGCGATCGACGAGACAGGCCGCGCCCAGGATCGTGCCGGGTTCGCCCGCGATCGAGGCCAGGCATTCGCGCGAGGAGAGCCCGGTCGTGACGATGTCCTCGACCATGACGACGCGCGCGCCCTTGGGGATGGAGAAGCTGCGCCTTAGCTTGAACTGGCCGTCCTCGCGCTCGACGAAGATCGCCTTGGCCTTCAGATGGCGCGCCGTCTCGTAACCCGGCACGATGCCGCCCACCGCCGGCGAGACGACGTAGTCGACCGTGCCGAAGGCGGCTTCGATCTTGGCGGCGAGCGCCTTGCACAGCCGCTCCGTCCGCACCGGATCCTGGAAGATGAACATCTTCTGCAGGTAGACCGCGCTGCGCCGGCCCGAGGACAGGATGAAATGCCCGTCGAGCAGCGCGCCGGCATCACGGAATTCGGCCAGAACGTCGTCGTCGGTCATCGCTCGCGCCTCGCTGAAAAAACCCCGCGCGTCTTTGCGTCGGATCGGCCGCGGTTGCAAGGCGCGCGGAGCTGTCTTCACACATATTGCGCGATGCCGGCACCGAACGACCAATTCTCGCGCGCCGTTTCGACCAGGTTGATGAAGATGTCGTCGGGGCGCAGTCCCGGCTCGCGGCGCAGATTCTCGACGATCTTGGCAAACAGCGCCTTCTTCTGCGTCACGCCGCGCGAACTCGAGATCGTGAGCTGGATGATCACCAGCGCATCCGAGCGGTTGAAGCCGAAATAATTCGCGTCATAGATGAACTCGTCGGCCTCATGCTGGTGGATCACGGCGAAGAGGTCGTCCTCGGGCACCTCGAAGGTCTCGCGCAAGGCGCTGTAGACGCCGTGGACGATGGCTGCAGGCTCGGAGGCCGGGCGGCCGCGTCTCATGGAAATACGGATCAGGGGCATGGTTCTGGTTTCCTGTGCAGGGCGCGCGGTTGCGCCGTGACAGGAAGCTAGGCTTGTCGATTTAATCTGAAAACCGTATCTATATGGATATCAAAGATATGGATTTATGATGATATGAGTCCTACCCTCGATATCGACGCTGTCGCCGCCTTCCTCGGCGCCGCAGAATTCCGCAGCTTCACCCGCGCGGCGCAGGCGTTAGGCACCACGCAATCCCTCGTCAGCGTCCGGGTGAAGCGCCTGGAGGAGGTGCTCGGCCGCCTCTTGCTGCAGCGGCATCCGCGTCTGGTGCGGCTGACGGTCGAGGGCGAGCGCTTCCTGCCCGCCGCGCGCGATCTGATGGCGGCGCATGAGCGGGCGCGCGAGGCTTTCTCGGATGCGCGCGAGCGCGTCGCGATCGGTATCAGCGAGCAGGCGGTCGGCCCCGATGTGCCGGTTCTGCTCGCCCGGCTTGCCGGCCATGATCCGCGTTGGCTGATCAGCCTGCGCATCGCGGCCTCAGCCGTGCTGGAGGAGGCCTTTGAGCGCGGCGAACTCGATGTCGTGGTGCTGCGCCGCTTCGGTCCGGGCCGGACGGGGGAGGTGCTGCGGCGGGACGCCTTCGGCTGGTTTGCGTCGCCCACGCTGATGCGCCAGCCGGGCGAGCCCGTGCCGGTCGTCTCGCTGATGGCGGAATGCGGCTTGCGGCGGCACGCGACTGAGGTGCTCGATCGCGCCGGTATCGCCTGGCGCGAGGCCTTCATCGGTGGCGGGATGGCGGCGGTGTTCGCCGCCGTCATGGGCGGGCTCGGCGTATCGCCCCTGGCCGCGCGGATCGCACCGCAAGGCGCGGTCGATGTCGGGCTGGAGTGGGGGTTGCCCGAACTCGGCGGTTCCGAGGTGATCCTGCGCAGCAATGTCGCCACGCCGAGGGGGCATTCCTTCGTCAGGGAGCTGGCGGCGGCCTATCGCGGGCGGTGAACGATCCAATTGGATCGGAAACGGCTCTAGGAGAGCCTCAGCCCTTCGGAAACTCCAGCCCCATCTCGCGATAACGCTCCGGATCGTCGCTCCAGTTCTCGCGCACTTTCACGAACAGGAAGAGATGCACCTTGGCCTCGGCAGCTTCGGAAATCTCGACGCGCGCCTTCTGGCCGATCGCCTTGATGGTCTGGCCGCCTTCGCCGAGCACGATCTTCCGCTGGCCCTCGCGCTCGACATAAATCGTCTGCTCGATGCGCACAGAACCGTCGGGCCTCTGCTGCCAGCTCTCGGTCTCGACCGTGGAGCGATAGGGCAGTTCGTCATGCAGCCGCTCGAAGATCTTCTCGCGCGTGATCTCGGCGGCGAGAAAGCGCAAAGGCGCATCCGAGATCTGGTCTTCCGGATAGAGCCAGGGGCCGAGCGGCAGCCGCGTCTCCAGCCAAGCCAGGACGTCCTTGACGCCGTAGCCGGTCAGCGCCGCGATCATGAAGGTGGCCTCGAACCGGCCTTGTTCGTTCACCTGGGTGGTGATCTGGAGCAGCTTTTCCTTCGCCACCAGGTCGATTTTGTTGAGGATCAGGAACTTCGGCTGCTTCAGCTCGGCGAGCTTCTCCAGCAGGCGGGCGTTCTCCTCATTGTCGAAGCGCTCGACATCGATCAGCACGCCGATCAGGTCGGCATCGGTCGCGCCGCCCCAGGCGCTCGTCACCATGGCGCGGTCGAGCCGGCGCTTGGGCGCGAAGATGCCGGGCGTGTCGACGAAGATCACCTGCGCCACGCCCGACAATGCGATGCCGCGCACCTGCGTGCGCGTCGTCTGCACCTTGCGCGAGACGATCGAGACCTTTGCGCCGACGAGTTGGTTGAGCAGCGTCGACTTGCCGGCATTGGGCGCGCCGATCAGCGCCACAAACCCGCAGCGCGTGGGCCGAGTCTCTTGGAGAGATTTCTCCTGGGGGGATGGTCCCGCCTCAGCCATTGTCGCTCTCCATGGTTTCGCTCCAGAGGCCTTCGCGCCTCAGGAAGGCCTCTGCCGCCGCCTGCTCGGCCAGCCGCTTGGACGGGCCCTGCGCTTCGGCGTCGTCCAGGCCGGTGATGCGTACGGCGACGCGGAAGACGGGGGCGTGGTCCGGTCCCGTGCGGCCGCGTTCGCTATAGGTCGGCGTCGGGTAGCCTTGGCCCTGCGCCCATTCCTGCAGCGCCGTCTTGGCGTCGCGCAAGGGGCGGACCGGCTTCAGCAGGCGCTCGCCGAAGGCGCGCTCGACGAGGCCGCGCGCCGCCTCGTAGCCGCCATCGATGAACACCGCCCCGATGATCGCCTCGCAGGCATCGGCCAGGATGGCCTTGTTCTTGCGCGCCCCGCCGAGGATCTCGCCCTCGCCGAGCCGCATGAACTGGCCCAGATCCCAGGCCAGCGCCACCTCGGCGCAGGTCTCCTTGCGCACGAGATCGGCCAGCCGGCGCGACATGTCGCCTTCCTCGGCGAGAGGATAACGCCGGAACAGCATGTCGGCTACGCTCAGGCCCAGGACGCGGTCGCCGAGGAACTCCAGGCGCTGATAGCTGCCCAGGCGTGGCCCGTCGGCGCTCATATGGGTCAGCGCCGTGGTCAGCAGAGCCCGATCGGCGAAGACATGGCCGAGCGCCGTCTCCAGCTTCGCCAGGTCTGGCGTCTTGCGCCCGCCTTCTCCCGGCTTGCTCACTTGATCGCGCTGAACAGGCGGTTCCAGCGAACCGTCCAGGGCCATTCCCAGACGCGCCAGGCCGAGGCGCCGTCCTCGATCGAGAAGAAGATGATCTCGGCGCGGCCGACAAAATTCTCGAAGGGCACGAAACCGACGCTGCGGTCGCGCGAGTCGAGCGAATTGTCGCGGTTGTCGCCCATCATGAAGAAATGCCCCGGCGGCACCAGGAAGACGGGGGTGTTGTCGAAGGTGCCTGTGTCGCCCTCGCGCTCGATGATCTCGTGGCTGACCCCGTTGGGCAAGGTTTCGCGATACTGGATGACCGGCGTGCTGCGGCCCCAATTATCGGTGGAGACGTAATCGGCGATGCGCTCGCGCTTCACCGGCACATTGTTGATGTGCAGGATGCCGTTGATCATCTGGATGCGGTCGCCCGGCAGACCGATGACGCGCTTGATGTAATCGGTGGAATTGTCGGTCGGCAGCTTGAACACGGCGATGTCGCCGCGCTTGGGCTCGGCCGCCCAGACGCGTCCGTCGAACAGCGGCGGGCTGAACGGAACCGAATGCTTGGAGTAGCCGTAGGTATATTTCGAGACGAACAGATAATCGCCGATCAGCAGGGTCGGGATCAACGAGCCGGATGGAATGTTGAAGGGCTGGAACAGCAGCGTGCGGATGACGAGCGCGATCAGCAGCGCCTGGACGACGACCTTGATCGTCTCGAGAACGCCGCCTTCCTCCTTGGCGCCCTTGTCTCGGGCCGCTTTGCTCTTGATGTCGGCGTCGTTGGCCACGCGGGGCTCCTGGTTCGGCTTGCAATGCGCGGTCTAGCGGAATGTTGCGCTGCGGACAACGGCGAGCCGCCAAGGTCCGGCATGTCCGCCAGAGCGGATTGATAGCCAATAACGGCTATTCGGCGGCGTGCCTCGCGATTGCTGCATTGGCGGGACCAGGTGGCTCGATCGACCTGGCCTCGGCGCGCAGGCGTGGCAGCGAGCGGGGATGCTCGCGCTGCAGGAAGGCGATCAGCTTCTCACGCACTTCGCAGCGCAGATCGAAGGCGCGTGGCGAGGTGCCGGCGCTGACCAGGATGCGGACCTCCATCGTCGATTGCCGGAAGTCAGTCACCTGTACATTGACCACGCGCCGGTCCCACAGCTTCGAGCCGTTGGCGATCTCCTCGACCTTGGCGCGCAGCACGTCGATCGGCGTCTCGTAGTCGAGATAGAGCATCACGGTGCCGATCAGCGCGGCATTGTCGCGCGTCCAGTTCTGGAACGGCTTCTCGATGAAATAGCTCAGCGGCAGGATCATCCGGCGCCAGTCCCAGAGCCGCATGACGACATAAGTCGAGGTGATCTCCTCGACATTGCCCCATTCGCCCTCGACCAGCAGCGCATCGTCGATGCGGATCGGTTGCGTCACGGCGAGCTGGATGCCGGCGAAGATGTTCTTCAAAACGGGTTGGAGCGCCAGGCCGACGACGATGCCGGCCGCGCCCGCCGAGGCGAGCAGGCTGACCCCGTATTGCCTGACGCCGTCGAAGGTCATCAGCGCGGCCGAGAGCGCCACGATCACGATCATGATGTCGCCGACGCGCTGGAGGATACGGGTCTGCGTCACATGCTTGCGCGCCAGGAGATTGTCGTCGGCATCGAGCTTGAAGCGGCGCAGATAGACCGTCGTCCAGACATGGAGCGCGGTCTTGGCGATCCAGCCGACCAGCGCCACGAAGCAGACCAGCAGGATCTGGCGGATAAGCACCGCCTGACCCTCGCTCAGCGGGGAGACGCTCGCGGCAAAGCCGAGCGCGACCGTGATCACGGCGAAACGGGTCGGCCCATGCGTGCGCGAGACAAGGGAGCGCCAGAACAGGTCCATCCCGCTGACGAGCCGCGTCAGGATGGCGAAGGCCGTCCTATGCGCCAGCAGCGCGAGTGCGACCGCCAGGGTGAAGGCTCCAAGGCTGATCAGCCAGGGCGGCAGAAACGAAAGCGGCATGCTGAGCCACGTCGCAGCTTGGTCCCAAGTCGCGGCTTGGTTCATTCTCGCGGCTTGGTCCATTCACACCCCTGGGAAGCGGCAACTTGCTGGCCCGTTCCTGCTGCAACGCAGCACGGCTCGGGAAGTTCAAACTCCGCTTTTGACGCAGGGCTGGGGCGTAACTGCGTCGATTGACCGCACCAACCCTAGGATGCAGCATGCTGGGCATTGATTCTTGGGGGAAATGCCATGAACACGAAGAAGTATGTCGCTGAAGCGATTGGCACTTTCTGGCTGACATTCGCCGGCTGCGGCAGCGCCGTCATCGCCGCCGGATTTCCACAGGTCGGGATCGGGCTGCTCGGTGTCTCGCTGGCCTTCGGCCTCACGGTCGTCACCATGGCCTATGCCGTCGGCCATATCTCCGGCGGCCATTTCAACCCAGCCGTCACGGTCGGGCTCGCGGCCGGCGGGCGCTTCCCGGCAAGCCAGATCCCGCCCTATATCATCGCTCAGGTGGTCGGCGGCATCGCGGCGGCGGCGCTGCTCTACGTGATCGCCAGCGGCGCGCCGGGCTTCGATGTCTCGAAGGGCTTCGCCTCCAACGGCTATGCCGACCATTCGCCCGGCAAATACAGCCTGGTCGCGGCTCTGGTGGCGGAATTCGTCCTGACGGCGGTTTTCCTCTTCGTGATCTTCGGCGCGACCAGCAAGCAGGCTCCCGCCGGCTTCGCGCCGCTGGCGATCGGTCTGGCGCTGACGCTGATCCATCTGGTCAGCATCCCGGTGACCAACACCTCGGTGAACCCGGCGCGCAGCACGGGGCCTGCCTTGTTCGTCGGCGGATGGGCCTTGTCCCAGCTCTGGCTGTTCTGGGTCGCGCCGATCCTCGGCGGCGCCTTCGGTGGCATCCTCTATCGCTGGCTGAACGACGAGAAGTGACTAGCGGCTGGTCCTGACACCCCTGCAGCATCGGACCGAGTATCAAGTCGGTCCGATGCTGCAGGGCTTTGTTTCTGCATCGGCTTGTTCCGAAAACCGGTTCCCACTTTTCGGGCCGATGCACTCGGTCACGTCGTATTCGGACGGCATCGTCCGAATACGAAAAACGTGACCGATCCTAAAAGTTGAGAGCATTGCTCTTGCGAAAAACCGGTACCCACTTTTTCGCGCAATGCTCTGCTTCAGAACCACGCCACCCAGCGGCCATGGAAGTCGGCCCGGGCGATCTCGCGCTCCGTGCCGTTCGGCCAGGTGGTCAGCGTCACGGCGGCGCCCTCCTTCCCGCCATCGGCCTCCATACGGAGCCAGGCGAGGGGGCGTTCCAGGCTGGCGGCTTCGCCAGCCTTCTGCATTGCAACCGTGATGCGCTCTTGTGTCGTCTCCGGCATGTATTGCCACATGATGCTGTGCATCAGCACGCGTGTCAGGCCCGCTTCGGTCGGCTCCGCGAGACGCGCCCCGACCCAGGCTGCTGCATCCGCCTGCTCGACCCGCCACGGCATCCTAGCAGCGAAATCGAAGGCCGCTTCGGTCGTCTCCACCCGCGCGCTCTGGTCTGGCCAGATATAGGACAGCACCCGCTGCCGGTCGCGGTCCGAGGCCGCGTCGAGCGGGTTGAGATCGCAGGCGCGCCGCGCCACGACCGCGAGCGACGTCGTAAGCTCGGGCGTGCTGCCGCGCCATTCGCTGCGGATCACGACATCGGAGCCGGCTTGGCCGTAAGCGGCTGTTCCCAGCTCGTAGCGATAGTGCTCGAAGCCGAGATTGAGCCCGGCGCTCGCGCCGATCTCGAGCAGGCTCAGCGGCAGGCGGAATTCGCGCGCGATGATCAGTCCGCCGCCGAGCAGGGCGGAGCTGCGCCGGACTTCGTTGGTCTGCGGAGCGCTGTCGAGATAATCGTGCAGGAAGGCGTCATGGCTGACGATCGTCCGCGCCAAGGCGTGCCAGAGCGCTTCGCGATCGCCCTGCTTGGGCGGATAGACCTCCTGCAATGCTGAAGCCTGCCCGCTCCGCGCCAGCGCGTTGAAGGCACCGGCTGCCCGCAGCGCCAGCGCATCGGCTCGGGCATTGCCCGGCCAGTTCAGCACGCGCTGGCCAAAACGGCTGGAACGGTCGAGGCGGCTGCCCAGCAGATCGCAGAGCTCGGCTGTGAAGGGTGAGCCGAGCTCGCGGCAATATCCAGCCTGATCGTGGAAATTGCGCCGGGCATCCGCTTCCACAGCATCCGGCGCATCTCCTTGCGATCCCCGCTGCATCAGCTTCCTTTCAGGCGGAATTCGCGGCTTTGGCACGAGCCTCGATCACCACGAAGGCCTGGGCCATTGGCGGGTCGTCGGTCAATGAGACATGGATGACCGCCTCATGGCCCGGCGGCGTCATCGCCAGGAGCCGCTCGGCCGCGCCGCCGGTCAGGCGCAATGTCGGCCGTCCACCCGGGAGATTGATGACCTCCATGTCGCGCCAGAACACGCCGGCCCGCATCCCGGTTCCCAGAGCCTTGGAGCAGGCTTCCTTCGCGGCGAAGCGGCGCGCATAGGAAGCGGCCCGCGTCGCCCGCCGATCCGATTTCAGGCGCTCGCCCTCGGTGAAGACGCGATGGGTGAAGCGCTCGCCGAACCGGGCGAGCGATTGCTCGATGCGGGTGATGTCGCAGAGGTCGGAGCCGATACCGAGGATCATGTCCCGGATTTAGAGCAAGACGCCGGAAAGTGGAAAGCGGTTTTCAGGGCAAGTGCAGATTCAGCGCAAGCGCAGATCTGTGGGCTGGCCGTCAAAGGCAACGCCGAGCGAACCGAGAGCCTGCCAATAATCGGGATAGGTCTTGGCGACGCAGCCCGCATCCAGAATCGTGATGCCGTGCAGCTTCAATCCGGCCAGGGCAAAGCTCATCGCGATGCGGTGATCGGCATAAGTGTCGATCGATGCCGGCAAGCTCCGCCCGGCCAGTGTCGGATCGGACGCCACGAGCAGGTCGTCGCCATCTTCACGGCCGAGGCCGGGCAAAATACGGGACAGGCCGGCGGCGAGCGCAGCCACCCGATCGCATTCCTTGACGCGAAGATTGCCGATGCCGGTGAAGCGCACTGGCGTCTCGTTGAAAGCGGCGAGCACCGCCAGTGTCGGCACCGCATCTTGCATCTGCGATCCGTCGATGATCGCGGGAAGGCGAGGGAAGCTGGCAATGACGTCGTAAGCCCGGGCATCCGGCTGCGTGAAGGCTGCGGCTGTCATTCCGAGGTCTATCGCACCGCCGGTCAGCGCTTCAGCTGCCCAGAGATAGGTTGCCGCCGAGGCATCGGGTTCAATCGCGAAATCCGCCGCGCGATAGCCGGTCGGCGCGACCCGCCAGCTGGAGGCGCTGGGGCGGTCGGTATGCGCGCCGAAAGCCTCCATCGCCGCAAGCGTCAGCTCGATATAGCCGCGTGCGCCGATGTCGTCGCCGGCCAGCACGACATCGACAGGGCCCGAGCCGCAGGCGGCCATCATCAGGAGCGCGGACACATATTGGCTGGAAAGGCCGCCATCGATCTCGACGCGACCAGCTTTGAACCCGCCCGTGCCGCGAATCGTGACAGGCGGACAGCCGGTCTTGGAGGTCGCGTCGATGCCCAGCGAGCGCAGTGCGGTCAGGAGCGGGCTGATCGGCCGCTTACGCATATGCTCGTCGCCGTCGATCACGACCTGCCCGTCGACCAGGGCCGCGGCCGCTGCCAGAAAACGCGTCGCCGTGCCGGCATTGCCGAGGAAAAGCGGCGCGGCAGGCTCCCGCAACCGGCCGTCTCCGGTCACGGTGAAGCTCGTCTCGTCGGGCTCCGCGATCGTGACCCCCATGGCGCGCAAGGCCTCGGCCATGTAGCGCGTATCGTCGCTCTTGAGCGCGCCTGTGAGATGGCTGGTTCCCTTCGCGAGGGAAGCCAGCAGCAAGGCCCGATTCGTGATCGACTTCGAGCCAGGCGGGGCGACGCGACCGCGCAAGGGATGGGTCGGCGGAATGATCGTGAGGCTCTGCCGGTCCCGATCGGTCATCGTTTTCGCTTTCTCGATCCCCGAAAGATGTCGGGGCGCTTTCTGTCGGGACGTCGTCTTGCTCAGATCCCGGCGCGGCCCTGGTCCATCGCCTGCAGCATCCGCGCGATCGCCTGTTCGAAGCCGATGAAGATCGCTTCGCCGACGAGGAAATGGCCGATGTTGAATTCGACGAAGCCCGGCACGCCAGCAAGAATGCGGGCAGTCTCGTAGTCGAGCCCGTGCCCGGCATGGACTTCGAGCCCGAGCGTCGCGGCAAGGACCGCCCCCTTGGCGAGGCGCTGGAACTCGGCTTCCGCTTTGGCCGTCTCGCCATCCTGGACGGCATGGCACCAGCTGCCGGTATGCAGCTCGACGACCGGCGCGCCGAGTTCGGCGGCCATCGCGATCGGCGCCTCGTCGGCCTCGATGAAGAGCGAGACGCGGCAGCCCGCCGCCTTGAGGCGAGCGATCTGCGGGGTCAGCGCGGCGCGCTGGCCGACAACGTCGAGCCCGCCCTCGGTGGTCCGCTCCTCGCGCTTCTCCGGTACGAGACAGGCCGCATGCGGCTTGAGGCGTTCCGCCAGCGCGACCATCTCGTCGGTCGCCGCCATCTCGAAATTCAACGGTTTGGTCAGCTCGGCCATCAGCCGTTCGATGTCGGCATCGCGGATATGGCGGCGATCCTCGCGCAGATGCGCGGTGATCCCGTCGGCTCCGGCGGCAATGGCGAGATGCGCCGCGCGCACCGGATCGGGCAGGGCGCCGCCGCGGGCATTGCGCACCGTCGCGACGTGATCGATGTTCACGCCCAGCCGCAGTCGGTTCGTCGTCATCGCCGTCCCTCGCTCTGATCGCGCGTGCATAGACGCGCGGAGCCCGGGGCTCAAGGCAAGGAATGTGATCGGCGCGGCCAGTTTCGCTGATGAGTCCGATGCCGCTGCTCTTGTTGGCGATTTGGTAACCGCATCCGCAAGCGCAGCTAGCACGCCATGGCCCGTTAAAGGCAATCGTAAAGGGCCAGGATTATGGTCCGAGTCCGATCAGACCAGCGAAAAGGCAGCCGTGAGCGTGCAGCTTGCAGTAAAGACCGTACAATTCGGAACCGATGTCGTGGCCGACCGGCGTGATGCCAACCAGCCGCCCGATCGCGCGTTGGGCCGTGTCGTGTCCTGCGACGGCTCGCGCGCGACGATCGCGAGCATGGTTTCCGGCGACAGCGCGGTCGGCCCCGATTCCTGGACGATCGGCAAGATGATATCGATCAGCCTGGGGCATACCCGCACCGTCGGGCTTGTCTACGAGATGTCGGCAGTCAAGACGGTCTGGGATGAGACCTCCGACAACGCCATTCATGTCCAGGTCGAGCTCTTGGGCGAAGTCTCGGACATCGATGGCGAGGCGCCGCGCTTCCAGAGTGGCATCAGCAGCTATCCGCCGATCGGCGCCATCGCCCATCGCATCCGCGCGGGCGATCTCGCTTTGGTCCACGATCTCGGCACGCGCTCGGGCGTGCCCATCGGCCATCTGACGCAGGATTCGAGCATCCCCGCGACTGTTTGCATCGAGGACATGCTGTCGCGCCATTTCGCCGTCCTCGGCACGACCGGCGTCGGCAAATCGAGCGCGGTCGCCCTTTTGCTGCGCAAGGCGGTGGCCGCCCGTCCGCGCCTGCGCGTACTGATCCTCGATCCGCACAACGAATACGCCCATGCCTTTCCCGACAAGGCGCTGACGATCGACAGCGAGGGGCTCGATCTGCCGTTCTGGATGTTCAGGCTGGAAGAACTCGGCGACGTCGTCTTCCGCGGCCGCCCGCAGCTCGATGAGGAAGGTGACATCCTGCGCGAGGTCATCGCCACGGCGCGCGAGCGCTACCGCGCGCCCTCGCCACTGGATATCGCGCGTGATCTCGGTACATCGCTGCTCAAGCGCCCGCTCGATATGGGCGGCCCGCGCGATCCGGGGGAGCCGACGGGCAACACGTTCGACTCGCCGACACCCTACCGGATGAAGGACGCCTTCGCGGTCATCGACGAACTGATCGGCCTGCACGAATTGCGCTGGCCGCGGGCATCGCTGCGCTCGCTGAGGGTGCGCCTCGAGGCTCTCCACAAGGATCCGCGCTACCGTTTCATGTTTGCCCGCGCCAACATGATCGAGACCATGGCGCCGATCGTCAGCCAGATCTTCCGCGTGCCGCATTACGGGCGGCCGATCACCGCCTTCCAGCTTGCCGGCCTGCCTTCGGAGGTCGTCAATGCCGTTGCGTCGGTGCTGTCGCGCCTGGCCTTCGACCTGGCGGTGGCGAGCCACGGCGCCTATGAAGTCCTCGTCCTGTGCGAGGAGGCGCATCGCTATGTGCCGTCCGACCCGACGCTCGGCTTCGCGCCGACACGGCAGGCCATCGCCCGCATCGCCAAGGAAGGCCGCAAATATGGCTGCTATCTCGGCGTCGTGACGCAGCGGCCCGGCGAACTCGATCCGACGATCCTGTCGCAATGCTCGACGATCTTCGCAATGCGCCTGTCGAACGAGCGCGACCAGCAGATCATCCGCTCGGCGATCTCGGACGCTTCGGCGAGCACGATCAATTTCCTGTCCTCGATCGGCAACCGTGAGGCGATCGCCTTCGGCGAAGGCGTCGCCACGACGATGCGGCTGCGCTTCGCCCAGCTCGACAAGCATGAATTGCCGACGATGGCGGGCGGGCATGTGCTCGGCGCGGATGCGCGCGAACCCAGCCTCGACGACATGGTCAGGCGGATGCGCGGCGGCTGAGGCGAAAGCCGGACGAGTGGGCGCCAGAGCCGGATGATTTCAGATGGAATCACAAAGTGATCCCATCTGAAATCTGAATCCGTCTCGCATCAAAGAGTTAGAGCAGGATCGATTGCGAAAAACCGGTGCCCACTTTTTCGCATCCTGCTCTCGCAAAATCTTGCAATCGGCGCGCATTGGCTGTATGGCCGGGCCACATCATCTTCCCCTGCATCGCTAAGATCAGAAGGAGCCGCGCCATGGCTCGCGTAACCGTTGAAGACTGCATCGACAAGGTCGACAACCGCTTCGAGCTGGTGCTGCTCGCCAGCCACCGCGCGCGGATGATCCAGTCCGGATCGTCGATCCTGGTTCCCCGCGACAACGACAAGAACCCGGTCGTCGCGCTACGCGAGATCGCCGACGAGAAGCTGAAGCCCGAGGATCTGAAGGAAGACCTGATCCACTCGCTGCAGAAGCATGTCGAGGTCGACGAGCCGGAGGCCGAGACCGTGCCGCTGCTGACGACGTCGGTGCCGAACGCCTCGACGCCCGATTCCGAGATCCAGTTCGACCGCATGAGCGAGGACGACCTGCTGCGCGGCCTCGACGGACTCGTGCCGCCGACCGAGAGCGCAGACGACGAGGACTGATCGTCACGCAAAATCTTCATTGCGTTTGCTAAAGCCCGGCCTTGCCGGGCTTTTTCATGCCGGTCTCACAGGAATCCGCCTTGCCGCCTTCACCGCCCGCGCCGATATTGATTGATCGAATGAGAAGCAGGCAAGACAGAGGGCCCGCATGGGCATGATGCGGCAATACGAGCTCGTTGACCGGGTCAGGAGCTACAATCCCAATACCGACGAAGACCTGCTCAACCGGGCCTATGTCTACGCCATGCGGGCGCATGGCACGCAGAAGCGCGCCTCGGGAGACCCGTTCTTCGCCCACCCGCTGGAAGTCGCAGCCCTCCTGACCGATCTCAAGCTCGACGATGCGACCATCGTTGCAGCCGTCCTGCACGACACGGTCGAGGATACCGCCGCCACGCTCGAAGAGATCGAGAGCATGTTCGGGCCCGATATCCGCCGGCTGGTGGACGGGCTGACCAAGATCAAGAAACTCGACCTCGTCTCCAAGAAAGCGGCGCAGGGCGAGAATTTCCGCAAGCTCCTGCTCGCCATCGTCGACGATGTCCGCGTGCTGCTGGTCAAGCTCGCCGACCGGCTCCACAACATGCGCACCTTGCATTTCGTCGCGCCCGAGAAGCGCCTGCGCATCGCCGAGGAAACCGCCGAGATCTACGCTCCGCTCGCCGGGCGCATGGGCATGCAGGAGCTGCGCGAGGAGCTGGAGGAGCTGGCTTTCCGCCACATCAAGCCCGAGGCGCACGCCACCGTCACCAAGCGGCTGGAGGAGGTGACCGAGCGCGAGGGCAAGGTCATCGGCATCATCGAGAAGGATCTGAAGGAGAAGCTCGCCGCGCGTGGCATCCAGGCGCAGGTCTCGGGCAGGCGCAAGCGACCCTATTCGATCTGGAAGAAGATGGAGCGCAAATCCGTCTCCTTCGAGCAGCTCTCCGACATTTTCGGCTTTCGCGTGATCGTGGATTCGCCGGAGGATTGCTACCGCGTGCTCGGCATCGTGCACATGACCTGGCCGATGGTGCCCGGCCGCTACAAGGACTACATCTCGACGCCCAAGCAGAACGACTACCGCTCGATCCACACCACCGTGGTCGGGCCGGGCCATAGCCGCGTCGAACTGCAGATCCGCACCGACACCATGGACCGCATCGCCGAATTCGGCATCGCCGCGCATGCGCATTACAAGGACGGCCGCACCACCGAATTGACCCAGTTCGCCGATGAGAGCCGGGCCTATCAATGGCTCCGGCGCACGGTCGATCTGCTGGCCGAGGGCGACAGCCCGGAGGAGTTCCTGGAGCACACCAAGCTCGAGCTCTTCCACGACCAGGTCTTCTGCTTCACGCCCAAGGGCCGCCTGATCGCGCTGCCGCGTGGCGCGACGCCGATCGATTTCGCCTATGCCGTCCACACCGATGTCGGCAACAGCGCCGTCGGCGCCAAGATCAATGGCCGCATCGCCCCGCTCCTGACCGAGCTGCAGAATGGCGACGAGGTCGAGATCACCCGCGCCGAGGGGCAGGCGCCGCCGGCTGCCTGGGAATCGCTCGTCGTCACCGGCAAGGCCCGCGCCGCCATCCGCCGCGCCACGCGCGCGGCTGTGCGCCGGCAATATGCCGGGCTTGGCCGCCAGATCCTGGAGCGGGCCTTCACCCGCGCCGAGCGGCCGTTCTCCGACGACAAGCTGAAAGCCTCGCTGAAGCGGCTTGCCCGCACCGCGGTCGACGATGTGCTGGCGGCCGTCGGGCGCGGCGAGATGTATTCCGGCGATGTGGTCAAGGCGGTCTATCCCGATCTCGAGCTCGAAAAGCGCGGCGCGCCCGAGACGAAATCGGCCGGCGCGACCACAGGCAACGGCAAGGGCTGGTTCGAGCTGCGCAAGGGCGACAACCTCAAATTCAAGTTGCCGGGCGAGGCGCCCGACGCCGACAGCACCGCCATCCCGATCCGCGGGCTCGGCGGCGATCTGCCGGTGCGTTTCGCGCCCGATGGCGGCGCCGTGCCGGGAGACCGCATCGTCGGCATCCTGACGCCGGGCGAGGGGGTGACGATCTACCCGATCCAGTCGACCGCGCTCGCCGCCTTCGACAACGAGCCCGAGCGTTGGCTCGATGTGCGCTGGGATCTCGACGACAAGGCGCCGCAGCGCTTTCCGGCTCGCATCAAGCTGAACTCGATCAACGAGCCCGGCTCGCTCGCCCAGATCACCACGACGATCGCCGAGCATGACGGCAATATCGACGCGGTCTCGATGGTGCGCCCGAATCCGGACTTCACCGATGTGACGATCGATCTGACGGTCTGGGACCTGAAGCATCTCAGCGCCATCATCAGCGAATTGCGCGAGAAGCGGGTGATCAGCCGGGTCGAGCGTGTGGTGGGCTAGCCTCTCAGGCTTCAACAGCCTCCAGCGTCGCCGAGAGCAATTCGTCTGAAAGCGCGGGGTCGTCGACCGCCCGCGCCAGGATCACCGCGCCGACCATCGCCGACCAGCGTGTCATCGCGGCCCGGCGCCGCTCCTGCGCGGTTTCGCCCGGAGCGCTGGTCGAGAACCGGTCTATCTGCTTGCGTACCGCCTCGGTCATGACCTGGCGCGTCTCGTCGTTGCAGCGCGCGGCCTCGGTGCCCAGCGCGCCGAACATGCAGCCGCCGCCGCGATCGTCACGATGCGCGGCGCTCAGATAGGAGCGCGCGAACTCCGCGAACTCCATCTCCGCGAAGCGGTCGTTTTCCGGCGTCGGCAGCAGGACATGCGCGAAGGCTTTCGCGATCAGATCGTCCTTGGATTCGAAGTGGTTGTAGAAGGCGCCATGCGTCAGCTCTGCGGCCTTCGTCACCTCCGCGACGGTGACCGCCTCGAAGCCGCGCTCGCGAAACAGCCGTGAGGCCGCATCGAGAATCCTGCGTCTGTTCTCCACCAGCTTGTCGCGGCTGATCTTCATGTCCGGTCCTCCTGTCGCTTGGCAGCATAGCTGATCGCGATCATCAAAGTTCAATAATGATGATTATCATCATTGAAATGAGGTTCGAGGCGACCCACATCAAGGTCCGCTTTCGCATCCACTCTCAGGAGCCACGCTCATGTCCGATAATCGCCCAACCGCCCTCATCACCGGCGCCTCGACCGGCATCGGCGCCGTCTATGCCGACCGCCTCGCACGTCGCGGTCACGCTCTCGTCTTGGTGGCGCGCGACAAGGACCGCCTCGGCACTCTGGCTGCCCGTCTTCGGGCCGAGACCGGGGTCAAGATCGATGTTCTGCCTGCCGATCTGACGGATGCTGGACAGCTGCAAGCGGTCGAGGCGCGGCTGCGCGAGGACGTATCCATCGGCCTTCTGGTCAACAATGCCGGGGCGGCCGGCCAAGGCAGCTTCGAGCAGGCCGACCCTGACAAGTTCGAAGGGTTGATCCGCCTCAACGTCACGGCCGTGACCCGCCTGACCGCGGCGGCCATTCCCGGCATGCTGGCGCGTGGCGGCGGCGCCATCATCAACATCGCTTCGGTCGTCGGTCTCGCTCCCGAGATGCCGCTTGGCGTCTACGGCGCAACCAAGGCCTTCGTCATTGCCATGTCGCAGGCGCTGACCGCCGAACTCGGCCAGCGCGGCATCTATGTGCAGGCGGTGTTGCCGGCCGCGACGCGCACGGAGATCTGGGAGCGTTCGGGCCGCGACGTCAATCAGCTCTCGGGCGTGATGAATGTGGATGATCTCGTCGATGCCGCCCTGATCGGCTTCGATCGGCGCGAGACGATCACCATTCCGCCGCTCCCCGATGTCGAGCAGTGGAATGCCTATGACGCGGCGCGCCGCGTCATGATCCCGAACTTTCCGAATGCCCATCCGGCGGAGCGCTATACAGCCGGAGCGCGCTGAGAGCGTTGACCAGGATGCCCGTTGAGAGCGGGCATCCTGGGCGCGCAGCCAAATCGCAATACGTGAAGGCTCAATGCGCGAAGAAGTGCATGCCGCCATCGACGGGGATGACGGCGCCGGTGATGTAGCGCGCCTGCGGCGAGGCCAGGAAGGCCACGAGATGCCCGATATCCTCGGGCTCGCCGAAATAGCCGGCCGGGATGTTGCGGGCGATGAAGGCCTGGCGAGCTTCCTCCGTGGGGTGCAGCCTGTTGAGGATCTGCTCGCTGTTGATCCGGCCGGGCGGGATCGTGTTGATGGTGACGCCCTCGGCGGCGACATCGCAGGACAGCCCCTTCGCCCAGAGATGCAGCGCGGCCTTGGCCGCGCTCGCCGCGTTCAGGCTGCGCGGCTCCATCGAGCCGCTGATGTTGACGATCCGACCCCAGCGCCGCGCCCGCATCGCCGGCAGCACGGCTTCGCTCAATCGCCGTGCGGCCGTGAAGTTGAGGGCGAAGGCCTCGTCCCAGGCGGCATCAGCGGCATCGGTCGCGATCGGCCTGGAGCCCCCGGCGCTGTTGACCAGGATGTCGATCCGGCCGAGCGCGGCCGTCGCCTCGCTGGCGATGCGGGCGACATCGCCGGCATCGGTGATGTCGCCGAGCACGATCACCGGAGGCCGCCCGCCGGCAGCCGTGATCTCCTGCACGAGCTTTTCCAGAAGCTCGCCACGCCGCGCCGTCGCGGCGACATGGGCGCCTTCCCCGGCGAGCACGCGGGCGATGCCGGCGCCGATGCCCGAGCTTGCCCCGGTGACGAGAGCGGTTCGTGAAGCGAGATCGAGATCCATGGCCGGTCCTCAGGCTTGTGGCGGGGCAAGAGCCGGATGATTTCAGCTGGGATCACCAAGTGATCCGAGCTGAAATCTGAATCCGTCTCTCATCTAAGAGTGAGAGCAGGATCAATGCGAAAAACCGGTGCCCACTTTTTCGCATCCTGCTCTAGCCCGATCGAGCATCCGCAATGCCTGAGGCGCCGATGGCGGGCAATTGGCCGGGCATGCGTCGCGGCGATGGCGTCGCGCCCGAGGCGCAAGGCGCCGGCTCCTGTCATGACCAGGGCTGGGTACGGAAATGCTGGAAACTCTCGCGCATCCTGCTCTAACTGCGCCGATGGAATGGACCGACGAAGGCACGATCATCGGGCAGCGCCAGCATGGCGAAAGCTCCGTGATCCTGGAGGTGATGACGCTCGCGCATGGCCGCCATCTCGGCCTCGTGCGCGGCGGCCGCTCGTCGAAGGTGCAGGCCTCGCTCCAACCCGGCAACGCCGTCTCGCTGACCTGGCGGGCGCGGCTCGACGAACATCTCGGCGAGTACAAGGTCGAACTGCTGAAATCGCATGCGGCGCGATTGATCGAGGCGCCGGTCGCGCTCTATGGGCTGGCGACGGTCGCGGCGCTGCTGCGCCTGCTGCCGGAGCGCGATCCTCACCCCGCGCTGCATGAAGGGCTCGCCGTCCTGATCCAGCATCTCGACGAACCGCGCCTGGCGCCGGCGCTGGTGGTGCGTTTCGAGCTCGCCATGCTGTCGGAGCTCGGCTTCGGCCTCGATCTCACACGTTGCGCCGTGACGGGTGCGATGGAGGACCTCAGCCATGTCTCGCCAAAATCCGGCAAGGCGGTCAGCAGCCGGGCGGCCGAGCCCTATCGTGATCGCCTGCTCGCGCTTCCGGCCTTCCTCTGGGAGGGGCAGGGCGCGCGCGCGCCGGCTGCCGCCGACATTGCGGCGGGCTTCGCGCTGACCGGTTTCTTCCTGCGCCGCCATCTCTACGAGCCGCGCGGGCTGGCCGAGCCGGCGGAGCGGGCGCGACTGGTCGAGCTGGCGACGAAAATCCACTGATTTTTCCGCGTTTGTGGGCCTGTGTGCTTGGCGAAGCCTGTACGCAGCCGGCATCGTCGTGCGAAGTGATTCGCGCCGTTTCCCTCAACCCGCATCCTTGGAAACGCCGCTTGCGCGGCTCTTCAGGATGAGGGCTGCGGAGTGGATCGCGCCGAGAGTTGGTAAGGTATTCCCATGGGCAAGCCTGTCGAGCCGCCGCCGGAGGATGAATCCGAGCGCATCGATCTGAAGACCGCGCTGGAAGAGCGCTATCTCGCCTATGCGCTCTCCACCATCATGCATCGCGCCCTGCCGGATGCGCGCGACGGCCTGAAACCGGTCCATCGTCGCATCCTGCACGCCATGCGGCTGCTCAGGCTCGACCCCGGCCAGGTCCACAAGAAATGCGCCCGCATCGTCGGCGACGTCATCGGTAAGTTCCACCCGCATGGCGACCAGTCGGTCTATGACGCGCTGGTGCGTCTCGCCCAGGATTTCGCCCAGCGTTATCCGCTCGTCGATGGGCAGGGCAATTTCGGCAATATCGACGGCGATAACGCCGCCGCCTATCGCTACACCGAAGCGCGCATGACCGAGGTCGCACGCCTCCTGCTCGACGGTATCGAGGAGGACGCGGTCGATTTCCGCGAGACTTACAATGGCGAGGACGAGGAGCCGATCGTCCTCCCCGCCGCCTTCCCGAACCTGCTCGCCAATGGTTCGCAAGGCATCGCGGTCGGCATGGCGACCTCGATCCCGCCACACAATGCCGCCGAACTCTGCGACGCGGCGCTTTATCTGATCCAGCATCCGCAGACGCCCTCCGAACAGTTGATGACCTTCGTGCAGGGGCCGGATTTCCCGACCGGCGGCATCATCGTCGAGACCCGGGCCTCGATGGCCGAGACCTACCGCACCGGGCGCGGCGCCTTCCGCACCCGGGCGCGCTGGGTCAAGGAGGATCTGGAGCGCGGCGCCTGGCAGGTCGTCGTTACCGAGATTCCCTACATGGTCCAGAAGGGCCGGCTGATCGAGAAGATCGCCGAGCTGCTCAACGACAAGAAGCTGCCATTGGTCGCAGATCTGCGCGATGAGTCGGCGGAGGACATCCGCGTCGTCATCGAGCCGCGCGCCCGCAATGTCGATCCCAATCTGATGATGGAATCGCTCTTCCGGCTCTCCGAGCTGGAGGCGCGCATCTCGATGAACATGAACGTGCTGACCGGCGGGTTGGTGCCGCGCGTGCTCGGCCTCAACGAGGCCTTGCGGGCCTGGCTCGACCATCGCCGCGAGGTGCTGCTGCGCCGCTCGCGCTTCCGGCTCGGCCAGATCGACAAGCGGCTGGAGATCCTGCGCGGCCTGCTGATCGTCTATCTCGACCTCGATCGCGTCATCAAGATCATCCGCGAGGAGGATGAGCCGAAGGTCGAGCTGATGCGTTTCTTCGAGCTGTCGGAGCTCCAGGCCAACGCAATTCTCGACACCCGGCTGCGTTCGCTGCGCAAGCTGGAGGAGATGCAGCTCAAGACCGAGCTCGACGAACTGACCACGGAGAAGGGCCAGATCGAGGAGCTGCTCGGGTCGGAGCCGGTCCAGTGGAAGCTCATCCAGCACGACATCCGCGAGGTGAAGAAGCTCTTCGGCCCCGAGACCGTGATCGGAAAGCGTCGCACTTCCTTCGCCGATATGCCCGACACGACCGATGTCGATCTGACCCAGGCCATGGTCGAGCGCGAGCCGGTGACGGTGGTGATCTCGAAGAAGGGCTGGATCCGGGCGCTGAAGGGCCATGTCCAGGATCAGTCGACGCTGACCTTCAAGGGCGATGACGAGCTGAAGACGGCCTTCTTCACCGAGACGACGGCCAAGCTCCTGGTGCTGGCCTCGAACGGCAAGGTCTTCACGCTGGAGGCGTCCAAGCTTCCCGGAGGGCGCGGCTTCGGCGATCCGATCCGCCTGATGATCGAGCTCGAGGAGACCGCCGAGATCGTCTCGGCCTTCCCGTATCGGCCGGGGCTGAAGCTCCTGATGGTGACGACGGACGGGCGCGGCTTCGTCGCCTCGACCGACGATGTCGTGGCCAATACCCGCAAGGGTCGGCAGGTGCTCAATGTCGAGACGCCGGTTTCCGCCCTGCTTGCCGTGCCGGCCGAGGGCGACCATGTCGCGATCATCGGCGAGAACCGCAAGCTCAACTGCTTCCCGATTTCGGAAGTAGCCGAGATGGCGCGCGGCAAGGGCGTGCGCCTGCAGCGTTACAAGGATGGCGGCGTCTCCGACGCCAAGGTCTTCAAGCTGGCGGATGGCTTGACCTGGCGCGACACGTCCGGCCGGACCTGGACGGTGGCGCAGAGCGAGCTGATGGAATGGCTCGGCCACCGCGGCGAATCCGGCCGCCTGCCGCCAAAGGGCTTCGCCAAGAACAACAAGTTCGGGGGGTGAATCCTTCTCCCCTGGCGGGAGAAGGTGCCCCGGCAGGGGCGGATGAGGGGGCGCCGTGAGCTCAATCGCTGGCGCGTATAAGCTGGCCGGAGAAGGCACGGCGCCCCCTCATCCGTCAGCGCTTCGCGCTGCCACCTTCTCCCGCCGGGGGAGAAGGGAAGAGGCGTCGCGCCTGCTCGATACGGCAGGAAAGCCCATATTTATCAAAATATTGAAGCCGAACGCTGATTCAAATCACAAGCGACTTGAATCAGATCGGCAACGCCTTCAGCGGATCGCCTGCCCGACGACGCCGACTTCGAGCCCCAGCGTCAGATTGTTCGTCACCGCCCATTCGGCACCGACATAGGCCTCGGGCCTGAGCGCGATATCCGAGCGCGAGAACGGGGCTGACCAGGGCGAGCCTCCGAAGCGCAGCGTCTCGTTGGCGGCCGACATGCCGACCTTGGTGTAGAGCAGGACGTCGGGCGTCGCGAGCACGCCGGCCTTGATCTGGAAGGCGCCGGCGAAGTCGCGGGTATAGGCGACATTGCCGAAGCTCGGCGTGGCGTAGCCGCCGATCGCGGGCATGTATTGCAGCGCGCCGACGATGCCGTAGACGAAATTGCCCTCGCGACGCATCGTCCCGGCCTCGAGCCCGAAGGTCGGGCCGGCCGAGGTGCCCAGCCGCTTCGAGCTCGTCACCTGGAAACCGCTGGAGATGCGGGCATAGTTGCCTTCCCACTTCACGCCGCCGGGCGCGAGCGTCGGCTCCGACCAGGCGAAGGAGGGCAGGGCGTCGAAAGTGCTGAAGGGCAGGAAGACCTGCGCCTGGGCGCTCGCCGCGCTTAAGGCGACCGCGCATAACGCGCCGGAGAGAAGCGAACATCTCACGTCGAAGGCATCCTCGCGACCAACCGTGGAACACCTAGCAGAAAGGGGGGCGATTGTCGCGGTTTTGTGGCGGGTCGCCTGCCGGCCGCGGTTCAGGCTAGTTTCAGCCTGAGCTTGAGGAAGCGCAGCGTGCGCTCTGCCGTCGCCGAATCGAGCTTCATATAGCTCTTCAGATCGTCTTCGGCGGCCTTCCTGGCGAAGATCAGGCGCAGCGCGCGCAGGGTCAGGATCGCCTCAAAAGCGGGTGCACCGACGTTCAGGGCGCGGCACAGCACCGCGATGCCGCTGACGTCGCGCTGCATCAGGATGCGCAGCGCCTGCTCGATGCTGATCTCGCCGGCCTGCGCGAAGACCTGCGCCAGGTGATAGGCGCGATCCTCCTCGGCGAGCATGATGACGACATCGTCGAGCGCGCGCTTGTTGGCGGCGAGATCGACCAGCAGCAGCTTCACCTCCAGCCGATGCTGGCGCGCCTGGCGCGCGAGCGTCACGGCCTCGTCATTGGGCTTGGACCAGAGCCCGTTCTCGTCGCTGAGCTCCTCGACGATGCGCATCACGCGGCTGGCCCGGCTCGGGCTCAAATTGGAGCGTGTCGAGAGGGCGAGGCCAATTCCGGCATCGCCGGCGCCGCGCTCGATCAGGCGTTCGAAGCCCTTGTCGGAGAGGTTGGCGCCCTCATTGCCGCTGACGGTCTCGAGCACGACCCGGTCGCCGCGTTCGACCAGGATGTCGGTCACGCTCTCCGACAACCGGGTGCGTTCGGCGATGGCGGCGAGGTGGCGCTGCGACTGGCTGACGGCGATGGCGGCAAGATCGGCGTCGGTCAGCACCGGCGAGAGCTTCAGCACGAGGCGCGCGACCTCGCTGTCGGGGTCGCCGGCCAGCGAGGTCGCAACCTCGCGTGGCAGGCTCTCCATTTCCGCGACCTGCTCGGCATAGTGCTTGCGGCCGTCGCTTTCGAGGCGAGGCAGCGTGTGCAGCGCGATCTGGCCGTAATGCTCCTTGGCGATCTCAGTCGGCTCGTCGTCGAGCAAAAAGAGGTCCGTGACGGCGTTCAGCAGTTGCCGGCGCGAATCCGACGACATGTCGGCCGGCATCTGGGTCAGGAAACGCAGCATCGGATCCTCGGGACGATTGACGTTTTGGCAAAATGCCGCGCCAGCACTTGCTTTACTCTTAAGCGGACCGCTCGTTTCGCGAGTACCGCTGTGAAATCGATGAGTTTTTCGTGTGCTTGCCAAGCTCTTCTCGCGAAAACATCGCGAGAAGAGCGAAAATGCAACCTTAGGTAGAGGATCTTCTTGAAAGCAGACGGTCGAGGAGCAGCATGGCGATCAGCGATGCGCCGACGAGCGGGAAGATCGCGCCGCCGATCGCCAGGATGGCGAAGACGCCGTAGAGCGTACCCGACCGGGCCGGCAGCGGCGGCACGCCGAGGCGCCCGGTTGGGCGCCGCTTCCACCACATCACGCCGGCCGAGACCGAGAGCAGGATGATCGCGACGCAGGCCGCGAGCATCAGGAGCTGGTTCGCCAGCCCGAATTCCTGGCCCATATGGACATTGATGCCCCATTCCAGAGCCTTGCCGAACGGGCCGTAATTGGCATAGCCCATATCGATCAACGGCTCGCCGCTATACTGGTCGAGATGGACCACGCGCTGGCGCGACAGGTCGTTGGGATAGACCGAGCCGGTGTAGACGCCCTTGGGGCCGGAGGGCAGGTTCACGGCATATCCGGGTGCGAGGCGAAGCGCCTCGAAGCGCGCGATGGCGTCGTCGAGGCCGATCGCCTGTCCGGGATTTGGGCTCGATACCGGCATCTTCGCCTGTTCGAGCGACCAGGCGGTCGGGCCATGCTGATGCAGGTGATCGTCCGACATCGGCACCGCGACGCGCACGCCGGCCGGATAGCCGAAATTGCTGCCATTGGCCCATTGATTGACCTTGGCGCCCCAGAGCACCGACCAGGGCATGCCTGAGGTCGCGAGAAAGACGATGAAGACCCCGGCGAAGATGCCGGTGACGGCGTGGAGATCGCGCCAGAACACGCGCTGGCGCGGCTGTCCCCGCACCGTGACCACTCCTCCTCCGCCCCTGCGCGGCCACCACAGATAGATGCCGGTCGCGACCAGCAGGATCGACCAGCCGCCGACCACCTCGATCACGCCATTCGCGACCGGCCCGAAATAGGCCAGGCTGTGCAGCTGCCGCACCACCCACATCACGGTCCCCCGGTCACTGAGCGTGCCGAGCACGCGGGCGTCGTAGGGGTCGACATAGACGACCTGTCGCGCTCCGGCCGCATCGCGGATGGTGACCTCGGCCGAGGCGGACGAGGATTCAGGGGGAACGTATTTGACGGCTCGGCCGGGAACGCTCGCTACGGCCTGGGCGACGATCTCGCTCGGCTTTCGAGGCGCCTCCGCGCGCCGCTCGACCTGCTTCAGATCGCGATGGATCAGCCTGTCGAGATCATGGTGGAACAGGTAGAGCCCGCCCGTCACGGCGAGCAGGATGAGGAAGGGGAGCGTCATCAGCCCGGCATAGAAATGCCAGCGCCAGACGGAGCGATAGAAGGATGCAGCACGGTCGGCGGCGCGCACGGGCGCCGCCTCCGCCGTGGAAACGGTGGTCATGGAAGGGGTCCTGAGCTCAAGAAGAACGGGCGGGTTCAGCTCAGGGCGGGTGGGGCGCGTGCGCCCAGGGGGTAGAGGAGCGCCGCGCGCAACGGTGCGTTCTGGCGGCGCTCTGCCGTTTCCACTGCAGCGAAGCGGTTGATGCGTGCGGGCAGGGCGATGGCAGCGGGCGCAGGCAGTGCGCCCGCGATCGAGGCGCAGCCCATGACGCAGCAATCTGGCGTCGGAGCCGGGGTGCCCGGAATCTCTTGCGTGACCGTGGAGCCTGGCGTGCAGAGAACATGCGTCAGCGTGTTGGCAGGCGAGGCGGCAAGACCCGCCCCGATCGCATAGAGCACGCCTTGCAGGATGAGCGCATAGGCCAGGACCAGCGCAACCGCGCCGCGTCCCAGCCTGATCCTGTCGATCATCCCGCCCATACCCACCGGCTAAGGCGGGTCATCCCTTTGGTCAATCGCCAATCCAGGCAACCACCTGCGCAGTGAGACAGGCGCTTGAACGAACCTTACGGTCGGCGCCGGCTATCGGTTTGAATCTCGATCGTCTTGCTCGTCCCGTCCCCCGAGAGCTTGGCCTTCATGCGGGTGAAGCGCATGCCACGCTCGGCGGCGGCCGAGTCGATCTGGGCGTAGTGACGCAGATCGTCCTCGATGCGCTTGTTGGCGAACATCAAGCGCCGCGCCCGCAGCGCCAGGATCGCCGCAAAGGCGGGGTAGCCGACATCCAGTGCACGGCAGGCCAGGGCAATGCCGTTGGTATCCCGGCGCAACAGGGTTCGAAGCGCATGCTCGACCGCGATCTCCGCCTCCCGAGCAATGACCTGGGCGAGATGATAGGCGCGATCTTCCTCCGCGAGCATAAGCAGCACGTCGTCCAGCAGGCGCGTCTTTTCTGCCAGATCCGTCAGGAGGCCGGTCACCTCGAGCCGCTGCTGGCGAGCCTGCTGCGCGATGGCGCCGGCCTCGTCCTTCGCATCGGCATTGCCGCCGTCTTCACTGCCGAGCTCCGCGAGAATGCGCATCACGCGCTCGGCGCGCTCCTGCGTGAGATCCGAGCGGACCGCGACCGTCCGGTTAATCTCCGGCTCCTCGCGGCCGCGCTCCAGCAGGTGGTCGAAACCGTTGTCGGAGAATTGCGCGCCTTCATTGCCGCCGACCGTCTTCAGCACGCCGTTGTCGCCGCGCTTGACCAGGATATCGGTCACCTTTTCAGACAGGCGCGCGCGTTCGGCGATCGCCGTGAGGTGGTCCTGCGACTGGTTCAGGGCGATGGCTGCGAGGTCGCGATCGGTCAGGACCGGCGAAAGCCGCAGGACGAGGCGCGCGACATCGCTTTCGGGGTCGCCGGCCAGGGCATTGGCGACGCTGCGCGGCAGGTTCGGTTCCGCCGCGACCTCGTCCGCATAGGTCTGGCGTGCTCGCCTGTCGATGTGTCCCAGCGACGAGAGTGCGATCTCGCCATAGTGGTACTTCGACGTCACCGTCGGGTCAGGATCGTAGAAAAACAGCTTCGTGACCACGTGGAGCAGCCGACGGCGCGACTCCGACGAGGTTTCACTAGCGAGTTTGTACAAGGAGTCCAGCATGACGCCCCCAAGCCGTTACCAGAGCATGCCAAGCTTGCGCGAAGCTTGCCTCATTGTGGCTCAAGGCGCCC
The DNA here is from genome assembly GCF_964252745.1 of Allobosea sp. LjRoot9. Classification (NCBI taxonomy): domain Bacteria; kingdom Pseudomonadati; phylum Pseudomonadota; class Alphaproteobacteria; order Hyphomicrobiales; family Alloboseaceae; genus Allobosea; species Allobosea sp. LjRoot9. Next base: position 1,805,594 of record NZ_CAXUPC020000001.1, on the reverse strand, counting down.
GCCGCGCAACAATTGCCCCATATTGGCGTGAACAAAACCTGTCGCCGCGGCGCCAGAGCGCTTTCGAGCGAAGTGGACGCCGGTTCGCGTGAAGAAAATGCGTTAAAATAAAAGGCCGGAGCAATGTCCGATCCAGCCGGATCGGACATTGCTCCGGCGAGGGGCGGTCGCTGTCAGCCGGCCGGCAGGCAGGACGGGCCCAGGGGCTCGAAGCTCTTATAGGTCAGGATGAATTCCTGATGTCCGAGCTCCTCCGACTTGGTCCGCGCACCCTGGCCCAATGAGACCACGAGGTCGCGGATTTCGGTGCCGACCTGATCGAGCCCGGCGCGCCCCTCGAGGATGCGGCCGGCATCGACATCCATGTCGTCCTGCATGCGCCGATAGGTCTCGGGATTGGCGCAGATTTTCACGACGGGCGAAATCGCCGAGCCGACGACCGAGCCGCGCCCCGTCACGAACAGCACGCAATGCGCGCCGCAGGCGATCAGCTCCGCGATCTCGGCATTGTCGTTGATGTTGGGGAAGCCGAAGCGAACCTCGCCATCGGGTACGACATCGAGCAGATAGAGTCCGCCGCGCGGCGGGATGTCGCCGGGCTTGAGCAGGCCGGAAATGGCTGATGCCCCCGACTTGGCATAGGCGCCCATCGATTTCTCCTCGATGGTCGAGAGCCCGCCCTCGGCATTGCCGGCGGCGAAGGAGCCATAGCCCAGCGTGGCGTAGTAGCGCGCCGCCTTGGCGACGGACTGCTCCAGAATCCGGCCGAGCTCGGGCGTGATCGCGCGCGCCGCCATGATGTGCTCACAGCCGATCAATTCGCCGGTTTCTTCAAAAATGCAGGCAGCGCCCTCGGTGATGAGCTGATCGAAGGCGCGCCCCGCCGCCGGGTTTCCGGTGATGCCGGAGGTGCCGTCGGAGCCGCCGCAAACCGTGCCGATAATGAGCTCGGAGACCGCCATCGGCACGGTCTCCTGCCGGTCGAGCACGGCGCGCTGCGTCTCGACCCAGACACGCCCCTCCTTGATCGAGGCGCGGGTGCCGCCGGTGCCCTGGATGATGATCGTCTTCACCGGTCGGCCCGAGGCCGCGACGACGCGCTCCAGCGCATATTTGTTGAAGCTCTCGCAGCCGAGCGAGACCATCAGCACCGCCCCGACATTGGGGTGGGTGCAGAGCCGCTCCATCATCTTTTCGGCATAGGCATTGGGATAGCAGCCGGGAAAGCCGATGACGTGGACGTCGTTCTCGCGCCAGGGCAGGGCGATCTCACGGGCGACATGGTGGGCGCATTCGACGAGATAGGCGACCGCGACGGTGTTGCGGATGCCCTTGCGCCCGTCTGAGCGCAGATAGCCGGCAAGCTCGGTCATGCGTTCATCCCCGTCTTGCGTTCGTCTTCCTTGCGCTCGTCTTCCAGATGATAGGTCGGCGTGTAGTCGCTCTTGATGTTCTGGACATGGACATGGCAACCCGCCGCGATCGCGACCGTGGCGACGCCGATCGGCGCGCCGTATTTCAGGATCTTCTCGCCAGGCGCGATCGCCCGCCGCGCGATCTTGTGGGCGAGCGGGATGTCGCGGTCGAGGGCTGCCTTGCCCGCGCCGGTCTCGATCGCCTCGCCAGCGGCCAGCCGCATCCGTGCGACGAAGACGTTGTCGCGCGGGTCGAGCAGGATCAGGCGCGGATCATGCGCGCTCATCGGAACTGGCGCGCTCATCAGAACTTGCCGAACTGCAGATAAGCGGCTTGCGGGTCGGTGCCGGCCAGGATCGCGGTGCGGACCTTGTTCTCGGTCGAGATCGCGGCTTCGGACTTGTCCAGAACCTCCTCGATCACCTCGATGGGAATCCGCACCACGCCGTCGCGGTCGCCGAGGATATAGTCGCCCGGCCGGATCCAGACGGCGCCGATCTTGATCGGTTCGTCGATCGTCTTGGGCAGCCAGAAACCGACGATGTCGCGTGGCGTATAGGCCTTGAAATAGGCCTGGAAGCCCATCTCGATCATGAATTCGGTGTCGCGCGAGAGGCCGTCGATGACGCAGCCGCGCACGCCCTTGTTCTTCAGCGTCTCGGCCGAGAGCTCGCCCATCAGCGCAACCTCCTCGGTGTTGGGCTGGCAGACCCAGACATGGCCGGGCCTGGCGGCCGAGAGCAGGCCGGTCCAGCCGAGCAGGGTCTCATGCGCGTCGAACTCGCCGGTCTTGCCTTCGACGGTGAAGGCGGGCCCAGCCAGCTTGGTTCCGGGCAGGAGCGGGCGCAGTTCCGGCGGCAGAGTGAAATCGGTCAGCCCCATGGCGCGCATCACGTCATGGATGATGCCGGTGTAGCAGCGCTCGAGCCGCAGGGTCAGGTCTTCGCTCATGGTTCCTCCACGCTGGTCTCTGCATGCGACGAATGCGTCGCCCGGACCGGTTGGGGTCAGAGTGCGGGCAGGGCAGGGCTGCCGCAAGCGCGTTTTTCGCGCGGCCCGAATGCGTTTCAATCGGTTTAATTAGGATTAGGGCTATTTATTTTGACGCGTTTTCTTCACGCGAACCGGTATCCACTTCGCTCGAAAACGCTCTAGCCGACGCGTTCCCAGCCCAAGGGAGACAGGCGTTCCTGAGGCAGGAAGCGGGCCTTGTAGGCCATCTTGGGCGAGCCCTCGACCCAATAGCCGAGATAGACATAGGGCAGGCCGAGCTTGCGAGCCCGCTCGATATGGTCGAGCACCATGTAGGTGCCGAGCGAACGCGCCTCCAGATTGGGGTCGAACACCGAATAGACCATCGAGAGCCCGTCGCTCAGTGTGTCGGTCAGCGCCATCGCGAAGAGATCGCCCTGGCCGCGGCCGGTGAAGCCGCTATCGGGGCCGCGCCGACGGTACTCGATCAGCGATGTCTCGACATGGCTGTCCTCGACCATCATCGCGAAGTCGAGCGCCGACATCGTCGCCATGCCGCCCTCGGGGTGGCGTTCGTCGAGATAGGAGCGGAACAGCGAATAATGCTCGGAGCGCGGCTGCGGCGGCAGCACCTGGCCGACCAGGTCGCTGTTGCGCGAGGCCACCTTGCGGAAGCCGCGCGACGGGCGGAAGTCGTCGACGCAGACCCGCACCGAGACGCAGGCCCGGCAGGTCTCGCAGGCCGGCCGATAGGCGATGCTCTGCGAGCGCCGGAAGCCACCCTGGCTCAGCACGTCGTTGAGGTCGCGCGCACGCGCGCCCACGAGATGCGTGAACACCTTGCGCTCCTCGCGCCCCGGCAAATAGGGGCACGTGGTCGGCGACGTCAGGTAAAATTGCGGGGCATCCCGCAACGGGCGCGTCACGTCTCGAACCTTCGAACCTGCTGCTGCTTGCAAACTCTAGATCATGTTCCCGCTGTGTGGAAATGGGAACGTCGGGTGAACAGGTGTGGCCCGGCCGGGCCGTTTGGCCAGGTGTGGGGCATTTTCGCTCAAAGTTTGGGCGGCGCCTCGATTCGAGGCCGATCGGAGGCCGTCTGCGCGCGACTCGCGTCGCGGTTGCGTCTTGCCCGGCAGGGGGCCATTTTCGTGCCCGGCCTCATGCAGGCTGCCCTGACCGCGAGGTGATCGCGATGACAATCGAGAAAGTCTCGCTGACCGAGGAAAAGGAAACCCTCCTCATCACGCTCTATAGCAAGGCCGGAGAGAGCCTTCTGCCGGATTCCCTGCTGCAGGACCGCTTCGCCGCCGAGGCCGTCAGCAAGATCGATTATGACTTCGCGAAGCTGAAGATCGACCGCGACCTGATGATCGGCGTGGCGATGCGCGCTCATATCCTCGACGGCTGGACCCGCGATTTCATCGCGCGCCATCCCGCTGCGACCGTGCTGCATCTCGGTTGCGGGCTGGACAGCCGGATCTTCCGGATCGATCCGCCGCCGGGCATCCGCTGGTTCGATGTCGATTATCCCGAGGTCGTCGCATTGCGCCGGCGCCTCTATCCGGAGCGCGAAGGCTACAGCCTGATCGGCGCCTCGGTGACGGACCCGGCCTGGCTCGGCGAGGTGCCGGCGGAACGCCCCGCGCTGATCCTCGCCGAGGGGCTTCTGCCCTATATCGCCGAGGATGAGGTGCCGCGTCTGCTCCGCAGGCTGACGGAGCATGTCGCGAGCGGCGAACTCGCCTTCGACGGCTATAGCTGGCTTGGCCTCTGGTTCATCGGGAACCAGCCTTCGGTCCGAGTGACCGGCGCGACGCTGCATTGGGCGCTCGACGATCCGCGCGAGCTCGAGGCGCAGGTTCCGCGCCTGAAGCTGATGACCGAATTGATGGCCTATGATCCAGACGGCTACGATCCGCAGCAGCTCGCCAGGATGTCATGGCCGGCACGCCTGGCGGTGAGCGTCTTCACCGCGCTTGCGCCCCTGGCGACACTAGGTCGGCTCCTGCGATACCGTTTCTGAGGCACGCTCAGCCGCGCACGACGACTAGCCCCGTCAGCAGGTCATGCCCGAAGCGCCGGTCAGCGCGCACGAAGCCACAGCCGATATCGAGCAGCCACAACGCGACCGTTCCGGCCGCGACATAGAACAGCAGCGCATGCACCGCCGCGGCCACTCCATCGGGCCGCCCGCCATTGGCGGTCTCGACCTTGAGCCCCGCCATGCGCATGCCCCAGGTCGCCTGGCGTGAGCCGCCGATCGTCAGCGCGGCATAGCCGAGCGCGGTTGCGACGGTCGCGATCGGGATCAGGAGCCAGGTCGCGCCGAAGGTGACGATGCCCAGGATCCCGAGCAGCACGATGATCAGCCAGCCCAAGAAGAACAGGATGATGATATCGCCGATCCAGGCGAAGAGCCGCGAACTCAGCACGCCGCTGACGTCCTGGAACGGACGCGGATCGATCGGCGTGATCGGGGATTGGCCGTAGCGCGGGTCGCTCATCGAAAGGGTCGTCCTGCTCCGGGCGCGGGGGAAAACCGAAAAAAGCCGCGCCGTTGCCCACAATGTTTGATCAGCGTCCTGGTTCCGCAAGACCACGCGGCAAAACCCGATGCGGCGCGAAGCCGTTGGCGCGCAGCATCGCTTCGATCGCCTGTGAATGCGCGGCTCCGCGCGTCTCCACGGTGACGTCGAGGCTCACGCCTTTGGCGGGCACGTCGAGGAAGAGCCGGCCATGGCTGACCTCCAGGATATTGGCGCCCTGATCGCCGAGCAGGCTCGCGACCTTGCCGAGCAGGCCCGGCCTATCGCTGGTGGTGAGGCGGAAGGCGACGATGCGGTCCTCGCGCTCCAATTCGCGCACCATGATCGCCGCCAGCAGCCGGGTGTCGATATTGCCGCCGCAGAGCACGAGCCCGACCTTGCGGCCGGCATAGCGCTGCGGCTCCTTCAGCATGGCGGCGAGGCCAGCTGCGCCCGCACCTTCAGCCAGCGTATGCTGGAGGCAGGCATAGGCGTTGACGGCGCGCTCGATCAGATCCTCGCCGACCAGGACGATGTCGGAAACCAGGCTGGAGACGATCGGCAGCGTCTGCACGCCCACCGTCTTGACCGCGATGCCCTCGGCCAGTGTCGCGCCGCCGATCGCCAGATCCTCGGCATTCACGGCGTTGTAGAAGGAGGGGTAGAGCGCCGCTTCCACACCGATCAGTTCGATCTCGGGCTTGAGAGCCTTGGCGGCCACCGCATTGCCCGCCATCAGCCCGCCGCCGCCGAGCGGGATGATCAGCACGTCGAGATCGGGGTCGTCGTCGAGCATCTCCTGGGCGATCGTGCCCTGGCCTGCCATCACCGCGGGGTCGTCATAGGGGTGGACGAAGACGAGACCCTCGGCATTGGCCAGTTCGCGCGCCTTTTGCGCGGATTCGTAGAGCGTCTCGCCGTAGAGCACGACGCGCGCGCCATGCGAGCGCGTGTTCTCGACCTTCACTAGGGGCGTCGTCTCGGGCATCACGATCGTCGCCGGGATGCCGAAGCGGCGCGCATGATAGGCCACTGCCTGGGCGTGGTTGCCGGCCGACATGGCAATGACGCCGCGCGCGGTCTCGTCTTCGTCGAGGCTGAGCAGCTTGTTGACCGCGCCGCGCTCCTTGAAGGAGGCTGTCGCCTGCATGTTCTCGTGCTTGACCAGGATGGTTGCGCCGGTGAGCTCGGAGAGGCGCGGCGCCGGCACCAGCGGCGTGCGCAGGACATGCCCTTCGATGCGCCTTGCCGCCGCCTCGATATCCTCGGGCGTGATCGCGAAGGGCTCGTTCGGCTTTGCCTGCAGGGTCATGCGCGTGCTCCGTTCAGACATGTCGTGGCGCCAGCGCGCCTTCGCCGAAAAAGCCGCCGGGACGCAGGATCAGCACGACGGCGAGCAGGGCGTAGACGGCTATGTCGCGTTGTTCGAGCGGCATGGTCGAGGACCAGACCACCTCGAAGATCGCGATGCAAATTCCACCGAGCGCCGCGCCCGCGACGGAGCCGATGCCGCCGAGGATGGCCGCGACCAGCGCCTTCAGTCCCAGGGTGAAACCGCCGGCAAAACCCATGCCGCCATAGACGGCGGTCACGGTCACACCGGCGATGCCGCAGGCGGCGCAGGCCAGGATCAACGCCTTGTCGTGGACGGCGCGCGCGTCGACCCCGAACAGGGCGGCCGTGCGGGCGTCATCCGAGACCGCCCGCCAGGCCCGGCCATAGGCCGAGAGCCTGATCAGCAGCACGAGGCCAAGCGCGCTCGCCAGGCCGATCACGCCCAGGACGAGGCCCAGCGGCGTCATCGTGACGATGAAGCCGCCCGCTTTGGCCAGCGACCAGGGTTCGTTGAAGACTGGCGGCAGCCAGCGCAGTTCCGGCCCTTGTGCGAGCCGCAGATATTCCGACAGTGCAATGGCGAGGCCGATCGTGGCGATCAGCATCTGCTGGCCCGTGGCGCGCGCGAGCGGGCGCAGGATGAAGCGCCCCATGGCGAAGCCATGAAAGGCGCAGACGGCGATCGCGACCGCAAAGGCGATGGCGAGCCCGGAGGCCGGCGTCGACAATGACAGCGAGAGGATCAGTGCGACGCCGACCACGCTCGCCAATGCGCCCAGCGCCGCGAACTCGCCGAAGCTCAGGATGATGCGCCCGGTCAGTCCGTAGATCAGCGCATAGGCCGAAGCGAGGAGCGTGTAGATCGCGGCCGAGGGCAGGGCGCTCAGGCCCTGCTGCAGGCCATAGGCCAAAGCGGGTGCGATCTCCGGCAGATCCTCCTTGCGCGGCGCTCCGGGGTCGATCGGCGGCTCGGCGCGGTCCTCGAGATAGAAGCGCCGCAGCAGATAGAAGCTGGCGTCGCTCATCGGCCGGCCGTCAGAGGCGATGCCGATCAAGGCGCCGCGCCGGAGGCCCGCTCCTTCGCCGGCGAAGAGACAGTCGATGCTGCGGCGCCGCGCGGTGCCGCTCCGGGTCTGAGCCCGGTAGAGGATGCGCAGCGCGTTGGCGCGTGGGCCCGCGGCAGTCCCGTCGATCGCGATCTCCGTGCCAGGCGGGTTCAGCGGCGGGATCGCCTCGCGGCAGAGGCGCTGCTGGTCGGTGTCGAAGCTCTCGCTGCAGCCAGCGAGGGCCAGCAGAATCGGGGCGAGCAGAATCGGCAGGAGGAAAGGACGCATGTCGCGCCACGCTAGAGCGTTTTCAAGCGAAGTGGAAACCGGTTCCCTCGCGACAAACGCGAAGCGTTTGCGCCGAGAAAACGCATCAAAACAAAGGCCTAGAGCAGGCCAGCTGCCGGTGTCATCCCGCACGCGTTGCGGCACGCAGTGCTGCTGCGCAGATGCGGGACCGCGAAGGCGCTCTGTTTGGGTGACGGTCCCGTGTCTGCATCGCGGCACTTCGCGCCGCAATGCGCACGGGATGACACCCCCAGCCTTACGCGCCGGCCTTCAGCATCTCCGCCACCCGCGGCGCGAAATAGGTCAGCACCCCGTCGGCCCCTGCGCGCTTAAAGGCCGTCAGGCTCTCCAGCATCGCCTTGTCCCCGTCGAGCCAGCCATTCAGGGAGGCGGCCATGATCATCGCGTACTCGCCCGACACCTGATAGGCGAAGGTCGGCACGCGGAAATGGTCCTTCACCCGCGCGATGATGTCGAGATAGGGCAGGCCCGGCTTGATCATCACCATGTCGGCGCCTTCTTCGAGATCGAGCGCGACCTCGGCGATCGCCTCGTCGGAATTGGCCGGGTCCATCTGATAGGTGCGCTTGTCGCCGATCAATGTGGCGTTGGTGCCGATCGCGTCGCGGAACGGCCCGTAATAGGCCGAGGCGTATTTGGCCGCATAGGCCATGATCTGCACCTCCTCATGGCCGGAGGCGTCGAGCGCGGCGCGGATCGCGGCGACGCGTCCGTCCATCATGTCAGAGGGCGCGATCACATCGGCGCCGGCATCGGCCAGGGCCAGCGCCTGCTGTGTCAGGATGTGGACGCTGGCGTCGTTCAGGATCCTCTCGCCCTCCATCACGCCGTCATGGCCATGGGAGGTGTAGGGGTCGAGCGCCGCATCGCAGATGATGCCGATCTGCGGCACCTCGGCCTTGATCGCGCGCACGGCGCGGCACATCAGATTGCGCGTGTTCAGCGCCTCGGTCGCGGTCGCGTCGCGCAGGCTCTTCTCGACGAAGGGGAAGGGCGCGATCGCGGGAATGCCGAGGCTTGCCGCGTGAGCGGCCTGGCGCACCGCCTCCTCGATGTTGAGTCGGTCGACACCCGGCATCCAGGCGATCGCGCTGCGCGCCTGCGACGAATCGATCAGGAACAGCGGCCAGATCAGGTCGTTGGTGGTCAGCACGGTTTCGCGCACCAGCCGGCGCGACCAATCCGCCTTGCGGTTGCGCCGCATGCGCCGCGTCAGCCCAAGCGAGTCGGCTCTTTGCGCGGACGCCTCGTCCTGCCGCGCCTGCGGGGCGGGAAACGGCTGCACAACCCGAAATGCCATGGAAATTCTCTCCGCCCCGCCGAGCGCGGGATGTTCTGTTTCACCCGACTTTAGCACATCGGAACGGTTCCAAAACAGGGCCGTGGTCGCAAGGCCAGGATGCGTCGGGCGCGGCTGCGCGTTGACAAGCCCGCCCGGCACAGCCCAGAACCGCCGCGAAACGCGCAAGGGATGACTGCCGCATGCCGCAGGACGCCGAGATCATCTGCGAGGTGCGCGGCGCAGCTGGCGTCGTCGTCCTCAATCGCCCCAAGGCGCTGAACGCGCTGAGCCTTGGCATGGTGCGCAAGCTTGCTCGTGCGCTCGATGCCTGGGAGCGCGATCCGCAGGTGACGCGCGTCGTGGTGACGAGCGTCAGCGAGAAGGCCTTCTCCGCCGGCGGCGATATCCGGCATCTGCACGACCTCGGCCGTGAAGGGCGTCATGCCGAGATGCTGACCTTCTGGCGCGAGGAGTACATCCTCAACGCCCGCATCAAGAGCTATCCCAAGCCCTATGTCTCCCTGATCGACGGCATCGTCATGGGTGGTGGTGTCGGCATCTCGCTGCATGGCAGCCACCGCATCGCCGGCGAACGCTATCTCTTCGCCATGCCGGAGGTCGGCATCGGCTTCTTCCCCGATGTCGGGGCGACCTATGCGCTGCCACGGCTGCCAGGCGCGAGCGGCATCTATCTGGCGCTGACGGGCGATCGCGTCGGCGCGGCCGATGCGCTGGCGCTCGGCCTCGCCACCCACGCCGTGCCGAGCGCAGGGATGGCCGAACTGGCGGATGCGCTGACGAAGCCTGGCGCGCTCGATGAGATCCTCGCCGGCTTCGCCGCCGATCCGGGGCCGGCCAAGCTCGCTGCTGACCGGGCGATCATCGCCGACTGCTTCGGCGCCCCGGATCTTGCTGCGATCCGCGCGAAGCTGACTGCTGCCGCTGCGGGCGGCAGCGCCTTCGCTGCCAAGGTCCAGCAGACGCTCGCCACCAAATCGCCGACCAGCATCGCGCTCGCCTTCGAGCAGATGCGGCGCGGGACCGCTCTCGATTTCGCCCAGGCGATGCAGACCGAGTTCCGCATCGTCTCGCGGATCGTGCGCGGCCATGACTTCTATGAAGGCGTGCGCGCGGTCGTGGTCGACAAGGACCATGCGCCGGTCTGGGAGCCGGCTTCGCTGGAGGCGGTCTCGCCGTCCGCGATCGAGGCCTATTTCGCGCCGCTCGGCGCGGACGAACTTGCACTGGAATCCTGAGGATGGGTCTGGGCGGCGATGGCGAGCCGATGCTCGGCGCGCAAGCGACGTCGGTGGCGGGCGTGCGCGCCCGGCCTACGCGCTGGCGCCTCGTGCTCGTCTGGCTCCTGCGCCTGCTCTCGGTGGCCTGGATGGCCAAGGGGTTGCTCGCCTGGGCCGTGATCTTCGGCGTGGGCATCGAGGAGATGCCGTTCGAGGCGAGGCTGCTCAGCTTCCAGGCGATCATCGTCTATTTCGCGGTGATCGACCTCGTCGCCGCCGTCGGCCTCTGGCTGACCAGCACATGGGGCGGCGTGCTCTGGCTGCTGGCGGCGATCAGCCATCTCCTGCTCGGCTTCTTCTTCCCGCGGCTATTGCCGATGACGACGCCGATGATCAGCACCTATGTCGCGCTGGTCCTGGCCTATTTCCTGGCGACCTGGCTCGCCGAGAACGAGAATTCCTGAGCCGCTTTGATCCTGCATCGGCTTGCCCGAAAACCGGTTCCCACTTTTCGGGCCGATGCCTGGCCAACGGATCGACTCCGTCGAGTCATGGTAACAAACGCTTTAGCTTAAGCGTTTCTGGCTTCACTTTGGATTCACCGAAACGGCTAAATCTCTGATTCATCCTGATATTTAAACTCGTTTTCATTCGTGCCGCCTATGGTGTTCTTCAGAAGCGGACCGGGAGAAAAATCTCGGCCGATAGACAACAGGCGAGATATACCATGAAAGCGAGCGTAAAGACTGCGGCTGTTGCCGCGGCCGGCGATGTTGATCTCAAGGTGAAGCCTCTCTACCTTGAGTCCCTCACCCTAGTGGAGCGGCTGCATCGCCGCCTGCTCGACGTCATCAAGGATGAGTTCGAGCGCCGCAACCGTGATGACGTCAACAGCGTCCAGGCACTGCTGCTCTACAATATCGGCGATGCCGAGCTGAGCGCCAGCGAACTCAGGACGCGCGGCTACTATCTTGGCTCGAACGTCTCCTACAACGTCAAGAAGCTGGTCGAGCTGGGCTATCTGCACCATGCCCGCTCGCGGATCGACCGGCGCTCGGTCCGGATCAGCCTCACCGAGAAGGGCACGGAAGTGCACAATCTCGTGAAGGGCGTCTACGACAAGCATGTTCAGACGGTCGAGCAGATCGGCGGCATCGCCTCGGACGACTTCGAGCGCATGAACAACGCGCTGCTCCGGCTGGAGCGCTTCTGGACCGACCAGATTCGCTACAAGCTCTGAAAATTGCGGCCGAGCGGCCCTTTATGGGCCGTTTCCGCGCCTGATCGCCTCGATCGCTCCGGCTTCGATCGAGCCGGAGCCGCCCAAGCGCAGGCCGGTCTGTTGCGTCCGATCTGTTGCGCGGGGGGCACAGCGTTCGATCCTCTTCGCCGAATACTGGTCATGCATGGCGCGGAATGTGGCCATGCCCTAAAAATGCCTCGCTCATCACAAGACGTTAACCGTGGTAAGGGAGCGTAGTTCATAGAACCGGCGCTCGCCGATGGCGGGCGGCTTCTGTGCTGCGCTTGCGCTGTGTCCAGGGTTGATCCGGGCCGTGATGAGGATGAGGGATACGATGTCGAATTTGAGCCTGACCCGCCGCGAGACCGTGCTCGCGTTGCTTTCGGGCGCTGCGACGACCGCAGCCTTGCCAGCCTTCGCCCAGCAGGCGGAATGGCGTCAGAGCTATGATTCCGGGGCGCGCAACGCGGTCGCCCGTTCCCATACCCCGATGCTCTCGCCGGAATCGCTGCAGGCGACTGAAGCTGCGATCGTCGCCTATCGCGATCTCGCGTCCCGCGGCGGCTGGCCGATGCTCCAGCTCGGCGACAAGATGAGCGTCGGCTCGAGCGGTCCCGGCGTCGTCGCGCTGCGGCAGCGCCTGGTGATCACCGGCGATCTCGACGCCAATGCCGGCACCAGCAACGTCTACGACTCCTATGTCGAGGCCGGCGTGCGCAACTTCCAGTCGCGGGTCGGCCTTTCCACCACCGGCGCCATCAGCCGCGCCACGGTGGCGGCGCTCAACGTGCCGATCGACCGGCGCATCCGCCAGCTCGAGACCAATGTGGTCCGGCTGCGCACCTGGTCGGGCAATCTCGGCAACCGCTATGTCGTGGCCAATATCCCGGCCGCGCTGGTCGAGACGGTCGAGAACGGCGTCGTCGCGACGCGCCATGCTGCCGGTGTCGGCAAGATCGACCGGCAGTCGCCGCTGCTGCAGACCAAGATCCCCGAGGTCAATTTCAACCCGACCTGGACCGTGCCGGCTTCGATCATCCGTAAGGACCTGATCCCGAAGATGCGCAAGGAGCCAGGTTATCTGGCCGAGAACAAGATCCGCATCATCGGCCCCAACGGCGAGATCCAGCCCTCGCAGGTCAACTGGAACTCCGACGAGGCGACGCGCTACACCTTCCGGCAGGACCCCGGCGGCGACTTCAATTCGCTCGGCGTCGTCCGCATCAATATTCCAAGCCCCTACGGCGTCTATATGCATGACACGCCGGCGAAAGGCATCTTCGGCGACGATTTCCGCTTCGTCTCATCCGGCTGCATGCGCGTCCAGAACGTGCGCGACTATGTCGCCTGGCTGCTCAAGGACACCCCCGGCTGGGATCGCGCCAAGATCGATCAGGTGATCCAGTCCGGCGAGCGCATCAATGCGCGCATCAGCACCCCGGTGCCGTGCTACTGGGTCTATGTCACCGCCTGGGCGACGCCCGATGGCGGTGTGCAGTTCCGCGACGACATCTACAACAAGGACGGTCTCGCACCGGCCCCGGTGGCGCAGCTTAGCGGCGACAAGGACATCTGAGGTCACAGCGCCTGAGAGATCGCCTTTCCTGATCTGAAAAGCCCCGGACCGAACAGTCCGGGGCTTCTTTGTTTGGAATTCCTGGCGCGCTGCTGTGCGTAGCGCAGCGGAATAGTGGAGTGACCTAGAGAAATTTCCTATCAAACTGGATCGGTAAATTGCTCTAGGCCTTTGTTTTAACGCGTATTATTTTCGCGATCCGGTATCCACTTCGCTCGAAAACGCTCTAGATGTTTGCCTTACGCTGCCCTGCCAGCTTGAGCACGAAGGCTCCCGCCAGCGCCGAGATGACCGAGCCGAGCAGCACGCCGATCTTGGTGGCGTCGCCGAGTTCGGGATTGCCGGGGAAGGCCAGCGCCCCGATGAACAGGCTCATGGTGAAGCCGATGCCGCAGAGCAGGGCGACGCCGTAGAGCTGCACGAAATTCGCCTTGGCCGGCAGCGCGCCGAGCCCGGCTTTCACGGCCGCCCAGGCGAAGCCGAAGACGCCGATCTGCTTGCCGAGGAACAGGCCGAGAGCGATGCCCAGCGGCACTGGCGCCAGCGCGCTCGCCGGCGTCATCCCCGTGAAAGAGACGCCGGCATTGGCGAAGCCGAAGATCGGCACAATCAGATAGGACACCCAAGGGTGCAGGCCGTGCTCGAGCATGTGCAGCGGCGAATGTTCGGGCTCGTCGCTGTCGGAGCCGTCACCGATCGGGATGGTGAGCGCCAGGGCGACGCCGGCCAGCGTGGCATGGATGCCCGATTTCAGCACGAAGAACCAGAGCAGGGCGCCGATGGCAAGATAGACCGGCAGGCGCGTCACGTTCAGGCGGTTGAGGACGATGAGCCCGGCGATGCACAGAGCCGCCAGCCCCAGCATCGGCAGCGACAGGTCGCTGGTATAGAACAGCGCGATGATCGCGACCGCGCCGAGATCGTCGAGGATCGCCAGCGCCGTCAGGAATATCTTGAGCGAGACCGGCACGCGCGGGCCGAGCAGGGCCAGGACGCCGAGCGCAAAGGCGATGTCGGTCGCGGCGGGAATGGCCCAGCCGCGCATCGCGACCGCATCGCCGCGCGTCAAAGCGAGATAGATCAGAGCCGGGACGACCATGCCGCCCAGCGCCGCGATGCCGGGCAGGGCCCTGCGCGACCAGGAGGAGAGCTGCCCCTCCAGGAATTCGCGCTTGATCTCCAGCCCGACGAGCAGGAAGAACACGGCCATCAGCGCGTCATTGACCCAGTGCAGCACGCTCAAGCCCCCGACATAGGCGGAGAGCACGCCGAAATAAGCCGGCGCGGCCGGGGAGTTCGCGATGACGAGGGCAAGCGCCGCCACCACCATCAGCAGGACACCGCCTGCCGCTTCGCTCGCGAGAAAGGCGCTCAGCGGGGAGCGCCGGGCGGGCGCGGAAGAGCTGTGGGCTGTATCCGGGGTCACGATCTGGCGGCTCCTCAACTGCGGCGTCCGCCTTTCTGAAGGGTGCGCGCGCTCATGTCACCCCGCCCCGCAGTTGGATAGCGCCTCCACCACGGCACAGGCTCACCGCATGCCGGCCGAGCCTCGACCCCGCTCCTCATGGCAATGATGAGCGCGGCGAGACCGGTATCTGCTGCAATGTGACAGCCGATCGCAGGCGCAGCCAGCTTAGCCCTCCTGCCGCTCCAGCTGTGATCGCCATTGCCAGGAGGAGCGAGGCGGCTCCGTGGAAGAGCCCGTCAAAGCCGTAGCGCGCGATCAGCGGCGTGCTCAGGAGCGGCGAACAGAACTGGCCGATGAAGACGGAGGCGGTCAGCAGCCCGCCTGCCAGCCCTCTGCGCCGGAGCGGCGCGAGACCCAGCGCCAGCGCGATGAAGCAGGGCGAGACCAGAGCATAGCCTGCGCCGATCGCCGCGGTTGCCGCGAAGGAGGAGGCTGTCGTGGCAAAGGGTAGCAGCAGGAAGCCGAGCGCCATCGCGGCGTAGCCCATGGCGAAAATGCCGACATGGCCGATCGTGCGCTGGATCCGCGGGTAGAGCAGCGCAAAACTGCCGCCCGACAGCATCAGGACGCCCAGCGCCGCGCCGGTCATGGCCGCGCTGTTATAGCCTCGCTCCTCCAGGAAGAACGACAATTGGGTCGGCATGATGAAGAAGATCATGTTGGTCAGCGCCTGCAAGAGAACCAGCAAGGCGAGGCGCGCGCGCCAGGGCGGGTGCCCTGCGGCGCTGTCCGCCAGCTTGGCCGCGAGAGATTGCGCTGATCGGGGCGGATCGGCGATCGCGATCCACATCAGCGGCAGGAAGGCGGCGGCGAGGCCATGGATGGCGAAAGGCAGGCGCGGCGAGAGCGTCGCGACCCAGCCCGCAAGCGAGATGAAGATCAGGCCGCCGAAATTGCGCGCCGAAATCTGCAGGCACGTCAGGGCGTTGCGGTCCTTTCCCGTGAAATAGTCTCCGACCAGGGCGGTTTGCGCCGTCATGATCATGGCGACCGCGATGCCGAGCACGAGGCGGCTGGCGAAGATCGTCGGGAGATCGGGCAGGACGAGGCCGGCGCAGCCGGCGATTACGAACAGGATCGTGCCGGAGAGCAGCATCGCGCGCCGTCCGAACCGGTCGGCCACCAGCCCGGCGAGCGGTGCGCAGAGGGCGACGCTGAGCGCTGGCGCCGGCACCAGCAGCCGCGTCAGCATCGCGGCGTTCGGATCGCCCGAGAACAGCCGCTCGAGCCCGGGCAGGGCCGGGCTGATCGTGGCATTGGCCATCGTGGTGAGCGATGCCGCCATCAGCAGCGCAACAGTGCGCCGGTCCCGCCATATCGGGTTCGACGGCGTGGCTCGAAAATCCTGCATGGCTTTTTCCTCTTGCTGAAATCCAGCGTTCGGGAGAGTCTACAAGTTCAAGTCAACTTGAGGTCAAGCATGCCGATTCTGGATATCGGGGAGGTGGCCCAACGCTCGGGCGTGCCGGCCTCGACGCTGCGCTATTACGAGGAGATCGGGCTGATCGGTTCGCTCGGACGGCGTGGGTTGCGCCGGCAATTCGATGCCGACGTGCTCCTCAGGTTGTCGCTCATCGGCCTTGGCAAGGCGGCGGGCTTCTCGCTGGTCGAGATCGCGGGCATGTTCGGACAGAACGGCCGTCCCGATCTCCCCCGGGCTCGGTTTCATGCAAAGGCAGACGAATTGCAGCGCCAGATCGCCGATCTCAGCGCCCTGCGCGACATGCTGCGCCATATCGCCGATTGCCCTGCGCCGACGCATCTGGAGTGCCCGACCTTCCGTGGGCTCCTGAAGTCGGCCTCGCGGGGGACGCTGGTCTATCACCCTTCCCTTGGGGAGGTCGGGAAAGGGCTGAAGCCGTCGCGGCGGCGCTGACCTCCCAGGGCGAGCAGCGATTGGCCATCCTTTTAGCCGCACCATCTATCGCTTGGACAGATTTCCACCCCATGATACGGGACGCGGCAACGGGACCGGGCCGTGCGCGGCCACCTTTTACAGCAGGAGCCGGATATGACCGAAGCCGCGAGCGACAAGCATCTCTCGAACTCCTTCTTCGCCGCCTCGCTGGCCGATAGCGACCCCGAGATCGCCCGCGCCATCGAGCTCGAACTCGGTCGCCAGCGCGACGAGATCGAGCTGATCGCCTCGGAGAACATCGTCTCGCGCGCCGTGCTGGAGGCGCAGGGCTCGGTGATGACCAACAAATACGCCGAGGGCTATGTCGGCCGGCGCTATTATGGCGGCTGCCAGTTCGTCGACATCGCCGAGAAGCTCGCGATCGAGCGCGCCTGCCGGCTGTTCGATTGTGGGTTCGCCAATGTCCAGCCCAACTCCGGCAGCCAGGCCAACCAGGCCGTGTTCATGGCGCTGCTGCAGCCCGGCGACACCTTCATGGGGCTCGATCTCGCCGCCGGCGGTCACCTGACCCATGGCGCGCCGGTCAACCAGTCCGGCAAATGGTTCAAGGTCGTGCCCTATGGCGTCTGCGTCGTCGACCAGACCATCGATTACGATGCGATGGAGCGCCTCGCCGTCGAGAACAAGCCGAAGCTGATCGTCGCCGGCGGCTCGGCCTATGCCCGGCATTGGGACTTCGCCCGCTTCCGCGAGATCGCCGACAAGGTCGGCGCCTATTTCATGGTCGATATCGCCCATTTCGCCGGGCTTGTCGCAGGCGGCGCGCATCCCTCGCCGTTCCCGCACGCCCATGTCGTCACCACCACCACGCACAAGACGCTGCGCGGCCCGCGCGGCGGCATGGTGCTGACCAATGACGAGGCGATCGCCAAGAAGATCAACTCGGCCGTCTTCCCCGGCATCCAGGGCGGGCCCTTGATGCATGTCATCGCCGCCAAGGCGGTCTCCTTCCAGGAGGCGCTGCAGCCCGAGTTCAAGATCTACGCCCGCGCCGTCGTCGCCAATGCCAAGGCGCTGGCCGAGACGCTCAAGAGCAAGGGCTTCGACCTCGTCACCGGCGGCACCGACAACCATCTGATGCTGGTCGATCTGCGCTCCAAGAAGGTCACCGGCAAGGCGGCCGAGGCCGCTCTCGGCCGCGCCCACATCACCTGCAACAAGAACGGCATCCCCTTCGATCCGGAGAAGCCGATGGTGACCTCGGGCATTCGCCTGGGCACGCCGGCTGCGACCTCACGCGGCTTCGGTGTCGCCGAATTCAAGAAGGTCGGCGAATTGATCGCGGAGGTGCTGGATGGCCTGGCCGTCAATGGCGAAGCCGGCAACGGCGCGGTTGAAGAGGCCGTCAAGGCCAAGGCGCACGAGCTGACGGCGCGCTTCCCGATCTATTGAGGCAGCGCAAGAGCCGGATCCGATCAGGTCGGATCGACCTGATCGGCACGTGCTCTAGGACTGACGAAAGAAAGAGGCCGCTATGCGCTGTCCCTATTGCGGCTCTCTCGACACGCAGGTGAAGGACTCCCGTCCAACCGACGATCACGCCTCGATCCGTCGTCGTCGCGTTTGTCCCGATTGCGGCGGCCGCTTCACCACCTTCGAACGCGTGCAGCTGCGCGAGCTCGTCGTGGTCAAGCGCTCGGGCCGGCGCACCGCCTTCGACCGCGACAAATTGCAGACCTCGATCGAGGTCGCGCTGCGCAAGCGCCCGGTCGCGCCGGAGCGGATCGAGCGCATGGTCAACGGCATCGTGCGCCAGCTCGAAAGCTCCGGCGAGGGCGAGATTCCGAGCTCAACCGTCGGCGAATTGGTGATGGAAGGGCTGAAATCGCTCGACGACGTCGCCTATGTCCGCTTCGCCTCGGTCTACCGCAATTTCCGCGAAGCCCGCGATTTCGAGGAAATCCTGGGCCAGCTCAGCGCCGATGACGAGGACGGCGCGAGCGCGCCGCCGCCTGCCCGCAACGATGACTGAGCAGGCTGCGATCGACCGCGCCTTCATGCGCCAGGCGCTGGATTTCGGCGCGCGCGGACAGGGCACGACATCAACCAATCCTTGCGTCGGCGCCATCGTCACGCAGGACACTGCTGATGGTCCCGTGATCGTGGCCCGCGGCCATACTCAGCCTGGCGGCCGGCCGCATGGCGAGGCGAACGCCTTCGACCGCGCCGGACCGAACGCCGCGGCGGGCGGCACGCTCTATGTCACGCTCGAGCCCTGTTCACACCGCACCATCCGCGCCGCGACGCCTTGCGTCGAAAGGACGATCCTGGCCGGCGTGAAGCGTGTCGTGGCGGCCATGGCCGATCCCAATCCACGTTTTCGCGGGCTCGGTTTCGCATTGCTGCGGACAGCGGGCATCAGCGTCACCACGTGCGTGTTGGAGGCCGAGGCTCAACGGACCCATCGCGGCTATGTGCTGCGGGTGACGCAAGGACGCCCCATGGTGACGTTCAAGGTCGCCCGTACCAGGGATGGCTATGCCGGCGGGGCGGAGGGGGCGCGTATCGCCGTGTCCTGTCCTGCGGCGTCGGCCTGGGTCCATCTCCAGCGGGCGCATTACGACGCGATCATGCTCGGCATCGGCTCGGTGCTCATCGACGATCCCCTGCTGACCGTGCGCCTGCCCGGCATGGCCGGACGCTCACCGATCAGGGTCGTGCTGGATTCGCAGCTTCGGCTGCCGCTGTCGTCCCAGCTCGTTGCCACAGTGGGCGAAGTGCCGGTCTGGGTCGTGGCGACCGAGGCTGCCCCTATCGAGCGTGAGCGGGCGCTGGTCGCTGCCGGCGTCGAGGTCATGCGCGTCTCTGCCGGTGCGGATGGCCATCTCGATCTGACGGAGATGCTCCAACTGCTGGGAGCGCGCGGCATCAACCGCGTCTTTTCCGAAGGCGGGCCGACCATCGGCGAGAAACTCGCCCTTGCCGGTTTCGCCGATGAGGTCATTGTCTCAACATCTCCGAAAGTGCTGGGCCACCCCGGCATCGTTGCCGTGCGTCCGGGGCTTGCGGCGATGCTGGCTGATCCCGATCTCTACCGCCTTGCCGATAGCGGCCTGATCGGCCACGACCATTTCGAGCATTTTGTGAGGACAGCCTGATGTTCACCGGCATCGTCACCGCCATCGGCACCGTTGTGGAAGCTGAGGCCAAGGGCCCCAGCCTGAAGCGGCTTGCCATTGCCAGCCCCTATGACGCCGCCGGCATCGAGATCGGTGCTTCGATCGCCTGTGCCGGCGTCTGCCTGACGGTTACAGGCCTGCGGCCGCGCAGCGACGGCGAGCCCGGCTGCATCTTCCAGGTCGAGGCGGCGGCGGAGACGCTCTCCAAGACGCTGGTCGGCGACTGGGCACCCGGCACGCGGATCAATCTCGAACGCTCGCTCAAGGTCGGCGACGAGCTCGGCGGCCACCTCGTCACCGGCCATGTCGATGGTGTCGCCACGATCCTGAAGATCGATCCGATCGAGGCGAACCCCGACGAACAATGGGGCGCGACCGCGCGTTTCCATATCCGCGCGCCGCAAGGGCTCGCCCCCTTCATCGCCACCAAGGGCTCGATCTGCCTCGACGGCACCTCGCTCACCGTCAACAGCGTCGAGGACGATGTCTTCACCGTGCTGCTGATTCCGCACTCCTTCAGCGTCACCACCTGGGGGCAGCGCAAGGCGGGCGATCCGATCCATCTCGAGGTCGATCTGATGG
Source organism: Allobosea sp. LjRoot9 (assembly GCF_964252745.1). Taxonomy (NCBI): domain Bacteria; kingdom Pseudomonadati; phylum Pseudomonadota; class Alphaproteobacteria; order Hyphomicrobiales; family Alloboseaceae; genus Allobosea; species Allobosea sp. LjRoot9. The sequence continues at coordinate 1,785,562 of NZ_CAXUPC020000001.1, read as the reverse complement.
CGCGCTATGCCGCGCGGCTTGCGGAGGCGCGCCCGCAGGGCTAAGAGCCGGTCTCAACACAGCCCTCATCCTGAGGAGCCGCGCAGCGGCGTCTCGAAGGATGCTCCAGAGCGCACTGGACCATCCTTCGAGACGCCATTTCTGACGAAACGGCTCCTCAGGTTGAGGGCTGTGAGTGCTTTGGGCTTTTCGCGCCAGGCGCTCTTCGCCTTCAAGAGGATAAAGAACCATGGCCGGACCCCGGCAAATCTCGGCCGACAAGGCCGCAACTCCTGCCGTCTCGCTGGACGGCGCGCGCGTGCTCGTGATCGAGGCGCGCTTCTACGACAAGCTCGCCGACGAATTGCTCGAAGGCGCCCTTGCCGTGCTCGACAAGGCCGATTGCCGCGTCGACGTCGTCACCGTACCGGGCGCGCTCGAAATTCCGTCCGCCATCATCATCGGCCTGCGCGCTGCTGATGAGGCCGTCGACCCCTATGAGGCGGTCGTGGCGCTGGGCACCGTCATTCGCGGCGAGACCGGCCATTACGACATCGTCGCCGGCGAAAGCTCGCGCGCTTTGATGGACATCTCCGTGGCCTTCGCTCTGCCGCTCGGCAACGGCATCCTGACCGTCGAGAACGAGGCGCAGGCCTGGGCGCGCGCCAACCGCTCCGAGATGGACAAGGGCGGCGGCGCGGCTGAAGCGGCGCTCGCGGTGCTGCGCTACAAGCGCTCCCTGGCGGAGCAATCCAAATGAGCCGGGCCGAGATGCGACGCGGCGCGCGGCTTTCCGTCGTGCAGGCGCTCTACGAGATGGAGATCGGCGGGCGCGGCGTGATCGAGGCCATGGCCGAGTTCGAGGCTTTCTGGATCGGCAAGGAGGTCGAGGAGATCGAACTGCCCAAGGCTGAGCTCGCTTTCTTCCGCGATCTGCTCGGCGGTGTGGTTCGCGAGCAGCGTTTGGTCGATCGCTCGGTCGACGAGGTGCTCGCCTCCGGTTGGCCGCTGAAGCGCGTCGAGGCGGTGGTGCGCGCCGTGCTGCGCGCCGGCGCCTATGAGCTCGCCTTCCGCAAGGATGTGCCGGCGCGCGCCGTGATCTCGGAATATGTCGCTGTCGCGCGCGCCTTCTATGAGGGCGAGGAGATCGGCATGATCAATGCCGTGCTCGACAAGATGGCCCGTGACTTCCGCGCCGACGAATTCGACGCGGCGACGGCCTGAGCTCGCAATGGCCGGCGCTCCCGAACGCCCCGGCGAATTCGAGTTGATCGCCCGCTATTTCGCCCCCATCGCAGGAGCGGGCGGGCTCGGTCTCGTCGATGACGCCGGATTGCTCAGGCCGGCGCGCGGCTATGAGACGGTGGTGACGACCGACGCGCTGGTCGCCGGCGTGCATTTCTTCGCCGACGACCCCGCGGCCTCGATCGCGCGCAAGGCGCTCGCGGTGAACCTCTCCGACCTCGCAGCCAAGGGCGCCAGGCCCGAGGGCTTCGTGCTGAGCCTGGCTTTGCCGCATGGCTGGACCGAAGCCTGGCTCGCGGACTTCGCGCAGGGGCTCGCACGCATCGCGGGAGAGGGGGCTTGCCCGCTCATCGGCGGGGACACCGTCTCGACGCCTGGACCCTTGATCCTCTCGATCACAGCCTTCGGCAGCGTTCCGGCCGGCCGGATGGTGCCGCGCTCGGGCGCCAAGCCGGGCGACGTCATCCTGGTCTCCGGCACGATCGGTGACGGGGCGCTCGGGCTTCAGGCGCATGGGCCGGGCAAGCCAGCTTGGGTTGCCCGCCTCAGCGAGAAGCATCGCCTTTTCCTCGCCGACCGCTATCTGCATCCGCAACCGAGACTGGCGTTGGCCGCAGCGCTGCAGCTCCATGCTTCGGCCGCGATGGATGTGTCCGATGGGCTCGTCGGCGACCTTGCCAAGCTGCTCAAAGCCTCGAAAGCAGGCGCCGAGATCGATCTCGACACGGTCCCGCTCTCGGCTGCGGCCCGCGCCGCGATCATGGCCGATCCCGCTCTGGTGGAACTGGCGTGGACGGGCGGGGACGATTACGAAATTCTCTGCACGGCATCTGAAAGAGAATATCTTTCCCTGATCGTTGCGGCGGAGGCTGCGGGCGTCACGCTCGTCGCGATCGGTCGGGTGACGGACGAAGGCGCGGTGAACTATCGCGAAAAGGGCAGGGCGCGAAGCTTCGCGCAGGGCTCCTTCGCTCATTTTTAAAAGGCGGCCGTTGCAAGCGCTGCCATGGCTAGGGCGGCGCATCGATGAACCAGCACGTTCCACTCAGTGACGGCGACGCTCTCGCCAAGCGCAATACCCTCGTGCTTGCCTGTGCGCAGGCGCTCGGTGGCGCCAATCCGGCGATCGTGATCTCGCTGGGCGGTATCGTCGGGGCAAGCCTCGTCGCCGACAAGACCTTCGCTACAGTGCCGGTCAGCCTGCTGCAGCTCGGCATCGCCACCGGGGTCATTCCAGCCGCCATGCTGATGCGCCGGCTCGGCCGGCGCGGCGGTTACCTCATCGGCACGCTGATCGGTGCGGCGGGCGGAAGCCTTGCAGCTGCGGGGGCGACCGAGCGCCTGTTCTGGCTGTTCTGCCTCGGCACCTTCACCTGCGGCCTCTACGGCTCCTTCGTCCAGAGCTACCGCTTCGCCGCCGCCGACACGGCGAGCGAGAGCTTCAAGCCGCGCGCCATCTCCTGGGTGATGGTCGGCGGCATCGCGGCGGGCGTCATCGGCCCGCAATCGGTTTACTGGACGCGCGATCTGACGCCATCAGCGCCCTTCGCCGCAAGTTTCCTGGCGCAAGGCTGCCTGGCGCTGATCGCCATGCTGGTGGTGATGCGGCTGCGCGCGCCGCCGGTCGCAGCTACCGCCAAGACCGGTGGCCGCCCGCTCGGTGAGATCATGCGCCAGCCGCGCTTCATCGCCTCGGTCACCGCTGCGCTTGTCGCCTACGGCCTGATGAGCTTCGTCATGACGGCGGCGCCGCTCGCCATGGTCGCCTGCGGCCACTCGGTTGGCGATGCCGCGCTCGGCATCCAGTGGCATGTGCTTTCGATGTTCGGGCCGAGCTTCTTCACCGGCAGGCTGATCGCCCGTTTCGGCAAGGAGAAGATCACGGCGATCGGGCTCCTGCTGACGGCGCTGGCCGCGATCGTCGGCCTGACCGGCCTGAGCGTCGCGCATTTCTGGGGCGCGCTGGTCCTGCTTGGCCTCGGCTGGAATTTCGGCTTCATCGGAGCGACTGCGCTGGTCACCGACTGCTACCGGCCGGAGGAGCGGGTGAAGGTCCAGGCTGCCAACGACTTCCTGGTCTTCGGTTCGGTCGCCATCGCCTCCTTCTCGTCGGGCGGCCTGCTCAACGCCGGCGGCTGGGACAGCGTCAACTGGCTCGTCTTCCCGCCGGTCGCGATCGCGCTGGTGCTGGTCGCCTGGCAGGGGCTGTCGCGCCGGGCTATGCCGGCCTGATCCTTGCCGGCCAGATCCTTGCGAGTCTGATCCTTGCAGCTGCGCGACGGCTGTCGATTTGGAGAAGAATGATGCGTCCCCACCAGTTTCCCGTCGCCGCCGGTCATATTCCTCCCGGAGCGATTGGCCATAATCGCGGCGTGGTCCGCCCGAACTATGCCTTCATGCCGCCCGAGGGCGTGCTGGTCAGCCGCCTGCCGCAATTCGAGCGCACCATCGGCCGCATCCTGACCGCTCCCGTCATGGGCGCGCGCTTCGCGCAATATGTGCTGGAGATCGAGCCCGGCGGCGGCACGCGCCAGCCCTTCCGCGAGGACGGTATCCAGCATTTCTACTATGTCCTGTCCGGGCAGGTGCGGTTTGCGGTCGCTGGCGGGCCCGCCCAGGCCTTGACCTCGGGCGGCTTCGCCTATGTCCCGGCCGGCATGGCCTTCTCGTTGCGCAATGAGGGGCCGGAGCCGGCGCGCGTGCTGGCCTTGCGCAAGCGCTACGAGGCGATCGACCTGCCGGCGCCGGAGCCGATCATCTCGCATCGCGACGCCGTGCCGGTCACCAATCATACCGGGCTTCAGGGGCGCGGCTTCCAGTTCCTGCTGCCCTATGGCGATATGCGCTTCGACTTCGAGATGAACCTGATGTGGTTCAAGCCGGGCACATGCTTCCCCGATGTCGAAACCCATGTGATGGAGCACGGGCTCTACATGCTGGAGGGGCAGGGGCTCTATTTCCTCGGCACGGAGTGGCACGAGATCTGGGCGCAGGATTTCATCTGGATGGGCGGTTACTGCCCGCAGCAATTCTACCCGGCGGGCTTCGGCGACGCCTGCTATCTGCTCTACAAGAACGTCAATCGCGACGTCGCGCTATGACGGGTTCCGCCCCCCGGGGGGAAGGGCGCAACGACCGTTCGATGACCTTTTCGGAAGATGGCTGCTCGCTCGATCAGGGTGGGATATCCTGAACCTCGGACGATCGGACTGACTTGCCGAGCGGGGCGAGATCAGCGGAGTTGATGTGATGTCGAGCAAGGCGTCCGGGCAGTCGGCGACAATCGGCAAAACACCCCTGCTGGCGGGCGGTAACCCTCAGATCGCGAAGGGTGAGGGCGATGCTCCCGTCCAGGCCTATATCGCCGCCATGCCGGGCTGGAAGCGCGATATCGGACACCGCCTCGACGTGCTGATCGCCCGTACCGTTCCCGATCTGCGCAAGGCGGTGAAATGGAACTCGCCACTATACGGAGTTGAGGGGCAGGGCTGGTTCCTCGGCGTCCATTGCTTCACGAAATACGTCAAGGTGGCTTTCTTCCGCGGGGCGGCGCTGCATCCTGTTCCGCCTGGAGCGTCCAAGAGCCAGGACACGCGCTATCTCGACATCCGGGAGGGCGACCAGCTCGATGAGGCTCAGCTCGTCGATTGGGTGAAGCAGGCCAGCCGATTGCCCGGCGAGCGCATGTGAACGACCAGAGCGTTTTCGAGCGAAGCGGACACCGGTTCCCTCGCGACAAACGCGAAGCGTTTGCGCGGAGAAAGCGCGTTAAAACAACGAGCTGGAGCGGTTGAACGATCCAATTGGATCGGAAACTGCTTGTGCGCCGAGAGCCGCCATGGAGCGGGTTTTGGCCCATCGCCGGAGCCAAGACCGGCTTCGGCTTTCTGCCTTTCTCCGGACCTGCTCCTGCTCACGCGTCGGCAAGCTTTCGAACTGGACCAAAACGCAATCACAGGGTTTGCGATTCTGTTGGAAACTTGGCACAAATTCGACTGACACTGGCGAGACCCATGCGGGGCCTGAGTCCTTAGGCCTCGCATTTTCATGAGTCAGGCGTCCAAGAACGTTAAGGGGAGCGCAAAGCCTCTCCGCGGGTCGAGAAGCTCAAGGTCAGGAAACCAATGTCAGCTCTGCTTACAATCATAGTCTTAAGTGCGCTGTCGATCGCATATGGCGTCTGGGCCTATGGCGACGTGATGAAGCGCGACGCCGGCAACCAGCGCATGCAGGAGATTTCCGCTGCGGTGGCCGAGGGCGCGCAGGCCTATCTCAAGCGCCAATACATGACCATCGCGCTCGTCGGCGTCGTGCTCTTCGCGGCGCTGGCCTATCTGCTCGGACAATGGGTCGCGATCGGCTTCCTGATCGGCGCGGTGCTCTCGGGCCTAGCCGGCTTCATCGGCATGAACGTCTCGGTCCGGGCCAATGTCCGCACGGCGCAGGCGGCGATGCAGTCGCTGGGCGACGGCCTCGACGTCGCCTTCAAGGCGGGCGCTGTCACCGGCATGCTGGTGGCGGGTCTCGCGCTGCTCGGCGTCGCGGTCTATTACGGCGTCCTGACCTCGTTCCTCGGTTTCACCCCATCGAGCCGCACCGTCATCGACTCGCTCGTCGCGCTCGGTTTCGGCGCCTCGCTGATCTCGATCTTCGCCCGTCTCGGCGGCGGCATCTTCACCAAGGGCGCCGATGTCGGCGCCGACCTCGTCGGCAAGGTCGAGGCCGGAATCCCCGAGGACGATCCGCGCAACCCCGCCACCATTGCCGACAATGTCGGCGACAATGTCGGCGACTGCGCCGGTATGGCAGCGGACCTGTTCGAGACCTATGCGGTGACGCTGGTTGCCACCATGGTTCTCGCCGCCATCTTCTTCGCCGGCCAGGCCACGCTGGGCACCATGATGCTCTATCCGATGGCGATCGGCGCATCCTGCATCGTCACCTCGATCATCGGCACCTTCTTCGTCAAGCTCGGCGCCAACCAGTCGATCATGGGGGCGCTCTACAAGGGCTTCATCGCGGCCGGCGTGCTCTCGATCGGCGCGATTGCGGCGGTCAACTACCTGATGTTCGGCGGCTTCTCGGCCTCGTTCACCACGGTGCAGGGCGTCACCTTCACCTCGGGCGGCCTCTTCGGCTGCGCGCTGGTCGGGCTGGCCGTGACGCTGCTCATCGTCGTCATCACCGAATACTACACCGGTACCGGCAAGCGCCCGGTCGTCTCGATCGCGCAGGCCTCGGTTACCGGCCACGGCACCAACGTCATCCAGGGCCTTGCGGTCTCCTTGGAATCGACCGCGCTGCCGACCATCGTGATCATCGCCGGCATCATCGTCGCCTATGGCCTGGCCGGCCTGTTCGGCATCGCCATCGCCACCACGGCCATGCTGGCCCTGGCGGGCGTGGTCGTGGCGCTCGACGCCTTCGGCCCGGTCACCGACAATGCCGGCGGCATCGCCGAAATGGCGGGCCTGCCCAAGGAGGTGCGCCACTCCACCGACGCGCTCGACGCTGTCGGCAACACCACCAAGGCGATCACCAAGGGTTATGCGATCGGCTCCGCCGGCCTCGGTGCCCTGGTGCTGTTTGCCGCCTATACCTCCGATCTCAACTTCTTCATCGGAGAGGCCAACAAGGCGGGTTCGACGACGTTCCAGTACTTCAAGGGCGTCACCGTCGATTTCTCGCTGTCGAACCCCTATGTCGTCGTCGGCCTGCTGCTCGGCGGCCTGATCCCCTTCCTCTTCGCCGGCATGGGCATGACCGCGGTCGGCCGCGCCGCCGGCTCGGTGGTCGAGGAGGTCAGGCGTCAGTTCAAGGAGAAGCCCGGCATCATGGACGGCACCGAGCGGCCAGATTATGCGCGGGCCGTCGACCTGCTGACCAAGGCCGCGATCAGGGAGATGATCGTGCCCTCGCTGCTGCCTGTGCTGGCGCCGATCGTGACCTTCTTCGCGATCAGAACCATCGCCGACAAGAACCAGGCCTTTGCCGCCGTCGGCGCCATGCTGATGGGCGTTATCGTCACCGGCATTTTCGTCGCCATCTCGATGACCTCGGGCGGCGGCGCCTGGGACAACGCCAAGAAGTCCTTCGAGGATGGCTTCGTCGACAAGGACGGCGTTCGCCACATGAAGGGCTCCGAGGCGCACAAGGCCTCGGTGACCGGCGACACCGTCGGCGACCCCTACAAGGACACGGCGGGCCCCGCCGTGAACCCGGCGATCAAGATCACCAACATCATCGCATTGCTGCTGCTGGCGATCCTGGCGCATTCCTGAGCGGCTGCATGTTGCGCAATGAGATGGACCCCGCGGAGCGATTCGCGGGGTTTTTCATTGTGTGGCCAAGAGAGGTGACGCGCGGCTTGCATGAGCCTCACGGCAATAATAGATATGGATGCGAGCAGGCATTGGAGGATTTCATGGCCGTCAGTGCGGAACTGGGACAGCGCCTTGAAGGTATCGTCGAGACGCTCGTCGCCTCGGGCCGCTACAATTCGAAGAGCGAAGTGCTGCGGGAAGGTGTGCGCCTTGTCGAAGAACGTGAGAAGCGCCTGATGGCGCTCGATCGGGCACTTGAGGCTGGCTTGGTCGAGGCGGATGCCGGCCGCCTGATTGCGGGCGGCGATGTCTTTGCCGAGTTGCGCGCCCGCTACAGCGACGAGAGCGGCAAACCGGAGTGAAGCTTGCGTTCACGCCGACGGCGCGCCGGGACCTTCAGGAGATCGGCGACTACATTGCTCGCGATAGCCGGCGAGAAGCGTTGCGCTTTGTGACCGCGCTTGAGCAATTTTGCACAAAGCTGGTGTCGCAACCCGAGCGGTATCCAATCCTGCCACGCCATGCCGCCCGCAATATTCGGCGTGCGCCTCATCGGGATTATCTGATCTTCTATCGGATTGGAGAGATCAACCTCGAAATCCTGCGTGTGCTCCATGCTGCGCGAGATCCCGATAGGATCGCCGAGAGTTTGTAGGCGGCTTCCGCGTAGCGAAAATATGCTAGCTATATCAAATGCTTGGATTCAGGGGCTGAATCAAATTCTTGCCTGCCTGAATCAATCTGCGAAGCTACGGTCCTAACCGTAGCGTTCCTGCAAGTTCCGGGATGTCGGCTGTGACATGGTCCCTCCAACCAAGGAGAGAGCCATGACGACGCAAGGCATGACGACGCAAGCCCTGACCACCCCTGCTGCCGAGGTGAACCGCGCCACCGAGCTCGCTTTGCTGCTGGTTCTCGCCACGCTCTGGGGCGGCTCCTACAGCTTCATCAAGATCGGCGTGGAGACGATCCCGCCCTTGACCTTGATCGCGGCGCGCACGCTGGTTGCTGGTGCGATCCTGCTCGCGATCATCCGCTGGCGGGGTGTGAAGCTGCCGCGCGATGTCGCGAGCTGGCGGCGTTTTCTGGTACAGGCCTGCCTCAACAGCGTCGTGCCCTTCACGCTCATCGCCTGGGCCGAGCGCAGCGTCGATGCTGGCCTCGCCGCGATCCTGAACGGAACCACGCCTGTCTTCGTTTTCCTGATCGGGCTGGCGCTGGCGCCGGGCAAGCGTCCGGACGTGCGTAAGGCGCTGGGCGTTCTGGCAGGCGTGGCCGGGATCAGCCTGATCGTCGGCGTTCAGGCCTTTGCCGGTTTGGGCAGCGCCGTCGTGCCGCAATTGGCGATCGTGCTGGCGACCATATGTTACGCCTGCGCCGCGCTGTTTGGCCGGAATTTCGGCGGCATGGACCCGCTCCTGCCGGCGGCCGGCTCGATGCTGATGGGCGCCGCCGTGCTGCTGCCATTCGCACTTGTCGTCGACCGGCCCTGGACGCTGGCGCCCTCTCAGGCCTCGCTCATCGCCTTGCTTGCGCTTGCGGTGTTCTCGACGGCGCTCGCCTTCGCGATCTATTTCCGCCTGATCCGCACGCTCGGCGCGGTCGGGACCACGGCCGTGTCCTATCTGCGCGTGCCGGTCGGGGTCGCCATCGGCATCCTGTTCCTCGGCGAGAGCCTGAGCCCGACAGCCTGGGCGGGGCTCGCCCTTGTCGTGCTCGGCGTCGCCGCGATGACGCTGCCCGAGCGAAAGCCGGCGGTTCGCGCCTGAGCACAGCGAGTCCACGCTCAAAGAAAAACCCGCGGCGAGGGCCGCGGGTTTTGTGTTTCGTCAGACCGTTTGGACAGTCACGCACCGAATGGCGTGAACTTGGTGACGCCCTTGAAGAGGTTGCGCAGGAAGCTCTGTTCCTCGCCGCCGGTCGGGGTGGTGCGGCTGATGAAGTCGAAGGGCACGCCGTCCTGCAGGCCGTAATTGGCGACGCGCTCGACCTTGAAGGCCTTGTTGAAATAGATCGCCAGCACCTTCTGATCGATCACGCTCAGATCCTGGAACTGGAAGCGCCGGCGCACCCTCTGGCTGATGTAGTAGAAGGTCCGGTTGCCGACCGTGGAGGTGGTCGAGGGCGTGCCGAGCGCCGTGAGCACGGCCTGCACGTCCATGCCCTGTTTGATCTGGGCGATGAGCGCGTCATCCATGACGAAGCCGCGCGTATATTCCTCATTGATGCCCGCAGAGGTCGGGAGCATGAAGCCACCGGCGTCCGGGCCGCAGCCCGCCAATGCCAGGGACGATGTCGCAAGGATGCCGAGCAGGGCCGCGCGGCGATTGGTGAGGGTCATTGGGACTCAAATCCAGGCCGTGGCGTCAAGGGCGAAAGGCCCAAGCCGCTTGTCAAATGGGTAAGGCTTGGCGTAACGCCCGAGCATGGCTTTGGCAAGGCAAGGACCCGCTTGGGACCTTCGCAAGGAGATGGCTGCGTAATGTTCGGCCTATTCGGCAAGCGTGAAGCCCGGCTCGCACCGGTGAACGCCTTGTTCGCGCGCGTCGCCGAGGCGTCGCGGCGGCCGGCCTTCTATATCGAAGGCGGCATTCCCGACACATTCGAGGGGCGCTTCGAATCGCTGACGCTGCACACCTTCCTGGTGCTGCGCCGCCTGCGCGAATTGCCGGCGCCGGCCGCCGATCTGGCGCAGGATTTCGTCGATGCCTGCTTTTCCTATCTCGAACTCGGTTTCCGCAATGGCGGCATCAGCGATATCGCGGTACCCAAGCGGATGAAGAAGATCGCCCAGAGCTTCTTCGGCCGGATCAAGGCCTATGAGGCCGCGCTTGTCTCGGCGGAGCCGGAGGCGCTGACCGAGGCGCTGCGCCGCAATGCGAGCCCGGGCGAGGGTGCCGCGATCCTGGCGAACTATATGAGGCAGGTGCAGGCAGGGCTGGCGGCCCGCACGCTTGAAGCGATCCTGAACGAGCCCGAGCTGTTCCCGGCTCTGGCGCAGCTGGAGCGCAGCCATGTCGCCTGATCCGGAGAATATTTTGCCCCTGAGCCATCCCGTCCGTGTCGAGGGCATCAAGCTGCGCCCCGGCAACGTTACCGTCGCCGCTCCGGCGCAGGCGCTGCCTCGCATCGCCGCCGAACTCGGTCTGGCTTCGCTGGAGGCGCTGGAGGCGCATTACACGCTTTCGCGCAATGGCGAGAAGGTCAAGCTCGAGGGCGCGATCCAGGCGAAGGCGCATCAGATCTGCGTGGTTACGCTCGAGTCCTTCCCGGTCGAGATCAAGGTTCCGATGAAGCTCGATTTCGCCCCCCAGGACGAGGCGCGGATTGCGGCAAGGCGCGGCGATGCCGGCGATGAAGACGAGATCGACATCGAGGTCAGGCTGAACGAGGCCGACCCGCCGGAGCCTATCGTCGACGGCGTCATCGATCTGGGTGCGGTCACGCTGGAATTCCTGGCGCTGGCGCTCGATCCCTATCCGCGCAAGCCCGGCGTGAGTTTCGATGCGGCGCCGGCCGAGCCCGGCATCGAATCGCCTTTTGCGGTGCTGGCCAAGCTGAAACGCGAACAATGAGGCGGGCAGGAGCCTTCGCGGCGGCTTGCAGCGGCGGCTCAAGTCGCTATTGTCCGGCCCGCAACGCGCTGCCTCCAGAAGAAGGGCGGCCGCTCCCAGGATCCACCATCACCTCATGACACGTCCGGTTACAATCGCGCTCGATGCGATGGGCGGAGACCACGGCCCATCCGTGGTCATTCCCGGCGCTGCCCTGACGCTGGAGCGGCGTCCCGATGCGCGCTTCGTGATCTTCGGCGACCAGGTGCAGGTCATGCCGTTGCTCGACGCGCATCCCAGGCTCAAGGCGGTCACCACCTTCCACCACACCGATGTGTCGGTGAAGATGGACGACAAGCCAAGCCAGGCGCTGCGCTATGGCCGCTACAAATCTTCGATGTGGCGTGCCATCGACGCGACCAAGACCGGTGAGGCCGATGTCACGATCTCGGCCGGCAACACCGGCGCGCTGATGGCGATGTCGAAATTCTGCCTGAAGTCGATGCCGCAGGTCGACCGCCCGGCGATCGCATGCCTGTGGCCGACTGTGCGCGGTGAGAGCATCGTGCTCGATGTCGGCGCCACGATCGGCGCCGATGCCCGCCACCTCGTCGATCTCGCGGTGATGGGCGCTGCCATGGCCCGCGTCGTCTTCGATATCGACCGCCCGACGGTCGGCCTGCTCAATGTCGGCGTCGAGGAGATCAAGGGCGTCGAGGCGGTGAAGGAAGCCGGCCGCATCCTGCGCGAGAGCAACCTGCCGCATCTGGCCTATCACGGCTTCGTCGAGGGCGACGATCTCGGCAAGGGCACGGTCGATGTCGTGGTGACCGAGGGCTTCACCGGCAATATCGCGCTGAAGACGGCCGAGGGCACCGCGCGCCAGATCGCCTCCTATCTGCGCGCGGCGATGAGCCATTCGCTGATGGCCAAGATCGGCTATCTCTTCGCGCGCAGCGCCTTTGCCGCGCTCAGGGACAAGATGGATCCGCGCAAGGTCAATGGCGGCGTCTTCCTCGGGCTCGAGGGCATCGTCATCAAGAGCCATGGCGGCACCGACGCCATTGGCTTCGCCAGCGCGGCCGAACTGGGCTATGAAATGGCTCGCGAGAACCTGATGGCGAAGGTCCGCGAGATGGTGGCCGCGACTGCGCGGCCGGAGGCGGCGGCGCAGCAGGCTGCCACCGCCGAATAGGGAACAGCTTTCTTGTCCATTCTGCGCTCCATTCTGTGCGGCTGCGGCTCCTATCTGCCACAACGCATCGTCACCAACGCCGAGCTGGCACAGCGCGTCGACACGACCGATGAGTGGATCGTGCAGCGCACCGGCATCCGCCAGCGCCATATCGCGGCCGATGACGAGGCGACCTCGGCGCTGGCCCTGAAGGCGGCGCAGGCTGCGCTCGCTGACGCCGGGATGGACGCCTCCGAGATCGACCTGATCATCGTCGCGACCGCGACGCCCGATCACACCTTTCCCGCGACCGCGACGCAGATCCAGGCCGCGCTCGGCATCAATGGCGGCGTCGCCTTCGATCTCCAGGCCGTCTGCTCGGGCTTCGTCTTCGCGCTCGCGACGGCCGACAAGTTCCTGACCACGGGCGCCGCCAAGGCCGCGCTCGTCATCGGTGCGGAGACCTTCTCGCGCATCCTCGACTGGGAGGACCGCACCACCTGCGTCCTCTTCGGCGACGGTGCCGGCGCGGTCGTGCTGAAGGCAGGCCCCGGCGAGGGCACGCTCGCCGATCGCGGCGTGTTGGCGACCCATATCCGCTCGGATGGCCGCTACAAGGACAAGCTTTATGTCGATGGCGGCGCGGGTTCGACCAAGACCGTCGGCTTCCTGCGCATGGAGGGCAAGGAGGTCTTCCGCCACGCCGTCGTCAATCTGGCGGAGACGGTCCGGCACACCTTCGAGGAGACGGGGCTGACTGGCGCCGATATCGACTGGTTCGTGCCGCATCAGGCCAATCGTCGCATCATCGACGCCACCGCCCACAAGCTCGGCATCGGCCATGAGCGCGTCGTCGTTACCGTTGACCGGCATGGCAACACCTCGGCCGCCTCGATTCCGCTGGCGCTTGCCGAGGCGCATCACGATGGCCGCATCAAGCGCGGACAGCTCGTGCTGATCGAGGCCATGGGCGGCGGTTTCACCTGGGGGTCTGCCTTGATCCGGTGGTGAAGCACGGCGCGGGAAAGCCGTCGGATTATGACGGATTTACTTGGTTTTTCTAACAAATTTCCAAAATTTGGGTGAGTTGGCGGGTGTTCTAGGATTGACCGGCGCAGCCGGGACGCCTAGCGTCCGCCATCCATATTGGCGAAGGGCAGGCGGCATGCCCGCTGGCCGACATAACGCCTTGGAGGATATGAATGGCGGGGCAAACGGTTACTCGCGCCGATCTGTGCGAGGCTGTCTATCAGAAGATCGGTCTGTCGCGGACGGAGTCGTCGAAGCTCGTCGAGGCGGTGCTGGACGAAATCTGTGACGCGGTCGCGCGCGGTGAGAACGTCAAGTTATCCTCTTTCGGATCCTTCGTCGTGCGAGACAAGGGCGAGCGAATCGGGCGTAATCCGAAGACGGGAGTTGAAGTCCCGATCGAGCCGCGTCGAGTCATGGTGTTCAAGCCTTCGAATGTGATGAAGGCGCGCATCAACGGACAGTTGGGTGAGGGCGAAGACGAGTGAGCCTGGAGTTCCACACCGGCGATGAGGCCGACATGGACACCAAGAGCGCAGATGCCTTCCGGACGATCAGCGAGGTCGCAGAAGACCTCGACATTCCTCAACATGTGCTGCGGTTCTGGGAAACGCGCTTCACGCAGATCAAGCCGCTCAAGCGCGGCGGCGGGCGGCGCTATTATCGTCCCGACGACGTCGCGCTGCTGAAGGGCATTCGCCGCCTGCTCTACGGCGAGGGCTACACCATCAAGGGGCTGCAGCGCATCCTCAAGGAGCAGGGGCCGCGCCATGTCCAGGCGATCGGCCGCGGCGCGCCGGTCGGCCCACCGGGGCCGGAGCGGGCATCCGCGCCAGCGACAGTGATGCAGGGCGATGCCGGGGCGGTTCATGCCATGGCCGCCTATCCGCAGGACGGCGAGCTGCATCAGGAGTTCGCGCCGCAGCATTCGCGTCCGGTTCCACCGGAAGGCCTCGACGATCTGACGGTGCTGTCGGCTGTCCTGACCGAGCTCGGCGAGTGCCAGCGCATCCTGCGCAGCGTCCTGGCGCCTCAACCGGTTCCCGACGGTGCCTGAGGCGCAGGCCATGCCGCGCCGGTCTGTCCGCCATTCCCACGCGGGCGCTTGCGAGCGCGCGCGGCGCTGAATAGGTCGGTGCCGAGGACGACCTCGGCGAAAGCCTCTCCCATCACCAGGCGTGGACGACCTCGCCCCTTCTGCAAAGGAGCGCCGTTGTGGCTTGGCTCTATCTCTTCGTCGCGGGCCTGTTCGAGGTCGGCTGGGCGATTGGTCTCAAATACACGCAAGGCTTCACGCGGCTGGTTCCCAGCGTGCTGACGCTCGCCAGCATGGTGGTGAGCCTGGGCCTGCTCGGGCTTGCGCTGAAAAGCCTGCCGCTTGGCACGGCCTATGCGATCTGGACCGGCGTCGGCACGATTGGCACTGCCGTGCTCGGCATCGTCCTCCTGGGCGAGCCGGCGGGCTTGTTGCGCCTCGCCTGCATCGGCTTGATCGTCGCGGGAATCGTCGGCCTGAAGCTCGTCTCCTGAACGGGCGCGGCCTAGGCCGGCGCGCGCACAGGCGTTGATGGCCGCATCAGCGCCTGTGGAACGATCAGCGCCTGTGGAAGGCCTGGGGCCAATAGCCGCCGCGCTCAAGCGCGACGATCAGCACGATGATGAGGAGCGTCACGGCCAAGGTCACGAGCTTGGCGTTCCAGGGCGTGCCGCGGCCGATCAGCCAGATCAAGGTCATGCCGATCAGGAGAGGGATGATCATGTCCATGGCGGGAGCTTAGAGCGTGACGACTTGATTTTGAACCACCGCCGTCATTCCGGGGCTTCGCGTTAGCGAAGAGCCCGGAACCCAGAGCCGATGCGGGTTCTCCATAATGCGCTCGCATGGCGAGCCTCAACAATCGAGCGCATCGGTTCTGGGTTCCGGGCTCAGGCCTGCGGCCTGCCCCGGAATGACGGCATGGTTCCCGCTAAGTTCATCAGGCATTGGCCCGACTGACAAAGTCATGTTCTCCTTCAGCGAATAGCGCTTTGGTTGGAACAGTCGCCGTCCAGGCACGTTCCAAAACCGGGGAAGCGCATCGCCGCCCGGCGGTGCCGGCCTGTCACAGCAACATCCCGCGACAGGAGAGTTCAATGGGCTTGTTTTCCAAAGATATCAAAACGATGGACGATCTTTTCGTCCATCAGCTTCAAGACATCTACTATGCCGAGAAGACGATCTACAAATCCCTGCCGAAGATGATCGCGAAGGCGACTGATCCGGCGCTCAAGCTGAGCCTGGAGACCCATCGCAGGGAAACCGAGGGGCATATCGCGCGGCTGGAGCAGGTCTTCAAGCAGCACGGCGCGGAGGCCAAGGCCGTCAACTGTCCCGCCATCGACGGCATCATCGAGGAAGCCGACGATCTCACCGGCGATGTTAAAAACGGGCCGGTGCTCGACGCTGCGATCATCGGCGCCGCCCAGGCCGTGGAACACTACGAGATCACGCGCTACGGCACGCTGACGGCATGGGCGAAGCAGCTTGGTCGCGCGGATTGCGCTGCTTTGCTGCAGCAGAACCTCGATGAAGAATTCTCCGCCGACGGCAGACTCTCCATGCTTGCCGAGGGTGGCGTGAATCGCAGGGCCGCGGCCTGATCACGGTGCCGAGGCATCGGCCATCCCACACCCGCGACGGTATGCCGTCGCGGGTGTGGTTTCGCTTCCACCTTGCTGCCTCAGCCCTGCCGGGGCGAGATCGCCTTGTCGCCTTCGATCAGCGGTTTCATCCGGGCGAGCTCGCCGGCGATGAAGTCCATGAACAGCCTGACCCTGGGTGAATGCCGCAGGTCGGGATGGGTCAGGAGCCAGAGATCGGCGGCAAAGCCTGGGTCGGGCGCCGCCAGCCGCGTCAGCCCCGGTCTCGTATCGGCGATGAAGCAGGGCACGAAGCCGATGCCGATACCCGCCTCGACCGCCTCCGCCAGGCCCAGCACGGTGTTGACCTTGTAGACGATGCGCTCGGGCGCAACATGCTGGTTCAGATAGCGCACGGCCTTCAGCGCCGTGAACTGATCGCCGAGCGAGATCCAGTTGCGGGCCCACAGGTTCTCGATTGCGATATCGGCGGCTTCCGGGAAATCGGCTATGCGGCCATAGAGCGCCCAGGCGATGCGGGCGGTGCGGCGACCGACGAGGGTCTCGGGCGGGTTGTCGGTCGCACGGATTGCCACATCCGCGTCGCGCTTGGACAGGTTCAGCGCCTGGTTGCCGAGCAGGATGTCGAGCCGGATATCGGGGCACTGCTCGAGGAAGGCGGCGAAGACGGGCGTCAGCAGATCGACCAGCAGCGTGTCGTTGGTGGTGACGCGCAATTCGCCGGCGGGCTTGATCTCCTGCCCGGCGAGCCGGCGGGCAAAGGCGGTGATGTCCTCATCGACACGCTCGGCGAGCGTCGCCATCTCGTCGCCGGCGGGCGTCGCGACATAGCCGCTACGATGGCGCTCGAACAGCTTGAGGCCGAGTGCCTCCTCGATCTGGCCGAGCCGGCGGAACACCGTCGAATGGTTCAATCCGAGCACCGTGGCGGCAGCCGGTAGCGCGCGCGTGTCCGCGATCGCCTTGATCAATCGAAAGTCGTCCCAGGCCAGGGTCTTCGCGGTCGTGTTCTTGGCGGTCGTGTTCATGCGCGCACTCTCGGGCATGGCTTCGCCGCCATCAAGGCGATGAGGCCAAGATGACGGCGAAGGAGGGTCGAAGCCTTGAACGTCGCTCAGGCCGTGGCGGTCGCGCCGTTCCAGCTCAGGCGGGCAGGCTTCAGGGCCAGTGCGCCATCGCCGATCAGGCCATGGGCCAGCGCGGCCAGCGCCAGGAAGGCGGGATATTCCCAGCCGCCATTGGGGGCGTTGAAGACCCAGCCATTGGGGGCATGGACCATCAGGGCGCCGAGCAGAACCGGCAGCAGCAGGATCGAGACATAGCGACCATAGAAGCCGATCAGGATGGCGAGGCCGCCGAGAAGCTCGGCCAGCATGATCGGCCAGGCGAGGACGGCGGGCAGGCCGACCTGGCCGA
Source organism: Allobosea sp. LjRoot9 (assembly GCF_964252745.1). Taxonomy (NCBI): domain Bacteria; kingdom Pseudomonadati; phylum Pseudomonadota; class Alphaproteobacteria; order Hyphomicrobiales; family Alloboseaceae; genus Allobosea; species Allobosea sp. LjRoot9. Next base: position 1,768,202 of record NZ_CAXUPC020000001.1, on the reverse strand, counting down.
GGAAGCCGGCGAAGCCTGCGGGAGTGAAGATCACGAGCTTGAGATAGGCGTGAGCGATGAACATCAGGCCGAGAGCGATGCGCAGGCCGAGAGCGCCATAGGGGGCGAAGCGGTTGTCGATCATGGGGGCAATCTCCGAGGGGGCCGGGCTGGCCTCTGCCCAAAAGATTGATCTGACCGAGGCGCAATGCAAATTGTGAGATACCAAGATCGACATTGCGTCAGCGCAATGTATCCGCTCTGGCGCTTTGAGCTCGCCCGACCAATCTTTGGAGCCAACGGAGCACCCGCTCCTTCAGCCCGGTTTGGGAGGAGTTGTCATCATGCAGATCAACGGCATCCACCACGTCACCGCGATTTCCGGCCCGGCGCGCCGCAATCTCGACTTCTATGGTCGGGTGCTCGGCCTGCGTCTGGTCAAGAAGACCGTCAATTTCGACGATCCCGGCACCTATCACCTCTATTACGGCGATGTCGCCGGTGCGCCCGGCACGATCCTGACCTTCTTCCCCTGGGAGCATGCCGCGCCCGGCCGGCTCGGCGTCGGTGAGACGCAGGAGACGGTGTTCCGGGTTCCCGAAGGCGCGATCGGCTATTGGGCGCATCGCTTCATCGAACATGGTGTGCCCCATGATGTGCCGGTGAAGCGCTTCGGCGAGAGCGTGCTGGCCTTCCGCGATCCCGACGGGATGCGGCTGGCGCTGGTCGGTCTGCCGGGTATCGAGCGTGAGGCGGCCTGGGATGGTGGCGATGTTCCAGCCGAGCATGCGATCCGCGGCTTCCATAGCGTCAGCCTGCTGCTCGAAGACGCGTCGCCCACCGCTGCGATCCTGGGCGACGTGCTCGGGTTCAAGGAGATCGGGCGCGAGGACACGCTGATCCGCTACCGGGCGGAGGGTTTAGGCCTGGGTGCTGCAGGACTTGGCACTGTCGTCGATCTGCGGGTCGCCGGCGGCTTCCTGCCGGCCCGGCAGGGTGCAGGCTCGGTCCACCATGTCGCCTTCCGCGCCGCAGACGATGCAGCGCAGGAGGAAATGGTGCGCCGTCTCGCGGAAAACCATGGTATCCGCGCCACCGAGCAGAGGGACCGGAACTATTTCCGCTCCGTCTACTTCCGCGAGCCCGGCCGCGTTCTCTTCGAGATCGCGACCGATGCTCCAGGCTTTGCCGTCGACGAGCCGGCGGCGACGCTCGGCCAGGCGCTGAAGCTCCCCGCTGGGCTCGAGGCGCAGCGTGCGCGCATCGAGGCGCTGCTGCCGGAACTCGGCTGAGAACGCGCCGCCCTGCCTGGCTTTCGAGCCGGGCAGGCAAGTCGGCTGAGATCATGCCGCCCTGCCAGGCTTTCGAGCCGGGCAGGGCGGGCCATGCCGCCCGAACCATGCCGCCTATGAACAGGAGAACCCTGATGGACGCTGTCGCGACCACGGATTTCATTCACGTCTTCGAACCGGGCACCGAGGCATCGCGCCCGCCGCTGCTGCTGCTCCATGGCACAGGTGGCGACGAACGCGACCTGCTGCCGCTCGGGCGCATGGTCGCGCCCGGTGTGAGCTTGCTCTCGCCACGCGGCAAGGTTCTGGAAGGGGCGATGCCGCGCTTCTTCCGGCGCCTGGCGGAGGGCGTCTTCGACGAGGCCGATCTCACCGCGCGCACGCATGAGCTGGCGGATTTCGTCGCGGAATCCCGCAAGCGCTACGATCTGCCGGCGCCGGTCGCGCTCGGCTTCTCCAATGGCGCCAATATCGCGGCCAGCCTGCTGCTGCTGCGCCCGGAGGTTCTGGCCGGAGCTGCGCTGGTGCGCGCGATGTCGCCCTTCAAGCTGCCGCCCAAGGCCGATCTCGCCGGCAAGCGGGTTCTGATCCTGTCGGGTGCGCTCGATCCGATCATTCCAGCGCAGGATGCAGAGCGCCTGGCGCAAACCTTGTCTGCAGGCGGAGCGCTGGTCGACCACCGCATTCTGCCGACGGGCCATGGCCTGTCGCAAGGCGATGTCGGCTTGCTGCGCGGCTGGCTGGATCAGGCCTGAGTTTCACGCCTGATCCAGGCTGGGTGCTTACGCCTCGGCGGTGGCCTTGCGCTTGGCGGGCTTGGCCTTCACGACGGGAGGAGCCGGCGGCTCGGCCGCCTGCTTCGCCAACCTGAGCGCGCGCAGCGCCTCGATCTTCTTGCGGGAGGCGGCCTCCTCGGCCGCGATCCGCCCGCTCGATTTCTGCTTCTCGCGCGGCGCTTCCTGAACGCTGTGCACGTCGTGCCAGGCGCGTGGTCCGCGATCTTCCCGTGGTCCGCGATCTTCCCCTGCCATTGCTTCTTCCCCTATGTCACGCCACGTCCGTCACAATGCAGCCTACGCGTGAAATGGGGCGGATACGAGCCGGGATTATCCGCCTGCTCGGCCAAGGCGCCGGGCGATAAGCCGCCGGGCGATCAATCGAGCAATGGCAGGATGATGATCGTGGCGAAGACGATCACGACAAGCGCCCGCAGCAGGATGGCGCGCTGACTCGAGACCTGATTTTCCACCGAACGCGAGAAAGCATGCATGAGTACATCACCGGCCACGCGACAAAGCTGACGTTGGGGTAGAGCAGGGGCCATTGCAAGGAAGATTAGCCGGGCTTGTGGATAACTTGCCGGCCAGGGCCGCCGGGCAAGCTGATTTGCCGCCGGAGGCCGCTGAAAGGGGGCCATGGCTGGTTGGCGCGCCTCGGGTCGCGGCAGGCGGATTTTGCATGATGGCGCCGGAAATCTGGGGTTGAAGGCTTGGCGTTTGTCTAATCTGAGAGCATTTGCTCAAGAGGTACTGTGAAATATGCATTTAGTTTAACCAATCACGCCGAGACGGCTGGCGCTGGCTGACCAAGTTCGGTATGAGTGATTACCTCACCTCGGCAAGAAGGCGCCAGGTGAAGCATTTCAGATTCAAGCAACCTCGGTGTCCGTTCAATGCAGTTGCGTGCTCGGTCTCTGTTGATTGGCCTGGTTTCGGCCTTGTCTGCACTCACGGCGTCGCAGGCGCAGGCCGGCTTGCTCGAAATGCTGTTTGGCGCTCCGGTTCCGCAGCGGCAAGAGATTGCACCGCTGGAGATGACGATCCGGCCGACGAAGAAGCCGAATGCGAAACCGAAGATCCCGCGCGTCTCGATGGACGACGACGGCGATTCCAAGCGGTTTCTGCAGGTCTCGATCGACCCCGTCAGCAATCCCGACTGGTATCTCACCGATCCGACCTTGCGCCGGGGCGACATCGTCGTCCTGTCGAACAAGGTGCTGGTCTACGCCGGCGGCAGGACCTCGCGGCGATTGGCGGATTTCGACGATTTGCAGGGAACGCGGCTGGTGTCGAGCCGGGATCGCGAACGCATCAAGCTCCTGACCGAATTCTCCGGCAGGGCCATGCCGAAATTCAAGATCGTGCCCGAGTTCGCCAGCACGCCAGCCTCCTTGAGCGCCCAGGCCGAGCGCAAGGTCAACGTCATTATGCCGTAGGGGCGTTCCGGCTGCGTTTAGTCGTTTCCCGCTGCCTTCTGGACCACTGCATCATTGCGGGGCTACGCGAAGCGTAGGGCCCAGCCCCGATGAACACCGCGTCATCCGTCATGGTCGGGCTTGTCCCACGGCTGTCCGGTTTAATTTGGGGTTAGTTGGAAGTTGAGCTGTCTCGGGTCTTTTTGGAGCGGCTTTGGCGGCTTGAGCAGTTTGTCGATGTCGCGTCTGTGCATGAGATTTGTACGGACGAGGCGGGCAAAGGCGAGCGGGCTGTCGATGATCCTGACTGCGTCTTTTGCGAGCTTGAGCAGGAGATAGGCGATCAGAGCGACGGCGATCTGGATACGAACGGCGTTTTCGGATCGTCCGATGAAGTGCCTGATGCGCAGTGTCTGTTTGACCCATCTGAAGAAGAGCTCGATGGCCCATCGGCGCTTGTAGAGGGCGGCGATCTCGTCGGCTGTGGCGTCGAGATCGTTTGAGACGACGCGCAGGGTCGCGCCGTCTTCGAGGACGACACCGATCTCGCGGACGGGGTCCTGGAACGGGTTTGTCCGCGAGGCGGCCTGACGCACGGGGAGAAAACCGAGGCGGTCATAGGAGAGGGTCGAGCCTTCAGGCAGGGCGCGCTCCTCGACCAGCGTCAGTGGCGTGTTGGCCTTGAGCCTGCTGACGATCCGGCAGCCGGCCGCGTCGAGCTTGGCCCACCAGGCGAAGTCGTAATAGCCGAGATCGAAGACGTAGGTCGCGCCCGGTTCGATGGGTATGGCGCGAGCGGCGATGATGTCGTTGACCTTGGCCGGGGTGACCGCGAGATAAAGCGGTGTCTGCGCGTCGGGGTCGTAGACGATGTGGGCCTTGGCGCCACAGACGCCCTTGGAGAAGCGGGCCCAGTCGCAGGCGATCCCCGACAGCCTGATCCCGGTCGAGTCGATCAGCCTGACCGCCTCAGCCGTGGATCGGCGCAAGCCGCGCCCGGCCATTGCCGTCATCCGCGCGAACAGGCCGCTGAACACCTCATGGGGCCGCCGCGCATTGGCATCGGCCAGCGTCGAGCGCGAGAGTTCGCGCGCACCCAGATGATAGAGCCGGGCGCGATGGCTTTGCACAGCCGTCTCGATCTCGCGCAAGGAGACGGCTCCCGCCAGTTGCCCGTAGAGCAGCGCCACGAACTGGCTTCTCGTCGAAAGTCGGCGCACCCGCGCATCCGACCCGTGCTCATCCACCAGTTTGTCGAAGCAAGACCACGGAACATGCTTCAGCAGCCCGTGAAACACGCTATTCTGATGCCGCATGGCGTCGATCCTGTCTCGTGTCCAAAACACCGGCAAGTGCTTGGAAACAAGTAGAATCAACGCCATGCACAACGTCTACTAATTTAAACCGGACACCCGTGGGCTTGTCCCGACCATCCACGTCTTCGTTTGTCCAGGCCTGTGTTCAAGACGTGGATGCTCGCCACGAGGGCGAGCATGACGAACTCAAGCAGCTTCATGTTCATGGGAGCAGGCTCAGGTCTGCGGCGCGCCCCGGAATGAGGGTGCGTTTCAGGGCCAAAATGAGCGTGCCGGGGTAGCAGGAGCGCTCAGCGCAATCTTGCCGGTCTCTCGGTCGCTAAGCTCGGGCCGCCGCCGGGGAGGCGAGCTGGCCTGCGGCACGCAAGGCCGAGCCATCATCGACAATAGAGAAAAATGGTCGGAGCGAGAGGATTCGAACCTCCGACCCCTTGTCCCCCAGAGTCCTGGGCGGAAATCCATTTCCGCTTTGACGCCAACGTCTTAGGTCAGGCTTTCCGGCTGCGTCGGGAGTTCTGTCGGGGATTGTCGTCGCGATCGAGCGCCTCGCGCACGTCGTCGAGCATGACGTGGGCATAGAAGCGCGCGGTCGTGTCGATGTCGGCATGGCCGAGCAGGCGCTGCACGGCCTTGAGGTTTCCGGTCTTGCGCAGCAGCCGGCTCGCCCTGGTGTGGCGCGTGTCGTGGAAGCGCAGATTGAGGTCGAGATCCGTCTTCACCTTGCGGCGCCACTCGGTCTTCATGCCCTCATAGGTGACGGGATAGCGCTGCCCGCGCTCGCGCAGGATCATCCCATCCTTTTTTATGGTCCGCTGGGCGACATAGCAGAACACCCATTCCGGATGATGGCCGCGGCAGGCCGAGAGCACGGCCTGCATGTCGCGCGTCAGCGGCACGGTGTGGTCGCGCCCGCCCTTCTGCACCACGGTGATGGTGCGCGCCTCCCAATCGATCTGGTCCCAGCGCAGGAAGCACTCGGCCAGGCGCAGGCCGCTCGCCATGGCGAAGCGCCAGAGGTCGCGATAGCCGATTCCCAGGCTTGCGCCGATATCGGCCTCCTGCGCGCCGGCCTTGATCTCGCGGACGAGTTCGCCGCGCTCCTCGATGCTGTGCTGCTCCCAGTCGGGGGCGTTGGGCAGCGGGATCTTCCATTTCTTGATCGCGTGGGTGAAGAGCTTGCGCAGGATGTCGACCGTGGAGCGGTTGACCGTCGCGGCCGAGACCAGCGGCGCCGGCTTGCCGTTCTTCAGCGTCTTGCGGCCCCAGACGGTCTGGCCCCTCCGCCACGCGATCAGCGCGGCGAGGTCGCCATCGCCGATGTCGTCGAGCCGCTTGCCCGCGCCGAAATAGCCCATCATCCGGTTGAGATCGGTCCAGGTCGTGCTGGCGCCGGCGTGATGCTGGCCGGCCTCGTTCCAATAGCGCGCAACCGCGACGGTCAGCGTTAGCGGGGCCTTGCCCCGGAAGGCGTTGGCGGCGTCGCGCTCCGCCTTGATGGCTTCGCGGGCGCGCTCGCGCTCGGCAGTCTCGATCTGCTCGGCGGCGCGCTTCGTTGTGGCCTGGGTACTGATGCAAAATCGACGGCCACCACATTGGAAGTCGACGACGTAGGTTTCGCGGCCTTTTGGCTTGTAGACGGACATTCAGTCCTCCTCCGGCGCGCGATGAAGGCCGCCAGATCGTCAGGATGGAACAGGCGACGGGGCCGTTTCAAGCCCGCGCCCTTCAGGACATAAGTGAGCTCGCCATCCCTGACATAGGCGCGCAGCGTCTTGGCCGTGCAGCGCAGGACGGTCATGGCCTTGTCTGGCGTATAGAGATCGTCGAGCGTCATCGGGGTGACCGGCTAAAACGGGATGTCGTTGTCGGCGCGCTCTTTGAGCAGCATGTGCTGAAGCGCCTCGATCGTGACCAGCGCCCGGGCGAGCTCATTCTCGGCGAGGCGCTGGCGGTGCTGCGCCTCGCTGCGCACACGCCAGGCGTTGCCTAAATCCTTTGTCAGGTTCGCGATCTGCGTCTGCGGATCGACCGGAGCCTTTGGTTTTCGTTTGGCCATGGCTCAGGCTCCCTTCAACGCGGCGAAGATGCGTTCGGCGTGGATCGCCTGGGACACGGCATCGTCTGCAGCGTCATGCGCTGTGCCGATCTGTTCGAAGAGAATGTCGGGGCGCAGGTTCTTGAGGGTGCGGTAGCAGCGATCGTCCTGATGGCGCCAAGGCGGAGCCACGGAGCATCGGTCGTAAGCGCCGCGCAGAACGACGTTGTCGAACCCTGCGCCATTGCCCCAGATTCTGACCCTCTCGCCCTCGAACTCAGGCGAGCACCACAGGGCGAATTGCTGAAGGGCACTCTGGATGCTTTTGCCCGGAGCCTGGGTCCAAGCGGCGCGGGCTTCCTCGGATTGGCCACACCACCACACCACGGTCTCCGCGTCGATCCTACCGCCCGCCTTCTGGGACGTGTCTGGCCAAACGGCCTGCCTGAAGATCCTACGAACTTTAGGCGTCGATCCATCTGTCGCGAAAGTGCAGGCGCCGATCGAAACAATCGCCGCGTCTGGTGCCAAGGAAAGGGTCTCGAGGTCGAGCATGACATCCATGGCTTAGGCTCCGATCTGGTGAAAGAGGTCGGGCGCGGGCTCGCGCCGAACAGGTTTGGCTTGCCGGGACGCCTTCAGCGTCGCGCGCAGCAGCTCGGCCGTGGCCAGGACGAAGCGCTTGCGCGCCTCGCCGATGCCGCCGGCCTTGCGGGCCTCGGCCTTCAGCACGGCCGCGCAGGCCTTGCGCTGGCGCCGGCGGAGCAGGTCGAGATAGGCGGGCGTCATGGCCGCCTCCAGTCGATAAGCGGTGTCGTCCAGGCCAACGTCAGCGGGTGCAGCGGGTCGCCGCTGCGCGTGAAGCCGAAGACCTTGACCGGCTTTCCTGCCGCGAAGATCTGGTCGCGCAGCGCATCGATGTGGCCGCGCAGACGGGCGGGAACCTTCGACCTGTTGCCCCAGCACGGCACCAGGATGTCGGCTTCGGCGATGATCTCTGCGAGATAGCGGGCATTGTCCGGGCCAACCGGATCGGCGGCGCCGGCCAACTCGCGAACATCCTTCGCGCGAAAGCCAAAGGGATTGCCGACGATGTAGCGCGAGCCGCCAGCGATGGCGGTGAAGCCGTTCCACTTGATGACCGTGTGGTCATCCGTCTCGGCGTCGGCGGTCGCGCCGTTCACGCCGAAAAAGGCATAGACCGGGCCGCCCAGCATATCGATGGTGCGATCGAGCCGCCAACGCCACGTTCCGCAGGGCGAGATGACGGCGCTCATGGCTCGGCCTTATCTTTTACCGGCACGCAGCGTGGCCAGGTTCGCGGCCTGATCTGCCTCGAGTATTCCCTCGCGCAGGCTGGGCAGAGGTCAGACAGAACCTCCTCGTCAGGAAGGTTCGACGGGTAGCCGCCCAGCCCGGACCATTTGACGGAAACCTCGTGCCAGCCGTCTGGTGCCCGTCCGAGATCGCTCAATGCGGCCTTGTCGCAGCCGTCGCAGAGCCATTGCGTTTTCCGGCTCATGACGACGCCGCCTCGATCGCATCGAGCTTGGCGCGGGCCTGTTCGACCGTCAGCCGCTCGACCTTTCCCGAGGAGCGAACCATCGTGGTGATGAAGGCCATGATGGCCCCGATCCACTGCATCGCCGAGCTATTGGCGACGATACCGATGCCGATCAGTGCGACAAACAGCACAAAGGTGCCAGCGTCGCGCGCCCAGCTTTGCAGCGTGGTCTCGTGCACCATGATGATGGCGTCGGCAGGCTTCTTCTCACCCATGAAAACCTCCTCTTTCCGCATCGAACGTCAGTGAGAACCGCTCAAACTCTCATCGGCATCAGCACGGTGAGCAGCTCGGCCCCCTCGCGCGTCTGCAGGATCGCCGGCGCTCCCGGGTCTGCGAGCTTCATCAGCACGGTGTCGCCGCCCAGGACGGCGAGGATGTCGCCGAGATAGCGGGCGTTGAAGCCGATCTCGATTGGCGGGCCGTCATAGTCGCAGTCGAGCTCCTCGCGGGCCTCGCCGGCGTCGGGGTTGCTCACCGCGAGGACGAGCTTGCCGTCGCCGAGCGAGAGCTTCACCGCCCGGCCGCGCTCGCCGGAGATGGTGGCGACGCGCTCTGCGGCGTTGGCCAGATCCTTGGCGTCGAGCGTGGCGCGCTTGTCGTTGCCGGACGGGATGACGCGCTGATAGTCGGGGAAGGTCCCGTCGATCAGCTTCGAGGTGAAGGTGAAGCCGTCGAGATCGAGCCGGATCTTGGTGGCGGAGAGCGCGATCGCGACCTCGGCCTTGGACTTGTCGACCAGGCGGGCGATCTCGGCCACGGCCTTGCGCGGGATGATGATCGGCGGCATGCCGATGGCGCCGGCAGGCAGGTCCGCATGGATGCGGGCGAGGCGATGGCCGTCGGTTGCGACCGCGGTCAGGTGCGAGCCGCCCTCGGGCCCGGTCTGGTGCAGATGGATGCCGTTGAGGTAGTAGCGCGTCTCCTCGGTCGAGATCGCGAACTGCGTCGCCGCGATGATCGTGGCGAGCGTCGCGGCCGGCAGCGTGAAGCTGTGCGGCAACTCGCCCGAGGTGATGTCAGGGAAGTCGCTCTCCGGCAGTGTGTGAATCTCGAAGCGCGAGCGTCCGGATTTGAGCACGATCTTGGCTTGCGTCTCGCTTGCTTCCAGAGAGATCTGGCTGCCGTCGTTCAGCTTGCGGACGATGTCGTGCAGTCGCGCCGCCGGCACGGTGAGCGCGCCGGGCTTCTCGACCTCGGCCGGGCAGAGGCTGCGCAGCTCGATATCGAGATCCGTGCCGGTCAGCGCCAGGCTCTCGCCCGCGGCGACCAGGCGGACATTCGCCAGGATCGGGATGGTGTTGCGGCGCTCGATGACGCGCACGGCCGGCTCCAGCGCCTTCAGCAGCGCGGCGCGGTCAAGGGTGAGTTTCATGGGCGGCTCCTGAAGTGATGGGCGAGCCGCTCGGCGATCCGGGAAAAATTGCCCGGAAGGGCGCGCTCGAGATGAATGAGGCAGTCCTCGACCTGGCCGCATTCGATGCGGGACAGAGCCTCGGTGGCTTCGCTGTCGTCGAGGATGGAGGGATACTCATAGTCGTCGAGCAGGACGGACCAGGGCGAGGGCCGGAGAGCCTGCTTGACCCGCAGCGCGACCGTGTGGAGCGCGCTCTCCAGATCGTCGGTGTCGACGGGGTGTCCGGCCATGTGGCGGCGGATGAGGCGTATTGCCCAACGGTTCTCTGCCGCCATGCGGCGCGGCGGGCGAAGGCCGAGCCGGTTCATCAGGCGTCCAAGCAGCGGCTTGCGGAGAGCGATCTCGATCGCTGACATGGCGGCATCGGCTGGGTCTGACATCTCGACCTCGCATGAAGGGAAAGGGGCGGGGCCTTTCGGCCCCGCCAGGTTGAGGCCGGGTCTCAGGCCTCGGGGGAGCCTTCGAAGGTCGGGAGCTCGGTCTGCTGCTTGACGGTGTCGAGGTCGTTCTTGACCTGGTCGCGCAGCCAGAACTGCCAGCGATAAAGCTGGTAGAACCACTGGATTTCGCCGCCGGCGATGCGGTAGCGCAGCCGCGCAGGGATGCGAACGGCGGCGCCGTCGATGAAGGCGGGCACCGACACCATGAAGATGCCGGGAATCTCGACCTTCTCGCCCTTCCCATTCATGTGCTCTTCGACGAATTCGACGACGCGCTCGCCGGTCTGGATGCGCACGCCCTGCTTGACCTTGGCGTTGACGAAAACCTCGAGGTTCCGCGACAGCGCGATCAGATCGGTCGGTGTGGCGAACCTCTCCTTGAACAGCGCCTCATACTCGGCGGCCTCGGGCCCGTAGGCGGCGGAGAGTTCGGCGGCGTGGTCTTCGAGGAACGCGGCGAAGGTGGCCTGATCCATCGGCTTGCCGTTCTTCTCGATCCAGACCTTGAATTCCTCTGTGATCGGAAAGGCGTAGCGGATGCGGTGCTTGCCCCAGCGGGCGCTGGCTTTCTCGCCGTGGTAATCGATGACGGCGGTCAGGGCCGGTTCCGGCCAGGCGGTCTTGCCGAACACCGCCGAGCCGTCATTCTTGTGGCGGTTCACCAGGTCGATGAAGCTCTGCAGCGTCGTGGTCTGCGCCTGACCGCTGATCTCGGCAGGCTCCTGGCGCCACTGTTCCACGAGCGGTTTCGGCGTCGTGATCGCCCCGCCGCGGCGGCGATCGATGAGGATCGGGATCGTCGCCGGAAGGCCGGCGCCGAGACCGGCGGTCGACATCTGGATGATCTCGATGTTGCTGGCGTCCTGCGTCAGCTCGATCACGGTGCGCAGGCCGGCATCGCCATCCGGTATGTACCCGCCGCCGCAGAACGGCCCGGCGATCGCTTCGAGGGTTGCGGGCTCAGCCGCTGTCTTGTTGGCCATGGAAGGCTCCTGTCAGTGCGAGGTGGGGAAGTGGGCGGCGTCAGCCGAAATCGCGCTCGCGCTGGTCAGCGCTGTCGCGGAGGAACATGTCCGACTGGCTCGGGTGCTGGACGGAGAGAGCGCCATCGACCGCCCAGAACGGCGTGCCGTTGAAGCCCTTCTCCTCGGGCAACTTCGACTTGATCGCCGGCTTGATATCGAGCCGCCCGCTCTCGAAGTTGAGCGTGATGGCGACCGTGATGGTCGCAGAGCCCTTCTCGGCGGGCAGGGCTTCGAGCTCTGCCATCGCCTTCGCGAGGTGTTCATCGCATTTCTCGACGAAGCGGCCGCGGTTGAGCAGGCCAAGCATCTCGACAAAGCTGCGAATGGGACGGTTCGACATGGTTCTCAGGCCTCCACGGGAATGCGGCGTGCGGCGGTGCGCGGGCCGGGCTTGGGTTGGGGACGGGGCGATGGCGCGCCGAAGCGCTCCGGCAGGTAGCGGCGCAGGCGCTCGCGGAATTCGTCGGCGGTTCTGTGCCAGGGCCAGACCGTGAGCTTGCCGACGAGGCGGATCGGCTCCGCCTGCTCGATGCTCGGATGCCAAGCCCGTGAGGTCTTGACGAGCAGATGTGCGCGCTCGGTGGCGCACATGCGGATGTCGAACTCGGTGACGATCCGCCGATACTCTTCCGGGCAGCCATTCTCGCCCATGCCGGCTGCGCGATAGATCGCGATATCCAGGCGGTGCTTGAGCAGGCGATTGGCGGCCAGCACGACCCGGCCCATGCCGGGCATGAGAGCCTCGGCCGTTGCCGCCTCGGCTTCGAGAACGGGCGTCGTCTTGTCGTTGAGGATGTATTCGTGCCCATCATGGAGCAGGAATGCGCCCGCCGCCCGCTTGTCCCCGGTCGCCCGATAGACGGCGTCAGCCCCCACGACGGAGTGCTGACCGGTGCTGTAAGGGCCGGAGCGGATCGAGCCGGTGAAGCGCGCGATGCGCGCCAAGCCCTCCGGCATATCGACATCAAAGTCGATCAGCCGCCAATCCGGGTTGAGGATCTCGAAGACGCGGCCCGATGCTGTTGGGAGCCACGTCATCGACCGGCCCCCGCGAGCAGCAAGAGCTGGAGGATGACTGGTGCGCAGACGAGTGCGATCACGGCCATGAGGGTGAGCGCGACCGCGAGCAGCGCGCCAATCTGGGGAGCCTTTTCCGCGGTCCTCATGACCCAGCCCTCGCCTGCAGCGCGCGGATGGTCTCGGCGATCCTGTCGGAGGTTGCGGCGATGGCGCGCGCCTCCTGGCCGATCAGGGCGAGCGCTTCCTCCAGCCTGTCGAGCGGGGCCGAGCGGCGGAGCGCACCGGAGAGGCTCGATGTCCGCATCAGCAGATCGCCCGAAGCGTGGCAGATCGTATCCGCAGCCGCCATGACCTCGCAGGGGATCGGGTCATTGGCCAGGACGACAGGGGCAAAGACGCGCCTGTCGATAGGGGGGCCGGCTCCAGGGCGTACCGAGGAGGTGAGAGGCGCCTTGAACTGCGGCTGGAGAACGAAGGCTTCGATGTGGCCAGGGTAAAAGGGCTGGCCCATTAGAGCGCGCCCGTGAGGATGTTGGCCCAGTAGAGCACCGGCAGGACGAAGACGGTGAGCGCGGCGGCGTCTGTCGCTATGTGGCGCGCACTGTCGCGCTGGCCTAGCGCCCGGCGCGAGCGGCGCGGTTCGTGCTCGGCCTTGTAGACGGCGAAGGCGGTGCGGGCATGGGCTTCGATCTGGTCGAAGGTCCAGCCCATGCGGTGGAGATCGGCGACGGTGACGACGGCGGCCTCACCGCCCTCCCGCACCGCCGCGATGATGTCCTCAACCATGCGCTCGCGGGTCGGACCGCGGGCCTGCATCTTCCGACGCTCGATCGGCCAGATATAGCCGTCATCGCGGGCGACGCGGGATTCCAGAAAGGCAGCGCCGATCGGCGCGGGGGAGAGGGTGGGCAGCAAGGCGGCCTCCATCGGGTTAATGGAGGCAATGTACCGATATTCGATACGTTGTCAAATAGAGTACCGACAGTAGGTACGAACACGGGCGGGTTGTGTCGCCCAATGAGAATCACGTTCCAGGATTTGTTCTTGATACGTTCTCATTCCTGAGTCAGGTTGTCGCAGTCCCTCAGGAGCTGACCATGAGCCTCGCCGCCCGCTTCAAGCTGCATCTGCAATGTGAGAATTGCCGCCGCACCCGCGCTGTCATTCTCGACGTGCCGGAGGCTGACGACGCGCCACGGGATGTCGACGAGCTGATGGACAGCGCATTCCTGCAGCAGCAGCGCTTCGACTGTCTGGTCTGCGAAAGCGGTATCGGCACGATCGTCGGGGTCAACCGGCTCGCGCTCGAGGTGGCGGCCTGATCAGTATCCGGCGTTGACGCAGTTGGCGAAGTGCTGGTCGTCGCCGCGGTCGACCTCTTTCGGGTACTGCTTCATGATGGCGCGCCGGATCTCGCATGAGGCCTTGCGGTCGATCGCAATGGCGCCGTCGCAGCCGGTCCAGAGGCAGAAGGCGGTGTTGCGCCTGGTGGTATAGGTCTTCGGCTCTGCCGCCTCGCTGCGCTGCTGTGCTTGGGCCTGGCGGCAATAGGCCGGCTCCTTGGCGTTGTCGCAGCTCAGAAAGCGCGGCGATTGCGCCAGCGCTGGCGCCGTCATGGCCAGGATCACCGGCAGGATCAGTCGCAGCATGCGGATATCTCCTGGGAATCGATCGCGGCAGCGGCCGGGCTAGAACGGCACATCATTGGTGATCCTGCGCACAAGCGCCAGAATACGCACCATTTTGCCGTCATCGGCATCGCTATTGCGCGGCACGACGATAGGCTCGTGGCGCGGATTGGTCGACCTCGGATGGAATTCCATCCGGTCCTCATAGAGCTCGATCTGCTTGACTGACCATTCGCGCAGGTGGCCACCCTCAAGCGATTGCTCCACAACCACCACCATGCCGTCGCGCAGCGGGATGCGCCCGCCGAGGTCGTCGAAATCCACGCCGATGATCCTGTCGCCGGGCAGGATCGGCCGCGGCTGCAGGCGGTTCATGCTGTCGCCCGCCACATCGAACGCGACGAGCCGCGCGAAGGGGAATTGCGGGTCTCGCATCTCAAGCACCGGCTCAGCCTCCAGATCGCTGAACTCGGGAGCGGCCCGAAATGCGCCGGCCTCCACGATGCCGGCATTGAAGATCTGCACCAAAGGTTCGGCGTTCCGGGTGAGCTCGGGCAGGTCCACGACCATGCCGTCCGCCCGCGGCGGATCGAGATGGAGGATCTCCGCGATGGCGAGCATCTCCTCGCCTTTGATCTCGCGATTGCCGAGAACCATCTTGTTGACAGCGGTACGGGGGTAGGAGCGGCCGAGCCGTTCCGTGAGCTGCCGGGCAAGCTCGGCCTGGCTCATTCCCCGCGTCGCCAGTCCTTGATCGAGCCAGTCTTTCAGCATGTGCGAACGATAGATTCCGGGCGTACCCGCGTCGCGCTCCTGAATCGGTACGAGGCCACTTGCATTCGTACCGATTATAGTTACACTCGCGCTCATGGAACCTGCCTCCACCATTATTGGCCGCTTCGGCGGCGTCACGAAGGTTGCCGAGATCGCGGGCGTCACCCGCGTTCGCGTCAGCAACTGGAAGCGCCCCAAGGCCGTTGGCGGCACCGGCGGCAGGGTGCCGCAATCCCATCACGTCACGCTTCTCACTGCTGCCGAGCGTCTCGGCATCGCCTTGACCGCGTCCGACTTCCTCGCTCCCGCCGCGCCGCCGGAGGTTAACCTCTGATGCGCGCGCCCTGTCTTCACCATCGTCGCGACCGCGTCGCGCAGAGCCGCCCTGGCTTCAGCGATGCGCGTTCGCCGCGCCGTCTTTTCCTGCTGGTTCATGGCGTTCCGCCTCCGTGACCTGACCTCGTCACTGAACACCATCCCTGTCCTTCCCAACATGGGAAAGCGCGCGACGCTTTCCCGTTGACGGCGGAGCTTTGTCATGTCTCGCCCGATTTCCGACGCCTGGTTCTTCCGGATCAAAGCCGCGACCCGCGACCTCGTCAGCATGTGTGGCGGCGTGGTCCGGGCCGGCGAGATCGGCCATTGCTCCAAGACGGAGATGAGCCGCTACCAGGTGCAGACGGATGAATCGATCATCCCGATCCCGGTGGCGCTGGCGCTTGAAGCGCATTGCGAGATGCCACTGATCACCACGGTGCTGGCAGACCTGCACGGTCGTCGCGTCTCGACGCCGGACGAGGCGACGATCTCGGCGGCCAGCGTCTTCGCCCGCCATGTCGAGACCGTGCGCAGCGCCGCCGAACTGATGGCGACGGGCGCAGCCGCTGCAGCAGACGGCAAGCTGACGCCCTCGGAGCTCGAACTGCTCGACCGGGCGGCTGCTGCGCTGGAGAAGACACTGGCGCCGCTGCGCCAGGACATTGCGGCGCATCGCGCCGTGCAGCTGCGGGTGGTCTGAGCCATGCAGCCCGGACAGTTCAAGCCAGGTTCGGCCTCTTCGCAGATCATGGGGCTGGTGAACGCCGCCGGCGGTGAGCCTGTGCTGCGCGCCGCCCTGCGTGAGGGCCTCGACCTCAACAACCGGAAATTCTTCAACCGCACGCTCGACCGGCTGGTGGTGCAAGGCCTGCTGCGCGAGACTGCCGATGGCTTTTTGCCGGCCATGCTCGGCCGCGCCACCTCGGCGATCGAGGCCCCGGCGCTGGAGCCGGTGCCCGACTGCCTGGCGGCCTGCCTCGCAGAAATCGTCCGGCGGGCGCACCACCACCGCGAGGCTGGTGCGCCGACGCTGGCGGCCAGTCTCCTGCAGCGCGCCGCGCAAAAGCTCGTGGCGCCGCATCTGCGCCAGAACCTGCTGGCGCTCAGCGATCTCTTCGCCGCGCATGGCGCGACCTATCCGAACGGGCGCGCGGCATGAGTGGCGTGCTCTGCATCCTGGCCTGTCTGATGGGTTTTATCTCCGGACGCGCGGCATGGGCCGGTGGTGATCCGGACAGCGTGCGCGACGGCAGTCGGGGCATTTTGCTTTGCGTTGCGACTGTTTGCGCAGTCCTCGCCCCTGTCCTCGCCTATCTCGCCGGGAGGGTCGCGGCATGACGCGGCGGCGCTTCATCATCGAGCGCCCCGGCCGCTGGCGGCGCTCGGCCGCGCTCGGCATGGCCCGCGCCGGCTTTCCGGCCGCGATCATCGCCGTGGTGCTCAGCCTGAAGCGCGCGACCGCGCAGGCGATCGTCGAGGCCCGACACGCGCCGGACGGGCTCTGGAGCGCGGCCGAGCGGGCGCTGTTTCGGGGAGAGCGCTGATGGAACTGCGCGAGATCATCCGCGAGCTGGAGGCGGCTGCCCAGCAGGAAGCCGCCGGCATCCATGTGCTGGAGACGACGCATTTCGAGCCGGAACTGGCGCGGATTGCGCCGTCCTGCGTCGTGGCGGCGAAGCGGAGGGCCGAGGCCTTGGCGGCTGCCGCGAAGCTGCTGGCGGCCAACGCCGCGACGGGTGATTTCCGGCCCGACGATATGATGCGGCTGATTACGCGGGCGGCGTCATGAGACAGGCGCTTCCCGATCATCAGGCCTATGTCGACTTCCTCAAGGCAAAAACCCGGATCGCCGAGCGGCGCGGGCTCGATGTCACTGACGCTGAGATCAATCCGCTGCTGAAGCCGCATCAGCGCAAGATGGTGCTCTGGGCGCTGGCTGGCGGCTGCCGTGGGCTGTTTGCCGCCTTCGGGCTCGGCAAGAGCGTCATGCAGATCGAGTTCTGCCGGATCGTCCTCGCCCATTTCGGCGGCATGGGGCTGATCACCCTGCCGCTCGGCGTGCGCCAGGAGTTCATCCGCGATGCGCACACGCTGGCGACCGGCGATCGCGCGGACATCACCGACGCGCAGCGCGCCGAGCTTCTGGCCTGGCAGGCCGGCCGGCCCGACCGCATCCCGAAACTGCGCTTCATCCGGTCGATCGAGGATGCGATCGCGGGCGAGATCCATCTCACCAATTACGAGACGGTGCGCGACGGCAAGCTCGACCCGCGCCTGTTCACGGTCACCAGCCTGGACGAGGCCTCCTGCCTGCGCGGCTTTGGCGGGTCAAAGACCTTCCGCGAGTTCATGCGGCTGTTCGACGGGATCCGCTTCAAGCTGGTTGCGACCGCGACGCCCTCGCCGAACGACTATATCGAGCTGCTGGCCTATTCCGCCTTCCTCGAGATCATGGATGTCGGCGAGGCGAAAACCCGCTTCTTCAAGCGCAATTCCGAGAAGGCCGACAGCCTCACGATTCACCCGCATAAGGAGCGCGAGTTCTGGCTGTGGGTGTCGAGCTGGGCGCTGTTCGTTTCGAAGCCGAGCGATCTCGGATTCGACGACACCGGCTATGACCTGCCGCCGCTGCGGGTGCATCAGCACCGCGTCGCCACCGAGCTGACGACGCGCGACGCCGAGCGCGACGGGCAGGGCATCTTGATCCGCAAATCGGCGCTCGGCGTTGTCGGCGCCAGTCGCGAGAAGCGCGCCAGCCTGCAGGCGCGCGTCGGCAAGATGGTCGAGATCATCTCGGCCGAGCCGCAGGAGCATTTCCTGCTCTGGCACGATCTCGAGGACGAGCGCCGAGCGATCGAGGCGGCGGTACCGGGCGTGCGCTCTGTCTACGGCACGCAGGATCTCGACGTGCGCGAGGAGACGATCATCGGCTTCTCCGATGGCGGGTTCCAATACCTCGCCGCCAAGCCCGTCATCGCCGGCAGCGGCTGCAATTTCCAGCGCCATTGCAGCCGGGCGGTGTTCCTCGGCATCGGCTTCAAGTTCAACGATTTCATCCAGGCGGTGCATCGCGTCCAGCGCTTCATGCAGCCGCATCCCGTCGACATCCACATCATCAGCTCGGACGGCGAACAGGAGATCCTGCGCACGCTGCTGACCAAGTGGAAGCAACACGAACACATGGTGGCCGAGATGGGCAAGATCATCCGCGAATACGGGCTGAACGAGCACGCCATGGCCCAGTCTCTGGCGAGATCAATCGGCGTCGAGCGCGTCGAGATCCGCGGCGAGAACCATCGCATCGTCAATAACGACACGGTGCTGGAGACGGCAGCGCTGGCGGAAAACTCGATCGACCTGATCGTGACCTCGATCCCGTTCTCGACGCAGTACGAGTACACGCCGAGCTACAACGATTTCGGCCATACCGACAGCGACCCGCATTTCTGGGCGCAGATGGATTTTTTGACGCCGAACCTGCTGCGGGCACTCGCGCCCGGCCGGGATTGCGTCATCCACGTCAAGGACCGGATCGTGCCCGGCGGCATCAGCGGGCTCGGCTTCCAGACCGTCTCAACCTTCCATTGCGACGCGATCCAGCATTTCCGCCGGCATGGCTTCGCCTTCCTCGGCATGAAGACGGTCACCACGGACGTGGTGCGCGAGAACAACCAGACCTATCGGCTGGGCTGGAGCGAGCAATGCAAGGACGGCTCGAAAATGGGCGCCGGCCTGCCGGAATACCTGCTGCTGTTCCGCAAGCCGCCGAGCGATCGCTCCAATTCCTATGCCGATACGCGCGTGGTGAAGCTCAAGAAGTGGTGGGTGAACGACGGCGAGACAGAGGCAGAGGCCGAGGCGCGGATGATCCGCGAGGCTGATGCCTATGAGGCTGGCGTCGAGGATATCGACATGTCTCCGAGCGAGCGTCAGCTCGTTGCGGGGCGCTGGCAAAACCCGGAGGGCTACAGCCGC
This sequence comes from Allobosea sp. LjRoot9, assembly GCF_964252745.1. Classification (NCBI taxonomy): domain Bacteria; kingdom Pseudomonadati; phylum Pseudomonadota; class Alphaproteobacteria; order Hyphomicrobiales; family Alloboseaceae; genus Allobosea; species Allobosea sp. LjRoot9. The sequence goes on along the minus strand of NZ_CAXUPC020000001.1, from coordinate 1,749,225 downwards.
GCGCGCTGGCAGATCGACGCGCATGGCTATCTGCGCTCGTCGGGCGACCGGGCGCTGAAGCCTGAAGACTTGCTCGGCGTACCGGCGAGCCAGATCTACAAGATGTGGAAGCGCTTCAACCTCGAGGCTGTCTACGACTTCGAATATCACGTTGCGATAGCCGAGGCGCTGGAGACGCGCGGGCGCCTGCCGCCGACCTTCATGCTGCTGCCGCCGCACTCGCCTGACCAAGCCGTCTGGAGCGATGTCACGCGCATGCAGACGCTGAACGGGGCGCAGCACGCCAAGGGCAAGGAGATGCATCTCTGCCCGCTGCAATTCGACATCGTCGACCGCTGCATCGCGCAGATGTCGATGCCGGGCGAGACGGTGCTCGACCCCTTTGGCGGGCTGATGACCGTGCCCTATCGCGCCATCCTGCAGGGGCGCAAGGGCGTCGGCTTCGAGCTCAACCCCGGCTACTTCCTCGACGGCGCGATGCACTGCGCCGCGGCCGAAGACAAGATCGCGATCCCGAGCCTGTTCGACCTGCTCGATGCCGCGCGCGAGCCCGCACTTCTGGCGGCGGAGTAGGGCGATGGGGCTCACCAGCACGCAGCGAGAGGCTCTCGCATGGCTGAAGGCCAAGCGCGATGCCCATCCGATCGACCGCTTTTCGTGCGGATTCAATCCTCCGAATGGCCAGAGGTCGATGGTCGCCGCGATGCGGCGCTCGCTGGCGGAGCGCGGCCTGGTGCGCGTCGAGAGGATCTCTGACCGCCACCTTCGCTACGAGATCACCGATGCGGGCCGCGCGGCACTGGCGAGGGCTGCGGCATGACCCCGCTCGACCATGCCCTCGATTACGTCGCCGCCGGCTTCCCGGTGTTCCCGGCCAATCCGGCGCAGAAGCCCGACCCCTGGTCGAAGGCGCCGCATACGCCGAAGGAATCGAGCCCGGGCGCGCGCGATGGCGGCCATTGGCTGGCCTCGACGGATGAGCGGGCGATCCGGCGCTGGTGGCGCGATCATCCGCGCGCGCTGATCGGCTTTCCCACCGGCCTGCGCACGCGGTGCGTCGTCATCGACCTCGACCCGAAGGAGCATGCTGTCGAGACGATGCTGGCGAAGCTGACGGAGTGGTGCCGGCAGCTGATGCATGTCGATGCCGCGACTGGCGAGATCACCGAGCCCGCGATCGCGCGGACGCAATCGGGAGGCTTGCACCTCTATTTCGCCTGGCCGGATGAGGCGACCTTTGCCGAGGTGGCGGAGAACCTGACGCGGTTGGGCAAGCCGGTCACCGGGCTGATCGGCAACAAAGGCGATGTGTTCCGGCATTTCCTGAAGGCCGGGGAATGCCCGGCCGAGCTCGCCCATATCGATGTCAGGGGCGAGGGCGGCTACGTTATCGCGCCGCCCTCGCGGATGGCCGATGGCGCGGCCTATGAATGGATCATCCCGCGGGCTGAGGTGCTGCCGCCGCTGCCGCGCCGCCTGCGCGGCGTCATCACCGGTGAATTCATCACCCAGGCCGAGCGCGACGAGCGCCGGCGGGCCGCCAGCCGCAGGCCTGCGCGCTTCGATGGCTCGGACATCAATGACCGGCGGGTGAAAGCCTATGTCGAGCGCTCGATCGACGGCGCCCTGTCGGATGCGCGCAGCGCCGGAGAGGGCCGGCGCAACCTCGCCGTCTATGAGGCGGCGGTGAGCCTGTCGCGCTTCGTGCGCTCCGGCCATCTCGCAAAATCACAGGCCGAGAGCCTGCTGCTGGCGAACCTGCCGGCCGGCGTCTCACCCAACGAAGCGAAGATCCGCGGCACGATCGCCAGCGGCCTGCGCGCAACCGAGGTGCCGGCCTTTACGCCGGAGCAGCTCGGCCAGGGGAGGGCGGCTTGATGCGCAAGAGGGTTAAGCCGGTCAGGCCGCTGCGGCGACCGCTGTTTCACTTGAGGGCTTTTGCTCGGGTCTGGCGCCCTCTGCCGCGTGTGGCCCGCTGCGATGTCGATCGGCTCGCAGAGATGCGGTCGATCCTGCCGAAGGTGACCTTCCGCAAGGCGCTCGTCACCCTCGTTGCCCTCGTTAGAGAGGTTCATGGCGATAGCGGCGTGCCGCCGCGGCGTCGGCGTTCGGGGAGGGCGGCATGATCAAGCGCTTTCTCGCTGGAGCGGCGTGCATCATATGCGCCCTTGATACGGCCGGGCTGGCGCTTGGCGTGCGGCCGCAGGGGATGTTCACGGCGGAGTCTCTTTGGCTCTACTGGGTTTTCTCGGCCTCTTGGTTCCTCACCGGATTGTCCGTGTGGTGCAGCGGGGCTGAGCCGTGAAGCTGTCCCCCGCTCTATCCGTTCTCATCACTGAGGCACTCGCCGCCGGCCGCGTCACACGTATCGCTATGGGCGAGCGCGCCCTGGCGCCGCGCCTTTCGCCTGCGCCGCTGCCGCTGCTGGTCAATGCCGAGCAATGCCTCGGCGGCCGGCAGGTCGAGCGCGCTCCCAATCTCGATGTCTATGACGCGGTGAGGGCTTCGTGAGAGTTCTCGTCGCCTGCGAATTCAGCGGCACGGTCCGCAACGCCTTTTCAGAGCGGGGGCACGACGCCTGGTCATGCGACCTTCTGCCGGCAGAGGATCGCAGCAATCGCCATATTGTGGGCGATGCCCGGATGATCCTTGATCAGGGCTGGGATCTGCTGATGGTCGCGCATCCGCCCTGCACGCGGCTCTGCAATAGCGGCGTGCGCTGGCTGACAACGCCTCCGCCTGGACGTTCGCGCGATGCGATGTGGGCCGAACTGGATGAAGGCGCGCAACTGTTCTCCGCCTTCTGGAACGCGCCGATCGACCGGATCGCGATCGAGAACCCGGTGATGCATCGCCACGCCAAGGCGCGGATCATCGGCTATCGCCCGCCGGCGCAAAGCGTCCAGCCCTGGCAGTTCGGCCATGGCGAGACGAAACGGACCTGCCTCTGGCTGAAGAACCTGCCGCCTCTGAAAACGACCGACATCGTCTCCGGCCGCGAAGCGCGTGTGCACCGCATGCCGCCGAGTGCTGATCGGTGGCGGGAACGTTCGCGCTTCTTTTCCGGAATCGCGGCTGCCATGGCGGCCCAATGGGGCGACCTCGACGGTCTGACCCCTGACCAGCGCGACCTGTTCGGGATGACTGCCTGATGACCGATGCTCCCGACACCGACCTCTCGGCCGAGCGGCTGCGCGCGCTGATCACCGGCGCGCAGGCCGCCTCGCAGGAGGAAGGCCCCGCAACCCCGTTCGGCGAAGACGATTCCGATGGGCCCTCGGATATGCCTGTCGGCAATGTCGTGCTCGCCGATGTCGAATGGTGCGCCGCTCTCGACCATTCCGATACCGACAATGGCAAGCGCCTGCTGCGGCATCGCGGCGCGGACCTGGCCAATATGCTCGAGGAGGGTTCGGACAAGGCGAATTGGCTGGTCTGGACCGGTAAGGTCTGGGACCAGTCGGACGGCTCGAAGCAGGCGCTGGCGACGGCGCAGCAGATCGGCGGCTTGATCGGCCTCGAAGCGGAGTATCTCAACCATACGCCCGGCGAGCTCGCGGCCATCCGCAAGGCCTCGGCCGAGGCGACGGAAGACAATCTCAAGGCCAAGGCGGCTGCGATCCTGGCGCTGGAGAAGCGGCAGGGTAAGCGGCGCGCCTTCGGTGTGTCCAGCAAGAACCTGGCGCGGATGAACGCCATGCTGACCTGCGCCGCGCCGTTCTGCGTGGTGAAGCCGGAAGCCTGGAACGCCGAGCAGCGCCTTGTCTATGTCGGCAACGGCACGCTGCGGTTTCTGCGCGAGGAGGATGTCGAGCGCTCCGGCGAGGTGCCTGTGTTCAAGGGCCGCGCCGTGTTCACGCCCGAGGGCTGGCGGCGCGAGGACCGCGTCACCCGGCTGGTGCCTGTCGATTACGATCCCAAGGCGACCTGCCCGAAATGGCGCGACTTCATCGCGACCTATCTGCCCGAGGCCTTGGTGCCGGGTGTGGCGCGGACGGTGCAGATCTATTCCGGCCTGGGCCTCACCGGCCTGCCGGTGCAGCGGCTGTTCTTCCATTACGGTCTGGGCGCCAACGGCAAGTCCGTATTCCTCGAGGTGCTGGCGCGTGTGCTCGGGCCGCTCTGCGAGGGCCTGCCGGCAGAATCTATCTCGGGTCAGTCGCAGAACGCCGCCGGCGGCGCTTCGCCGGATCTGGCGCGATTGCCTGGCGTGCGCTTCCTGCGCATAACCGAACTGCCGCAGGGCGAGCCGCTGCGCGAGGCGCTGGTCAAGCGCCTGACCGGCGGCGAAAAGATCGATGTGCGCACGCTGTTCAAGGGCTATTTCTCGTTCCAGCCGCAGTTCAAGGCGCATCTCTCCGGCAACGGTTACCCGACCATCTCAGGCTCGGATAATGGCATCTGGCGGCGCATGGCCGTGGTGCCGTGGAAGGTCACGATCCCTGAGAGCGAGCAGCGCGACTTCGAGGAGGTCGTGCGGGAATTCGTCCAGGAGGCGCCGGGCATCCTCAACTGGCTGATCGAGGGCATGCAGCTCTACGACGGCGAGGGGATGGTCTTCCCTCCTGCCATGGTCGACGCCGCGAAGGAGTATCGCGACGAGATGGACCCGATCGCGCTGTTTATCGAGAAGTGCATCCGGCCGGCTCATCCGGATGCGGATGCGCAGATCCGCGCCAACTTCCTGTTCGAGAACTACACCGCCTGGAGCGAGGCCAACGGCAAGAAGCCGAAAACCCTGACCATGTTCGGCAAGGTGATGAGCGCCCGCTACCCCAAGAAAGAGACTGCCGCCGGCATCGTCTACGTCGATATCGAACTGCACGACGTGCCGGCCCGGCCGCCGCGGCCCCGCAACCCCGATGACGAGCCTTTCGGTGGTCCATGACCCTCCATTTCTGCCGTTTTTGTGGAGGGTTGTGGTGGGTTCATGGAGGGTTTTTACCAACCCTCCATCGCGTTTTCCGGTTTTGCCTCAACGACTTGGCAGGCGCGATGGAGGGTATGGAGGGTTTACGCAGGCGTATGCATGACAATCGGGGTTCGGGGTGCTCGACATTTCTCTATGCGTCTAGACCCTCAAAAACCCTCCATACCCTCCACTCCTATGATCAAGTGTTTGTTCTGATTGGTGTTTTTATGATGGAGGGTTTTGGAAAACTATCCATCGACCCTCCACAACCCTCCATTGGCAGGAAAGGGCTCGCCTCATGGCTATGAAAGAGACGATCGATATCGAGGCGCTGCTCTACCGGGCCTATGCGCAGTATCGGGTCGACAAGGTCGGGCAGGGCGCTGCGGCGCGGATGATCGGGCTTGCCGGCGCTCCCGTGTTGTCGCAGCCGTCCTGGCAGCCGCGTGTCGACACCTCGGCGCCGGGCTCACGGCTGGCGGCGCGGGCAAGCGAGGTCTCCTCCGTGCCTGACGATCTGCTGGCCTTGCATGACCGTGTGCTGGCCTTGGCTGATCTCTGGTTCGCCTGGGCTGGTGATGATGTCGCTGTCTGGGACAAGGCGACGGCTGCCGAGGTCGGCTGCACGATCGAGAAGGCGGCCGATGCGTGGTGGCTGGTGCGCAATGGCGAGCCGGTCGAGCGGCTGGAGCAGGCCGGCGTCATGGTGCTGGTGATCCAGCACGCCCGTGACGGCACGCGGCCTGACGTGCATCCTGACTACAGCAAGCGCGTTGGCCGGCGGCCTGCAGATGCGGCGGCCCATGACCATCGCGGACGCAGGCGCAAGGGTGAGCCCGTGTCGCAGCGCGAAGTCCAGCATGACCGGGCCTGCTATCACGCATGGCGCTGTGCGCTGACGCTGTTGCAGATCGAATCCGAGGGCATGTTGGATAGCTACAGGGTCACCGGCCCGCTCGCCCCCGCTGCCCCGTGGCTGGCCGTGAGCAGCGCGGAGGTCGAAAGCGCGGCGATACGCCAGAATGTAATGACCTCCAACGCCATGATATCGCAGGACTAATCGCGTTTTGACGACGTGACCCTATTGTGGCACATTCGGAGCATCCCAAAAGGAACAGACAAGCCGCCCCGACGCCCTGCGCCGGGGTTCTTTTATGTCGCCTGATGGGCGGTTCGCGCAACATTCTTGCGCAATAATGTTTCAATTTTTGGGTCCTTCCCAGGCCACCCCGCCCCGCGACGTGAAAGCGGCGCGGGGTTTTTCCAGTGAGGCCCGTTTTCCGGGCGGGTTGACAGGGTTGCTAGGCCGATGACAGCGGTTGCCAGCGAGGTGATGTGGTCTGTGACCCGCATCGCCGAGCGCGACGGCGTCAGCCGGCAGGCGATCTCGAAGCAGGTCGCCCGGCTGATCGACCATCACGGCCTCGACGTTTCGCGAGACGGTCGCGGCAGGGTCTCTGCCGTCAACATCGTCCATTTCGACGATCTGCGCCGCCGCTTCGGTGATAGCGGCAAAGTCCATGAGCCCGCGCTCAAACCGACACTTCAGGAATCCAGCCCGGGCGGCGACGAGACGCTCGATGGCGCCCGCCGGCTCAAGCTGGTGCTGGAGACCGAGGCGCTTCGCCTTCGCCTGGCGGAGGAGAGCGGCCAGCTGATCCGCATGGACGCGATGGGGGAAGCCCTGGCGCGTCTGGGGGAGGAGATCGGCCGCATCATCGACCTGCCGCAACATGCCGACGCGATCGCCGCGGCTGCCGCCAAGGGCCTGCACGAACTGCGCATCGCTCTCAAGCGTGTGACGGTCGAGATGCGCACGGCCGTTGCCGATAGCTGCGCCGGCATCGCGCAGGCCGCACCACAGAAGGACGAAGCTTTGACGCCGGAGGGCAACGCCTAGCCGGTTCTCAAACTGGCAGCGCATGCGACAGGATCAGGCCCCGGCGATCGTCAGCCATCCCGGCGCGCTGCGCCAGGCGGCCACCATCCTGGAGAAGTCGCTCCGGCCGCCCGCGCCCATGCGGGTTTCCGAATGGGTTGGCCAGAACGTCATCCTGGTCGACGGGCCGAATGCCGGCAAACTCTGGCACCCGAGCGGCGCCCCCTACATGGTCGAGATCCTCGACCTGCTGTCGGACGATCACCCGTGCAACCTGGTGACGGTTCGCAAGAGCCAGCAATCGGGTGCCTCGATCGCGGCGCTCGCCTGGGTGCTCTACTGCGCCGACCGCGAGCCGGCGAACATGATCTACGCGGCGCCCGCGATCGACGCGCTGCGCAAGGTCAACTCGGCCAAGCTGCAGCCGCTGATCGATGCCTGGCAACGCAAGATCGGCCGCAAGCTGATCGTCGACCAGGTGTCGCGGGCCGGAGCGAGCTCGACGACTTACGAGAAGGTCTTCGCCAAAACCGGCCGGCTGTTCCTGGCCAACGCCAATTCGAAGACGGACCTCTCGTCCGTGACCACCAAGAAGGGGGTCAAGGACGAGGTCTCGAAATGGGAGATGATCCCCGGCGCGGGTAACCCGGAGGTCCTGTTTTTCGGGCGTTTCACCGCATTTCGCGGAACCGGCGACTGGAAAATCTTAGAAATCTCGACGCCGGAAGCCGATCTCGGCGACGAAACCGGCGAAAACGAGAACCACTGCCGGATCGATCGCAGCTTCAAGGCGGGTGATCAGCGCTATTGGCATGTCGCCTGCCCAGCCTGCGGCGTCTTCTTCGTCCACAAGTTCAGCCAGCTTCGCTACGACAAGGCAGCGCCGAAGCGCGCCACCTACGAATGCGAGAGCTGCCAGCATCAGATTACGGAGGCCGAGCGGCGCATCCAGCTGCAGCCCGAGGCCGGCGCCCATTGGCGGGCGACGGCCGAGGGTGAGGGCCGCCATCCCAGCTTCCATATCGACGCGTTCATCTCGTTGATGATGGGCTACGGGGCGATCGCCGAGGACTATCTCGCGACGCGCGGCTCGGGAGTATCCCTGCAGGACTTCTCCAAGCTGGTGCTTGGTTTGCCCTACAAGGTTCTGGTCGACGTTCCCGACTACAAGCGCCTGCTGGAGCGCCGCGAGGCGCATCTCAGGCGCGGGCACATCCCGCATGACGCGCTGCTGCTGACCGCGGCGGCCGACGTACAGATGCGCGGCATCTGGCTCGAAATCGTCGCTTGGACGCCAGACCGGCGCTCCTATCTGGTCGACGCGATCTATATCGGTGGCGACACCGACGCGCATGACGCGGCTGTGTTCCAGCGGCTGCGGGCCGAGACGATCGACCGGCGCTTCCCCGATGCCTTCGGGGGCTATCGGACGATCGATGCGCTCGCGGTTGATTCCGGCTATCGCGCCAATGTCGTCTACAGCTGGAGCCGCCTGAACCAGACGCCGCATCCCGATACGGGCCGCGACCTGGTGCTGGCGATCAAGGGTGACAAGGGCTGGGGCAAGCCCCCGCTCGGCACGCCGAGCCTGCAGGACATCGACCTTGGCGGCAAGAAGCTGCGGCAGGGCGCCAAGGTCTGGGCCGTCGGCACATGGCCATTGAAATCGAGCCTTTATCTCGATCTCGGCAAGCAGCGCCTGGGCGAGACGGCAGCGGAAGCGCCGCCCGGCTATTGCCACTTTCACGGCGATGCCGACGAGGAGTATTTCAAGCAGCTCTGCGCCTCGCACCTCGAGGATATCAAGGTGCGCGGCCGTCCAGCCGGCAAGCGCTGGGTGGATCTGCGCGAAAACCACTTCCTCGACTGCCGGGTCTACAACATGGCCATGGCCGAATATCTCGGCCTCTCCGTCACCACCCCCGACGAATGGGCAGCGCTTGCCCGCCACCGCGGGCTGCCGCCCGAGGTGACGAAGCGCGATCTCTTTACCGCTCCGGCCGAGGCCGTGGCGGCTCCCGAACCGAAACCAGAGCCTGCGCCGCCGCCAGTCGATGATTGGCTGGGCGGGCGCGGGCGTAACTGGTGACGAATTGGCCCAGAGCGGGCCGCTATATTCAAAGAGGGGTGTAGGCCCGCATGTCGCCTGACAGGCAGCGGACAACCGAACCCCGTTCAGCAGGCGGGCTTAAGCGCTGGTCAGGTAAGCGCCATGAGCAATCGACGAAGACTAGCCGGGCCTCGTCGTAGCCACAGGAAGTCCAAGAGCAAACAAGCCCGCTGTAAGGCGACGGGGCGAAACGTCGTCGGAGGTCTGCAAGCCTCCAAACCAATTCGGGCGAATGCCCATAACCGGTGGAACCCCATGGCCTGGACGCAGAGCGATATCGACGCGCTGAAGTCGGCCATCGCCACCGGTGTGAAGAAGGCGAGCTTCGGCTCGGGTGAGACGCGGCGCGAGCAGGAGTTTCGATCGCTTGCCGAAATGAAGCAGACGCTCGCGGACATGATCGATGAAGTCGCCGGCACCAATGCCGTGCAGCGCACCTCCATCACTCAGTTCACGCGCGACTGACATGAACCTGCTCGATGCGATTATCGGCGCGGTCTCGCCGGAAGCCGGCCTGCGCCGCTGGCAGGCGCGCCAGATGTTGGACGCGACGCGCGGCTATGACGCTGCCCAGAACGGCCGCCGTACGACTTCGTTCCGCCGCGGCGAGCAGTCGGCCAATGCGACGCTGACACGGGCGCTGCCGCTGCTGCGGGAACGCTCTCGCGAGCTGGTGCGCAACACCTTCATCGGCGCCCGAGCGCTCGATGTTCACGCCACGCATATCGTCTCGCCGGATCTATCTGTTCGGTTCTCGGGCACCGGGCCTGCCGTACGCCAAGCCCAGGCCCTCTGGGACGAGTGGGTGAAGGCTTGCGACATCGAGGGTGAGACGAGCTTTACCGGGCTGCTTTCGCTACTGGTTCGGGCATCGCTCGAAGCCGGCGACGCCATCGTGCGCATGCTCGACCGGCCGTTGAACGACAGTCGCCCGGTTCCGCTCGCGCTGCATGTCGGCGAGGGCGACCTGATTGACGAGACACGCGATGCCGGCACCATAGCCGCCGCAGCGCAGCACGCCCGCCTCGGCGTAGAGCTCGGCGAGCATGATGAGCGGCTGGGCTACTGGCTGCACCGTGTCGCGCCCGGCGAGCCGTTTCGCTTCCAGAATGCAGCGGTGCCGATGTCGGTCCTCGTGCCGCGGAATCAGGTGTGCCACCTCTATCGCCGTATTCGGCCCGGCCAGGTGCGCGGCGTGCCGCTGTTCGCCCCGGTGCTCATGGCCGCGCGCGACTTCGCCGACGTGATGGACGCGCTCGTCGTGAAGGCCCGGCTGGAAGCTTCGATCGGCGTCTTCGTCAAATCGAACGACCCTGCCAGTGGCCTCGGCCAGGCTGTTGCGGGCAAGCCCGGCGAGCCGCCGACGCGGCTGGAGCAGGTGCGTCCGGGCATGGTGCAGTATCTGCGCCAGGGCGAGGAGATGCAGGCCTTCGCGCCGGCATCCAACACCGCTTTCGAACCGATCGCCCGCGCATCCCTGATGGGGATCGCGGCCGGCATCGGCCTGACCTATCACCAGCTCACGGGCGATCTGAGCCAGGCGAATTATTCCAGCCTTCGCGCCGGACTGCTCGAGCACCGGCGGTTCACCGCCGACCTGCAGTGGCACATGCTGGCGCCGCAGGTGCTCGACCGGGTCATCGCCCGCTTTATCGACCGCGCCATCCTGGCCGGCCGGCTGAGGGCGCGTCAGGGCGGCTACCCGGCTCAGGTCATCATGCCGGCCCATGAGCCGGTCGATCCGAAGAAGGATCTGGAGGCCGACATCCTCGCCGTCAGGGCAGGGCGCATGTCGCCGCAGGACTTCATCGGATCCTGGGGGCGCGACTGGCGCGAGGTCATGGCCGAATACGCCGAATTCTTCACCGAGGCCGACAAGGTCGGCGCGGTCTTCGATACCGACGCCCGCCAGCGCACGCGCACGGGTCAGCAGATCACCGAGGCCCCCGGGCCGGAGGCTCCAGACAATGCAGACGCGTGACATCCCGGCGGCCTTGCCGATGCAGACCCGTCTCGCGGTCATTGCGGACGGGGCGATCGACCTCGCTGCTCGTACCGTCACCGTGACCTTCACGACCGGCGCCGCTGTGCGCCGTCAGCGTTGGAGCGGTTGGGAATCTCCGGTTCCCTTCGACGAGATCCTGACCGTCAGCCGCGACGCCATCAACATGGAGCGCCTCAATCTCGGCGCGCCGGCGCTCGATTCCCATAGCGCCGGTTCGACCTATTCCCAGGTCGGCGTCGTCGAGCGCGGCTGGATCGAGGGCACCGAGGGCAAGGCGTTAATCCGCTTCCCGAGCGAAGGCATCGACAAGGCTTCCGACCGCATGTTCGGCCTTGTCAGCGAGAAAATCATCCGCAGCGTCTCGGTCGGCTACAGCCTCGACCAGGTTCGTGTCGTCGAGGCCGCCAAGAAGGGCGAGGTCGAGAAGCGCATTGTCGAGCGCTGGACGCCTTATGAAATCTCCTTCGTCACGATCCCGGCGGACCTGCGCGCGCAGGTTCGCTCCGAGGATGCCCAGTCCTTCCCGCTCTCGATCGAGATGAAGAGCCGCATCGCCGATGCGGTCACCCGCATGCGCATGCGGTCTCGCCACCTCGCCGCCTGATCACCCGTTTGCCCCCTGCGCGTCCCGGGACCGCAGGAGAGGGCGTCTCCATGGTCCCGGACCAACTCAGGAGTATGACCATGAAGGGTCGCTTCGTCTTCCTTGGCGCCTTCGGCGTCATGTTCGCCGTCTTTGCCGCGCTGACCTTGTGGTCGGATGCTGCGTCCGCAGCCTCGCTCGTCAAGAGCGCTGCCGCGGTCGATCATTCCAGCTGGATGCACACCGCACTCCAGGCCTCGCCGGCGCTCATCGCACTGCGGGCGCAACTCAAGGACCTGACCACCCAGGCCGAGCGCAAGCTCGGTGAGGTCTCCGATAGTCTGGCGCCCGAAGCCATCCGCTCGATCGAGCAGGCTCACGCTGCGCTGGTCGAGCAGGCTGACTTGGTTCGCAGCCAGATCGCTGCCGAGGAGGTGCGCGCCAGCCCGACCCCGCACGACACTGGCGCCGTGCTGCGCGCCGAGCGCGAGCGCAGCGCCGGCATTCTCGACCTTGCCCGCCGCGCTGCCCTGACCGGCAACGAGGCCGAAACCGCGATCGCCGGCAATGTCACGATCGAAGCCTTCCGCGCCCAGATCTTCGATACGCTGGTGTCCCGCCAGGCATCGGGCTCTCATACCCGGATCGAGCGCGACGAGACCGAGACGCGGCGCCTCGCCATGTCGGAATCTCTCGCCGTGCGCTTCGGCGCCCCCGGCCTGCAGCCCGGCGACGCGGCGCGATCCTTCATGGATTACGGCATCGTCGATCTCGCCGCCGAGGTGATCGGCCATCGTGGCCGCATCGGCACCACCTTTGCAGCGCGAGAGGATATCATCCGCCGCGCCATGCATGCCTCGACCGATTTCCCGGTCATTATGGAGAATGCGCTCAACCGCGCGCTTCAGGGCCGCTATGCCGCGGCCGAGCCGACCTATCGCCGGCTCGCCCGACAGCGCTCTTACGTCGACTTCCGCGACCATATTTCGGTGCGTGTCGGCGACTTCCCCAAGCTGCAGGCGGTCAACCCTGAGGGCGGCGAGATCAAGGGCGGAACCTTCTCCGAGAGCAAGGAGAAGACCGCGGTCAAGGCCTACGCCGTGCGCGTCGACCTTTCCCGGCAGATGCTGGTCAATGACCGGATCGGGGCGATCGCCGCGGTTCTGTCCGACCAGGCCACGGCCGTCGCCATGTTCGAGGATGAAACCTTCTACGGCATGGCGCTGAGCGGCACCGGTGCCAACGGGCCGACCCTGATGGAGACCACCCGCCAGGTCTTCAACACCACGGATGGCACGCTGTCCGGAGCGAACGCAGCGATCACGATCGCCTCGATCAGCGCCGGCCGTGCGGCCTTGCGTAAGCGCACGTCGATGGACGGGCGCCTGCTCAACATCTCGGCCGCCATCCTGCTCGTCGGTCCCGACAAGGAGACCGAGGCGCAGCAGCTGGTCGCGCCGATCCAGGCGCAGCAGATCGGCAATATCAACCCGTTCTCCGGAACCCTCGAGGTCATCACGACCGCGCGCATCACCGGCAACGCCTGGCACCTGCTGGCGTCGCCGGCGATGCTGCCGATCTACGAGTGGGGCTTGCTCGAGGGCTATACGGCGCCGCGCATGCGCACCGACGAGCCCTTCGGCATCCAAGGCATGAGCGTGAGCTTGGAGCATGACTTCGGCTGCGGCGCGATCGATTTCCGCGGCGGCTACAAGAATATCGGGGCCTGATTGCCCTGACGAGCAGGATTTTGGCTGATCCCGCCGGTTCGCCGGCGGGATTTCCTAAGTCCTGACACCTCAACCTGGGAGACATCACCATGAAGAACTTCATCCAGCCGGGTGACGCCATCGACTTCGTCGCGCCGGGCGGCGGCGTCGTCGGCGGAACCGGCTTCCTGCTCGGAGCGATCTTCGGCGTTGTGCGCCACACGGCTGCGGCCGGCGAAAAGTCCATCTTGGACCTTGAAGGCGTGTTCACCCTGCCGAAGACGGCGGCGAACACCCCGGCGCCCGGCGCCAAGGTCTATTGGGACGATGCTGCCAAGAGCATCACCACGACGGTGGGCACGAATGTCGTGGCCGGCATCCATACCGGCCTGGCTGCCGCCAATGGCGGCGACGCGACCCTGCCGGTGCGCCTCAACGGCGCAGCCTGATGTCCTGCGGCGGCTGTTCCGAGCGGCGGGGCTTGATCGCCCAGGCCGGCTCGGCGGCCGTCAGGGGATCCTGGCAGGAGGCGGCGTCAGCGGCAAGAGCCGCCGCCGTCTCCGCCAAAACGGATATCGCCAAGGCCTCCGCCAGGGTGGCGCAGGCCGCGCAAGCGGCCATAGCGAGGCGAGGGCGCTGAGATGTCGGATCTGACCATCAGGACCGATGTCAGGCTGCGCGGCATCGACAATATGCTCGCCGCTGCCGGCCCGCGCGGCAATACCGCGTGGGCGCGTGCTCTCAACCGCACGGGCGGCCCGGTTTCGACGGCGACCAAGCGCTCGATTCGCAAGGTCCTCGGGCTGCGGCAGCACCCTTATGCCAAGCAGCGGCTCGGCGATGTGCTCAAGCGCACTACGAGCCAGCGCAAGGCAACCGCCGCCAATCTGGAATACTCGCTTGCCGGCTTCGGCAAGGGCCTGCCCCTGATCTTTTACCAGCCGAAGGAGGCGCCCGCCGGTGCTTCGGTCAACTGGCTCGGGGCGCGCAAGACGATTGCGCGCTCCTTCTACCTCTCGGGCAAGTTTCCCCGCCGCAAGCGCTCCAACATCTCCGATCGTGTCTCCGAGCGCGTCGGCAAGGGCCGCTGGAAGCTCGCCCGCCCGCTTGGCGCGAGCGTTCCCGAAGCGATGAACACGCCGGCGATCCGCTCGGCCTGGGAAAGCCAGGCTGCGGCGCGGTTGCCGCACAATCTGCGCTCTGCGCTCGAAGCCGTCCTCAGGGGCTATTGATGTCCGCTTTTGACGCTCTCGATGCAATGAACCTGCGCACCTCGCTGGTGCTGTTCGGGCGGCCCGCGACCTTGCATCCGATGAAGCCCGGTGCCTCCGGCGTCAATGCTGCGGCGGCCCCTGACACGTCCCGCGACACGCTCACCGGCGTGGCGGTCATCCGCTCGGAATGGTCTGAGCGCGTCCAGATCGGCGGCAACGGTCTACCGACGCCGGCAGGTGCTTTCAAACTCGGGGCTATGGGTATCCGCCATATCGCCACGGTGATGGTCTCGGGTCTGCCCTGGACGCCGGCGAAGGGCGACGAGCTCGAATATGAGGACCGTCCGGGACTGCGCTACCGCATGATAGAGCCGATGCCGGATGGTCTTTCCGGGTTGCATCTCGGCTTGAGCAAGGTCTGAACCATGTCGCTCGCCCCAACGGCCTTGCGTCTCGCGGCGGTCGAGGCGCTTTCGCCCTATGCCCAGAATATCGCGGCGACACCGGTATGGCCGACCTTCGCCGGCCGCCAGATCTTCGATTCCGAAATCGCGCCGGTTGCGCTGTCGGAAGCCGACCGCAGCCTGCCGGTGATCGTCGTCTCCTGCGATGCGACAAAGACGGAAGGTTACGGCACGGCGCCGGATGTGACGCTGCCGGGCGACGGCGACGAGACCGCGACGCTGGCCTTCGAGATTATGGTGCCCGTCAGGCTGGTCGGCTCCGATGGCACGGTGGCTTTCGATATCGGCCCGACCAACGCGCTGGCCAAGGCCTTGCTGGAATTGATCGAGGATCAGATCCTGCAGCGACTGGGCGAGGCACGCATGAACGGGCCACTGCTCCATGTGCTCAAGTCGATCTCCGAGATCGACAGCCAGTGCTATAGCGACCCCGACACCGATATCCAGCTCACTGCGACGCGGCTCGAGCTGAAGTGTCATATCCGCCAGCGCAGCGCCTGGCCGACAGGCTCGGGGCTCGAAGGTCTCGACGTGCTGCCGGATCCTTTGCGCAGCGTCGCGAAAGAGCTTCATCCGGAAAGCTATGGCGGCAAGGTCGCGCTCGGCATCGCCGAACTGATCGGCAACCCGGCCGCCTTCCCGGCGCTGAACGAATTGCGGCTCGCGCTCAATCTCACCCGGGCACCGGGCGAAACAGCGCCCGCGCCGGCCGATGCTACCGCGACCCCGCCGATCGGCGATGTCGGCGGAAGCGTCACCCTCTGATAGCCGAGGTCACCATGAGCCTGATCAAGACCGTCATCCTGGCGGACCCGGAAGCGCGCGTGCCCTGGCCTGGCGTACCGGGCCGTCTTCTGCCGGCCGAGCCTTTCGATGTCTCGATCGTCGATGCGTTCTTCTCGGCTCTGATTGCCGACAAGACCCTGATCGAGCCGCCGGCCGAGCCTGCTCCGCCGGCGAAAGAGACCAAGACCAAAGCCTGATCCCGTCCCATCACTGAGGAGCCCCATCGCATGGGAACGCTGTTCAATTTCATCCCCGGCAGCGGCCTGATCGCGCCCGGGCGCTTCTTCGAGGTCAACTCCGGCCCCCAGTATGAGGGCCAGTCCTTCGGCCTGGTCCTCGGCCACAAATCGGCGGGCGGATCGCTCGTCGACAACGCGCTGACGCTGTGCTCGACGATCGATGATGCGGCGCTGCTCGCCGGTGTCGGCTCGCAGCTCTATGAGATGTTCCGCGTGGCGCGCCGGGCCGCGCCGGTGCAGCGCATCTATATCGCCTCGATCCCGGTCACCGGGGCCGCGCCGGTTTGGACGCTCACCCTGACGGCGCTCGCCGCCGCCGGCGGCGACGGCGTGATCGAGATCGCCGGCCGCAAGATCAAGGTCAATGCCGGCGCGGCCGAGGCGGTCAACACCTCCGCGGCCAATCTCGCCGCCGCGATCAACGCTTTCGTCGATCCGCTGACCAAGGCCTATCTGCCGGTCACGGCGACGGTCGCGACCAATGTCGTGACCCTGACCGGCCGCCACGCCGGCACGACCATGAACGAGATCGAGATCGCGGTCGATGCCGGCATCGCCGGCAATGTCTATGTCGGCAAGGTCGCGATCGCCGCGACGGTCCCGGCCACGGGCACGGCCTCGGTAGCGACTGCGCTTGCCGCGCTCGGCGATGATCCTCATGACTGGATCATCTCGGCCTTTTCCGATGTGAGCAATTTTGCTGCGGCCTCAGCTGCGCTCTCCGACCTGTCGGGCCGCTGGGCCTGGAATGTCCAGATGTACGGGCATTACTTCAGCGTCAACACCGGCAACACCGGTGCCAACACCAGCTTCGGCCTGGCGCAGAACGATCGCCACCTATCGACGCTGGCGCGCGTCGCCTCGCCGACGCCGTCCTGGGAATGGATCGCGCAATATGTCGCGCGCGTGCTGCCCTGGCTCACCGACGACACGCAGGGCAATGCCTCGCGCAACCAGAGCGACCTGGTGCTCGAGGATATCCGTCCGCCGCGCGACCGCACGGTCTGGCCGAACTATGCCGTGCGCAACACGCTCGCCGGCTCCGGCATGTCGACCTGGGCGGTCAACGCGTCCGGCCAGGTGGTCATCGACAAGATGATCACCATGCAGCGGCTCACGGCTTCTGGGGCTCCCGACACCAGCTTCCGCGATATCCAGGCTATCGCTCAGGTGATGCTCGGCTTGCGCTACATGCGCGCCGGCCTGTCCTATCGCAACAGCAACAAGGCGATCGCGAACGCCAACCCCTCGAACCTGCCGGCCCTCACCACGCCGCCGGACATCAAGGCGGATGTCATCGCGCTCTATGGCGACCTGGTCGATCGCGGCCTGTTCGAGAACAAGGCCGAATTCTCCAGGCGGCTGAAGGTCGAGCGCGATCTCTCGAACCCGGCCCGCGTCAACATCAACATGGATCTCGACCGGGTGAACCCGCTCGACATCCTCGCGGCCAACGCGACGATCTACGCACAGTATCCCGCCGCCGCTTAATACCGAGGCGCCACGGCCTCACACTCGCCCGCCGCGCTGATGCGGCGGGCGCCTTCTTTCCCGACCTCTGAGCCCTGGAGCCTGCGCCATGTCCACTTTCGGCGGCGTCATCAAGATGCGCCTGTCCAACGGCACGAACCTGGCCGTGCGCGGCTCGGTGACGCATAACCCCGACGATTCCACTGACGAGAAGGTGGTCAACACCAACGGGTCAGTCGATATCACCAAGAAGCTCGAGGGCTATGAGGCTGGCATGTCTCTGGCGAACCGGGACGAGAATGGGGCGCCGATCAACGTTCCCGCGCTCAAGGCCCTGGGCCCCGCCGACATCACCTTCCTGCATGACAGCGAGCGCGTCGACCGGACCTATTCCAAGGCCAGCATCATCGGCCGCGCCAGCGTCGATGACATGACCGGCGAGATCACCGGCCTGACCATCGTCTCGGAGGGCTACCTGGAGACGCAGCGGTGAGCTCGGCCCCCGCGCCACGGCGTGAGGACCAGCCGGACGGCTCGGTGCGGATCTGTTTTGCCGCGCCGATCCTGCATTTTGCCGAGCCGAAGGGCTCGCTCCTGCTGCGCCAGCCGACGGTTTTCGATGTGCTCGATATCGGCGATCCCGTCTCCTGGATCTACGATGCGGCGAACAACAGCACCAGGGTTGTCGAGCGCGACAAGCTCAAGATCTGGTTCGCGCGCCTGATCGACGGGCACGACCCGGATGTTATCGGTCGCGAACGCGACACGGCGCTCGGCGTCCTGATCGAGGATGCGCTTCTCGGTTTTTTTCCGAGAGCGCGGACGCGGTTGAAGCCCGTATCCGCGCCCTGATTGCGGGCGGCGCTTCGCCGCTCGATGTCATGGCCCTCCCGCTGCCGCGCCTGCGGGTGATCGGCAGCTTCCTCGCCGGTGTATGAGCCATGACCACAATCGTGCGCGCCGAGGCGGTCATCACCGCCAAAAGCCAGTTGCGCCCAGGCCTGCGCGAGGCTGCGCGCGACCTGCAGAATTTCGCGCAGCAGCAATCCAAGGCGCAGTCCCTGATCGCCTCCGGCGTCAGCCGCATGGCGATGGCGGCCGGCGGAGCGATCGCGGGGGTGGCCGGCCTCGGCGCGCTCAAGGAGGCGACCAAGCGCTTCGCCGAGGTCGACCGCGCTATGACGCGCACCGGCATCACCGGCGACGCGACGGCCGAGGAGACGCGCAAGGGCGCCGCGGAGTTGCGCAACCTGGCGCGGGACACCGCGACGCTGTTCGATCCGGCGCAGAAGGGTCTCGATGCGATCACGGCCTCGGGCCGCGATTTCGGCGATGCCATGAAGATGATGCCGGATGTGCTCAAGACCGCGCAGGCCTCCGGCGCCGGCGTCGATGACATCGCCAATTCATCGATCTCCATGATCGATCACATGAAGATCTCGATCGAGGGGCTGGCGGAGGCGCAGGACACGCTCGCCATGGGCGGCAAGCTCGGCAAGTTCGAGCTCAAGGATATGGCGCGCTATCTGCCCTCGATGCTGCCGGCCTATAAGGCGATCGGCAAATCCGGACAGGAGGGGTTGCGTAACCTCGTCGCCATGCTCCAGGTCATCCGCGGCGGCACCGGCACGGCCGAGGAGGCCGCCGCCTCGGCGCAGAACATCTTCTCGAAGATGGAATCTGACCAGACGGTCAAGAACTTCAAGGAAATGGGCGTCGACCTGCCCAAGGCGATGACCAAGGCCCGCAAGGAGGGTAAAGACCTGCTCGATGTCTTCCTCGAGCTGTCGAACAAGGCGCTGAAGGGCGATCTGTCCAAGATCCCGCAGCTCTTCCAGGACATGGAGGTGCAGCGTGGCATGCGACCGTTGCTCGCCGACATGCAGAAGATCCTGGAACTGCGCGAGAAGCTGAAGAGCGCCAAGGGCACGATCGATATAGACTTCCAGCGCGTCAGCCCCGACGCGCAAGCATCGCTCGATCGCCTCAAGGAGGCCGCGGATCGCGCCAAGACAGCCATCGGCGCCCTGGCGACCGAGGCCGGCTCGCCTTACTTCAAGGCCGCAGCCGGCAATATCGACGCCGTCGCCCAGGCGATGGAACGCGCCGCCGAGGCTGCCCGCAAGGGCGGCTTCACCGGCGCGGTCAAGTCGCTGGCCGACGATGTTGGCGGCTCTGTCGTCAAGGATCTGCGCGAGCATAGCGACAACTTCGCTAAATTAGAGGACGACGCGACCCTCGGCACTGGTCCCAATCAAGGCGGCATGCTGGATTGGATGATCGGCGACACCAGCCGCGCGGCGACGCAAAAAGCGCTCGATGATCTGAAGGCCAAGGAAAAGCGCGGCGCGCTGTCCTATTTCGACAAGGTCAACAAGCGCAATTTTCAGAACAAGCTTGCCGAATTCGACGATGCCTGGTCGCGCGATCAGATGCGGCGCGTCGGCGCGATGCCGGAGCAGTTGACGAACGCCTCGCCGGAATTCGCCAATGAGATCGAAAGCGCCCGCGAGGCGCGGCGAGCTGCCGGCTTTCCCAAGCAACAGGCGCCGCTCTCCGGTGGACGCAAGGGCAACGTATTGCCGCCGACGCGGCCGTCCGGGCTCGGTCTGGCGCTGCCGCCGGTGCAGGGGCTCGATGATGTCAAGTCGAAGGTCGAGGCCGCCGCCAGCAGTTTCGACCTGCTCGGCCCGGCCGCGAAGAGTGCCGGCGGTCAGATCGAGACCGGGTTCACGGCGGCGCGCGGCCAGGTCCAGGCGTTGCTTGCCGATGTCACGGCCCTGCAGACCAAACTCAACAATCTGCGTGCCCCCTCGCTCTCCTTTGGCGGGGCAGGTGGCCTGCCGACCGGCAAATCCATGGGTGAGGTGCGATGACGGACTGGCCGCGCCTGCTGCTGCCGGCTTCCTTCAACGGCCAGGGCTTCTATGTCGAGAGCGGCACGGCCGAAGCCGGGCACAGCGTCTCGACCACGAAGATCCCGAATGGCCGCCATATCAATGAGAGCTTCGGCCCCAACGCCCGTAAGTTCGAGGTCACCGCCTATCTGACCGGGGCGCTCAGCCATGTCCGGGCCGAAGGCTTCCTCTCGGCCGCCGAGACCAATCATCGCGGCGTGCTGATCCTGCCCGATATCGGGCCGAGCCTGGTGCGCCTGACCAAGGCCAAGCGCGAATTCCAGAAGGACAAGCTCGGCTATATCGCGCTCTCGCTGGAAGCGGTGGCCGAGCCCGCCAATGCCGGCCTCCGGCTCTCGGCCAATGCGCTGGAGGCGCAGATCTATGCGGTGGCGGGTCTTGCCGCCACGGCCTTCGGGCTCTTCGCCGGCTCGTCCTTCCGGCTCGCCGGCCAGCCCTCGACGGTGCAGGAGGCGGCATACGATGCCGCCGCCGTGCCGCTCGGCGATCTCGTGGCGCTACGGGATTCCGTGCGGCTTGATCCTGCCGGCCGCGACGCGCTCGCGCCGGCCTTCTCGGCCGCTACGCTCGCGCTTGGCGGCCTGATCGACGATCCCTCAAGCTATGGGGTCGCGCTCGCCAATGCCGCGATCGCGCTCGGCGACGCTGCCGACCCGGCGACCCTGGCCGAGACGATCGTCGCTTTCGGCGCTCCCGATGATGCCCCCCCGCCGCAGGTCAGCCAGGGCACGGCGCTGATCATCGCCGAGAATGCCGGCTATGGTGTTGCCCTGCAATCGGCCGCGCGGGCGCTGGCGCTCGGCGAGGCGCAGGCGCGCCGGATCTATCGCGACCGTGGCGAGGCGATCGGCGCCCGCGCCATCGCCACCGCCGTCTTCGACGATGCCCTGTCGCGGGCCGGCCGGGCCGGGCTCGACATGGCCCGCGAGCTCTCGGCGATGAAGGGGCTGATCGCCGAATTGACTGTGCGCCGCGAGGCCGATCTCGCCCCGCTGATCACCGTTTCGGCCGGGCGTTCCCTGCCTTCTCTGGTCTGGGCCTGGTCGCTCTATGCCGACCCGCTGCGGGCCGAGGATCTGGCGCGCCGGGCCGGCGTGCCGCACCCCGGCTTTATGCCGGAGCGCTTCGAGGCGTTGGCCTCATAACTGGATAATGCTGCCAAATGGCATTCGAGATCGTCACCTTGAAAGCGGCGGGGCTGACGCTCCGTCCAGTGACGATCTCGATCGAGATCGCGCTCGACGAGGCTGCGCGCTCCTTCGAGGCCAAGGTCAAGCAGATCGGCATGACGCAAGCCGAGTTGCTGGCCACGCTCGCCGGCTCGCCACCCGTCACCATCCATAGCAAGGCCAGCGACGGCGTCACCTTCACTGAGAACGAGGATGGCGGCGACCTGATCCTGACCGGCCATGTCGAGAAGCGCTCGCCCTCACTGCGCTCCGCCGAGGCCGAATTGCCGATCGCCGGGCGCTCCAAGACCGGCGACCTGGTCGACAGCTCGGCCGAGCACGACACCGGCGAGTTCAAGGGCAAGAAGGCCACCGAGATCCTCGGGCCGCTCGCCAAGGATTACAGCATCACGGTCGAGAGCGATCTCGAGCACAAGCCGCGCGATGTTTTCCGGCTGCGGCCGGGCGAGACGATCTTCACGGCGGGCGAGCGCATCGGCCGGGCTGAGGGCTTCTCGATCACCGACACCGAGAAGGGCAATCTCAAGCTGGCCAAGGCCGGCACAAAACGCCACGCCGGCTCGCTGACCGAGGGCGTCAACATCCTCGACGCCAGCGCAGTGCATGACGACAGCAAGAAATTCTCCAAGGTCAAGGTCAAGGCGCAGGCTCCCGACGGCTACGGCCCCGGCGAGTTGCAGATCGAGAGCGAGGCTACCGACGAGACGATCACCCGCAAGCGGGTGCGCATCGTCGTGCCGCCTGAGCTGATCAAGAAAGACGACAGCCGCGCCCGGGCGAAATGGCATCGCGACCAGGCCGCCGGCGCCGGCACCACGGCCGAGATCACGGTCACGGGCTGGCGCGACGAAGCCGGCACGATGTGGAAGCCGGGCCTGCTGATATTCACCGAAAGCCCCTCGCTCGGCATCGTCCAGGACATGCTGATCAAGAAGGCCAAGCTCGAGCAGGACGCGGCCGAGAGCTCAAACGGCACCCGCGCCACGCTCTCCCTGGTCGATCCGCGCACCTTCGGCGGCAAGAAGGGCAAGGGCACGAAATCCGGCAAGGAATGGGACACCGGCAAAGCCGGGGGCGATGATGATTGAGCGGCCATGATCACCGAATTCGGCGAAGCCTCGACCGTCACCCGCGGCAAGGTCGTTGCGATCAACGACAGCGCGCGCGGCCAGACGATCACGATCGACGGCTATAGCGGCGAACGCTTCACCGGTGTCCTGCGCGGCCAGCCGCATGGCTTCTCCTCGCATCCGCCGATCGGCTCGATCGGCTATTTCCTGCGCCAGGGCTCGTCCGATCGCCTGACCGCGATCGGCTATGAGAGCGAAGGTCGCCCGGTGAATTCGCCGGTTGGGACGGCCGTACTCTACGACGACAACGGCAACCAGATCTTCGCCAAGGGGTCTGACGGCGTCAGCATCAAGGCCGTCAATGGCGGGGTCATGGTAGAATCTGACACCGGCACGATCACGCTGAAGCGCGGTACCCTGACCGTGACGGTCTCAGCCACGCGCGTCGATCTCGGCGGCACCGGCGGCCAGGCCGTGCAGACGGTCGGCGGCCCGTCCACGAAGGTCTTCGCCATCCTATGAGCTACGACATCAGCATCACCAAGGCCGCCACGGCGACGCCGGCGCTGTTCTGGTCGACCTTCTGGGACACGGCCGAAAACCTCGGCGACTGGCGCTTGGCGCCGGCCAATGACGCGGTCAATCCGGGCGGGCTCGACGCCTCCCGGCAGCTGGCCACGGCCGTGATCATCTCGCTTTTCACCGACCGCCGCGCGCCGGAGGGCTGGCGGCCCGATGTCGTCGACCGGCGCGGCTGGTGGGGCGATGCAGTGGCGCCCGAGGGCGAGGAGCCCGAAGAGATCGGCTCGCATCTCTGGCTGCTGCGCAACGAAGTCGCGACCGAACAGGTCGCCGAGCGGGCGCGGCTCTACGCGGTCGAGGCGCTGGCCTGGATGCTGCGCGACCAGGTCGCGGCGACAGTCACGGTTACGGCCGGGCTGATCGAGGATCCGCGCCGCGGCGTCTGGCTCGATGTCCAGATCGCCGGGCGCGATGGCGTGATCGTCTACAGCCAGCGCTTCGCCCGGCTTTGGGCTGAAATCAAGTAAGCAGGGAACCGCGATGGCCTGGCAGTCGAAATCCCTGCGCGAGCACGTCACCGATGCGGTGCGCGCCTTCAATGCTTATCTGCCCGGCGCCGATGCGGCGCTCGCCCGCAACAACCTCAAGCCCGTAGCGAAGATCATTGGCGGCGCGAAATTCGAGCTGGAGAAATTTGCCGCCTGGTCCTCCGACCAGAAATTCATCCTGACCTGCGACGAGAGCTTGCTCCCCCGCCACGGCGCCGAGATGAAGCCGGCCGTGCCGCTCAAAGATGCGAGCCCAGCCAAGGGCCCGGTCACTGTCACGGCGACGACAGCAATCAGCCTTGCGACCGGGGCGCTGCTGACCCGATCGGATGGCGCGATCTTCAGCGTCGATGCCGGCATCGTGTTGGGCGGAGCCGGCACGTCAACAGTCCAGGTCACGGCCGTGCTGGCCGGTGCTGCCGGGGCGACTGATGCCGCCGCTGTCCTGACGATAAGTTCTGGCCTGACCGGATCGGCGACATTCGCGGTGGCGGCTGACGGGCTCGGCGGCGCGGCCGATCGCGAGGCTGGCCCAGCTTATCGGGCCCGCCTGCTCTTCGCCAAGGCCTTCCCCGACCATGCCGGCGCGCCGGCCGACTGGCTGCGCTATACGCTGGCCGTGCCCGGCGTGACGCGGGCCTTCATCGAGCCGCTCGGCCAGGGCCGCGGCACCGTCGTGGTCTATCCCTTCTTCGACCTGACGCGCCCGAACGGCATCCCACTCGAAAGCGACCGCGCCGCCGTGCTGAGCGCGCTGCTCGTCAGCGGGCCGGGCGCGGCCCTGCCGGTGGTGCGCATTCCCCAGGCGGTGCCGATCCCGATGATCGTGCAGAACCTCTCGCCGGCGACGCCTGAGGTGCAGGCGGCTGCCGCGGCCGAGATCGCCACCACATTCTTCCGCAACAGCCGGGTCGCCGGTCTCGCCGATCCGCACCCCTCGATGCCCTTCCTGGCGACGCCGGCGGCCTTCTCTCGCTCATGGATCTGGCAGGCGATCGCCAATGCCTCGGGCGAGCAAAGTCATGTGCTGGTCAGCCCGACCACGGATCAAGCCCTGACGCCCGGCCAGACCGCGGTGCCGGGCCCCCTGACCTTCGCGTGAGCCGATGACCACGACCGACATCTGCCACAGTGACGCGCAGGTTGCCGCCTCGATCGCGGCGCTGCGCCCGCGCGGTGACGCCTGGCGGAATAGTGGCCATGACGCGCTAGCAGGCTCGGTCATGGGAGACTGGTTCGGAGCGCTCGGCGCAGCCTTCGGCTCGACCGAGCGGCGGTTCTGCGCGCTGATCGACGAGTTCTTCTGCTCGAGCGCGAATGAGACGCTCGACATCTGGGCGCTCGAATATGGCGTGCCCGATGGCTGCGACCCTTTCGCGGATGTCTGCGAGAAGGTCAACGCCGTCGGCGACAGCATCCCGGCCTATGCCGTCGCCGCGGCGTTGAAACGCGGCTGGTCGATTGCGATCACGCAGGACTTCGTCACTATCGTCCAGGATTGCCTGATGGGCCATGGCCGCATGGGCACATTGCTCATGGGCGCCCAACAGGGCGTCGCCTGGCGCATCAGCGTCGATCTGGCGGCTTCGCCGGCCTATGTCGCCGCCGACAACCGCAAGCCGCTGATGGGCCGCATGCTGATGGGCTGGGCCTTCGAGTGCGGCCCCGACATCGAGGGGCTGCGCTGCCTGATCCGCCGGATCGCTCCGGCCCATGCCGATCTCGTCTTCACGACGGTCTGAGGAGAATACGATGGTTGATCTCTGGGGCCCCCTCGCTTTCGGCTCCCTCAACTCTGCGGCGTCGCGTCCGGCTTATACGCCGAGCAATGGCGGCGCCGATCCCGAGACCTTTTTCAAGGACTGCAGTTCGCCCTCGGCCGCCGATGGCACAGAATGGCGCTCGGCCGGCCTCAACATGCTGCTGGTGCAGATGCGCTCGGCGGCGCGTAAGAGCGGCGTCGCTGTCAGCAATCTCGACGACAATCTGCTGACGCGGGCGATCCGCAAGGGTTATGGCTACATCGCCGCGCCCGGCGGAACGGCCAATGCGTTGACGGCAACCTTCGATCCGCCCTTCCTTTCAGCGAGCGAGATGACTGGTGCGCTGCTCTGGCTCAAGATTGTCAGCACGAACACCAGCGCAACCGTCAATCTCACTGTCGATGCTCTCGCGGCCTATCCCGTCAAGCGCCTCGGCGCGGCGGCGCTCCAGATCGGCGACCTCCAGGCACCCGGCATCTATGGCCTGGCCTTCGACGGAACGCAGTTCCAGATCGTGGCTGGCGGTGGGCTGGCGCTGCCGATCGGCGGTTCGACGCTCAAGGCGCCGAAGCTGGTCGGCATCATGGCGACCGCTCTGGCCGCTGGAACCTCGATCCCGAACGCGACGACGACGACCGTCAACTACGGGACGACCAAGAAGAACAATCTCGGCACATCGACATGGAACGGCAACACGCTGACCGTAGGCGCCGGCGAGGCGGGCTTGTGGCAGGTGACGGCTAATGTCGAGTACGGGGCTGGCGCAGGGTCCTCTTTTGTGGCGCTAGGTCTGACGACGACGAGCGGCGTCGGCTCCTATTCTGCATCGAGCTCCGGAACCGGCGGCGATGGGCAGGCAGTCTCCGTTCCGGGAATTGTCCCCTTGGCCGTCGGCGAGACGGTGAAAGCCCAGACCTTCCATCAGCTTGGCGGCACGGCCAGCACGCTCGCCCGCGACACGTCGCAGTTTTCCGCTTTCCTTATTTCCTCCTATTGAGGCTCGGACATGCAGCTCGATATCGACGCAGATTCAGTCACAGGTCTGATGACCAGGCTTCCGCTGGAGGCCGCGACGTTCCGCTCCGGGATCGTCTACGAGAATGGCATTCTGTCCGTCCCGGAGGAATTCGCCTCTGCGGCTAAGGCTGTGATGGCGAAAGAGGGCTGGCAAGATCCTCTGCCTGCTCCAACCCTCTCGCCGGCGGAAAAGCTCGCCGCCTTCCTGGCTGCCAACCCCGACGTGGCGTCGATGGTCGGCTTGTGACTATTCGGCTGGTACGCCCTGAGGAATGATGGGTCGGCCAGGGCTCAACCTTCGGAGCAAGCGGAGGATGGGCACCTCGAACCAAGAGTAGACCCCGAACGATACAACGACGCTCGCGGTGATCGACAAAATCATTCCCACCAAATCGTTCGTAGCGAGCCACGAGATTGAGGTGCCAGCCGCGCGGAACGTATCCAATACAATCGTATGCATGAGATAAATCGAGTAGGAGGCTGCGCCCAAGGCCAGCATCGGGCGGTTAGCCGCACGCCGTCCGATGCTGTGAAGGAGCAATGCAGCCAAAACCACAGCTGTGGGCACGACATGGCCGCCGATGACGATCGTTGCCCGGCTCGATGGTACGAATTGACCGGCGAGCCAAACTGCAAACACCAGCCAGCACAGGATCGCCGTTGATGCCGCATTTCGGATGGCGATCGGCTCCATCCAGCGCCACGCATAATAGCAGCCGATCCCGAGGATGAAAAAGGCGATATAGCCGTGCCCATAGGCCCCGCAGATTGGCCCGCAAGCGGCTGTTTGCGTTGCGATGATCAGGCTGCCCAGAAACGCCACGCAAATCGCGGGTGCCCATTGTCTACTGATAGCCAAAGCGGCTGAGAAAAGCAGGTAGAAGAACATTTCCAAGTTCAGCGTCCAGCCGACGCCTAGAATCGGAGGCTCTGCCGAGGGTAGGAACAATAAGCTACGAACCAACGCCCATGCATGGGCCGGTGTTTGTAGGGTGCTTGCTTGAGCGGCGAACCAATTCACAATCTGTATGGGATCACTGACCAGCCACTTGGCCCAGAGCGGGTAAACATAGGTTGGATTGGCGAAGCCGAAGTTGAACCAGACCAGAGCAAAAATCGTCGCGAACCAGTAGAGCGGTACGATCCGGATCAACCGCTTGACCAGAAACCCGTCGGTGCTGGCGCGCGAGATGTAGGTCATGATGAAGCCGCTGATCACAAAGAACAGCGCCACGCCACCAAGATCAATGTGGATGCCGAAAACACGGAAATCGGTGTGGTAATAAACCACCGAGAGTGCCGCGATCCCTCGCAACACCTGAATATTCGAGATGGTTTCGGACTGTGGGCTTGGCATGGCTCACTGCTACATCAAGCAACGCTCTGAAACAATCCAGCCACACGGGCCGATCGATCCCCCGTCAGCCGCCTTCGGGCGGCCTTTTTATGCCTGGAGCATCCCCATGCTGCGCATCGCCGCCCTGGCGCTGCTGGCCTGCGCCTGCGCGCCGGCCGCGGCCCATAACTGGTATCCTTACGATTGCTGCAGCGATCGCGATTGCTGGCCGATGGGGCTCGACAGCGACGCGCGCGAGCCGGATCCGGCGATCGTGCCCGGCGGCTATCGCCTGCGCGATGGCACCTTCGTCGCCGAAGCCGACACCCGGCCCTCGCGCGATGGGCGCTTCCACATCTGCCGCGAGAGCGGCCGGGCCAATGGCGGCGTGATCGCGCCGATCGACAAGCCGGTCTGCCTGTTTGTGCCCAAACCGACCTTCTGAACCGGAGATTCCCGATGAACTGCCTCGCTGCCTTCGGGCTGGCGCTGCTGGCGCTTGCCTGCCTGCCCGCCTGCGCCAGCCGTCGCGACGATGGCGCCGGCGATCTCTGGAAGATCGTCACCTGCACCCGTGCGGAGACCTGCCGATGACCCTGGTCTGGAACTGGCGGCGCGTGCTCAAGCGCGCCTGGAGCATCCGGCTCGGCATCCTCGCCGGCCTGCTCTCTGGCGCCGAGGTGGCGCTGCCGCTGCTCGACGGGCTGCTGCCGGTGCCCAAGGGCGTCTTCGCGGCACTGTCCTTCATCGCCACCGGCGGCGCGCTCGTTGCCCGCTTCGTCATGCAGCAATCCGTTTCGGGAGGTGAGGTATGAGCCGCGTCCGCAAGAGCGCTGCTGTCGCCACGATCGCTGTGTCCCTGGTTGGCGGCTTCGAGGGCTTGCGCCAGAGCGCCTATCCCGACCCTGCGACGAAGGGCTATCCCTGGACCGTCTGCTATGGCGAGACGCGCACGGAAGCCGGCAAGCCAATCCGCCCCGGCATGAGCTTCACGCTCGAGCAGTGCAAGGCGATGCTGATCGCCCGCGCTGACGAGTTCGGCGACGGTGTGGAACGCTGCGTCCCCTCCGCCAGGGAGATGCCGGCGAGGCGTTACGTCGCGCATCTCAGCCTCTCCTACAACATCGGCGTCGGAGCCTACTGCAAGTCGAGCGTCGCGCGCCTGCAGAACGCCGGGCAAACCCGCGCAGCTTGCGATTCCTTCCTGAAATGGAACCGTGCCGCTGGCGTGGTCTTCCCCGGTCTCACGCGCCGCCGACAGGCCGAGCGCGCCCTCTGCCTGGAGGGTTTGTGACATGGCCGCACAAGGCGTTCTGCGCACCGTCGAGGGCGGGCGGGTCGCGTTCAAGTGCCCCGGCTGCATGGAATTGCACCAGATCCGTGTCGAAGGCGAAGGCCGGCCTCGATGGGAGTTCAATGGCAATTTCGAGCAGCCGACCTTCAGGCCGTCCATCCTCGTGAATGGCGTGCAAAGCATCATCGATGCTGAGGGTGAATGGACCGGCGAGTTCGTTCTCGACGAGAGCGGCAAACCGCGGGCGCTCGTCTGCCACTCCTTCGTAACTGATGGCCAGATCCAGTTCCTCGGCGATTGCACGCACGCCCTGGCTGGCCAGACCGTCCCATTGTCATCGGAGGGTTTGTGATGCCGGTCCTTGCCCTGCTGAAGCTCATCCCGCTGCGCGTCTGGCTGGTGCTCGCGGCGATCGTCGCAGTTGCCCTCTGGTACTGGCAGCAAACCGGAGCCGCCTATGAGCGCGGCAAATCCGAAACCATCTCCACCATCCAGAAAGGCCAAACTGATGCGCAGGACCGTGCTGAAACTGAGCGCCGCAAGCTTGATCGCGGCGATGACAGCGGCGTGCGCGGCTTCGACCGCGATTAAGGTCGATGGCTGCACGGTCTTCGCACCGATCTATGGCTCGAAGAAGGACACGTCCGGCACCCGGGATCAGGTCGACGCGCACAACGCCAAGGGCGTCGGCGCCTGCGGGTGGCAGCAGCCATGAACGAAATCAGCCTGCCCGTGGTCGTGCTGATCTCGTTTGCAACCGTGCTGTCGACGCTGGCCGCGAGTTGGGGCGTGGTGCGCTTCCAAGGGGCCCAGCACGACAAGCGCATCGCGCGGCTCGATGAGCGCTGCGAGGCGCTCGGCCGCGAGCTCTCCAGCTTCAAGCTCGACGCTGCGAACCGCTTCGTCACCGACGAGATGATGACCAAGCTCGAGGATCGCGTCATCGCCGCGATCGACCGTCTGGCCGATCGCCTCGACAAGATCTTCGAGAACCGCATTACGCCACGCCGAGGAAACCAGAGCTGATGCCAAATCCTTATCTGCAGCAGCCCTTGAGCCAGGCCGAGGCGCAGGCCACGATCGCGGCCGTCGAGACGGCGGTCGACACTGGGGCCGTCTGGCCATTGGCCAAGGGCGGCGTCGGCCGTTCCGCCCTGGTCGAGGCCTCCCGCGTGCTCGGCATCGCCGCCTCGACCATGCGCAACCGCCTGCGTCAGGCGCACAAGCTCCATGGGCTGGCACCGCTCGGCGTCACACTGCCGGAGCCAGCACCGCGCCCCGATGGCACGGCGAAGCCCGGCAAGGCCAAGCGCGAGGCCTCTGCCGAGGAGCAGCGCCGCGTCGTCGGGCTCGAAGACGAGGTCGCGCGGCTGCGACGCCAGGTCAAGGCGCTGCACCGCGCCGATCTCGACGCCGATTCCGTCAAGATCTTGCTCGGGCGGCTGGCGCGGGCGGAGGTGGAGCCGCCGGCCTGGACGATCGCTTCGCACCGCACCGGACCCGGCACGCCCGAGGTTCCGGTCACGGTCTGGGCCGACTGGCATATGGGCGAGGTGGTTTCCTCCTCCGAAACCAATGGCCGCAACGCCTATGATCCCGAGATTGCGGAGGCGCGGGTGCGCCGGCTGGTCGAGGCCACGGTCTCGCTCGCCCGCGAGCATGGCCCGGGCCGCTATCCTGGCATCGTCGTCAACCTGCTCGGCGATTTCGTCTCAGGCGGCCTGCATCCCGAGCTCGCC
This sequence comes from Allobosea sp. LjRoot9, assembly GCF_964252745.1. NCBI lineage: Bacteria > Pseudomonadati > Pseudomonadota > Alphaproteobacteria > Hyphomicrobiales > Alloboseaceae > Allobosea > Allobosea sp. LjRoot9. The sequence goes on along the minus strand of NZ_CAXUPC020000001.1, from coordinate 1,718,457 downwards.
AAGACCGATGCGGAGGAACCGCTGCCGACGGTGCTGCGCTGCGTCGAACTGCTGTCCTGGGCGTTGGGCGAGATGCTCGCAGCCTTCGGGGCCGTCTATGTGCCCTGCGCCTCGGGCAATCACGGCCGGGCGACGCAGAAGCCGGAATTCAAGCGCTATGTCTGGAAGAACTTTGACTGGCTGATCTATCAACTGCTCGCCCGGCACTTCGCCGGGGAGCCTCGCATCACATTCGACATTCCCGACACCAATGAGGTGCATTACCGCGTTTTCGGCCAGCGCTATCTCGCCATGCATGGCGACATGCTCGGCGTGAAGGGCGGCGACGGCATCATCGGCTCACTCGGGCCGATCGCGCGCGGCGAGACCAAGGTCGGCAAGCAGGCCGCGGCGCTGGGGCTCGACTATGACGTCCTGGTCATCGGCCACTGGCACCAGATGCTCTGGCTGCCGCGCGTCATCGTCTCGGGCACTCTGAAGGGCTGGGACGAATACGCCAAGAACGCGCTGCGCGCCCCGCCGGCGCCGCCCTGCCAGCCGCTCTGGTTCGTGCATCCGCGCCGCGGCATCACCTCGCGCTGGGAAATCCAGGTCGAGGAGCCGCGCGCCGGGCAGGGCGAGGAATGGGTGAGCATCCGGAGGGCCGCGGCATGAGCGAGTTAGTGGCAGGGCAGGGCGATCCTGCGACCAAGCCGACCAACCCGAAGGATGCGCTGGCCGTGGCAAAGCTGCCGCTGCACCTGGTGCCCGACACCATCGAGGCCTATGCAGCGCTGGCCTTCGCGGAGGGGGCCTCGAAATACGGGGCGTATAACTGGCGCGTCGCCGGTGTGTTGGCCAGCGTCTATCACTCGGCGCTCAAGCGGCATCTGGCGAAGTGGCACAATGGCGAGGAGGCCGACCCGAAGACCGGCGTGCCGCATCTCGCCTCGATCATCGCCTGCGCCGGCATCCTGCTCGACGCCAGGCTCTGCGGGAAGCTTACCGATGACCGCCCGCCGGCGGCGCCGATATCGGATCTGATTGACGGGATGGAGGCTGATGTGGCGCGCGTGTTTGCGATGTTCGCCGACCGGATGCCGAAGCATTTCACGATCGAGGATGTCCTTCCTTCAATCTAGTTAGCCTCGTTTCTCCGGGTTAACTGCTCGCGCCGCCATCCAAACGAGAAAATCTCGCCCGGTCGGTGTTATCGCAGCCTTTGTCCCAGGGGCGAGGTTGGTAGAGGACGTTTCGATCAACCCGGCATTACGAAGAAACCCAGCCCACGTTTCGAATGAGAAGTTTGATCCGTCGTAGAAGGATGGATCCGCTGCGACTGCGTCATTGAACAGACGGATACCTTCGGACACGTCGATCGGACCTCTTTGATTTAATGCATTGAGAGCTGCGATCTGGCTGCCAAAAATTAGTCGGTAGGCTGCTTCGTGGCTCCTCTCGACTGCGGCCGCTGCCCACATTCGAATGGCCCAATCTCGCTGCAGGGCGATATCACTATTGTAATCCTGCTCCAGACTCCGCAGTAAATTTTGCTCAAGCGGGGTGTATATCGTGTTGTCAGGAGGTCGGGTCGATCGTAAAATTTTAGGTTCTGGCAGCTGAGGCCTGTTCTCTTGCTCGTTTTGTCCTGCCGACTGAGCGTCGGCTTTATCGAATCCAACGTTCACCCAAGGTCCGTTTACATGTAAGATCTGACTTAGCTTGGTTTGTATCGTCGATTTAAATGCAATAATGATTACGACGCCAAGGCAAAGAGCTGCAAATGGCCAGCTGGAAAGTACGTGAATAATCTCGATCATGTATGAAACTACGTCAGATAATTCAGTTGTTTGCAATAGCTGTTCTAGACCGTAGTGACGGTGTCCCCAGCGTATTACCGGTTCCGCCATCCGGTTCCGCCGCGCGGCGCTTCATCATCGCGACATACCAGGGCCGCGCGCGCAGCACCGCCATGTGCCGGAGATGGTCTTGCCAGCCATCCTCGCCGATGCTCTTGCGAAAGCGAACCCAGAGCGCGCGGAAATCCGCCATCGCGTCTTCGCGCGTTTCCGCCCGGCCGCTCTTGTTGACCGGCGCCGTGCCCTGGACTGTGATCGACCATCGCCATGGGCTGTTGGTGAAGGGCTGGATCACCGATCCCACGATCTCGCCGTCGTAATAGACGGACCACATACGACCGTCTTCGTCATGCTCCTGGCGCTTGAGGACGAGATTCATGGCGAGCGCGGCCTCTTCGAAAATCAATGGCGCGTCGCGGCGTCATCGCCGACCTCGCCGGAGCGCCGAGCTCTGCGCGACCATGTCCAGCCTCCGTGGTTCTGCTCGACCTCCCAGAGTTCCGGGTCGTCGGCCCCGGACGGGGTATGGAAGGCGTAGTCGCGCCCGCTCTCCAGGGCGTAGGGCGGCTCGAAGGCGACCTGCCGCGCCTGTCCCCGAACTGTCGGCAGGTCGATCCGGCTCAGCGTGAAATTGCCGCCTGAGTGGATGACGCGAAGAACCTCCTGCGCAGTGAGCTTCGTACCGATCACAGCTTGACTCCCGAAGGGGTTTGTTCTGATTTCGTTCTCATACGGGAGAGCGAGGATCATGTCACCATCGGAACCGTCTTTGCCGACGGAAGACACGCCTTTGCGTGATTATCCGTGGATCGTGGTGCGCCTTCGCTGCCATTTCTGCCGAAGGGGCGGCGACTATCGCCTCGCTGACATCGTCGCCAAGCATGGCCCGCGCATCACGATGGGGCGGATCGTCGTCGGCTTTGTCGGCGGCTGCCATTGGGCACCGTGGAACCCGACCCGCAAGCCGCAGAAATACGGCATGAAGTGCGGCGGCTTTTGCCCCGACCTGCGCGCCAGCCGGCCCCCCGACCTGCCGCCCTCGATGACGGGACTGACAGTGGTCGATGGCGGCAGGGGCGACCAGCTGCCGGCCGAGCCCGGGGAACAACCACGCCGCCGGCGCGTGGGCGGGACGAACGACGCGTAAGCGCATCGCGAATGTCGCGGCGAACTGGGGCCGGCGCGGCGCCTACAAACGATTCTCATGCGAACAGCTGGAGAACATCTGTCGGGACTTTGTCGGGACTTTCCGTCCCGAAACCTGCGGATTGAGCCCGTTTCGTTCCCAATCGGTCAGCCACCCCCGAAATGTGGCCGCTTCCAACATACTGATAATGTAAGGAAAAATGGTCGGAGCGAGAGGATTCGAACCTCCGACCCCTTGTCCCCCAGACAAGTGCGCTAACCGGGCTGCGCTACGCTCCGACGGCTCGGCTTATAGTGTCGCGTTGCCGTGGATGCAATGAGCTTCGACACATTGTCGGTGACTCCGTGAAAGGAGCGTTCAACTGCCCCGAAGTGGTGCATGGCGGATCGGGCGCCGTTAACCTTCGATTAAGGCTTTGGTTGCGGGTCGGGGCCTGTTTCCGCATCGTATCGGTCGGGCTGGGGGGCCTTCAGGCGGAGATGACCATGTCACTGGCGACAGCCACAGTGGAGCGGAGCAAGGTCTCCGTGCCGGCCCCTGCGAAGTCGCTGGGCTCGATCGAGACCTTCTTCCGCGATCTCGCCCCGGACTGGCATTCGCAATGGGCCTGGGACCATTACGAAGCGACGATTCTCGATCTCTCCAGTCATTTCGGCCTGCGCCGCGTCTGCGAGATCGGCGGCGGGCGCGATCCGCTGTTCTCGACCGCCCAGGCGGCGCGCCACGGCATCGACCTCATCGTCAACGACATCGATGCGGGCGAGCTGGCGCTGACGCCCGCCGGTCTCAGGACGGCGCGATTCGACATCGCTGGCGATCTCTCCGAGCCGGATGTCACGCGCGGCGGCTATGACCTCATGGTCTCGCGCATGGTCTTCGAGCATGTCCATGACGTCGAGCGCGCCTGGACCAACATCCATGACCTGCTGGCGCCGGGCGGCGTCGCGCTCGCCTTCTTCCCGACGCTGTGGGCGCCGGTCTTCGCGATCAACCACATCCTGCCCGAGAAGCTTTCGCGCGCGATCGTGCATGCGCTCTATCCGGCGCGGCGTGATGGCGGCGGCGATCCGAAATTCCCGGCCTTCTACGACTGGTGCCGCGGCAGCAAGCGCCAGCTCGGGCCGATGCTGAACCGCGCCGGCTTCAGCGATGTCCATATCCAGCGCTTCTGGGGGCACGGCTATTTCGACCGCATGCCCGGGCTGAAGCAGGCCGACCATGTCTTCAACGCGCTGGCGGCGAAGACCGGCTGGGATTTCGTGACGACCTACGCCTATGTCGTGGTGCGCAAGGACCGGGTCTGAGCGGCTGGACCGCACTGAGGCGACGGTGCGCGCATGATCGGTATCAGGGTAGCGCTGGCGCCTGGTTCGGGACATGCCGGGGCAGTGCGGATGGGGGCCTCTTGCGGGCTTGAAGCCGGCGCAGCAGGGGCCGTTCGACCCAGCGATAGACCAGGACCGATCCAAAGGTTGCAACCAGAGCAGCGACCGCGACATAGGCCGCCAGCGGGGCCGCGTCGCCAACCAGGCTGATCCAGAGGTTGCGAAAGGGCCGCAGGATGAAGGGGTGCGCGAGGTAGAGGCTGTAGGAGGCGTCGCCGAGCGCCACGAGCCCCATTGTCATGCGCGACGATGTCGATTCCGAGGGGAGGAGGGCCGCGGCGGCGACGATGAGGAGGGCCGGCAGCCCCCATCTCAGCGCGTCTGGAAGCACGGCTTGGCCATCGAACCCAGGAATACCGTCGAAACCTGGAATCCGGAGCATTCCGGCAAAGCCGAGCGCCCCCAGCGCGATCGCCACCGGCGCCGCCAGGCGCGCGCCGTTGAGATAGGCGACTGCGAGCAGGCAGCCAAAGAGGAACTCCAGGATGATCGACTGGGTCCAGAAGGCGAGCTGCACCTGCTCGGGCCGAAAGACCATTCCGACGATGGCGAGCGCGACAAGGACGAGCGCCAGCGCCGCAATCCCCTTTCGGAGCGGCAAAGCGAGCGCTCCGGCGAAGAGAACGTAGAAGAACATCTCCATGTTCAGCGTCCAGCCGAGCGCCATGACGGGGCGGATTTCGCCCGGGATGCGAAAGCTGGGGATGAACAGATAGGACGCCAGAACGTGCTGCCAGTCGCCAATCGGCACGTTGAGCAGGCGCGGGGCGAGGAGGGCGCCGATCAGCAAGGCTGTCGTCAGCAGCCAGTAGAGTGGCACGATCCTGGTGAGACGGCGGGCCAGAAAGATTCGCCAGGCTCCGGGCCGGCCGAAGAGATCGACCGACGTGTAGACCATGATGAAGCCCGATATCACGAAGAAGATGTCGACGCCGAAACCCCAGTTCACGAACGAAAGATCGACGGCCGGCCGGCCGACCAAGGCGGAAATGGCTTCCGTTTCATGCACGGAATGGCCGACGACGACGAGAAAGGCGGCCACCGCCCGGAGCACCTGGATATTGAGGTTGTGCTTTGAAATGGCCATGCGCTCGCCCACGGATTTATGCCGTGACATGTGTTGCCCTTGTCTGGGCGGCTAGCCCCCAGACAAGGCCCAGCATCAGGTAGAAATGCCGCCAGTGATCGGTGTCGATCTGCACGCCTTGCAGGATGGTGGTGAACAGCACCGACCACAGAACAATCGCGTGGTTTTGCGTCGGCGTACGCTGGAAGACGAGCCGCCATCCGACATAGAAGGTCGCCGCCATCAGCGCGAGCCAGGCGATGCCGCCAAGCCAGCCATAGGACGCGAAGGCGTTGATATAGACGTTGTGCGGATCCTGCTGGTAGAAAATCCAGCGGAAACGCAGCGGGCCAAGGCCATTGGGATCGTCGAGCAGCATCGGAATCGAGCGCAGCTGGCTGCCGAACCGACCCGTGACACCCTGATCGTAGCTCTGGTCGAGGCTGGCCCGGACTTCGAACACGGCGCGGATGTCCTCGAATGACAGTGCGACCATGAGCGCGATGAAGGCGAAGATCAGCGTGGCCAGCGTCAGCAGGACGATCCGCGCCCGCCGCGACGCGCTGGGCGCGGTCAGGAAGGTCAGCACCATCATCAGCAGGACGGAGCCCACGAGATTGCCCCATCCGCCGCGGGAGAAGGTCAGGAACAGGGCTGCGAGCGGCACGCTGATCGTCAAAAGGCCACGCAACAACCCACACCGACCGATCAGGATATGCTGGATCGCAAAGGCGATCGGCAGAACCAGGAACGGGCCCAGCACGTTGGGGTCCTTGAAGGTCCCGGATGCGCGTCCGTAGAGGCTGAAGATGCTCCCGAGGCCTGCGACGTCGAAATACCCCAGAATGCCGGCGATGCCGGCGCACCAGGTTGCGACCAGATAGCCCTTCCGCAGCGTCTCCAATCGCCCGAGCGCGTCCTCGGCCATGATGGCGGCAAGGACGACGGCCGTGATCATCAGGTAGAGCGAGACCGCGATGAAGCGAACCGAGTCGGGGTCGCTCATCCACGGGACCAGGGAAAAGAAGCCCCCGATATTGAACGCCAGCAAGAGCATCGCCAGCGGCAGCAGCTTCTGCGAGAAGCGAATTCCGGTCACAGCGAAGACGAGCAGTACGATCAGAAACGATATCTCGTATGGCGAAGGCTCGATCAGGGCGACCCAGCTCGAGGCTGTCAGAAGCCACAGTGAGCCGCGCTTGATGGCGGCGTGAGATACCATCAGGCGGCTGCGTTGGCCTCCTTTGTCTCCATCCCTTTCCGCGAGCGCGCTCAATAGGCGTTCTCGTTCTTGGTCAGCAGCGAGAGCGGCGTCTTCACCAGGATGTAGAGGTCGAGCAGCACCGACCAGTTCTCGATGTAATAGAGGTCGTGCTCGACGCGGCGCTGGATCTTGTCCTCGGTGTCGGTCTCGCCGCGCCAGCCATTGACCTGGGCCCAGCCGGTGATGCCAGGCTTGACCTTGTGGCGGGCGAAATAGCCGTCGACGACCTGCTCATAGGCGCGGTTCGAGGCGGTGGCGTGGATCGCATGCGGGCGCGGCCCTACCAGCGAGAGATCGCCCTTCAGGATGACGTTGAGGAGCTGCGGCAACTCGTCGATCGAGGTCTTGCGGATGAAACGGCCGACGCGGGTGACGCGCGGATCGTCCTTGGTGACCTGCTTGGCGGCGGCGAAATCGCTCATCTCGTGGTAGAGCGAGCGGAATTTGAGGACTTCGATCAGCTCGTTGTTGAAGCCGTAGCGCTTCTGCCTGAACAGGATCGGCCCCTTCGAATCGAGCTTGATCGCGATTGCGGTCGCGAGCATCAGCGGCGAGAGCGCGATCAAGGCGATCGTGCCGACGATCTTGTCGAAGACGAATTTGACGACGATGTCCCAATCGGCGATCGGCCGGTCGAACACGTCGAGCACGGGCACGGCGCCGATATAGGAATAGGAACGCGGCCGGAACCGGAGCTTCGACATATGCGCGGAGAGGCGGATGTCGATCGGCAGCACCCAGAGCTTGCGCAGCATGGTGAGCAGCCGCGCCTCGGCCGAGATCGGCAGGGTGAAGATCACCAGGTCGAGCTTGGTGCGGCGCGCGAACTCGACGAGATCGTCGATCGTGCCGAGCTTGGGGTAACCGGCGACGAGATCGGGCGAACGGTCGTCATTACGGTCGTCGAAGACGCCGCAGACGCGAAGCCCCGTGTCGCGCTGCGCTTCCAGCGCGTGGATCAAAGCCTCGCCCGCCTCGCCGCCGCCGACGATCGCCGTGCGCCGCTCCAGCCGGCCCGAACGCGTGAGCTGGCGCACGCTCAGCGTCACGACCAGCCGTTCACCGAGCAGCGCGGCAAGGCCACCGGCATAGAACCCGAGCAGCCAGATGCGCGAGACCTGGTCACCGATCTTGAGGAAGAAGAAGGCTGCCAGCGCGATCATGAACAAGGTCGTCCAACCCGTCACCAGCCTGACCGCCATGGCGACGAAATTTCTGAGCGCGCCGACATGGTAGAGCTGTAGCGCCTGAAAGGAGGCGAGCGCTCCGATCGCGAGCGCCGGAATCGTGACCTGGTAGGGCAGGGCGTTGTCGATATTGCCCGCCACATAGAGCCAATAGACCAGCCCGCCCACGCCGACGACGGCCAGCACGTCGAAGAGCCGGACGAAGCCCTCGATCATCACGGGTGACAGCGTCGGCTTGACCGGTATCGCGGCGATGCGCTCGGCCAGCGGGTGGAAGGCACGCGTCGCGCCGCCCTTGGAGGGGCCGAACATCTCGGATGTCGCGGCCGCAGCCGCGTCGACCTTGATCAGATCGCGAACATCGAAAGCGCCCATGACATGCCATCCCGGTCCGGCCGGCAAGCCGAGGCTTCCGGGCTTCTTACCTTGCGTCTAGCGGAAAATGTTCACGGAAGGCTTAATCGGACCCGTCGTTCTTGCGGAGGATTCGCAAGGAAATTGACTGGAAACGCCGCGTCGGCGAGCTCCGTTCCGGCGGTTTTAGGCCTCACGAAAACGCGAAATCGAAAGGGTGATTTTCGCTTGGCTCATCAATGTATTAATCCGGAGTTTGGATGGCTGTTTTCTCTGGTTTTTGTTCTAGAAAAGTTGTTTCAAGTTGACAAAAAGCAACGTTGCGGGCATATCTGACTGCGATGAGTGTCTGAGAAGCACATTTTTGGGCGGATTTTGAGAGCGGCTTTTGGTCGTTGTCGCGATGCCGCTGTGCTGCTTTCGCGGAGTTCCCGCTGAAGGCTTTCAATCCTGATGCCGTCTTTCAAAACTCGAACTTTTGCCTAGCTGCCTTGCGCCGCCCCCGCGACGTCCAGCGCCGGCTTCGCCCGTGTGCAACATGTCTTTTCATTGGTTGGTTCTGCTCGCGGCCATTGCCGTCGAGATCGTCGCGACGGCCGCGTTGAAGTCGGTCGTCTCGGCGCCGTTCATGGTCACGCTCCTGCCGCTCATCCTGATCGGCCTGTCCTTCACGCTGCTCAGCGTGGCGCTGCGCGTCATTCCGTTGGCCGTCGCCTATGCGGTCTGGGAGGGGCTCGGCATCGTCGGCATCGCGGCTGCCGGCCATCTGCTTTTCGGCGAGCATCTCACGCCGACGCGGATCGTGGCGCTTTGCGCCATCATCGCCGGCATCGTGCTGCTCGAGCGCGGCGTCGGCGGCGAGGCGGAGGAGCATGAGGGGAGGCTGGCATGACCACGCCCCTTCTGCCACAAGGCCTGGCCATCGCCTGGCTGGTGCTGGCGGTCCTGCTCGAAGTCTCCGGCACTTATCTGCTCAAGCTCTCCGACGGCATGAAGCGCTGGCTCACCGGCGGTGTCGGCATCCTGCTCGTGGTCGGTGCCTTCGCTGCCTTGGCTCAGGCGATCAAGGGCATGGACCTGTCCGTCGCCTACGCCGTCTGGGGTGGCGCCGGGCTGGTGATCACCGCGATCGTCGGCATGCTCGCCTTTGGCCAGCGCATCCGCCCTTCGGGCTGGGCTGGGATCGCGCTCGTCATCGCCGGCGTCGTGGCGCTCAAGCTGCTGTGACGCGGGCGGCCATCGCGTCGCGATAGGCGGCGATCACGCCGTCGGTCATGGCGTCGAGGCGGAAATTCTGGCGGACATGCTCGGCGAGGTCGGCGGCTTGCGCCTGGCGCTCGGCGTCGGGTGTCGCCAGGATCGAGCGGATGGCCTCGGTGAGGATCGCAGGATCGTTGGTCTGGATCAGTCGGTGCCTGTGGCGCGGGCCGTAGATCTCGTTGATGCCGCCGACATCGGTCGAGATCAAGGGCTGGGCCGCGGCCGCCGCCTCCAGGATGACATAGGGCAGCGATTCCGCCCGTGACGGGATCACCATCACGCGGGCCTTCGAGAGTGCCCTGCGGATCGGCCCCGGCGGCTCGAAGACGCATTGCTCCGCGATGCCGCGATCGATCGTCATCTTGCGCAGCTCAGCCTCGTCTGGTCCCGAACCGACGATCAGGATGCGCGGCGTCAGCGCGTGCTGGCTCTTCAGCAAAGCGAGCGCGTCGATCAGCGTGTCGACGCCCTTGGCCGAGCGCAATTCCCCGAGATAGAGCAGGTCGAACGCCGCCTGAGAATGGTCGATCGGCTCGAACTCCGCCTCGGAGATGCCGTTCAGCACGATGCGGTGGTCGGTTCGCGGCATGTGCCCGACATAAGCCTCGAAACGCCCGGCGATGAAGCGGCTCTCGAACAGGAACATGTCGGTGGCGCCTTCGAGCAAGCGCTCGACGGCCATGTAGATCTTATGCTCGGTCCCGCCGGGCTTGTAGTTGAAGCTGCCGCCATGGGGCGTATAGGCCGTGGCATAGCTCCGGCCCAGGCTGAACAGGGCGGGAATACGCCCGTACACCCCGCCCTTCGAGCCGTGGCAATGGACGATGTCGGGCCTCAGCGCCTTGCGGACCGAGATCTCGCTCATCTGCGCCTTCGCATCGGTCAGGCTCGGATAGCGCGACATCGGCACGCGGGTCACGCCGAGCGAAAGCTGGGGCGAAAGCTCGCGGAAGACCTCGTCGGCGCGGGTGCCGCCCGTGGTGGCGTCGCAGAAAATGCCGACATGGTGGCCGCGCTCGACCTGGCCGCGGGCGAGATCGAGCACATGCCGGAACAAGCCGCCGAGCGGCGCGCGGAAGACATGGAGAATGCGCAGCGGCTGCGCCTGCGTGCTGTCCGTCATCGGAAGCGCTCCGGACGGATCAGAACCAGCGTTCCTTGATGACGATCGTATCGCCCGGCTGGACGGCGTAGGTGATCGGTACCGTCGCGGTCACCAATTGGCCGTCGACCTGCCGCGTCACCTCTGCCGAGGAGCGCTGCCCGCGCGGAGTGAAGCCGCCGGCGATTGCGACCGCAGTCTGCACCGTCATGCCGTTGACGTAAGGAAACTGGCCCGAATTGGTGACTTCGCCCAAGACGAAGAACGGGCGGTAGGTATCGACCTCGACCGAAACCTTGGGCTCGCGCAGATAACCGCGCCGCAACCGCCCCTCGATTGCCTTTTCGAGCTGCTGGGTGGTGTGCCCCTGCGCCTCGATCGTGTCGATCAGTGGCATCGAGATGCGGCCTGCGCCGTCGACCGCGTAGATGTTCGAAAGATTGTCCTGCCCGAAGACGATGATGCGCAGGCGGTCGCCGCTGGCGAGTCGATAGGGGCCGCTGGGCTGGGCGACGGCATAATCGGCATCGACATAGCGCGGCGCGCAAGCGGTCGCGGTCATTGCGATGGCCAGAGCAAGAGGGGCGAGATGGCGACTCATCACGAGCGATACCCATGCGGAAACTGAAATCAGGACTAGGCCGATATGGTTAAGAAAGCCTGATGATGAACAAGGTTTTGCTGTCCATTGCCGGCTTTAACTCGGCACTAACCTTACTGAGCTTTGATGATGGTCGCGTTCTCTCCGGAGCGCCGCGAAGTGTCCGTGAAGGGAAGCGTCATGACAGCTCAGACCGAGAGCCAAGCGCGAGCCGAGAGCCAGGCACGAACCGAAAACTATGGGCGTGATGCCGGCGAGGCGCGCGGCGACATGCTCGATCTGGCGGCACTGTGGCTGGCGATCAAGCGTCGTAAGCTCTGGATCATCGCCCCGACGGTGGCGGCGCTCGGCCTGTCCTTCGTTGCCGTCAACCTCGTGCCCGCCCGCTACACCGGCGAGGCGCGCATCCTTCTGGAGAACCGCGACAGCTTCTATACGCGGCCGGGGCAGAGCACCGGCGAAAGCTCGGGCCAGCAATTCGACAGCGAAGGCGTGCAGAGCCAGGTTCAGGTCATCATGTCGCGTGACCTGGCGCGCGAGGCGATCAAGCGCATCGGCCTCGTCGGCAATTCCGAGTTCGATGCGGGTGCCGGCGCGCTGAGCGCATTGAAGAAGATCGGCGTGATGATCGGAATCGGCGGCCATCCGGCCGATCGTTCGCCGGAGGAGCGCGTCCTCGAGAAATATTATGACCGCTTGCTGGTCTATCCCGTCGGTCGCTCGCGTATCGTCTCGGTCGAGTTCACCTCGCATGATCCCGAGCTCGCGGCCAAAGGCGCCAACACCATCGCCAGCACCTATCTGGAGACGCAGGAGGCGGCGAAGCAGGACACGGCGCGCAGCGCCTCCTCCTGGCTCTCGACCACGATCGAGCCCTTGCGCAAACGCCTCGCCGAGGCCGAGGCCAAGGTCGAGGAATACCGCTCGCGCAATGGCCTGCTGGTTGGCGCCAACAACACCACGATCACCTCCCAGCAGCTCACCGACCTCTCGGCTCAGCTTTCTGCCGCCCGCAGCCAGCAGGCCGAGGCGCAGGCCAAGGCTGGCCTGATCCGCGACGCGATCAAGCAGGGCCGCACCTTCGAAATTCCCGATGTCGCCAATAACGAACTGGTACGCCGCCTGATCGAGCAGCGCGTCAATCTGCGCGCCCAGATCGCGCTCGAATCGCGCAACCTTCTCTCCGAGCATCCGCGGATCAAGGAGTTGAATGCCCAGCTCGCCGATCTCGAGGGCCAGCTCCGTGCTGCCTCGGAGCGCGCGGTGCGCACCCTGGAGAATGAGGCCAAGATTGCCGGCCAGCGTGTCGAGAGCTTCACCGCCGCCCTCGACGGCCAGAAGAAGAACGTCTCCAGCGCCAATGACAGCGAGGTGCAATTGCGCGCCCTGGAGCGCGAGGCCCGCACGCTGCGCGACCAGCTCGAGCAGTATATGCAGCGCTACCGCGAAGCGATGGCGCGCGACACTCAGAACGCCGCCCCGGCCGATGCGCGCATTATCTCGCGCGCCGTCGAGCCGACCGAGCCGTCCTTCCCCAAGAAGATCCCGACCATGGTCGTGGCGACGCTGGCGACCTTCATGATCGCGCTGGCCGCAGTCGCCTCGCGCGAATTGCTCAACGGGCAGGCCGGTGCGCCGTCCGGCAAGCCGCAGCGCGCTCCGGGGTGGGTCGGCGGCGGCACGACCGCCCGCACCGACCCGCGCCGCGAGCGCGTCGCGGGGCTGCTCACCCATGGCGGCCGGCTCGGCCAGATCACGCTCGACCTCGATCGGCCGGAAGAGACGCTGGCCGATCTCGCCGAGCGGATCGACGAACCGCCGCGCGGCATGGCCCCCATGGTCGTGGTGCTGGATGGCGGCGGCGACGGCGCGACGACGGCGCGCGACCTGGCCGAGCTTTTGTCCCAGCGCTGCCGCTGCATCATCGTCGATCTTGTCGTCGACGAGGATCTCAGCCAGGCCGGCTTCTCGGAACTGCTCGCCGGCGAGGCGCTGTTCTCCGACATCATCACGCGCGCCGAGGGCTCGCGGCTGCACCGCATCGGGCCCGGCCATGCCGGCCGTGACGCGGTGCTGGCGGCGCCCGACCTCGTCGAGGTCGCGCTCGACGCCCTCTGCGAGACCTACGACTGGGTGCTGGTTGCGGCAGCCTCGAGCGATGACAGCGCCGTTCTGGCGCCGATCGCGGGGCGCGCCCAGGGTGGGCTCGTCATGGCCGGCCAGGTCGGCAACGGCCACGCGGTCGAGGCGGCCTATCGCCTCTCGGATCTGACGAAGGCGCCGGTCGCGCTCGTGCTCGATGCGCCGCCCGTGAACCTCGCCGGGGCGATGGCGATGATGCGCCAGCACGACGAGGAGCCGGCCTGAGGTCTGGAGCTCGTTCGGAAACTCCAGCCCTCATCCTGAGGAGCCATTCCTGTGGGAATGGCGTCTCGAAGGATGCTCCAGGAGACTCCCGAACCACCTGGAGCATCCTTCGAGACGCTGCTTCGCAGCTCCTCAGGATGAGGGCTGTGGGAATCCCTGACGGTCTCCGAGGGGCTATTCCTCGCTCGCGCTGCGGCCTCGGTTCAGCCAGCCCGAGGCGCGCTGCGCCAGTTTCAGCAGCACAGGCGAACTCTTGACCCGGCGCTTGAGCGCGCGCTTGGCCCGGGCCACGCCGGCGAAGGCGCGTCCCTTCACTGTGAGCGGCAGGAAGGTGTCGACCAGCTCGTCGCGATCGTCGCAGATCGTCGTCTTGTAGCGCGCTTCGCCGACGCCGAGATCGAAGACGCTGATGCCGGCATTGCCTTTCAGCTTGATCAGGTCGACCAACAGGATCTCGCCGGGGCTGGTCTTGGCGACCTCGCTGTCCATGTCGAAAGAGGTCGCCATCCCGGAGAAGCGCTGGCCCTGCACCGCGCCGACATAGGTCGCGACCGAACGGCCCTCGACATCGAGCGAGTAGAGTTCGAGCGCCGGCGCGACCGCGCCTTCCGTTGCGGCGGCGCGCTGCAGGAAGGAGCGCATCGCCGGATCGGCGAAAGGATCGGGCACACCCAAGGCCCTGAAGCGCGCGGCCTTCTGGATCAGGAAGGCGTCGATCACGCTGGCGATCTCGGCCTCGCTCTCCGCCTTGACCAGTCGCGAGACGCCGAAGCTGGCGAAGCGGTTGCGCTTGTTCTTGAGCTTCTTATGCGCATGGCTGCTCATGGCGCGCCGCAGCGCACCGTCGGAATCGCCCGGCGTGAGCGCGAGCTTATAGGCGCCGCTCGGGCTCGGCCCGGCCGCGAGCAGGGCCGTCGGGTTCGCCACGCCCTGCCACAGCGTCGGCTGGTTGACGAAGACGAAGGCGTCGAGCCCGCCGATCGCCGCCCCGATCTCGTCGAGCATCCGGTGCGTCGTCTCGGCATCGAGGGCTGCGGCGAAATCGGGCGCGTAGAGGCCCATATGGTAGTTGGCGTGCTTGCCGCCGATGAATTCGGCGAAGCGAATGCCGTTGCGGCGCGTGATGACCAGCGGCAGGATCGCGATGGCCTGGGCCAGCGCATCGCGCAGCACGGCATAGCGGAAATCCATGCCATGGGCCGCGCCGACCGTCTCGGTGAAGGGCTGCACCCAGCCATAGGCCTGATAGGGCGTCACCAGCGCATGCGCCTCGAGCGCGTGCCAATCGGCTTCGATCGCGGCGATGTCGGAGGCGATCGCAAGCGATCGCCAAGGCCGGGCGCTGAGCGCGCTGCGGTTCTCGGTGAGGGACAAGGCCGAAGGGCGTTCGGCGAGTGCGGACATGCTCAGGCGGCCTCTGCGGGCAAATGATGAGCCCTTTTAACCCGCTATTGTGAACAGACCGGTCAAGCTCGCGTGAGCCGGCCGCGAGATCGGTGAACAGCGTTACCGAGCGGTTGCTAGAGCATTTTCGAGCGAAGTGGACACCGGTTCGCGCGAAGAAAATGCGATAAAACAAGGAGGTAGAGCATTTCCGCGGGGAGAAACGCGGAAATGCTCTAGGGATAAACGATGAATCTGCGCCACAAAGCCTTCTCGGCCGTGTTTAAGGCGATCGCGCTGACCCGCGCCGACCGCTGGGGCAGGGGCCTTGCGCAAGGCGCAGGCGTGATCCTGACCTTGCACCATGTCCGGCCGGCTTCCACGGCGGGATTCCAGCCCAACCGCCTGCTGGAGATCACGCCGGAGTTTCTCGACCTGACCCTGACGCTGATCAGGGCGCAGGGTTATGACATCGTCTCGCTCGACGAGGCGGTCACGCGCCTGACCAGCAACAGGCAGAGCCGCTTCTTCGTCGCGCTGACTTTCGATGACGGCTATCGCGACAATCTCGACCATGCCTGGCCGGTGCTGGCGAAGCATGAGGCGCCCTGGACATTGTTCGTGACGCCGGGCTTCGCCGACCGCAGCGCGCGGCTCTGGTGGTTGGAGCTGGAGGAGACGATCCGCGCCCTGCCGCGCATCGCGGTGGAGCTGCCCGATGGCGGCTTTGCCGCCCGCACCGAAACCGACACTGAAAAGCAGCAGGCCTTCACCGCGCTCTACTGGCGTCTGCGTAAACAGCCGGAAGCGATTCTGCTCTCTGCGATTTCCGCCCTGACGCAACAGGCCGGTGTCGATTCTACCGCACTCACCGAGCGCGAATGCCTGCCCTGGGAGACACTGCGCGCCGTCTCGGGCGCGCCCGGCGTGACGATCGGCGCCCATACGCTCAGTCACCCGATGCTGGCGAAACACGAGGCCGAGATCGCCCGTAGCGAGATCGTCGAGAGCAAGGCGCGCCTGGAGGCGGAGCTCGGCATTCCGATCCATCACTTCGCCTATCCCGTGGGAGACCCGACCTCGGCTGGTCCGCGCGAATTCAAGATGGCGGGGAAAGCGGGGTTCGCCAGCGCCGTGACGACGCGACCGGGCCATCTCTTCGACGCGCATGCGCGCCATCTCCACGCCTTGCCGCGCGTCTCGCTCAACGGTCATCACCAGAGCGAGGAGGCGGTGCGGGCGCTGCTCTCGGGCCTGCCGTTTCTGCTGTGGAACCGGGGGCGGCGGGTGAATGTGGGGTAGCTTGGCGGGGACGATGCTGTGAGTGGTGAATTTTTTGGACTCGTGATCATACCGGCTGTCTTGTTCGCTGGTGGATGGCTCTTATTCTATATGAGTGAGACGACGTATGAGGTCGTTCTCGCTAAGATATTTGGGTTTTTACTGCTCACTCCATTCCTGTTCATCGCGTCCATGTCAGCAAATATGCCTCATGTTCACGACGATCCGGCGATAGCGCCGACTTACGGCATGTTTATATTGGCCGGAATAATATTTAAGTTTAATAGAAAGGTCGGGATCTATTTTACAGGAGTCCCGTATGCGGTGATGCTGTATTTTTACTTAAGTAGATAGAGGTGTTCCAGCTCGCGTCGAAAATCTCGGTTGGCTCTTGCCGCGCGTTTCGCTCAACGGTTTGCCTCAGATCGAGGAGGCGGTGCGAGGGCTACTCTCGGGCCACCCGTTTCTGTTGTGGAACCGGGAGCGGTGGGTGAGCGTGGGGTAGCTGCGCTGCCGCTTCCCTTCTCCCCTCGCGGGAGAAGGTGGCTCGGCGAAGCCGAGACGGATGAGGGGGCGCTCGACGATTGCTGGCTTGCCTTAGAAGGTTAGTCGGAAAGGGCACGGCACCCCCTCATCCGCCCCTGCCGGGGCACCTTCTCCCGCGAGGGGAGAAGGGAAGAAGCGTCGCGCCTCACCTCTCGTCCTTGCGCTCCATCCAGCGGATCAGCGGTAGCAGCGGCAGGACCCAGGCGAGGCCGAGCGCGATATAGGCGATCGTCTGCACCAGCTTCGGCGCCTCGGTGATACGGCCCTGCGCCAGCGCCATGGCGACGAGCGCGTAGATGCAGACGAAGACGAGGATCGCGACGGTGCCGATCAGCTTGCGGTGGCTCTGGGTCATGCTTCGTCTCCGGCCCTGCGAGCCGTCGGCTGCGGCAATGCGGGCGTTGTCGGGTCTATCTTGCGGGTCTATCTGTCACCCGCGCGCCTGATTGTGAAGCGCGGCATTGACGAGCGAAGGCGCAGCTTCCGTGACGATCGCCCTGGACCAGCCCGTTTCCCAGACGAGCAGCAGCACAAGCCATGCCGGCATCCGTCGCTGGCTCTGGATCGTCGCCGCGCTCGTCTTCGTCATGGTCATCGTCGGCGGCGCGACGCGGTTGACGGGCTCGGGCCTCTCGATCACCGAATGGAAGCCGATCACCGGTGCGCTGCCGCCGCTCTCGGAGGCTGCCTGGGCGGCCGAGTTCGAGAAGTATCGCGCCAGCCCGCAATACCAGCTCCTCAATGCCGGCATGGCGATCGGTGAGTTCAAGTTCATCTATTGGTGGGAATGGGGCCACCGCCAGCTCGGCCGCTTCATCGGCCTGGTCTATCTCGCCGGTTTCCTGGTCGTGGCGCTGCGCCGCCTGCTGCCATGGCGGCGGACGCTCGTTTTGTTCGGCATGGGCCTGCTGCTGGGCCTGCAAGGGGCGATCGGCTGGATCATGGTGGCCTCGGGGTTAGAGCCCGGCATGGTCGCCGTCGCGCCGGTGAAACTGACGCTGCATCTCACCTTCGCCGGGCTGTTCTTCGCCTCGGTCATCGCCTTCGCAACCTCACTGACACCCCTGCGGCGCATCGAGCCGGCGCGGGGGCGGCCCGTCGCCTGGCTGCTCCTGGCGCTGCTGTTCCTGCAGATCGCGCTCGGCGGGCTCGTGGCGGGGGCGCGGGCGGGCTTCACCCTCAACACCTGGCCGTTGATGGACGGCGCGGTCGTGCCGCCGGCCTCGATGCTGTTCGCGCAGAACCCGTTCTGGGAGAACTTCGTCGATAATGTCGCTCTGGTGCAGTTCAACCACCGCCTCGGCGCCTATCTCCTGCTCGCGGTCGCGCTCTGGCACATGCTCTGGCTGCGCCGCGTCATGCCGGGCTCCGGTGCGGCCAAGCGCGCGACCGCGATCTCAGGCCTCGTCCTGGCGCAGTCGGCGCTCGGCATCGTGACCTTGCTGCTGGTCGTGCCGCTCTGGGCGGGGCTGGCGCATCAGGCGCTCGGCTTCACCGTGCTCGCCATGGGCGTGGTGCATCTGACGCGTAGCTCTGTCATTCCGGGGTTTCGCGCAGCGAAGAACCCGGAACCCACGACTGGGCGCAACCTCGCAAGCGGGTCGGCCTGAGCACCGGCACGTGGGTTCCGGGCTCGCTGCTGCGCAGCGCCTCGGAATGACATTGAGACTCAGCCCAGCGCCTGATCGAGATCGTCGATCAGGTCGGCGACATCCTCCAGCCCGATCGAGAGCCGCACCACCTCCGGTCCGGCGCCCGAGGCGGTCTTCTGTGCGTCCGTGAGCTGGCGATGGGTGGTCGAGGCCGGGTGGATCACCAGCGAGCGGGTATCGCCGATATTGGCGAGATGCGAGAACAGCTTGAGGTCCGTGACCAGCTTGACGCCGGCCTCGTAGCCGCCCTTGAGGCCGATGGTCATGACCGCGCCGCCGCCCTTGGGCGAATAGCGCTGGGCGAGCTCGTAATATTTATTGCCGGGCAGGCTGGCATAGCTGACCCATTCCACCGCCGGATGGCTCGACAGATGTATGGCGACGGCCAGCGCGTTCTCGCAATGGCGCTGCATGCGCAGCGGCAGGGTCTCGATGCCGGTCAGGATCAGGAAGGCGTTGAAGGGCGACAGCGCTGGACCCATGTCGCGCAGGCCGAGCACGCGGGTCGCGATGGCGAAGGCGAAATTGCCGAAGGTCTCGCCCAGCACCATGCCGTTATATTCAGGTCTGGGCTTGGACAGCATCGGGTAGCGGTCATCGCCGACCCAGTTGAACGAGCCGCCATCGACGATGATGCCGCCGACGGAGTTGCCGTGCCCGCCCAGGAATTTTGTGGCGGAGTGCACGACGATGTCGGCGCCATGCTCGAAGGGGCGGATCAGATAGGGGCTCGCCATCGTGTTGTCGACGATGAGCGGGATGTTGTGCTTCCTCGCGATGGCCGCGATGCCGGCGATGTCGACCACGACGCCGCCGGGATTGGCGATCGATTCGATGAAGATCGCCTTGGTCTTGGGCGTCACCGCGGCGGCAAAGCTCTCAAGATCGTCGGAATCGGCCCAGATCACGCCCCAGCCGAAGTTCTTGTAGGAGTGGTTGAACTGGTTGATCGAGCCGCCATAGAGCTTCTTGGCGGCGACGAACTCGTCGCCCGGCTGCAGCAGCGCGTGGAAGGTCAGGAACTCGGCGGCGTGGCCCGAGGCGACGGCGAGTGCCGCCGTGCCGCCTTCGAGCGCAGCCACGCGCTCCTCCAGCACCGCATTGGTCGGATTGCCGATGCGGCTGTAGATATTGCCGAAGGCCTGCAGGCCAAAGAGCGAGGCGGCGTGGTCGACATCGTCGAAGACGAAGCTGGTGGTCTGGTAGATCGGCGTGGCGCGCGCGCCGGTGGCTGCGTCAGGGGCCGCGCCCGCATGGATGGCAAGCGTGTGGAAACCCGGTGCGCGGTCGGTCATGGCGTGCTCCCTGAAGACTTCTGAATTCGAGACGATGCGTTCGTTTTAAAGAACGGCCTCGACGGCGTCAATTCATGGGCCGGGTGCTCAAGGGCGGACTGCGAGCTGCGGCCCGATATGCTCCGGCCTGATTCCGAGGCCGACGATGCGCGCCGGGATGCGGCGCAGGATCGGGAACCAATCGAACAGCCTGACCAGGAAGGGCGGGCCGAGCGGCGCATCGCTGTCGGCGCGCGCCAGGAGCGGCGAGATGATGCGGTTTTGCGCCAGAACCTGGATGCGTTGCGTCGCCCTGGTCGGGAATTCCCGGCGCTCCTGCACGGCTGCGAGATCGGCGTCTGCGAGCCGCTTCTCGCGCAAGGGCGTGGCGAGGCGATTGGCCGCCGCGACCGCGTCCTGCACCGCGAGATTGATCCCGACGCCGCCGATCGGCGACATCGCATGCGCTGCGTCGCCGATGCAGATGAGGCCGGGGCGCCACCAGCGCTCGAGCCGGTCGACCGCGACAGTCAGCAGCTTGATCTCGTCCCAGTCCGCGATGACGTCGATCCGGTTGGCGAACCAGGGCGTGAGCTTGACGATGCCCTCGCGGAAGGCCTGGAGCCCGGCGGCGCGCAGCGCGTCGAACCGGCCCTTCGGAATGACGAAGGCGCATTGCCAGTAGTCGCCCCGGTCGAGCGTGACGAGCAGGCGGCCATTGGCGACCTGGCCGCCGGTCTGGCCGGGGTCGCCCGCTCCACGCGGCAGCCGGAACCAGAGCACGTCCATCGGCGCGCCGATATCGAGGCTCTTCAGGCCGGACGCCGCCCGGATATCGGAACGGCGGCCATCGGCCGCGACGACGAGATCGGCACGGATGCGGAGCGGACCGTCATCGGCCGTGCCGGTGAGGCCGACGATCCGGCCGTCCTCCTCGATCAGCCCCTCGGCCTTCGCATTCATCAGCAAGGTGAAGCGCGCCTGCTCGCGGCCCCTGTCGGCCAGGAAGTCGAGGAAATCCCATTGCGGCATCATCGCGACATAGGGAGCCACGACCGGTAGATGCGAGAAATCGACGAATTGGATGGTCTCGGTACCGAAGCGGATGGCGAGCTCGCGGGTCTTGGTATGCGGCAGCTTGAGGAAATCCTCGAGCAGGCCGAGCTCGTGCATCAATTGCAGCGTCGAGGGGTGGATGGTGTCGCCGCGGAAATCGCGCAGGAAGTCGGCATGCTTCTCCAGCACGACGACATCGACGCCCGCCCGCGCCAGCAGGAAGCCGAGCATCATCCCGGCCGGGCCGCCGCCGGCGATGCAGCAGGTGGTGGAGAGCTCGCGCATCGCATCGTCTCCGTGACCCAGCTTTCGACACCTGCTGATTTCACACGGAAACACGGCGTCATCCCGGGCAAGTGAAGCGCAGACCCGGGATCCATCGTAGGGCGCGGCGGAGCCCTATGATGGATCCCGGATCAGCGCCGCTACGCGGCTTGTCCGGGATGACGCAGCGGTTACGAGCAAAAACGCCATGGCCTCACGTCCCCGGCCGGTGGATCGTCAGCTTCTGAAATCCCTTGCCGGCGAGCACCGGCTTCTTCGAGGAGAGAATCCGCGAATTGATGCCCTGCCAGCCGATCTCGCCGGAGAGCCGGCCATATTCGATCTTGGGGCAGCGATTCATGATCACGGTGATGCCCTTCGCCTCGGCCCGCGCGGCGGCCTCGTCATTGCGCACCGAAAGCTGCATCCAGATGACCTTGGGCAGGGGATCGAGCGTCAAAGCCTCGTCGGTGATCGGTCCGGCCGCTTCCGAATTGCGGAAGATCTCGACCATGTCGATCGCGCCGGGGATGTCTTTCAGCGAGCCGTAGACGGTCTTGCCCAGCAGCGTCTGTCCGGCGAGCCCGGGATTGACGGGGATGACGTCATAGCCGCGATCGAGCAGGTATTTCGTCACGATCCAGCTCGGCCGCGCCTCGTTGCCGGAGGCTCCAACCAGCGCGATGCGCTTCACGCTCTTGAGGATCTCGCGGATCAGGCTGTCGGGGTAGGCGTCGTGAGGCATGAAGAGGATCCGGCGAGAGGGCAAGCGCGGTTCTACACCTGCGCTGGCGGAGCGTCGATCTCGAAGCGCGAGCGGTTCTCCCACCGGAAAATCCCTTGGAAACGACAGATTCGGCTGTGCAGCCCTGCCGCAGCGGCTGGAGCCGCGGGCGCGCCGTGCTAAATCTCAGAGCAGGATGCGAAAAAGTCGGAACCGGTTTTTCGCATTGATCCTGCTCTTGAACTAGACCCGCCGCCGCTCCGGAACTCCATGCGCGTCCTGCTCGTCCTGATCGCTCTCGGCATGATCGCCGTGCCTGCTCTGCTGGCGCTGTCGCGTGACGACGCGTCGCGCGCCCGGCGCATCGGCAGCGCGCTGGTGATCTTTCTGGCGCCGGCCATGGCGCTCGGGATGATCCATGGCGTGCCGGAGCTCAATGGCCGGGCGCTGGACTATCCCATCGCCTGGACGACGCTGCGGCTGGTGCTCTCGGCGCTCGCGCTGATCCTGCCCTGGTGCCTCTATGTCTGGCTTTCCGGCCCGCGCCGCTGAGCCCTTTCGAGATCGCTGACATGACCGAACCCGCCGACACCCCGACGATCGACCACGCCTTCACCGGCGACAGGCGCGGGGCCGCGCATGACCCAACCTATGCCGGGGCGCTCTCCTTCATGCGCCGCCGCTACAGCAAGGACGTCACCGGCTGCGATCTGGTGATCTGGGGCGTGCCCTTCGACCTTGCCGTCTCGAACCGGCCGGGCACGCGCTTCGGCCCGCAGGCCCTGCGCCGCGTCAGCGCGATCTTCGACGGCGACGCGCAATATCCCTCGCGCATCGACCCGTTCGAGCATCTCTCGGCTGTCGATTACGGCGATTGCCTGCTGCCGCGCAGCGATCTCCAGGGCTGCGCCAAGGCGATCGAGGAGGGGGCGGCGAAGATCATCGCCAGCGGCGCCCATCTCGTCACGCTCGGCGGCGACCATTTCATCACCTTGCCGCTGCTGCGCGCTCATGTCGCCCGCCATGGCAAGCTCGCTCTGGTGCAGTTCGATGCGCATCAGGACACCTGGGATGACGGCGTCGGCGCGATCAGCCACGGCACCTTCGTGCTGGAGGCGGTGCGCGAGGGGCTGATCGATGTCGAGCGCTCGATCCAGATCGGCATCCGCACGGTCGCTCCGCGCGATTGCGGCATCGCGGTCATCGACGGCTATGCCGCGCAGGCGCTGGGCGTGGACGAGGTGGCCGCGCGCATCAGGCAGCGGGTGGGGCAGGGTCCGGCGTATCTGACCTTCGACATTGACGGGCTCGACCCCGCCTTCGCGCCGGGCACCGGCACGCCGGTGGCGGGCGGGCTCTCCTCGGCGCAGGGGCTGGGCATGGTCTGGGGCATCCGCGACCTCGATTTCCGCGGCATGGACGTGGTCGAAGTCTCGCCGCCCTATGACCACGCCGACGCGACCGCAATCGCCGGCGCGGCCGTGGCGCAGCATTACATCCAGGCGCTGGCGCTGAAGAAGATGGGGTGAGGCGGTTGAATCGGTTTGGCAGCGCCGCGGCACAACCGATTCAGATCATTGAGATAGGCCCTCTCGTCATGCTCGGCCTTGTGCCGAGCATCCACGTCTTGAATACGACGCTTGTCGGACGAAGACGTGGATGGTCGGGACAAGCCCGACCATGACGGTGGAGCGTCGGCCTGCGTCGAGATTGACAGCACGGCCTCCCTCCATCATATCCCTCTGCATGATCACGAACCCGATCCGACGTCGCCCGACCATGGCCGCCCCTGCGCGACCGCGATGACGCTCGGCTGCTAGTCCGATTGTCCGCGACCGCGCCCTGAGCGCGGTTTTTTTATGTCTGAAGCCGACGAAGCAACCTGCTTTCGCACCCATCGGGGGTCCAGATGAGCCAGAACCTGAAATCCATCTTCATCGACGGCGAGGCCGGCACCACGGGTCTCGGCATCCGCGACAGGCTAGCGGCCGTGCCCGAGGTCGTCGTGAAGAGCATCAGTGCCGACAAGCGCAAGGACCCCGCCGCGCGCAAGGAGATGATGGCGGGCGTCGATCTCGTCGTGCTCTGCCTGCCCGATGATGCGGCGCGGGAATCGGTCGCGCTCGCCGATGAACTCGGCGGCGACGCGCCCAAGATCGTCGATGCGGCAACGGCCCATCGCGTCGCGCCGGACTGGGTCTATGGCTTCGCCGAGATGGCACCGGGCCATGCCGAGAAGATCGCCAACGCCAACCGCGTCTCCAATCCCGGCTGCTATCCGACCGGCGCGATCGCGCTGTTGCGGCCGCTGGTCGATGCCGGCCTGCTGGCGCAGGACCATCCCGTCACCGTCAATGCGGTGTCGGGCTATTCCGGCGGCGGCAAAAGCATGATCGAGGCCTATGAGGCCGGTGCCGCTCCGGCCTTCGAGCTCTACGGGCTTGGCCTCCATCACAAGCATCTGCCGGAATTGCAGCTCTATTCGCGCCTGACGCGGCGGCCGATCTTCGTGCCCTCGGTCGGGAATTTCCGGCAGGGCATGCTGGTCTCGATCCCGCTGCATCTCGACATGCTGCCGGGCAAGCCGACGACCGCAGCGCTCGAGGCCGCGCTGACCGCGCACTATGCCGGCTCGACCTATGTCAGCGTGGTGCCGAGCGCTCAGGCCGGCGGCAAGCTGGAGCCGGAATCGCTCAACGACACCAACCGGCTCGAACTGCGCGTCTTCGGCGATGATGCGCTGGGCCAGGCGGTGCTGGTCGCCAAGCTCGACAACCTCGGCAAGGGCGCGTCGGGTGCGGCGGTGCAGAATATCCGGCTGATGCTGGGGCTCACTGAGGGCTGACACCCGGCCTTCACGGAAACGTGAAGAGGCGCTTGTTCTAACGCAAGGCAGTTTTCGGGGCGCGTCGTACCATAACGGCAGATGCGCGCCGCGAAGGCGTGGCGAAAGGATGAGCTCTTGCCGACGGCCGCGTCCCCGGAAAACCAGCTGATCGACGAAAACCAGCTGATCGACCGCATCTATGAGGCGGCCATCGTCCCGGAGGGATGGCCGGAGGTCTTGCGGGCGACAGCCGAGCTCGCCGGCTGCCGCGAGGCGCTGTTCGGCACGATACTGGACGCAGAGGCGCGCCTGACGGCGTCGAGCGCGGCCTTCGAAAATACCTATAACGACATCATGCTGCGCCTGCCCGTGCCGGTGAACCAGCGCAGTCTGCGGCTTCTTGCCTGCCGGCATGCAGGCTTCATCACCGACACGGATGTGTTCACGGCCGACGAGATCGCCACCGAGCCGCTCTATCAGGAGATGCTGATCCCTTCGGGCTATGGCTCGGCCGTGGCGACGGCGATCGCCTGTCCCTCGGGCGATGTGATCGTCGTCCATTGCGAGCGCGGCTTCGATGAAGGCACCGTGGAGCCCGAGGCGGTCGCTTCGCTCAACCGCTTGCGGCCGCATTTCGCCCGCGCCGGCCTGCTGGCGCGGCGTCTCGGGCTGGAGCGGGCGAGAGCTGCCGCCCAGGCGCTCGAAATGATGGGTTTGCCTGGCGCCGTGCTGGGACCGGGCGGGCGCATTCTCAGCGCCAACAGCCTGCTGACCGCGCTGATGCCGGCGATCTTCCGCGACCGGCCGACGCGGCTCGGGATCGTCGACGCCGCCGCCGACCGCATGCTGGAGACGGCCATGGCGGCGCTTGCCTATCAGGCTCATGATGCGGCGGTGCGTTCGATCGCGATCCCGGCAGGGCAGGGGCACCCACCCATCGTCGTGCATCTCTCGCCTGTGACAGGCCGGGCGCGCGACGTGTTCACGCTGGCGAGCGCGATCCTGGTCGCGACGCCGGTGCTGCCCCATCGCGTTCCGGGCGCTGATCTCATCGAGGGGTTGTTCGACCTGACGCCGGCGGAGGCGAAGCTCGCGGCGATGATCGCCGCCGGGCATGCACCCCGGCAGGCGGCGCAGCGATTGGGCGTGACGGAGGGGACCGCGCGTACGACGCTCAAGCGCGTCCTCGCCAAGACGGGGGTTCACCGCCAGTCGGATCTCGTCGGTATGCTTCAGGGCGCTGCGAAGCTCGGCTGACTGCCGAGATGGCAGGGATGCCCCCATTTGGGGGGTGCGCGGATCGCGGCGGCGTGAAATCTCTGGAAATATATGCAGCCTATCGGCTGCAATTCGGGGCGCCGTCACTCCGGCGGACCGCTTCCGGCGGGCTCTCATGGCAGATGAGGGCTGTTTGCCGGTTGAAGCTTACGCCACCATGACCGGGTCAAGCGGTCATGGTGGCGCTTTTTTAAAGCGCTCAGGAAGCCTTGAACGGCACGAAGTTCTGCTTCTGCGTACCCAGCCCATCGATGCCGAGCGTGACGACCTCGCCGCCCTTCAGGAAGCGCGGCGGCTTGAAGCCGAGGCCGACGCCGGGAGGCGTGCCGGTGGTGATGACGTCGCCGGCATCCAGGCGCATGAACTGGCTGATGTAGTGCACCAGATAGGCGGCGCCGAAGATCATCGTCTTGGTCGAACCGTTCTGGACGCGCTCGCCATCGACCTCGAGCCACATACCGAGATTCTGCACGTCGGCGATCTCGTCTGGCGTCACCAGCCAGGGGCCGAGCGGTCCGAAGGTCGGGCAGCCCTTGCCCTTGGCCCATTGTCCGCCGCGCTCGGCCTGGAACTCGCGCTCCGAGACGTCGTTGCAGACGCAGAAGCCGGCGATCGCGGCCATGGCATTCTTCTCGTCGATATAAGAGCCGCCGTCGCCGATAACGATGGCGAGCTCGACCTCCCAGTCGGTCTTCACCGAGGCCTTCGGGATCATCACGTCGTCATAGGGGCCGACGATGCAGTTCGGCGCCTTGTTGAACAGGATCGGCTCCTTGGGGATCGCGGCGCCGGTCTCGGCGGCGTGATCGGCGAAGTTGAGGCCGACGGCGATGAAGTTATGCACGTCGCCGACGCAGGCGCCGATTCGCGGCGAACCCTGGACGAGCGGCAGCGATTCGGGATCGAGCGCCTTGAGCTTGGCGAGCGAGGCCGAGCCGAGCGTCTTGCCGGCGAGATCCGGAATGACGCTGGAGAGGTCGCGCAAGCCGCCCTTGGCGTCGAGAAGAGCCGGCTTTTCCTGGCCAAAAGCACCATATCGCAGCAGTTTCATAGTGTTTCCCCCTGTTTCAATCGATCTAATTCGGGTGGCGCGCACCTGAGCGGATGGGGCGCGCAATGACAAGTGAGTTCCCGCGCATGACGCGGCTGCGTCTGGATAGCCATGAGATTGTTGCGCTGATGCAACGTATCCCGCGAAAGCAACATGCCCGGCAATCGGGCTGCCTTGCATGGTTTTTAGCCGGGTGTGTCGAAATCGGCGATAGTTCGCATGTAAACGATCGTTTTGTCGGCGCCGCCGCGCGACGATGCGAGAAATCGGCGGGTTTTTAGCGATTTTTCGGCCTGCCGCTTCGGAAACAAGCGAAGTTGCGGCGTTTTCAGGGCGCTTGCGGCGGGATTGCGGCGAAACCGGCCTCGCGTCATGGTGGTGTCAGCGAGGCGCTTCGACCTCGAAAGAATGCAATCAAAGGGATGGATTAGGATGAAGAGCACCGTTCGCCTCATCGCCGCGGCAACCGTTTCGGCAGCTGCTCTTCTCGCGGCCGGCTCCGCCTCCGCCAGCTCCTTCGCCATCCGCAGCGGCCAGAGCGCCGAAGGGCTCGGCATGGCCTATGCCGGCGCCGCCTCGGGCGGCATCGGCATGGGGGCGATGGCCTGGAACCCGGCCACGATCACCATGTTCCCGGGCCGCAACAGCAACTGGAACTTCACCTATCTCAACGCGAATGCCGATTATCAGCCGACCGCGGCTACGCGGCTGGGCTCGCCGGTTGGCCCGCTGAGCCCGATCCAGAACGGCACCGGCAATCTCGGCGGCGACGGCGCCTTCATCCCCGCCTCCTACAGCGCCTGGCAGCTCACCGACCGCTTTTGGATCGGCCTGACCACCGGCGCGCCCTATGGCCTGCGCTCCAAGCCCGACCAGCAGGTCAATGCCGGACAGGTTTATGGTCGCTCGGCCAAGGTGCAGACGATCAACGTCTCGCCGACCGTCGGCTACAAGGTGAACGACTGGCTCTCGATCGGCGCCGCGGTGCAGGTCCAGTATTTCAATGCCGCGCTGAAGCAGGCTTCAGGCGTCGGCCCGACGGCCGCACCGGTCATCATCGAAGGCGACACGATCGACTTCGGCTATCGCTTCGGTATTACCCTGACGCCGTTCCAGGGGACCTCGATCGGCCTGGCCTATCGCTCCGAGGTGCGCCAGACGCTTGAAGGCACGTTCCGCACGCCGCTCGCGGTCATTCCGGTCAAGGCCAACCTCAACCTGCCCGATTCGGTCGTGTTGGGCGTATCGCAGGTGATCAATGATCAGTGGCAGGTCCATGCCGGCGTCGAATGGACGAATTGGAGCCGCTTCCGCAACATTCCGATCGTCAGCCAGCTGAACGGCGCGCCGGTCACCAGCCTGAACTTCCAATATGACGATGCCTGGTATTTCTCGCTGGGCGCGGAATACAAGTACAGCAGCGCGCTGACGCTGCGCGCCGGTGTCGGCTACGAGCTCTCGGCCGTGAACGACCGCA
The DNA here is from genome assembly GCF_964252745.1 of Allobosea sp. LjRoot9. Taxonomy (NCBI): domain Bacteria; kingdom Pseudomonadati; phylum Pseudomonadota; class Alphaproteobacteria; order Hyphomicrobiales; family Alloboseaceae; genus Allobosea; species Allobosea sp. LjRoot9. The sequence continues at coordinate 1,690,073 of NZ_CAXUPC020000001.1, read as the reverse complement.
ACCGCACGATCTTCATCGCCGACAATGATCGCCTCTGGCTCTCGGCCGGCTTGAGCTATCAGGTCACCGACAAGCTGAAGCTCGATCTCGGCTACACCTATATCGATGTGAAGAAGGCGAGCGTGAACTACACCGGCTCGCATCCGCAGCAGGCCGCCGTGTTCTACACCGCCGAGGCCAAGCCCTCGATCCACATCGCCTCAGTTGGCCTGACCTATCGCTGGGACGACCCCACCGAGACGGTCCCGGTGCGCCCGGTCGTTCGCAAGAACTGAGCGGAGCTTCCGCACACAAGGAAAAGCCGGCCTTCGGGCCGGCTTTTTTGTTTGTGAGCTTTTTGTTTGTGGGCTTGGGGCGAGCGCGGGGCTGTGAAGGTTTGCTCTGGATGGGCAGCGGTCATAGCGGCTGCCCGGCTGCGAAATGTCCACGGCACACCTATGGTCACGGTTCCTGCGTATCGACCGGAGCAACCGCAAGACCATCGATGCCGCTGCGCGCGACGGAACTCGCCAGAAAACCGCTTGAGCGCATCTCGCCGAGGGCCGTGTTGACCAATTGAAGCCGGTCCTGATGATCGATCGGCACGGCCACGGCTTGCGGCACACCGTAAAAATTGTCGTCGAGCATTCGCAGGCCGGGAACGCCGAGCGTCGCGCTGGAGAGCCGCTGTCGCCCACCCGCGAAGGCAATCACATCCCCGTTCCGAAGCCACTGGACAGCATCTCGCAAGGTATAGTCGGGCGTCTCTCGCACCTTCGCTGCGATCAGCCGCCCTTTCAGCCACACGCCGACACTGTCATCGGTGTTCACCCCGATCACCTGAGTGGGGCGGTCAAGCTCCTTCACGGACCGGAGCGGGGAATCTGCACTCACAAGCGCGCTCTGCTGCACCAGCATGTAGGTCCGGGAGTAGAGCACGATGCCAGTGCGCGCCGGGTTCGGAGCGACAAATCCGATGTCGACCTGGCCGCTTCGGACCGCCTCAAGCACGGCGGCGGCCGTCGGGAGGGGCGTGATGCTGACCGGCACCTCCGCCCGGCGGCCCAGTTCGCGCGTGATGTCGGCGACCACACCTGAAACTGTGCCGGTTGCCGGGTCGCGGCGAGCCTGCGCGACGTTCGTACCGATATATGCAACGCGCAGCGTGCCGCTCGGCGCCAGCACTGGGTCGGCAGCCTGCCCCGGACAGGCGAGCAAGACCGCAATGAGCGTGAGCAGGGCACAGCGCATGGGAAACCTCGGCATGAGAAACCCCGGCATGAGAAACCTCGGCCCATTGTTGAGCGTTAGGATATCGTGGTCACAACCTTATCCGCTCCGGCGAAAGGCGATATGCGCCGGCGAAAACACTTGGAGCGTTGAAAACACCTGGAGCGTTTTCGAGCGGAGTGGAGACCGGTTCGTCGCCGGGCTGGCGCGCAACGGAAAAGCTGGTCTTCGGGGCGGCTTTTTTGTTTGGCAGCGTGCGGTCATTCCCGATCGACTACGGTGCGAACCTGTCGTGCCACCCGATGAAAATCCAGCTCGGGTTCGTTGCCTTGAGCGTCGCTGGCGAGCCAAGCGCGCTTTGCGCGCAAATAATCGGCCATCGCTTTCAGTTCCGCCGCCTTGGTCTCAAGCTTGCCGATCTGCGCCGTGACGACCTCGATCCTGCGTTCGGCAGTCATGTGTCCGGCGCGGCGTTCGGCGCCCAGTGCCGCGATCTCCTTGAGGGACAGTCCGGCCGCCTGGGACAGGCGAATGAGTTCGACCGCTCCTACGTCGCTTTCACTGAAGATTTGATAGGGGTGGCGACCGCCCTTGCTGCCCGCGCCAGGCCGGAGAAGCCCAAGGCGGACGTAGAAGCGCACCGTGTCGGTTGTCAGCCCGGTTGCCCGCGCGAATTCGGAGATCAGCACGATCCGCCTCTTGACCATGGAGCGTGGTCCACACTTACAGCATGTGCCTCGCCAGGTGCAGAGGTGACGAGATGACGAACAAGATTTTTCGGATCGGCGGCGATCTGCCCGTGCATCGTATGGGATTTGGCGCAATGCGCCTGACGGGTCCCGGTGTCTGGGGGCCGCCGGAGAACCCGGCTGAAGCGGCTGCCGTTCTCCGTTGCGCGGTCGAACTGGGAATCGATTTCATCGACACGGCCGACGTCTATGGCCCTGGCGACAATGAGAGGCTGATCAGGGACACGCTGGTTCCCTACGAGCCGGGGCTGGTGATCGGCACGAAAGGCGGGATGGTTCGCAGCGGCCCGGCGACGCCGACCGATCCGGGCATGTCCATGAATGGCAGCGCCGCCCATATCCGCCGGGCGGTCGAAGGCAGCCTGTGCGATCTGGGCCTTGAGTGCATCGATCTCTACCAGCTGCATCGGGTCGATCCGACGATCCCGATCGAGGATACGATGGCGGTGTTCCTCGCCTTGCGGAACGAAGGCAAGATTCGCCATATCGGCCTGTCCGAGGTTGGGATTGAGCAGATCGAGCGGGCGCGATCGGTCGTCGAGATCGCCACCGTGCAAAACCGCTACAACCTGACCGACCGCCGCCACCACGAGGTTCTGGACTATTGCGAGCGGCACGGTATCGGCTTCATCGCCTTCTACCCGCTAGGGGCCGGCACATTGGCCAGGTCGGCGGCGGTGGAGCAGATCGTCGCGCGCACCGGCGCAACGTCGGGGCAGATCGCACTGGCATGGCTGCTGCAGAAATCGCCGGTCACGATCCTGATCCCCGGTACGTCATCCCTGACGCATCTCGAACAGAACGTCGCTGCCCGCGACCTCATCCTGACGGAGCAGGAGCTGACGGCTCTTGAGCAGATGGATGTGACGTCGCTCGGCTGAGCGCGCTATGCCTTCATCTTCACATAGCTGCCCGGCGCATCCTCCAGTGCCGGCAGCTTGCCGTGTCCGGGCTGGCGCGCCGGCACGCGCTTTGGCGCCTGCGCCTCGATCCAGGCAAACCAATGCGGCCACCAGGAGCCGGGATGCTCGGCGGCCGCCGCGATCCAGTCCTCGTAGCGCCCCAAAGCCGCGCCGCCGGTCCAGTACTGATATTTGACCTTGGCGGGCGGGTTGACCACGCCGGCGATATGGCCCGAACCCGCCACGACATAATCGACAGGGCCGCCGAAGCATTGCGAGCCGAGGAAGACCGACGGCGCCGGGGCGATATGGTCCTCGCGCGCGGCCAGATTATAGATCGGGATCGTGACCTTCTTCAGGTCGAGCGTCTTGCCGCCGATGCGCATTTCTCCCTTGGAGAGTTTGTTCTCGAGATAGCAGTTGCGCAGGTAGAAGGAGTGGTTGGCGGCCGGCATCCGGGTCGAATCAGCGTTCCAGTAGAGCAGGTCGAAGGCGGTCGGGGCCTTGCCCTTGAGGTAGTTGTTGATCGCATAGGACCAGATCAGGTCGTTGGGCCGCAGCATGTTGAAGGCGCCGGCCATGCGCGAGCCGTCGAGATAGCCGCTCTTGGCCATCTTCTCCTCGACCGCGCGAATCTGATCCTCGTCGACAAAGACGGATAATTCGCCGGCCTTGGAGAAATCCACCTGCGTCGTGAAGAAGGTGGCGCTGTCGATGCGCTTGTCCTTGGTGGCCGCCATATAGGCCAGGGAGACGCCGAGCAGCGTGCCGCCGACGCAGTAGCCGATCGTGGTGACGCGCTTCTCGCCCGTCGCCTGTTCGATGGCGTCGAGCGCAGTAAAGACGCCTTCGCGCATATAGCTCTCGAAATCCTTGTTGGCGTGGCGCTCATCGGGGTTGACCCAGGAGATGCAGAAGACGGTGAGCCCCTGCGATACGCACCAGCGGATGAAGCTCTTCTCGGCGTTGAGGTCGAGAATGTAGAACTTGTTGATCCAGGGCGGCACGATCAGCAGCGGGCGCTTCAGCACCTGCTCGGTTGCGGGTGCGTACTGGATCAGCTCCATGATCTCGTTGCGGAAGATCACCTTGCCTGGAGTGGTGGCGATGTTGACGCCGACCTCGAAGGCATGCGCGTCCGACTGGCGGATCTTGAGCTCGCCCTTGCCGGCCTCGATGTCCTCGGCCAGCATCTTCATGCCGCGCACGAGATTGTCGCCGTTCTGCCGCAGCGTCTCGCGTAGCAATTCCGGATTGGTCGCGACGAAGTTCGAGGGCGAAAGCGCGCCTGCGATCTGCTTGACGTAGAAACGCGCCTTCTCGCGCGTATGCGGGTCGATATCCTCGGTGCGCTCGACCATGTCCTCGGCCCAGCGCGAGCCGATGAGATAAGCCTGCTTGACGAAATCGAACATCGGATGCGCCGACCAGTCGGGGTCGTTGAAGCGCGCGTCGCGCTTGTCGGGCTGCGCCACGGGCTCGGTCGCCTCGCCGCTGACGCGCTTCAGCGTGGCGCTCCACAGGCTGAGGAAATCGGCCGTGATCGAGGCCTGCGCCTCGATGATCTTGCGGGGATCGCTGACCCAGCGCTCGGCGACTCGGCCAAGCGTCTTGACCATCTCGCTGACCTCTTCAGTCGGACCGGTCTTGGCCTCGCCGCGCTCGATCGGCTTCAGATAGGCAGCGGTGACCTTGCCGTATTCCTCGACCAGGCGGCCCATATTCTGCGTGAATTGATCGAAGTCGGGCGCTAGGGTCTCAGGCGCGGCATCGGGCGAACCGGCGTCCAGTCTCGGCTTGTCGTCCTTTGGCCGATTCATGGCGCGTCTTCTCCCGTCGCTTTATTCTGCGGGGCAGCTTAACACTCCCCATTTTGGTCCCATTAAGGACGTAGCCGATATGATTGACAAACAAAAATCGACAATGCGCCGGAACCGCTCATGCTCTTCGATCCGCCCATGATGAAATCGATGATCATGCTGCTGGGGCCGGCCGTGCTTGCCCTGTCGCTGGCAGGCTGCGCGGGCGAGGGACCGGTCAAGACGGTCGCCGAAGTCGCCGGAATCGCCACGACCCCGCAAGAGTCCAAGAGCTTCGTGCAGCAGACACGCCCTGTCGATCCGGCCTACATCCCGATCAACAAGACGATCGCCGTCAATCCTTTATGTGCAAGCCCGACGCCGCCGCCGGCCTATACGCCGACGGGTCAGGCCGCCCGCTTCGCGGCTCCGGTGCCCGCTCAGAAGCCGACCGACCCCTGCAAGCGGCGCGCCGAGTTCAAGCAGATTGAGAGCCAGCTCGAGGCCAGACGAATTGCCAATGATGCGGCAGGTTCCCAGGCCATCTCGCTCGGCAAGGCCTTGCCGGCACCGGCTCCAGCCGCGGCGCAGCCGACGAACTGAGCCGGCATCGACCCGGGAAGCCGGCCTTTTTGGGAGCGCCTGATCGATTCTTGCGTTTTTAGGGCTGCCATGACCGAAGATGCGGTGCTAAGCACTCCTGGCGCAAGGATTATGACTTGCGCGCATCATAAGTCCGCCGTCCTGGCGAGGGATCTGTTCGATATGGCCGATTTTCACCGCATCAAGCGCTTGCCGCCTTACGTTTTCGAACAGGTCAACAAGATCAAGGCAGCCGAACGCGCCAAGGGCGTCGATATCGTCGATCTCGGCATGGGCAATCCCGACCTGCCGGCCCCCCGGCATGTCATCGAGAAGCTGGTCGAGACCGCCGGCAAGCCGCGCACCGACCGGTATTCGGCCTCCAAGGGCATCGGCGGCCTGCGCCGCGCCCAGGCGCATTATTACGAGCGGCGCTTCGGCGTGAAGCTGAACCCGGACACGCAGGTCGTCGCGACGCTCGGCTCCAAGGAAGGCTTCGCCAATATGGCGCAGGCCATCACCGGCCCGGGCGATGTCGTGCTGGTGCCCAATCCGAGCTACCCGATCCACGCCTTCGGCTTCCTGATGGCGGGCGGCGTCATTCGCTCGGTGCCGGCCGAGCCGACACCGGCGTTCTTCCCGGCGCTGGAGCGGGCGATCATCCATTCCGTGCCGAAGCCGATCGCGCTCGTCACCTGCTATCCTGCGAATCCGACGGCCTTCACCGCCTCGCTCGATTTCTACCGTGATCTCGTCGCCTTCGCGAAGAAGCACGAACTGATCCTGCTCTCGGACCTCGCCTATGCCGAGGTCTATTTCGACGACAACAACCCGCCGCCCTCGATGTTGCAGGTGCCGGGTGCGATGGATGTGGCGGTCGAGTTCACCTCGATGTCGAAAACCTTCTCGATGGCGGGCTGGCGCATGGGTTTCGCCGTCGGCAATGAGCGGCTTCTGGCTGCGCTCGCACGGGTAAAATCCTATCTCGACTATGGCGCCTATACGCCGATCCAGGTCGCGGCGGCGGCTGCCCTGAACGGCCCCGACGATTGCATCCGCGAGATGCGCGAGATCTACCGCAAGCGTCGCGACGCGCTGGTCGAGAGTTTCGGCAAGGCCGGCTGGGAGGTGCCCGTGCCGCAGGCCTCGATGTTCGCCTGGGTGCCAATTCCGGAGAAGTTCCGCCATCTCGGCTCGCTGGAGTTCTCGAAGCTCTTGATCGAGAAAGCCGAGGTCGCGGTCGCGCCGGGTATCGGCTTCGGCGAGCATGGCGACGATTTCGTCCGCATCGCCATCGTCGAGAACGAACAGCGCATCCGCCAGGCAGCCCGCAATGTCGGCCGCTTCCTCAAGACGGCGGACCAGACCCTGCACAACGTCATCCAGATGCCGAAGGCCGGGTGAGGGCGGAGCCAACCCGGGCGCGACGCCAATACCATCCACCGCGTCATCCCGGGCTTGACCGGGGATCCATCGAAGGGCGCTGAACTCTACGATGGATCCCGGATCTCCGCTTCGCTGCGTTCGGCGTGACGGGGAGGGTGTCAGAAGGGCCGTAAGGACTGGACCGCGCCTGCGAAACATGGGAACCCCTTGGTCACGGACACGCCCGTCCGGCTCGGGGCTCAAGGCACGCGAGATGTTCTCAAAAGGCCGTCTGATCGGCATCGGCTTCGGCCTGTTCGCGTTGATCTGCCTCGTCGCCACCTTTGATTATTCGCGCGGGCGACTGCCCCAGACGGATTCGCCGCTGGTCGCCGATGTGCTGGCCGCAACGATCGCGCGCGATTGCGGCCGCGACGCCACCGAGATCGTCACCCGCTACATCCCCCTGGGCACTGAGCAGGCACAGGCCGAGCAGGTTCTGGAGAGCGTGACCATCGTGCCGCCGAAGCCCTGGTTCTGGCGCCCCATGATCGAGAACTCGACTGCCTGGGACGGATCCTCTCTCGAGGCGCTGCGGACGATCAAGGCCACGGCTTTCGGCAACAACCTGCTGCGGATTCATTTGAGCTTCGCCGAGAAGAAGGTGAAACGGATTGCAGCCGAGGTGGTCTGCCGCTTCGACTGATCACTTCCATGTGGGGAACCAGCTGTGACGATCGTGGTTCAGCGAGAAAGTCCGGATCAGCCGAGCGTCGTTGATTTTCTCGGGAAAGCCGATGAGCGCTCTTCGGCGCTCTATCCATCGCAGAACAGGGTCGGATCGCCCCTGGCCGCGCTGCTGGCGGACAATATTCGTTTTTTCGTCGCGAGGGCGGACGGCAAGGCGTTGGGATGCGGCGGCTATGCCGTCTTCCCGGATGGCTCGGCAGAAATGAAGCGCCTGTTCGTCGATCCCGATTCGAGAGGGCAGGGCGTCGGCTTCCGGCTCGTCCAGGCGATCGAGGCTGCTGCTGCGCAGGATGGTGTCCGGCGGATCTTCCTGGAGACGGGCGTCAAGTCACATGAGGCCTTGGGTCTCTACCGGCGCTTCGGATTCAAGCAGTGCGGACCGTTCGGCTCCTATGCCAACGACCCGTTGAGCATCTTCATGGTCAAATCGCTCGAGCCGGCGTGAATGGCCTATCATCCCGACCTGCGCCGTTGACTTGCGCCTCCCCTCATGCGACCCCGCGCCATATGACCCTCGCGCCTCCCTCGCCACAATCCTCGCCGCTTCGCATCGGCCTTGCCGGGCTTGGCACCGTTGGAGCCTCCGTGCTGCGCATCCTGCGCCGGCAGGAGAATGCGCTGGCCGCCCGCTGCGGCCGCGCCATTCGCGTCACCGCCGTCTCGGCGCGCGACAGGACCCGGGATCGCGGCGTCGATCTCGCCGGCCTGACCTGGTTCGACGATCCCGTCGCGCTGGCGAAATCCTCAGAGATCGACTGCCTGGTCGAGCTCATCGGCGGCTCGGACGGCCCGGCCAAGGCTGCGGTCGAGGCCGCGCTCGCTTCCGGCAAATCGGTCGTCACCGCCAACAAGGCGCTGCTCGCCCATCATGGCGTGGCGCTGGCGACGCTCGCCGAGGAGCAGGGCGTGGCGCTGGCCTTCGAGGCCTCCTCCGCAGGCGGCATCCCGGTGGTGAAGACGCTGCGCGAGGCCTTGTCGGGCAACAATGTCACGCGGCTCTATGGCATCCTGAACGGCACCTGCAACTACATCCTCTCGCGCATGGAGATGGAGGGGCTGACCTTCGAGGCCTGCCTCGCCGACGCCCAGCGCCTGGGCTATGCCGAAGCCGACCCGACCTTCGATGTCGAGGGCTACGACACGGCTCATAAGCTCGCCATCCTGACCAGCCTCGCATTCGGCACGAAGATCGACGCCGAAGCGATTCATGTCGAAGGCATTTCCTCGATCGCCCCGCTCGATCTGAAGATGGCCGACGAGCTCGGCTACCGGATCAAGCTGCTCGGCGTCGCCGAGCGCACCAAGACCGGCATCGAGCAGCGCGTGCACCCGACCATGGTGCCGAAATCCTCGGCCATCGCGCAGGTGATGGGCGTGACCAACGCCGTCACCATCGATGCCGACGCGGTCCGCGAGATCACCCTGGTCGGTCCCGGCGCCGGCGGCGACCCGACGGCTTCTGCCGTCGTCGCCGATATCGCCGATGTCGCACGTGGTACGGCGGGCCTGCCTTTCGGACTGCCCGTGGCGCGGTTGGAAACGCCGACGCGTGCGCCGATGCAGCGGCATGAAGGCGGCTATTATGTCCGGCTTGCCGTGCTCGACCATCCCGGAGCGGCGGCCGCAATCGCGACCCGCATGGCGGAAGCCGACATCTCGCTCGAAAGCATCGTCCAGCGCCGTTCGGAGAGCGCTGCCGCGCGCGATCCTTCCGGGCGTTCCGGCGCGCCGGTCCCGGTCGTGCTCATCACTTATGCCACCAGCGAATCCGCGATCCGGGCGGCGTTGGAGAAGGTCTCTGCCGACGGCCATATCGCGGAACCGCCGCAAGTCATCCGTATAGAGCGCGAGTAGCGAATAGTGAGTGGCGAGTAGAGTTCCATTCGCCACTCGCTACTCGCCATTCGCCCCCAAGGGAGCCATCCATGTCCGAAGATCTCCGTATTTCCCCGAACCAGATCATCGAGCGCTATCTCTCGATGGAGCTGGTCCGCGTCACCGAGCGCGCCGCCGTCTCGGCCGCGCGCCTGCGCGGTCACGGCAACGAGAAGGCGGCGGACCAGGCGGCGGTCGACGCCATGCGCCGCGAGCTCAACCGCCTGCCGATCGACGGTGAGATCGTCATCGGCGAGGGCGAGCGCGACGAGGCGCCGATGCTCTTCATCGGCGAGAAGGTCGGCACCAGGCAGGGCCCCAAGGTCCACATCGCCGTCGATCCGCTCGAGGGCACGACGCTCTGCGCCAAGGACATGCCCGATTCCATCGCCGTGATGGCGATGGCCGAGGCCGGCAAGCTGCTCAACGCGCCTGACGTCTACATGGACAAGATCGCGATCGGCCCGGGCTATGCCCGCGGCGTGGTCGATCTCGACGCGTCCGCGACTGACAACATCTATGCGCTGGCCAAGGCCAAGGGCGTCAAGCCGAGCGAGATCTCGACCCTGATCATGGATCGCCCGCGCCATGCCAAGCTGATCGAGGAGGTCCGCAAGACCGGCTGCTCGATCCGCCTGATCACCGATGGCGACGTCGCCGGCGTGATCTACTGCACTGAGCCGGACAAGACCGGTATCGACCTCTATCTCGGCATCGGCGGCGCGCCTGAGGGCGTGCTGGCGGCAGCCGCGCTGCGCTGCGTCGGCGGCCAGATGCAGGGCCGCCTCATCCTCGACACCGAGGAGAAGCGCGCCCGGGCCCTCACCATGGGCATCACCGATCCGAACCGGAAATACAGCATGGAGGAGATGGCCTCGGGCGACACCATCGTCTGTGCCACCGGCGTCACCAATGGCGGCATGCTGAAGGGCGTCAGGTTCGGCAAGGAGGTCATCGAGACCGAGACGATCGTCTATCGCTCGATCACCGGCACCGTGCGCCGGATCTATGGCGAGCACCGTCAGTTCGAGAAGTTCAAGCTCGATTGAGCCTGAGAGGCGAGAGCCTCGTCGAACCCAGCGCGGTTTCGAGCGGAGTGGCCCAACCCCGTTTCGCGTGAAGAAAGCGCGTTAAAACAAGAGGATGCAGCCATTTGACGATCCAGTTGGGTCGAAGATTGCTGTAGAGAGCCATGCCGCGCCCGACGCCGTCTTCAGCGCTCAACCGCCTCCGTGTGCTCGATCTCTCGCGCGTCCGGGCGGGGCCGACCTGCGTGCGGGTCTTCGCGGATTTCGGCGCCGATGTGATCAAGGTCGAGAGCCCGCCGGGCTTCGACCCCAACGAGAACATGAGCGGGCCGCGGCATGGCTATGACATGCAGAACCTGCATCGCAACAAGCGCTCGCTGACGCTCAATCTGAAGACGGAAGGCGGCGCGGCGGTCCTGCGCAAGCTGATCGAGAGCGCCGACCTCCTGGTCGAGAACTTCCGGCCCGATGTGAAGGAGCGGCTCAGCCTCGATTTCGAAACGCTGCACGCGCTCAATCCGCGCCTGATCCTGGTCTCGATCTCAGGCTTCGGCCAGAGCGGGCCTTACCGGACGCGCGCGGGCTTCGACCAGATCGCCCAGGGCATGGGCGGAATGATGTCGGTGACGGGTCTGCCCGGCCAGGGTCCGGTGCGCGCCGGCATCGCGGTGGCCGATTCCGCCGCCGGGCTTTATGGCGCGATCGGCGCGCTGGTGGCATTGCAGGAGCGTGCCGTCTCCGGCAAAGGCCAATGGGTCCAGACCTCATTGCTCGAGGCCCAGATCGCGATGATGGATTTCCAGGCGGCGCGCTTCCTGGTCGAAGGCCAGGTGCCGCCGCAGGCTGGCAACGACCATCCCTATTCGACGCCGATGGGCGTTTATGCGACGCGCGACGGCCACATCAATATCGGCGTCGGCGCGGAAGGGCATTGGCGCTCCTTCTGCGGTGCGATCGACCGCCCCGGCCTCGCGGCTGATCCGCGCTACGATAATATGGAGAAGCGGCTCAAAGCGCGGCCCGAATTGCGCGTGCTGATCGAGGCTATCCTGACGACGCAGGACAGCGCCCATTGGCTGGCTGCCTTCGAGGCGGCGGCCGTGCCGGCCGGGCCGATCTATGCGGTCGACGCGATGTTCGACGATCCCCAGGTCCAGCATCTGGGCATCGCGCAGCCGGTTTCGCATCCGGTGCTCGGCGATATCCGCGTCATCGGCGAGCCTGTCGGCTTGTCGCGCACGCCGGCTTCCGTGGCGACGCCGACGCCCGAGGCCGGCGAGCACAATGCCGAGATCCTGGGTGAGCTCGGCTATGACGAGGCGGCGATCTCGCATTTGAGAGATAGTGGCGCGATCTGAAAGGAGCCTTGAGAGCATGGACGACGAGATTCTGTACACCGTTGCGGACGGCATCGGCACCATCACGCTCAACCGCCCCCAGGCCCGCAACGCGCTGACTTTCGCGATGTATGAGCGGCTCGCTGCGATCTGTGGCGATCTTCCCGGCCATGGCGACCCGAAAGTGCTCGTCCTCACCGGCGCGGGCGAGAAGGCTTTTGCCGCCGGCACCGACATCACGCAGTTCCGCGCCTTCAATACGCCAGACGACGCGCTGGCCTATGAGAGCCGGATCGACCGCATCATCACGGCGATCGAAAGCTGCCCGATCCCGACCATCGCTGCGATCTCGGGCGCGGTCACGGGCGGCGGGGCGAGCATCGCCTGCGCCTGCGACATCCGGATCGCGACGCAATCGGCCCGCTTCGGCTTTCCGGTGGCGCGCACGCTCGGAAACTGCCTGTCGATGAGCAACTACGCCCGGCTCGCGACGCTGCTCGGCCCGGCCCGCGTCAAGGACATCGTCTTCACCGCGCGTTTGATCGAGGCCGAGGAGGGGCAGCGCATCGGGCTCTATAATGAGCTCGTCGCCGACCATGCTGCGCTCCTCGTCCGGATGCGCGAACTGGCGACCACGATCGCAGGCCATGCGCCTTTGACGATGCGCGCGACCAAGGAAGCGCTGCGCCGCATCGCCAAGGCCAATGGCCACCCGCAGGGCGATGACCTCGTCCTGATGTGCTATATGAGCGCCGATTTCCGCGAGGGCATGGAAGCCTTCCTCGGCAAGCGCGCGCCGCATTGGCAGGGCAAGTAAGCCGGACGAAGCGGAGGCCAGGGATGCCTGTTTGGGCTCGGAACCACGCCGTCATTCCGGGGCAGGCCGCAGGCCTGAGCCCGGAACCCAGAACCGCAGGTGGCGGCGATACAAGCGCTACCGATGACTACGCGTACTTCCCAGCTTCATCGGTTCTGGGTTCCGGGCTCTACGCTTCGCGTAGCCCCGGAATGACGGCGTGGTTCCGAGTGTAAGCGGGCGTGTCCTATCAGACCGCCTGCGCCGCGGCGCGCCCGGCGGTTCGGCCGGAGAACAGGCAGCCGCCGAGGAAGGTGCCTTCAAGGGCGCGATAGCCATGCAGGCCGCCGCCGCCGAAGCCGGCGGCTTCTCCGGCCGCGTAGAGCCCGGGCACCGGCTCGCCTGCGCTATCCAGCACGCGCGCGGACAAATCCGTCATCAGGCCGCCCAATGATTTGCGGGTCAGGATGTTGAGCCTGACGGCGATCAGCGGGCCATGCTCCGGGTCGAGGATGCGATGCGGTTTTGCAGTCCGGATCAGGCGGTCGCCGAGATAGGCGCGGGCGCCGCGCAGCGCCGTGACCTGCAGATCCTTGCCGAAGGGGTTGTCGAGCGTGCGGTCGCGCGCCTCGATCTCGGCCCGAAGCCGTGCCTCGTCGATCAGCGTCTCGCCGGCAAGCACATTCATGCGCGCGACCAGCCGGGAGAGATCGTTCTCGACGATGAAATCCTCGCCCTTGTCCATGAAGGCCTGGACGGGCGCCGGCACGCCGCCGCCCGCTCGTCCCAGCACTTGGCGCCAGCTTTTGCCGGTCAGATCGGGATTCTGCTCGGAGCCCGAGAGCGCGAATTCCTTGGCGATGATGCTGCGGTTCAGCACGAACCAGGAATAATCGTAGCCGGTCTTCATGATGTGCTCGAGCGTGCCGAGCGTGTCGAAACCGGGAAACAGCGGCACCGGCAGGCGGTTGCCGCGCGCATCGAACCAGAGCGAGGAGGGGCCTGGCAGGATGCGGATGCCGTGTCGCGGCCAGATCGGCGCCCAATTGGCGATGCCCTCGACATAGTGCCACATCCGGTCGCCATTGATCAGCCGGCCGCCAGTCGCCTCCGCGATTGCCAGCATCGCGCCGTCGACATGGTCGGGCACGCCTGAGAGCAGGCGCTCAGGCGGAGCGCCCAATCGCTGCGGCCAGCTCGCCCGGACGAGATCGTGATTGCCGCCGATGCCGCCGGAGGTGACGATCACGGCCTGCGCCTTGAGCGCGAAAGCGCCGACCGTGCCGCGCGAGCTCTTTGCTCCACGCTCGACCGTGCTCGCCTCCAGGATCTCGCCCGCGACGCCGTCGACCGCGCCGGCGCTGCGGGCAAGCGCGGTGACGCGGTGGCGAAAGCGCAGCTCGATCAAGCCACGAGCCTGCGCCTCCTTCAACCGGCGCAGGAACGGCTCCAGCACGCCGGGCCCGGTGCCCCAGGTGACATGGAAGCGCGGTACCGAATTGCCGTGGCCGCTGGCGAGATAGCCGCCGCGTTCGGCCCAGCCGACGACGGGGAACCAGCGCATGCCCATGGCGTGCAGCCAGGCGCGCTTCTCACCCAAAGCGAAGTCGAGATAGGCCTGCGCCCAGGCGCGCGGCCAGTCGTCCTCAGGGCGGTCGAACCCGGCCGAGCCGAACCAGTCCTGCGCCGCGAGTTCGCGCGAATCGCGAATGCGCAGGCGGCGCTGCTCGGGCGTGTCGACCATGAACAATCCGCCGAGCGACCAGAAGGCCTGCCCGCCGAGCGATTGCTCGGGCTCCTGATCGAGCAGGATGACCTTTCGACCGGCGTCGGTGAGCTCGGTCGCGGCCACGAGCCCGGCGAGCCCGGCTCCGATGATGATGACGTCCGCGTCCTGCCCCATATATCCTGCCCCACGCCTGCTGCCCTTTCCCGGCTGCTTGCCGCGCAGTATGGCGATCCCCCAAGCCCCGGCAAGGCAGGTAGTGGTTGACGAATGCGCGCGCCTGCGCGACCCCCTCAGATCATGAGTCTCATTCCCCAGCGCCTTTTCCTCGGCGTGTCCCACTCCGTGCTCGGCCGGCCCTGGCGCGACAGGCTGGACGCCGCAGGGCTCGGCCGCGCCGAGGCCTTGGCACAGCTCGAAGGCATCCCCGATACCTTGTCGCGCCTGCTCGCCGGGCGCGGCGTCGAGCCCAATGAGGCCTTGCGCTTCCTCGAGCCCCGCCTGCGCGATCTCCTGCCTGATCCCGCGACGCTGACCGATATGGAAGCCGCCGCCGCCCGCCTGGCCGAGGCGGCGCAGCGGCGTGAAAAGGTCGCGATCTTCGGCGATTACGATGTCGACGGCGCCTGCTCGGCAGCCCTGCTCGCAGGCTTCCTGCGGCAAGCCGGCGCGCAGCCGCGCATCCATATCCCGGACCGCTTGATCGAGGGCTATGGCCCCAACAGCGACGCCATCCGCACACTGGCAGGCGAAGGCGCGACGCTGCTGGTCACGGTCGATTGCGGCACGACCAGCCATGAGCCATTGGCCGAGGCGCAAAGGCTCGGGCTCGATGTCGTCGTCCTCGACCACCATCAGGCGCCCGAGCTGCTTCCGCCGGTCACCGCGCTGGTCAATCCCAACCGGCAGGACGATCTCTCCGGGCTCGGCCATCTCTGCGCGGCAGGCGTCGTCTTCCTGACGCTCGTCGCCCTCAGCCGGACGCTGCGGCGGCAAGGCTTCTGGGCGGGCAGGGCGGAGGGTGAGCCCGATCTGCTGGCGGCGCTCGATCTCGTGGCGCTGGCGACTGTGGCCGATGTCGTGCCGCTCAAGGGCCTGAACCGCGCCTTCGTGCGCCAGGGCATCGCCATATTGCGGGGGCGGACGCGGCCGGGACTGGCCGCGCTGATGGATGTCGCGGGCCTCGATGGCCCGGTGCAGCCCTGGCATCTCGGCTTCCTGCTCGGCCCGCGCATCAATGCCGGCGGGCGCATCGGCGATGCGGCGCTGGGCGCCAGACTCCTGCTGACCGAAGACGAGATCGAGGCGCGCAGCATCGCGACCGAACTCAACCGATTGAACCAGGAACGTCAGGAGATCGAGCGGCAGGCGGTGCTGGAAGCCACCGCGCAGGCCGATCATGCGCTGATGAACCTGCCCGACCAGCCCGTGCTGATGGCGGCCTCCGCCGATTGGCATCCCGGCATCGTCGGCCTCGTCGCCGCAAGGCTGAAGGAGCGCTTCCGGCGCCCGGCCTTTGCGCTCGCTTTGAACGGGGAGGGTGGTGCGACGGGGTCGGGCCGTTCGGTCGCGGGCGTCGATCTCGGCCGCGCCGTGCGCGAGGCGGTCGAGGCCGGGCTCGCGGTCAAGGGCGGCGGCCACGCCATGGCGGCCGGTGTGACGCTGGCTGCCGGGCAGGCTCCTGCCTTCCAGGCTTTCCTGGCCGAGCGGCTGGCGATGCAGGTCGCGGCGGCTGATGAGGCCGAGGCGCTGCTGATCGATGCGGCGCTGAGCGCGGGCGGCGCCAATCCGCGCCTGCTCGCCGAGATCGACAAGGCGGGGCCTTTCGGCGCGGGCAGTCCCGAGCCGGTTTTCGTCTTTCCCGCGCATCGCCTGGTCGAGGCTGTCGAGATCGGCAGCGGCGGCCATGTCCGGATCAAGCTCAAGAGCGGCGACGGCGCAACCGTGGGCGGCATCGCCTTCCGCGTGGCGCAGGAGCCGCTGGGACGCGCCCTGCTGGCGGCGCGCGGCGAGAGCGTTCATCTCGCCGCGACGCTGACGCTGAACCGCTGGGGCGGCCGTGAGAGCGCCGAGCTGCGTGTCCTCGACATGGCGCGTCCGGGCTGATTGCGGTGGTTTTCGAGGTAGGGCGGGGGAGCGGTGGGCCTGCCCAACTTTCCCCGGATATCGTCAAACTGGTGCTTGCAGAGGGCGCGCCCTGCCACTATACCTCGCCCCGCTTCTCGACGGGCAGCCGTCGATTCAGAGGCCCGCGACCTTCGTCTATCGGTTAGGACACCAGCCTTTCACGCTGGGGAGACGGGTTCGACTCCCGTAGGTCGCGCCATTTCACAATCGCAGCTTCGAACTGTCTCCGCTCAGTCCGCGTGACCACTCATCATGTGGTCAGCCAGGCTGTAGCAATGGCTCGCCTGATAGGCGTTCCGACCCCGGTTCATATGCGTCAGGTTGAACGCCCGGATGGCCTGCAACGAACGGCGCTCCGCGAGGAATTTGCCGATCGAGGAGAGACCGCGGATCTTGACGCCGAAAATGTTCTCGCCGCGGGGAAAGACATAGCTGACGTCTTCTAGCGTCATCACGCTGCGCTCGATGAAAGCTTCATCCACCTCGCCCTGATCGAGCGAATGGTCCCTGGTGAAATCGGAAAGATGCACCAGAAATAGCGCGCGGACGCCCTCGCCATCCGCATAGAGCGAGAAAAGCTCCATCCAGCTCGCATTGACGCGAATGAGCGCCTTGCCCGGCGTCGACGGCAGACAGGAAACCGACCAGTAATGCCGCTCGGTCCGGCTCGGGATCGGGATGCAGTTGCGGCCGTATTGCCGGAGAATGTCCAGGACCTCTTGTGCCTGGGGCCGGCGCAGCAGCTTCTCGAACCGCGCGACGTATTTGAGACGCAGTTCCAGCGACTCCGAGCGCTCATCGGCGTCGCGCAGGGTCGTCTTGCCCTGCATCCAATCGCTCTGCTGCTGGAGATCCAGGAATCGGCGCAGACCGGTGGTGCTTGGGCGGCGGGGCGCGCTCACGTCAGGTACCATGTCGGCCCAGTCGGTTCGGATGGGGTGTCAGCGATTCGATCAGCCTCAGATAGTCGAGTCAGGCCGCGTCCCGTTCGACGCCATTGCCGCCGGAGACTACGAGGCTCGTTGAAGCTCGATCGACCCAGAGCGACAACGGCTCGGCCTGTTTTGGACGAGCTCTTAGGCAATGAGCCGTTCGGTGTCGGAAGACAGATCTCCCAATTTGGATTCATCAATCTCAATGCCCAGTCCAAGCATATCCGAAACCGGATAAAAATCGCCCTTGATCAGCGGGCCGTCCTTTACGAACTGGTTTCGCGAGGGCGGATTGTCGTTCTCATACGATTCGAGAATGACAAAGTTCGTCAGGACCGCTGCCAATGTGACCGAAGCTGCGATTGCGATCGGCCCATGCGGATTGTGAGGCGCCACGCCGATCGAATAGGTTTCGGCAGCGTGGCCAATCTTGATCGCTTCGGTCAGTCCGCCGACGCGGATGATCGACGGCTGCACGAGGCCGACGGCCTGCTTCTCGATGATCTCCGCAAATTGCCTGCGGGAATGGAACCGCTCCCCGAAGGCAATTCTCGCATGCGTTGCCGCCGAGAGCCGCCCGAGTGCCTCGGCGCTTTGATACTCCGTCGGCTCTTCCACGAAGATCAGGTTGCAATCAGCGATCCCGGCGCAAAACTGGGCTGCCGAAGCCCAATCGAGCCGTCGCCAGATATCGACCATCAGGCCAATCGACGGCCCCAATGCCTCCCGCACCGCCTTCACTTCGGCGATGGCGCGCGGCACGTCATGCTTCATGACCTGATAGTGGAATTGGTCAGGCGTGCCGAACGGATACCATTTGAGGGCCGTCGCGCCTCGCGCAACGGCAGCCCTGGCCTTTTCGATCAGATCCTCGGTCGAGGTGTAACCGGCCCACCACTGGTTGAGGTAGACGCGGACCTTGTCACGAACGGCTCCGCCAAGCAGCTTGTGCACGGGCAGGCCATACGCCTTGCCGGTGATGTCCCACAGAGCCTGGTCGATCGCGGCAAGGGCGGCCCGGCTGCTCGCTCCGTCGCTCCAGTAGACCTTGTCCTTCAGTGTCGCCCAGTGCTTTTCGACCGTGGTCGGGTCCTGCCCGGCGATCGCGCGAAATCCTTCCTGGATTCCGGCGATGACGGATGGCCAGCGATGGTCGAGCGTTGCTTCGCCGACACCGACAATGCCCTTGTCGGTCTGGAGGACAGCAATCAGGTAGTGCTTGTTTGCATTCGGATGAACATAGGTCCGAAGCTCGGTCAGTTTCATGATGCTGTCCTCAGGTCGGGAAGATCGGCGGCGTTTGGGCGGGCGTTCGTCGCCTATTGCGACGCGGCCGCGGTCACGATGATCTCGACGAGGACGTCGGGCGCGCCCATCTCGCATTGAGCCGTCGCTCGCGTCGGCGCCGCATTCGGCGCGGTCCAAGCGTTCCAGACCTCGTTCATGCCCTCGAAGTCCCGGGAGAGGTCCTTGATCCAGATCTGTGCGGTCAGGAGGCGGCTCTTGTCGGTGCCTGCCTTCGCCAGGAAATCCTCGATCTTTGCGAGGGTCTGCTGCGTCTGTCCCTTGATATCCTGGCTGCGGTCATCGGCGGTCATGCCGCCGACGAAGACCATGCCGTTGTAGATCACGGTACGGCTGCGGCGCTTGTCGGTCTCGATACGGACGATATCGCTCATGGTGGTTCCTTTCGGTCGGTGGTGAAATTCTTGTGGGAAGGCCGCGGTCTACTGCACGAAATCGCCGAGCATGACGGGCTTGATCGGTGGCCTGATGCGGTAGTAGCCGACCTCCTCGGGTGCGACTCCGCGCGCACGAGCGATGATTTCTGTCACCGTCAGGCCGCAGAACCGCCCCTGGCACGGCCCCATCCCGCAGCGCCCGAACGCCTTGGTCTGATTGGGGCCGAGGCAGCCCAGTTCGACATAGCGGCGGATCTGCCCGGCGGTGACCTCTTCGCACCGGCAGACCACGACGCCGGGATCCTGCGGGATCCGGTTCTCGTCGGTCGGTCGGTAGAGGGCGTTCAGGAACGGCCGAATATGGGTATGGCGCTTGAGCTGGCTCTGCAGCGCCGCCCGCTGGGCGCCATCCACCTTGACGCCGAGGCGTTCGCTGATGGCCAAGGCAGCCAGCCGACCTTGTACGGCGGAGGCCTGGGCGCCCACGATGCCGCGGCTGTCGCCTGCGACATAAAGCGGCGTGTCACCCAGGCGTCCCCACGGGTCGGTATCGGGAAGCCAGCAGAGTTGATCTTCATCCCAGCGATGCTTTGCGCCAGTCGACCAGCTCAGTTGCGTGTTGGGGACGATGCCCTGATGCAACAGCAGCAGCGACGTCGGAATCCGAACCGCTCGCCCGCGATGCCTGAAGGCAAGGCTCTCGGCCCGCTTCTCTCCCGCGATCGCGAGTTCGCTGGCTCCCGAGAAGACAGGGACGCCGTGGCGCCGAAGAGCTGAAAGCAGCTTGAGGCCCTTCACAAGGTCGCGCCAACCCCTCAGTGCTCCGAAAGCATGGGGCAGGGCGCGCTTGTAGGCCGATGGCGCAGCGGTGGCATCGACCAGCGCCGCGATCGTCGCACCGGCCCGCAGGTACTGCCAGGCGAGCAGGTACAGCAGCGGCCCGCAGCCGGCGAGGACGACCGGACCATTCGGCAGAGCTCCCGAGCCTTTCAGCAGGATCTGTGCGGCGCCGGCTCCCATGACCCCGGGCAGGGTCCAGCCGGGGATGGGGAAAGGCCGCTCCATCGCGCCGCTGGCGAGCAGGATATGCTTGCCGACGACCTGCTGGGAGCGACCGCTCGCCACGTAGTCGACGGCGCCATCCAAAGACACATTCCAGACAACGGCGCCGCGAAGATGTCGCGCTCCGCTGTTTTGGAAGTCCGATGCCAGGCTGCGGCCGGCCTCGTAATCCTTGCCGAGTATCTCGACACGGTCCGCCGGAGCGGACTCGATGTTGCGATAGATCTGGCCACCGCTGGCGGCCTGCTCGTCAAGCAAGACGACAGACAGATCGAGCGCGCGAGCCTCGCAGGCCGCAGCCATCCCGGCAGGGCCGGAGCCAACGATGACGAGGTCGACCATGGCATCGCTCATGGTTCTTCTCCGAAGCCGAGTTCTTCTCCAAAGCCGATGTCATCCAGATGGGCGGCGCCGATCTGGCGGCACACCGTCATCCCGTCACTGACCGGGACGAGGCAGCTCTGCCTGGCGGGAACGCCGTCGATTTCCACCAGGCATTCGAAGCAGACGCCCATCATGCAGTAGGGCGCTCGCGGCACCTGGCCAACGACGCTCGAACGAAAATCATGCACGCCGCCGACGAGCAGGGCAGCCGCGACGCTGATCCCGGCCGGCACCGTCAAAGGCTTGCCGTCGAAGGTGATCGTGACCGTTTCCAGATCCGGCGACCGCGGAATCGCGAAGAGCGCGTCAGTGGTCATGGGAGAAGCTCGCATTGGGGTCCAGGAAGCGATCGCCCTTGAAGACGTCGAAGTCAGCCGGCGCCTGTGCGAGGCCGGCCATCCACGGCCCGATCACGAAACTATGGGCGGCCGCGAGCGTGACACCGCTATGGCTCGTCGCCATATAGGCCCCAGGGCACGAGGCCGAGCCCTGGTAGATCGGGTGTCCATCGGGCGTCAGCGGCCGCAATGCGCCCCAGGCCCGGACGAGGCGTGCACGCGCCAGCGCGGGAAAGGTCGCGACGGCGCGGCGCGCCAGCCCTTCGATCTTCTCGGTCGTCGTGCCGTCGTCCAGCCCGACATCCTCCGAGGTTGATCCGATCTGCACGCTGCCTTCGGCGGTCTGCCGGCACTTGTTGGTCGGATAATCGAGGAACGGCTTGAGCCGTTCCGTGATCAGGACCTGGCCGCGGGTCGAGGAGACCGGCGCATGCAACCCCACCTGCGGCGCCAGCCGGGCATTGCCGAGACCGGCCGCCAGGACCAGCCGCTCGCTCTTCCAACGCTGGCCGTCGGTCGCGAGGGCCTCGAACTGCCCGCTATCGCGATCATATTGAACGTCGGCGATGTCGACGCCGCTGATGACCTCGGCGCCTCTTTGGCGGAGAGCCGCATGCAGGCCCCGCAACAGCTGCAACGGATTTGCGTGACCGTCCAGCGAACAGAAGCTGCCGCCGACCACGGACGGGCCGAGACCGGGCAGATATTGCCGGAGCTCGGGCGGATCCATCATCTGGAAGGGGATGCCGCCAACCTCGCGGTCGATCCTCTCCAGAAGGTCGGCGCGCACCCTGACATCCGCTTCGCTGAACCCCAGCCAGAAGCCGCCCGGCTGCTGCAGGCCGGCATCGACATTCGTCAGATCGAGGAGTTCCTTCTGCAACTCGGGCCATAGCTTCAGCGCATCGCGGCTCCAGCTCGCATATCGCGGCATCTTGCCGCCCTTGCTCGACACCCAAACCAGCCCGAAATTGCCTCGGGAGGCGCGGAAGGCGACGTCGCCTTGATCGAGGACGCGGACCTGAATTCCGGCGCGGACCGCGCCGTAGGCGATTGCCGCCCCGACGAGACCACCTCCGACGACGGTCATTGTCTTGTTGCCCATGTGAAACTCCAGTCCGGGCCCCTCGCATCGCGAATTTTGGGCGCACGTATCCTGTCCTCGCCAGGGATGACGAGGTTCGTTCAGCTTCGATTGGTCTATTTTTTCCCGATGAGGACCTTGTCCAGCCCGACGATCCTGTCGAGCGCGAACATGAATCCCATCGTTCCGATGATCAGGATCGTCGAGACCGAAGTCGTTACCGGATCGGTAAGCTGCGATATACGATTGTACAGCGCGACAGGCAGCGTCATCGTCCCGGGCGTCGCAACGAATATCGTCATCGTTACTTCGTCGAAACTCTGGATGAACGCCAGGATCCACCCGGCGGCCACGCCCGGCAGGATCAGCGGCAGGAGAATTCGACGAAAGGCGACGAAGCGCGACGCGCCCAGCGATCTGGCGGCAGATTCGGCATCGCGTTCCAACCCGATCACGGCAGCCAACGTCAGTCGCAGCGAATAGGGAACGACCGTGAGCGCATGGACCAGCGCCAGCGCTAGGAAGGAACCGGTCCATTCCATGATGGAGAAGAAGCGCAGGAACGCGACGCCAAGGACGACATGGGGGATCATCAGCGGCGACATCAAGAACGCCATCAACCCATCGCGGCCGACGAACCGATGCCGTGCGATGGCAAGCGCCGCAGGCACGGCGACGATCGAGGCCAACGTAGCCGAGGCAAGTCCCAGCCAGACCGATAGCCAGAATGCGCTGATCAGTTCAGGCGCGGCCAGGATCTCGCGATACCAGCGAAGCGAAGCGCCGTCGAAAGGCATCGAGACGTATTCCTTGTCCGACAGCGACACCAGCATCACCACGATGAGCGGGGCCATGATGAACCCGGTGAGAAGCGTGTGGAATGTCAGCGCCACAGGCCCGTTTTTTCCGATTCCCCCGCCGCTCATGCGAACACCTGCTTGAAACGCCGCTCCACGAGCCGGTTGCATCCAACGATGATGAGGATGTTGGCGAGCAGGAGCAGGACTGCGATGGCTGCCCCGAGCGGCCAGTTCAGGGAATTGAAGAACTCGTCATAGAGCGTTGTCGCGACGACCTTGACCCTCCGGCCGCCGATGATCGCCGGCGTCGCATACGCAGATGCGGACAGGGCGAACACGATGATCGCGCCCGACAGGATGCCGGGCATGAGTTGTGGCAGGATGATGCGGCGGAAGCTCGTCAGCGGCCCGGCGCCCAGAGATCTCGCGGCATGTTCGACCTGATTGTCGAGCCGTTGCAGCGCGCTCCAGACGGCGATGATCATGAAGGGTAGGAAGACGTGCGTCAGCACGATGATCACGCCCGTCATGGAGAAGAGAAGCCGAACCGGCTGATCCACAAGCCCAAGCCGGAGCAGGGTGGAATTGACTAGGCCCTGGCTGCCGAGCAGGACCGACCAGCCCAGCGTGCGGACGACAACCGAGATCAGCAGCGGGCCGAGAATGACGACGAAGAAGGTGCCGCGCCAAACGGGCTTCATCTTCGCGAGGATCAGCGTTTCCGGCACGCCCAGAATGATGCAGAGGACGGTGACGCCAAGGGCCATACCACCGGTGCGAAGGAAGATTTCCTGATAGTAGCCGTCGAAGAGGATCTCGATGTAGTTGCCAAAACTATAGGTAGGCTGGATCCCGCGCATGCCGTCGAATGCGTTGAACGACAGGATCGCCGTCAAGACCAACGGCACGGCGAGCAGACCCAGGAACAACGCAAGGGCCGGCATCGACAGGAACCACGGAGCCCCGCTCCCTTGGGGTGTTCCGTCAGCCATGGGTCACCTCCGGAGCAACCACCCGCAGATCCTCGGCGCGCCAGCTGACGCCAACCGCATCGCCCTCCTGGGGTTGCGCCGTTCCGAGGTTCTGGGTGGTGACGCGCAGTGTCCCGACATCGGTTTCGACCTCGTAGATCCACAGGCCGCCGAGGAAGAGCCGCGTCCTCACCCGCCCGGCCACCGTCGCCTCCTCGTCCGGACCGATCCGGAGGCGCTCCGGGCGAACGAACACCTTGATGTCGGAACCGACACGGCCTTCGTCGGTCTCCGCAGAAAATGACGAGGAGCCCACGCGGATGACGGCCGCACCGTCGCGCCAGGATGCAATGTGTCCGGTCAGGACGTTGGTGTGCCCGAGGAACTTGGCCGCGAACTCCGTGGTCGGCTTGTCATAAAGCTCTTGTGGACTGCCGAGTTGCGCGATCCCGCCATTCGTCATGACGGCGATCCTGTCGCTCATCGTCATCGCCTCGACCTGATCGTGCGTCACCAGGATCGCGGTGATGCCAAGACGCCGCTGCAGCGCCCGGAGCTCAACATGCATCTCCCCGCGGAGCTTGGCGTCGAGATTCGACATGGGCTCGTCCAGCAGGAGGACACGGGGACGGATCGCAAGCGCCCGCGCGATGGCGACCCGTTGGCGCTGACCGCCCGAAAGCTGCGTCGGGTAGCGGCCCTCCAGACCGGAGAGGCGCACCATGGCGAGCGCTTCTTCGATCCGCCTGCGCAGCTCGGTCCCCTTCACGCGCCGCATCTCAAGACCGAAGCCGATATTCTGTGCCACGCTCATGTGCGGGAACAGCGCATAGCTTTGGAAGACGACGCCCATGTCGCGCTTTTCCGGCGCGACGTTGGTCAGATCCTGCCCATCGACCACGACGCTGCCGGTGGTCGGCGGCACGAACCCCGCGACCATCTGCAGCGTCGTCGTCTTGCCGCATCCGGAAGGGCCGAGGAGCGACAGGAATTCTCCCTCCTCGACCTCCAAATCTACGCCGCGAACCGCCTGGACAGGGCCATAGGTCTTCGACAGGTCTCGTAGAGACAAGCTGCTCATATGATGGCTTTCGCTTGGACGGCTGGCGTGATCAGCGGAGAGCCGCGCTCACCTTTCGATCGTGCGATTCCAGCGGTTCGTCCACTCGGCACGCTTCTTGTTGATCTCGGGCCAATTCATGGGGATCATGTTGTCGACGTTTTTCCGGTAGGGCAGCCCCGCCGCGAGCTTGTCATCCAGAGCGGTCAGGCGATTCGTCGGCCCCAGCCCCTCTAAGGCCAGCTTTGCCTGAACTTCCGGCGTGACCAGATATTGCAGGAAGGCCTGGGATGCCTCGGGCGCGCTGTTCTGAACGACGGGGCAGGCGCCCAGAACGAGAACCGGCGCACCCTCCTGCGGGTAGACGAATTCAAGAGGGAAGCCGGTGCTCTTCATCGCAATCGCACGGCTGCTGCCCCAGACAGCGACGTCGACATCGTTGTTCTGGAACATCTCGGCGAGCTTTGCGGGTGACGACGACCAGCTCAGGACGTTCGGCACGAGATCCTTGCGAATGGCTTCGAAGCCAGGATCGATGTTCTTCTCATCGCCGCCGTTGATCCGGGCGAACATCACGAGCGTATGGACGCCATAGGTTCCCGACAGCGAAGACGCGGTAAAACGCTGGGAATACTTCTTGTCGGTGAGATCCTTCCAGGACGTCGGAGGAGCCCAGCCCTTCTTCTCGAAACTTGCTTTGTTGTAAGCGATACCGGTCCCCACAAGGCCAATGCCGATTCCGTTCCGGCCGAAATGAGCAAAGGTGTAGACGTCCTTGTAGATCGGCGCGTCAGCCAGCTTATCGCAGTATCCAAACTGGATTGCCTGATAGAGCGGACCGTCATCGACGATGGCGACGTTAATCTCCTGCTTGCCGCTCTGCGCTTGCAGCTTCGCAACGATCTCGCTGGAGATGCCAGGAACATAGGTGATTTTCACGTTATGCTTGGCTTCGAACTCAGGAATGATCTGTGATTGAATCAGTTTCTGAGTGCTGCCGCCGGGGCCCGCAACGTACATCGTCTGCTGAGCATATGCAGATGAGCTAATAGCTGTCGTTCCAACGAGCAATAGGGTTCGCAGATACTTCATTTTCCCCTCCGAATTTTCTTCGGTAGATCTGAAAGGAGGGGCGCATCTCTCTCGCCCCAAGCTCCTGCAGACATCCAAGACTATTTACCGGCTCTCATCAGAGCAAATAGAAATGAACCGAGGGCCTATGCACTGATGATATAGGGCCAGCGCATTCAATGAGCCGTTTTGGGCATCACGGGCTGGTGCGCGAGGCTCGGTCCTCGGCGAGGTCGGGATGTGTCGCGGCACGCGTATGTCGTCTAGCTGCCACGCGACCATCCCAAACGGGCCAGTTCAAACAAAGTCGGCCGGTTGCGGGTCGAATACCGGTGAGGCCAGGAAGCGCTGACGTTCAGTCCGACAAGGGTATCATGCTGGTCGCGAGCGATTGCGGAGGCGCCAAAAGCGCATCTTGCTCTTCGATCGTCACGAGCTTGAGGACCTCGACAAAGCTCGCGACCAGACGATCTTCCGGGCGGGCTTTGGAGTAGATCAACATTGCAGCGTGTTCGAGTGCCGGGCGGAAGGGACGCATCACCACGCCCATATGGCGGAAGTCCTGGGCCGCGATCGGGTTGACGATGGCGAGACCAAGCCCCTGCGCAACCAAGGAGCAGGTGATCGAACTGTAGGAGGTCTCGAGGGTGATCCGGCGGCTGACGGCGGCCTGCTCAAAAACCTCGTCGACAGCGGAGCGTCCGAAGTCGTTTCGGGCGAACGAAATAAAGGGCTCTCCCGCCAAGTCCGCCGGCTCAACGCACATCTTGGCTGCGAGACGGTGGTTCTTCGGCATCAGGCATACGCCGTCAATCCGGTACAGTTCTTCGCTTTCGAAGCCATAGCTTTCGATGAGATGCGAGACGATGCCGATATCGCAAAACTGTTCGTCGACCCATTGCGAGACTGCGGTGGAATGCCCGGCATGGATGGAGATACTTGCTTCGGGGTAGATCTCAGCGAAGCGCTTGATCGTCTTGGGAATCAAGCCGAGGGCCAATGTCTGGATCGCCGCGATTCTCAGGATGCCGCCGCTGAACCTGCGGATGCGATTAGCGGCTTCATCGAGGCGTTGCAGTCCGACGAAGCTGCGCTGCACCTCTTTGAAGAATGAGACCCCGTCACTTGTCGGAACGACCTTCCCCGGCAATCGATCAAACAGACGCAGCCCAGTGGCCTTTTCCAACTGCGCGATCGATCGGCTGACATTGGGCTGAGACGTGTGGAGGATGCGGGCCGCAGCCGTGGTGGAGCCTGAGACCATGACGGCTCGGAATGCCTCCACATGAGATAACCGCATTGTCGCTGTCGCGCCCTTCAGGCCTTGAGATGTCAACGCGAGAGCCTAGAGCATTTCCGCGTTTCTTCGAATCGCGGAAATGCTCTAGCTCCTTATTTTATCGCATTGTCTTCACGCGAACCGGGGTCCACTTCGCTCGAAAATGCTTTAGCGGCAGTTTGGCACGGTATCAAAAGAGATCGGCATGGCTGGGACCACCCAGAATGCGCCCCTGGAAAAGTACGCCTGACCTCAAATCGGACCTGCTCGACATAAAGCCAAGAAGACCGTGCGGTTCATGGCGCTGTCGTAACCGAGGGGGGCGGTAGTCGAGGGTTGCCCCCACGATATGTCCCCCCTTCGGTCCCGCTGCCCGTCCAGCTGACGCAAGGCGTCCTTCGGAGCGCCTATTCAGCTGGGCAGAGCACCAGATGACCGGGCGCGACTTCGCTGTATTGCGACGGCGCGGCCACGTGACCGGCGGGATGGATGGGCGAGCTTAGGACCGGGTGGCCGGTCAGGCTGCGCGTCGTCCGTCGCGCCGGATCGGCGATCGGAACCGCCGACAGAAGAGCCCTTGTATAGGGGTGCTGCGGGGTCTCGAAGATTGCGGCACGCGGGCCGATTTCGACGATCCGGCCCAGATACATCACTGCGACACGATGGCTGATCCGCTCGACGACGGACATGTCGTGGCTGATGAACAGACAGGAAATTCCCAGATCCGCCTGCAGCTCCATCAGCAGGTTCAGCACCTGCGCCTGCACCGAGACATCCAGCGCCGATACGGCCTCATCGGCGATGATCAGCTTCGGGTTGAGGGCAAGCGCGCGGGCGATGGCGATGCGCTGACGCTGGCCGCCCGAAAGCTCGTGCGGGTAAAGCTCGATGAAGGCGGCGGGCAGGCGCACGCGGTCGAACAGCTCTGCCACGCGCCGGTGCAGGGCCTGTCCCGACAGCCGGTCGTAATTGAGCAGGGGCTCCGCCACCTGGTCGAACAGGCGCATTCGCGGGTCGAGGCTCGCATAGGGATCCTGGAAGATCATCTGCATCTTGCGGCGCAGTGCGTGCATTCCCTGCCTCGACTGGGCCAGAACGTCCTGCCCGTCCAGCACCACCTCGCCCGACAAGGGTTGGATGAGGCGCAGGATCGAGCGGCCGCAGGTCGACTTGCCGCAGCCCGACTCGCCGACGAGGCTGAGCGTCTGGCCACGGTCGATGGTGAAGCTCACATCCTCGACCGCGTGGACATTGGCGATGGTCCGGCGCAGCAGCCCCTTCTGGACAGGGAACCGGGTGCACAGGTGACGCACCTCGAGAAGCGGCGCAGCCTCCGTCCCGGCAGCTGTCGCGATGGAGGGGGCGGCCGCTGCGCGTGGGGCATCGCCGGTCGCGATGCCGCGCATCGGGGCTGGGCAGGTCGTGCCGCGCATCTCGCCCAGCCTGGGCACGGCGGCGAGCAGCGCGCGCGTATAAGGGTGTCGCTGGTCGGAGAAGATCGCCTCGACGGGACCATCCTCGACCTTGTCGCCGCGATACATCACCACGACCCGGTCGGCCATCTGCGCGACCACGGCCATGTCGTGGGTGATGAACAGCACAGCCGTTCCCGTCTCGCGCTTCAACCTGTCGATCAAAGCGAGTATCTCGGCCTGGATCGTCACGTCGAGCGCGGTCGTCGGCTCATCGCAGATCAGCAGGCGCGGCTCGCAGGCCATCGCCATGGCGATCACGACGCGCTGGCGCATGCCGCCCGACAATTCATGCGGATATTGCTTCAGGCGGCGCTCGGGCTCGCTGATCTGCATCTGCGTCAGCAGGTCGAGCGCGCGGGCGCGCGCCGCAGTCGCCGGGATGCGGCGATGCGTCAGGATCACCTCGACCAGCTGGCGCTCGATCGTGAAGACGGGATTCAGCGCCGTCATCGGCTCCTGGAAGATCATGCCGATCTGGTCGCCCCGGATCGCACGCATCCTTGCCTGATCGGTCCGGGCGAGGTCGATCACGCGCCCGTCGGCCTGCCGAAAGCGCAGCTCCCCTCCGGCGATCCGGCCGCCGCCGAATTCGACGAGCCGCATCAGCGACAGCGCCGAGACCGACTTGCCCGAACCGGATTCGCCGACCACGCAGACGCATTCCCCGGGTGCGATGTCGAAGCTGATGTCGCGCACGCCGATGACGGGGCCGGAATCGGTCTCGAACGCGACGCGCAGGCCCGCGATCGAAACGAGTGGCGTCAGGCCGGATGCTTGCGGAGCATGGGACGTATCGAACATCAAACCTCCCGGGCACGGGCCCGGCCATCTTATTGGCTTGAAGGCGCCGCCGCAGCCGGGGCAGAGCATCCGGCGCGGTGCGGGCCTGTCTCGAAAAAAGTACTATTTGTTACATATTGACTGCGGTATGGCGTGCTTGCAATATATTTTACATAATCCGGCGATCGCGACAGGTGCCTTCAGGATGGATCAGAACCTCACATGCGGCGCTGCCGGCGACTGCGCCCGCCGCATGCGCGGCTGAGGCCCTCCAGATGTTCCAATACACGCTGCGCCGGCTGCTGGTGGCGATCCCGACGCTCCTGCTGATCAGCCTGGTCATCTTCCTGCTTCTCGGCCTCGCGCCCGGCGATCCGATGGCGCAGCTGCCGCTGACGATTCCGCCCGAGGTGAAGGAGAAGATGCGCCAGTCGCTCGGCCTCGGCGATCCGCTGATGCTGCGCTACCTGCTGTGGCTCAAGCAGTTCTTCTGGATCGAGCCGCTGCATGTCCTCGACACGTTCTTCGGGCTGAACCTGGCAGGGGACAGCCAGCGCGTGATTTCGTGGCAGTCGCGCGCGCCCGTCGCCGATATCATCGCGCTGCGCCTGCCGCAGACGCTGTGGGTCGTGGGCCTGGCTTATCTGGTGGGGATCGCGATTGCGCTGCCGATCGGCATCCTCTCGGCCTATCGGCAACATAGCTGGTTCGACCAGCTCGGCACCTTCCTGTCGATGATCGGCTTCTCGGTGCCGACCTTCTTCACCGGGGTCGTGCTGATCGTGATCTTCTCGGTCGAGCTGCACTGGTTTCCCTCGCTCTACGATACGACGCTGAAGGTCACCGACTGGAACAGCTTCCTGGCGCAGCTGCGCCAGATGGTTCTGCCGGTGATGGTGCTGGCGCTCTACAATGCGAGCCAGATCAGCCGGTTCATGCGGGCCTCGATGCTCGACAATTTGCGGCAGGACTACGTCCGCACCGCTCGTGCCAACGGCCTGAGCGAAAGGGCCGTGGTGCTGGTCCATGTGCTCAGAAACTCGATGATCCCGGTCGTGACCGTCATCGCGATGGGCGTGCCGCAGATCTTCGGCGGTGCCATCATCACCGAGCAGGTCTTCAAGGTGAATGGCATCGGCGAGCTGCTGATCTCGTCGATCCAGGCGAATGACGTGCCGATGGTGCAGACCCTGACCTTCATCTTCGCGGTGCTGATCGTGCTGTTCAACCTGGTCGCCGATATCCTGTACGGCGTTCTGGATCCGAGGATCCGCTATGACTGAGCGAGGATCTGCTCTTACTGAGGTCGCCGCGACCGCTGCCCGCCGGCGCTCGAGCCAGGCGCGCGATGTCTGGCGCCGGTTCCGCAGCCATCGCGGCGCGGTGATTGGCGTGGTGATCCTGGGGGCGATCCTGCTGGCGGTCATCGCGGGGCCCTGGCTGTGGCAGCTCGACCCGACCGCGCTGGCGATGCGGCTGCGCAACAAGGGCCCGTCGCTGGAGCATCCGCTTGGCACCGATCAGCTTGGCCGCGACATGCTGGCGCGATTGATCGCGGGCGGGCGGGTCTCGCTGACGGTCGGGCTGACGGCGATGGGGCTGGCGCTGCTGCTGGGCACGCTGGTGGGGGTCTGTGCGGGGTTCCTGCGCGGGCTCGACGGGGTCCTGATGCGCTTGACCGATCTGTTTCTGGCGCTGCCGCTGCTGCCGCTGCTCCTCGTCATGTCGATGCTGTTCCGCGAGCCGCTCTCGCAATGGCTCGGCGCCGAGACGGGGATATTCCTGCTGATCGTCACCTCCATCGGCGGAACCAGCTGGATGCACACCGCGCGCCTCGTGCGGGGCGAGGTTTTGAGCCTGAAGGAACGCGAATTCATCCTTGCCGCCCGGTCGATCGGCACGCAGCGCGGCAAGATGATCCTGCGCCACATCCTGCCCAATGTGCTGTCGCCGATCCTGGTTTCCGCCACGCTCGGGATTGCGAGCGCGATCATGACAGAAAGCTCGCTGTCGTTCCTCGGGCTCGGCTTCCCACCGGATTTCCCGACCTGGGGGCGGTTGCTTTACGATGCGGTCGATCAGATCCAGCTCTATCCGATGCGAGCGATCCTGCCTGGCATCGCGATCTCGCTGACGGTGCTTTCGGTCAATTACATCGGCGACGGATTGCGCGACGCGATGGATCCACGGATCCGTGGGCGCTGAGCCGGCCCGCGTCGAGGGGAGGGCCTTCAGCCCTCCATCCGGTCACGCAACTGGTTGAACGGGCCACGGCACAGCTGCACCATCCGCCCCAGCAACTCGCGGGCGACGACCCGCGGCGGTTGCCGCTGGGGCCACCAGGCGAGCCCCGCCGCGGGGTCCTCAAGGGTGCGAGCGAAGGCGCAGGCCAGCGCGGCCGATGTCGGCACGCCCCGGCCGGACCAGCCCGAAAGCGCCCAGAGCCCGTCGTCGAGGCGCTGGATCGAGGGCGTCTGGTCGAGCGCCATGCTGACGGTGCCGGTCCACATAAAGTCCCAGTCCAGCCCCTCGAGCACGGGCCAGATGCGCGACAGGCGGCGGGTCATGAAGGCAGCAGTATAGTCGAAGCGACTGCCGCGACCGGGTTCCTGCAGGCCGCCGGTGATGATCCGCCCCGAAGTGTCGATGCGGAAGAACATCGGGTCGTGATGGGTATCGCCGAAATTCATGCCCGACGGCATGACGCCCGCGCGTTCCTCAGCCGTCAGCGGGCGGCTTGCGACGGCGTAGCTCGTCAGCGGGAAGAAGCCCTGCGTCACCGCGCCGGGGATTGCGGCCGTGGAATAGGCGTCGGTCGTCAGGCCGACGGTCTTGGCGCGGATTTCGCCATCAGGGGTGCGGATGCACCAGCGACCGTCGCGGCGCGAGAAACCCGTCATCGGGCTGTGGGTGAAGACCTCGACCCCGAGCGAAAGCGCAAGCCGCGCCAGTTCGCGCGCATAGCCGAGCGGATTGAGATGGCCTCCCTCGCGGTGGACCCACCCGCCCAGGAAGGCGCGCGTGCCGGTCAGCGCGGCGACCTCCTCGGCGTCGAGATAGCGCTCGGTCTTGCCGTAGCCTGCATATTTCGCCTGCGCCGCCCGGGTCGTCGCCAGCGTCCGCTCGTTATAGGCCGCGCTGAGCGTGCCCTTCTGGACAGCTTCGCAGCGCAGGCCGTGGCGCGCGACCCGCTCGAAGACGCGGGCCCCGGCCTCGGCGAGGAGTCCGACGCCCTTTTCGGGCAGCGTCGCGGGATCGAGATAGCCAAACACCGGAATGCACTGGCCGTGGTTGCGCCCGGACCCGCCGGCGCCGATGTCGCGCGCCTCGATCACCGCGACGCGGGCCCCGGCCTCGGCCAGTTCGATCGCGGTCAGCAGGCCGCCATAGCCGCCGCCGACCAGGAGCATATCGACATCGCGCGTGCCGGCGAGGCGCTCGGTCACTGGCGCGGCGACGGCGGTCAGCGCATAGGGGGGCTCGGCGGAAAACCGGGTCACGCGGCAACTCCGTCATCGATGGCGGCCGTCAACGCGCCGGCCAGACGGCTGGCCCAGCGCGCTCGGTCCGGCCCGGTCTCCAGAAGGTCGTTCGTCACCTCGAAACCGCAGGCCGGCAGGCCCGAGCCATAGCTGTGCCAGTCGACGGTGAAGACACCGTTCCGGCCGGAATAGGGCTGGTTGTCGCCCAGGACGAGGCCGTCTTCCTTGCCGAGATGGCCGAGCAGGTGGCGCGACAGGGTGTCGTCGTCATGCCAGATCGTGCCGCCATCCCAGGGGCGGTGCTGGCCGGCGAAAACGCGGGTGCAGCTGTGCAGCGCGAAGAGGAAGGGGCGCGGATGGCGCGCGGTCTGGCGCTCCCAGATCGCCCCCAGCAGGCTGTGATAGGGCCAGAAGACGGCCTCCTGCCGGGCCTCTCTTTCAGCCGGGGACAAGGCGGCATTCGCCGTGATCGGCGTGTCTTCGAGCGCCATGGCGATTGAGCGGGGATCATCGACCCAGCGGTTCACGTCGATCACGAGGCGGCTGACGTCGCAGAGCACGATCGGCACGTCGATCCGTGCAGCAAGCTCATGGGCGAGTTCCGCCACGCCCAGATCGCAGAAATAGTGGCTGTCGCGCCAGGCCGGGGCGAGACCGAGCTCGCCGAGCCCGGTTGGGACCGACCGGCCGGCATGATCGACCGCGATCACCCCGGGCAAGCGACCGTCCGGGTTCAGCACGATCGGCGGATTGGCATTCATGGCAGGTCGGCAATCATGGCAGGTCAGCAATCATGGCAGGTCAGCATTCACGGGAGGTCAGCTCTCCTTGGACGGCTGGGTCGCCCCGAGGGTGCGCAGTTCCTCGATCCGGGCGAGCCGGTCGCGGCTCCCATCGCGGCAGCGCAGGCTGATGGCGGCGACGATCGCCTCGATCTGGGCGGTGGCGACGACGCGCGAGCCGAAGGGCGAGGTCGAGGCGTCGGGCGAAGTCAGCACCGCATCGGCATGTTCGGCGATGGGTGAACGCCAGGTGTCGGTGAACAGGCAAAGGCGCGCGCCGCTTTGCCGTACGCCGCGCGCGAAGGTCAGAAGCTCGCTCTGGTAGCGGCGGTAGTCGAAGATCACGAAGACGTCCTGCGGCCCGGCATCGACAAGCGGGTCATAGGCGAAGCCCAGCGTCAGGGGGGTGAAGACGACGCCGGGCCGCAGCTGGCTAAGCTGCGTCGCCAGCCGCTGCGCAAGGTTCTGGCTGTAACGCCCGCCCAGCAGTTTGATCGTCGCCCGGGGGGACACCAGCAGGTCGACGATCGCATCGAATTCCGCCGGCATCGCTTGGGCGGCTGCGACCTGCAGCGCCTCGGCCTGCATCAGCAGGGTGCGCTGATAGATATGGTGGGGTGCCTCAGCCGGTGCTTCCGAGCGGATGTTGTTCAGCGGCGAGCCGAGCTGGCGCTCGACATCGGCGATCGCCGCGGCCTGGAAATCGGCGAAGCGCGAGAAGCCGATCTTGGTGAGGAAGCGCAGTACCGTCGGCGCACTGACCGAGGCCTGCTTCGCCAGCACCTCGACCGTCGCCAGCGCGCGCGTCGGGTAGCCTTCGAGCAGAACCGAGGCGACCTTCCGCTCGGCCGTCGACCGGGCTTCGCTGCGAATCCTGTCGAAAAGGGGCGGTGCGGCCATTCCTGTATTCTTTATTACATATTGACTCAAATCAAGCGTCTTGCACAGTATGTTACAACAATCAATGCGCGTCGGAATGTCCCCCGCGGGAGCCCGCAGGCGAACGGGGGCCAGCCACAGGAGAGAACGGAATGAGCATGGCCAAGTTCTCGACCACGACTAAGTTCTTGACCACGGCCGCGCTTGCGCTGCTGCCGTTCGCCGCGCAGGCGGAGCGGGGCTCGGACGGGGATCTGAAGATCTTCTACTGGCAAGCCGCGTCCACGCTGAACCCCTATCTGTCGGGGATCGGCAAGGAGGTCGATGCCGCGGCCCTGGTGGTCGAGCCTCTCGCGCGGTTCGATCCGCAGGGCACGCTGGTGCCGCTGCTGGCCGCCGAGATCCCGACGAAGGAGAATGGCGGCATCCTGGCCGACATGACGATGATCACCTGGAAGCTGCGCCCCGGCGTCAAATGGTCGGATGGTAGCGCCTTCACAGCGAAGGACGTGGTCTTCACCTGGACATACTGCACCGCCACGGGGGCAGGCTGCGCGGCCTCGAACGCCTTCGACGGCATCAAGGACGTGATCGCCAAGGACGATCTGACCATCGAGATCCGGTTCGCGCAGCCGACGCCCTATCCCTATGTGCCCTTCGTCAGCTCGACCACGCCGATCCTGCAGGAAGCGCAGTTCAAGGAGTGCATGGGCGCCAAGATCGCGTCCTGCACCGCGCAGAATTTCGCGCCGATCGGCACCGGCCCCTACAAGGTCAAGGATTTCAAGCCGAACGACGTCGTCGTCTACGCGATGAACCCGATCTACCGCGAAGCCGACAAGCCGCATTTCTCAGGCGTGACGATCAAGGGTGGGGGCGACGCGATGTCCGCTGCACGGGCCGTCTTCGAGACGGGCGAAACGGATTACGCCTGGAACCTGCAACTGGCGCCCGACGTCCTGGCGAAGCTGACCTCGGCGGGCAAGGCGCGTCCGGTGACGGCCTTCGGCTCGATGGTCGAATACCTGTTCCTGAATCTGACCGATCCCGGATCGGATCTGGGTGACAAGCGCTCGACCGTGGCAGGCGGCCCGAACAAGATTCTGAGCGACATCCGCGTGCGCAAGGCGCTGTCCCTTGCCACCGACCGGGCCGAGATCGCGGAGGTTCTCTATGGCGATCAGGGCAAACCGAGCTGCAATGTCGTGCCGGCGCCCGCGCAATACGTCTCGACGGCCAATGACGGCTGCCTGGCGCCCAATGTCGCGGCGGCCAAGGCCTTGCTGGACGAGGCGGGATGGAAGCCCGGCTCTGACGGCATCCGCGAGAAGGGCGGACAGAAGCTGAAACTGTCCTTCCTGACCTCGACCAGCGGAGTGCGGCAGGACACCCAGGCCATGCTGAAGGAATACTGGAAGGTTCTCGGCGTCAGCGTCGATCTTCGCAATGTCAGCGGCTCGGTCTTTTTCGGCGGCGATGCCGGCAACCCGGACACGCGGCAGAAGTTCTACGCTGATGTCGAGATGTACACTGACAACTCGAAGGGCCTCGACCAGGAATCCTACCTGAACAAATGGGTCTGCGCGGCGATCCCATCTCCGGTCACGCAATGGCAGGGCAGCAACATGCCGCGCTACTGCTCGCAGGATTACGATGCTGTGTCGCAGGCGTTGCGGAAAACGGATGGGATCACTGCCCGAGCCGAGCTCGCGCGCAAGATGAACGACATGCTGGTGCAGTCCTACACGGTGATCCCGCTCGTGCATCGCGGCAATATCTCGGGCGCGGCCAAGTCGCTCAACGGGGTTTCGATGAACCCCTGGGACAGCGAGCTGTGGGACGTGGCCGGCTGGTCGCGAGCCAGGTGAGGGGGCTGTCACTCGCCGTCCTTGGGTTTTCCGGGGGATGTCCGATCGGATGTCCGGGTATCGCAAGACGAACTCCGCAACGGCCAGAGCGTTTTCGAGCGAAGTGGGCAGCGGTTCGCGTGAAGAAAACGCATTAAAACAAAGAGCTGGAGCTGTTTAGCGATCCGATTTGATCGGAAGCGGCTCTAGCGCCGCGTCTTTATGGCGCAAGAACGCCTAGGCTGTGCCCGAAATGACGGCTTCGACAACTGGCAGTTGTTCCTGATCCGCAGCGAATTGAGCAGCGTCGGTTGCTGCTCGCTTTTGCCAGTTCCTCTGCGTAAGCGTATCGTGAATCAAGCAGCTTCCATTCGACGTGATGGAAGGCTGCTTGATATCTTCCAATTGGGGAGGATGCCATGGGACGCAAGTTCATCGACTGCCGTGAATTCCCGAGCGAGATGAAGTGCTCGGTCGCGATTACCGCCGATACCGAGGGCGAACTCCTGGAGGTGGCTGTGCAGCACGCCGTCGCGGTGCACGGGCATCAGGATACGCCTGAACTGCGGGACCAGATCAAAGGCGCCATCAAGGACGGCACGCCGTCTGAACAGGCGCCAGGTCGCGCCGCCTGATCAGTAAGCACCATCGCCCTGATCTCATCCTGCCTGCTGCTGCTAGGTGGTCGGGAGCAGGGCGGCTGTGATGATGATCTCGATCAGGTCGCCTTCGGGCATCACCGATTGCACGAAGGAGCGCACGGGCCCGTAACCGGCCGGCATCCAGCTCGACCAGGCTTCGTCGAAAGCCGGCTTGTTGTCGTGATCGGTCACCACGATCTCCGCCTTGACGATGCGCGTGCGGTCGAGGCCCGCATCCCTGAGATAGATCTCGATGACGCCCAGCGCGCCCAGCGTTTGCGCCCGGATATCCTGCGTGCGGTCAGGCGAGGTCGCGACCGCCCAGAGGAAGCCGCCTCCGCCCGGCAGGCGGTAGACCGCCACGGCCGACTTGCTGGGAAGCGTCTTGTTGGGGATGCGGGTGATGTCCGGCGTGGTCATGTTTCGCTCTTGGGCAGTCAATCTTGGGGCCGTCGATCATGGGCGTATCTGCATATCGGCGCAGGGGTGCAGGACGCTAGCAATTGCGAGATGGAGCCGGCCTCCCGCTCAGGTAAGGTAGCGCTTGAACCAGCCTATCGTCCGGTCCCAGGCCAACTTGGCGTTCGCCTCGTCATAGCGCGGGGTCGAGTCGTTGTGGAAGCCATGATTGGCGCCAGGATAGATATACGCTTCATAGGTCTTGCCGCCCGCCTTCAGTGCCGTTTCATAGGCTGGCCAGCCCGCATTGATGCCGGTGTCGAGCTCACCATAATGGATCAGGAGAGGTGCCTTGATGCGTGCCACATCCTCGGCGCGGGGCTGGCGACCATAGAACGGTACGGCGGCACCAAGCTCCGGATAAGCGACGGCGGCCGCATTGGCCACGCCACCACCATAGCAGAAGCCCGTGATGCCGACCTTACCGGTGGTTTGATCGCTCTTCATAAGGAATTCGATGGCTGCGAAGAAGTCGTTCATCAGCTTCTCGGGATTGACCTGCTGCTGCAGCTGGCGGCCCTTGTCGTCATTGCCGGGATAGCCGCCGACGGAGCTCAGCCCGTCCGGCGCAAGGGCAATGAAGCCGGCCTTTGCCACCCGGCGGGCGACATCCTCGATATAAGGGTTCAAGCCACGGTTCTCGTGTACGACCACCACTGCGGGGACGCGGCTGGTGGCTTTCGTCGGGGCCACCCAGTACCCTCGCACATCGCCATGGCCCTTCGGAGAGGGGTAGGTGATATAGCTAGCGACGATATCGGGATCGGTGAACGAGATTTGTTGCGCAAGCGCGTAGTCGGGGCTCATCGAGGCCAGAATTGAGGCGGCCGTCATGCTGCCCACGGCGAATTTGCCGGCGCGATCTAAGAATTCGCGCTTGGTAATTTTTCCGTGAGCATAAAAATCGTAGAGCTCAAGCAGCTCTTGCGGAAAATCCTTGGCGGTCAGGCGCTGCACGGCACTTCCCCCTTTTTTGCCTATGGCATCAAGAGATCGATCCTACCCCCACGCCAATCTTGTCTTCAACATTCCGTTCGCCGCAGCTGAAGGATCGCCAGTCCATTCAGCCGCAATCGGTCGTCGTCACGCGGCGCTGCCGCCATGGCGGGTCGAGGCGAGAAAGGCCTGGAGGCGGGAATGCGCCGATGTGCCGGTGAGCTCGGCCGGCTTGCCGCGCTCGAGCACCGTGCCGCGCTCCATGAACCAGATCTCGTCGGCCACTTCGCGGGCAAAACCCATCTCATGGGTGACGCAGATCATGGTCATGCCGCTGGCGGCGAGCTGCTTCATCGCGGCGAGGACTTCGCCGACCATTTCCGGATCGAGCGCCGAGGTCGGCTCGTCGAACAGCATGACCTGCGGATCCATGGCGAGCGAGCGGGCGATGGCGACACGCTGGCGCTGGCCGCCAGACAGCCTGCCCGGCATCTCCTCGGCCTTCTCAGCCAAGCCGACGCGGGCGAGCTCGGCCAGGCCGCGTTCGCGCGCTTGCGCCTTGCCCATCCCGCGCAATTTGGTCAGGCCGAGCGTGATGTTGCCGATCGCGGAGAGATGCGGGAACAGGTTGTAGGCCTGGAAGACGAAGCCGACGCGCTGGCGTAAGCGATTGATGTCGACGCCGCGGGAGGCGATATCGGTACCGTCGACCAGGACGCGGCCGCCCTGGATCGTCTCCAGCCGCGTCACCGTGCGGATCAGGGTCGATTTGCCGGAGCCGGAGGGGCCGACCAGCACCTTGACCTCGCCGCGGCCGACCTCGCCGGAGACGCCGGCGAGCGCCTGCATCGGCCCGAACCATTTATCGACATTCTCGAACCGGATCATGGTTTGCCTCATGCCGCGACGATGACGCCGGGCGCCCCGCCGCGCCCCGACGAGGTGCGCCGCTCGATGAAGCGGGCGAGCGAGGTCAAGGCGAAACACAGCACGAAATAGGTCAGCGCCAGGATGCCATAGACCTCGAAGGGCTGGGTCAGCAGCACATTGTTCACCTGGCTCGCCGCGAAGGTCACCTCATGGGCGCTGATGACGTAGCCGAGCGAGGTTTCCTTGATGGTCGAGACGAACTGGCTGACCATGCTCGGCAGCATGTTGTGCAGCGCCTGCGGCAGCACGACCTTGAAGGTGGTCGGCCAATAGCGCAGCCCCAGCGATTTGGCGGCCTCGACCTGGCCCGCCGGCAGGCCCTCGATGCCGGCGCGGATGATCTCCGAGAGATAGGCCGCCTCATAGACCACCAGCGCGATGACAAGCGTCTCGACCCCGCCGACCGCGCGCCCGATCACCAGCGGCGAGACGAAATAGGTCCAGAAGATGAACATGATCAGCGGCAGGCCGCGCACCGTATGCACGATCGCGGTCGCCGGCAGGCGCAGCCAGCGATAGGGGCTGAGCCGGGCGAGCGCCAGCGCGATGGCGAAGGGAAAGCACAGGGCGAGCGCCGTCGCCGCCATGAACAGCGTCATGGTCAGGCCGCCGATTGGCCCGTGCGGGTATTGGCCGACGAGGAAGAGCAGCCAGTTGTTCTCGAGGATCTCCAGCATCAGCGCGTCTCGAGCTTGAGGCGGCGATCCGAATAGGAGCCCAGCGCCATGATGCCGAAGGAGATCGCCAGATAGATCGCGGTGGCGACCGCGAAGGCCTCGAAGGTCTTGAAGGTGTAGCTCTCGACCTCACGCGTGCGGTAGGTCAGTTCGCCGACGCCGATCGCCATGGCGAGGCTGGTGTTCTTGAACAGCAGCAGGGTCTGGTTGATCAAGGGCGGGATCGCGATCCGCATCGCCTGCGGCAGCACGACATAGCCCATGGCGCCGAGATAGCCGAAGCCGATCGAGCGCGCCGCCTCATATTGCGCCTTGGGGATCGAACGGATGCCGCTGCGGATATCCTCGGCGATATAGGCCGCCGAGGCGAGCCCGAGCGCGATTGCCGCCAGCAGGAACTCGCCGTGATGGGCGTTGATCCATTGCCGGGCCGGGCGCGGCAGCAGTGAGGGCACGCCGAAATACCAGATGAGGATCTGCACCAGCAGCGGCACGTTGCGGTGATACTCGACATAGAGCGCAACGAACCAGCCGAGCGGCGGCAGCGGGATCATCCTGATCAGGGTCAGGATGATCCCCATCGCCATGGCAAGGCACCAGGCGACGCAGGTCAAGGCGAGCGTGGTGGCGACGCCGATCACGAACCAGTCGAGATACTGGCCGCTGAGCACGCCACGCAGGTCGAAGACATATCCCATAGCGCCGCCCCCCGGCCGCCGAGCTTAAGCCCTCAGCCCTTGATCTCTTCGATCGGGAAATCGCGCTTGATGTCGAAGGCGGTGCCGGCGCCCAGCCATTTCGAGAAGACCGTGTCGATCTCGCCGGAGCTGGCGAGCTTCGCCAGGACGCCGTTGACATGGTCCTTGAAGGCGGTTTCGCCGCGACGCAGGCCCAGACCCCAGGGCTCGACGAAGAGCGACTTCTCGATCACCACCATCGGCGTCTTGGCCTGGCTCTGCTGGCGCAGCTTCACCAGGATCAATTCGGAGGCGCAGAAGGCGTCGACCTTGTCCTGGACCAAAGCGAGATAGGCTGAGGAGGTGTCCTGGAAGGTCACCGTCTCCGCCGTTGGGATCAGGCGACGCACGCCCTGCTCGGAGGAGGAGCCCTTGAGCGCCGTGACCTTCTTGCCGGCGAGTTTGTCGAGCGTGGTGATGCCCGATTCCTTGGTGACCATCAGCTTCTGCTGGCTGACGAAATAGGAATAGGAGAAGTCGATCTGCTGGGCGCGCTCGGGCGTATAGCCGAGATTGGCGGCGAGGATGTCGACGCGGCCCTGCGTCAGCTCGGGAATGCGCGCCTCCACCGCGATCGGCTTCAATTCGAGCGTCACGCCGAGCGAATCCGCGACCTTCTGGCAGATATCGACGTCGTAGCCGACGATCTGGCGGGTCTGCGGGTGCTGGAAGGAGAAGGGCTCGGCTGTGCCGAGCGTGCCGCAGATCAGCTTTCCACGCGCCTTGACGTCGGCGAGCTGGTCGGCCTTGGCCGCGGTCGTGGCGGAGCCGGCGAGAAGGGCGGCAAGGCCCAGGATCGAAATCAGCTTCATGGTCTAGTCCCCTGTTTTTATGATCGTTGCAATGCGTCGCTTGCGCGCTTCATCCGCGCGCAGGCCTCCTCGATCGCGTCGAGAGATGTCGCGATCGACAGGCGCAGATAGGGCGAAAGCCCATAGGCCGAGCCGTCGAGCATGGCGACGCCGGCCTCCTCCAGGAAATAGACCGCGACATCGAGATCGCTCTTCAGTTCATGGCCCTCAGCCGTCCTCCGGCCGATCAGCCCGGCGCAGGACGGGTAGACATAGAAGGCGCCGTCGGGCGTGAGGCAGGTGATGCCGTCGATCGCGTTGAGCAGCGCGACCGCCCGGTCGCGGCGGGCCCGATAGGCGAGGCGGGCCTCACCGACGAAGCTTTGGTCGCCTTCGAGCGCGGCTGCAGCCG
Source organism: Allobosea sp. LjRoot9 (assembly GCF_964252745.1). Classification (NCBI taxonomy): domain Bacteria; kingdom Pseudomonadati; phylum Pseudomonadota; class Alphaproteobacteria; order Hyphomicrobiales; family Alloboseaceae; genus Allobosea; species Allobosea sp. LjRoot9. The sequence continues at coordinate 1,648,337 of NZ_CAXUPC020000001.1, read as the reverse complement.
CGGCCATGCTCGGGGCCGCTGCCGCCGAGGTGGTCTGCGACTGGATGACGTTCATCGCCGTCACCAGCGGTTTCGGGCCGGCGCCGTAGCCGATGCGGAAGCCGGTCATGGCGTAGGTCTTGGAGACGCCGTTGACCAGGAGCGTGCGCTCGCGCAGCCCGGGTGCGATCGCTACGGGGCAGACCGGCTCGCCACCATCGAAGCGGATATGCTCGTAGATGTCGTCGGTCATCAGCGCTACATGCGGATGGCGCAGCAGCACCTCGGTCAGCGCCGTCATCTCGGCGGCCGAATAGAAGGCGCCTGTCGGGTTCGAGGGCGTGTTCAGCAGGAGCCAGCGTGTCTTCGGCGTGATCGCGGCCTCAAACGCCTCCGGCGTCAGCTTGAAGCCGGAGTTTTCCCCGCAGGCCACGATCACCGGCGTGCCGTCGCAGGCGAGCACCATGTCGGGATAGGACACCCAGTAAGGCGCGGGCACGATGACCTCGTCGCCTTCGCCCAATGTCGCCGCGAGCGCGTTGAAGATGATCTGCTTGGCGCCGCTGCCGACGACGATCTGGTCGAGGGGATAGCTGACGCCATTCTCACGCTCGAACTTCGCGGCGATCGCCTTGCGCAATCGCAGCGTGCCGTTAACCGGGGAATAGCGGGTCTCTCCGGCCGCCATCGCGGCGGTCGCCGCTTGCTGGATGTGGAGGGGCGTGTCGAAATCGGGCTCGCCGGTGGTGAGGTCGATGATGTCGCGGCCCTGCGCCCGCAACTCCTGGGCGCGCATCCGCGCGACCATGCTCGGCGACGGCTTGATGCGCTGGACGCGCGCCGAGAGCGGGATGGCGGTCACGGTCATGACGCGGCCTTTTCGACGATCCCGGTATAGGGCTTGTCGAGGCGGCCCTCAGTGATGTCGGTGAGCGCCTGGGCTTCGCGCGCCTCCTGCTGGCGCACCAGCGCCAGCAATTCTTCGGCGTCGGCGCGGTCGAAGGTCACGATGCCGTCCGCATCGCCGACCACGACATCGCCCGGCATCACCACCATGCCGTCGATCGCGACCGGCACGTTGATCTCGCCCGGCCCCGTCTTGTAGGGGCCGCGATGGGTGACGCTGCGGGCATAACAGGGGAAACCGGCCTCGACGAAGGCCGCGACATCGCGGATCGCGCCGTCGATGACGAAGCCGGCGACGCCCATCGCCTTGGCGCGGCTCATCATGATCTCGCCGACCAGCGCCTGGATCTCGTCGCCGCCGCCATCGACGACCAGCACGTCGCCGGGGCGCAGCAATTCATAGGCCTTGTGCAGGGTCTGGTTGTCGCCGGGCCGCGTCTTCACAGTCACCGCGGTGCCGACCAGATGGCCGGAGCGATGATAGGGCTTGAGGCTCTTCGTGCCGTGCAGCCGGTTCATATTGTCGGAAATGACCGCGACAGCGGCGCCGCGAAAGGCGTCGAGAATGGCAGCCGGAACGGCGGGGGCGCTCGGGTTGGTGCGGTGGCCGATCAGCGGCATGGTTTTGAACCTGCGTCAGAAAAATGGTTTCGACGACAACCAATATGTGACGTCGCAATAATGACAGAAAGCGAATATTATTCGCGGAAGCGATCGCTTTTCTTCATAGTTAGGGGGCGGCGGTCGCGCGCGATTTCGAGGTCTCATTTTTTAAGGCCCTGCCATGCCAGCCAGCCTGAAGCAGCTCGAGGCTTTTTATTGGACTGCAACGCTGGGCGGCTTCACCGAAGCGGCTCAACGCCTCAACCTGGCTCAGTCCACGATCTCGAAACGGATCCTGGAGCTCGAAGCTGTTACCAACGGGCCGCTATTCGATCGCGCGAGCCATGCCTTGCGCTTGACCCGGGCCGGTGAAGCGAGCCTGCCGATCGCGGCGCAGATGCTGGCGCTGGAACTGCGCTTCCGTGAAGAGGCCAGCGGCCCGGCGAGCTTTTCGGGCCCCTTCCGCTTCGGCGCTACCGAGCTCGTCGCGCTGACCTGGCTGCCGAAGCTCGTCGTCGCGATGAAGCGCGACTATCCGAACCTCGTCCCGGTGCCCGAGGTTGCGGCGAGCATCGACCTGTTCGGCAAATTGACCACGAACGAACTCGACCTCGTGATCGGGCTCGATCCGCCGCAGACGCTCGATCTGACGGCGGTGCCGCTGCAGGCTGTCCAGCTCGAATGGGTCTCGGCGCCGGGCTTCGGTCCGGTCGAGGACTGCATCCCGCTGGGCGAGATGGCGAAATATCCGATCCTGAGCCAGACGCAGGGCTCCGGCCTGCAGCGGCTGGTGCTCGACTGGGCGCTGGCGAACGGCCTGCAGATCAACCGCGTCGTCCAGTGCAACAGTCTGAACGTGCTTGCCGGGCTCGCGGCCTCGGGGCTGGGCGTCACCTTCCTGACCGCGAGCTACTTCGCGCCCGAGATCAGGAGCGGTCTTCTGCGTGTGATCAGGACAGAGCCCGCCATTCCGCCGATCCGCTATTTCGCGGTGCACCGCGCCCGGGACCTGTCGCCGCTCGCGGCCCGCGTGGCGGCCATCGCGCAGGACTGCTGCGATTTCTCGGCGCGCAGCCTGCCGGAGCGTGAAAGCGCCTCAGTAGCCTGAGCTTGGCCGGGGCGGCCCTGACCGGCCCGCCCCGTTAAACCCATCAGGCGATCGCGCGCGCATCCTCGGGAGCCACGCGCGGCAGGTCCGTGAAACGCGCCACGACATCCTCATAGGCGCGGTAGATATCGGCCGCGCCTTGCCCGCCCTCGGAGGGCGGATTTTTGATGACATGGAAGATCTGGTGCTTGACGAAATAGCGCCAGGTCACCGGCACCTGCGCGAGGATGCGCGTCAGCGCCGCATAGCGTCCGCGCGTCCAGACCTTCTCGAAGGCGATGCGGCCCGGCCCGTAGCCGAATTCCGCGCTATCGGCCTCTCCCGCCATTTGCGCGCGGAGCGTGACGGTGGCGGCGTCATCGAGAGCGAAGTCCGGGCCGATGACGACGCCGTAGTCGAGGCGCGCCCGCTCGACTGAGACCAGGCCGCGCTTCACATCGGTCAGGACGTCGGCCACCGGGCGTTCCAGGGGCGAACCGTAGCCGCCGGCGCCTGGCCCCTGGATCAGGATGATGTCGCCGGGATCGCAGGGGACGATATCCTGCGAGCCGAGATCGACCGCCTTCGGCGTGCCGGGGTTCTTGATGAAGCGCGAGACGGCGCCCGAGCGGCCGCCGACCAGCCCCCAGGCCGAGAAGACCGAGCGGTCGCGGTTGCGCGCGGTCACAAGGGATTGCGGCGCGTCGAGCTGGAACTCCATCTCCAGCCCGGTGCCGCCACGGCGACGGCCGGGGCCGCCGGAATCCGGCACCAGCCCGTAGCGGCGGATCTTGATCGGGATTTCCGCTTCGCTGATCTCGACGGGCGTGTTCTTCAGGAAGGAGAGGTTGGCGCCGCTGCCCTCGGCCCCGTCCCCGAAGGCGCTGCCACCGGCGCCGCCGCCGACCGGGCCGATCGAGGCCATGATCGGCTGGCCGGATCTGGTGCTGGTCTTGACGTTCATGATGCTGACGGCGCTGCCCGGCGAGGCCGGCAGCCGCTCCGGCACGGCGCGGCAGAAGGCCCCGATGGTGACCGTCTGCGCCAGGTTGCAGAGCAGGCTGCGCATGCCGACAGCCGCCGGCTTGACCGCGTTCACCACCGTGCCCTCGGGCAGGACGGCCCGCGTCGGACGCATCAGCCCGGCATTCAGCATCATCGTCGGGTCCAGGCAGTAGAGCGCATAGACCGTCCCGACCGTCACCAGCGAATGGCGCTCCTTGCCGCCTGTGGGCATGTTGAGCGAGGAGGCGAGCTGGGGATCGCTGCCGGTGAAATCGACCGTCAGCGTATCGCCATGGACCTTGAGCGTCACCGCGACGCGCACGGGATAGCCGCCCGTCTGGTCCTCGTCGGCATAGTCGGCGAAGAAATATTCGCCATCGGGAATCTGCGCGATCACGGCGCGCGCCTGGCTCTCGGCATAATCGAGCAACTGCTCGAGCCCGGTGATGAAGTCCTCCTTGCCGAAACGGTCGAGGATCTCGTGGATCTTGCGCTCGCCGACATTGATGCAGGCAATCTGGGCGTTGAGATCGCCCCAGTTCTGCTCGGGCAGGCGCACGTTGTGGGCGATGATGGCGAGCAGATCCTGGTTCAGCACGCCGGCGCGCATCAGACGCATCGGCGGAATCCGCAGGCCCTCCTGCTGGATCTCGGTCAGGGTGCGTGAGAGCGTCGCCGGCACGGCGCCGCCGACATCGGTGTTGTGGATGTGGTTGCCGACGAAGCAGACGATCTCGCCGTCGCGGAAGACCGGTTTCCACATATGGATGTCGGGCGTATGGGTTGCGACATTGCCGGTATAGGGGTCGCTGGTGACGTAGATATCGCCCTCCTCATAGTCGAAGAGCGAGATCACGCCGCCATAATCCAGGCCGGTGTACCAGGTCGCCCCGAAGGTCTTGGGCGAGGCGACGGTCAGCCCGTCCCGGGTCAGGACCTGGCAGGAAAAATCCTCCGTCTCCTTCACGAAGGTCGAATAGGCGGTGCGCATCAGCGTCCAGCCCATGCTCTCGGCGGCAGCCGCGCAGTAATTGGCGAGAACCTGCAGCGTGGTGTTGTCGAGCTTCACGGTGCGATCTCCGAAACGATGCGAAGGTTGGCGTATTCATCGACGCGCACAGTCAGGCCGGGTGGTACGATCGTGGTGCAGTCGTCCTGGGTTATGACGGCCGGACCGGCGAAGCGCTGGCCGGGCTTGAGGTCGTTGCGGTTGAACACTGCGATCGAGCGATAGGCCCCGTCGAGCCAGGCCTCGGCATGGCTGAGCGGCGTCGCCGGTTCGGATACGGCCTCGTGGCGGCGAAACTCGGGCTTGGTGGTCTTGCCTGAGATCACGAGGCGCAGCGAGATCACCTGGACGGCGGCCGTGGGATCGGCATGGCCATAGACGCGCTCATGCTCGGCATGGAAGGCGGCGGCGAGGGCCTTCGTGTCTCCAGCCGCGACGGCTGTGGCGTCGAGAGGCGTGTCGAGTTCGAAGGACTGGCCGCGATAGCGCATCTCGGCCGAATAGGTCAGCTGGTGCTCGCCGGAATAGCCCTGGTCGACATGCAGCCAGGAGAGCGCTTTCACCTTCAAGGCCTCGAACTCGTCGCGGATGACCGCGCCGGTGGCCGGGGCGAGATCGGCATAGAGCGTCTTGATGAAGTCGCTCTTGATGTCGGCGATCAGGCCACCCAATGCCGAGAGCACGCCAGGCGTCGGCGGCACCACCGTCTCGCGCATGTTGAGTTCGCGGGCGAGGAAGCAGGCCATCATCGGGCCGGCTCCGCCGAAGGCGAGGCAGGAGAAATCGCGCGGGTCGATGCCGAAACGCGAGACCAGCGCGCTGACATCCGAATACATTCCGGAGACGGCGATGCGGATGATCGCCTCCGCCGTCTCCTCGATGCTGCGGCCGAGCTTTCCGGCGAGCTCGCCGACGACCGCGCGGGCCTTGTCGCGATCGATCGTCACGGCGGAATAGCCGATCTCCGAAAGCCCGACGAGGCCGAGCGCGGCAAAGGCGTCGGTGATCGTGGCGCGCGTACCGCCGCGGCCATAGCAGGCCGGTCCCGGCCGCGAGCCGGCGCTTTCCGGCCCGACCTTGAGCACGCCTTGCGCATCGACCCAGGCGATCGAGCCGCCGCCTTCGCCGATCGAGCTCACTGAGACGGATGGGATGTGGATCTGGAACTCGCCGATCTGCTCGCCGACGCCATATTGCGGCTGGCCGTCGATGATGATCGCGACATCCGCCGAGGTGCCGCCGATGTCGAGGCTCATGCAGTGCTTGATGCCGCAGACCTCCGCGACATAAGCCGCGCCGATCACGCCCGAGGCCGTGCCGGACAGGATCATCTGCACGCACTCGCTCTTGCCCTGCTCGGCGGTCATCACGCCGCCATTCGACTTGGTCAGGCGCGGATCGACCGTGACGCCGGCATCCCTGAGCGCCGCCTGCAGCGAGCCGAGATAATGCGCGACGCGCGGCTGCACATAGGCGCCGATCGCCGCCGTGATGGTGCGCTCATATTCGCGGATGATCGGCCAGGTTTCGCTGGAGAGAAACACCGGGATCTCGGGTGCCAGGCGCTCGACGAGCGCCTTGACGGCGCGCTCATGGCCGGCATTGCGATAGGAGTGCAGCAGCGAGACGACGATGCCCTCTGCGCCTGCCGCCTGGGCGCCGGCCACGGCGCGGGCGACGCTGGCCTCATCGAGCGCCGTTTCCTCGCTCCCGTCCGCCTTCATGCGGCCCACGATGCCGAAGACGCGGTCGCGCGGGATCAGCGGCTCCGGCCGCTTCGACAACAGATTGTACATGTTCGGGATCTTGAGGCGGGCGACCTCCAGCACGTCCCGGAAATGCTCCGTGGTGAACAAAGCGAGCTTGAGCCCCTTGCGCTGGATCACCGTGTTGATGCCCACGGTCGTGCCATGGGTGAAATAGGTGATGTCGCCGGGCTTGATGCCGTAGCGCTCGCCGACGAGCCTGACGCCTTCGAGCACCTCCGCGCCAGGCTCGTCTGGCCGCGAGAACACCTTCAGCGTCTTGAGGCTCTGCGTATTCTCGTCGAACAGCGCGAAATCCGTGAATGATCCGCCGATATCGACGCCGACCCGATAACCCATTGAAACCTCCAGAGCCTATCCCCCAGCTTCCGCTGGCAGCGCGCAGGCGAATAGGATTTTTCGCGTGCGTGATGGGATGGCGGGCGTGCGCCAGCCGCATGCCGGCGCGAACGCGGCAGCGCGGTCGGGGCTGGCCGGGAGCGGGCGCGGAGGAAACCGCACCGCACGCTCTCCTCAGAGATCGACGAGAACCCAGAGCACCACGGCGTTGGTGGGGCCCTTCGAGGTCCAGGTGTGCTCGGTCGTGGCGTCGTAATAGACCGAGTCGCCCTTGTTCAGTTCCAGCGGCTCGTAGAGACGGCTGTGCACGACGAGCGTGCCTTCCTGCACCATCACGAAGATCTCCGCCTCCGACTTGGCCCAGGCCGGGTATTCGTCGGGGGAGCGCGCCGTCACCGTGGTCAGGATCGGGGTGGCGCGCTTGTTCTTCAGGTCGGCGCAGAGCAGCACATTGTTGCAGGTGCCGGTCGTATGGCGGCTGCCCGCGCCGGCGCGGCTGATGCTGCGCCGGCCGCCGAAGGCGCCAACGCTGTTGTCCTGGTCAGTCAGCAGGGTGACGAGTTCGACGCCGAGCCCCTGCGCGATCCTCTGCATGGTCGAGATCGTCGGCGACAATTCGTTGCGTTCGATCTTCGAGAACGCCGATGCCGAGACACCGGTCAGCGTGCTGACCTCCTGGAGCGTCAGCCCACGGCTCTTGCGCAGCTTCAGCAGGTGGGCGCCGATATCGACCGCGGATCTGAGATCATCCCCGGTCCGGGCGGAATCGCGCTCGCCATACTCGGTCGCTTCGCGAACGGCATCGCCCCGTTCAGCCAGCGAGATTTCCGGCATGCTGCTTCTCCCTCAGCGATCCAGTGCAACCAGTGAGAGCACCTCATAGTCGCCAGCTTAGGCCAAGGGAAGCGTGCTGTCTGCCCGCTTTCGACATAAAATGTCGTATAAGACATTTTTCTATTTTCATATTGACAGCCATCTGATCGTCGATGAGGCTGCGTTTCCGACAGCGCGCCGGCAAAACTTCTTCGGGGCCGGCACGGCGCCGGTTCCGGATGCGAAGGCGGCAGAGCTAGGCGCAAGGATCAGGTCGGATGACACTCACGCAAGATCATTTGAGCGGCCTCTACACCGCGATCGTCACCCCGCTGACGCAGGACGGGGCCGTCGATATCAAGGGGTTGCAGGCGCTCGTTCGCTTCCAGCTGGCAGCCGGAGCCCAGGGCATCGTGCCGATCGGCGGCACCGGCGAGTATCCCGCCTTTTCCCGCAGCGAGCGCCGCGACATCGTTGCGGCTTGCGTCGAGGCGGCCGACGGCAAGCCGGTCATCCCCGGCGTGCTCTCGACCGGCTTCGAGGATGCGCTGGAAGCCGGCCGTGATTTCGCCGCCGCCGGCGCCGCCGCCGTGATGACGGTGACGCCCTATTACGCTCCGGGCACGCAAGAAGGCATGCGCGCCTATTTCCGCCGCTACCGCGACGCGCTCGATCTGCCGGTGATGCTCTACCAGATCCCGCGCCGCACCACGGTCGCGGCCTTCGCCGACACGGTCCAGGCCATGGCCGAGGACCGCTCGATCATCGGCATGAAGTACTCCTCCTATGACATGCCGGACTTCATCCGCACGGTGAAATATGCCGGCGACAAGATCGCGATCCTGAGCGGCGAGGAGCCGCTCTTCGCCACCCATATCGCGCTCGGCGCCAAAGGCGGTGTCCTCGCCTCCGCCTCGATCTATCCGAAGATCTGGATCGAGATCTTCGAGCTCGCCCGACAGGGCAAGCTCAAGGAGGCCCTCAAGCTTCAGGACAAGATCGATCCGGTTACCGACGCGATCTATATCGAGACCAATCCCGGCCCGCTGAAGACCTATATGGAGCTCGTCGGCATGTCTGTCGGCGGGGTGCGCCTGCCACTGCAGGGCCCGAGCCCGGAGACGCTGGCGAAGCTCAAACTTGCCGCGCAAGGCGCCAAAGCCATCAACCTCGCCTGATCCTGGAAGGGCCCTGTCGTGCTCGAGCAGTTGCGCGCCATCGTCGGAGACAAGGGCCTGATCACCGATCCCGGTGAGATGGAGCCCTGGATCACCGATTGGCGCCAGCGTCGGCGCGGGCAGGCGCTTTGCGTGGTGTCCCCGGCGACGACGGCCGAGGTTTCGGCCGTGGTTGCGCTCTGCGCCACCGAGGGCCAGCCGGTCTTCCCGGTCGGCGGCAATACTGGGCTGTGCTTCGGCGCGGTGCCGGAGAGCGACCGGCAGGGCAAGATCGGGATTGTGCTCTCGCTGCGCCGGCTCAACCGCATCCGTGCGGTCGACCAGGCGACGGGGATCGCCACCGTCGATGCCGGCGTCGTCCTCGGGGATCTGCATGAGGCAGCCGTGAGGGCAGGGCGTCAGTTTCCGCTGCATCTCGGCAGCGAAGGCAGCGCCCAGATCGGCGGCCTGATCTCGACCAATGCCGGCGGGACGGGCGTCGTGCGCTACGGGCCGATGCGCGATCTCGTCGCCGGGCTCGAGATCGTGCTCGCCGACGGGCGCGTGCTCTGCGACCTCGCGGGCCTGCGCAAGGACAATACCGGCTACATGCTGCGCCATCTCTTCATCGGCGCGGAAGGCACGCTCGGCATCATCACCGGGGCGGCGCTCAGGCTCCACCCCCAGACGCCGAACACGGCCCATGCCTGGGTTTCGGTCGCTGATCCGGCGGCGGCGGTTTCTCTGCTGGCGGCGCTGCAGGGCCGCGCCGGTTCCTATATCCAGGCCTTCGAGCTGGTCTCGGCCTCGCAGTTCGAACTGGTGCGCCGGCATGAAGAGCGGGTGCGCATTCCCTTCGCCGAGATCCCGGCCTGGTCGCTGCTCATCGAGCTCGGCAGCGAGGACGCCACGACCGCGCTGAATGCGATCCTGGAAGAGGTGCTGGGCGCCGCCCTGGAGAGCGGCGGCATCATTGATGCGATCATGGCCGCGTCCGAACAGCAGGCCGCCGATTTCTGGCATGTCCGCCATTCCGTCTCGGAGGCGAACAAGAAGGAAGGCATCGGCATCGTCCATGACGTTGCGGTGCGGACCTCGGACGCTGCCGCCTTCATCGCGGCCGCCGACAAGGTTGCAGCAGAGCGCTTTCCGCAGGCGGTGACGCAGGTCGTCTGCCATCTCGGCGACGGCAATGTGCACTACATCCTGATGTTCCAGCACGAATTCTGGAACAGCCTGGCGGATGAGGATGCCTTCGCGCTCGAGGTCGAGCGGGCGATCCATGATGCGGCTGCGGTTTTTGAGGGCACCTTCAGCGCCGAGCACGGCGTCGGCCGCAAGCTCACCGAGGAGCTGGAGCGTCTCGCCGATCCGCTTCGCTACGAATTGATGGGGCGGGTCAAGGCGTTGTTCGACCCGCAGAATCTGATGAACCCCGGCGTCCTCCTCACGGCGAAGGCCGTGTGAGGAAGCCGGGGGACGATCCGCTGTCGCCTTCGATGAGGGGGGCGCAGGACGGAAGGCCCGCCAACGCAAGCGGGTGCCTGCCTCATCGGTTACGAGGCTTGTTTTCAACAATCGGGAGAATCGACATGATTGCACGCAGGGATCTCGCAGGCCTGATCGGGGCCGGCGCCGTGGCAGCTACCGCGCTGTCGCTGGCATCCAGCAGCGCCAGCGCCCAGAGCGCTTCGCAGAACACTTTTGACCGCATCCTCGCTACCAAGAAGCTGCGCCTCGGTGCGGTCGCAGCCGGCGCGCCCTGGTTCATGAAGGACCAGGCGACGGGCAAATGGGCCGGCCAGTTCTACGATATCGGCTCGGCGCTCGCCGCCGATATGGATGTGCAGCTCGAACTGGTCGAGACGACCTGGGGCAATGCGATCCTCGACCTGCAGGCCGACAAGATCGACATCATGTTTGGCCTGAACCCGACGCCGAAGCGCGCCATGGCGATCGATTTCTCGGGCACGGTCTATGACAGCGCGCTGGTCGTGATCGCGCGCCCTGGCTTCGAGCCCAAGACCTGGGCCGAGCTCAACGACCCCAAGGTCAAGATCTCGGTCGATATCGGATCGGCCCATGACCAGGTCGCCGGCCGGCTCTGCCCCAAGGCTCAGATCGTGCGCTTCAAGTCGATCGATGAAGCTACGCTGGCCCTGCGCAGCGGTCGCGTCGACGCCCAGTGCATCTTCTGGATGGGTGGCGTCCGCGCGGTGAAGCGCGACGCCGCGCTCGGCAAGGTCGTGGTGCCGCAGCCTCTGTTCGGCTCCACCTCCAATGCCGGCTTCCGCCGCGAGTCCGACAAGACCTGGCGCGATTTCGTCTCGATCTGGATCACCTATTCGCGCGGCCTCGGCATCGTGCGTGAGGCAGTGGTCGCCAGCCTCGCCAAGGTCGATCTGTCGCTCGACGACATCCCTCCGGGCGTCACATTCTGAAGCCTTCCGACCACTGGCTCCGGGCTCAGGCCCGGAGCCTTCGCGTCGTAGCTTCCGCCTGACTGGGGCCGCGGCGCCAATAACCTCCCGGAGGAGGACAGAATGTATCAGTGGCATTTCGACATCGTCTGGGGCTATCGCTGGCTGTTCCTGACCGGAACAGCGGTGACGATTGGGCTGACGATCGCGATCGTCATCCTCGGCATGGTCGTCGGGCTCGTTGCCGGCATCGCCCAGATTTCGCGCTCGCCGGTGCTGCGCTGGCTCTCCTGGGCCTATATCGAGATGTTCCGGCTGACGCCGCTGCTCGTGCTGCTGCTGTGGTTCTACTATGCCCTGCCGATCATGACCGGCATCAAGCTCGACGCGCTTCCCGCCGCGATCGTGACCCTCTCGCTCTATGGCGGATCGTTCTACGCCGAGGTGATCCGCGGTGGCATCGTCTCGATCGAGCCGGGGCAGTCGGAGGCTGGGCTCGCGCTGGGCATGACGCCGGCGCGCGTGATGCGCCGCATCGTGCTGCCTCAGGCGATCAAGCGCATGATTCCGCCGCTGATGAACCAGTCGATCATCCAGTTCAAGAACACCTCGCTGGTCTCGGTGCTGGCGGTGCCGGACCTGCTCTATCAGGGGCAGATCGTGGCGATGGACACCTATCGTGCGCTCGAGACCTACACCCTGATCGCAGCCATCTATGTCGTCGTGCTTCTGCCGCTGACAGCGATCGTCAAGCGCGCGGAAAAGCAACTCGCGCACAGCAACTAAGGCCACGACGATGAACCCCAAGATCGAGGTCTCCGGCCTGCGCAAGAGCTTCGGCTCCCTGACCGTGCTGCGCGACATCAACCTCACCGTCGAACCGGGCGCGGTCGTCGCGCTGATCGGCCCCTCCGGTTCTGGCAAGTCGACCTTGCTGCGCTGCCTGAACCTGCTGGTGATCCCCGAAGGCGGCAAGATCCGGATCGGCGAGAGCAGCTTCTCCTTCGGCGACAGCTCAAAGCTGCCTGGCGTGCGCGAGCAGGCCCGTTTCCGCTCCAACACCGGCATGGTGTTCCAGCACTTCAACCTGTTCCCGCATATGAGTGTCCTCCAGAACGTCATGGAGGGACCGCTCTCGGTGAAGAACATGCCGAAGGTCGAGGCCCAGGCGCTGGCGCGCCGGCTGCTCGCCAAGGTCGGCCTGAGCGACAAGGTCGATGTCTTCCCCAACAAGCTCTCGGGCGGCCAGAAGCAGCGCGTCGCGATTGCCCGCGCGCTCGCCATGGAGCCGGAGGTGATGCTGTTCGACGAGGCGACCTCGGCACTCGACCCCGAGCTCGTCGGCGAGGTTTTGGGCGTGATGCGCGATCTCGCCGCCGAAGGCATGACCATGATCATCGTCACCCATGAGATGGGCTTCGCTCGCGAGGTCGCCGACCGCGTCATCTTCATGCGCGACGGCGTGATCGTCGAGGAAGGGCCGGCCCGCGAGGTCATCGAGAACCCGGTGCAGGACGCGACCCGCGCCTTCCTCAGCCATTTCCACAATCGCGGCTGAGCGGATCAAGGCGATGGCGCGCGAGGCTTCCCAGACCGTCGCCGTCATCGGCGCCGGCATCATTGGCCTCTGCGCGGCGCTGGAGATCCAGCGCTGCGGGCACAAAGTCGTTCTGATCGAGCCCGAGGACCCTGGCGGCAGGCAGGCGGCCTCCTATGGCAACGGCACCTGGCTCAGTCCGGCGGCGATCATGCCGATCTCCGTTCCCGGCCTCTGGCGCAAAATTCCAGGCTTCCTGCTCGACCCGACCGGCCCCTTCGTGATCCGCTGGCGCGACCTGCCGGGGCTCGCCGGCTGGCTCGTCCGCTTCATCCTCGCCGGGCGCAGCTGGGCGCAGATCGAGGCCTGCGTCGCCGCGCGCTACCCGCTCTGCAAGGACACGGTCACCGACCACGCCGCCTTGGCGCAGGAGGCCGGCGTGCCGGAGTTGATCCGCAGGGAGGGGCTGATCTTCGTCTATCGCGATCGCACCGAGTTCCTGGCGGAAGCCCTGGAATGGGAGATGCGTGCTGCCCTTGGCGTGCGCTTCTCGCAGATCGAAGAGGATGAATTGCGCCGCCTTCTGCCGCAACTCGGGGCAGCCTATCGCTTTGGCGCAAGACTCGACGATGGCGGCCAGGTCGCCGATCCCGGCGCCTATTGCCGGGCCCTGGCCGAATTGGCGCTGCATCGCGGAGCGACGCGCGTCACGGCCCGCGCGACAGGCTTCACCATCGCCAGTGGCCGCTTGCGCGCGGTGGAGACCGATCACGGTTCCGTCGCCTGCGACCGCGCCGTGATCGCCGCCGGCATCGGTTCGCGCGATCTCGCCCGCCGCGCCGGCGACGCCGTGCCATTGATCTCGGAGCGCGGCTATCACGTCGTGATCCCTGATCCGGGCGTGGAGCTCGGCGCCGGGCTGATGCCGTCCGACGGCAAGATGGGCGTGGTCTCGACGCCGCAGGGCCTCAGGCTCGCGGGGCAGGTCGAGCTTGCTTCCGTCTCGACGCCGCCGGACTGGCGCCGCGCCGACATCCTGCTCGGCTTCGCCCGCACCATGTTTCCCGCGCTCGCCGAGCGCTTCGAGCGCGCCGAGATTGACCGCTGGATGGGCCATCGCCCCTCGACGCCGGACGGGCTGCCCTGTATCGGAGCGGCCTCGGCATGCCGCGATGTGGTCCACGCCTTCGGCCATGCCCATACCGGGCTGATCCAGGCTCCGGCTACGGCGAAGCTGGTCGCGGCTCTGATCGACGGGCGCATTCCGCCCTTCGATCCGTCTCCTTATTCGGCAAAGAGGTTCGGCTGATGGGCAATGAGTTGCTCTATCTCTCGCGCGGCGATGTCCAGGCGCTTGCCATCGCGCCGTCGGAGGCGCGCGAGGCCGTGCTGCAGGCCTTCCGCGACCATGCCGCCGGGCTGAACCAGAGCCTGCCGAAGAGCGCGCTGGGTCTCGGCCCCGGCCATGGTTTCCAGGCGATGACGGCTGCCTCCTCGGCGCAGTCCATCGCGACGCTGAAATGGGTGTCGATGGCGCCCGTGACGCCCAAAAGTCCGGTGCCAGGCATCAATGCGCTGATCTGCGTCAGCGATTATGCGAGTGGCGCGCCGATCGCGGTGCTCGACGGTGACGAGATCACGTTGATCCGCACCGCTGCCTTGTCGGCGGTTGCGGCATCCAGGCTCGCTCCGCCGGCGCCGCGCACGATCGGTTTCGTCGGCTGCGGGCTGCAGGCGCACGCCCATCTCGCCGCCTTTCTCGATCTCTATCCAGCTCTCGCCTCTGCGCTGCTGTTCAGCCGTAGCCGCGCCTCGGCCGAGAGCCTCGCCGAAGCCGCCTCCTTGCGTGGCCTCACGGCGGAGGTGGTCGAGGATGCGGATCAGCTGCTCGCGCAAAGCGACATCGTGATCTCGATGGTGCCCGGCGCGCCGGGTTTGCGGCCTTTCCTCGATGCCAACAGGATGAAGCCGGTCGCCTTCGCCTCGGCGGTCGATATCGGCCGCAGCTGGCGTCCGGAAACGCTACCCGCCTTCGACGTGCTCGTGACCGACAGTCTCGCCCAGTCGAGCGCGCCCTATGATGTCGACGGACAGCCGGTGACGACCGTCCGCTTCCAGCACGATCTCGTCGAGCTTGCCAACGCGCCGCATCCGACTGCTGCCGGGCGTCGTTCCTTCTTCTGCTTCCGCGGCTTTGCCCTGGCCGATCTCGCACTTGCGCATCTGGTCGTCGCCAAGGCGCGCATTGCGGGCATCGGCTTCAAGCTGCCGCGATGACCAAGCCCGCCTTCGCCCATATCCTCAATGTCGAGGATGCGCGCCGGGCCGCGAAACGGCGCCTGCCGCACGGTCTGTTCGAATATCTCGACCGCGGCAGCGAGGACGAGCTTTCGATCTCCGGCAACCGGCGGCAGCTCGATGCGATCCGGCTCGCGCCCTCGGTGCTGGTCGATGTGTCGCAGCGTTCGCTCGAGGCGGAGATCCTCGGCCATTCGCAGCCGCTTCCGCTTGTGATTGCGCCCACGGCCATGGCGGGTCTGGTCTGGCATGATGGCGAGATCGCGCTGGCCAAGGCAGCGGCGCGCGCCGGCATCCCTTTCTGCGTCTCGACCCAGTCGATCACCTCGGTCGAGCGCATCGCGGCGGAATCGGGCGCAAAGCTCTGGTTCCAGCTCTATGTCTGGAAGAACCGGCAGCGCACGCTGGCGCTCATCGACCGCGCCTGGGCGGCCGGGGCGGAAACGCTGGTGCTGACGGTCGACACCGCCGTCGGGCCCAACCGCGAATATAATCTGCGCAACGGCTTCGGCATTCCGCTCAAGGCCTCGGCGCGCGCCGGCATCGACCTGATGCTGCATCCGCGCTGGACGGCCTCGGTGATGCTGCGTTCGCTGATCGCCTCGGGCGTGCCGACCTATGCGCATTATCCCGAGGAGTTCCGCACCCAGCTCGGGCGGAGCTCGCTCTCCGACGAGCTGAGCCTCGCCACCGATGTGACTTGGGAGGATGTCCGCCTGCTACGCCAGCGCTGGAAGGGCAAGCTCATCCTCAAGGGCATCTTGCGCGTCGATGATGCGCTGACGGCGCTCTCCCATGGCGTCGATGCGATCGTGGTCTCGAACCATGGCGCGCGCAATCTCGACTGCGCGCCTGGCCCGACCGAGGTCCTGCCCGCCATCGTCGCGGCGATCGGGGGCCGCATGGAGATCCTGGCCGATAGCGGCGTGCGCCGTGGCGCCGACATCGCACGCTTCCTGGCGCTGGGTGCAAGCGGCGTCCTGATCGGCCGCGCGACGCTCTACGGCGTCGCGATCGGGGGCGCGGATGGGGCAGGGCGCGTCCTCGATCTCCTGAGCCATGAACTCAATGTGACGATGGGCATGCTCGGTGCGCGTAATCTGGCTGATCTGCGTCGCTGCTGAAGCTGTTGGCAGCGCGTGCCGGAGCGATGTCGACACGGACCATCATTGCATACAAGACAGAGCCTTCCAGGGACGCTAGGAACATGCCGTAGCGCGAGGAAAACTATGATCTTTCTGTACAAGTCCGAGGCTGTGCGCGGTAATCACTGGAAGGCCGTCTTCGAGGAGCGCGAGCCCGATCTGCCGTTCCGGATCTGGCCGGATGTCGGCGATCCCGCGCTGGTCAAATACATGGCGGTCTGGCTGCCGCCGGACGACATCTCGACCGGCTATCCCAATCTCGAGGTGCTGTTCTCGGTCGGCGCGGGCGTCGACCAGTTGAACCTCGATTTGGTGCCGCCAAACGTCAAGGTCGTCAGGATGCTCGACCCGAGCGTGCCGCAGATCATGGCCGAGTTCGTCACGACGGCGGTGCTGTCCCTGCATTGCGATGTCCTGACCCATATGGACCAGCAGCAGCGCGGGCTCTGGAACCCCCAGCCGTCCGCGACGGCTGGGACCAGGCGCGTGGGTGTGCTCGGGCTTGGGCAGCTGGGCAGCCTGGCGTGCAAGAAGCTGGCTTATGCCGGCTTCAAGGTCGCCGGCTGGAGCCGGTCGCGCCATGAGATCGAAGGCATCGAGACCTTCTCCGGGGAGGGCGAGTTCGATGCCTTCCTCGGCCGCACCGATATCCTGGTCTGCCTCCTGCCATTGACGGCGGAGACCCAGGGCATCCTGAACGGCGACCTCTTCGCCAAGCTGCCGCGCGGCGCCATGCTCGTGAATGTCGGGCGCGGGGGGCATCTCGATCAGGACGCCTTGCTGGCGGCACTGGATAGCGGCCAGATTTCCGGTGCGGTGCTCGACGTCACCGATCCCGAGCCGCTGCCGCCCGATCACCCGATGTGGACGCATCCGCGTATCCTGCTGACGCCGCACATCGCGAGCTCGGCGCAGCCGGGAACTTCCGTGGAGGTCATCCTGAAGAATCTGGACCTGTTGCGGGCCGGCAAGGAGCCGATCGGCCTGATCGATCGACAGCGCGGCTATTAGAGCGCGCCGGTTATGCTCTGAAACACACCGTCATTCCGGATCTACGCGGCTTCGCCGCTTGTCCGGGATGACGGCGTGGTTCCCGCACACCCGCCCAGCCTAACGGCTTCGCGAGGCCAGCGTTGCGGTGAGATTGCTCGTCGCCTGCAAGGCGCGGAGGTGCACCAGTAATTGGTCGAGGAGCCGTGACATGACCTTGGTGATTGCCGCCGTCCCCAGGCCGTGGCGGCCAGGATTTTCTCCTGCGGCTATGGCGGCGCCCTGCGCATGCATGAACGCAGACGCGAGCTGACCGGGCTCGAAGCAGCGGGGCGAGGGCGCGTATGCGCCCCCGATCCGCACAATTCAGGCAGCAGGCCGAAGGCTGTGCTGCGCTTCCGGCCGCGCCGTCGCATATCTCGCGACAGCCTCTTTCTCGCGCTGCAGCAGCACCCTCTTGCGGTACACGCCCCAGCGATATCCCGAGATCGAGCCGTCCTTCTTGAGGACGCGGTGACAGGGCACCAGGATCGCGATCGGATTGGCAGCGATCGCCTTGGTGACGTCGCGGGCATCGCGCGTGCCGAGGAGCGCGGCCAAGGCTCCGTAATGGATGGTCTCGCCCATCGGGATATCCCGGAGCATCTGCCAGACATTGATCTCGTAGGGCGTTCCGCGCAGATCGAGCGGGATGTCCGGGGCGAGGCCCGGTTGCTCGACCAATTGCGCCGTCGTACCAACGAGCTCGGCCAGGCCGCTTTCGTTGCTGACGATCTCAGCGTCCGGGAAGCGCGCATGCAGTGCCTCCTCCGCGGTCTGGCGCTGGTTGGCGAACTCGAAGGCGACCAGGCCCTTGGCCGAGACCGCAACCAGAAAGTCGCCCAGGCCGCTTTTGCCCCATGCAAAGTGGATGATGTCGCACATGGCTTTCTCCTGTCGGGTCCGATTGCTGGTCCTGAAAATAGGGTCCGAAGGCAGCGTCCTCCACCCGATTCCTGCCCAAGGGGGATGCTCATGCGGTGCGCGGACCGATGGTCGCGGCGGCACCCGGCATGTTAGGGAGGGCCAGACGGATGCCCAGCGTCCAGGCCCCCTGATGAGGAATGGCGATGTTTGAAGCGCTCGCGATCGCGACGGACGACAAGGCGGAATTTTATCGCGAATTGTCGCAGCAGCTCGAGGCTCTTCTGGCGGGGGAGGGCGAGGCGATCGCCAACGCCGCCAATACCTCGGCGTTGCTGTTCCAGATGATGCCGGGCCTCAACTGGGCCGGCTTCTACATCATGCGCGACGGCGAGCTCGTGCTCGGGCCGTTCCAGGGCAAGCCGGCTTGCGTGCGCATTCCGGTCGGGCGCGGCGTCTGCGGCGCGGCGGTCGAGCGCCGGCAGTCGATGCTGGTCGAGGATGTCCATGCCTTTCCCGGCCATATCGCCTGCGATGCGGCCTCCCGCTCCGAACTGGTCGTGCCCTTGCTCCGCGACGGCAAGGTGATCGGGGTGATCGACCTCGACAGCCCACATCCGGCCCGGTTCGACGCGGCCGATCAGGCCGGCATCGAAGCCATCGCCGCGATCTATCTCTCGGCGAGCGCTCCGATCGCGCCCTGACATGGCGGCATGGGGCCATGCCTGAATCCGGGCCGATCCGGCCGTGACAACCATCCGGCATCTGCCTACGTTGTAACCGTCGGAACACAGCGCGAAGCGCGTGCGGACAGACCGTGGACCGATCCTCGTCGTTTCGTCTGGCGGGATCGAACCGCGCGCCATCGTTTGGTCGTGAGGAACGCCAAGCTGTCGAGACCAGACCGATCGATCGCCTTTCGCCCGCTCGCAATCATTGCCGGCGCGGGCGGTTCCGGGCGGTCGGGAATAGCCACCTGCTGAGATCAGCCTTCGGAGAACGCACCATGTCGCACGCCTTGCAATTCTACATCGATGGTCAGTGGGTGGCTCCCTCGGGGAACAAGACGCTCGACGTGATTGATCCTTCGACGGAGGAAGCCTTCGCCACGATCGCGCTCGGCGAGCAAGCCGATGTCGACAAGGCGGTCGCTGCCGCCCGCGCCGCCTTCCCGGCCTTCGCCGCGACCTCCCGCGCCGAGCGCCTGGCGCTGATGCGCCGCCTGGCCGAGGCCTACAAGGCGCGTTATGCGGATATCGCCGATGCGCTCTCGCGCGAGATGGGCGCGCCGAAGGAGCTGGCCCACCGGGCGCAGGCCGGCATGGGCACCGCCCATCTGGCGAAGATGATCGAGACGCTGGAGACCTTCGAATTCGAGGAGCTGCGCGGCACGACCCTGATCGCCAAGGAGCCGATCGGCGTCGTCGGCATGATCACGCCGTGGAACTGGCCGCTGAACCAGATCATGTGCAAGGTCGCGCCGGCTCTCGCCGCCGGCTGCACCATGGTGCTGAAGCCCAGCGAGATCGCCCCGATCAACGCCATCATCTTCGCGGAAGTGATGCATGAGGCCGGCGTGCCGAAGGGCGTGTTCAACCTCGTCAATGGCGATGGGCCGACGGTGGGCGAGGCGATCTCGCGCCATCCGGGCGTCGACATGGTCTCCTTCACCGGTTCGACCCGCGCTGGTATCCTCGTCGCCAAGGCCGCGGCCGATACGGTCAAGCGCGTGCATCAGGAGCTCGGTGGCAAGTCGGCCAACATCATCCTGGACGATGCCGACCTG
Source organism: Allobosea sp. LjRoot9 (assembly GCF_964252745.1). Lineage (NCBI taxonomy): Bacteria > Pseudomonadati > Pseudomonadota > Alphaproteobacteria > Hyphomicrobiales > Alloboseaceae > Allobosea > Allobosea sp. LjRoot9. The sequence continues at coordinate 1,628,594 of NZ_CAXUPC020000001.1, read as the reverse complement.
CAGAAATCGGTGAAGCTCGGCGTCGAAAGCGTCATGCGCAACTCCGGCCAGTCCTGCAACGCACCGACCCGGATGTTCGTACCGGAGAGGCTGCATGAGGAAGCGCTCGCCATCGCCAAGCAGGTCGCCGAGCCGCTCAAGGTGGGTGCTCCCTCGGCGGACGGCGTCTTCCTCGGCCCAGTCGTCAGCGAGGTGCAGTACGAGAAGATCCAACGCCTGATCGAGGCCGGCATCAAGGAAGGCGCGACGTTGGTCACCGGTGGACCGGGGCGTCCGGAAGGGCTGAACCGAGGCTACTATGTCCGCCCGACGGTCTTCGGCGGCGTCACCGACGAGATGGCGATCGCGCGCGAGGAGATCTTCGGCCCCGTGCTCTCGATCCTGCCTTATGGCAGCGAGGATGAGGTGATCGAGCGGGCGAACGATACGCCTTACGGGCTGGCCTCCTATGTCCAGTCCGGCTCGCTCGATCGCGCCCGTAAGGTCGCGGCCAAGATGCGCAGCGGCAATGTCTACATCAACTACCCGGCCTGGGACGCAGGCGCCCCCTTCGGCGGCTACAAGCAGTCCGGCAATGGCCGCGAATATGCCGGCTTCGGCCTCGAGGAGTTCCTCGAGATCAAGGGCACCGTCGGCTTCGAGGCGGCCTGAGCATGGCCACCCTGCGGCGGGGGCGTTTTACCCCCCCGCCGTATCGGGCCTGCGTGAGGGCCCGAGCCTCTGAAGTACCATGCCTCCGAAGCGCCATGCCGGAGCCGCAATCGGTTGAGACAAGCAAACCGTGCCGGGGACGACGGCCGACATTACGCCTGTGAAGCCAGGGTGGCCTGTGACAGCCAGGATGTGCCCATGCTTGTGTTTCCGATCGGTCCCGCGCTTTGCGCCTTGGCCTGCATGCTGGATGCAGAGTGTTGATCTCAATAAGCTTGATTTCGATGCTTCAGTGTATTGGCGCGCCCGCCGATCGGATACGATCTAAGGATGTACTGGACTGTTCAGGGGGGATTCTAAGAGATGGCCACCGAAGAAAACAAGAAGTTGGTTCGAAACTTCGTAGAGATTGCCATCAATAATCGGAATCTTGATGCCGCCGGCGATTATATGGCGGAGGACATGGTCGAGTTGGTTCCGTTTCCTGGGCAAGGTCCTGGCCTTGCCGGGTTGAGGGACGTGCTTCGCGGAATGTTCGCTGCATTTCCGGATATGCACTGGACCATCGAGGAGCAGATCGCCGAAGGCGCCAGTGTGCTGACCCGTTTTACTTGGACAGGCACGCACAATGGCGAATTCTTTGGCGTCCCGGCTTCGGGCCGTAAAGTGTCGGTTTGGGGGATGGTGATTGATAGTTTGGAGCACGGCAAAATCAAGCGCTCGCGTATCCTGATGGACGCGCTTGGTCTCATGCAGCAGATCGGTGGCTAGCGGAAAGCGCGAGTTCCTTACCAGCCAACCGGGTCGCTTCCGAGTGACCCCAGCGGGGAACGCATTGGGCCGAACAGACGGAGCTCTTGGCTCCTTGGTCCGGCTCGAATAACTCGACCTCTCCGTGGCATACGTTGGGTCCGCCTCTAATGCGCCAAAAGCGAAATTCCGGCTCCCGGAATTTCCTTTAGAAATCAATAGACACAACGTAGGCTTGCCCAGTTTCATCCTCTCTGGCGCTCGGCAGCAACGAGACCTTCTTCTACGGGCCGCTGCGCCTGTTCACGGGCGTCGAGGGGCTTTCCGGCCTCGTCTTCATCGGCTGGACCTCGGCTTTCACCTATTAGTGTATGACCCAGTTCTGGAACGGCCATTGAGGCGCAGGGATCAATCTAGAGCGATACCCGCCTTCCGCTCGCGGCGGCTCTCTCAATGGCGGCAATGACACGATGCACGGCCACAGCATCGTCAAAACGCGGTGTCGTGCGCGTGCCGTGCCGCAAATCATGCGCCATCCCGGCATAGACGCGAGCGACATTGCCCGGCTCGACATCGTCCGGCCAGCCGGCGCGATATGAGGCTGGCACTTCGATGGCTCGGAATGCCTTCTCCTCCCCCCTGATCCCTTTGAGGGTGAGCTGCACCATCTGCGTGTGACCGGACGGGCCTGAGACGCGGATGTCGCCCTTGGTCCCGTTGATTTCCCAGAACAGGCCATCGCCGTCGCGCGGTTCGCCGCCACGATAATGCAGCGAGACAGGCACGCCACCGGTCAGCATCCCGGAGATGAGGACCTGGTCGGGGGCGGATACGGGCATGATCTCGCCAGTGTCGACCACAAGCGCGGTTGGGCGCCGCGTCGTCAGCGCCGCCGAAACCTCCATGACGGGCCCGAGCACGCTCGTAAGCGCTGCCAGCGTATGGCCGACCGGGATCGTCAGCATGGTGGCGCCATTGCTGCGATCCAGCAGATAGCCATAGGTTTTCTTGTCGGGAATGTTGCCTCCGCCCTGCAGGGCGCCGCCCCACGCGACAAGCGTGGTCGACAGCACCTCTCCGACGAAGCCGTCCGCGATCAGCTGCTTCAGATATGCGATTTCCGGCGCAAACGGCGCCTGTGTGCCGACGACACCCAGGATGCCTTTTGCGTCCGCCAGTGCGGCCATGTCCTCTGCCTCGGCCAGGCCATTGCCGAGCGGCCATTCGCAATAGACGTGTTTGCCTGCTGCGATGGCCGCTTTCACGATCTCGAAGTGAGGGGGCACCTTGACGGCGACGGTCACGATATCGACCTCCGGCGCTGCGATCAGCTCCGCGACGGTGTCGAAGGCACGGGAAAGCCCGGTCTCGGCAATGGCTGCTTCGGCGCTCGCCCTGCTCGAATTGGCGACGCCCACGATCTCGAAGCTGTCCGAGAGCGCGCGCAGCGCAGGCACATGGGATCTTGCAGCCCAGCTCCGGCCTGGCTGCAAGCCCACGATGCCGACTCCCAAACGTTGGCCTGGCATGATGTCTCGTTCTCCTGGCTACCGTGTCGGCTGTGCCATCGGCGTCATCTGACATCGTGGATGGCAGGCCGATTTCGGTACCCAAACTATGTCCGCGCGCTCTCTGCAAAAATTCGGTATATCTGCCAGCGATCCCTGAGAATTCGCACAGATGACCGATTGGGAAGACATCCGCCACTTTCTGGCTGTGGCCGAGTGCGCCACGCTCTCAGGAGCGGCCCGCAAGCTGAAAGTAGATCATGCGACAGTGAGCCGACGGCTCGCGGCGCTCGAAACGGCGCTCGACGTCCGTCTGGTCGACCGGCTGCCGCGATCCTGCCGTCTGACGGCTATCGGGGAAGCCGTGCGCGAGCGCGCCCTGACGATGGAGGCAGGCGCGGACGGCATTGCCCGGCTGGCAAAGGCTGCACATGCGCCGCTCGTCGGCCGCGTCGCGGTCAGCGCGCCGCCCGTCCTCGTCGCTCCGCTGCTGGCTCGCCACCTCGCACGCTTCCATGACGAGCATCCCGACATCCGACTGTCGCTTGCGGCGCAAGGCGAGCAGGTTTCGCTGAGCCGCCGAGAGGCGGATGTCGCCGTTCGGCTGGTCCGCCCCGACGAGGCTGGCAGTGTCACGCGGAAGATCGGCGCGATGCCTTTCGGCCTCTATGCCCAGCGCTCGTACAGCCATCTCGCTGCACCTGAGCGTTGGCAATTCATCGCCTTCGACCAGGCCTTCGCCGACATGCCTCAACAGCAATGGCTGCTCGGCATTGCGGGCGACCGACCTATTGTCTGCGAATTGAACTATATCAGCGAGCACCTGATCGCAGCGCGGGCCGGGGTTGGCGTCGCCGGTTTGCCCTGCTTCCTTGGCGAGGCGGATTCCGATCTCGTCAGGATCGACAGGAACGCGCCGTCCTTCTCGCGCGATATCTGGCTCGTCGTCCATCGCGACCTGCGCAATTCGAGGCCAGTGCGCGCGGTCATGGATTTCGTCGCCCATATCATTGCCGAGGAACCGCTGCTGAAGCCGTAGACCGGACAGTTGCTGAGGCGCTTTCCTTGGCGGGGGCAGGGAGCAGCTCGGACGGTTCGGTCAGAATGCGACGTGATCCACGCCGCCTCAGGGCCCGTGGACCCAGGTCAGGCCCTTGTAGTTGAAGCCCTCTTCGAGCGTCGGCTTGATGATCTCGAAATAGGGCGAGATGTCGAAATCGGCAGGCGCGTAGAGGCTGTGATGCCGGATATGCAGGAGTTCCTGTCGGCGCCAGCTGCTGATGCCGCGCTTGACCGCGACGCCCTGCTCGATGCGCGGCAGGATGGGGTAGCCGATGCGCCCGAACGCCTCGGCGAGCAGGGTCGAGCAGATCGCCCGGGTCGGCTCTCCCGATCCGAGCGCGATCATGCGCCGCCGCCAGCGCGAGGGGATGGGCGGTGTCGGCAGCAGATAGCGGGCGAGGTCGACGATGTTGCGCATGTCGTAGCGGATGCCGAGGCGCGAGATCATGAAGTTGATCAGTTCGTCACGATCGCCGTCCGTCAGCCCGACCGGTCGGCAGATGCGGGTGTGGAACCGCGCCAGGCTCGAGAGCGGAATCGACCTGCAGCCCGCATCGAGGACGACTTCGATCAAGGTGTGGCGCTCGCTGCCGTCATCGGGCGCTCCAAGCACGTCCCCGACATAAAGCGCGGCATGCGACCAGGTCGAATGGGTCAGGTATTTGACCGCCGTCGCGATCATGCTGGAGCCGGCGACCAGCACGACATCGCCCGGCCGCAGCGTACGCCGCAGCGCATCCGGATCCGACGGGATGAAGAGCTCCTGGCCGGGCGTCTCGCGCAGCAGCACGCGGGCCAGCCTGTGTCCGAGCCAATCGAGAGCCGTATTGGATTGCCTCATCGCATCGTCACCTTGCGCCCTGCGTCCCGGGATATTCCTCGTCCGGCTGCGCCGGAGCGTGCGGTTGGCTAATCCTCTATGGGACCGCACCATCCCGGCAGATAGCTGGCCTCCTGGCCCCTTGCGAGATCGAGCGCCTTGACCACCGCTGCTTCGAATGCGCTCACGACACGCTTGCGCGGGATGCGCCGCCGCAGGAAGTCGGCCCACAGGAATTCGGAGAACGGCGTCACATCCTTGGCGAAACCGCCGGCGCGGCGGAGCTCTCCGGCGAGCGACCGATAGGGATCGTCCTTGAGGTCGCGGACCCGCTTGGGGATGTCGTCGACGCTGCGGCGCAGGCCCTCCGTGTCATAGGGATGGGTCCAGGCGCGGTGCTCGCAGACCGTCCAGAAGCTCTGCCTGGTCAAGCCCGACAGATCGGACACCACATTGACGAGCACCTCCTCGACGCCTTCCTCGTCAAGCGCGCGCGCCAGATGATGATGGTCGAGGATGTAGAAGCGGTCCTTGGGGCCCTTGAGCACCGGAATCATGTGCTTGCCCAGGAATTCCTGCGCATGCACGCCGTGTTTCTCGCGCCAGAGCCGGCGCTTGGCCTCGACCTCGCGCAGACCGACCGTCATCTGGGTCGGTCGGAGCTCGCTGATCCTGACGGGGTGAAGGATGGGCTCTCGCGTCGTCATCGGGGGCACCTCGCATGGGGGCGGCGGATTTCGGTGTGTAGGGACGATCGGGAGGAGATCGGCCGATCTTGACGGTATTCCATGGTGGCGCATGGATAAGACGCGAAATGAATAGGACGGGAAAAAGCCACATCTGTGGCTAGGTTGACCTGTGCCGAGTCGGCCCAGATCACGTCGCATGCGACGTGATCGATTCTAAAAGTTTAGAGCATTGCTCATGCGAAAAACCGGTACCCACTTTTTCGCGCAATGCTCTAGGGCCAGCGCTGGCAATGGGGATAGCCGCACGGCGTTTGCCCAACTGGTGTATCGTCGCAGTGGAGATCCGATAGTGGTGACGGTGCGCCGATGAACCAGAAGCCCGTGTTCCCGAAGCTGTCGCCCGACAGCGAGGCGCCTGCGGTTCCCGTGCGGAGATCGCGCCTGCGCTCGCCGGTCATCTGGCTGCTCCTCCTGCTCGTTGCCGGCGGCGCGCTCTGGTGGAGCCGGCGACAGGCCGCTGAGGCGCCGCCGCCGGCACGCGGCGGCCGCACGGCCGTGCCGATGTCGATCGTGCCGGAAATCGTTAGGAAGGGCGATATCGCGATCAATCTCGACGCGCTGGGAACCGTCACCTCGCTGGCGACCGTCTCGGTTCGGTCGCAGATCAGCGGGCAACTGGTCCGGATCGATTTCAAGGAAGGCCAGGACGTCAAGAAGGGCGATCTGCTCGCCGAGATCGACACGCGCCCCTATGAGGCGGTCCTGGCGCAGATGAAGGGGCAATTGGCGCGCGACGAAGCCCTGCTCAAGGGCGCGCAGGTCGATATGGCGCGCTATCAGGGCCTGTCCGCACAGAACGCCGTCTCGCGCCAGACGCTCGATACCCAGACCGCGCTGGTCGCCCAGTATGAGGGAACGGTGGCCGCCGACCGCGCCCAGGTCAACGCGGCCGAGGTCAATCTGCAATATTGCCGGATCGTCGCGCCGGCTGATGGCCGCGTCGGCCTGCGTCAGGTCGATCAGGGCAATTACGTCACCCCCGGGGACACCAACGGCCTCGTAGTGATCACCCAACTGGCGCCGATCAGCGTCCTGTTCACGATGCCGGAGGATAATCTTCAGGCGATCTCGGCGCGCTTAAGGAGCGGCGCGACGTTGCCGGTCACGGCTTTTGACCGCGCCGGCGCCAAGAAGATCGCCGAGGGCGTCCTGCAGACCTTCGACAGCCAGATTGATTCCACCACCGGAACGATCAAGCTGCGCGCGCAGTTCGGGAATGAGGCGAGGACGCTCTATCCGAACCAGTTCGTGAATATCCGCCTGCTGGTCGACACGCATAAGGACGTCACGCTGATGCCGACGGCCGGCGTGCAGCGTGGGGTGCCGGGAACCTTCGTCTATCTCGTTAATGCCGACGCCACAGTCTCGGTCCGCAAGGTCGAGCTCGGGATCAGTGATGGCGAGCATGTCGAGGTTCGCTCCGGGCTGAACCCGGGCGATGCCATCGTCGTCGACGGCGCCGACAAGCTGCGCGATGGCGCGAAGATCAGCGTGCGCTCGGAAAGCGGCGCGAGCCCGGCGCAACCAGAACAACCGGCAGGCGGCAGGCGGCGGCAGAATGGCGGCCGCCAGCCATGAGCCCGTCGCGGCCCTTCATCCTGCGGCCGGTCGCGACCACATTGCTGATGGTCGCGATCATGCTGTCGGGCATCCTGGCCTTCCGCTTCCTGCCGGTCGCGGCCCTGCCTGAAGTCGACTACCCGACCATACAGGTGCAGACCTTCTATCCGGGCGCGAGCCCCGATGTGATGACCTCCTCGGTCACCGCGCCGCTCGAGGTCCAGTTCGGCCAGATGCCGAACCTCAACCAGATGAGCTCGGTCAGCTCCGGCGGCGCATCCGTCATCACCTTGCAGTTCGGGCTCAACATCACGCTCGACGTCGCCGAGCAGGAGGTCCAGGCCGCGATTAACGCCGCCGGCAACCTGTTGCCCTCGGACCTGCCGGCGCCGCCGATCTACGCCAAGGTCAACCCGGCCGATGCGCCGATCCTGACGCTCGGACTGACCTCGGCGACGATGCCTCTGACGCAGGTGCAGGATTTCGCCGATACGCGGCTAGCGCAGAAGATCTCGCAGCTCCCGGGCGTCGGGCTGGTCAGCATCAGCGGTGGCCAGCGGCCGGCGGTGCGCATCCGCGCCGATATCCGCAAGCTCGCCGCCTATGGCCTGAACATCGACGATCTGCGCAGCACGCTCGGCACCGCCAATGTCAACACGCCCAAGGGCAGCTTCGACGGCCCCCTGCGTGCCTCGACGATCAACGCCAACGACCAGATCCGGACCGCCAATGGCTACAGGTCGCTGATCGTCGCCTACAAGAACGGGGCGGCGGTCCGGCTCAGCGACATCGGCGAGGTCGCCGACGGCTCGGAGAACGACAAGCTCGGCGCCTGGATGAATGCCTCGCCGGCCGTCATCCTGAACATCCAGCGGCAGCCCGGCGCCAATGTCATCTCGGTGGTGGAGGGCATCAAGGCACTCCTGCCGCAGCTCAAGGCATCGCTGCCGGCCGCGATCGACATGGCCGTGCTCACCGACCGCACCGTTACCATCCGCGCCTCGGTGCGGGATGTGGAATACGAATTGACGCTGGCGGTGGTTCTCGTCGTGCTGGTGATCTTCGTCTTCCTGCGCAGCACGCGCGCGACCCTGATCCCGAGCCTGTCGGTTCCGCTGTCGCTCGTCGGCACGCTGGGCGTGATGTATATGAGCGGCTTCAGTCTCAACAACCTGACCCTGATGGCGCTGACCATCTCGACCGGCTTCGTCGTCGACGATGCCATCGTCGTGATCGAGAACATCTCGCGCTATATCGAGGAGGGCGACACGCCGCTTCACGCCGCCTTGCGCGGTTCGGAGCAGATCGGCTTCACCATCATCTCGCTGACGGTATCGCTGATCGCCGTGCTCATCCCGCTGCTGTTCATGGGCGATGTCGTCGGCCGGCTGTTTCGGGAGTTCGCGATCACGCTTGCCGTGACGATCCTGATTTCCGCCGTGGTTTCGCTGACCCTGGTGCCGATGGCCTGCGCGAAGCTGCTGAAGGCTGCGGCCGAGACCCATGAGAACGGCTTCCAGCGCTGGAGCCGCGAAGCCTTTGACGGCATCATCGCAGTCTATGCCCGCATGCTGAACTGGGTGCTCGATCGCCAGACCTTGGTGCTGCTGGTGGCTTTGGCGACCTTCGGGCTGACGGGCCTGCTCTATGTGGTCATCCCGAAAGGCTTCTTCCCGCTGCAGGATACCGGCGTCATCCAGGCGATCTCGGAGGCGCCGCAATCGGTGTCCTATGCTGCGATGGCCAAGCGGCAGCAGGCGCTGGCGAGCGAGATCCTGAAGGATCCCGATGTCGAGAGCCTGTCCTCCTTCATCGGCGTGGACGGAACCAACAGCACGCTCAACAGCGGCCGCATCCTGATCAATCTCAAGCCGCATGAGGAGCGGACATCCAACATCGCCGCGGTGATGCAGCGCCTGCAGGAGCGCACGGCGCCTCTTCCGGGCATCACGCTCTACATGCAGCCGGTGCAGGACCTGACCGTCGAGGGCACCGTCAGCCGGATGCAGTATCAATTCATCCTGCAGGATGCGAGTGCCGACCAGCTCGCGGAATGGACGCCCAAGCTGGTCGACAAGCTGAAGGAGCTTCCGCAACTGGACGATGTCGCGAGCGACATCTCGGCCCGCGGGCTCGCCGTCTTCGTCGATATCGACCGCGACCAGGCGGCGCGCTTCGGCATCACGCCGGCGACGATCGACAATGCGCTCTACGACTCCTTCGGACAGCGCATCGTCTCGACGATCTTCACCAACTCCAACCAGTACCGCGTCATCCTCGAGGCCGATCCGCAGCTCCAGAAGTCGCTGCGCTCGCTGTCGGCGATCCACCTGCCGTCCTCGGTCGGTGGGGGACCTGTGCCGCTCGACGTGGTCGCGAGGATCCGCGAGGGCATGGCGCCGCTCCAGGTTTCGCATCTCGGCCAGTTCCCGTCCGCCACCGTCTCGTTCAACCTGGCGCCGGGCGCATCGCTCGGCGAGGCCGTGACCGCGATCAAGCAGGCGGAAGCCGAGATCGGCCTGCCGGAGAGCGTGGTCAGCACCTTCCAGGGCGCGGCCCAGGCCTTCCAGTCCTCGCTCTCAAACCAGATCTGGTTGATCCTGGCGGCGATCGTGACGGTCTATATCGTGCTGGGCGTTCTCTATGAGAGCTTCATCCATCCGCTGACGATCCTCTCGACCCTGCCGTCGGCGGGCATCGGCGCGCTCCTGGCGCTGATGGCGGCCGGGCAGGAGCTCACGATCGTCGCGATCATCGGCATCATTCTCTTGATCGGCATCGTGAAGAAGAACGCGATCATGATGATCGACTTCGCGCTCGACGCCGAGCGGAACGAGGGCAAGACGCCGCGCGAGGCGATCTATCAGGCCTGCCTGCTGCGTTTCCGGCCGATCCTGATGACCACGATGGCGGCGGTGCTGGGCGCGCTGCCGCTGATGCTGGGAACCGGCGCTGGATCGGAACTCAGGCATCCGCTCGGCATCTCCATCGTCGGCGGCCTGCTGGTCAGCCAGGTCCTGACCTTGTTCACGACGCCGGTGATCTATCTCTGGTTCGACCGCCTCGCGGTGCGTTTCGCCGGACGCGAGCCCGTCATCGGCCCGGCACGAGAGACGAGCTAGGCGATGAGCCTGTCCAGCGTCTTCATCCGCCGCCCCGTCGCTACGACGCTGCTGACCTTCTGGCTTGCCGCGGCGGGCGCGGTCGCGTTCTTCCAGCTCCCGGTCTCGCCGCTGCCGGAGGTCGATTTTCCGACGATCTCGGTGCAGGCCTCGTTGCCTGGCGGCAGCCCGCAGGATGTCGCGACGACGGTCGCGAGCCCGCTCGAGCGCCATCTCGGGCAGATCGCCGACGTCTCGGAGATGACCTCGTCGAGCAGCGTCGGATCGGCGCGCATCACCCTGCAATTCGGGCTCAATCGCGACATCAACGGCGCGGCGCGCGACGTGCAGGCCGCGATCAATGCCGCCCGCGCCGACCTGCCGACGAGCCTGCGGGCCAATCCGACCTATCGCAAGGTCAATCCCGCCGACGCCCCGATCCTCATCCTCACCCTGACGTCGGACACGCTGACGCGCGGGGCGCTCTACGACGCCGCATCGACCGTGCTGGCGCAGAAATTGTCGCAGGTCGAAGGCATCGGCGAGGCCGTCGTCGGCGGCGGCTCGCTGCCGGCGGTGCGCGTCGAACTCATCCCCCAGGCGCTCTACAAATACGGCATCGGCCTGGAGGATGTCCGCGCCGCGATCGCCAGCGCCAATGCCCATAGCCCGAAGGGCGCGATCGATGTCGGCGACCGGCGCTATCAGATCTATGCCAGCGATCAGGCGGAGAAGGCGGCGCAGTACAGATCGCTGACGATCGCCTATCGCAACGGGGCCCCGGTGCGCCTCTCGGATGTCGGCGAGGTGGTGGATTCCGTCGAGAACCTGCGCAATTCAGGCCTCGCCAATGGCAAGCCCAGCGTTCTCGTCATCCTGTTCAGGCAGCCGAATGCGAACATCATCGGCGTGGTCGACCGTGTGAAGGCGCTGCTGCCGACCTTGCGCGCCTCCGTCTCGCCGGCGATCGACATTGAACCGGCCGTCGATCGATCGACGACGATCCGCGCCTCCCTGCACGATGTCGAGCGAACGCTGGTGATTGCGATCCTGCTCGTCATCGCGGTGGTCTTCCTGTTCCTGCGGGACTGGCGCGCGACACTGGTTCCGATCGTGGCCGTCTCGGTGTCGCTGATCGCGACATTCGCGGCGATGTATCTGATGGGCTACAGCCTCAACAACCTGTCGCTGATGGCGCTCACGGTCGCCACCGGCTTCGTCGTCGACGACTGCATCGTGGTGCTGGAGAACATCACGCGCCATATCGAGGACGGCATGGCGCCGCGCGACGCCGCCCTCAAGGGCGCCCAGGAGGTCGGTTTCACCGTTCTCTCGATGAGCCTGTCGCTCGTCGCCGTCTTCATCCCCATCCTGCTGATGGGCGGCATCGTCGGGCGCCTGTTCCGCGAATTCGCGATGACGACCTCGCTGGCGATCATGATCTCGCTGGCGATCTCGCTGGCGACGACGCCGATGATGTGCGCGGTGCTGCTCCGCAAGCAGACTGGCGAGCGCCATGGGCGGCTCTATCGCGGCAGCGAGCGCGTCTTCGAATGGATGCTCGACGGTTACCGGAGCAGCCTCTCTTTGGCGCTGCGCCATCCCCGAGCGATCATGCTGATCTTCGCCTCGGTGGTAGGTCTGAACGTCTATCTCTACGACATCATCCCGAAAGGCTTCTTTCCGCAGCAGGACACCGGGCGGATCATCGGCGCGATCCAGGCCGACCAGAGCATCTCCTTCCAGCTCATGCAGCAGAAGCTCGCGCAGTTCGTCTCCATCGTCCGGCAGGATCCGGCGGTTGACACCACCGTGGCCTTCACCGGCGGCGGGCAGACCAATTCCGGCAATGTCTTCATGTCGCTGAAGCCCATGGCCGAACGCAAGATCTCGGCGGACCGGGTGATCGCCCGTCTGCGGCGGGAGCTCTCGGCTGTGCCAGGCGCAACCCTGTTCCTGCAGGCCGTGCAGGACATCCGCGTCGGCGGCCGCGCCGGCAACGCGCAATATCAATACACGCTGCAGGGCTCGACCCTCGAAGAGCTCTATGAATGGGCCCCGAAGATCACGGCCGCGTTACAGGGCCAGCCCAACCTCGCTGACGTCAACAGCGACCAGCAGAACAAGGGGCTCCAATCCAATCTGGTCGTCGACCGCGACACGGCTGCCCGCCTGGGCATCTCGATGAGCCAGATCAACAACACGCTCTATGACGCTTTCGGCCAGCGCCAGGTCTCGACGATCTTCGTCGCCCGCAACCAGTATCATGTGATCATGGAGGTCGCGCCGCGCTTCTGGCAGAATCCCGAGACGCTGAAGAACGTCTTCATCAGCACCTCCGGCGGGTCGGTCGGCGGTTCGCTGGCGACCAATGCGGTCTCGGGAACGGTGGCGGCGGCGGGGCAGTCGACCTCGGCGACCTCGGCCAGCGCCAATGCCGCCCGCAACCTCGCGACCAATTCCATCGGCCAGACCGGGCGCGGCACCGCCTCGAGCGGGTCGGCCGTCAGCACCTCCAGCGAAACCATGGTGCCGCTATCGACGCTGGCGCGCTTCGAGCAGGGTTCGACCCCCCTGTCGGTCAACCATCAGGGCCTGTTCGTAGCCAGCACCATCTCGTTCAACCTGCCGCCCGACGTCCCGCTGAGCGCGGCTGTCGAGACGATCGACGCGACGATGAACCGCATCGGCGTGCCCGCCACGATCCGCGGCAGCTTCCAGGGCACGGCCCGGGCCTTCCAGGCCTCCTTGAGCAGCCAGCCCTATCTCATCCTTGCCGCCCTGATCACGATCTACCTGGTGCTCGGCGTGCTCTATGAGAGCTATGTCCACCCGCTGACGATCCTTTCGACCTTGCCGTCGGCGGGCGTGGGAGCCTTGCTCGCATTGATGGCGTTCAACACGGAGTTCAGCATCATGGCGCTCATCGGCGTCATCCTGCTGATCGGCATCGTCAAGAAGAACGCGATCATGATGATCGACTTCGCGCTCGACGCTCAGCGCACCCGCGGCCTGTCCGCTTTCGACGCGATCCATGAGGCGTGCCTGCTGCGCTTCCGGCCGATCATGATGACGACCATGGCGGCGATGCTCGGAGCGTTGCCGCTCGCGATCGGCCTGGGGGAGGGCAGCGAGCTCAGGCAGCCGCTCGGCATCGCGATCGTCGGCGGTCTCATCCTGAGCCAGGTCCTGACGCTCTATACGACGCCGGTGATCTATCTCTACGCCGACAGGTTCCGGGACTGGTGCGCGCGATTGAAAAGCGGCGGCAAAACGCCGGCCTCACCTGGTGCAGCCTTATGAGCGGGGCTTCTTTCCAGGGACGGCAAGACTTGCAGGGACGGCATGAGGGCTGCTTGTGGTCGGCCAAATGCTGTACGAAGACGATGATCGAACCCGAACCTTGCGGCCGTGAGCGGCATTCTGGTGCGGCGGACGCAAGTGCGGGCGAGGTGCGGAATGCGTGATGGTGTTGCGTTCGGGCCGGCTGCTTCCGTTCCGAAGATCGGCGTCATGCCTGGCCTCAAGCCGTTGGCCGCGCTCGTCCTGATCGGGATGGGGCTGTCCGGCTGCATTCTCGGGAGCGAGCGGCCCGCCACCAATCTCGAGGTGCCCGCGAGCTATCGCGAGGCGCCGCGCGCGCCCGGCAGTGCCGTGCCGGCGCTTGACTGGTGGCGCGGCTTTCGCTCGACGGAACTGACGCGCCTGATCGAGAATGCGCAGGCCGCCAATCTCGATATCGCCGTGGCCGTGGCCCAGATCCTCCAGGCCGATGCGCAGGCCGGCATTGCGGGCGCTCCCTTGCTGCCTTCGCTGACCGGGACCGGAACCGCCGAGCGCCTGCGCACGGCAAGCTCGTCCAGTAGCAGCAGCGCAAGCTCGCGCTCGACCTCGCAGTTCAACGCCGGCCTCACGGCGAGCTACATGATCGATTTCTGGGGCAAGAACCGCGCGACGCTCTATGCGGCGGAGGAGAGCGCGACTGCGGCGCGCTATAATCGCGACGTGGTGGCGTTGACCGCGACCGCGACCGTCGCCACCACCTATTTCGAGCTGCTGACGGCGCAGGACCGCCTGCGCATCGCGCGGCGCAATGCGGCCTCGGCCGAGCGCATCCTGGTCCTGATCAAGCAGCAGTTCACAGCGGGAACCGCATCGCAGCTCGAAGTGTCGCAGCAGGAGACCTTGGTCGCGACCCAGCGCGCCTCGATTCCTCCGCTGGAGATCACCTTGCGCCAGAACAGCGCCACGCTCGCCTTGCTGGTCGCCCGGGCGCCGGCGAAGTTCACGGTGAACGGCGGAAGCCTCGCCAGGCTCGCCGTTCCGCGCGTCACGCCGGGCATTCCCTCGGAGCTCTTGCGGCAGCGGCCTGACATCATGCAGGCGGAGGCGCAGCTTGCTGCGTCCAATTTCAGCGTCGAGTCGGCGCGCGCCGCCTTCTTCCCGCAGATCCAGCTGACGGCCGATACCGGCTTCCAGAGCAAGGCTTTGTCGTCGCTGTTCGGCCCTGGCGCGTGGTACTACACCCTCGCGGCGGGCCTGACCCAGCCGATCCTCGACGGCAATCTGTTGAAGAGCCAGTTGGAGCAGGCGCAAGGAGTCCAGCTCGAAAACCTGCAGGCCTACCGCAAGGCGGTCCTGTCGGCCTTCACCGATGTCGAGAAGGCCCTCGTCGCGCTTCAGCAGACGAGCTTGCAGGAGCGTTTGCAGGGCGAGGTCGTCGCCAGCTCGCGCCGGGCCTTTGAGGTGGCGGAAACCCAGCTGCGCGGCGGCACCGTCAACCTGGTCAGCGTGCTTCAGGTCCAGCAGACCTTCTTCACAGCTGAGGACAATCTGGCGCAAGTTCGCCTGACGCGTTTCCAGGCGGCGACGAGCCTGTTCCAGGCCCTGGGCGGCGGCTGGACGCGTGTCCCGGGGCCAGCCGGACCAAAGCGGTTCTGAGAGCCACGGCTTCAAACCGCGGCGCGAGCGACGGCCCGGTCGACTTGTTATGATCTATATGTAAACTGGTGGCGGAAGTGGTTGTTCCGGCATGCATTTTCGCCGTGCTTGACGAATTGAAACGCCGGCGGCGCAGCCCATCTCTCAGGACGAGGAACGCAAAGGCGCTACGGCCTCGGTCGGAGATACCGATTAGCGGCCGAGATCGCACACCCGTTCAGGCGTTCCCTTTTGGAGGTTACGTCATGCGTTATTTCATCATTGCCGCGGGCTTCGCCGCGTTGTCCTTCATGACGCCGGCGCAAGCCAGCACGCCCTGGGAGGCGGCCTGCGCCTATAAGATGCCCTCGGGCATTCCCGGGCAAGGCTGGACCAACATCGCCGATGACTGCACGCGGCTGGTATTCTGCCAGAAGATGGAGAACCAGGATGCCGCAGATCTCTCCCAGATGGGCTGCTTCGGCTTCTCGCCGGAACAGACCATACCGAGCAAGCACGGGCGCAGCCACGGCTGAACTCCGCCGCGCCAGGGATAAATTCCATAAGCTTTCCACGCGGATGTCCAACCGAGTTGAACATCCACGTTGAACATCCACGTGGAGACTTTCAGTTGCCTCAGGCCTTCGGCAGCGGGAAGGCCATGAACAGCGCGCCCTGCGCGGTCTTGATCTTGAGCAGAACGGCCTTCTTGCCGTCCTGAGCGGCGCTCGCGATGCCGGCCTTGACCTCGGCCGGCTGAGTGACGCTCCTGCCGGCGACCTCGAGGATCACATCGCCCTTGCTCAGCCCCTTGCTCGCGGCCGGGCCATTGGGGTCGACGCGCGCGATCATGACGCCTTGCCCGGCGGCACCATGGGATGGCTTGGCCGGAGCGAGCAGGACGCCGAGGACCGAGGCGCCGCCATGCGGCTCCTCGACGGCTTCAGCGACCTTCTCAATCTTCAGCGGGGCGAGTGCCACGTTCAGGGCGAGTTCCTTTCCGGAGCGCAGAACGGCAATCTCCGCCTTGTCGCCTGGCTTCAGCGCACCGACACGGCGCGTCAGGTCGCGATCATCCTTGACGGGCTGGCCGTTGAGCTTGGTGATCACGTCGCCCGACTTGACCCCGGCGTCTGCCGCTGGCGTGCCGGGCAGGGCGCTGTCGACCAGCGCTCCCGAGGCATCGTCGAGGCCGAGGCTGTCGGCGATGTCGCGCGTCACGGGCTGGATCTGTACGCCGAGATAGCCACGCTGGACGGCGCCGCCCTGTTGAAGGGCTGCGACGACCGTCGAGACCGTGTCGGCGGGAATGGCGAAAGCCAGGCCGACGCTGCCTCCCGACGGCGAATAGATCGCCGTGTTGACGCCGACGACCTCGCCCTTGAGGTTGAAGGTCGGCCCGCCGGAATTGCCCTTGTTGATCGGAGCGTCGATCTGCAGGAAATCGTCATAGGGGCCGTTGCCGATGTCGCGGCCGCGCGCCGAGACGATTCCGGAGGTGACGGTGCCGCCGAGGCCGAATGGGTTGCCGATCGCCACGACCCAGTCGCCGACCTTCGGTGTGTCCCTGGCCAGCGAGACATAAGGATAGTCGCCCGGCGCGAGCACCTTCAGCAGCGCGAGATCGGTCTTCGGATCGGTGCCGATGAGCTTGGCCTCGAGCACCTTGCCGTCTTCCGTGGTGACGGTGACGACCTTGCCGTGCTCGACGACATGGTTGTTGGTGACGACATAGCCGTCCGCCGAGACGAAGAAGCCGGAGCCTTGCGCCATGCCTTGCCGGGGCGCCTGCCGATGCTGTGCGCCGCCATTCTTCTCGAGGCGCTTGAATAGCTCCTTGAGCTGGGGCGGCAGCTTGTCGAGCTCGTGGGAGACCTCGCTTCCGCTGTCGGCCATGTTCTCGATCAGGACCCGCACCGAGACCACTGCGGGCTTCACGCGCTCCACGATGGGAGCAAAGGACGGCACGGCCTGCGCCTGCAGGTCGGAGGTCACGACCGCTGCGGCGCGCGCCGGATTCGCATAGGTGATCATCGCGCCGCCGACGGCGCCCGAGGAGACCAGCGCCAGGGCGGCAACCGAAGCGAACAGGCGCCGGCGACGCCGATTGGGGAAGGGCTCAGCAAGATCCGACATCGGAACTCTCCGTTGGCCAGGCCGCCCATATGCGGCCCATCCTCAAAGGCTAAGCCTTCCGAGGTGCCGGCGATCTCACCGGCGCATTACGGTTCTTTCACGTTGCGGTGGCGGCCGGATTTTGCGTTTCTCCCCACATGGCGGCTTGGCGAACAGCTAATCCCCGCCACCGCCGCCACAACCTCCACCATCGCCTCCACCGCCGTCACTGCTGCTGCTATCCGACCCGCCGCTGCCGCTGCTGTCGTTGAGGCCGTCCGTCCCGCCGTCGTAGGAGCTGTCGGAAAAGTCGCCCCCGCATTGCGAGCCGGCGTCGCCGTTGCGGCGCAGCTGTGCGCAATCGGGATAGTAGCGATAGCCGCCTGGAATGTTCAGCTTCACGTCCAGCGCGAAGAGCAGAGGCAGCCGCGACGGGTTCGTGGGATTGATGCCATCCTCACGGCAGCACAGGAGCCAGACACGGCGCAGGCCGGTATTGTCCTGCTTGCGGCCCTCAGCCAGAGCGACCGCCGGCGTATGGTGCAGAAACCCGCCAAAAGCCCGACCGCAAAAATCCTGATAGGCGCGGGTGTAGAGGATGAACTCGTGCCACAGATCGTCCGCCACCTGTGAGGGCATGGCGACATAACGCTGCCCGCTGTTGAGATAGGCGAGAAAGAACTGCCGCAGGCCTTGGGCGACGAGGGCCGTCTCCTTGCGGGTAAAACTGCGATGATGATGGGCCGCGAGCTTGTCGAGCAGGCCTGGCGGCCAGCTGTAGTTGCGAATGAACTCGGCCCGCTGCAGGCGGCGATGGGCTGGCCAGATCACCAGCCCGACAACTAGGACGCCGCCCAGCGCCAGGCTCAGCGCGCCACTCAACCAAGCTGTCATTGTCGCTCCCCCGCCACGAGCCGCCGAGAGAGATCAGATCACGAGTGCAGGGCTGATGCATCCCCATACGGCGGGCAGCGGCGTGCCGATCCTCACCAATCCGGCGTGATCTTCGTCGGGGCGAGGCCACGCAGCTGCTGCAGCGCGTGAGGAGGTGGGCCGAAAGCGGCTGGCGCGGTGCGGCATGCGTGACTAGCTAGGGGTTGTTATGGACTACGGGGATGATTTGACGCTGGCGATTTTGCGCGAATGCCAGGAGTTCGAGGACGCAAACCTTCCGGTTTGCTACGAAGAACGACGCCGCAGTCGCGCAAAAGCGCCGCGCCCTGCGGGTGAGGTGAAAACGACGGAGCTGCAGCGTCGCATCGCTTGCCGATACCGATGGTATCGCCTGCGCAATGCTCCTCCCATCTCCGCCGTTTTGACCTCATCAAATCGTCCCCGTAGTCCATAACAACCCCTAGGGCCATCGCCGCGCCCGCCACGCGCGGGACGACTGGACGCGCCGCAGAAGGATGACTCTATGACACCGGCCCTCGAATTCGGCCTCGATACCTTCGGCGATGTGACCGCAGGCGCCGACGGCGTCTTGCTGTCCCATGCGGCGGTCATTCGCGATGTCGTGGCGGAAGGCGTCCTCGCCGACGAGGTCGGCGTCGATTTCTTCGGCATCGGCGAGCATCATCGCGAGGATTTCGCGGTCTCCACGCCCGAGATGGTGCTCGCGGCGATCGCGGCGCGGACCAGCCGGATCAAGCTCGGCTCCGCCGTGACCGTGCTCTCCTCCGATGACCCGGTCCGCGTCTTCCAGCGCTTCGCGACGCTCGACGCCGTGGCGAAAGGGCGCGCCGAAATCATCCTCGGGCGCGGCTCCTTCACCGAATCCTTTCCGCTGTTCGGCTTCGAACTCGACCAGTACCAGACGCTGTTCGAGGAGAAGCTCGATCTCTTCGCCGAGCTCATCGCAGGGAAGGCGGTGACATGGAGCGGGACCACGCGCGCCTCGCTTACCGACCAGCGGGTCTTCCCGCCGATCGAGACGGGAACCCTGAAGACCTGGGTCGGCGTCGGCGGCAGCCCTGAATCCGTGGTTCGCGCGGCCAGATACGAATTGCCGATGATGCTGGCGATCATCGGCGGCGATCCCTTGCGCTTCAAACCCTATGTCGAGCTCTACAACCGCGCCTTTAGCCAGATGGGCCGGCCGGTCCAGCCCATCGGCGTTCACTCGCCCGGCTATGTCGCCGACAGCGACGCGCAGGCGCGGGAAGAGCTCTGGCCGGACTTCAAGCGCATGCGGGACAGGATCGGCGCCGAGCGCGGCTGGGGGCCAATGAATCGCGCCGAGTTCGATCAGGAGGCCGATCGCGGCTCGCTCTATGTCGGAAGCCCCGAAACCGTGGCGCGGAAGATCGCGGGCACGGTGAAAGCGCTCGGCGTTTCGCGCTTCCAGCTGAAATACAGCGCCGGCTCCCTGTCCCATGACCGGCTGATGCGCAGCATCGAACTCTACGGCACGAAGGTCATGCCGCTGGTGAGGGAACTCCTTGCCTGAGACAGCACCGTCCGCTTCCCCGCGCGGTGAGCCGTCCTCGTCAGGGCTGCAGGCTTGTCCGCAACGAAGCCACGTCCTTTGCCGAGACAGCCGGAGCGGCGTTGCCCCGGCTGTTTCGGACATAGGTGAGAACGGCGGCGACGTCCTGGTCGCTGAGGTTCCAGGCGAAGGAGGGGTGCGCCTACGATTTTATGCGCTGGCTAATGATTATCGAGGCGCTGAATTCATCTCCGCAGCAGCGCCAGCGGAATCGTGCTGAAGACCTCGGGCGGGCCGTTCTCGCGCAGGGCGAATGTCTGGCCGACGCCGGCTGCGAGCCCCGTGCGCGTATCGGGGATCATGATGTGGACGAAGAAGACCATGTCGGCCTCCATTACCAGCGGGTTGCCGGAATAGATCATCGGCGGCACGTCCATCCAGGTCGGGCGATAGGTGCAACCGAGCGCATAGCCGCAGGCCGAGAAGCGTTCCTGGCCGAAGCCGGCCGCGTCGAGCACCTTGCGGTGGATGTCGTCGAGCGTGCCGAGCTCCCGCCCGGGACGCGCGGCGTCGAGCACCTGACGCATCGCCTCGCAGGCGACCTCGTGCTGCGCCTGCTGACGCGGGTCGAGCTGGCCCAGCACCAAAGTGTGCTCGATGCAGACATTGTAGCGGCAATAGGAGGCGCCGAGCTCGATCATGAGCTGGTCGGTCTCCTCCAGCATGCGCGGCCCGGCGACGCCGCGGCCATAGAGCGCGCGCGGACCGGAATTCACCAGCGGGCCGCCGGCCGGCATGTCGCCGCCGCCCTCCAGCATCGCCGCGACGCCGGCTGCCGTCGGCACGCTGTCGAGCACGCCGGGCCTCGCCTTCCCGGCCATGGCGAGCACCGCTGCGTCCGCGAGCTCGCCGGCACGGCGGATATAGGAGAGCTCGGCCGGGGATTTGACCAGCCGCTGCCGGCGCACGATGTCGGAGCCGTCGACGACCTCGGCGAAGCCGCTGAGCGCCGCCTCGACCTCGCGGCTATTGGCACCGGTCAGGCCATAGGTCGCGAATTCGACGCCGATACGCGAACCCTTCAGGCCGAGTTCCTCCAGGATCGCCTTCATCTCGTAGGCTGGCCGCGCCCCCTCGGCGTTGAGCCAGATCCTGACATCGTCATAGAGCGAGGCGACCTGGGCCTGGCGCAGATCGGGCCTGCGGGTCAGCAGGACCGTGGGACGCTCGTCGGCGGTGATGATCCCGACCTGGAAGAAGACATAGCCGGCCGTGTCGAAGCCGGTGAGGTAGTAGTGGCTCTCCTGCGCGAAGACGAGCAGTGCCGAGAGGTTCCGCCGCTTCAGCTCCGCGCGCGTGGCGGCGAGCCTGGCATCGTGTTCGGCCTTTTCGAAGCGCAACGTGATGGCTCGGCCGCTGCCGGTGGTGGCGGAGATCTCTTTCATGGCCAAGTCCTGCATCGCCATATCCTGCATCGCCATCTCCTGTCTCAAGGATGGATCGGGGGCGGCATCGCCTCGAGCAGCGCGCGCGTATAGGGATGGCGCTTCTGCGCATCGAAATCGGCAGCCTCGAACAGATCGACGAGGTCGCCGCGATAGACCACGGCGATGCGGTGGGCGAGCTGGCGGACGAGGTTGAGATCATGCGTGATGAACAGGCATGAGGCCTTCGATTCCGCCTGGAGATCGACGAGCAGGCGTGCCACGGCGGCCTGCACGGAGACGTCGAGCGAGGAGGTGACCTCGTCGCAGATCACCAGCTTCGGCCTCGCCGCGAAGGCGCGCGCGATCGCGACGCGCTGCTTCTCGCCACCGGACAATTGATGCGGATAGCGCCCGGCGAAATCGGCCGGCAGCCTGACCTGCGCCAGCAACTCCGCGACGCGTGCCTCGATGCCGCTGCCCTTGGCGAGGCCATAGAGCTTCAGGGGGCGCGCGATGATCTCGCCGACGCGCTGGCGCGGGTTGAGGGAGGCATCCGGGTTCTGGAAGATGATCTGCGCCGCGCGGCGATAGCTGCGGCCGATCGCGCCGCGCTCCCGGACGATATGATCGTCGAAACTGATCGTGCCGTTGAAATCGGCGATGCCGGCGATGGCCCGCGCGATGGTCGATTTGCCGGAACCGGATTCGCCGACGATGCCGAGGATCTCGCCCTCGCGGACATCGAGGTCGATATTGCGCGCGCCTTCGACGGCAGCCTCGCCACGCCCCGTCAGCTTTTGCAGCAGGGTGCGGCCGCCATAGCGCACGGTCAGGTCTTGCGTCGCAAGCACGGTCGGGGCGGTGGCGGCGGGTGCCGGACCGGAGAGCCTGATGTCGGGGCGGGGCGCGGCGGCGATCAGCGCGCGGGTGTAGTCGTGCTGCGGATTGCGGAAGAGCGTCGCGGTCGCGCCGCGCTCGACGATCTCGCCGCGATGGATCACCGCGACGTCATGGGCGATGCGCGAGACCAGCGCGAGGTCATGCGAGATATAGAGCGCCGCGACCCCGGTATCCTCCTGAAGCCTCTGGAAGATGTCGAGGATCTGGCGCGACGTGATGGTGTCGAGCGCCGTCGTCGGCTCGTCGAACAGGATGCATTCGGGGTCGCAGGCGAAGGCGGTCGCGATCACGACGCGCTGCTTCTCGCCGCCCGAGGCCTCATGCGGATAGCGCTTCATCATCGCAGCCGGGCGGGTGATGCCGGTGCGCGCGAGCAAAGCCTCGCCCTCGCTGAAGGCCTGCGCCTTGCTCATCTTGCGGTGGCGGATCAGGGTCTCGGCAAGCTGCTCGCCAAGCGTCAGCGTCGGGTTCAGCGAGGTGCTTGGATCCTGAAACACCATGCCGATGCGCGCCCCGCGAATATCGGCGATCTGGCTTTTTGTGGTGGCGCGCAGGCTCTCGCCGGCCAGCAGCAAATCGCCGCCGAGTTCGCGCGCATTCCCCGGCAGATAACGCATGATCGCCCAGGCGAGCGAGGTCTTGCCGGAACCGGATTCGCCGACGAGGCCGAGCGTCTTGCCGCGCGGAATGCTGATGTCGATGGATTTGAGCGCCTGGACCAGGCCGCCCGGCGTCTCATAGGCCAGCGAATAGGCGCGCGCCTCCAGGGCAGGGCGGGAGGCGGGGCGCGCGGAGGTGATGGCTGTGTTCTGCGTCACGCCGTCACCGCCGCCCGCGCGGGTCGGTGAGATCGCGCAAGGCATCACCGAGCAGGTTGAAGCCGAGTGCCGCGAGCGCGATGGCGACGCCGGGAGCCGCGACGCAGATCGGGTTGCGGAACATGTATTGTCTGGCTTCGGCGATCATCAGGCCCCATTCGGTCGAGGGTGGCTGGGCGCCGAGCCCGAGGAAGCCCAGCGTCGCGCCGAGCATGATCGCGAAGGAGACCCGGATCGTCGCCTCGACGATGATCGGGGCGATGGTGTTGGGCATGATCTCGCAGGCGATGACATAGGCGGGGGACTCGCCCCGCGCCTGCGCCGCCAGCACGAATTCGCGGGTGCGCACCGAAAGCACCGTGCTGCGCGCGATGCGCGCCAGCCCCGGCATGAAGGCGATCGCGACCGCGAGCATGGCGTGGCCCGAGCCGCCGCCCAGCACCGTGACGATCAGCAAGGTGAAGAGCAGGTCCGGCACGGCGAGCAGCCCGTCGAGCAGGCGCATGATCAGGCTGTCGATAGCGCCCCCGATCGCGCCCGCGACCAGGCCGATCGCGCCGCCGGCTGCAACGCCAGCCATGGTTGCGCCGAGCCCGAACAGAATGGTCGAGCGCGCGCCGTTGAGAATGCGCGAGAGGATATCGCGGCCGAACTGGTCCGTGCCGAGCCAGTACTCGACTGAGGGGCCCTGGAGCCGCGACAGCGGGTGGAATTGCTGCGGGTCATAGGGCGCGATCAGCGGACCGAAGATCGTCATCACGGCGATGAGCGCCAGGAGTACGGCGCCGGCGAGCCCGGTTGGATGCCGCAGCAGGTCACGCATAACGCACCCGCGGGTCGAGCCTGGCGATGACGATGTCGGAGACGAGGTTGGAGAGCGCATAGGTGAAGGCGAGCACCAGCGTCGCCGCCTGGATCACCGGCAGGTCGCGGTTCTGCAGCGCGTAGATGATCAGCCGCCCCAGCCCCGGCCAGGCGAAAACCTCCTCGACCACGAGAATGCCGCCGAGCAGATAGCCGATATCGAGCGAGATCACTGCGACCGCCGGCGCCATCGCATTGCGCAAGGCGTGACGCAGCACGACCGAGCGCTCGGAGAGACCTTTCAATCGCGCGGCGCGGATATAGTCGCTCGACAGAACGTCGGACATCTCGCTGCGCACCTGCCGGGCGATATGCGCGGTCAGGATCAGGGAGAGCGTCGCTGCGGGCAGGATGACATGCGATAGGGCTGCTCCCACGCCCTCCGAAAGCGACGCGAAGCCGCCGGCGGGGAGGAAACCGCGATCGGGCCCGGCCAGGAAAACCAGGAGCAGGGTCGCCGTGACGAATTCGGGTACCGCCGTCCCGATATAGGCGAAGAGGCCGATGATGAGGTCAATGAGCGTGCCGCGTTTCAGCGCCGCCAGAATGCCGAGCGGGATCGCGATCAGGGTCACGGTCGCCAGCGACGCCAGGGCAAGCGCCGCCGAGCGCCAGAACGCTTCGCCGATCAGCGCCGCGACCGGCTGCGACAGGCGCATCGAGACGCCCCAGTCGCCACTCAGCATGCCGGAGAACCAGCGCCAGTACTGGACATACCAGGGCTGATCGAGGCCGAGCTTCAGCTCCAGCGCCTGCAGCTGCGCGGGTGTGGCGTATTCGCCCAGGATCATCACCGCCGCGTTGCCGGGCAGGATCTGCGTGATCGAGAACACGGTCAGCGAGACGATCAGCAGGACGATGAGGATCGCGGCGAGCCGTCTGAGAAGATACGCCGCGCTCATGGCCGCATCACGCCTTGTCGAGCCAGACGTTCTCGACGAAGAAATAGCGCGCGAGCGGGTGGCCGACCCAGTTCTTCACATGGGAGCGGTTGGCCGTCAGCACATCCTGGAAGAAGGGGATGACGCTGGGCACGTCGCGCACCATCAGCGCCTGGGCCTCCGCATAGATCTTGCGCCGCTCGGCGTCGTCGATCGTGGCGCGGCCCTTGGCGACGAGTGCGTCGAATTCCTTGCTGTTCCAGGCGGTGTCGGCGAAGGCGGCGTCGGTCGTGAACAGCAGGGTAAAGGCCTGGTCCTCGGTCGATTGCATGCCCCAATAGCCGATATAGAACTGCCCCTTCATCCAGACATTGGCGAGATAGGTGTCGTGCGGCATGGTCTGCACGTCGATGTCGAAGCCGGCGGGCTTGGCCATTTCCTTGATCGCGATGCCGACCTGCGAGCGGATCGCCGGGCGGTTGGAGCAGATCAGCGGGATCTTGAGCCCATTCGGGTGGCCGGCTTCCGCGAGCAGCTTTTTGGCCGCGGCGGGATCGTATTTCGGCGCCGTGGTCTCGAGCAGGTAGCGATAGCCGGGCGAGATCACATTGTCGCCGGCGGGCCGGCCATAGCCTTCCAGGATGATGTCGACCAGCGTCGGCCGGTCGATCGCCATTGCCATCGCCCGGCGCACACGGACATCGTCGAAGGGCTTCTGGTCCTGCCGCATCACGACATTGACGAAGCGCCCCGACGGCGTGCGCACGCCGACGCTGCCGGGCGCGGTCGAGATGCGCTTGAAGTCGGCCTGCTGCACCTCGAGCATCGCATCGACGGCACCCGAAAGGTAGTTCTGCGTCTCGGCCGCGAGATCGGGGAAGAGATGCATCTCGACTGCGTCGAGATAGGGTTTGCCGGGCTGATGATAGGCCGGATTCTTCACCAGCTTCAGCATGCGGGCGCTGTCGAAGCTCTCCTGCTTGAACGGGCCGGTGCCGTTGGCCTTGGTGTCGAGCGCGGTCAGGGGGCCTTTCAGCGTCTCGGCCGAGACAATCCGCGCATTGGCATGGGCGAGCGAGATCGGCAGGTCGGCATAGGAGGAGGTGAGCGTGAACTTCACCGTCAGCGGATCGACCGCCGCGACATCGCCGATCATGCTCAGCACCGTGCGGGCGGGCGAGGCGCTCTTGGGATCCTGGATCGTCTTGATCGTGGCGACGACGTCCTCGGCGGTGAAGGGCTTGCCGTCATGGAAAGTGACGTTCGGCTTGAGCTTGAAGACGAAGCTCTTCGCATCGGCGTCGGCGCTCCATTCGAGCGCGAGATCGGGCTGCGCCCGCATGTCGGGGCCCATCCGGGTCAGGCCGGAATAGAGCATGTCGACAGCCAGATACTCGGCCGGGCCGGAGATCTGCAGCACGTTGAGCGAGGCGACGCGGGTCGGATGGCTGATCTTCAGCGTGCCGCCGCTCTTGGGCGCGCCGACGGTCTTGGGAGCGCCTTGCGCGAAGGCGAGATCGGGCAGGGCGGTTGTCGCGGCCAGGCCCGCGAGAGCGCTGCGGCGTGTGATCGGAAGCTGCGTCATGGGTCTTCCCCTCAGAGGACTTCGGTGAGAGCGTCAGGCAGGCCGGTCAGGATCTCAGGCGCGCCTTCGGTGACGAGCAGCGTATGGCCGACGCCCATGGCGTAGCCGGTGTCGCTGTCGCCGATCATGACGTGGTAGAACAGCGTCATGCCGGGCTGGCAGATAGTCGGGTTGCCGGAATAGATCATCGGCGGCACGTCCATGCTGGTCGGCGCCCAGGTGCAGCCGACCGAGTAGCCGGTCGCGCCGAAACGGTGCGCCGCAAAGCCGCCCTTGTCGAGGCCGTCGGCATGGACGTCGAAGATCTCGCCCAGGGTGGTGCCGGGCCGCGCGATCTCGGTCATCCGGTCCATCGTGGTCCGCGCCGTCTCGTACATGTGTTTCTGCTGGTCGCTGGCGCGGCCCATCAAAATCGTCCACTCGGTCTTGCAGCAATAGCGGCGATAGGCGACCGGATATTCGACGATGATCTGGTCGATTGCCTCCAGCCGGCGCGGCATGGAGACGCCGCGGCCATAGACCGCGCGCTGGCCCGAATTGAACAGGGGCGCATTGGGCGGCATGTCGCCGCCACCCTCCAGCACGACCTTGAGATAGGCCGCTGTCAGCGAGGAATCCATCACTCCGGGCCTGGCGGTCTCGATCACCACTTCGAGCGACTTGTCGAGCAGCTTGCCGGCCTGGCGCATGTAGTCGATCTCGGCCGGAGACTTCACCAGGCGCAATTTGCGGATCAGGTGGTCGTCATTATCGAGCGTGCAGAAGCCGTCGAGCGTCTTCTGCAGCCGCCAGAGATTCCAGCCGGTCAGGCCATGGGTATTGAGCTCGACGGCGATGTTGGCGCCCTTGAGCCCGAGCTCTTCGAGGATGCCCTTGAGATCGCGGGCCGGGTTGGCGTCCTCGGCGTCCCACCAGATCCGGATGTCCTCCATCGTCGAGGTCTGGCGCGCCTGGAGCAGGTCGGGGCGGCGCGTCAGCAAGACGATGGGGCGCTCATCGGCCGTCACCACTGAGCACTGGAAGAAGACCGAGCCACCGGTGTCGTAGCCGGTCAGCCAGTAATGGCTCTCCTGGGCGAAGACGAGCATGGCGTCGAAGCCGCGCGCCTTCAGGGTCTGCCGCAGGCGGCCCTGGCGCTCGAGGTGTTCCTCACGCGAAAAAGGCAAGGTGGGGGCGCCGGTAAAAGCCATATCCGTCTCCGCCGCAAGATCGTCAGGGCAAGATAGTCAGAGGTCGCCGACGAAGCTTGCTTGCAGTCACGCTACGAGGTGGTATACCACTCGTCAACCATTGGAATGCACAGAGCTTGGACACATCTGCACAGAAAGCGGTCTCGGCCGCCAATCGCTCCCGCAAAGCCGCCAAGGCACAGGAATCCGCCGGCGCCTTCGCTGAGCCGGAGAAGAGCCTGGCCGCCCAGGCTTATGAGGCGGTGCTCGACATGATCATGTCGGGGGAGGCCAAGCCCGGCGCTTTCTTCACCGAACGCAGGCTGGCCGAGCAGCTCGCCATGTCGCGCACGCCGCTGCGCGATGCGCTGCTGATCCTGGAGAGCGAGGGGCTGATCGTTCGCCTGGGCGCGCGCGGCGTGCAGGTTGCGACCATGCGCATCGAGGAGTTCGCCGAAAATCTCGGCGTGCGCCGCCTGCTCGAGCCGGAAGCCGCGCGCATCGCCGCCGGCCGGGTCGCGCCGGAGCTGCTGGTGACGCTGCGAGGGCGTTTCGAGGCGCTGCTGACCCATTCGCAAGCTGGCGAAACGCCCGATCGTACCGAGGTCAGGGGCGCCGACGACATGCTGCACAGCGCCATAGCCGATGCGGCCGGCAATTCCCGGCTTGCCGCGATCGTGCGCAATCTGCGCCGGCAGACATTGATGTTCGACCTGCGCAGCCTGCCTGAACGCTTCACCGATACCTGCCGCGAACATCTTGCGATCGCCCAGGCGCTCGCCGAGGGCGACGGTGAGAAGGCGGCGCAAGCGATGCGCGACCATCTCGACGCGGTGCGCGCCAGCATCGTCGCGCGGCTGGCGCGCCTGTGACGGCGCTTCAATCGGAACTGCCATCGCTGCCGGCTGAGCCCGATATCGCGCTTGCGGGGCGATTGTTCGATGAGCTGAGCGCCAGGACAGGCGGCACTGAGGGCATCACGCGCGCCTCCTATGGGCCCGGCGAGGCGATCGCTCATGACATCATCGCGCGCGAGGCCGGGCGTCTTGGGCTGGCGCTGCGGCGCGATCCGGCGCTCAACCTCTATGCGACCTTGCCGGGCCGGACGCGTGAGCCTGCGATCATGATCGGCTCGCATCTCGACTCCGTGCCGAATGGCGGCAATTTCGACGGCGCCGCCGGCGTCCTTGCCAGCCTTGCCGTCATCGCCGGGATCGTCCGGGCGGGGATCGTGCCGCCGCGCGACATCGTTCTGGTCGTAATCCGGGCTGAGGAGAGCGCCTGGTTCAATGCCTCCTATATAGGCAGCCGTGCCGCGTTCGGGGCGCTCGCGGCGGCCGAGCTCGATCAGGTCAAGCGCAGCGACGACAACCGCAGCCTGGGGGACCACATGCTGGAGGCCGGTGCGGATCTCGACGCTTTGCGCGCGGGAGAGGGCGTCCTCGCCCCTGCGGAGATCGGGGCCTTCATCGAGCCGCATATCGAGCAGGGACCTGTCCTGCTGGCGCAGGGCGCGCCGGCCGCGATCGTCACCGGCATCCGGGGCTCGGCGCGGTTTCGCCATGTCGTCTGCCGGGGCGAATATGCTCATTCCGGCGCCACGCCGCGTGCATTGCGGCGCGACGCCGCCTTGGCCGCGGCCGAACTCACGCTCCGGCTCGATGAGCTCTGGCGCGATCTGGAAGCCGCGGGCGAAGACCTTACGATCACCGTCGGACAGCTTGCGACCGACCCGGCGGAACACGCCTTCAGCAAAGTCGCCGGGCGCGCGGACCTTTCGATCGACCTGCGCAGCCGCTCGCCCGCCTTGCTGGCGCGCGCGCCCGATCTCATGCGCGACGTCGCGGCGCAGATCGCCCGGCGCCGCGGCGTCTCGATCGATCTTGGGCCGCTTTCGGGCACCGAGCCCGCCTTGATGGATGAGCGCCTCGCCATGCGCCTGACAGGAATGGCCGAGGCGGAGGGGCTCGCCTTTCCGCAGATGGGCTGCGGAGCCGGCCATGACGCGGCGATCTTCGCCAATCACGGTGTGCCGACCGCGATGATCTTCATCCGCAACGCGCATGGCAGCCATAATCCGCGTGAATCGATGGCGATTCAGGATCTCGCGGTCGCGGCGCGTATCCTGATGCGGTTTTGCCTTGAACCGGGCAGCATCAGTGCATGACAATCGCCGAGGCTCTCAGCCGGGCGCCGCGTGGTCTGGTGTGGCCGCTAGAGCATTTTCAAGCGAAGTGGACACCGGTTCGCGTGAAGAAAATGCGATAAAACAAGGAGGTAGAGCATTTCCGCGATTCGGAGAAACGCGGAAATGCTCTGGGCATTGCGAGAACCGGATGACGATCGAGACCTTGCCCCGTCCCCGCCTGCTGCGCTGCGGCGATGCCGCCATTTCGGTTGAATTCGGGGATGCGATCGATCCCGCCGTCAATGCGCGCGTGCTGGCGCTCGATGCTGCGCTCGCCGCCGAGCCGCAGCCCGGCCTGCTCGAGACCGTTCCGACCTACCGCTCGCTGCTGATCCATCTCGATCCGCTCAGCACCGATTTCCGGGGCTTGTCGGAGCGCATTCTCGCTCTCAGCGAGAGGCCGGTCGCGGCAGGCGGCAAGGTGCGGCGCTGGTGCGTGCCGGTCGTCTATGGCGGCGATTTCGGCATGGACCTCGACGATCTGGCGGCGCGCCACGGCACCAGCGAGGAGGCGCTGGTCGCGCGCCATGCGGCCGCGACCTATGTCGTCGCGATGATCGGATTCATGCCGGGCTTTGCCTATCTTAGCGGGCTCGACCCGTCGCTCGCCACCCCACGCCGGCTCGAACCGCGCATGAAGACGCCGGCGCAGTCGGTTTCCATCGGCGGGGCGCAGGGCGCCATCTCCACCGTCGAGGGGCCGAGCGGCTGGCATATGATCGGCCGCACGCCGGCACGCGGCTTCATGCCGGGGCGCGATCCGGTCTTCACCTATGCACCGGGCGATGAGATTCGTTTCGAGCGCATTGCTCCCGGCGAATGGGCCGGGCTCGATGCGCTGGCGGCCTCCGGAGCCCCTGTCGCCCGCTGCGAGGCGCCATGAGCGCGCTCATCGTCAAGGCCTGCGGTCCCGCGACCTCGATCCAGGATCGCGGCCGCTTCGGCTATCAGCGTTTCGGCGTCTCGCCTGCGGGCGCGATGGATCGCTTCCATCTGGCGGCGGCGAACCTGCTCGTGATGGCCGAGGCCGGCGCCGCGGCACTGGAGCTCGGCCCGGGCGGCGCCCGTTTGACGGCCGAGGGCGACGTCACGGTCGCGCTCGCCGGTCCGGCCTGCACGCTTGAGGTCGATGGTCGCCAGATCGCCCCCTTCACGGCGGTGCGCGTCACTGACGGCGGCACGGTCGTGGCGCGCCCCGCGCCAGGTGCGGCCTATGCCTATCTCGGCGTCGAGGGCGGCATCGCGACCGCACCGGACATGGGCAGCCGCTCGATGCATCGCCGCTCTGGTATTGGTGGCGAACCGCTCACGGTTGGTGCGCGTATTCCGGCCACGCCGGGCGGGCGCGAGGCGGTGCTGCTCTGCCTGTCTGAGCTTCCACGTGGTGAGACGGGCCCGATCCGCATCCTGCCCGGCCCGCAGGACGATCATTTCAGCGACGAGGCTTTGGCGATCCTGACCAGCGCCGGTTACCGCCTCAGCGGGCAGGCCGACCGGATGGGTGTGCGCCTGGACGGGCCGACGCTGCCGCATCGCGGCGGCTACAACATCGTCTCCGACGGCATCGTCGACGGCTCGATCCAGGTGCCGGGCGACGGGCGGCCGATCGTGCTGCTGCGCGACCGCCAGACCACCGGCGGCTACCCCAAGATCGCGACCATCATTAGCGCCGATATCGGCCGCTTCGCGCAGATTCCTCCGGGCGCGCCCGTGCGTTTCGAGATCGTGACCTTCGAGCAGGCAATCGAGGCGGCGCGCCGGCTTCAGGCCATGATCGAGGGCCTTGCCACCGCGCTCGTCCCGCTGGCCGCGCCGCTGACAAGCGAAAGGCTGCTCGGGCTCAACCTGATCGGCGGCGTCACCAGCGCGACGGAGGCGATCGGCGTTTGAGGGTCAGGATGTGGTGTGGCGCGCCACCGTCACGCCTGCCGCTTCGAGCTGGTTGCGCAGTGTGCGGGCGAGAGCAACGGCATGGGGATTGTCGCCATGGACGCAGATCGAATCGATGCCGACCTTGAGCGTCTTGCCGGTCACCGACACGACCGCGCCGGCATCGAGCATGCGCATGACGTGTCGGCACGCTTCCTCGGGATCGTGGATCACCGCGCCCGGCTTGGCGCGATCCGTCAGGTTGAAGCTGTCGTCATAGGTTCGGTCGGCATAAATCTCCCGAAAATAGGCCAGGCCGAGCTTCTCGGCCGCTCGTTCCGTCGCCATCCCCGGCATCACCAGGAAGAGCGCGTCGGGGTCGGCTGCCTTGATGCCGCGTGCGACGGCGAGCGCGAGCGCGTCGTCGTCATTGCAAATGTTGCCGAGCGCGCCATGCGTCTTCACATGGGTCATCGGATAGCCAGTCAATGCCGCGACCGCTTTGAACGCGCCGACCTGATAGGCGACGAGGTTCTCGACCTCCCGCTCGGTCAGGCCCGGCAGGCGGCGTCGGCCGAAGCCGATCAGATCGGCAAAGCCGGGATGGGCGCCGATCGCGACATGTTTGCTGCGCGCGAGCTCGGCGGTCTTTCGCATGATCTCGGGGTCGCCGGCATGAAAACCGCATGCGACATTGGCCGTGGTGACGATGTCGAACATCGCCGCGTCGTCTCCCATGGTCCAGGGACCGAAGCTTTCGCCGACATCCGCGTTGAGATCGATGTTCATCCGAGATCCTGAAGCGCTGGAACCGACCCTTTGGACTCGCAGGGTCAATGGCCATGGGCCGCAAGGCGGCTGGCCTGGGGAAGTTCTAGTTGAGCGCGCGGCCGGCTGCCAGCCTGAGCTGCAAGACGGCTCATGGTGCGGATCGGATGACGACAGCAGGCCGAAGAGCCTTTACCGGAGAGGCTGACGTGAGGAATCGAACAGGCGATGCCGAAGTCGGATTGCACGTCCTGATCGCTGGATCGGAAGGACGCGCCGGAGATCATAGTCGAGCGCTCGGAGCCTGCCGCGTCGAGCGCTGCAACAAGCAGGGGTGACCGTGATGTGGATCGATACCAGGCCGAGGCGTTCTGCCCTCCTCGCTGCGCTTTTCGGATTGGCCGCCTTGGTCGTGCTGCCGGGCGCGTCGCAGGCGCAGACGGTGGTCGAGGCCGCGCGCGCGGCCTTGCCGGAAGCGACGAGGGCGTCCGGCGTGCTGCGAACGGCGACCTCGCTGCAATGGCCGCCCTTCGGCTATAAATCAGAGGCTGGTGAGGTCGAAGGCATCGATATCCGCCTGATCACGCTGCTCGCGGGCAAGCTCGGCCTGAAGCCCGAATTCGACGACATCAAGTTCCCGTCGATCGTTCCCGGCGTCGCCAATGGGCGCTACGATGTCGGCGTCAACCAGATCGGCGTGACGGCAGAGCGGATGAAGGTCGCCGACTTCCTGCCCTATTTCAATTCGGGCTACGGGCTGCTCGTGCGTCGTGGCGCGACGGATATCGACATCAACCGCCTCTGCGGCAAGACGCTGGCCCTGACCCAGGGCAGCGCCCAGATCGCGGTCGCCGAGCAACTCTCGGCGGCCTGCGTCAAGAGCGGGCAGAAGGAAATCGCCTTCCTGTTCTTCCCCAACAGCGCCGACACCTATCTGGCGTTGTCGAACGGACGCGGCGACGGCTTCATGACGGCCAAGGCCGTCGGCATCTACATCGCCAAGGGTAATCCGAAGCTCGACATGACGACGAGCACCTTGGCGGACTCGATCAGCACCTCCGGCATCGTGATCGCCAAGGGCAACGAGGCGCTTCGCACGGCGCTCAGGCTCGCGCTCGAAAGCGCGGTCACTGACGGCAGCTATCAGAAGATCCTCGCTGATTTCGGCGTGCCCGACGGCGCGCTCTCCGTCGAGCAGATCCGTAATCCGCTGCCGCCGAGCTGAGTTCCGCTGATGCGCGGGACGATGAGGAGCATCATGATCACACGACTTTGCCGGGCGAGCGCGCGAACAGCCTTGCAAGGCTGTTTGCGGTGCCGGCGCAGGAGCTCGTGATGGATTCGCGAACTACGGCTGCTCGCGCAGACGACATCTCGGCGGGGCCTGAGATCCTGCCGCCCAGGCGGGTCGGGCGCTGGTTCGGGGTCGCTGTCGTCGGCGTCGTGGCTGCCTGGATCGTCTATCAGCTTCTCGTCAATCCCGGCTTCCAGTGGCCCGTCGTCGGCCGCTACATGCTCCACCGCGATGTCCTTGCCGGCGTTGCCATGACGATCCAACTGACCGCCCTGGTCATGGTCATCGGCACGCTCATCGGCATCGTGGTCGCGGTGATGCGCCTGTCCGCCGATCCGGTGCTGGCGTTCTGTTCGCACGCCTTCGTCTGGTTCTTCCGGGGCACGCCGGTGCTGGTCCAGCTCGTGTTCTGGTACAATCTGGCGTCGCTGTTTCCGGAGCTCTCGCTCGGCATTCCGTTCGGCGGGCCCAAATTCTACGAGATTTCCAGCACGGTCGCGATTTCCTCCTTCACCGCCGCCTTGCTGGGGCTCGGCTTCAACGAGGGCGCCTATATGGCGGAGATTGTCAGGGCCGGGCTGCTCTCCGTCGATGCCGGGCAGAGCGAGGCCTCGAAGGCGCTCGGTCACAAGCCCTTCCAGACCTTTCGCGTGGTCGTGCTGCCCCAGGCGATGAAGGCGATCGTGCCGCCGACCGGTAATCAGGTGATCGGCATGCTCAAATACACCTCGATCGCCAGCGTCGTGGCGCTGCACGAACTGATGCATTCGGTGGAGAACATCTACTCCAGGACCTTCGAGACGATCCCTCTGCTGATCGTCGCGGCGCTCTGGTACCTGATCATGGTCAGCGTCCTGTCGATCGTTCAGTTCTATATCGAAAAATACTATTCGCGCGGCTGGCATCACCATGCCGGCGCAGCCGCATAGCCTCACCAGAAGCGGAAATGCGGAGCCGATGAACCTGATCGCGCCTCAACCGGATCCAGCCTCGCCGATCGTCAGGATCGTCGATGTCTGGAAGACGCGCGGACACAATGCGGTCCTGAAGGGCGTCAATCTCGAAGCCCATCGCGGCCAGGTCGTCTGCCTGCTCGGGCCGTCCGGCGCCGGCAAGAGCACGCTGTTGCGCTGCATCAACGCGCTGGAGGTCAGCGACAGAGGCGTCGTCTATGTCGATGGCGTCGCGATCGGCTGCAAGGAGCATAACGGTGTCTTCTACCGCATGCCCGAGCGCGAGGTGAGCCGGCAGCGCGCCGATATCGGCATGGTGTTCCAGAACTTCAACCTGTTCCCGCATATGTCGGTCATCGACAACATCATCGACGCGCCGATCCGGGTGCGCGGAGAGCCGCGCACCCTTGCGCTCGAACGCGGGCACGACTTGCTGCGGCGGGTCGGCCTCGCCGACAAGGCAAACAGCTTTCCGCGGCACCTGTCGGGCGGGCAGCAGCAGCGGATCGCCATCGCCAGGGCGCTGGCGATGGCGCCGAAGCTGATGCTGTTCGACGAGCCGACCTCGTCGCTCGATCCGCATCTGGTCGGCGAGGTTCTGGAGGTGATCAAGGGGCTTGCCGCGACCGGAATGACGATGATCATCGTGACCCATGAGGTGCAGTTCGCCCGCGACGTCGCCGATCTCGTCGCCGTGATGGCCGACGGCGTCATCATCGAAAGCGGCCCGCCGCAAAGCGCCCTTTCGCAACCGCGCGATCCGCGCGCGCAGGCCTTTCTCGCGCGCTCGCTGCGCCAGCAGAATTGATCCGATGCCCCATCAAGACGATAGCTGGCTCATGGTGGTCGATCTCCAGCCGGCCTTTTCGCATCCGCAGAGCCCCTGGTTCACGCCGACGCTCGGTGAGGTCTCGCAGCGCATCGCGGCGCTGGTTCCGCTCTTCGGCGAGCGGGTGCTCTTCACCCGCTTCGTGCCTCCAAAAGTTCTGTCGGGGAGCTGGGAGGCCTATTATCGCAAATGGCCTTTCGCGACGGAGGTTGCCTCGGACTGGCTCTGGCCGGTCGATGATCCGTGGCAGGACCGCGCCAGCATCGCGAGCCACACCTTCTCCAAATGGCTGCCCGAGGCGCGCGCCTATTTTGGTCCCGAGCCGAGCGTCGTGCTTTGCGGCGTCTCGACCGATTGCTGCGTGCTCGCGACGGCGCTGGCGGCGGTCGATGACGGGGCTCATATCCGCGTCGTCGCCGATGCATGCGCCGCCAAATCGGCTGCGGTCCACGACCAGGCGCTCGCCATCATGGCGGCGCGCGCGCCGCAGCTCACCGTCGTGACCACGGCGGAGGAACAACGCTATCGGGCAGCCCAAGACGACCGGGCAGCTCAAGACGAAGCGAGATCGGCATGACGCGGCCGTCGCAAATGCATCTCGGCATGGTGGTGCTCGGGGCTGGGAACCATGTCGCGGGCTGGCGCATGCCGGATGCGCAGTTCGGCTCGCAGAACCTGCCTTTGCTGCAGCAGATCGCCCGCACCGCCGAGCGCGGCAAGTTCGACCTCGTC
Source organism: Allobosea sp. LjRoot9 (assembly GCF_964252745.1). Classification (NCBI taxonomy): domain Bacteria; kingdom Pseudomonadati; phylum Pseudomonadota; class Alphaproteobacteria; order Hyphomicrobiales; family Alloboseaceae; genus Allobosea; species Allobosea sp. LjRoot9. The sequence goes on along the minus strand of NZ_CAXUPC020000001.1, from coordinate 1,592,653 downwards.
TTCTTCGCCGATGCGGTCAATACGGGGCTGAACGCCCATCCCGGCATGATGCTCAGGCTGGAGCCATTGACGCTGCTCGCTGCCCTGGCGATGACGACCTCGCGGATCGGGCTCGTCGCGACGGTGTCGACGACCTATAGCGAGCCCTACAACCTTGCCCGCGCCTTCGCTTCGATCGATCATATGAGCGGCGGCCGCGCCGGCTGGAACGTCGTCACGGGATCGAGCCCGGACGCAGCCGCGAATTTCAGCCGCGACAAGCACCCTCCGCATGCCGAGCGCTATGCCATCGCCGCCGAATATGTCGCGGTTGCGAAAGGGCTCTGGGACAGCTGGGAGGAGGGGGCACTCGTCGGCGACAAGGAACGCGGCGTCTTCGTCGACCCTGCCAGGATGCATGTGCTCGACCATGAGGGACCGTTCTTCAAGGTCAAGGGCCCGCTCAACATCACGCGCCCGCCGCAGGGCTATCCGGTGATCTTCCAGGCCGGCGCCTCGGATACGGGCCGCGACCTTGCGGCAGCGACTGCCGAGGTCGTCTTCACCGTGCAGCAGACGCTGGATGAGGCGCTGGCCTTCGCGGAGGATCTGCGGGATCGCTGCGAGGCGGTGGGGCGTCCCCGCGACGCGATCCGGATCATGCCGGGCGTCTGCCCGATCGTCGGGCGCAGCGAAGCCGAGGCCAAGTCCCGGATCGCCGAGCTCGCGAGCCTGGTCGATCCCGACGCTGCACTAAAGGTGCTGTCGGACCGGCTGGGGCAGGATCTGTCCGGCTTTCCGCTCGATGGCCCCGTGCCGGACCTACCGCCGTCCACGATGATGCAGGGGCATGCCGTGGTGCTGGCCTCGGCCGCGCGGCGGCACAAGATGAGCCTGCGCGAATTGCGTGACTATGCGGCGGTCGGCTCGGGGCACCGCCTAGTCTATGGCACGCCCGACCAGATCGCTGACGCGCTGGAGGAATGGCTCGCGGCCGGCGCGGCCGATGGCTTCCTGATCATCCCTCCTTATTTCCCGGTGCATGCCGAGGAATTCGTCGATGAGGTCGTCCCCGCCCTGGTGCGGCGTGGCCTGTTCCGCGCGGATTACGAGGGCGCTACCTTGCGCGATCATCTTGGTCTCGCCCGCCCGGCCCATCCCGCGGCGCAGATGCGGGCAGAGGGCGGACAGGCGCGAAGCTGACGACAGGCAGGCGCACGGGTGATCCTGCGCGCCATCTTGAGATTATTGGGAGTGTCGGAATGCCGAAACCGCCTGAGATGCATCTTGGATTGATGGTGTTCGGGGCCGGGAACCATGTCGCTGGCTGGCGCATGCCGGACGCGCAGTTCGGCTCCGAGAACCTGCCCTTGCTGCAGCACCTCGCCCGTACGGCAGAGCGCGGCAAGTTCGACTTCCTGTTCTTCGCCGATGCGGTGAATACGGGGCTGAACGCCCATCCGGCGATGATGCTCAGGCTGGAGCCGCTGACCTTGCTCGCCGCATTGGCGATGACGACCACGCATATCGGGCTCGCTGCGACGGTGTCGACGACCTACACCGAGCCCTACAATCTCGCCCGCGCCTTTGCCTCGATCGACCATATGAGCGGCGGCCGTGCCGGCTGGAACGTCGTCACCGGATCGAGCCCGGACGCAGCCGCGAATTTCAGCCGCGACAAGCATCCCCCGCATGCCGAGCGCTATGCGATGGCGGCCGAGTACCTCACCGTGGTCAAGGGGCTCTGGGACAGCTGGGAGGAGGGCGCCGTCGTCGGCGACAAGGAGCGCGGGATCTTCGTCGACCCGGCCAAGCTGCATGTGCTCGACCATGAAGGGGAGTTCTATAAGGTCAAGGGCCCGCTCAACATCACGCGCCCGCCGCAGGGCTACCCGGTCATCATGCAGGCCGGCGCCTCCGATACGGGCCGGGATCTTGCAGCGACGACAGCCGAGGTCGTGTTCACCGTCCAGCAGGATCTGGACGAAGCGATCGCCTTCGCCAACGATCTGCGGGATCGCTGCGAGGCGGTGGGGCGTCCCCGCGACGCGATCAGGATCATGCCGGGCGTCTGCCCCGTCATCGGGAAGACGGTAGCCGAAGCCAAGGCCAGGATCGCCGAGCTGGCAAGCCTCGCCGATCCGAACGCCGCCTTGAAAGTCCTGTCCGACCGGCTCGGACATGACCTGTCGGGTTTTCCGCTCGACGAACCTCTGCCGGAGCTGCCGCCCTCGGCCATGATGCAGGGGCACGCCACGACGCTGGCGTCGATCGCGAGGCGGCATGGAATGACGTTACGCGAATTGCGCGATTACACGGCTGCGAGTTCGGGCCATCGCGTGATCTACGGCACGCCGGACATGATCGCCGACGAACTTGAGGAGTGGGTCGTGAAGGGAGCGGCGCATGGCTTCATCATCAAGCCGACCCATGTGCCGGGGCCGTTCGAGGAGTTTGTCGACGAGGTCGTTCCGATCCTCGTCCGGCGCGGCTTGTTCCGGAAGGACTATAGCGGCCGGACGCTGCGCGAGCATTTCGGGCTCGCGCGCCCCGCTCATCCCTCTCAGGCGAAGGCGGCGGCTCGCTTGGAACCAGGCCAAGGGGTTGTTCCGGCATCTGGTGCCTCTCGGACAGCGTGATCCTGCCCTCCGGAACCCGTGCCTGCGCGAATTAATGGCGGGAATCTTAGGATTTATTCAACTTTGAAGGCAGATGCTCCTCGGGAGGCTTCGACTGGAGCCATAATTATCTGAGCTGGGTTGAACCCGGCGCTGAGCCGAGTGTGTCCTATGTCCAGAAGCACAAATCATGTCGCTGAGGCAGAACGGCTCCCCAAAGATAAGGATACGATGAATGCCCAGCTAGTCGCGGCGCTCTACGCCACGCCCGGGCCTATTCTTATCGGTTCGATCACGGTCACCTTGGTCATGCTGGGGGCGGGCCTGCTCGCCGGCCATGATCTCGTATTCTATGGCCTGGCCGTCCTGATGGCTTGCCTTGGATTGTTCCGGTTCGCGTCCCACAGGCTCTATGAGCGGGCTCACGCCGTAGCTGGCGCAACGTTTGATGCGGCCCGTTTCGAGCGGCTTGCGATGATTGGGGCCTGGGGAACGGCTGCGCTCATTGCCGGATTCAGCTGCTACGCCCTATGGCGCTATCCGAGCCAGCCGGTTGCCGTTCTGGCGATCGCGCAGTCGATCGGCTATCTGGCGGGGATATCGGGGCGCAACACCTCGCGCCCCCTGATCACGAAGATCCAGGTCCTGATCTCCGGCGCGCCTTTCACCGTCGCATTGGCTGCGACCTTGGAGCCGGCCTATGTCCTGATCGCGCTGACGGTCGCGCTGACGACGATTTTGACCTTCTCCAGCACGCAAATCATTCACGAGATGTTCGTGTCCCGCCATCGCACGATGGAGGAGCTCGAGATCCTGGCCAATCGCGACACGCTGACGAATCTGGACAACCGGCGCTCGATTCTGCTCAAGATCGAGAACCGGCTGGCACGCAAACAAGATACCGCGCTCCTTTCCATCGATGTCGATGATTTCAAGAGCATCAACGACACCTATGGGCATGATGTCGGGGACGCTTTGCTGCTCTCGATCAGCGAGACCCTGGCGTCTTGCCTTGGCTCTGGCGATATCGCCGCGCGGATGGGCGGCGACGAGTTCATGATCGTCACGTCGCGCGGGAGCACCGAGGCGATCGAGCTCGCGCGCCGCATCCTGATGCGGATCGGCTCCCAGAGGCGGATCAAGGGGCGCAGCATCGCCGCAACCGTCAGCGTCGGCGTCGTCGTTGCCGAAGCTGGCCTGGCTGTCGAACAGGCCCTCAAGCGCGCCGACATCGCGCTCTACAAGGCCAAGTCGGATGGCCGGAACCATCTGGTCGTCTATACGCCGGAACTGAGCGTCGAGCACGATGAGCACCTGGCCTTCGAGGTCGATCTACGGGACGCGCTCCGCGCCGGGCAATTCCAGCTCGTCTACCAGCCGATTTACAACCCGCGCTCCGGCAGCGTCACGCTGGTCGAGGCGCTGCTGCGCTGGGATCATCCGCGGCGCGGCGTGGTCAGCCCCGCAGCCTTCGTTCCCGTGGCCGAGCGCACCGGCTTGATCAAGGTGCTGGGCACATGGGCGATCGAGACCGCAGTGCGCGCCGCCCTGGCCTGGCCGCGCAATGTCGGCGTCAGCGTCAACGTCTCCGCGCGGCAGTTCGAGAGCGATCACGATCTCGTCGCGATCGTCGCCGCCATCCTGCGCAAGTCGGGCCTGCCGCCGCGCCGCCTGACGCTCGAGATCACGGAATCGACGCTCATCGAGGACGCGCCGCACATCATCGAGAGCCTGAAAAAGCTGCGAGCCATGGGCGTCAGGATCGCGCTTGACGATTTCGGGACCGGATACTCGTCCCTGAGCTATCTGGCCAAGCTGCCGATCGACATCATCAAGATCGATAAGACCTTCAGCCATGAGATCGATTCGTCGGTCAAGGTGAACGCGCTGATGACCGCGATCACCGACCTGGCTCATAAGCTCGGGCTCTCGATCATCGTCGAAGGCATCGAAACGGCGGCGCAGCTTGCCATGATGCGCCGCTTCAGCTTGCATGGGATACAGGGATTCATCCTCGCGAAACCGATGACCGACGAGGCTTTGCTCGCCATCATCAAGGATCGCGTGGCCTCCGACAGGATGAGCCTTGTCGGGGACCTCACGGCGCCTGCTGCGGTTGCCGTGAGGAAGCGGCCAGAAGTTGCTTGAGCGCGTCCCCGCGGTAATAGAGCCGGAACGGGAGCGAGGCGCCATGCAGAGGCCGAACTATCCGAGCGGCAAGGACCTGCTTGGCGCCGATTCGGTGTCGCGCGACGATCTCGATGATATCTTCGCGCGCGCCGAGCGCTTTCTGGCGGAAGAGAATGAGGAAGATGCGCCTGGCGACCAGCCGAGCCGACTTCATCTCATAAGGCGGCGGCCAAAGGTGATCGCGACCCTGTTCGACCAGCGCAGCACGCGGACGCGGCTGGGCTTTCAGGCCGCGGCCTTGCGCCTGGGTCACCAATCGCTCGACGTCTACGATACCGATCGCAGCCGGATGGGCAGCGCGACAGGGGAAACGCTCGACGATCATATCCGCACCGTGGAGGCCTATAGCGACCTGATCGTGGTGCGCTCGCATACCGAGAGCCTGCCATATCAGATCGGCCGGTTGAGCTATCTGCCGGTCGTCAATGCCGGCAACGGCGCCGACGAGCACCCGACCCAGGCTTTGATCGATCTCTTCGCCATCCACAAATTGCGCGGGGACGTCAAAGATCTGTCGATTGCCTTGTCGAGCGATACGCGCGCGCGCTTTGCCCTGTCCTTCGTGAAGATGCTGCGCCTCTCGCCGCCCCGGCGCTTCACGCTCTGCTCCCTGCCGGACGTGCCGATCAATCCGCCGATGCGCGAAGCGATCGCGTTGCTGGCGAGCCTGGGCTGCAAGGTCTCCTTCGTTCACGACGTCAGGGACACCCTGGAGCACGACGTCCTGATCATTCAGATGCAGGATATGAGCCGCTTCGCGCATGCGTCCCTGGGCAGCGAGGCCGTCGACAAGGAAACCGAGACGGAACCCTTCACGCTGACCGCCAAGAAGATCCTCGATGCGAAATCCGACACCCTGATCCTGAACCCTCTCCCGCGTTTCTCCGAGCTGGACGTGTCATGCGACGCGCTGCCGAATGCAGGCTATTTTCGACAGGTCAAATTGTCCTTGCCGGTGAGGATGGCCATCTTGGAGCGAATGCTTCTGGGTATTCCATGGACAGGTTGACGCGCCGTTTCCTGGCATTCTCGGTTTGGATGCTGGCCTATTTCCTGGCCTATATCGCGGTGGCGATAGCCATTCGCTATCTGTCGCATTCCTTCCGCATCGTCGAGATCGCGGCGATCCGCTCCGCCGGCTCGCTCATCCTTGCCGGATTTCTCGTCTTCAGAAGCAAAGCGGTCTTGCGCCAACTGGTCGGCATGCAGTTCGGCTATCATGTCCAGCGCAGCTTGATACACCTGATCGGGTCCTTGGCGTTGATCTGGAGCCTGGCCAATCTTCCCCTGGGCTTCATCGCGACAATCGAGTTCTCGGGGCCTCTCTTTGCGGCGATGCTGGGCCTCGTCGTCGCGGGATTGATCCCGGGAGCTGTCGCCTGCCTGGGATTGTCGCTCATCGCCGTTGGAAGCGCCTATCTGCTGTTCTCGCAGGGTGTGTCGCATGATCCGCGCCTGCTGATCCCTGTCGGTGCGGTCGCCCTGCTGACGATCACGAATTTGATGCTGGCCCGGCTGGCCGAGAGCAAGAGCATCGTCCTGATCGTGTTCGTCATGCATGCCGTGCAGCTTCCGGTTTATCTGTGCGCGCTCTTGATCGGCCTCGACGTGGGGGGAGCGGCTCAGCCGCGCGACTTTCATCTCGAGGACGTGCTCGGCGTTTCACTGGCGGTTGGTGTGCTGATGCTTGCCGGTTTCGTCACGCAGACGGCGCTGGCGAACGCCTCGCGTTATGGTTCCGCGCTGCAACTCTGTGCCGCCGACACGCTGCGCGTGCCGTTCCTGACGCTCATCGGCTATTTCGTCTTCAAGGAGATGCTGAGCGAGAGCGTCGTCCTGCCCGGATTGCTCGTCGTGGCGGGAGCGATCATCACCAGCCTGCCGCAAACGCGCGCTCGAAGCCGGGAAGGCTGAGCTCATGCCGCCGGCAAGCTCGCGATAGCGGGCTGTCGGCATGTCGCATTCTTGACATGGCCGCGCCGCCGCCGTCATGGTGCGCCCGTTCCCAGGGGGGCCTCGCTAGGAGGCTGAGATTCCGCCGGCTCGAATCCGTTTCGAGCAACGCGGTGACCCTCCGAACCTGATCCGGCTCATACCGGCGTAGGGATGCGGGACATAGGGTGGCAAGCCGCCCCTTTTCCATGCTCGCGCCATTGGCCGGACAGCGGGTCGCAGACCGGAAGCGTGCCGGATTGCGCCTTGATGTCTCGGAAGGTGTGCATGGACGTGACGGAAGCGCAGATCATTGCGACCCTGCTGGAGTTCTTCGACAGGGAAGAAGCGACGGACGAGGATTTCGACCGGCTGGCGCTGCGCATCTTCGCCTACCAGTTCGAGAACAATCAGCCCTATCGCCGCTTTGCCGCGGCGCGAGGCAGGACGCCGCTTGCCGTCCGGAGCTGGCGCGACATTCCCGCTGTTCCGATCGACGCTTTCAAGGATCTGACGCTGAGCTGCCGCCCCACGGAGGGGATCGAGCACGTTTTCATGACGAGCGGCACGACCCGTGGCGGGCAGCGGGGACGCAGCTATCACCCGACGCTCGCTGTCTACGACCGTTCGATGATCCTGAATTTCCGGCAGCGCTTCATGCAGGGGCGGAACGGGATGCAGGGGCTGGACCGAATCCGCATGGGTATTCTGTTCCCCGACGAGCAGGCGATGCCGAATTCCTCGCTCGCGCATTACCTCGCTTTGGCGCGGCGCGAATTCGGGACGCCCGACAGCGAAGGCTTCATCGACGAGGCAGGCCTCGCCACTGCGCGTCTGCTCGCGGCGCTGGCGCATGCCGAGGCGAGGGGCGAGCCTTATGCGCTGCTGGGAGCGAGCTACAGCTTCGTGCATCTGCTCGATGAATTGCAGCGGCAGGGCCGGCGCTTCGCGCTGCCGCCGGGTAGCCGCATCCTCGACACTGGCGGCTTCAAGGGGCAGTCGCGCGAATTGGCGGCGGACGAGTTCTACGACGCTCTCGCGGCCGCGCTCGGCGTGCCCCGGGAGCGCTGCATCAACATGTACGGCATGACCGAGCTCAGCACCCAGTTCTACGATTGGGGCAACGAGACTTGCCCGCCCAAGACTTGCCCACCGGTGAAGTCGGGCCCGCACTGGATCCGCAGCCGGGTGGTGAACCCGCTGACCGGTCAGGATGTGCCTGCGGGCGAGACCGGCGTGCTGGTCCATCACGATCTCGCCCATTTCAACTCGGTCTCGGCGATCCTGACCGAGGATGCCGGCATCGTCGTCCCGGGCGGCTTCCGCCTGCTGGGCCGCGTCGATGGCGCCGATTCCAAGGGCTGCTCCGTGGCGGTCGAGGAATTCCTGAAAGCGGCTCGTGGCTGAGGTCATGGCCGAATTCGCAGGGCATCTGCCTGGCTTGTCAGCCGGCGAGGTGGAGTGGAAGCTGCTTCACTTCAGCGCTTGGGGCGAGGCTGTGGAGGTCCGCGTGCCCGTGCTGAGCGAAGCGCAAGCCACTGCGCTGGCAGGGCGCGTGCGCGATAATGCCCGCGCTTATCTCAAGACCCTGCGCATCGCCGAGATCACCGCGATCATCGACCAGGCGATCGCGCGATTGCTCGATCGGGACGATGCCTGGCGGCAAAAGGCCGAAAGACTGCTGCCGATCGTGACGGGTTATGATCCCGAGATGATCCGGCTCGGCCTGACCGGCTATCTGAAGACCTTCCGGCAGCCGCAGCTCAAGCGCTTCCTGGCCGAGGATTTCGCCGATCCGCAGATCCTCGACGATTTCCAGTCCAGGCCGAAGGGCGGCTTTGCCAAGGCGTTCGGGCCGGACCTACTGCTGCATGTCTGGGCCGGCAATGTTCCGGGCCTGCCGCTCTGGAGCCTGATATCGGGCCTGCTGGTCAAGGCCGGGAGCATCGGCAAGGTCGCCACCGCCGAGCCGCTGCTGGCGGGTTGGTTCGCCCGCATCCTGGCCGAGATCGATCCGCGCCTGGGCGAGTGTCTCGCCGTGGTCTGGTGGAAGGGCGGTGACGAGGCCGGCGAGCGCGTCTGGCTGGCGCAGGCCGACGCCATCGTCGCCTATGGCGGCAATGATGCGCTGAAGGCGATCCGGGATCGCGCGCCGGTCACCGCCCGTTACCTGCCGCACGGCCACAAGATCGGCTTCGGCATGGTCGCGCGCGCGGCGCTGGATACGCGCAAGGCAGGCGCGCTTGCCCGGCAGGCCGCCTATGACGTGATGCGCTATGATCAGCAGGGCTGCTATTCCCCGCAGATGCTCTTCGTCGAGCGCGGCGGGCGCGTCTCGCCGCGCGACTTCTCCGCCTATGTCGGCCATGAACTGGCGAGCTTCGCCCGCAAGCACCCGCGCCGCGCGCTCTCGATCGAGGAGGCTGCCAGTGCCGCGTCCTGGCGCGGCGCGCAGGAGCTTCGTAGCCTTGGCGGCGACCGCGACCTCCTGGGTGACGCTTCCGACGCTTGGAGCATCGTCCATGTCGAGAATGCGCAGGCGCTGGCCCCCAGCGGCCTCAATCGGACGCTCTCCATCGTCGCCGTCGACAGGCTCGACGACGTCGTCGGCCTGATCGCCCCCTTCCGGTCCTTCCTCCAAAGCGCCGGGATCGCGGCGGAACCCGAGGAGCTATTCCGGCTCGCCGGTCTGCTCGGGCAGGTCGGCGTGACGCGCATCTGCGCGCTTGGCGCGATGACCGCGCCCGAGGCCGGCTGGCACAATGACGGGCGCTTCAACCTGCTCGACTTCGTCACCCTGACCGAGATCGAGCATGCGGCGGAAGCCGCCGCGGACGGGTTCGCGCCTTATGTCGATTGAGCCGCATAGCGAAGGCTTCGTCGCCATCGACCGGGCGAGCTATGGCTATGGCGATTGGCCCGCAATCGTCGACCATGTCGACTGGACGATCCCGCGCGGCGCGATCCATTGCCTGGTCGGGCGCAGCGGCTGCGGCAAGACGACCCTGCTGAAGCTTGCCGCCGGCCTGCTCCTGCCCGATGAGGGGATCGTCAGGATCGACGGCGCCGCCTTGCGCGAGCCGGGTCCGCAGATCGGCTTCGTCTTCCAGGCCCCGACCCTGCTGGATTGGGCGAGCGTGCTCGACAATGTGCTCTTGCCGATCTCGCTGAAGCGCCGCCCGCGCGCGGCGGACCGGGAGGCTGCGCTCGATCTGCTGAAACTGGTTTCGCTGGACGGCTATGCGCAGCGCTATCCCAGCGAATTGTCGGGCGGGCAGCAAAGCCGCGTTGCGGTCGCGCGCGCGCTGGTCACCCAGCCGGCCGTGCTGCTGCTCGACGAGCCTTTCGCCGCGCTCGACGCGCTGACCCGCGAGGAATTGCAGGACGACCTCCTGAGGCTCTGCGCCCTGCATGGAACGACGGTGCTGTTCGTGACCCATGACATCACTGAGGCCGTCTATCTGGCCGATCGCGTTGCGGTGATGGCGGCGGGGCGTTTGCACCATCAGATCGCCGTGGACCTGCCCCGGCCGCGCCAACGCGAATTGCGCTACGGCCAGGCCTTCAACGCGCTCTGCCGCGAGTTGCGGCAGGCGATGGATCTGGCGCCATGATCGCGCGCCTGTCCTCTGCCCTGTTGCTTCTGGTCCTGCTCGCCGGCTGGGAGCTCTATTGCCGGTTTGCCGGCGTGCCGGCGCTGATCGTGCCGCCGCCCTCAGTCGTGCTGGCGACGCTGTGGAGCGAGATCGCCAGCGGGCGCCTGCTGCCGCATCTGCGGATCACGGCGGCGGAGATGGCGCTGGGCCTCGCCTTGGGCTGCGCGGTCGGGCTTGTGGCCGGGGTCGTGCTGGCGGAGGTAGGCTTCCTGCGCCGCCTGCTACATCCCTATATCGTTGCCAGCCAGGTCGTGCCCAAGCTCGCGCTCGGCCCGCTCTTCATCATCTGGTTCGGCTTCGGCATGACCTCGACGGTCGTGATCACCGCCCTGATCTGCTTCTTCCCGCTGATGGAGAACACCATGACCGGGCTGAGCCAGGTCGATCCAGCGCGGCGCGAGCTGTTCCGCATGCTGGGCGCGACGCGTCTCCAGACCTTGCTGCGGCTGAAGCTGCCGAGCGCCTTGCCGGTGATCATGGCGGGTGTCCGCGTCGCGGTCGTGCTGGCGCTGGTTGGCGCGGTCGTCGGCGAATTCATCGGGGGCAGGGCTGGGCTCGGGGCCTCCATCATCGCCGCCCAGAGCGTGATGGATTCAGGCCTGATGTTCGCACTCTTCATCGTGATCACCCTCATGGGCATGCTGTTCTACCAGGCCGCGATCTGGCTCGAGAGCCTGCTGCTTCGCCATCATCTGAAAGGATAGTCCATGTTCAGCCCATCACGTCGCTGCATCGCCCTGGCGCTGGCTTTCTCAGCCTTGCTGGGTTGCGCCAGCCGGGCGCAAACCCTGGACACGGTCACCGTCGCAGGTTGGAGCCAGCCGATCAGCGAGATCACCAATCTGCTCGCCGAGCCCGACAAGGGCTTCTTCAAGGCGAAAGGGATCGCACTGGACTACGTGCCAGGCACGGGTGGTGGCTCCGCCATCCAGACCATGCTGACCGGCAAGGCCGACATCGCCTTCACCGATCCGGCCTCGCTCTATCTCGCCCTCGACAAGGGCGAGAAGCTGGTGGCGATCTACAACATCTATCCGCAGAACGTCTTCAACGTGGTCGCGCCCAGGAGCGCCGGCATCAAAAGGCCGGCTGACCTCAAGGGCAAGCGCATCGGTGTCTATAGCCTGTCGAGCGGCACGCGCCAGAACCTGCAGGTGCTGCTGCAGCAGGTCGGCCTGACCGAGAGCGACGTCACCATCGAGGTCACGGGCCTGCTGAACTTCGCGCCGCTGGTCCAGGGGCAGGTCGACGCCACCGCCGCGACAGATACGGGTCTCCTGGTCGGCCGGATGAAGGGGCTGCCCGAGGTCGACGTCATCGAGGTCAAGGACCATCTCAACCTGCCCAGCGACATCTTCGTGGTGACGCAGGCGACCTATGAGGCGAAGAAGCCGCTGCTGAAGCGCTTCCTTGCCGCCTATCGCGAGAGCGCCGCCTGGATGATCGCCAAGCCCGAGGAGGCCGCGAAGATCGCCGTCACCCGCGCCATCAACGGCCGCGACGAGGCGCTCAATCTGGAGATCATCAAGCTGCGCAACCTCTCGACCGTCTCCCCGACCACCGACAGCAAGGGGCTGGGCCATTTCGACCCCGAGCCGATGCAGAAGGGGGCCGATACCTTCAGGCAGCTCGGCCTGATCGCCAAGCCGATCGATATCGGCCAGGTCGTCAAATCCGACCTGATCCCATAGGACGGGAACGCTATGAATTTCCGCGACAGAACCATCATCGTCACGGGTGCGAGCCGGGGCATCGGGGCTGCGCTTGCAAAAGCCTTCGCCGCCGAGGGCGGGCTCGTCGTCGTCAACTATCTCAGCAATGAGGCGGCTGCGCTGCAGGTCGTCGAAGCCTGCCGGGCGCTGGGCGGGCAGGCCCTGGCGATCGCAGCCGATGTGACCTCGGAAGCGCAGGTCACGGCGATGATGGCGCGCATCGCCGACGAGGTCGGCAAGGTCGACGCTGTCATTAACAACGCTTTCGCGCCCTATGTCTTCGATCCCGACGATCGGACGCGCTTCTGGGACACGCCTTGGTCGGCCTATCAGACGCAATTCGATGGCGCGCTGAAGGCGACCTATAATCTCTGCCAGGCCGTGCTGCCCTTGATGAAGCAGCGGCTGAGAGGCAGCATCGTCAACATGACGAGCGATCTCGTTGCGCGTCCGAGCATTCCCTATCACGACTACACCACGGCGAAATCGGCCCTGATCGGCTTCAGCCGGACCCTCGCCGCCGAACTCGGGCCCCTGGGAATCCGGGTCAATTGCGTCGCGCCCGGGCTGGTCTATCCGACCGATGCCAGCCGCGCGACCAAGGAGGAGGTGAGGGAAGCTCTCATCGCCCAGACGCCGCTGCGCCGGATCGCGACGCCCGAGGATGTCACCGGCCCGGTCCTCTTCCTCGCCTCGGACTGGAGCGGCTTCGTTACCGGGCAGACGCTCCATGTCGATGGCGGGCTGGTAATGGCTTAAGGCGCGGCCGCCTGCGCATCCCTGATCGCCCGCCAGACGCGGGCAGGGGTTGCGGGCATGTCGAGATGCGTCACGCCGAGCGGGCGCAGCGCGTCGAGGACCGCGTTCATCACCGTTTGCGGCGCGCCGATGCAGCCGGCCTGGCCCGAGCCTTTCGCACCCAGCGGATTGGCTTTCGTCGGCACCTCGACCATCTCCAGATCGAAGAACGGAATGTCGTCGGCGCGCGGCATGGCGTAGTCCATGAAGGTCGCGCTGAGGAGCTGGCCGGAATCGGGATCGTAGACCGCTTCCTCGAGCAGCGCCTGCCCGATGCCTTGCGCCAACCCGCCATGGACTTGGGCCTCCGTCAGCAGCGGATTGACCAGCCGGCCGTAGTCGTCGACGGCGACATAGCGCTCCAGCGACACGGCTCCCGTTTCGGGATCGATCTCGACCTCGGCGACCTGCGCGCCGTTGGGAAAGGTGATGACGTCGCAGATATTGTCGCCATGGCTGCTCAGGGCCGCGCCGGTGCTCTCCGCGACATGCCGGGCAATGGTGAAGAGATCGATCTCCTTCACCAGGCCGTCGGCCCCTGCAACGGTGCGAAAGCGACCGTCGCCGAAGGCCAGTTCGCCCGCCCCGACCTGCAGCAATTGCGCCGCGACGGGGCGCGCCCTGGCGATCAGATCGTCGGCGGCCATCAGCAACGCCGTTCCGCCCAGATGCAGGGAGCGCGCCCCGCCATGGCCGCCGCCGCGCGGCACCAGGGCGGTGTCGCCCTGCACCAGCTGGAAGGTTTCAACGGGCAATCCCAGCCGCTGCGCTGTGACCTGTGCGAAGCTTGTCTCATGGCCCTGGCCGTTGGATTGCGTGCCGACCGCCATGTCGATGGCCCCGTCGCGCCGCACCGTCAGCCAGGCCTCTTCATTGGGCTGGCCGCGCGACGTTTCCAGAAAGCAGCCGATGCCGAAGCCGCGCAACTTGCCGCGCTTCTTCGCCTCGCGTTTGCGCTTGGCGAAGTCGGCACGGTTGGCCGCGGCCAGGACCCGGTCGAGATTCTCCGCGAACGTGCCGCAATCGATCACGGTGCCGAAGGCGCTACGATGGGGAAAGCGCCGGATGAAGTTGCGTCGGCGCAGTTCCGCCGGATCGATCGCGAGCTGGTGCGCGGCCGTATCGATCAGCCGCTCCAGCAGATAGTTGGCCTCCGGTTTGCCGGCGCCGCGATAGGCGTCGATGGGCACCGTGTTGGTGAAGACGCCGCGCACATCCATCGTCATGGCCGGGATGTCGTAGAGCCCGCCCATCGCGGTCGATGGTGAATTCGTCGAACTTCCCGGGCCGAGCGAGGAGATATAGGCGCCGAGATTGCCGAGCGTTTCGACCGCCAGCGCCAGGAAACGGCCCTTGGCGTCGAGCGCCAGCCGCGCCTTGGTGAGGTTGTCGCGGCCATGTACGCCGCTGGTGAACTCGTCGAGGCGGTCGGCCGTCCAGTGCACCGGTCGCGCGAGCTTGCGCGCCGCCCACAGCACCAGGGCATATTCGGGATAGGTGACGTTCTTCATGCCGAAGCCGCCGCCGACATCGGGGCAGGAGACCTCGATCTTGTCGAGGGGCAGGCCGAAGACGCCCTCAGCCAGCTCGCGGCGGATGGCGTGGACCGAGGCGCCGCTGATCGCCAGGCTATAGACCCCGCTCGCCGGATCGAAGCGGCCGAGTGCGATGCGCGGCTCCAGGGCGGCCGCCACGATGCGGTTGTTGACGAGGTCGCAGGAGGCGACATGGGCGGCGCTGGCAAAGGCCTTCGCCACCGCTTCCCGGTCGCCGCGCTCGAAGCGGAAGGCCAGGTTGCCTGGCGCTTCCGGCCAGATCTGCGCAGCCTGCGGGTCAAGCGCGCTGCGCAGTTCGGTTACCGAGGGCAGGATGTCGTAGTCGACGATGACCTGCTCGCAGGCGTCGCGCGCGGCCTCGCGGCTCTCGGCGACGACGAAGGCGACGAGATCGCCGACATGGCGCACCCGCTCGCGCGCCAGCGGAAAGCGCGGTGGCACGATCAGCGGATCGACGGTCTTGACCACGATGTAGCAGGGCAGGGGGTGAAGCCCGTCGAGATCGTCGGCAGTGTAGATGCCCCGCACACCGGGCATCTCGGCTGCTGCCGCGGTATCGATCGAGAGGATGCGGGCATGGGCATGGGGCGAGCGCACCATGGCGGCGAAGAGTTCGCCAGGGACGGGTTGATCGTCGAGATAACGGCCCGCGCCGGTGAGAAAGCGCTGATCCTCGCGTCGCCGTAACGAGCGCGGGTCATCGGGCGCGGGGACCATGCGCATGGTGTCCGAGGCGATCAGGCCGTCATTCATATCGCTTCGCTCTCGCCTTTATGCCGTCCGCAGCCAGGTCGCAGCCCATGCGGAGCTGGATGCAACCGCTTTGCCATCTAGCCGGCTACGAGCCCTGTTCCTGGATACACCCAACGAGAAATTAGGAGGTCGGCTCGGCTGCCGCATCCCGGAGGGCGTCGATATGCAGGGCGGCCGCTTTCATGGCCTTGCTCTCGATGGCCCGGTAATGCGCCACGATCTCGCGGCCCATCGGCGTCAGATGCGCGCCGCCGCCCTTGGCGCCGCCGGGCGCGGCCTCGACGAGCGGCTGGCGAAACATCCGGTTGAGATTGTCCACCAGGAGCCAGGCCCGACGATAGGACATCGCCATGGCGCGTCCGGCGCCCGAGATCGAACCCGATGCCTCGATCGCCTCCAAGAGCTCGACCTTGCCCGGCCCGAGCCGGCCGATCGGCACGAGGTCGATCCTGACGCTGATCAGGGCGGAGGGTTTTTGCCGGGTGGTCTCGGGCATGTAGGCATCCTGTTGCTTCCATCCGTTCTAAACAGGTTTTTGCCGGACCGCACCGACAGCTTCCGATTGCGCCGCGCCGACACCGCCTCTCAGGAAGAGAGGCGAGCCCTGTATCGCCTGGAACATAGCCCAGGCTGCGTAAGGTGCCTCGCAGCGGGGCGGAGCCTCAACCCGTCTCGACGGAAACGCTCTTGATCACCGCATAGACCTGGCTGCCTTGCCTCAGCGCCAGGCCCGCCACGGATTTCATGGTCAGGCGCGCCAGCAGGCTCTCGCCATTGCAGTCGATGACCAGCTCGATAGCCGCGCCCCCGCGCCTCCTGCCGATTTCGGCGATCGTGCCCGGCAGGATGTTGAGCGCGCTTACGCCGGCCGGCGGCGTCAGGCTGATCAGGACGTCGCTGGCGAGAATGCGAACCCGGACATGCCCGCCGATCGGCAAGGCGCTGCGCGAAACCTGCAACAGGCCGGCCTGGGTTCTCAGGCTGGTCAGATGGTATTCGGTATCGTGGCTGACGATCTCCGCTTCCAGGATGGAGCCGGCCTCGGCCGCACCCGACAAGCCGGCGACGTCCAACCGTGACATCACCTGCGCCGTCGGCCCGCAGGCCTTGACGGCGCCCTGATCGACCACGACCAGCGTCGTCGCCAGCCGCGCCACTTCCGCGACCGAATGCGAGACATAGACGATGGGAATGCCGATCTCGTCGCGCAGCCGTTCGATATAGGGCAGGATTTCCGCCTTGCGCGCCTCGTCGAGCGAGGCCAGCGGCTCATCCATCAAGAGCAGGCGGGGATTGGCCAGCAAGGCACGGCCGATCGCGATGCGCTGCTTCTCGCCGCCCGACAGGCCGGCCGGTCTGCGTTCGAGCAGATGACCGATCCCGAGCAGGTCCAGCACCGTCTCAAAGGCGATGCTGTCGCGCCCTTCGCGCGGCGCGAACCAGCGCCCGAACAGCAGGTTCTGGCGCACCGTCAGATGAGGAAAAAGCCGCGCCTCCTGGAAGACATAGCCGATCCGTCGGCGGTGCTTGGGTACGAAAACGCCGCGCTTGGTATCGACCAGCACCTCGCCATCGACGAGGACGCGCCCGCGCTCCGGGCGGATGAGGCCGCCGATGACGTTGACGAGCGAGGTCTTGCCGGAGCCCGAGCGGCCAAACAGCGCCGTCAAGCGCCCGTTGGAGGTGAAGTTGGCGTCGAGCTTGAACTCGCCGAGATGGTGCTCGACCGCGATCTCGATGAGCGGGCTCATTCGACCGCGATCCTGCGCCCGACGAAGCGCGCCATCCATTCCGAGACGACGAGCGCCGCGACCGAGATCGCAATCGAGATCAGCGTCAGGCGTGTCGCGCCGGCTTCGCCGCCGGGCACCTGGGTGAAGGTGTAGATTGCCGAGGGCAAGGTCTGCGTCTCCCCGGGGATGTTGGAGACGAAGGTGATGGTCGCGCCGAATTCGCCCATCGCCTTGGCGAAGCACAAGATCATGCCGACGACGATGCCCGGCAGGCAAAGCGGCAGCGTGACGACGAGGAAGACCCAGGCGGGGCTGGCGCCAAGCGTGCCGGCTGCGTCCTCCAGCTTGCGGTCGACCGCCTCGATCGAGAGGCGGATGGCGCGCACCATCAGGGGAAAGCCCATCACCGCGGCGGCCAGCACCGCGCCCGTCCAGCGGAAGGAGAGCACGATGCCGAAATAATCATAGAGGAACTGCCCGATCGGCCCGCGCCGGCCAAAGCCGATCAGCAGGAGATAGCCGGTCACGACGGGCGGCATGATCAACGGCAGATGGACGGCCGCATCGAGGAGCGACTTGCCCCAGAAGCGACCGCGCGCGAGCAGGAAGGCGACGCCGAGCCCGAGCGGCAGGCTCGCGAGCATGGCGGTCGTCGCGACGATCAGGCTCAGGCGGACCGCCGTCCATTCCTCGGGAGAAAGCCAGTCGCTCACGAGGCGTTGGCGAGCCTGTTCAGCACGGTGAAGCCTTGGCGTTCGAAGGCGGCCTTCGGTCCCGCTCCGCGCAGATAGGTCAGGAAGCCCTGCGCGTCAGGATTGGTCGCGTCCTTCGTCACCGCGACGGGATAAATGATCGGCGGGTGCGAATCCTCCGGGAAGACCGCTGCGACCTTGACCTTGGGGTCGGCGGCGGCATCGGTGGCGTAGACGATGCCGAGCGGTGCCTCGCCCCGCGACACCAGGAGCAGCGCGGCGCGGACATTGTCCGCCTGCGCGATCTTGTCCTTGACCTTGTCCCAGCCGCCGAGCTTCTCCAGCGCCGCCTTGCCGTATTTGCCGGCCGGAACCGACTCGACATTGCCCATGGCGAGGCGGCCGGAACCGAGCGCTGCGCTCAGGTCGTCACCGGATGTCAGGGCGACCTTTGCCGTCGAATCCGCGGGCGCGACCAGCACGATCCGGTTGGCCAGCAGGCTGATCCGCGTCTCCGGCTTGATCAGGTTCTTGCTCGCCGCATAGTCCATCCAGTCGAGATCGGCCGAGAGGAAGAGATCGGCCGGGGCGCCCTGTTCGAGCTGCTTGGCGAGCGCATTGCTGGCCGCATAGGAAATTTTTGGAGCCGGCTTGCCGGTTTCCTTCACCCAGGCGGCGGCGGCTTCGTCGAGCGCGTTCTTCAGGCTCGCGGCGGCGAAGATGACGAGTTCCTTGGTCTGGGCTTGCGCGGTCGCGACGTTCGCGCTGAAACCGAGCAGGAGTGCGGCAGCGACGCCCATCACAAATCGGCGGTTCGTCGTCATCTGCGTTCGCCCTCGTCGCGTTTGCTTCCGTTCTGTTTGATTGAATATAACGGCTGCCGCAACAGGTCGAGCCCAACATTGCCGTGAACTCGGTCTGCCGCCCTATTTCAGGGCCGAGCGGCCCATTCGTTTCAGGAGAAGCCCCGTGAAGATCAGCGCCCGCAACCAGCTCAAAGGCACGATCATCGAGATCACCAAGGGCGCGACGACCGCCCATGTCCGGCTCGATGTCGGCGGCACGATCGTGACCTCGGCGATCACCAATGCAGCGGTGGAGGAACTCAAGCTTGCTGTCGGGCAGCAGGCCTATGCCGTGGTCAAGGCGTCCGACGTGATGATCGCGATCGACTGAAGCAAAAGCCCGCTCGGCCGGGCGGGGCTCTTACCCGGCCAGCACTTTCGGCAGCCACAGCACGATCTCGGGATAGACCGTCAAGAGCAGGGTGAACAGGATCAGGATGACCAGATAGGGGAAGGTCACCTTGGCGATGTAGCCGAGACCGTCCCCGGTCAGGCCCTGGATCACGAACAGGTTGAAGCCGACCGGCGGCGTGATCTGCGCCATCTCCACCACCAGCACCATGAAGACGCCGAACCAGATCGGGTCGAACCCCGCCTGCTTCACGATCGGCAGCACGATCGGCAGCGTCATCACGATCATCGAGAAGCCGTCGAGGAAGCAGCCGAGCACGATATAGAAGGCGATCAGCGCGACGATCAGCATGAAGGGCGTGAGATTCAGCCCCTTGACGAAGGCGGCGACCGCCTGGGGAATGCCAAGGAAGGCGGCGGCATTGCCCAGGATCGAGGCGCCCAGCACGATCAGCGCGATCATCGAGCAGGTGATCACCGAGCCGATCAGGATGCCCTTGATCGCCTCGAAATTCAGCGAGCCCTGGAAGGCGGTGACGAGCGCCGCGCCGAGGACGCCGACCGCGGCAGCTTCGGACGGCGTCGCGATGCCGCCATACATCGAGCCGAGCACGCACAGGATCAGGAATAGCGCCGGGGCCAGATCGCGCAGGGCGGAAAAGCGCTCGCGCCAGCTCAGATTGCGCAGATCGTTCTCGGCCTGGGGCACGAGGTCGCCGCGCAGCGTGGTGTGGATCATCACCCAGGCCATGAAGGTGCTGGCGAGCAGGAAGCCCGGGATGAAGCCGGCGGTGAACAGCTTCAGGATCGAGACGTCGCCGAGCACGCCATAGATGATCATGATGTTGGAGGGCGGGATCAGGAAGCCGAGCGTGCCGGCGCCCGCCAGCGAGCCGACGGCGATGTCCTTGGAGTAGCCGCGCTTGAGCAATTCGGTGAGTGCGATACGCCCGACGACCTGGGTGGTGGCAGCCGAGGAGCCTGAGATCGCCGCGAAGATCGTGCAGCCGAAGATGTTCACATGCAGCAGGCGCCCGGGCAGCAAGCCGGCCCAGGGTGCAAGCCCCTTGAACAATGAGCGCGACAGATGGGTGCGAAACAGCAACTCGCCCATCAGGATGAAGAGCGGCAGCGCCAGCAATTCCTGCGTCGTCAGGATGTTCCAGGCATATTGCGGCAGGAGCCGGTCGAGCGGCATCGAGCGGAACAGGAAGAGCAGCACCGTGCCGGTCAGCGCGAGCGTCAGACCGATCCACAACCCGCAGGCCAGGAGGCTGAACAGGATCGCGAACATGACGATGACTTCGATGGACATGGGTGTAATCCCGACCGGCGCACCGGTCTGCGAGTAAGGGAAGGGCGCTGTGGTGAGGCGATGCTCAGTCCGCGGGGGACGCGGCCTTCATCGAGTGATCTTCCAGCGGCAGGCCAAGGGCTGCCTGGATGACGCGCGCGAGGTATTGCAGGGTCAAAAGCAGCATGCCGAAGGTCACCACAGCCTGGGGAAACCAGACCGGCGTGTCGCTCGAGACCGAGGTCTGGCCACGGCTGAACGAGCCCCAGGCGAAGCGCACCATCGCGTAGGTCAGGAAGCTCATGAAGGCGAAGCCGAGCAGCGCCGCCAGGACCTCGAGAGGCCGTCGCAAGGCCGGCGGGGCCTTGCCGATCAGCAGGGTGACGCGGACATGGCCTCCCGCGCGCAGCGTCATCGCGGCGCCGAAGGTGAAGGACGCCGCCATCAGATAGGAGGAATACTCCCACGCCACCGGAATGGAGGCGGGGAAGAAGGGCAGGAAATTCGACAGGAAGCGGGTGCCGATCTCGCACAGCATGAGCAATGTCAGCGCCAGCAGGCAGCCGCCGCCGATCCAGCCGTCGAGGCGGCTGAGCCGGTCGATTCCGTCGAGCACGGCGCGCAGGGCTGCCGGGACGGCGACCGCTTGCGGTTCGGCAATCCTTGGCGGTTCGGAGGGGGAGGCGTTGGTCACGAGCCGCGCTTCATCTCGGTGAGATAGGCCTTCACCGGCTTGTCGGCGGCGGGAACGCGCTTGAGGAAGGCGTCGAGCAGCGGCGCGGTCTTGGCGCGCAGATCGGCCATCATCGGCGCCGGCACCGGCACGACCTCCATGCCGCCTTCGGTCAGGCGCTTCAGGCTGTCGGTATCGGCCTTGACCGAAGCGGCCCAGAAATCCGGCTCGAGCTTGGCGGCGATCTCTTCCATCGCCTTGCGTTCCTCGGGCTTCAGCTTCTTCCAGCTGTCGAGATTGATCGTGACCATCTCGGACGACCAGACATGGTTGGTCGGCAGCACATATTTCAGGAATTCCCAGAACTTGCCGTCGACGCCCGACACCGCCGAGGTCGAGACGCCCGAGACCACGCCCGAGGCCAGCGCCGGCACGGTCTCGCCCCAGGGGATCAGGACCGGTGACATGCCGACCGCGTTGAGCATGTCGACGGCGTTCTTGTCGGGCACGCGGATCTTGATGTTCTTCAGCATCTCGACCGTGGTCGCCTTGGCCTTGAGCTGCAGATACTGCGTCGGCCAGGGCACGATGAAGAGGATCTTCTGGTTGTTGCGCTCGGCGATCTTGTCGTATTCGGGCCGCACATATTTGTGCAGGACCTTGAGCTCCTCAGGCGTGCCGACGAGGAAGGGCACGCTCTCCACGCCCATGAAGGGTTCGTCGCCGACCTGCTGGATGTTGAGGATGTCGGCCATCGGCACGATGCCGTCGCGCACGGCGCGCAGATGCTCGGGCCCCTTGAAGCCGAGCTGGCCGCCGGCCTTGACCAGGATGTCGACGCCGCCATTCGTCGCCTTCTTCACCTCTGCGGCGTAGCGCATGGCGTTTTGCGTGTGGAAATTGCTCTCAGGCCAGACGGTCGAGAGGTCGAGCTGGGTTTGCGCGGCCGCAGGCTGGGCCAGCATGCCGAGCAAGCCCATTCCGAGCAGAAACGCGCGCCGCGCGATGCGATGGTCCGCCATAGTCCGTAAGCCTTTCCGGTGAAGCCGTTTGCCGGTGAAGTCGTTTGTCGATGGGGCAGAAAGCAAATCCCCGGCCAAGAGGGGCCGGGCTGCTGGTCAGCCTGCGCTGACCAGCTCTTCCTCGATGTCACGGCTCAGCAGGGCCGGGTCGCGTTCGGCCGGGTCGCCGATGCCGGCGCCGCCCGGCGTCAGGACGACCAGCCGGTCTCCGGCCGGGATTTCCTGAAAGCCCTTGCCCTTGAGCTTCTTGCCGGATTTGAGCCCGACATAGCCGGCGGCACCGTTTCCGCCGCCATCGCGTCCGCGCGGCGGATGGTCGATCCGGTCGAAGGCCGCCAGGATCTCGAAGGAGGCGTCGACCCCGCTCTCGATCTCGATGATCTGGCCGTGGCCGCCGCGGGTGCGGCCATTGCCGCCGCTGTCGGGACGCAGCTCCTTCTTCCAGAAGATCAGGGGCGTCTGCGTCTCGGCGATCTCGACCGGCGTGCCGCGCACGCCGCTGGGATAGGCGGTGGCCGAGAGCCCGTCCTTGTCGAAGCGCGCGCCGGTGCCGCCATTGCTGGTCACGGCCATGGCGAAACCGTAATTGCCCTGCGCGCCGGCATGCGTCCGGCCGCGCACGTTCAAATTCCACAGGCAGGAGGTGCCCTCGGCGGGCACGCGCTCCGGGATGACCTGGCGCAGGCAGCCGAAGACGACGTCGGGCAGCATCTGGCCGATGACATGGCGCGAGGAGACGGCTGCCGGCTTGGGCGCGTTCAGGATCGAGCCTGATGGCGCGGAAACAGTCAGCGGGCCCAATGAGCCGGCGTTGTTGGGGATCTGGGCGGCGACGACGCAGCCCAGCCCGAAGACCGTATAGGCGGTGGTATAGGAATGCGGCACGTTGATGCCGCGTTGCGCCTGCGGCGAGGTGCCGGTGAAATCGACGTGGATGCCGTCATCCGAGATGGTCAGCTCGGCGGCGAGTGTGACCGGCACGTCATAACCGTCGACCACCATCTCGTTGCGCCAGGTGCCTTTCGGCAGTTTGGCGATCTCGGCCAGCACGGCTTCGCGTGAGCGCTCGCAGATATGGTCGGCGAGCTCGTCGAGCGTCTCGATGCCGAACTCGTCCATCATCTCGACCAGGCGTTTCGCGCCCATGTCGTTGCAGGCGGCGAGCGAATAGGTGTCGCCCTCGGTGTCGACGGGCTGGCGCGTATTGGCGCGGACGATGGCCATGACGTTCTGGTCGACCTTGCCGGCGTCGATCAGTTTAAGCATCGGCAGATAAAGCCCCTCCATGAAGACGTCGGTGGCGTCGGGCCCGAAGCCGATGCCGCCGATATCCATCAGGTGGCTGGTGCAGGAGAAGAGCGCGACCGGCTTGCCGTTTCTGAAGGCGGGCGTCGTCACGACGAAATCGTTGAGATGGCCGGTGCCCATCCAGGGATCGTTGGTGATGTAGGCGTCGCCTTCCTTCATCGTTTCGATCGGGAAATGGCGGATGAAGTGCTTCACCGATTCCGCCATGGAGTTGACGTGGCCCGGCGTGCCGGTGACGCCCTGGGCCAGCATCCGGCCCTGCAGGTCGAAGACGCCGGCGGAGATGTCGCCGCATTCGCGCACGATCGGTGAAAACGCGGTGCGCATCAGGATCTGGCCCTGCTCCTCCACCACCGCGATCAGGCGGTTCCACATGATCTGGAGGTCGATCAGGCTGATCTTGTCGGTCTGGCTCATCTGATCTCTCCTCACGCGGCTTCGCGGTCCAGAATCTGGCGGTCGAGAATTTTGCGATCCATCACGATGCAGCCGATGGCGTCGATATGCGCGTCGAAGCTCATCGACACGAAGGTCGAGGTCTCGTCCTCGGCGATGATGGCGGGGCCGGCGATCGAAGCGCCCGGCATCATCGCCTCGCGCCGATAGAGCGGGATCATGATGCTGGCGCCGGCCTTGCCGTCATGGAAGGCGCGGCTGCCGGAAGCCTCCGGCGCAGCCGAGTTCGCGACACGCGGCGCCATTTCGGGCTTCGGGGGCTGCGTCGTGACCAGAACCGACCAGCTCAGGATCTCGATCGCGGCTCCGGGAATGGGCCGTGCGAACAGGGCGGCGTAATCGGCCTCGAAAGCGCTCCGCAGCGCGGGGATGTCCTGTTCGCCCAGCACGCCCGAGGGCAGCGTCACGGTGATCTCATGGCCCTGGCCGACATAGCGCATGAAGGCGACGCGGCGCGCGATCACCGGCTCGCCGCGCGCGCCGGGCTCGACCAAAGCGCGTGCTTCCTGCTCCATCTCCGCGAGGAGGCCTGAGACCTGCGCGCCGTCGAAGGCATCGAGCCTGACATGGCGGCTTCGGACCAGCTCATAGGAGACCGGCGCGGCGAGGAAGCCGACAGCCGAGCCGACGCCGGCATTGGGCGGCACGATGACGCGCTTGACGCCGATCTTCTCGGCGACGCGCGCGGCATGCAGGGGGGCCGCCCCGCCGAAGGCGATCAGCGTGTGATCGCCGACGACCGCGCCGCGCTCGACCGCATGCACGCGGGCTGCGCTCGCCATGTTCTCGCAGACCATTTCATGCACGGCATAGGCGGCGGTTTCGGCATCGAGCCCGAGCGGCTCGCCGATATCGGCCAGGAGCGCCTTGCGCGACAAGTCCGGGTCGAGCGGAATGGTGCCGCCGGCAAAGGCGACGGGATCGATCATGCCGAGCACGACATCGGCGTCGGTGACGGCGGGATGCACGCCGCCGCGTCCGTAGCAGGCGGGGCCGGGCTCGGAGGAGGCGCTTTCGGGGCCGACCGTGACGCGCTTCAACGCATCGATCCGCGCGATCGAGCCGCCGCCGGCGCCGATCTCGACCATCTCGATCACCGGAATACGCACCGGGAGCCCTGAGCCCTTGAGGAAGCGGGCGGCGCGGTCGACCTCGAAGATGCGCGAGGATTGCGGTTCGAATTTCTCGATCAGACAGATCTTGGCGGTGGTGCCGCCCATGTCGAAGGAGAGCACCTTGCTCTCGCCGAGCTGGGCTGCGGTCAAGGCGGCGAAGATCGCTCCGCCCGCGGGCCCGGATTCGACGAGGCGCACCGGGAAGCGTTGCGCGGTCTCGATCGAGGTCAGGCCGCCGCCCGAGGTCACCAGGTAGATCGCGCCACGAAACTGCTCCTGCGCCAGCCCCTCGGCCATGCGGGCGAGATAACCCGCCATCAATGGCTGGACATAGGCGTTGGCGATGGCCGTCGAGGTGCGTTCATATTCGCGCACCTCCGGGCAGACCTCGCTGGAGAGCGTGATGCCGAGCTGCGGCATCGCCGCCTTCAGCAGCGCGCCGGTGCGGCGCTCATGCTCGGCATTGGCGTAGGAATGCAGGAAGGCGATGGCGACGCTCTCGACACCGGCCGCCTTCAGTTTCGGCACGAGCGCGGCCACCGCCGCCTCATCCAGCGGCAGGCGGACCTTGCCGTGCACATCGACGCGCTCGGGCAGGGTGAAGCGCAGGGCGCGCTGCACCAGCGGGCGCGGCTTCTCGATCGAGAGATCATACTGGTCGTAGCGGCTTTCTGTGCCGATCTCGATGATGTCGCGAAACCCCTCGGTCGCGATCAAGGCGGTTTTTGCGCCGCGTCGCTCGATGATGGCGTTGGTCGCCAAGGTGGTGCCATGGACGAAGACATCGATGTCGGACATGTGCATCCGCGCATCCGAGAGGATCAATCGCATGCCGTCGAGCACGCCTTCCTCCGGCCGCGACGGCGTCGTCAGCACCTTGCGCGTCATCCGCCCGGCTTCGGTCTCCAGCACCACATCCGTGAAGGTGCCGCCGATATCGACCGCGAGTCTGACGTGCTGGTTCGGTGCCATATCGATGTGTCTCCGTCGGATCGCCCGCGGTCAGCGTCTGATCCGCAGCAGGCACTATGCAAGAAGCGGAGGCAAGAAGCGGGGGCAAGAGCATGCGCGGTATGCATGGGGCATCTAACGTCAGGGGGCGACATGCCGGAGATTCGCAGGTCATAGTTGCCGCCCCGAGGCATGGCTCTTGCCTGCGCGGCCCGTCGTCGACGAGAGGTCCTTCCCTTGACTGAACCCTGTGAACTCAGCGCCGTAGAGGCTCGCGCCTTGATCGGAACCAAGAAGCTGTCGGCGAGCGAATTGCTCGAAAGCTGTATCGCCCGCATCGATGCGGTGGACCCGGCCGTCAACGCCATGGTGGCGCGTGACGATGAGCGGGCGCGCAAGGCGGCAAAGCTCGCCGATGAGGCGACGATGCGCGGCGACCGGCTCGGCGCGCTGCACGGGCTGCCGCTCGGCGTGAAGGATCTCGAGAACGTCGCCGGCCTGCGCACGACCTATGGCAGCCCGCTCTTTGCGAACCATGTGCCGACCGAAGACCAGTTGATCGTCGCCAACACCCGCAAGGCCGGCGCGATTGTTCTGGGCAAGACCAACACGCCGGAATGGGGCGCCGGCGCCAACACCCGCAACGCCGTCTATGGCGCGACCGGCAACCCGTTCGACCCCTCGAAATGCGCCGCCGGCTCCTCGGGCGGCTCGGGCGTCGCGCTGGCGACGAACATGGTGCCGATCGCGACCGGCTCCGACACTGGCGGCTCGCTGCGCAACCCGGCCGCCTATAACGGCATCGTCGGCTTCAGGCCTTCGCCGGGACTGGTGCCGAGCGAGAAGCGACCGCTTGGTTGGAACCCGCTCAGCGTGCTCGGGCCGATGGCGCGCACTGTGCCCGATCTGTGCCTGCTGCTCTCGACCATGGTCTCGGATGACGCGGCCGATCCGCTCGCCACGACGATCCATGGCAGGACGGTGCGCCGCCCCGAGGATTTCGCCAGGCCGGGAACGATCGATCTCTCCTCGCTCAAGGTCGCGCTGACACCGGATTTCGGTTTCGCACCGACCGAGCGCCATATCCGCGAGGTCTTCTCCGAGAAGACCGGCGCCTTCAGCCATCTCTTCGCACAGGTCGAGGCGGCGACGCCCGATTGCTCCGGCGCGGACGAGACCTTCGAGGTGCTGCGCTCGGTTGCGTTCCTCGCCGGCATGTATG
This sequence comes from Allobosea sp. LjRoot9, assembly GCF_964252745.1. NCBI lineage: Bacteria > Pseudomonadati > Pseudomonadota > Alphaproteobacteria > Hyphomicrobiales > Alloboseaceae > Allobosea > Allobosea sp. LjRoot9. The sequence goes on along the minus strand of NZ_CAXUPC020000001.1, from coordinate 1,565,797 downwards.
AGCGCGTCCGCGACACGCCCGAACTCGTCGGCCCCAATGTCCGCGCCAATGTCGAGGAGGGGCTGCGCTACAGCGCGCTCGACGTCACCCGCGCGCTGAAGCAGCAGACCGTGCTCTACAAGAACTGGCAGGGCTTCTTCGAGGATTACGACGTCATCCTCTCGCCTGCCGTCACCTTGAGTCCGCGGCCCTGGTCGGAGCTCTACCCGGCCGAGATCGATGGCACGCCGACCCGGACCTATTTCCACTGGCTCGCCATGGCCTATGCCGTCACCAATGTCGGCCATCCCGCGATTTCGCTGCCGGTCGGGCTCGACCGCAACGGCATGCCGTTCGGCCTGCAGATCGTCGGCCCGCGCGGCGGCGACGCCAAGGTCTTGGCGGTGGCGGCCGCGCTCGAGGCAGCCCTGGCGGGTGATACGCTGACGGCGCGCCCGGTGCCCGACATCGCCAAACTGGCGGCCGCGCCGAAGCTGAGCGACAGCCCGGGCTTCCTGGGTTTCGATTAAGATTTGGGCTTCGATTGAGGTTATTGGGCTTCGATTAAGAAAAGCCGGTGTATGCCGGCCCGAATCCATAAAGCTGCAAGTCATAATGAGGGGAACAGCAATGAAGCGTCGTACATTCCTGAAGGGGGCGACCGCTCTGACTCTGACCGGGCCGGCGATGACGGAGCGCGCCTCCGCGCAGGCTGGGACAACCTTGAAGTTCGCTCCACAGGCCAATCTGACGGCGCTTGATCCGATCTGGACGACGGCGACCGTGACCAATAATCACGGCTACTACGTCTACGACACGCTCTACGCCCACGACCTCGACACGAAGCCGCAGCCGCAAATGGCTGAGGGGCATGAGATTTCGGCCGACGGCAAGGTCTGGAAGATCAAGCTGCGCGAAGGCCTCGTCTTCCATGACGGCACGCCGGTGAAGCCGGCCGACTGCATCCAGAGCCTGAAGCGCTGGGCACAGCGCGACTCTTACGCCCAACTCCTGGCCAAGGTGGTCGAGAGCATGACGGCGCTCGACGAGCGCAGTTTCGAGATCAAGCTGACGCGGCCTTTCCCGATGATGCTCGACCTGCTCGCCAAGGCGGACTCACCCCTCTTCATCATGCCCGAGCGCCTGGCCGTGACCGATGCGAACAAGCAGGTCACCGAAATGGTCGGCTCCGGGCCTTATCGCTTCGTGCCGGGCGAATTCGTCTCGGGCAGCAAGGTCGTCTACGAGAAGTTCGAGGCCTATAAGCCGCGTGCCGAACCGCCGAGCCGCGGCGCCGGCGGCAAGATCGCGAATTTCAAGCGGATCGAATGGCAGATCCTGCCCGATCCCGCGACGGCGGCGAATGCGCTGATCAAGGGCGAGATCGACTGGTGGGAGCGCCCGCTCTCCGATCTCCAGCCGATGCTGGCGAAGGTCCCGGAGGTTGTCCGCGAGGTGACTGATGAGGCCGGGCGCGGCGCGATCATGCGCATGAACCACCTTCAGCCGCCCTTCAACAATCCCAAGGTGCGTGCCGCCGTGCGCATGGCGGTGAACCAGGAAGATTATATGCGCGCGGCCCAGGGCGATGACACCTCGCTCTGGCAGACCTCGCGCAATCTCTGGTGGCGCGGCACGCCCTATTACGACGGCGAGCATGAGGACCTGATGCCGCAGAGCCTGGAAAAGGCCAAGGCGGCGCTGAAGGAGTCCGGCTATAACGGCGAGAAGGTCGTCATCATCAACCCGACGGACTTTCCCGATATCGGGCCGCTCGGCGACGTGACGGCCGAACTGCTCAAGCAGCTCGGCATGAATGTCGAGTTCGTGGCAAGCGACTGGGGCACGGTGATCCAGCGCCGCAACAGCCGCGAGCCGGTCGAGAAGGGCGGCTGGAGCATCTTCCACACCACGGGCTCGACCATGGCCTGGGCCAGCCCGGCGCAGTCCTTCCTGGTGCGCGGGCAGGGGGCCAAGGGCTGGTTCGGCTGGTATGACAGCGCCAAGGCCGAGGCGCTGGCGGAGGAGTGGCTCTACGCCCCTGACGAAGCCGCGCAGAAGAAGGCCGCCGCCCAGCTCGGCCGCCTCGCGCTCGAGGAGACCGCGACGGTCCCGCTCGGCAGGTTCATGATCCGGACGGCCTATCGCAAGAACCTGACCGGCATGCTGAAAGGCTCGGCGCCTTACCCCTGGGGCCTGAAGCGCGCCTGATCGGCGCGGAAGAGCCAGCACCATCCCGGCAGTCACTAGCCGTCCGGGACGATCTAGATTTTGGGCTCGGGGCTCCAAGCCCCGAGCCCTCTCTGTTTAGCCGCTGCCGCCGCCGACCAAAGCGAGGTCACGTCGCTGCAGCCTTCCGCGCCTCCTGGTCGACGCGGATGATGTTGGGGCCCGCGCGGCGCCAAAATGCTTGCTGTCGCTGCGGCACTCGAGTCACTCTTGGCCGGCGGTCCGCTGACGGCGTCCTCCACACCGGACATCGCCAGATTGAAGGCGGCGCCGAAGCTCAAGGAGCCCGAATTTCCTCGGCTTCGACTAGGGTGTCTTCCGGGGCAGGACGTAGTGTTCTCATGGAAGGCCAACCATAAACGGGGAGAGATCATATGAAGCGCCGTCAGTTCCTGCAGGGCACGGCAGCCGCCGCGCTGTTTGCTCCAACGTTGGCTCGCGAGGCCTTGGCTCAATCGTCGAGCCCGACCGTGCTCAAGATGGCGCCGCAGGCGAACCTCACCTCGCTCGATCCGATCTGGACGACCGCGACCGTCACCAACAATCACGGCTACTACGTCTACGACACGCTTTATGGCGGCGATCTCGACCTGAAGGCGCAGCCGCAAATGGCCGAGGGCCATGAGGTCTCGGCCGACGGCAAGGTCTGGAAGATCAAGCTGCGTGAAGGCCTCGCCTTCCATGACGGCCAGCCGGTCCGGCCCGCCGACTGCATCGAGAGCCTGAAGCGTTGGGGCCAGCGCGATCCCTACGGCCAGTTGCTGCTCAAGGCGGTCGAGGCCTGGGGCGCGCCGGATGAGCGCACCCTAGAGATCAAGCTGACCCGGTCCTTCCCGATGATGCTCGATTGCCTGGCCAAGGCCGACAACCCGCCCTTCATCATGCCCGAACGCCTCGCCAAGACCGACGCGACCAAGCAGGTCACCGAGATGGTTGGCTCGGGTCCCTACAAGTTCGTCGCCAGCGAGTATGTCTCCGGCAGCCGCGTCGTCTATGAGAAGAACGAGGCCTACAAGCCGCGAGCTGAGCCGCCAAGCCGCAATGCCGGCGGCAAGATCGCGCATTTCAAGCGGATCGAGTGGCCGATCCTGCCGGATCCAGCGACCGCTGCCTCAGCGCTGGCCAAGGGCGAGATCGACTGGTGGGAGCGTCCGCTCGCCGATCTTCAGCCCCTGCTCGCGAAAAGCCCTGACATCACCCGCGAGGTCATCGACAAGAACGGCCGCGGCTCGATCATGCGGCTGAACCATCTCCAGCCGCCCTTCAATAATCCCAAGGTGCGCGCCGCCGTGCGCATGGCGGTGAACCAGGAAGACTATATGCGCGCCAGCCAGGGCGACGACACCACTGTCTGGCAGGTCTGCCGGAACCTGTGGTGGCGCGGCACACCCTATTACACCGGCGAGCTCGAGGATCTGATGCCGCAGAGCCTCGACAAGGCCAAGGCGGCGCTGAAGGAGTCCGGCTATAACGGCGAGAAGGTCGTCATCATCAACCCGACCGACTTTCCCGATATCGGCCCGCTCGGCGACGTCACCTACGAGTTGCTCAAGCAGCTCGGCATGAATGTCGAGTTTGCGGCGAGCGACTGGGGCACGGTGATCCAGCGCCGCAATAGCCGCGAGCCGGTCGAGAAGGGTGGCTGGAGCATCTTCCACACCACCGGCGCGGCGGTCGGCTGGGGCAATCCCGCCCTGTCGAATCTCGTTCGCGGTCCCGGCGAGAAGGGCTGGTTCGGCTGGTGGACCAATGCCAAGGCCGAGGAAATGGCCGAGGAATGGCTCTACGCGCCGGACCAGGCCAAGCAGAAGCAGATCGCGGTCGCGCTCGGCCGGCTGGCGCTGGAGGAATGCGCCACCATCCCGCTCGGCCAGTTCGTCATCAAGACGGCCTATCGCAAGAACCTGACCGGCATGTTGCCGGGCTCCGCGCCTTATCCATGGGGGCTGAAGCGCGTGTGATCGGCGCGGAAGCGTCAGCATAACCCCGGGCGGCAGCAAATCGCCCGGGGTGATCGCGATTTTGGGTCGCGGAGCTGCGAGACCCAGTTCTCAGTGTTTAGCAGCCACGGCTGCGGACCAGGGCGAGATCACGTCGCTGCAGCCCTCCGCACCGTCCTTGCCGACGCGGATGATGTTGGGACAGGCGAAGTTGATCGGCAGCACGCCGTGCTCCACCACCGCGAGCGGGCCGACCGCCTCCAGCGCCGCCAGCGTCTCGTCGGGCAGGCGGTAATCGGCGCTGGTCGAGTCTGGGCCGGAGACGTCGATGCGCGGGGTATGGGCGGCCTCCGCGATCTCCATGCGGCAATCCAGCGTCCAGGCCAGCATCTGGTAGACGCTGGCGAGAATCCGCCGGCCGCCGGAGGAGCCTGCGGCCAGGCGCGGCCAACTGCCATCCTTCGGCGTCACGATGACCGGGCACATGTTGCAAAGCGGCCTGGCTCCGGGCGCGATCGCATTGGCGCTGCCGGGGCGTGGATCGAACCACATCATGCCGTTGTTCATCAGCACGCCGGTTCCGGGCAGCACAACGCGGCTACCCATCGAGGAGAGCAGCGTCGTCGTCACCGAAACGAGATTGCCCTCGCCATCGACGACGGTGAGATGCGTCGTGCAGGTGTCGCCGGGCTCGGTTGCGGCCTTCGCCGCACCCAGCCCTTCGAGCCGGCTCGCATAGGCCTGGCGCATCACGCGTGACAGCGTCGCGAACCAGGTGGCATCGGGGCCCTCGGAAGAGGGCGCGCTGTCCGCCATGCCCTCGACCACGGCCGCGAGCGTCGGCGCGGCCGTCAGCCCGCCGGCGGTGTGCAGGAGATGCGTGCCGCGCCAGTCGATCACCGGGGCTTCGCGCAGGACTGCCTTGCAGTTGGCGAGGTCCTCCGCATCGACCACGCCGCCCAGCGCCTTGATGTCGGCGGCGAGCCGGGTTGCCAGTTCGCCATGGTAGAAATCATCCAGCCCCGCCTCGGCCAGGCGCTCCAGCGTCGATGCGAGATTGCCGAGCCGGAAGAAGCCCGGCATGCCCTGATAGGGCGGCACCGGCGGCAGGCCGCCGGGCAGGTAGATGCGCGCACTTTCCTCGTAGAGCCGCAGCACCGAGGCCGAGGAGGAGACCTTGAGCGTGGTGTACCAGTCCTGCGCGAGGCCGCGCTTGGCCAGCGCGATCGCCGGGGCCAGCAGATCCGCGACCGGCAGCGCAGTGCCGAAAGCCTGCTTCAGCTTGGCGTAGCCCGCGACCGAGGAGGGGATGCAGAAGGAGAGCGGGCCGTGAATGTTCACGTCGCCCACCACCTCCGGCCAGGTGAAGAGGTCCTTCTTCATCTCGCCGGTCAGGGGGTAATCGGCCGGGTCGGCGCGGCGCGGTGCGACGGGGCCGAAATCGACGACCTGCGCCCGCGTCTCGTTGGCCTTCAGCACCAGCGCGAAGCCGATGCCGCCGAGCCCGCTGTTCCAGGGCTCCACCGCCGCGAGTGCAAAGCAGGCCGCGACCGCCGCATCGGCCGCGTTGCCGCCGGCCTCCAGGATCGCGACGCCGGCCTCGGCCGCTTCGCGGTTCTGCGACACGACGATACCGTGGCCGCCTTTCGCCGTCGGCTTGGTCAGGGTCCAGTTCTGGGTGCGGTAAGGCTGCGTGCGTGTCGATACAGGCGTGGACATCAGCGTCTCTCTGGTTTGGCGTGCCGGCATAGTGGCACGCCGGCAAAGCCAGCGTCGAATGCGTCCTGCGCAGATGGGCGGCATGTTTCGTGCTTGGCGGCAGGACCGTTTTTCACCAGTGAATCATGCTGCAGTTTGTCCTGACGAGCCCGCTTGATCCGCAGAAGGGGCTGCAGAGCCAGATCCAGGAGCGGCTCGTCGCCGCGATCCTGGCGGGCGGCCTGCCGTTGCACGAGCCCTTGCCGGCCTCCCGTATCCTCGCCCGGAAGCTCGACGTCTCCCGCAACACGATCACGCTGGTCTATGAGCGGCTGGCCGAGGACGGCTACCTCAAGGCGGTCAATCGGCGCGGCTACTTCGTCAACGACCGGTATCTGCGCGAGCAGCTCAACGTGCCCGTCGACGAGCATGCGGGGAGGGCACTGCTCCGCTCGGACGAGCCGGTGGATTTCGCCCGCCGCCTGCGCCGCCCCCTTGTCGAACAGGCCAATATCGTCAAGCCGGCGAACTGGCGCGAGTTTCCCTACCCCTTCGTCTATGGCCAGCTCAGCCCGGACAAGATCTCGCTCAGCCGCTGGCGCGACTGTGTCAGGCTCGCCGGCACAGTCCGCCACAGCCATGACTGGATGGGCGATCTGATCGACAATGACGATCCGATCCTGATCGAGCAGATCACGCGCCGCATGCTGCCGCAACGCGGCTTCAGGGCCGATCCAGGCAGCATCCTCGTCACGGTCGGGGCGCAGAACGCGCTCTTCCTCATCGCCATGCTGCTCTGCGGCACTGGCACGCGCGTCGCCATCGAGGAGCCGGGCTATGTCGATGCCCGCAACATGTTCCTGGCGCTGGGCGCAACGCTTGAGCCGCATCCGGTCGACGCCAACGGCATGCGCATCAGTGAGGCGCTGGCCGGCGCCGATCTCGTCTATGTCACGCCCGGGCACCAGTCGCCGACCAATGTGACGATGAGCGTGGAGCGCCGGCTCTCGCTGGTCGCGGCGGCCGAGCGGCACGACTTCCTGATCGTCGAGGATGACTATGAGCACGAGCTCAACTTCGTCGGAGCACAGCGCGCCTCGCTGAAGAGCTTCGATACATCAGGGCGCGTGCTGCATGTCGGCAGCCTGTCGAAGCCGCTCTTCCCGGGCCTGCGGCTCGGTTTCATCGTCGCCGCGCCGGCTTTGATCCGCGAATTGCGGGCGCTGCGGCGCTTGATGTACCGCCATCCCTCGGCGCTCGACCAGCGCGCCATGGCGCTGTTCCTGGCCGAGGGCCATTACGACGCGCATATCCGCCGCCAGCGCAAGGAGCTCGCCGCCAGATGGGGGCTGATGCTGCGCGAGATCGACCGGCAATTGCCCGGCTGCGACGTGACCATGACGACAGGCGGCTCGGGCCTCTGGCTGACGCTGCCGCGTGGCGTCAGGGCACAGGATCTCCAGCTGCGCGCTGCGCAGCTCGGCGTGCTGATCGAGGCCGGCGACGTGCATTATCTGAGCGAGAACCGGCCGGGAAACCGCATCCGCATGGGCTATGGCGCGATCGCGCAGGACAGGATCGCGCCAGGCATCGCGCAATTGGCAAAAGCGCTGGACGGGTTGGCGAGGGAAGGCGCGAAGCAACCCTGAGCTTGCCGCTGCCCCTCAAGCCGCCATCAGCTCGCCGCGCCCCAGCACCTTGCGCAGGATGTCGGTCATCGCGCCTATCTCGTCCTCGGTCGTGACCAGCGCCGGCGCGAAGATCAGCGCGTCGCCGGTCGCCTTGACGTGCAGCCCCTCCTTGAACAGCAGGCGCTGCACGAGCGAGCCTTTCTCGCCGGGCGTCTTGCCGGGCGTGAGCTGGATGCCCGAGATCATGCCGTAGCCGCGCAGATCATGGACCTGAGCCAGGTTGCGCAAGCTGAAGACGGCGTCGAGGAAGGCATCGGACATCGCCTGGCCGCGCGCGAACAGGCCGTCATCACGGTAGATGTTCAGCGAGGCGAGCGCAGCCGCGCAGGCCACCGGATGGGCGGAATAGGTGTAGCCATGCATCAGTTCGGGCCGGTCGGCCTTGATCGAGCCGATCACGGCCTGCTGGATTTCAGTCTTGACCGCGACCGCGCTCATCGGGATCGCGCCATTGGTCAGCGCCTTGGCCATGGTCAGCACGTCAGGCGTCACGCCGAACTCCTGCGAGGCGAAGGCAGCGCCGGTACGGCCGAAGCCGGTGATGACCTCGTCGAAGACCAGCAGGATGCCATGCTTGTCGGCGATACTGCGCAAGCGCTGGAGATAGTCTTTCGGCGGCACGATGGTGCCGATCGAGCCGGCGATCGGCTCGACGAAGACGGCCGCGATCGTCTCTCCGCCATAGGTCTTGCAGAGTTCTTCGAGATCATCGGCGAGCCAGGCACCGTCATCGGGCTGGCCGCGGGTAAAACGCTGCTCGTCGCTCCAGGTATGGCGCATATGGACGACGTCGCAGGTCACGCTGGAGAATTCGCGGCGGTTGCCGACCATGCCGGCAAGCGAGGTGCCGCCGAGATTGACGCCGTGATAGCCCCAGGCGCGCGAGACGAAGCGCGTGCGCTGGGCCTCGCCCTTGGCGCGGTGATAGGCGAGGCAGATCTTCATCGCGGTGTCGACGGCTTCCGAGCCTGAGGAGCCGAAGAAGACCCGGTCGAGGCCCTTCGGCAGGATGCCTGAGAGCCGCTCGGCCAGCTCGAAGGAGATCGGCGCGGCGCGCTGGAAATGCGGGGAATAGTCGAGCTCCAGCAATTGCGCGTGCACCGCCTCGGCGATTTCGCGCCGGCCATGGCCGGCGGCACAACAGAACAGCCCCGACGCGCCGTCGAGGATCTCGCGGCCCTCCGGCGTCCAGTAGCGCACGCCCGAGGCCTTGGCGAAGAGCTGCGGCTCGGCATGGAACAGCTTGTTGTTGGTGAAAGGGAGCCAGTGATGGTCCATGTTGAGGGGCTGCTGGTCCATGGCCGTCTCCTGAATGCGTTCGCCTCTGGGTCGTGCTGCTTTAGTCGCGCGGGTGGGGCTGATCGTAGAGCCAGGCGTGACATTCGTTAGGTCCAGCGCCGAAGGCGCGAGGTCATCGCCTTGTCACGGGGGGCGTTCCTCCTGCAAAGCTGCGTAAGTTCTGAAAGGCGCATGAGGACGGCGATGGCCAAGACGATTCTGATTTCGGGTGCGACGGCGGGCTTCGGCGCAGCGACCGCGCGCCGCTTCGTTCAGGCCGGCTGGCAGGTCATCGGCACGGGCCGGCGCGCTGAACGGCTGGATGCGCTGAAGGCTGAACTCGGCGAGGCCTTCCATGGCGCCGCCTTCGACATCACCGACGAGGCAGCGATGCTGGTGGCGCTCGCGGCCCTGCCTGAAGGTTTCAAGGGCATCGACGTGCTGGTCAACAATGCCGGCCTTGCGCTCGGCACCAAGCCGGCGCCGCAATCCGCGCTCTCCGACTGGAAGACGATGATCGACACCAATGTCACCGGTCTCGTGACGCTGACGCATCACCTGCTGCCGGGGCTGATCGAGCGCAAGGGCGCGATCGTCAACATCGCCTCGGTCGCGGCGAACTGGCCCTATTCCGGCGGCAACGTCTATGGCGCCACGAAAGCCTTCGTGCAGCAGTTCTCGCTCGGGCTGCGCTCCGACCTGCACGGCAAGGGCGTGCGCGTCACCTCGATCGAGCCCGGCCTGTGCGAGAGCGAGTTCACCCTGGTGCGCAATGGCGGCGACCAGAAAGCCTATGACGCGCTCTATGGCGGAGCCAACGCATTGCAGCCGCACGATATCGCCGAGACGATCTTCTGGATCGCGACGCAGCCCGCGCATGTCAACGTCAATAGCCTCGAGATCATGCCGGTGAGCCAGTCCTTCGCCGGCTTCCAGGTTCATCGGGAGGCGTGATGGCGACCTTCGATCTCGCCATCGTCGGCGCCGGCATCGTCGGACTCGGCCATGCCTTGGCAGCCGCCAGGCGCGGCAAGCGGGTCGTCGTGATCGATCGCGATGCGCAGGCCAATGGCGCCTCGGTGCGTAATTTCGGCTTCGTCACGGTGACGGGGCAGGGCGCCGGCGATTGCTGGAATCTCGCCAGGCGCGCCCGCGACGTCTGGGTCGAGATCGCGGATGCCGCCGGCATCGACATCCTCCAGCGCGGGCTTGTCTTGGCCGGACGCTTGCCCGAATCGGAGGCTGTGATCGAGGCCTTCCTGGCGAGCGAGATGGGGCAGGGCTGCGAACGCCTCAGCGCCGGACAGGCGCTTTCTCATGTGCCCTGCCTGAGGCCCGAGGCCGCGCGCTTCGCCTTGTACAGCCCCCATGAGGTGCGCGTGGAATCGCGCGAGGCGGTGCCGCTGGTCGCGCGCTTCCTCACTGAGCGCCATGGTGTCGAATTCCGCTGGGGCACGAGCGTTGTTGCGGTCGAGGCCCCGCGCCTGATCACCGCCGATGGCGGTATCATCGAGGCCGAAGCCGTGATCATCTGCCCCGGCGACGAGTTCACGGCCCTGTTCCCGGAGCGGATCGCGGCCTATGGCGTGACCCGCTGCAAACTGCAGATGATGCGGGTCAGGCCTGCCACGCCTGTTGCCCTGAGGACCGCGGTGATGTCCGATCTCGGGCTCGGGCGCTATCTCGGCTATGCCGAATTGCCTGAGGCCGAACCGTTGAAGCGGCGCCTGGACACCGAGATGGCGGCCCATCGCGAAAACGGCATCCACCTGATCGTGACCCAGTCGGCCGATGGCTCGCTGGTCGTCGGCGACAGCCATCATTATGCCGCGACGCCCGACCCGTTCGGCTCCGAAGGGGTCGACCAGCTCATCCTCGACGAGTTCGACACGGTGCTGGATTTGCCAGGTCGGACCGTGACCGAGCGCTGGATCGGCACCTATGCTTCGGCTTCCGGCCGCTGGCGATTCACCGATAAGCCATCGGACGCGGTCCGCATCGTCGTCGTCACCAGCGGCTGCGGTGCCTCGACGGCCTTCGGGATCGGCGAGGAAACCATCGACGAGCTCTATGGGCGGCAAGGGTGATCTCGGCATGAGCAAGTTCAAGGCGGTGGTGTTCGACTGGGCCGGCACCATGATCGATTTCGGCTCATTTGCGCCGATGGGGGCTTTCGTCGACACCTTCGCCAAATTCGGTGTCGCGGTGACGATCCCCGACGCCCGCAAGCCGATGGGCCTGCCCAAGCGCTTGCATATCGCCGCGATGCTGGCGGAACCCCATATCGCCGAAGGCTGGCGGGTCGCGCAGGGCGCGCTGCCCGACGAGGCCGCGATCGATGCCGTCTACAAGCTCTTCGTCCCCCTCAACGAGGAGGTGGTGAGCAATTACTGCACGCTGGTGCCCGGCGCGCTCGAAACCGCCAATCATATCCGCGCCAAGGGCATGAAGATCGGCTCGACCACGGGCTATACCCGCTCGATCATGCAGCGCGTGCTGCCGCTGGCCGCCGCGCAGGGCTACGCGCCCGACAATCTCGTCTGCGCCGACGACCTGCCATTGGGACGGCCGACCGCGATCGGGATGTATAAATGCTTCCTCGATCTGATGGTCCATCCCGCCTCGGCCGTGATCAAGGTCGACGATACCGAGCCCGGCATTGCCGAGGGCGTCGAGGCGGGCTGCGTCACGGTCGGCTTGACGCTGTCGGGCAATGAGGCTGGCCTGACGCCGGACGAACTCGCCGCGCTCTCGCCTGCGCAGCGTCAGGCGCTGCATGAACGCGTCGCCGCCAAGCTGATCGCGGCCGGCGCGGACTATGTCATCGGCACCGTTGCCGAGCTGCCGGCCCTGATCGACCGGCTGGAGGATGACCGCTGAGAGATGGCGACGGCATGAAGCCCAACGTCCTACTCGTCACCGCCGACCAATGGCGCAGCGACTGCCTCTCGGCCGTCGGCCACCCTTGCGTGCGGACGCCGAATATCGACGCGCTGGCCGCCGAGGGCGTGCTGTTCGCGCGGCATTATGCGGGAGCCGCGCCCTGCTCGCCGGCGCGGGCGGCGCTCTATACCGGCCTTTACCAGATGAACCATCGCGTCTGCCGCAATGGTTCGCCATTGGACGATCGCTTCGACAACCTCGCCCGGCTGGGGCGGAGGGCGGGCTATGACCCGACGCTGTTCGGCTACACCGACGTCTCGCTCGATCCCCGGACCTTGCCGCCGGGCGATCCGCATCTGACGACCTATGAGGGCGTGCTGCCGGGTTTTTCCGTGCGTGAATTGCTGCCCGAGCATGAAAAGCCCTGGCTGTCCTGGCTCCGCTCGCGTGGGCACGAGGGAGCGACCGATCGCGGCGTGCATGCGCCGGCAGGGCAGAGAGCCGAGGTCGGCAACGCGCCTCCGGCCTATGGCCGGGACGAAACCCAGACCGCCTATCTGACCGATGCCTTCCTGCGCTGGCGCTCCGAGCAGGATGGGCCCTGGTTTGCGCATCTCTCCTTCCTGAGGCCGCATCCGCCCTTCGTCGTGCCGGCGCCCTACAACACGATGTTCACCGCGCAGGACGGGCCGGATTTCGTCCGCGCGCCCGACCGCGCGACCGAGGCGGCGCTTCACCCTTATCTTGCCTTCCAGATCGCGCAGAACACGCAATCCGGCTTCGTTCAGGGCGCGAGTGGGCGCGTCCAGGACTGGAGCGCCGGGGAGCTCGCGACGTTGCGCGCCACCTATTTCGGCATGATCGCCGAGGTCGACGCCCAGCTCGGCCGGATATGGCGGGGGCTGCAGGCGAGCGGCGAATGGCAGAACACCATCGTCATCTTCTGCTCCGACCATGGCGAGATGGCCGGCGACCACTGGCTGCTCGGCAAGGGCGGCTTCTTTGAAGGCAGCTACCATATCCCGCTGGTGATCCGCGATCCCGCCCAAGCTGCGCATGCCGGCCGCAGGATCGAGCAGTTCACCTCGGCTGCCGACATCATGCCGACATTGGCCGAGCGGCTCGATCAAGCGCCCCTGAACCATCAGGACGGGCGCTCGCTGCTGCCGTTCCTGACGGGGCAGGAACCGGCCTCCTGGCGCGATGCGGCCTTCTGGGAGTTCGATTTCCGCGACATCGAGAACGGTGTGGCGGAGCGCCATTTCAGCCTCGGCTCCAACGCCTGCAACCTCTCCGTCATTCGTGACGAGGCCTATAAATACGTCCATTTCGCCGGCTTGCCGCCGCTGCTCTTCGACCTGAAGAGCGACCCTGCCGAAACGCGCGATCTCGCATCCGACCCGGCCCATCTCGCGGTCAGGCTGTATTATGCGGAGAAGCTGCTGGCGCTGAGGGCGCGGCATCTCGACCAGACGCTGGCCTATACGCATCTCTCCGGCCGCGGTCCGGTCTCCAAATTGTTCGACACCTGAGGCTCCGGCGTGCCGTCGCCGGGTTGTTGCAATCGCGCGGCAAGTCCATGGCCGAGGAATCCCATGGCCGGAGAAGCTGGACCCATAGAATTCGACCTGTGGCTCTAATCTTGCTTGGCTCTCCCCCATAACAATCGAGGGGCGCGCCGGCTTGAAGCCGGCTTCCGATCAGAAGCAGACGCAGCGCAACGCAATCACAGGGGATCACGATGTCCAAGAAGCCTGGAACCGCCTTCGCCCGCCGTGACGTCCTCAAGCTCGCGGCCATGGCCGGCGTCGCCATGCCGGCGCTGATCAGCCGCGGCGCTCTCGCCTCCTCGGGCGAGATCAACATCATGATGTGGTCGGACTATCTGCCGGAGAGCTTCGTCAAGGGCTTCACCGAGAAGACCGGGATCAAGGTCAACTTCACCGGCATCGGCTCGAATGACGACATCCTCAACAAGATGAAGGCGTCGAACGGGCAGGGTTTCGACATCGTCACCCCGACCGTCAACCGCAGCCCGCTCTGGAAGGATCTCGGCCTGCTGATGCCCTTCGACATGAAGAAGGTCGCGATCGCCAAGGTGAACCCGGCCATGGCGCTGGGCGAGACGCATTGGAACTTCGCCGGCAAGGGCAGCCATTGGCTGCCGCATATCTGGGGCACCGAGGGCGTTTCCTGGCGTACCGACAAGTTCACGCCCGCCGGCACCGCGCCGAGCTACTACGACGTCTGGGACGATGCCAATGCCGGCAAGACGATGGGGCGCGGCCATTCGATGATCCTCGGCCTCGGTCTGGGCATGGAGCGGCGCGGCGAACTGGCGCCGGGCTCGGTCTGGGAGGCGTACAAGACGCCCGAGAAGATGACGGAGGTCTGGACCAAGCTGACCGAGGTCGCGATCAAAAAGAAGAAGAACATCAAGCTGGTCTGGAACGATGCCGACGCCCAGAAGAACGGCCTGCTCAACGAGGGCGTCATCGTCGGCCAGACCTGGGACGGCCCGCCGATCGCGCTCAAGACCGCCGGCGAGCCGGTGATGTACCGCGCGCCGGTCGAGGGTGCGATGGCCTGGGTCGACGGCCTCTCCCTGCCGATCGGCGCCAAGAACATCGATCAGATCTACGCCTTCATCGACGCCTGCTACGACGCCAAGCTCGCAGGCGAGGCGATCAAGACCCATGGCTACAATTCGCCGGTCATCGGCGCCGACAAGTTCGGCGGCGAGGTCTACGCCAAGAATTTCGCCGATGCCTATCCCGGCGACTCGCTGGCCAAGCTGAACCCCTGGCCGGCCGAGGCGCCCTGGTATGCTTCCAAGCGCTCGGAATTCACCAACAAGTTCATGAGCGCCTGAGCTGTCGTCGACACGATTGCCTTTGCAACCGCCGCGGCGTCATCCCGGGCAAGTCGCGCAGCGACGCAGACCCGGGATCCATTCCGGAACAATTCAGGAATGGATCCCGGATCTCCGCCGAGTTTATCCTTGGGCCGATCGAAGATCGGACCCGGGGGCTGCGTCCGGGATGACGGTGCGGAGAAATGGAAGGAGTGCGTCCAGGTAAACGGACGCCAGCCTTTGACGATTTCTCATCCAGGATCAGCATGAACACCAGGGACGTCGTCCTCGAACACGTATCGATCCGCTTCGGAAACTATCGGGCCGTCGAGAACGCCCATCTCGCGATCAAGGGCGGCGAGTTCTTCTCGTTCCTCGGGCCGTCGGGCTGCGGCAAGACCACTCTGCTGCGCTGCATCTCGGGCTTCGTCCAGCCGAGCGAGGGCCGCGTGCTGATTGGCGGCAAGGATATGAGGAATGTTGGCCCCAACAAGCGGCCGACCGCGCTGATCTTCCAGAATCTCGCGCTCTTTCCGCTGCTCTCGGTCGCCGAGAACATCGCCTTTCCGCTCGAGGTGCGTGGTGTCGGGCGTAAAGAACGCCGCAAGCGCGCCGATGAACTGCTCGAGATGATCGCGCTGCCCGGCACCGGCGACAAGAAGGTGCATGAGCTCTCGGGCGGACAGCGCCAGCGCGTCGCGATCGCCCGCGCGCTCGCAGCCGAGCCCGACATCCTGTTGCTCGACGAGCCGCTCTCGGCGCTCGACCTCAAGCTGCGCCAGCATATGCGCACCGAACTGCGCGCCATCCAGCAGCGCGTCGGCCTGACCTTCATCTACATCACCCACGACCAGGGCGAGGCCCTGACCATGTCGGATCAGGTCGCGGTGATGAATGCTGGCGTGGTCGAGCAGGTCGGCGATCCGCAGACGATCTATAACCGGCCCAAAACCCCCTTCGTCGCCTCCTTCGTTGGCGAGACCAATGCGATTCCGGGCGCCGTCATGAGCCAGCAAGGCGCATTGGTGACGCTCGACACCGCGCTCGGTCCGCTCACCGGGCAGTCGGCGGGCGGACGCGACTATCAGGCCGGCGAGCGTTGCACATTGTTCGTCAGGCCCGAGCAGCTCGCCCTTGCCGATGCGGCTCCCGCGACGAATGCGATCGCCGCCAGGCGCGTCAACGAGGAGTTCGAGGGTTCTATCCGCACGCTCTACCTCAATGCGAACGGGCTCGATCTCAGGCTTTACCGCATGAATGCCGATGCCTCCGGGCTGGAGCTCGCAGCTGACGGCGCGGCCAACGTCTGGTTTCGCGCGGAGCATGCGACCGTTCTTCCCGTCGATCCGTCGCGGAGCGGCTGAGGCCATGGCAGCGCTTCGTCAACTCTGGAGCACCGTCGCCGATCGGCACGGCCTGGGCGTCGCGGTCTTCATCGGCGGCGCGGTGCTGTTCTGGGTGCTGGTCCTGATCGTGCTGCCGCAGCTGGCGATGTTCGACGTCTCGCTGCGCCACAACCTGCCGCGCCCCGAGATCGGCGGGCCGGCCGATGTCTACACCCTGAAGAACTACAGTTATTTCCTGTTCGGCAATGGCGCCCTGAACACGCTCGACATCGGCGTGCTGGTCAAGACCTTGATCGCCGCCGTCATCGTCACCCTGCTCGACATCGTCATCTGCTACCCGATCGCCTTCATCCTCGCCCATTCCGCCACCGGCGTCGCGGCGCGGATGATGGTCATCGGCCTGATCGTGCCCTTCTGGATCAACGATATCCTGCGCGCCTTCGCCTTCCGCATCCTGTTCGGAGCGACAGGCGTCATCAACGGCATCGGCCAGGCGCTGGGCCTGTGGTCGAGCCCGATCGACTTCATCCGGGCCGATGTCGCGCTCTATGCCGGGCTTGCCTACACCTACACCCTGCTGATGGTGTTCTCGATCTACAACGCGGTCGAGACGCTCGACCGTAACCAGATCGAGGCGGCGCGCGACATGGGCGCGAGCTGGTGGCGGGTGCATTGGCGGGTGGTGCTGCCGGTCGCCAAGCCCGGCATCGCATCCGGCGCGACCATGGTCTTCATGCTGACGGCGGGCGCGCTGGCGGCCCCGCAGATCCTCGGTGGGCCGTCGAACCTCTGGTTCACCCAGATCATCTATCAATGGTTCAACGATGCCGGCGACTGGCAGCGCGGTTCCGCCTACGCCACCATCCTGCTCGGTGTCTGCCTCGCCTTCGTCTTCCTGATGATGCGTGTCTTCAAGGTCTCGATCGGAGCGATCGGGCGATGACGCGGGGCTCAGGCGGCGGCCTTTTCGCGTTCAGCTACGCGCTGTTGTTCTTCCTGTTTCTGTTCGGCCCTCTGATCATCATGGTGATCACGGCCTTCAACTCCTCGGCCTTCCCCAGGGTGGTGCCCTGGGAGTGCTTCACCACCGACTGGTTCGGCGTGCTGGTGCGCAATGAGCGGTTGATGAGCGGGCTGTGGACCAGCCTCGCGATCGGCGTCGCGGTGGTCGCGATCGCTGTGCCGTTCGGGTTGGCGGGCGCGCTCGCACTTGCCGATATCGGCCCGCGCCTGCGGGCCGGGCTCTACGCCGTGCTGATCACGCCGATCCTGATCCCCGGCGTCGTGCTCGGCATCTCGACCATCGTCTTCTGGAGTTTTGTCGGACGCGGGGTGGGAGCCAGCTACGATACGGTCTTCTACAACGGCTTTTTCCTGACGCTGCTCGGGCAGGTCGCCTTCATCGCCTCCTACGCCATGCTGGTCCTCAACGCCCGGCTTCAGCGCTTCGATCCGACGTTGACGGAAGCCGCGCTCGATCTCGGCGCGACGCCGGGCCAGGCCTTCCGCAAGATCCTGCTGCCCTTCATGAAGCCGGCGCTGGGCTCGGCCGCCTTCATCACCTTCCTGGCTTCGTTCGAGAACTACAACACCACCGTCTTCACCATCCTGTCGGGCAACACCTTCACCACGGCGCTGGCCTCGAAGGTCAGGCTCGGCACCGACCCTTCGCTCTCGGCGCTTGCCGTCATCATCATCGCGGTGACGCTGATCGGGGCGATGGTCAGCGAGGCCCATACCCGCCGCCAGGAGCTTTTGCGCAGCGGCAAGGCTGGCCAGTCCCGGCTCTACGCCAACCCGCTCTCGCGCCTGCTGACGCATCCGGGCGCGGTCCTCGTTCTGCTCGTCGGCGTGACGGGCTTCGTCGCCTGGTCGGCAAGCCGCGTCGATGCGGATGTCTGCCGCGCCGCGATCCTGCAGGAGAAGCAGCAAGTGCAGGAAAGGCTGATGCAGGAGCAGCGCAACCGCATCCAGCAGCAGGCCCCGGCGCAGCCGGCAATGCCGTCGCCCTCCAACAACCCGTCACCCTTCGGCGGCGCATTCAACCCGAATTCGCTGGCGCCGCCGGCCCAGCCTGCGCCTCCCGCCGCGCCGCCGCCGTCGAGCAATCCCTCGCCCTTCGGCGGAGCCTTCAACCCGAACTCGCTTGCCCCCAAGAACTAGCTTGCCCCGAAGCCATGACGACTGCGGTTCAGGGACAGGCAGCAGGACCCACGGGGCGGTTTTGAGTTGAGCCCTCATCCTGAGAAGCCGCGAAACGGCGTCTCGAAGGATGTTCCAGGAGGTTCGGGAGCCTCAGGATGAGGGCTGAGGAATCTCGGACGATCTTCAACCTCTCGTTCAAGCGACTCGCCTTCGCGTGGAGCACGTTCTATATAAGAACAAAGAGAGAACACGCATCCAATGAACCCGAAACCCGCCCCTCTCGCCCTAGCCGATCTGCGGCGCAGCCTTGCCGAAGCGGCGCTGCGCACCGCGCCGGCTGCGGTCGGGCGTGTGAGCTTCGGAGCGCCTGCTCTTGATGAGCCGCTGGGCGGAGGCATCGCGCGCGCGGCGCTGCATGAGGTTTACGCGCCGGGAACGGCGGACCTCGCTGCGGCGACGGGTTTCGCCGTGGGGCTGACGATCCGGGCGGCGCAGATGCGCCAGGTCCTCTGGGTCAGGCAGGATGTTCTCGATGCCGAGACCGGGCGTTTGCACCCGCCGGGGCTGGCCGAGCTCGGTCTCGATCCTGCGCGCATCCTTCTGGTGCGGGCGCGCGATGCGCAGGACGTGCTGCGGGCCGGCGCGGAGGCCGCGCGCTGTTCGGCACTGGGGGCGGTGCTGATCGAGCCCTGGGGCGAGCCGCGCCTGTTCGACCTGACCGCGAGCCGGCGATTGGCGCTGGCGGCGGAGGCGTCCGGCGTCACGACGGTGCTGCTGCGTGCGAGCGCCCGGCAGGATGCCAGCGCCGCCCGGACCCGTTGGCTGGTGCGCGCTCTGCCGTCGCGGGCCCTTGAGGCCAATGCGCCGGGCGATCCGGCATTCAGTCTCAGGCTGCTGCGCGATCGCGGTGGCCTGGGCGAGCGTGAGTGGCGTGTGGAGTGGAACCGTGACCGACAATCTTTCCACGAGAGAGCTGCCTTCCAGGCAAACCCTGCCTTCCATGAGAGAGCCGGCAACCAGGGGAGACCACAGGATGCCGCGCCGCTATCTCGCCCTCTGGTTCCCTTTCCTGCCGACGGACCGGCTGCGGAGGGAGCGCGGGGTCCCGGCTTCCGGCGGGCGGGGTGAGCCGCCGCTGGTGGTGGTCGAGACGGTGCGCAACGCGCTCCGGCTGGTCGATTGCGACCAGAACGCCATCAGGCTCGGGCTCACGCGTGGGCTGACGCTTGCCGATGCGCGCGCCCGGATTCCGGACCTCGTCGTGGTCGAGGCTGAGCCGCAGGTCGATCAGCGCCTGATCGAGCGGCTGGCCGCCTTCTGCGACCGTTTCACGCCGCTGGTCGCGCTCGACCCGCCTCATGGCCTGCTGCTCGACATCACCGGCTGCGCCCATCTCTTCGGCGGTGAGGCGGCGCTTCGGGCCATGATCGCCGAACGGTTGCGGGCAGGCGGGCTCAATCAGCGCAGCGCGATCGCCGGGACGCCGGAGGCGGCGCATGCGCTCTCCCGCTTCGGCGCGGGCGGTATCGTACCGCCGGGCGAGGACGAGGCCATGATCCGCCCGTTGCCGGTCGCGGCATTGGAGATCGGCGCCGAGACCGTCATCGCCTTGTCCCGGGCCGGGCTGAAATCGGTGGGTGACCTGGCCGAGCGACCCTCCATGGTCCTGTCCGCCCGTTTCGGCGAGGATCTGGCGATCCGGCTCAGGCGCACGCTGGGCCGGGAGGATGTCCGGATCACGCCGCTGCGCCCGGCGCCCGCTTGCATGGTCGAGCGGCATTTCGCCGAGCCCCTGCTGGACATGCAGGGGCTGGAGACGGTGGTGACGCAGCTGATCGCGGAGGCTGCCCGCCTGCTGGAACAGCGTGGCGAGGGCGGACGCGCCTTCGAGGTCAGCCTCTTCCGCACGGATGGCGCGGTCAGGCGGTTGGACATCGAGACTGGCCGGCCCTCGCGCGACGCCGATGCCATCCTCAGGCTCTACCGCGAACGCATCGACACGCTGGCGGATCCGCTTGACCCGGGCTTCGGCTTTGACGCGATCCGCCTCGCCATCCCGGTCTGCGAGCCACTGAACACGCATCAGCCCAGCCTGGATGGGCGCGCTGTCGAGGACGAGGCGGTGGCCGAGCTCCTCGACCGCCTGGTCACCCGTTTCGGCCGCGACCGTGTGCTGCGGTTTGCCGCGCGGGACACGCATGACCCGCGCCGTGAGGCGAGGGCGGTTCCGGTCGCCGCGCCCGCGTCAGCGATCGCCTGGCCCACGCCCGAACCCAACGAGCCGCCGACGCGCCCGCTCCAGCTCTTCGAGCCGCCGCAGCCGATCGAGACCTTGGCCGAGGTGCCGGACGGGCCGCCCTTGCGTTTCCGCTGGCGGCGCGTGCTGCACGAGATCGCTCGTGCCGAGGGGCCAGAGCGCATCGCGCCGGAATGGTGGCGCGACGGGCCAGCCGAGCCGGCGCGCGACTATTACCGTGTCGAGGACGCGCAAGGGCGCCGCTTCTGGCTCTTCCGCGCCGGGCTCTATGAGCGCGAGAACGAGATGCCGCGCTGGTTCCTGCACGGGCTTTTCGCGTGAGAAACTTGGCATGAATCAACCTCTGAGCATTTACGCCGAACTCGTTGCCACCACGAACTTTTCTTTCCTGCGCGGTGCCTCGCCCGGGCCCAATCTGGTGCTGACCGCCCTGCTGCTCGGTCATGCCGGCATCGGCATCGCCGACCGCAATACGGTCGCGGGCGTGGTGCGCGCCTTCAGCGCCCTTGCATATCTGCGCGAGCATGGCTTGCCGGAGCCCGAGAAGATCCGTGAAGGCGGCAGTCCGGGTGAATTTATCTGGGTCGAGAACCCGGCCTTCGCCGATCTGCCCTTCACCGGACCGCAGCTCCAGAGCATGGCCCGAGCCTTCAAGCTCGCTGTCGGCAGCCGGCTCGTCTTCGCCGACGGCACGCCCGACATCGTCGTCTACCCCGCCAATCGCGCCGGCTGGGGAAGGCTCTGTCGGCTGCTCAGCCAGAGCAATCTGAAGGCGCGGAAGGGCGACTGCATCCTGCATCTCGATGATCTGCTCTCGGATGCGCGCGACCTGCTGCTCATCGTCATGCCGGGCAAGCGCCATGACGCTCTGCCCGCGCTCCTCGCCCGGCTGGACGAGGCCGCGCCCGGCGCGGTCTGGCTGGCAGCCAGCATGCATCGCAAGGGCGACGATCGCCGCCGCCTCGCCCGGCTGAAGTCGATTGCGGCTGCGACCCGCACGCCGCTGCTGGCCACCAATGACGTGCTCTACGATGCCCCCGAGCAGCGCGATCTGCAGGATCTGCTGACCTGCATCCGCGAAGGCGTCGCAATCGACCAGGCAGGCCGCTTGCTGGAGGCCAATGCCGAGCGCCATCTCAAGGCCGGGCGAGAGATGGCGCGGCTCTTCCGCGATGCGCCCGATGCGATCGCGGAGACCGGCCATCTGCTCGGCCGCATCGAGTTCGACCTGGGCGAGCTCACCTATGAGTATCCGGACGAGCCGGTGCCGCCGGGCTGGACCGCGCAAGGCTGGCTTACGGAGCTGGTCCGCAAGCGCTCGCAGATGCGCTATCCCGATGGCGTGCCCGCAAAAGTGCAGGCGCTGCTCGACCAGGAACTCGTCTTGATCGGGAAGCTCGAATACGCCCGCTATTTCCTGACCATCCGCCAGATCGTCGAATTCGCCGACGGTGAGGGCATCCTCTGCCAGGGCCGGGGCTCGGCCGCCAATTCCGCCGTCTGCTATGTGCTCGGCATCACGGCGGTCGATCCGGCCGAGAACGACGTGCTCTTCGCCCGTTTCATCTCCGAGGAACGGCGCGAGCCGCCCGATATCGACGTCGATTTCGAGCATGAGCGGCGCGAGGAGGTGATCCAGTGGATCTATGAGAAATACGGCCGCCACCGCGCCGGCATCGCCGCAACCGTGATCCATTACCGGCCGCGCAGCGCCATCCGCGATGTCGGCAAGGCACTGGGCCTGACCGAGGACGTCACCGCCCGGCTCGCGGACACGCAATGGGGTAGCTGGGGCACAGAGATCGGCGACAATCATGTCCGCCAGGCCGGGCTCGATCCGACGAACCCGACGATCCTGCGCGCAGTCGGCTTCGCGCTCAGGCTGCTCGGTTTCCCGCGCCATCTCTCGCAGCATGTCGGCGGTTTCGTGCTGGCGCGCGGCCGCCTCGACGAGATGGTGCCGATCGGCAATGCCGCGATGGACGACCGCACCTTCATCGAATGGGACAAGGACGACATCGACGCGCTGCGCCTGATGAAGGTCGATGTGCTGGCGCT
This sequence comes from Allobosea sp. LjRoot9, assembly GCF_964252745.1. Taxonomy (NCBI): domain Bacteria; kingdom Pseudomonadati; phylum Pseudomonadota; class Alphaproteobacteria; order Hyphomicrobiales; family Alloboseaceae; genus Allobosea; species Allobosea sp. LjRoot9. The sequence continues at coordinate 1,543,439 of NZ_CAXUPC020000001.1, read as the reverse complement.
CGGCATGCTGACCTGCATCCGAAAAGCCTTCGACCTGCTGCGCGAGCATGAAGGCAAGGATTTGGGGCTGGCCGATGTCCCCAGTGATGACGAAGCGACCTACGACATGCTCTGCGAGGGGAAATCGCTCGGCGTCTTCCAGGTCGAGAGCCGGGCGCAGATGAATATGCTGCCGCGTCTGAAGCCGCGGGTCTTCTACGATCTCGTCATCCAGGTCGCGATCGTCCGGCCGGGCCCGATCCAGGGCAACATGGTCCATCCCTATCTCAAGCGGCGGGCTGGGCTGGAAGAGGTAGTCTATCCTTCACCGTCGCCCGAGCATGGTGATGCCGACGAACTCGTCGAGGTGCTCAAGAAGACCTGCGGCGTGCCGCTCTTTCAGGAGCAGGCGATGAAGCTTGCCATGGTGGCGGCGAAATTCACCGATCCCGAGGCCAACCGCCTGCGCCGCGCCATGGCGACCTTCCGCAATCTCGGCACGATCGGCCGGTTCGAGGAGATGATGGTCGGACGCATGGTGGCGCGCGGCTATGAGCGCGATTTCGCCCAGCGCTGCTTCGACCAGATCAAGGGTTTCGGCAGTTACGGCTTTCCCGAGAGCCACGCCGCCTCCTTCGCCAAGCTGGTCTACATTTCCTCCTGGTTGAAATGCCACCACCCCGCGATCTTCGCCTGCGCGCTGCTGAATTCGCAGCCGATGGGGTTTTACGCGCCGGCGCAGATCGTCCGCGAGGCGCAGGAGAATGGCGGTGTGGAGGCACGCGCCATCGATGTCAGTTTCAGCTTCTGGGACAATACGCTGGAGCGTCGCGAGGATGGCGCCATCGCGCTCAGGCTCGGCCTGCGCCAGATCGACGGCTTCGCGGAGGACTGGGCGGAACGCCTCGCAAGTGCCCGCGGCGAAGGCTATTCCGACGTCGAAGGCCTCGGCCGCCGCGCCAGGTTGCCGGCCCGCGCCATGCGCCTGCTCGCCGATGCCGACGCTTTCCGCTCGCTCGGGCTCGACCGGCGCGAGGCTCTCTGGGCCGTGCGCCGCTTGCCCGATGACGAGGCGCTTCCCCTGTTCGCGGCGGTGCAGGCGCATGAACTGGGCGAAGAACCCGCCATGGCGCTGCCCGTCATGCCGTTGCCCGAGCACATCGTCGCCGACTACCAGACGGCGCGCCTCTCGCTGAAGGGCCATCCGATGGGCATGCTGCGGCCGCTCTTCAGGCGGGAGGGGGTGTTGAGCTGTGCGCAGACCGAGGCGAAGCCGGACGCTGCCTGGGCGCGCACAGCCGGCGTCGTGCTGGTGCGCCAGCGCCCGGGCAATGGCAACGCGGTCTTCATCACGCTGGAGGATGAAACCGGCATCACCAATGTCGTGCTCTGGGCGCGGTTGTTCGAACGCTTTCGCCGCGAGGTCATGGGTGCACGACTGCTGTTGGTCGAGGGCCGGGTGCAGAAGAGCTCGGACGGCGTGACGCATCTGATGGCGCAGCGCGTGATCGACCGTACTGCCGACCTGCTGAGCCTCTCGGATACGCATCGCACTGAGCGCGCCTCGATGCTGACCGACGAACTCCTGACTCCGCAGATCCCGCGCGGCCGCCATCCGCGCAATGTCCGTATCCTGCCGAAATCGCGGGATTTCCATTAAGCTCGGGCTCTGCCTATTTAAGCGGCAATGATGGCTGCATTCTTTTTAGGCAAGTCTTTGCGTGACGGTTGCCTCAGTAAAGATCACGGCGGTGCATGGCGTTGCTCCGCCGCGCCGCACTGGCACAGCCTTTGCTCAGGCTTCTTCGAAATCATCCATTTCGGAGTTAGCCGATGATCCGTTCCGCTCTCGCCTTGTCTTTTGCCGCAGGGCTCCTGCTCGCGGCGCAATCGGCTTCCGCCCAGGGCACGCTGCGGATCGGCATGACGGCCTCCGACATCCCGCTGACCACTGGCCAGACCGACCAGGGCGGCGAGGGCATGCGCTTCATGGGCTATACGGTCTATGACGGGCTGATCAACTGGGACCTCAGCAAGGCCGACAAGGCCTCCGATCTCGTTCCCGGCCTCGCCACGAGCTGGGCCGTCGATGCCGCCGACAAGACCAAATGGACCTTCGTGCTGCGCGAGGGCGCGAAGTTCCATGACGGCTCGGAGTTCACCGCCGACGCCGTCGTCTGGAACCTCGACAAGCTCCTGAAGAACGACGCCCCGCAATTCGACCAGCGCCAGGCCGCACAGGGCCGCTCGCGTATCCCGGCCGTCGGCACCTACAAGGTGATCGACAAATACAAGGTCGAGATCGTCACCAAGACGCCGGACGCGACGCTGCCCTATCAGATCGCCTGGATCATGATGTCCTCGCCGGCGCAGTGGGAAAAGCTCGGCAAGAGCTGGGACGCTTTCGCCAAGACGCCTTCGGGCACTGGTCCCTGGCAGCTCACCGCTTTCCAGCCGCGCGAGCGCGCCGAGCTTTCGCCGTTCCCAGGCTATTGGGACAAGGCCCGCGTGCCCAAGCTCGACAAGCTCGTGCTGCTGCCACTGCCTGAGCCCAATGCTCGCGCCGCCGCTTTGAGGGCGGGGCAGGTCGACTGGATCGAGGCGCCGTCGCCCGATCTCGTGCCCTCGCTCAAGAGCGCCGGCTTCCAGATCGTCACCAATGCCTATCCGCATAACTGGACCTGGCATCTCTCCCGCGCCGAAGGCTCGCCCTGGAACGACATCCGCATCCGCAAGGCGGCCAATCTGGCCGTCGACCGCGAGGGGCTGAAGGAATTGCTCGGCGGCATGATGATCCCGGCCGAGGGCTTCTATCCGCCGGGCCACCAATGGTTCGGCAATCCCAGCTTCAAGCTGAAATACGATCCTGAGGCCGCCAAGAAGCTGCTCGCCGAGGCCGGCTATTCGCCTGCCAAGCCGGTGCAGACCAAGATCCTGATCGCGCCCTCCGGCTCCGGCCAGATGCAGCCTCTGCCGATGAACGAGTTCGTCCAGCAGAACCTCGCCGAGGTCGGAATCAAGATCGATTTCGAGGTTGTCGAATGGAACACGCTGATCAACATCTGGCGCGCCGGCGCCAAGCATGAATCGTCGCGCCAGGCGACGGGCATGAACTACACATATTTCATCCAGGATCCCTTCACCGGCCTGATTCGGCATCTGCAGTGCAACCTGCAGCCGCCGGCGGGCACCAACTGGGGCTATTACTGCGACCCCGAGATGGACAAGCTCTTCGAGCAGGTCCGCAACACCTTCGACCCGGCCGAGCAGACCAAGGTGCTGCAGAAGATCCATGAGAAATATGTCGATGAGGCGCTGTTCCTGATGGTCACGCATGACGTCAACCCGCGCGCCTTGAGCCCCAAGGTGAAGGGCTTCATTCAGGCCCAGAACTGGTTCCAGGACTTCTCGCCGATCACGATGACGAAGTGAGGCGGAGAATGGCTCGCATTGCCGCGGAGACAGCACGACAGAAGCCGTCATGGTCGGGCAGGTTTCGACGGAGACCGACATATGTCGGTCATCCGTCATGGTCGGGCTTGTCCCGACCATCCACGTCTTCCTTCGTCGAGACCTGTGTTCAAGACGTGGATGCTCGCCACAAGGGCGAGCATGACGGTCGCGGAGTCGGATTGTTGTCAGGTTGGGCTGTGGCAATCTCATGCTGAGCTATCTCGCCAAGCGTATCCTCTATGTCCTTCCGGTCGCGTTCGGCGTCAGCGTGTTCTGCTTCCTGCTGGTTCATATCGCGCCCGGCGACCCGCTGACTGCGGTGCTGCCGCCGGACGCCTCGCAGGCGATGCAGGACGAGTTGCGCAAGATCTACGGTTTCGACCGGCCGCTGCCGATACAGTTCGGCCTCTGGTTGCTGAAGGCGCTGCAGGGCGATCTCGGCACCTCGATCGCCACCGGCCGCCCGGTCGCGGCCGAGGTCTGGCGCGCGGTCGGCAACACGCTGCTGATCGCCGTGCTGGCGACGGTGATCGGCTTCCTGCTCGGCTCGTTCTTCGGCTTCGTGGCTGGGTATTTCCGCGGCTCCTTCCTCGACAAATTCGCTTCGATGCTGGCTGTGCTCGGCGTCTCCGTGCCGCATTACTGGCTCGGCATGGTGATGGTGATCGTGTTCTCAGTGCAGCTCGGCTGGCTGCCGCCGGGTGGGGCGGGGCCGGGCGGTTCGGCCGCCTGGATCTGGGATTGGGAGCATGTCAGCTACATGATCCTGCCCGCCATCACGATGTCGGTGATCCCGATGGGCATCATCGCCCGCACCGTGCGTGCGCTCGTCGCTGACATCCTGAACCAGGAATTCGTCCCGGCCCTTCGCGCCAAGGGGCTGATGGATTTCGGCGTGTTCAAGCATGTCGTGAAGAATGCGGCCCCCACTGCGCTCGCCGTGATGGGGCTCCAGCTCGGCTATCTGCTCGGCGGCTCGATCCTGATCGAGACCGTGTTCTCTTGGCCCGGCACCGGCTTCCTGCTCGGCAATGCGATCTTCCAGCGCGATCTGCCGCTGCTGCAGGGCACGATCCTGGTGCTCGCGATGTTCTTCGTGGGCCTGAACCTGCTCGTCGACATCCTGCAAGGGCTGCTCGATCCGCGCGTGCGGAGGCGCTGAGATGACCACGCTCACCGAGGCCGCCACTCCCGCCGTCGCCCCGCTCGCCAAATCGCCGGGCTATTGGGCCGGCGTCTTCAGGCGCTTCAAGACCGACAAGGTCGCGGTCGGCGCCGGCATCGTCGTCCTGCTGATCATCCTGATGGCGATCTTCGCCGACTATATCGCGCCGGCCGATCCGACGCGCTCCTCGATGCTGCGGCGGCTGCGCCCGATCGGCACGCCGGGCTATCCGCTCGGCGCCGACGAGCTTGGCCGTGACATGCTCTCGCGATTGATCTTCGGCGCCAGGCTCTCGCTCTTCATGGGCGTCGTGCCGGTCTTCATCGCCTTTGTCTTCGGCTCGCTGATCGGCGTCGCGGCCGGCTTCTTCGGCGGCAAGTTCAACACCATCACCATGCGCACGGTCGATGTGTTCTACGCCTTCCCCTCGGTGCTGCTGGCGATCGCGCTTTCGGGTGCGATGGGGGCCGGCATCGCTAATTCGCTGCTGTCGCTGACCATCGTCTTCATCCCGCCGATCGCGCGCATCGCCGAGAGCGTGACGACGCAGGTCCGCGGCATGGACTATGTCGAGGCGGCGCGCGCCAGCGGAGCCGGAGCCGGCACGATCATCCGCGTGCATGTGCTCGGCAATGTGCTGGGGCCGATCTTCGTCTATGCGACCAGCCTGATCTCGGTCTCGATGATCCTGGCCTCGGGCCTGTCGTTCCTGGGGCTCGGCACCAAGCCGCCGACGCCGGAATGGGGGCTGATGCTGAACACGCTGCGCACCGCGATCTATGTCCAGCCCTGGGTGGCGGCCCTGCCGGGCGCGGCGATCTTCATCACCTCGATCTCGTTCAACCTGCTCTCGGACGGCTTGCGCTCGGCGATGGATGTGAAGGGCTGATCATGGCTGAGACCCCGACCCTGGACGAACGCGACCGCGGCGGCGCCGGAACCCCGCTGCTCGAGGCGCGCACCCTGACCAAGCATTTCCCGCTTGGCCGCGGTGCGGTGGTGCGCGCCGTCGATGGCGTCGATTTCGCAGTGCTCAAGGGCGAGACGCTCGGCGTCGTCGGCGAATCCGGCTGCGGCAAATCGACGACGGCGCGCGTGGTGATGCAGCTCATCGCGCAGGACAAGGGCGAGATGCTGTTCGACGGCGAGATCGTCGGCGGGCTCTCGCTCAGCCTGAAGGAGTACCGCCGCCAGGCCCAGATGGTCTTCCAGGACAGTTACGCCTCGCTCAATCCGCGTCTGACCATCGAGGATTCGATCGCCTTCGGGCCGACGGTGCATGGCGTCTCGAAGCAGGCCGCAATCCTGCGCGCTCGCGATCTCCTGGTTCGCGTCGGGCTCGATCCCGCACGCTTTGCCGCGCGCTACCCTCATGAGCTGTCCGGCGGGCAGCGCCAGCGCGTCAATATCGCGCGCGCGCTCGCACTGGGCCCGCGCCTCGTTATCCTCGACGAGGCGGTCTCGGCGCTCGACAAATCGGTCGAGGCGCAGGTGCTGAACCTGCTGATGGATCTGCGCCAGGAGTTCGGTCTGACCTACATCTTCATCTCGCACGACCTCAACGTCGTTCGCTTCATCAGCGACCGCGTCATGGTGATGTATCTCGGTGAGGTGGTCGAGATCGGCCCGGTCGACGAACTCTATGACGATCCGCGCCACCCCTATACCCGCGCGCTGCTCTCGGCGATGCCCTCGATGGATCCGGACAACCGGACGATGGAAGCGCCGCTCGCCGGCGATCCGCCCAACCCGATCAATCCGCCCGAAGGCTGCCGCTTCCATCCGCGCTGCCCGCAGGCCCAGACCGTCTGCGCCAAGGTCAAGCCCGTGCTCGCGACAGCGGGCGAGGGCGCGCGCCAGGTCGCCTGCCATATGGAGGTCGCCGGCTCCGGCCATAGTCGCGCGCCTAAGCTGGAGGAGGCTGCGTGACCGCCCCGCTCGTCGCAATCGAGAACCTCACCGTCCGCTTCCGTGGCGCGCAGAACGTCCATGCCGTCAACGGAGTCTCGCTGACGCTGGAGCCCGGCAAGGTGCTCGGCATCCTCGGCGAATCCGGCTCGGGCAAGAGCGTCACGCTGAAGACGCTGCTGCGGCTCCTGCCCGAGAGCCGCACCGATATTGGCGGCACGGTCCAGGTCGATGGCCGCGACGTGCTGGCGCTGAACCCGCAGGACCTCTCCGACTATCGCGGCCGAGTCACCTCGATGATCTTCCAGGACCCGATGCTGGCGCTGGACCCGGTCTATACGGTAGGTGAGCAGATCGCCGAGGCGATCGTCCGGCATGAGAAGATCAGCAAGAAAGCCGCGATGGCACGCGCGCTCGAATTGCTCGAGCTCGTCCGCATTCCTTCGCCGGAGCGAAGGCTCAAGGCCTATCCGCATGAGATGTCGGGCGGCATGCGCCAGCGCGCCATGATCGCGCTCGCGCTCGCCGCCCGTCCCAAGCTGCTGCTCGCCGACGAGCCGACGACGGCGCTCGACGCCACCGTGCAGATCCAGATCCTGCTGCTGCTGCGCCAGCTCCAGCGCGACCTCGGCATGGGCGTGATCTTCGTCACCCATGACATCGGTGTCGCGGTCGAGGTCTCGGATCGGCTCGCGGTGATGTATGCCGGTCAGATCGTCGAGACCGGCACGGTGCGCGAACTGATCCGCGATCCGCAGCACCCCTATACCAAGGGTTTGCTCGCTGCGAATTTGCACGGTGCCAGGAAGGGCGAGCGGCTGGAGGCTATCCCAGGCGCGCCGCCGGCCCTGAACGAGCCGCCATCCTCCTGCTCCTTCGCGCCGCGCTGCAAGCACGCCGAAGAGCGCTGCCACGCCGCCTTGCCGCCGGTCGTGACGCTGGGCGAGGGGCGCGTGGTGCGCTGCGTCCTGGCCGAGGACGCGCTGGCTCCGGCTTGACGCGCGGCGGTCAGGCGGCTTCCGCTGCCGCCGCAGCTGTGGCGCGGGCTCCTGCGCGATCGCCGAGTGCGCCGAAATTCCCCAGGCTGATCAGGTGCGAGTAGATCGGCGCGAGATAGCCCTTGCGGCGCAGATCGGCCAGAGCGTCGTCAGGCAAGGCGTTGAAGCGCTCTTCGCTGATGGCGAGGAAGCCGCTGAAGCTCGAACTCAAGCCTGTGGGCGAGCGGATATCGATATTGATCGTTTGAAACAGGTCGAGCGCCTTGAGTTCCGCGGTGAAGACGCCTGTCGCCTTGGCCGCATCGGCATATTCGCCGACGAAGATGACGGCGCGTTGCAGCATCTCGCTTGGCTCGCCGGCTTCGTTGAAAAGGCGCTCACCGGCCTGGTCCTGCAGGCCGGCATAGCCGCCATCGAGGCAGATCACCTGCTGCTCCTGCGAAACCTCGCCGCCAATGAACGGGTAGCGGCGCAGATAGGCCGGCGCATGCACGCCGTTCCAGCGTCCGCTCGCCTCGACGAAATCGTTCTCGCCGCTGCGCATCCCGACCATGAACAAGGGCGAGACGCTGCCGGCCTCTTCCAGGAACAGGATCGGCATGTCACGGCAGCCGAGCACGAATTCCGCCATCAGCGCCGGCACGACATGGCTGCCGGCCGCGAAGGCGTAACCCCGCTCCGCCGGAGCGATCCGCGCATCGCGGTGGATGTTGCGATCGAGTACGACGATGCTCGTATAGAAGAGGGGCAATGGCGCCATGGTGCGGCTCTTATCCTGGAGAGACGGGACGGGTTCTCGTGATGGCCTTGGAGCGTGATGCCGGCCCGAAGTTTCGCATCGGCGAACCGCGGAAGGCGCTTTCGTTGTCACGATCTAAGCTATTGATCTAGATATTCTTTCGCAAGGTCAGTCGGAAGTAGAGCTCGTGATCGCGCTGCGCCACCGAGACCCGCTCCAGCGGGCGCGCGATGCCGCCTTCCAGCGTCGCCCAATCGGTCGGCCGCCAGGCGAGGCCGGCGCCGACGGAGGTCGCGCGCATGCTCGTAGGCACTGTCCCATAAGTGATGCCGTGATCGAGGAAGACGAAGGCGTCGAGGGTCTTCAGCGGCTCGGGCAGCACGTAATGCAGCTCGGCCTGACCGTAAAACCCTGAATCGCCGAAGGCGGCGCCGATCGGATAGCCGCGCACCGTGGTCGGGCCGCCGATCTGGAAGATCTGGTCGCCGGGAAGCTGCTTGTCATTCGTATACTGCCACGCGCCGATGAGCGAGGCGTAGATATCGTCGTTCAGGCGCAGGATCGTCGAGGTGTTTCCGGTCCAGAGCGTCAGATTGCGCTTGGCCTGACCGATCTTGTCTTCGAAATCGACCCGGGAGAGCGTCGGAGAGGTCGTGTGCATGAAGCCCGGCAGCGACACGGTGAGCGAAAGTCCGCCGGACGCCTTGGTGTTGCTGCTATGCGCTGTCGTGATGTCGATCTGCTTGCTGCTGCTGATCCCGCTACCGATGCTCGCGACAGCCTGCAGCAGCACCGCATCGGTTGCGAAAATGGGCTGAGAGAGGTTGAGCGCGCGGCTTTCCGAGATGCCCTCGGGCCGCAACTCCTTGATTGCTCCGGTCACGATATGGAAGGCCGAGCGCGTATAGCTGATGCTCAGCCGCGTGCCGAAGGGCGAGACCGGGATGCTGTAGCTGCCGCTTCCGAGGATGCTGCCGCGCGAACGCGAGCCGTAGAAGACCAGCCTGTCGTCTAGTCCAAGCAGGCCGTGATGCTTCAGGAACAGCACGCCCTGATAGCGGCCGGTCGATTTCACCGCCTGGTTGTCATAGGAGATCTGGGCGAGGTTACGTGGCGGCTCGGTCGCCGCCAATTCGATATCGGTCAGGCCGAACTCGCCGCCGGCCCGCAGCTGAGCCCGCAACTGGACCTCGTTGAGGCGGTTGAAGATCGAGACCTCGCGGTTCAACGTCGGCGTATCGACCACGCTCTGCGGAACGGTGGATATCTGCGACTGGAGATACCACGGCCAGGTCTGAACCGTACCGGTGACGCTGACCTTGCCGACGCGGCCCTCGATGAGCCCGACCTTGAGCACGCCGCCATCGAGTTTCTGCGGCGGCAGGATGGCGCTGGCGGTGACCTGCCCTTTCTCGGAGTAGAGGTCGTTGACCTCCTGGACGAGCTTCCCGATCTCGGCCAGATCGACCTTGCGGCCAAGATAGCGGGCGCGCAGCGCATCGAGCTCCGCCTCGCTCAGGAAGGCGGATTTGTCGAAGTCGATGCGCTTCAGGACGATCGTCGTCCCGCCCGAGGGAAAGCTCAGCTTCGGCAGGGGCGGCGGCGCCACGACGCCAGGGCCGCTTTGGCGCGGTGGGGTGGTCTGGCGTTCGATTTCCAGGCGCTGGCGCTCGGCTTCCGTCTCGATCGTGCGGGGCGCGATCTGCGCCAGTGCAAGGCTCGGAAGCCCTAGTCCAAGCAGGGCGGCCAGGAGCGGAGCGACAGCGCGGGCGGCTTCGCGCCGGCGCTGCCCGCAAGGATATCTCGTCAAGGCTGGGCCTCGCCGCTTCCGGACTGGTCGAGATTCACCCGCGGACCACTGCCTTCACTGAGGCTGGCGGTCGTCTCTGGATCGGTGCTGCGCCAGCGGCCGTCAGCGCCCAGTACGAAGCCGCGGGCGATGTCGCCGAAGCTCGGTCCCGTCGGCGCGACGACGCCGAGCCGCGCCATGTCGCGCACCAACGAGACGCCATCCGCGGTGTCGACATTCGCGATATTGCCGTCGAAGCGCACGACATAGGCGTTCGATGACAATTGGTTGCCGTTGACGGAGATGAAGAAGGTCCGGTCCTTCTGGTAGAGCTGCACATCGAAACCGCGAACCGGAGCGATGCTGCGATTATTGGCCAGGACGGTCATTCCGGGGGTGGTCAAGCGCAGAGCTCCCGGAACGAAATTGGCGGCGAGATCGAAGCGGCTGGCGCTCGTCGTTATGACAGCGTCTGTAACCTCTATCCGGTTGGCGCGGAAGCGCAATGCGTCGATCGACAGGGCGGCGGATCTCGCCGTGCGCTCGCGCATGCCGGCGATGTCGAGCACGAGCGGAGTGCCGGAGCCGCCGGGCAACTGCACGATGCTGGAGGCGATGTCCGTCCCCAGGATGGTGATGCTGTCACCGGCGCCGAAGCGGCCAAGGCGGACATCGTCGGGCGCGGAGAATTCCGCGTTGCGCGCCGCACCGACGCCGAGCCGGATCGAGCCGCTGCCGCCGAGGCCTGCCCGCGCGAGGAGCGCGTCGGTGGCGACGATGGTGTCGCCGTCGATGTCGCCGGTGCTGGCGAGGCTGGCGGAGCGGCCGGCATCGAGCGCAACGAAACTGATTGCCTGCCCGGCGATGGCGATGTTCTCACCGGCTTGCGCGGTGGTGATGGTGACGCCGGCGCGCGTCGAATTCAGCACGAGCGACCCGCCTGCCGTCAGGCTTTCAAAACGCAAGGCCTCTGCGGCCGTGAGCGTTACGTCGTCGTGAGCGACAAGCGTCTGAATGTCGATGCCCGCGCCCGAGGAGGTGGCAGTGACGGAGCCGGCGCTGCGTGCGGTGCCGACGGTGATGGCGCCCGGCGCCTGCAGCAGGAGCGCGGCGGAGGCATCGAGCGTTCCGGCGCGGATCGTGCCGAACTCGGATGCGACGGAGAGATCGCCCGATTGCGTCAGCACGCTGCCGAGTGTGACCGTGCCGCGGCCGTTCAGATTCGCGCTCTCGCCTGCTGTGAGCGCGGTGAGGGCGATGACATCGCCGGAGATGGTCGTTCCGCCGCCGCTGCGCAGGTCATTGATCGTCACGGTCCCTGCCGCCACGAGATCGGCGCGGCCATCGGCGCGCAGGGTCTGCGCGGTGATGCCGTCTGCCGTCGAGCGCAGCGACAGGTTGCCCGCGCTCGTCACGCTGGTGAGGGTCAGCATGTTGGCAGCGGTGAGCGTGGCATCGCCGCCGGTCGCAAGCGTGCCGATCGTCAACCCGGCGCGCGTCGAAGCGCTCGTTCCGCTCCCGCTGCTGGCCGTCTGGACGGCGATGGCACCTGCCGCGTCGAGTGCGATCGCGCCTGCCGCGTCCAGCGCGGCCGCCGTGATGCCGGCAGCGTAGGAGGTTGCCACGATGTCGCCGGCCCGCGTTGTAAGCGTGCCCAGGCTGATCGCGCCAGCGGCCGAGAGCTCGGCGGTGTCGCCTGTCGTCGCAGTCGCGAGGTCTATCGTCGCATTCCGCGAAGAGAGCGTGGCTGCACCGCCGGCATTCAAGCTCGAAACGATGAGCGCGCCAGCTGCATCCAGATGTGTGACGCCGCCGCTGGTCAGCGAACCGATTTCCAGGGCGCCGAGCTGGGTGGTGGCCGTGGCGTCGCCGCCGGTCGTGACGGTGTCGATGTGCAGCGTGGCAGCGCTCAGGGTCGTCGAGCCGAAGGCCTGGATGGTCGTGGCGGTCAGGCGGCCGCCCGTCGATGTCGCGAGGAGGTCTCCTGCGGTCGTGGTTGCCGTGCCCAGCGCAATGGCGCCTGCGGCCTGCAAGGTCGCGGTCGCGCCTGCGTTCAGCGTCGCGATCGTCAGCCTGCCCGTTGTCGAGTGGATGCTGGCCTGGTCGCCGCTTGTCAGCGTCGTGCCGGAAATGTCGCCGAAGGCCGCCAGTTCGAGTCCGGCGGCCGAAACCAGGGTCGCAGCCGAGATCCCCGCATTGGTCGAGGACACGGCAAGATCGCCGGCGGTCGTCTGCACCGTTCCCAGCGTGACGGCGGTCGCGCCGCTGAGCGTCGCAGTGTCTCCCGACGTCATGGCCAGGAGGTCGAGCGATCCGGCCGACGAGGTGACGGACGCCGTGCCGCCGGTGGTCAGCGATGTCGTGATCGAGATCGCCCCGGCGGCGGTCAGCGCAGCGTTTCGAGCCACCGCGAGCGTGGCTGCCGCGATCCCGGCGGTGGTCGAGGAGACGGAGAGATCGCCGCTGGTGATCTGAGCGGAGCCGAGAGTGACAGCGCGGGAGGCTGCGAGCGTGGTTGTTCCACCAGCCGTGAGCGTGGTGATGTCGAGCGTGCTGCCCGAGGAGGTCGCGCTCGCGCCGCTGCCGCTGGTCAGCGTCGTGACGCTGATCGTACCTGGGGCGGTGAGTGTCGCCGTACCGGCCGCATCGAGCGTGGTTGCGGCGATGTTGCCGCTGGTCGAGGAGACAGCGAGGTCGCCGGCTGTCGTCCGGGCGGTTCCCAGCGTGACGACAGTCGCCCCGCTGAGCGTGGCTGTGCCGCCCGATGTCAGCGCCACGAGATCGAGCGCCCCGCCGGACGAGGTGGCGGACGCCGTGCCTCCAGTGGTGAACGATGTCGTGACCGAGATTGTCCCAGTAGCGGTCAGGGCGGCGTTTCGAGCTACATCGAGCGTGGCGGCGGTGATGCCGGCATTCGTCGAGGAGACCGAGAGATCGCCAGCCGTCGTTTGCGTATGGCCGAGCGTGATCGTGCTGAAGGCGGCAAGCGCCGTCGTTCCACCAGCGGTGAGCGTAGCGATGCCAAGCGTGCTGCCGGACGAGGTCGCACTGGTGCCGCCGCCACTGGTCAAGGTCGTGACGGTGATGGCGCCAGGAGCACTGAGTGTCGCTGCACCAGCCGCATCGAGCGTGGTTGCGGTGATGCCGGCGGTTGTCGAGGAGACGGAGAGGTGACCTGCTGTTGTCTGCACGGTTCCCAGCGTGACGGCAGTCGCGCCGCTGAGCGTCGCAGCGCCTCCCGATGTCACAGCCGCGAGGTTGAGCGATCCGCTCGACGAGGTGACGGACGCCGTGCCGCCGGTGGTCAGCGATGTCGTGATCGAGATCGCGCCGGCAGCGGTCAGAGCCGCGTTCCGGGCCGCATTGAGCGTGGCGGCTGTGATCCCGGCATTCGTCGAGGAGGCCAGGATATCTCCGGCCGTCGTCTGAGCCGAGCCGAGCGTGACAGCGCCGAAGGCCGCAAGCGTCGCCGTCTCCCCAGCCGTAAGCGTGGTGATATCGAGCGTTCCGCCCGATGAGGTCGCGGTTGTGCCGCTGCCGCTGGTCAGGGTCGCAACGGTGATGGCGCCGGGAGCGGTGAGGGTGACAGCCCCATCGGCATCGAGCGTGGTCGCGGTGATGCCGGCGGTGGTGGAGGAGACCGAGAGGTCTCCCGTCGTCGTCCGCGCAGAACCGAGCGTGACCGTGCCGGAGGCTGCGAGCGTCGTGGTTCCGCCGGCCGCGAGCGTTGTGACGCCAAGCGTGCTGCTCGACGAGGTCGCACTCGTGCCGCCGCCGCTGGTCAGTGTCGCGACGCTGATCGCGCCTGGAGCGGTGAGGGTGGCTGCTCCGGCCGTCTCCAGCGTGGTCGCGGTGATGCCTGCATTGGTCGAGGACACGGCCAGATCGCCGGCGGTGGTCCGCACCGTCCCCAGCGTGACGGTCGTCCCGCCACTGAGCGTGGCGGGCCCGCCAGATGTCACGGCCGCAAGGTTGAGCGCCCCGCCCGAAGAGGTGACGGAGGCGGCGGCGCCGGCGGTGAGCGATGTCGTGACCGAGATCGCCCCGGCTGCGGTCAGCGTCGCGTTTCGCGCCGCATCGAGCGTGGCAGCCGTGATCCCGGCGAGTGTCGAGGACACGGACAGATCGCCTGCGGTGGTCCGCGCCGACCCGAGCGTGACGGTGCCGGAGGCGGCGAGCGTGCTCGATCCTCCTGCGGTCAGCGTGGTGACAGCGAGCGTGCTGCTCGACGAGGTCGCATTCGTGCCACCGCCGCTGGTCAACGTCGCCACGGTGATCGCACCGGGAGCGGTGAGCGTGGTCGCGCCGGCGGAATGCAGGGTGGTGGCGTTGATGCCGCCGGATGTCGATACGAGAGAGAGATCGCCTGCCGTCGTCGTCGCCGATGTCACGCCGAGCGCATTCGCCGCGCTCAGGGTTGTGGCTCCGCCCGAGCTGAGGGTGCCGATCGTCAGCATCCCGGCCGTCGAGGTCACGCTTGCCGCCCCGCCGCTCGTCAGGGCGTCGACCGTGAGGTTGCCCGCCGCGAGCAGGCTGGCGGGGCCGGTATCGGCTGTCAGCGCCGTGACGCGCGCTGTCGTGGCGGTCTTGAGGTAGACGCCACCTTGCAGGCTGCGGGCCGACAGGCTCGGTGCGTCGAAGCTCACCGGCGCCAGGCTGCTGCCGATGCCGCTGCCGGCATTGAGCGCGATCACGCCGCCGGCCTGGCCAGCGCCGAGATTGACGACGCTGTCGCCATTGCCGGCGATGCTTCCCGCGGCCGAAACGGCGATGGAGGCCGTGCCGGCGGGGGCGATGAGCGTGCTCATGACCCGCCCGAGCGTCACATCGCTGAGCGAGGTGAGCGTGATCTGCCCGCCCGATTGCGCGGTCGCGCCGCTCGCCATGCTGATCGCGCCGGCCGTGATGGAGAGCGGCCCGGTGGTCGCGGACAGGCTGCGCAGGATCCGCACCTCGGCATCGGCTGCGAGCGAGAGCCCACCAGCGGCCGTCAGCGCGCCGATCCGCAGCGCGACGGCGGATTGGCTGGCGAGCGTCGGCGTCGAGAGCGTGGCCGAGCCGCCGACCTGGCCGGAGACCTCGCCATCGCCGGCGGCCTGGATCGCGAATGGCGTGACGGCGCTGCCGACATTGGCGGACGCGTTGAGCACGATGGTGGAAGCCGAGATCGCGACGCCCGGCAGGTAGCTCTGGATCGAGCCGCTGACCGCCGTGAGCGAGGCCGTGCCGGAGGCGAAGATGCGGCCGATCTGGGCGTTGCCGGCTGCGGCGACGAGATAGGCGTCGCCCGCGCCGGCCGAGGCCGAGACCAGCCGTCCGCCGATCTGGTAGGTCAGCGGCGTCGCCGCCGAGCCGATGCCGCCGCCGGCTCCGGTCAGGATCAGGTCGGTTCCGGCCTGGATCTGGACCGCGTTGAGCGGCGTCGTGCTGTTCGGCGCGGTCGCGACGGTGATCCCTTGCGGCGCCTGCAGGTTGATCGCGCCGGTGGCGGTGACGCGTCCGATATTGAGCGAGCCGCCGCCCGACTGCGCGCCGGTCGTCGCCTGGACATAGATGTCGCCCTGGGCCGTGCCGGAGAATGTACCGGTCGCGCTGATGAAGAGCGGCGCGGTCTGGCTGATGTCGACCGAGGTCAGCGTCACGCCGACGGGCACGGCGTTGATGTCGGAGACCGCGACGCGCTGGCCGCTTCCATTCGTGCCGAAGAGCTTGACCGACCCCGGCGTGGTGGCGACTGCAAGCGCCTGGAGCTGGCTCGTGGTCAGCGTGCCGTTGCGGATTGTGTCGAGGCCGACGCTGACGTCGGGCGCCAGCGAGCCGATGCTGCCGCCGATGTTCAGGCTCACGTCGCGACCGACGATGATCGCGGTGCCGTTGCCGACGACACCCGAGGCCGGCTGCAGCGCCGCCTGGTCGATCGCGGCGACGAGCTGGCCGGTTTGCCAGACGGCGTTGGCGGTGATGGAGGAGGCGAGCCCGCTCACGGCGCCCGGCGAGGCGGTGGTGAAGCTGAAATTGCTCTCGAGTGTGTTTTCCTGGAAGCGCGCCAGCGTGCTCCAGCTCGCGCCATAGGCCTTCTCGAATACGCTGGCGTAGCTCGCATAACGGTCCGCCACATAGGCCGGGACGCTCATCCCGGCGGCGTCGGCGAGCGGCTGGTAGAGCGCGGTGGCGGCGGCGTCGAGCGTGAAGACGCCGTTGGTGACGCTGCCGTTGCGTATCAGGCTGGAATAGAGCGCGTAGGTCTGGGTGACGTTGCGCTCGAACACGGCGACGCTGGCGAGCGCCGCGGCGTCGGCGCCGTCGGCCTGGGTCAGCTTGAGCTTGCTCTTGATCGTCGAGAGCTGCTCGGTCGAGAGCGACTGCGCCGCGGTCTGGGCATTGGCGGCCTTGAGCGTGCCGTCGACGACGTCGACGCGGACATTGCCGCCGGTGCTGGAGATCAGCCCGACGCGCAGATTGCCCGAGAGCTGCTTGATGCCGATATCGCCCTGTGCCGAGATGTTGACCACGCCGCCGGTCTGGCTGCCATTGGCCAGCGTCGTCGCCATGGCCTGGATGCGCAGCGGCGTGTTGATGCCGCCGACGGTGCCGTTCTGGCTGCTGATCGTGATGTTGTTGCCGAGCAGATGGGTGTAGTTCGGATCGGCCCAGCTTGCGACCTCGAGCCCGCCGGTGGCGCGGAGATTGATGTCGCCATAGCGGCCGGAGGCGGCGTCGAGATCGGCGTTGAGGCGCCAGATCTTGGCGTCGGAATCGATGTTGAGGTTGATGCCGCCGGCCCCGGAATAGGCGGCCACGGCCGCGCCCGCCGTCAGCGTCGCCTGGATTGGCGCGGCGACCGTGCCGACGGAATCGCGCCCGGTCAGGGTCAGGTGGTTGCTGAGGATCGAAACATTGGGCGCCTGGGTGAAGCTGCCGACCGAGGCCGTGATCGTCGTTGCGCCGCTCGGGTTGATGATATTGCCTTGCTGACGGATCGACGTGTTCGAGGTGATGTTGAGCTGGCCGCTCGCATTGCCGGCGAAGCTGACGGCGAAGGGGTTGTCGGCCTTTACCGAGGCCGTCACCTGAAGCCAGGCGTCGATGACGTAGTTGTAGTTCCAGTAGGTGTTGTCGGTCGAGCCGGGCACCTGGCGGAAATCGCGGCTGCAGAGGCTCGGATTGCCGCCGTTGCAGTGTTCGTAACCCTGCATTGCGTTGGCGACCTGCGTGACGCCGCCCTGTAGCGTCTCGAAGAAGACAGGGTCGCTGATGTAGTAGTACTGGTTATTGGTGAGGCGGCCTTGTGCCGTGCTCGTCACGTTCCAATAGTCGGGGCCCGACGAGGTGCCGTCGCCCCAGATGCCGGTGGCCGGAGCCGCAACAAACTGCCACGGATTGTTGGCCGAGCCCGAATTATAGCGCCAGACGCCCTGCGCATTCGGATCGTTGATGGTGAGGCCGTCCTTGTGGACCCATAGCTGCTGCGTCCACTCATAGCGCGTGCCCGCGACGGGGTTGTAGCTCGTGGTGTCGCCGGCGATGAAGGAGAAAGGCGTCGTGGCGCCGACGCCGCTCAGGATCGGTTGCGCGCCGTTCACGGTCTTGTAGATCGCGATGCCGGAGCCCGGCGTATAGGCGTAGACGGTCGTGTTCGGCCCGTTCTGGATCAGCCGGTCGACGATCGTGATCTTGCTGACGCTGGCGTTGGCGCCGCTGGCCGTGCCGGTGTTGATGCGGTTGGTAACGAGCTCCAGGCCGCTGTTGTTGACGATGTCGACATGGCCGAAGCCGCCATTGATCTTGATGCGGCCGAGCGTGTTCGTGCTGATGATCTGGCCGTCGAGCAGGACCGAGCCGCCGCCCGAGGAGGCGTTGACGTCGCTGATGTTGAGCTGGCCGGTGCGGATGTCGTAGCTGACGGGGATCAGCTTGTCGCCGCTGTGGAGGACGCTGTAGGAGCCGGCCGCGCTGCCGTAATTGATCAGGCGCGTATCGTTGGTGAGATCGACCACGGGCGCGCCGTAGCCATAGGTGTTGTAGTTGAAGATCGCGAAGCCGAGCGCCTGGATCAGGTTCTCGCTCAGAACGACCGACTGGTTGGTGACGCGCCCGGCCTCGATCGAGGCGTTGACGTTGATGATCGTGGCCTTGATCGCGACCTGTGCGCCGTAGATCTGCGTGCCGCCGCCCTGCGCCTGGACGTTCTGGGGCTGGTAATATTTCGGTACGATCGGGATCTGGGCGAAGTAGATGCCGTTGCCGAAATCATAGCCGCCCTGGCAGTTATAGCCGGTCGCGCCATAGCCGATGCAGTTGCCGTAGAGGATGGTGCTGTAGCGCATCCCCGGATCCCCGCCATCCTCGATCCGATGATAGAGATTGTAGTTCAGGCTGCCGCCGGAGCCGAAATACAGGGTGTTGCCGATCGCGTTGATCGTGTCGTTGATCACATAGTTCTGGGACGCCGTCCCGGGCGCGCCGCCGGGATAGGTGATCGCGGAATTCCACTCGGCCTGCGGCGAGGCGCCGGCATTGTACATGCCGTTGGGGCCGTTCGAAGAGATCGCGACGGCGCCGTTCGGCACCGTAACGTTGAACTGCAGCGAGTCGATGCGCTGGCCTGAGAAGCCGAATGAGCCCTGCGTGTTGTTGATCGAGACCAGGCCGCCGAGATTGCTGATGTCGCCGGCGATCATCAGCGCCGGCCCGTAGCCGCCGATATCGTCGCGGGTATAGGCGTTGTTGATGATGACGCTGGCCGTGCCGTTGGCATTGAACCTGGTTTGGGTCAGCCCGGCCTGGCCCTGGGCTGCGCCGGTGAACAGGATCTGCCCGGTCGAGAGGTCGGGGATATAGGCGCCGGCGTCGAGGATCATATAGGCGGCGCTGTTGTTGACGACCTTGATGGTCGGCCCGCCATTGGCGGTCAGCGTGCCATTGCCCTGGATGGTGTCGCCATTGACGAAGACGTTGCCGCCGGCCGCATAGAGCTGGCTGATCCGGTAGGCCCGCACCAGCCCCGAGGAGACGCCGCCGACCAGCGTGTCGGCGACGGCGGTGTCGTCGATCGTGCCGTTGGTCGTGGTGTAGTTGGCGCGGACATAGGCCACCGCATCGAACGCGTCGTCGCGGCTGACCACGACCGGCGCGCCGCCGGCCTTCACATAGACGGTCGGCGTGGCGCCGAGGTCGCAGATCGACAACCCACCGGTGCCGCAGCCGATGATGATCTCCTGCTCGTGGAACACGCCGCCGACGGCGCGACCGTTCATCACCACCGTCGAGGTCGCCGAGGCGCCCGGGCTCTCGTCGCGCTGCGTCACCGGGATGAAATAGAGCTGGAAGCCGTGGCCGGCGCCGTCGGCATTGGGCGTCACCGTGCCGTTATAGGCGCCGAGCGTGACGTTCTGGGCGCTGAGCAGCGCCGCCCCGGTGTTGATGTTTAGCCGCGCCCGGTTCTGCAGGTCGGTCGAGGCATCGGCATCGGGCACCGCGATCACGCCGCGCACATAGCCGATCGCCGTGGCGTCGCCCAGGATCGAGGTCATGAACAGGCCCGAGGCGTCGCGCCCGGCGGTGACGTTGACGTTGTCGAGGCCGGTCAGCGTGCTGTTGGCGCCGATCGTGACGGTCTGGTTGGTGATGATGTCGGTATCGGCCTCGGCGACGCCGACGGCGGCGAGGCCATAGGTGGTGACGAGCGCGTTCGTCTTGACCGTCGCGGTGGTGTAGGTGCCGATATTGATCGTGCCGGAGGAGGTCAGCGTGACGCCCGTCCCGAGCGTGACCTCGTTGTCGACATCGCGGGCGCGGTATTGCGAGGTGACGCCGGCGCCCTGCAGCGCACCGCCGGTGGTCAGCGTCACCGTGTCGTTGGCGGTGAGTTCGGTGATCGCCTGGATCGCGATCGGACCGGGCGAGGAGACCGCGCTGCCGCCGCTGGTGAAGTTGGCGTTGTCGCCGATCACGACCTTCGACCAGCCGTCCACGTCAGTCGTCGATTTCGCGCCGACGCCGTTGATGCCGCCGCCCGCGCCGGCGCTGATCGTGTCGCCGAGCGCGAGCTGGGTGAAGATGTTGCGGCTCTCGAGCTCGATGCCCTGGACGCAGGTGGTGACGTAGCAGCCGGAGGTACCGTTGCCGAGCGCAACGAAGACGGCAGACGCGCCGATGTCGACCTTCACATGGGAGGTCGCGTCGTGGCTGGCCAGCGAGGCGCTGGCGCCCAGCGCGGCCGCCTGCGTCGCATCGACCCGGTTGGCGTATTGGTCGGTGTGGCTCGCATTGACCAGGATGGTGTTGGCGCCGATCTGCGTACGCGCGCCGATGCTGGCCGTGACCGTGGCGGTGTTGGCGGTATCGGCCGAGGCGCCGGCACCGGAGATCAATCCGCCGCTGCCCGATGTGGCGCTGGCGATCTGCGTGTCGCTGCCGGCTGCAATCAGGCTGAAGCTCGTCGCGCTGTTGCCCAGCAGGCGGGCGTCGTCGCCGAGCGTCGCGCTCGTCGTCGCCGTCGAGCTCGCCTTGGCCAGCACGGCGCCGATCGAGTATTTGCCGGCGATCGAGAAGCCGGTCGCCGAGGCGATCTGGCGCGTCGTGTTGGTCGCGTTGATTGCGACGGTGCCGGCCGGCAGCCGGACATTATTGCCCGCCGAGGCGGTGACCGTGGAGGTGTTGACGGCCTGCGCGTCCGAGCCGACGGCGCTGGCATAGTAGGATCCAGAGCCGGAGAAGGACCAGGCGGCGGCTCCGGTGCCGCCGCGGCTGAACGTGCTGGTCGCGCCCGGCGAGCCGCCGATCGAGGTCACGGGCGTGCCGAAGATCGTGCTGGTGGCCAGGATCGAGAGGCTGCCGGCGGTGAGCGCGCGCTGGGCGGCGGCTCCGCCATCCATCGCTGCGATCACGGTCTGGTTGGTGGTGGCGCGCGAGATCGCAGCGCCTACGGCGAGCCCGCCCGTCACCGAGACGCCATAGGCGGCGGCCTTGGCGTCGGGCGTCGCTGTCGCGGTCACGCGGATCGCCCCGGTCCCGACATTGACGCTGGCGTTGTCGCCGAGATGGGCCTCGACGCGCGAGGAATCGCTGGCGCGCGCGTCTGCGCCAGTGCCGGCGACCAGCAAGCCACCTGCGCCGGCGGTCGCCGAGGCATAGGAGATGCCGGCGCTGCTGGCATCGACCGTGAGCGATGTTCCGCCCGAGAGCGTGGTGTTGGCCGCGACGTTCGACGTCGCCGTGCCGTCGAGGCTGCTATTGGCGATCGAGATGCCGAGCGCGCCGCCGCCCGCCGCCGCCGCGCCGAGCGCATCGGCGCGCGAGCCTTGCGTCGCCGTCGTGCTGACCGTCGTCGCGCCGGTGACCGTGAGCGTGCCGCCGAGCCTGGCGGTGAGCGT
This sequence comes from Allobosea sp. LjRoot9, assembly GCF_964252745.1. Classification (NCBI taxonomy): domain Bacteria; kingdom Pseudomonadati; phylum Pseudomonadota; class Alphaproteobacteria; order Hyphomicrobiales; family Alloboseaceae; genus Allobosea; species Allobosea sp. LjRoot9. The sequence goes on along the minus strand of NZ_CAXUPC020000001.1, from coordinate 1,522,033 downwards.
GTTCGAAACCGCGCCTTGCGCCACCGCCGCGCCGGCGGAAGCCGTGCCCGAACCCGCGCCGGCCCTGACGTCGACCCTGGACGCCACGCCCCCGGCGCCATCGATGGCCGAGGCATTGACCGTGATTGAGCCCGTCGTCACCGTCGCCTGGTCGAGCCGGGCGCTGACATTGTCGGCGACCGTGGTGTAGCCGAGTGCCGCGCCGACGCCGATGCCGCCGACGCCGATGCCGAGCGCGGTGTTCTCGGTCGAGGTCTTCGAGGTCGAGGTGACCGAGACCGAAGTCGCCGTGATCGACCCGCCGAGCGCGGTCGCGCCGGTCTGCGCGCCGCTCGAATCGAGCAGGGCCGTGGCGCTGATCGCGCTCGGCGTCGCGGTGCGGGCGCGGTTGCTGGTGAACCAGGCATATTGCGAGGCGGCGTATGCACTCACTTCGCTGAAGGTCGCAGTACGGCCGAGCTCGGCGTCGGCGGCGGCCTGATAGACGGCCGCGCCCGAGCCGCGCAGCGAGTAGAGCCCGTTCACCGGGACGCCATTGGCGAGCAGCGTGGCATAGGCTGCGTCGGCGGCGATCTTGACCTGCGCGTCGGTCAGGTTCGGCGTCGCAACCTCGAGAACCTGCCGATAGGAGTTCAGACCGGCGTCGCCGATGACATATTGCAGCTTGGCCGCCTGCAGCACGGTGTAGCGCGCCGCTGCATAGTCGCGGACTTGGCTGTCGGTCGCGGTCGGCAGGAAGAGCGCGATGGCGGCGTTGGAGCGCAGCGCCTGCACGCCGCTGGCGGTCAGCGTCAGCACGCCGTTGACGACGGTGCCGTTCTGGATCAGCGCCAGATATTCGGCATTGGCTGTGGTGCGCAGCTGATCGTCGGTCGCGCCGGACGCATAGGCGCCGCGCAGGGTGCGATAGGTCGCAAGCCCGCTGGTGCTCAGCATGAAGCCGGGATCGACGGCGGTGAGCTGGTTGACGCGCGAGAGCGTGCCGTCGCCGTTGATATTGAGATCCGCGCCGGCCGGCGCGCCCGTGCCGACCGAAATGACGTTGACGGCCGCGCCGAGCCCGATCGAGCCGCCCTGGCCGATGGTGAAGGCGTTGGCGTCGACGCTGCGGTCGCTCACCGCCTGGACCACGACCGCGCCGGTCGTCGAGATCGTGCTGCCGGAGAGGTCGGCGAGCACGCTCGAGTCGAGGCTGGCGACATTGGTTGCGGAACCGAGGCCGACGCCGGCGCCGCCGATGGCGGCCACGCCCGTCTCCGGCGTGATCGTCGTGGTCTCGCGTGCGATGACGTTGAGCGAGCCGTCGATGCTCTGGCCGGCCAGGTTCTGGATCGGCGTCGGCGCCTGCCTTGAGGTGACACCGTAGAGCCCGGCTCGCGTCGTGTTGGCGACGTCGATCAGGTTGACCATACCGGCGATGCCGACCAGGCCCGCGGCAGAGCCGCCGGCCGCCAGCGCGGTGAAGCTGTTGGTGCTGGTCGCCAGCACGTCGAGCCGGCCGTTCAGGTTGAGCGTCGTGACATTGGCGCCGCCGCCGATCGTCGCCAGCGTGGTGCTCTGGCTGCGGGCCACGACGAAGGCGCTGCCAAGCGCGACGCCGCCGCCGGAGCCGACGCCGGCGACACCGTAGAAGCCGTTCGTGCTGTCGGCGGTGACGCGCAGCGAGGCCGCGTTGAGGATGCCCTGGTCGATAGTCGCGGTCGTGACCGCCTCGAAGCTGTTGACGAGGCCCGTCGCCGCCGCGCCGGCGACGCCGGCGGAAAAGCCGATCGTCTTGCCGGTCGAGGCTTGCGAGGACACCGCCGCGACCTCGACTGCGCCGACGCCGCCGAGCCCGGCCTGGCTGGTCGCGATCGTGCCCGTGGTCGAGTTCGTCAGCGCGGCGCTGGTCTGGCGCTTCAGCGTGGTCTGCGCGTCGGCGCCGGCGCCGGCCGCGCCGCCGATCGCGCCGACGACGATGTAGCTGCCGGCATAGGAATGACTGGCGGCGTCGACCACGATCGCGGTCGGGTTCTGGCCGCCGTTCAGCCGCGTGTCGATCGTGCTGCCGTCGATCGTGGCCGAGGTGGTTCCGCCGAGCGAGTTACGAATGGTGACATAGCCGACCGCGCCGCTGATCGGGTAGACCGCGATGCCTGCGGTCACGGCGTTGGCCATCACAGCCTGCTGCGAGGTCGCGATCACGGCCAGCCCGCGCAGGCTGCGCTGGGCCATCGCCAGGTCGGGCAGGGTGGTCGAGGGGCCGGTCGGGCTGGACAGGCTCGGCGGGCTGACGACCGCGCCGCTGGCGAAGCTGAGCGACCCGGTGCCGTTGACGCGCGCATCGACCGAGCTGCTCTCGCTGATCGAGGCGACGGTGCTGCCGCCGATCGTGTTGCTCACGATCGAGAGGCCGCCGGCGACGCTGGGCGAGCCGCCGGCCGCGCCGAGCGCGCCCGCCGAGACCGCGATGCCGTCATGATTGGTCGCGATCACGCCGACATTGTTCTCGGCGATGATGTCGGCGCGCTTCACGGTCGCGGCGACGTCGGTCGCGACGCTACTGGTGGCGACCGAGCCGGCAAGGCCGACCTGGCGCGAGATCGCGATGCCGATCGACAAGGTCGAGATCGTGCCGGCCGACTGGCTCTGGACCAGCAGGTCGCGCGAGGCGCGCAGCCGCGCATCCTCGATCGTCGAACTGACCGTGTTTTCAATGCTGTTCTCGACGACGGAGAGGCCGAGCGCGGCCGAGCCGAAGCCGAGGCCGAGCGAGCCGGCGCTGCCGCGGATGGTCGCGGTCGTGCTGCCGTTCAGCCGTACGTCTCGGGCCGTGACGATCGTGCCCGTGCCGGTGATGCCGGCGTGCACGACGTTGTCGACCGATTGCAAGGCGACTGAGGCGACGCCGGCGAACTGGCCGGTGGCCCCGCCGAGCCCGACCGCGACGCCGGTGATGCTGGCGCCATCCTGCGCCCGCACCGAGACATCGCCGGTCGCGGTCAGGATGACGTTGTCGATCGTCGCGATATGCGACTGCGCCACCTCGTTGCTGAGAAAGGAGATGCCGACATTGTTGCGCCCGACTTGCACCATGCCGGTGATGGCGACGATCGCGGCGCCGTTCGGGTTGGGGTCGCCGCCATTGGCGACGGAACCGTCGAACTGGACCTGGGCCGCGTCGGCCTGGGAGAAAGTCTGGCGGCCGGAGATGATGGCGTCGAAGGTCGTATCGCGGCTGCTGTCGGCGGTGACGACGACGTCGCCGCCGATCGTGATGGTCGACGGCGCTCCGGCCGTGCCAGTGATCTCGGCCCGCGTCGTCGGCGTGACCTTGTTGAAGACGAAGGCGCCAGCCAGGCCGTTGCCGCCGAGGCCGACCGTGGCGGCCCCCGAGGCGATACGGCTTGAATTCGAGGCGACGACGTTCAGGCCGTTGAGATTGACGAAGCTCGAGTTGCGGATGGTCGCGCTGACCGCGTCCTGCCCGCTCGGATCGCCGATCTCGGCATAGCTCAACGAGAGCCCGATGCCGGACTGCCCGCCGAGATAGGCCGCGCCGCCGCCGATGCCGATATCGGTGGTCTGATAGGCGTTGACGCTGGCGAGTTTCGAGACCGAAGTGGCGGCATCCCCGGTGATGGCAGAGTTGGCGATCGAGGCCTGAACCCGGCTGGTGACGAGCCCGACCGCCGCGGAGATCGCAGCCGCGCCGCTGCCGCCGGCCGAGACGCCGATGCTCACGCCGACGATCGTCGCGCGGCCGCCGGCGATGGCTTGGACGGAGGTGTCGTAGGCGCCGGTCAGGCTCGATCCGGTGATCTGCGCGTCGGTGCTGTTGTCGAGGACGCCGATGGCGACGGCCCCGGCGATGGCGCCGCTTGCGCCCGAGGTGTTGGCGAGATTGGCGGCGGCCGCGCCGGCGCCGACCTCGATGATCGTCGAGTTCACGGCCCTGACCGAAGTGGTCAGTCCGGCATTGTCCTTCTTCTGCAGCCGGGCGCCGTCGATCCAGGCCGAGGTGCCCATTGTCGTCAGCGCGACGGCCGATGCGCCCGCCGCCGAGAGGCTGGGGCCGCTGCCGGACTGCTTGTTGAAGCTGTCGGAGATTTTCCGGATCGCCTCGCTCGTGCCCGGCGGCAGGGTCGTGGCGACAGCGCCGTCGGCGGCAGCCGCGGCGACGGCGGCCGCCGTGATCCGCCCGGTCGTCGCCGCCTCGACAGCGAGCGAAGCTGCCGTGATCAGCCCCTGCGGCGCTGTGCCGGCGAGCCGGCCATCCGTGAGATCGTCGGAATTGTCGCCGACATAGGCGCGCGTGACCGAGCCCGCATCCAGCACTGCCACCGAGACGCCGATGCCATTGCCGCCGCCGAGCACGATGCCGCCGCTGAGCGCGAAGACGGAGACGGACTGCTCGGCTTTGACCGAGATCGAATTGGCGGTGACGATCGCTCTGTTGCTGATCGAGGCCAGCGTCTGGTTGTGAATGCCCGAGACCGAGACGATGCCGTTCAGCGCGATCGTGCCGGCCGAGCGCCCGGAGGTGGTCGCGATCGCGAATAGTATATCGGAGGTGTTGGCGGTTACCGCGAGGTCGGTCGCCGTGATCGTCGCGCCGGCGGCGACCGCCGCGACGGTCTTGCTGCTGCGCCCGATATCGATCAGCGAACCGCCGACTGCCGAGCCGGAGCCGCCATTGACACCGCCGGTAAAGCCGAAATTGCCGCCGACATCGACCGAGTGCTGGTCCGTATCGGCCGTGATGGTGACGGCGCTCGCCCAGTTCTGCAGGTAGTTGCCGGAAAGCGTCGTCGACCAGGCGCCCATCGCCGAGGTCTGGTTCAGCGTCGCGCCGCTGGCGATATAGGCCGAGGTGTCGTTGCTGACGCGGAAATAGTCGACAGCGCCGGCGAGCCCCAGATCGTTCGACTGCGAGGCGGCGTTGGCATAGCTCGTCAGGATATTGTTGACGATGCCGAGATTGCCATTGATGTGCGAGAAGACCTCGCCGAGCCCGGACCAGTTCGTCCAGGTGTTGGAAATGGGGTTCTCGCTGAGCGCAGCGACGCCGATGTGGTTGGCGTTGATCGTCACCCCGGAACCCACCGAGGCGGTCGAGCTATGGGCGTAGTTGCCGACGGCGATACCGAAGGAGAGCGAGACCTGCGCCTCGGGATTGCTCGCGGTCGGGTCCTTCGAGTTGGAATTGGTCGAGCTGTCGGCGATCAGGCGCACGCCGAAATCGCGTTGCCGGCTCGCCACCACGACATCGCCCGAGGCATAGATCGTCGGCGGCGTATCGCCCGAGTCGGCTGCAATCGCGGCCGTGGCGCTCAGGTCGCTGCTGGCGATGGTGACGGCGCTGCCGACCTTGATCGGCACGCTCGAGGAGGCGCTCGACAGCTTCCCGAAGAGTTGGCTGAGCAAGTTCGAGACGGTGCTTCCGGCCGGTCCGGCATTGAAGATGATGTTGTCGCCAGTCGTCGCCGATGAACTCGTGGCGTTCTTCGTCGTGTCCGAAAGGGCCTGGACCGTGACGTTCTGGACCTTGTCGGCGCTGGTTCCAAGCGAGGCGCCGAGCAGCGCATCGGCCTCCGCCTTGTAGTCGGAATAGGCGACGGCGATGCCGGCGACGCCACCCGAGGCCGCCACGGCCGTCGAGGAGGTCGAGAAGGAATTGGTGTTCTTGGCCGTGACGCTGACGGTTCCGAAGCCGCTGGTCGCCCCCGCGGTGACCGTCGCGCCGGAGTGGACCTTCGCGGCGGTGGTGACATCGACATAGCCATAGGCGACGGTCGCTGCGACCAGGCCGGTGCCGACCGAGATCGAGATGGCCGAGACAGCGAGTTTGACGTCGTTCTCGGCGTTGACGGCGAGGTTGCGGCCGACCTTGATCGTCGCGCCCGACGCGACGTCGGCGGTGACCGTTCCCATGATCTCGCCGATCGACACCGCCGCCGCGAACGGGTTTCCGCCGCTCAGCGTGATCGCAGGCAGCGAGGCCTCCTGCCGGGCCTTGGCGGAGATGGTGACGTCGCGCGTCGCCTCGATCGTCGCGCCGTCGACGACACGGATGCGGCTCAGCACCTGGCTGCCGACATAACCGCCGTTCAGGCCAAAGAGGATGCCGCCCACGCTTTGCGCCGCCAGTGCCAGCAGCGGCCCGGCAGAGGGATCGACATAGGAGGCGACGGCGGTCGCGTCCGCCTTCAGCGAAATGTCTCGTCCCGTGATCGTGCCGTGAATGTCGATGGTCGAGGTCGCGCTGGCCATGCCGGCGATCCGGATGTCCGATGTCGTCGCGTCGAGCGTGACATCGCCGGCGGTATAGGCGCTGCCCGTGCTGACGCCGGCGAGCAGCGAGCCAAACACGCTGACATTTGGGGAGGTCAGCAGAATTGCGCCGGAATTGCCGGTCGAGGGATTGGAGGCCGAGAGCACGCCGCCATTGGCGGAACGGTTGAACTGGCGCGTGTCGATGACGCCGTCGGCGGCGATCGTGATGCTGTTGGTCGCCTGCAGCGACACATCCGTGCCGTTGGTGATCATGCTGGCGCTGCCGCCGGTCCCGATGATCAGGTCTGTCGGGTCGATATAGAGCAGGCCGGCCTTGCCCGAGCGGGAGGAAAGATCGACATCGACCGCGCCCAGCGTGACCGTCTTCGTCGCGCTGAGTTCGGTGAAGCCGCCATCGCCGGTCAGGCCGCCCTTGCCCCTGAAGATCGCGCCACTCTCGACATCGAGATTGGTCCCGGCGAAGACCTTGATCTCGCCGCCCTTGCCGGCGACGCCTTGCGCCGCGCTGGCCTCAAAGCGCGCTCCGCCGGCAATCGAGATCGCGGCGTCGGAGGTGATCGAGATCTTGCCGCCGTCGCCGGTGTTGACGGCAGCCTGGCCCGCTGTGGCGCTGCCCTGCGAAAGCCTGGCCGAGGGCGCTGCCCCCTGTGCGCTCAGCCGCGCCGTCTGGGTGATCGTCGTGCCTCGGCCGGAGCGCACGATGATCGAGCCGGCGGAGCGCCGTGCCGTCGCATTGGCGCTCAGGGAGCCCGAAATGCTCGCCGTGCCCGCCGCGACGATCTCGATGCCGCCGCCGCGCCGCGCCACCATCGCGCCGCCATGGCGGACGCCGGAGGTGTTGACGCTGGCCGCGAAGGCGTTCTGGTGACGCCGCCTGCGTTCGCCGATATCGACGGGAGCGGCATTGGCCGTGATCTGCCCAGCGACGCTGACGGAGCTGCCGTACAGCGTCACGCCGCGTTTGGCGTTGATACGGCCCTCGATCGAGATCGCGCCGTCGGGCGAGATCGGAATGTCGTTGGCCCTCAGCCTCGCCGCCATCGTCTCGTTGACGACGCCGTTGGGGCCGATCACCTGATCGAGGAAGTCGCGCGTCGGCGTGTTGACGGTCAGCTGTCCGGTGTTGATCACCCCGGACGGCCCGACCGTGAAGCCGGCGGAGTCCGAGAAGTAGACGTGCCCGCCGATCTGGCCGTTCTTGTAGGAATTCAGAATGCCGTTGACGACAACGGGGCCGTTGCGGACGATATTGACCAGCGCGCCGGTATTCTGCGGCAGGTGCATGTTGACGGTCGTGCCGCCCGCCTGCTCGAAGCGCGAGAACGAGTTGTAGCCGGCATTGCCGGACACCGTCTGGGTGGTGATCGTCGTGGTCGCGCCGCTGACGGAGACATTGGTCTGTGTCCGCCCGTCGGGCGTGATCATGTTCTGCGCGAAGGCCGGAGCGTTCCACAGCACCAGCGCCATGGCCTGGCCGACCAGGCAACGCTGGCGCAAATTCGCCAGCACGGACTTAACAGGCACGGACCTGGGCCGGACCGCGGGCGACAGCGTCGGGAGCATGACGTGCGGCAGCCGCGGCGAAGCGGAGCGACGGCGTGTGGTCTTGGGGCGTAGTGAGCGCAACGCGGAAGCCTCGGCCCGTCCGGCAAGACGGTGTTGTTTCGCCGGATTCCGAGTCGAGATGCTGGCGCTCGAATGCCGGCGCGGATCGCGCCGGTCTCCGAATGCCCGTTTCCCCCCTGGATCAGGCTTAACGACTCACTACCAGAGGCCGCTTGTCCTTGCGTCAGTGGAGGATGAATGCATTGCGAACCACAGTTCACATCACGCGTGCAGCAGGCGCCTAATGGCGGAAAACCGCCATCGTGGTTAGCGCGCGGCCGGTGGAATGGGGCTCAGCCCCAAACTTCGCGTGCCGTCTCCACGATCAGCTCGAGCTTCCGCCACTGCTCATCCTCGGCCAGCGTATTGCCTTCCTCGGTCGAGGCGAAGCCGCATTGCGGGGACAGGCAGAGCTGGTCGAGTGAGACGAATTTCGAGGCTTCGTCGATGCGGCGCTTGAGATCGTCCTTGCTCTCCAGCACGCCGGTTTTCGAGGTCACCAGGCCGAGCACGACATGCTTGCCCTTGGGCAGGAAGCGCAAGGGCTCGAAGCCGCCGGAGCGGTCATTGTCCCACTCCATGAAATAGCCGTCGACCGGCATGGTGTTGAACAGCAGTTCGGCGATCGGCTCGTAGCCGCCGGACGCGATGAAGGTCGAACGGAAATTGCCGCGGCAGAGATGCATCGTGATGGCGAGGTCGGCCGGCTTGTCCTTGAGCGCGGCCCGCACCATGCCGGCATAGATCTCGGGCTGGTGCTCGGGGTCGTCGCCGCGGGCCCGCAGCATCTCGCGCTGGTCGGGGTCGCAGAGATAGGCAAACGAGATGTCGTCGAGCTGCAGATAGCGGCAGCCGGCATCATAGAAGGCGTGGACGGCCTTGTTATAGGCCGCGCCGACATCGCCGTAGAACGCCTCCATCTGCGGGTAGACGCCCATATTGATCATCTTCCGGCCGCCCCGGTAGTGCAGCATGCTCGGGCCCGGGATGGTCATCTTCGGCGTCGAGCCCGGAGAGACATTGTCCCGCAGGAACTTGAAATGCTCGATCATCGGGTGGCCGCTGAAGCCGACTTTCCCGACGATGCGCAGCGATTTGGCGATGCCGACGCCGCCCTTGAAGTTCATGCCTGAATCGGCGGTGATCGCCTCGATGCCGTCGAGTTCCTCCATGAAGTCGAAATGCCAATAGGCGCGGCGGAACTCGCCATCGGTGACGCCCTTCAGGCCGATCGCCTCCTGCCTGGCGATCAGCTTGCGGATCTCAGCGTCCTCGATCGCCTTGAAGGCGGCATCGTCAAGCGTCCCGGCGGCGTGCGTCTCGCGGGCCTGCTTGAGAGGGGCGGTGCGCAGCAGGCTGCCGACCATGTCGGCGCGGAAGGGGGGCTTGGCCCTGGTCGTCATGGTCTTGGTCCTTGGATCAGGCGGGGTTGCGGGCAGGCCTAGTTGTGGGCAGGCCTAGTTGAAGGTTGGTGGCGACCGTCGCGAGCGGGCCGGCCGTTCTGCGACGGCGAGATGGGCGGACATGGCCGTCTCGTCAGCCAGGAGCGCCTCGGAGCGCGCGGCGTGAACGATGGCGCCCCGGTCAAGGATGATCGCCTCATCGGTGAAGGGCAGGATCTTGCGCGCCTTCTGCTCGACCAGGATCGTGGTCAGCCCGTCCTCGCGGTTGAGCCGGGCGATCGCAGCCAGCAATTCATCGACGATGATCGGGGCGAGCCCCTCCAGCGGCTCGTCGAGCAGCAGCAGGTCGGGGTTGAGCATCAGGGCGCGCGCCACCGCCAGCATCTGCTGTTCGCCGCCGGAGAGCTGGTTGCCGAGATTGCGGCGGCGCTCGCCGAGGCGCGGGAACAATTCATAGGCGCGAGCCACCGTCCAGGCCGTGCCGCGCTGAACGACGGTCAGGTTCTCCTCGACCGTGAGCGAGCGGAAGATATTGCGCTCCTGCGGAACCCAGCCGACGCCGATCGCCGCGCGCTTTTCCGGAGGCAGATGGGTGATGTCTTCACCTTTGAAGCGGATGCGGCCTGAGACATGGCGGGTCAGCCCCATGATCGTGTCGATCAGCGTGGTCTTGCCGGTGCCGTTGCGCCCCAGCAGCGCCAGAGCCTTGCCGTCCGCAAGCCGCAGCGATAGCCCGTTGATGACGATCGCCTCGCGATAGCCGGCGACGAGCTCGTCGATTTCGAGCAGGCCGGAGATGGCTTGGGACTTAGATAAGAGACTTTGCGGCTCAGACATGCGCGTCCTCCCCGAGATAGACGGCCTTCACGCGCGGGTCGGTCGAAATCTCCTCGACGCCGCCTTCCGCGAAGAGCTGGCCCTGGACCAGGACCGAGATCCGGTCGGCGAAGGAGAAGACCAGCTCCATGTCGTGTTCGATCAGCAGGACGGTGACGTCCTGCGGCAGCGCCTCGACACTGTCGAGCACGTCGTGGCGTTCATCCTCGGGCACGCCGGCCGCCGGCTCGTCGAGCAGGAGCAGCTTCGGCTTGCAGGCCATGGCGAGCGCGATCTCGAGCAGCCGCTGCTTGCCATAGGGCAGCGTCGCGGTGCGCCACATCATCACCTCACCGAGCTTCATGCGCCTGAGCAGCGCCTCGGCCTCGTCGACGACCGCGCTGTTCTGGCCGACGCGGCTCCACCAGCGCGCACCGGCACCCTCGCGCTCGGCGATGGCGAGGCCGACGGTCTCGATCGGCGTGAGATCGGCGAAGAGCTGGTTGATCTGATAGGTCCGCGCCATGCCGCGCTTGACGCGACCTTGCTGGCTGACGCGCGTCACATCCTCGTCCAGCAGCCGGACTGCGCCGGATGTCGCCGGCAACACGCCCGTGAGCAGGTTGATGAAGGTGGTCTTGCCGGCGCCGTTGGGGCCGATCAGCGCATGGCGCGCGCCCTTGGCGACGCAGAGCGAGATCTCGGAATTGGCCTTGAAGCCGCCGAAGGATTTGCTCAGGCCGAGGGTTTGGAGGGCAAGCGTCTGGAGGGCAAGTGTTTGGGGGGGGAGCGTCATGGCCGGCGCGCTCCCAGCAGCCTGAGCAGCGGGGCAAAAGGCCTGGCCAGTGTCGCCATCAAGCGGTCGCGGCCGATCAGCACCAGGATCACCAGGATGAAGCCCATCCAGAAGATCCAATAGGCCGGCGTCATCGCCGAGAGCGTGTCCTTCATCAGCTTGAAGGCGATCGCGCCGATCGGCCCGCCATAGAGATAGCCGGAGCCGCCGATGACGAGCACCAGCAGTGCGTCGGCCGAGCGCGCGAAATCGAGCACCTCCAGCGAGACGAACTGCGTCGTCTGGGTGAGCAGGGCGCCTGCCATGCCGGCATAGATAGCGGCCAATGTGTAGATCGCGACGATGCGTCGGTTCGGCGCGATGCCGATCGTCGCCGCGCGCAGGCGGTTGTCCTTGAGTGCCTTCAGCGACAGGCCGAAAGGCGAATGCACGATCCGCCTTGCCAGCAGGAAGAGCAGGAATGTCGCGGTCAGGCTGTAGGTATAGGCCGCGGTGCCGGCGAAATCGAAATCGAAGCGGCCCAGGATCGGGCCGACCGAGACGCCGAGCAAGCCGTCCGCGCCGCCGGTGATCCAGTCGAGCCGGTTGGCGAGTTCGTGGAAGATCAGGGCGACGCCCAGCGTCACCATCAGCCGGGTCAGATCGGTCCCGCGCAGGATCATGAAACTGGCGAGGAAGCCGACGAGGCCGGCTGCCGCCCCGGACAACAGGAGCCCGGTCACCGGCTCGGACACGCCGTGCTTGGCCAAGAGCCCCGCCGCATAGGCCCCGACGCCGAAGAAGGCGGCATGTCCGAGCGAGACAATGCCGGCATAGCCCAGGATCAGGTCGAGCGAGAGCGCAAACAGCCCCAGGATCGCGATTTCGTTGAGCAGGAGATGGCGATTCGGAAACAGAAGAATCAATCCGAAAGCGCTGATCCAGAACAGGATTTCAGGCCAGCGCCAGGCTGCCTTCGCTTGCAGGAAGGCGGCGGGCGAGGGCGCTTGCGCCCCCTGTGGCCGGGTACCGGGAGGCTTGCCGGGCATCTCAGCGCCCACGCGCGAACAGGCCCTGCGGCCTGAGCATCAGGACCGCGAGCATGATCGCATAGATGATGAAGGCTCCAAGCTGCGGCACGAGATATTTGCCCATCACGTCGGCGACGCCGAGCATGAGCGCCGCCAGCAGCGGCCCGGTCAGGCTCGAGGTGCCGCCAACCGTGACCACGATCAGGAAGTAGAGCATGAATTTGAGCGGGAAGGTCGGATCGAGCCCGACGATCTCGGCGCCGAGCGCGCCTCCCAGCCCCGCCAGCCCGGAACCGAAGGCAAACGTGATGGCGAAAACCTTGACCACCGGGATGCCGAGCCCGCGCGCGGCGCGCCGGTCATCGACGGCGGCGCGCAACTGGCTGCCGAAGCGCGTCTTCGCCAGCATCCATTGCAGGCCAAGCGCCATCAGGCCGCAGAGCACCACGATGAAGAGCCGGTAGATGCCGATGCCGACCCCGCCGATGAAGACGCGGCCCTGCAGATAAGCCGGCAGATGGATGTTCTGCTGCTGCGAGCCCATCAGATAGTCGGTCGCGGCGATCGACATGAAAACCAGGCCGATCGAGAACAGCACCTGGTCGAGATGGCTGCGCTCATACATGTGCCGATAGAGCAGGCGCTCGAAGATGAAGCCCAAGACTGCGCTGAACAGGAAGGCGAGCGGCAGGCACAGCAGGAACGGCACACCAAAGCGGTTCATCAGGATGACGGTGGCGTAGCCGCCGGCCATGGCGAAGGCGCCATGCGCCAGGTTGACGAAGTTCATCAAGCCGAGCGTCACGGCCAGCCCTGCCGCCAGCACGAAGAGCAGCATGCCATAGGCGATCCCGTCGAACAGGATGGTCAGCAAGGAGGGCTCCGCTCTCGGGTTGGAGTTGGCAGCGCTAGATCGTCATTGCGAGGAGCGCAGCGACGAAGCAATCCAGGGGGAGGTCGAGCACGGCCGCTCTGGATTGCTTCGCGGAGCCTGTACTCGGGCTTGCCGAAGGCAAGACCCGGGTGCTCGCTATGACGGTTGCGGTGTCGATCAGTGCCTCACTTCGCGGCCTTCACCGGGTCCGGCACGGCCTCGAAGGTCGAGAACTCGACATTGTAGAGCTCGCCATTCACCTTCTCGACCTTGCGGACATAGACGTTCTGGATGATGTCGCGCGTCTTGGGGTCGATCGAGATCGGCCCGCGCGGGCTGACCCAGCTCATGCCCTTCATCGCCTCGACCAGCTTGGTGCCGTCGGTGTCGCCATTGGTCTTCTTCAGCGCCTGATAGATCAGGTGCATGCCGTCCCAACCGCCCACCGCCATGAAATTGGGCCGCACATTGGCGGCCTTGCGGAAGGCCTCGACGAAGGCCTTGTTCTCGGGCGAGGGGTGGGCCGCCGAATAGTGATGCGTGGTGACGAGGCCGAGCGTGACGTCGCCCATGCTGTCGAGCGACTCGTCATCGGTGACGTCGCCGGTCGCGATCAGCCGAATGCCGGATTTGTCCAGGCCGCGCTCGACGAATTGCTTCATGAACTGCACACCGAGGCCCGATGGCACGAAAACGAAGAGCGCATCGGGCTTGGCGTCGGTGACGCGCTGCAGGAAGGGCGAGAAATCGGGATTGCGCAGCGGGATTCGGATCTCGCCGGTGATCTCGCCGCCAGCGGCTGTCAGCCGCTCCTTGAAGGACTTCTCGGCGTCGAGGCCCGGGCCGTAATCGGCGACCAGCGTCATTGCCTTCTTGATGCCGTTCTTGGAGGCCCAGTCGGCGATGCCGATCGTCACCTGCGGCAAGGTGAAGGAGGTTCGCACGATGAAGGGGGATTGTTCGGTGATCGAGGACGTGCCTGCCGCCATGACGATCTGCGGCGTCTTCGACTGCGTCGCCAGCGGCGCGACCGCGAAGGCGAGCGGGGTCAGCCCGAAACCGGCCAGGAAGGAGACCTTGTCGTTGACCAGCAGCTCCTGCGCGATGCGTCGGGTGACGTCGGGCGTGCCGGTATCGTCCTTGATGATCAGCTCGATCGTCTTGCCCGCGACGCTCGCGCCATTCTGGGCCATGTAGAGCTTCGCGGCGGCCTCGATCTGGCGGCCGATCGCGCCGGCGAAGGGACCGGTCATCGGCAGGATCAGGCCGATCTTGACGGTCTGCTGTGCCTGCGCCTGTGCTGGCGCCGAGGCGAGCATGAGGGCCGTGCCGCCCAGGGCCAGCAAGGCGCGGCGCGATAAGGTGGTTGTCGATTTCGGCATGATACCCCTCCCAAAACGTGCGATTACCGCACTATTATTTTGATTTCGCACAATTTTCCGCTGGCCGATGCCATCTGTCAATCTGGCCGAAAGGCGATGCCGGCTGCAGCCTAGCACGCGCCAGCGCAACCTAGCACGCGCCCGCGCAACGCGTCCTCGTCCTGTCTGCCCCGGCGAAGGCGGCCATTCCCTTGGCGAGGCCGAGCCGCTATCAGCGAGCCGACCGCGCGCGAACGCGTGCGCCCAGGAAACCGGACGGAGTACATCATGGATCTTGGCCTTCACGACAAGCGCGCTCTGGTGCTGGGCGCGAGCCGCGGCCTCGGCGCAGCCATCGCCCGGACGCTCGCGACGGAGGGCGCGACGGTGATCGCGGCCGCGCGCAACGTCGCCGCGACCAATGCCTGGATTGCTGAATGTCCAGAAGCGGTGCGCGGGCGCATCTCTGCGGCGAGCCTCGATCTGTCGGATATCGCCGCTGTCGACGCCTTTCTTGGTGAGCTCAATGGCGCCGGCGGCGTCGACATCCTGATCGGCAATTCGGGCGGCCCGCCGCCGGCCGAGGCGCGCGAGGCCAAGCGCGAGGACTGGCTGAAGCATTTCGAGGGGATGGCGGCCAACCTCTTCCATCTCGCGCAGGGCCTGCTGCCCGGCATGACGGGGCGCGGCTTCGGCCGCATCATCACCATCGCCTCGTCCGGCGTGGAACAGCCGATCCCGCGCCTGGCACTGTCGAACGGCATCCGCTCGGCGGTGATCGGCTGGTCGAAGACGCTCTCGGCCGAAGTCGCCGCGCAAGGCGTCACGGTGAATGTCGTCCTGCCCGGGCGCATCCATACCGAGCGCGTCGACCAGCTCGACAAGGCCGCCGCCGACCGCACCGGCATCACGCCCGACGAGGCGGCAAAGGCGTCGCGCGCGACGATTCCCGTTGGGCGCTACGGTACGGCGCAGGAATTCGCCGATGTCGTCGCCTTCCTGGCCAGCGCGCGGGCGAGCTATGTCACCGGCGCCAAGATCCGCATCGACGGCGGGGCCACGCGCGGCATCTGACGCTCCGCATGGGCGCGAGCGCCCATGATTCCGCAGCGGAAACGGGCCGTTTGCCTCGCTGCGGAAGGTTTTTCTCCTTTTGAAGTGAAATAAGAAAAACCACGCTACTGCCTGTGAATTGATCATTCGGGATTTCGGGACTAGGTGAAGCGTTCGATTTACCGAACGCTTCATCTGGCGAAAACCGATGTCCGCCGATCCTTTGAATGCGCCGGGCCTACCCGGTCAGATCACCCCTTCGGATGCCCAGACTGCTGGCGCGACGCTGGAGCTGCGGGCCCGGGCCTTGAACGAGGCGTTCGGTGCGGCGGATGTCGCTGCCCGGCTTGCTGGTGCCGCGGCAGCCGCGCATGGTCGCCTCGTCTTCACGACCAGCTTCGGCCTGGAGGACCAGGTCCTCACCCATTTCATCATTGCTGCCGGGCTTCCGGTTGAGATCGTGACGCTCGACACCGACCGGCTGTTTCCCGAGGTGCATGCGCTCTGGAAAGAGACCGAGGCGCATTTCGGTGTTCGGATCCTGCCCTTCTATCCACGCCATGACGCGGTCGAAGGGTTTGTCGGCGAATATGGCCTCGATGGCTTCTACACCTCGCGCGAGGCGCGCAAGGCCTGCTGCGACATTCGCAAGGTGGAGCCGCTCGGACGGGCGCTGGCCGGCGCCGATATCTGGATCACCGGCCTGCGGGCCGATCAGTCGGCCGCGCGCGGCGGCGTCTGCTTCGCCGAGGCCGAGGCGGCGAGGGGGCTGATCAAGCTCAGCCCGTTGCTCGACTGGTCGCGCGACAGGACGCTCGCCTTCGCCAAGGCGAATGGCGTTCCGCTGAATCCGCTGCACGAGAAGGGTTTCGTCTCGATCGGCTGCCAGCCCTGCACACGCGCCATCCGCCCCGGCGAGCATGAGCGCGCCGGGCGCTGGTGGTGGGAGGACGATGCGGCCAAGGAATGCGGGCTCCATGTCGGGCCGGACGGGAAATTGACGCGGGCGAAGCCCGCTTCGCTGGAGGCAGGCGCATGATCCAGCTCAGCCATCTCCAGAAGCTCGAAGCCGAGGCCATCTTCATCATCCGCGAGGTCGTGGCGACCTGCGACAAGCCGGTGCTGCTCTATTCGATCGGCAAGGATTCCGCCGTCCTGCTGCATCTCGCCATGAAGGCGTTCTATCCGGCCAAGCCGCCTTTCCCGCTGCTCCATGTCGATACGACCTGGAAATTCCGCGAGATGATCGCCTTCCGCGACGAGACCGCCGCCCGGCTCGGGCTCGATCTCATCGTGCATGTCAACCAGGAGGGCGTGAAGGCCGGCATCGGCCCCTTCGCCTCGGGCTCGCGCATCCATACCGATGTGATGAAGACGCAAGGCCTGAAACAGGCGCTCGACCTGCACAAATTCGACGCGGCCTTCGGCGGCGCCCGGCGTGATGAGGAGAAGAGCCGCGCCAAGGAGCGCGTCTTCTCCCTGCGCTCGCCCGAGCATCGCTGGGACCCGAAGAACCAGCGACCCGAGCCCTGGCAATTGTTCAACACCCGCAAGCACAAGGGCGAAAGTTTTCGCGTGTTCCCGCTCTCCAATTGGACCGAGCGCGACGTCTGGGACTACATCGCGCTCGAGAATATCCCGGTCGTGCCACTTTATTTCGCCGCTCCGCGCCCGGTGGTGAAGCGCGACGGCGCCTGGATCATGCGCGACGACGAGCGCATGGAACTCCTGCCCGACGAGGTCGTCGAGAGCCGCATGGTCCGCTTCCGCACGCTCGGCTGCTACCCGCTGACGGGAGCGGTCGAGAGCGAAGCCGCGAGCCTGACCGAGATCATCGCCGAGATGCGCTCCTCGCGCTCGTCGGAGCGGCAGGGCCGCGTCATCGACCATGACGGCGCAGGCTCGATGGAGCAGAAGAAGCAGGAAGGCTATTTCTGATGACCGCGCTGGCCAAGGAGAAGCGGTCCTCGGGCCCGGCTGCCGGGCAGGTTCCTGCCAATGACTCGACCGGGCTCGGGGCCTCGGGCCAGCATTCCTTGCTGCGCTTCATCACCTGCGGCTCGGTCGATGACGGCAAGTCGACGCTGATCGGCCGGATGCTCTATGAGGCCGGTGCGGTGCTGGACGATCAGCTCGACACGCTCGACGCCGATTCCCGTAAATTCGGCACGCAAGGGACGCAACCCGATTTCGCCTTGCTCGTCGACGGCTTGTCGGCCGAGCGCGAGCAGGGCATCACCATCGATGTCGCCTATCGCTATTTCGCCACGGAGAAGCGCAGCTTCATCGTCGCCGACACGCCCGGTCACGAGCAATACACCCGCAACATGGCGACAGGCGCCTCGACCGCCGATCTCGCCATCATCCTGATCGATGCGCGCAAAGGCCTGCTGCCGCAGACGCGGCGGCATTCCTTCATCGTCTCGCTGGTGGGCGTCCGCCATGTCGTGGTCGCGGTCAACAAGATGGACCTCGTTGGCTATGACGAGACCGTCTTCCGCCGCATCGTCGAGGATTATCGCGAGGCGACGAAGTCGCTGGGCTTCGCCTCGGTCCGCTTCATCCCGGTCTCGGCGCGCGACGGCGAGAATGTGATGCGTCGCTCGCCCGCGATGCCCTGGCATGACGGCCCGGCGCTGCTGCCCCTGCTCGAAACCATCGCGGTCGCGCCGGAGCAGCAGGGCGAAGAGGGCTTCGTGCTGCCGGTGCAATGGGTCAACCGGCCCAATCTCGATTTCCGCGGCTATGCCGGCCTGGCCGTGCGCGGTCGGGCGCGCGTCGGCGATGCCGTGACTGTCCTGCCCTCGGGGCGCGCGAGCCGCATCGCCCGTTTGATCGGGACGGCAGGCGAGGCCAGCAACGCCGCCGTCGGCCAGGCGGTGACCGTGACGCTGGAAGACGATGTCGATGTCTCGCGCGGCGATGTCATCGTCGCTGCGTCTTCATCCATGCCGGTCAGCCGCGAAGTGAAGGCGCGCCTGCTCTGGACCGGCGAGCGGGCTTTGCTGCAGGGCGGCCAGTTCCTGCTCAAGCTCGCGACGCAAAGCGCCAATGCGACGCTGGACGCGCTGCATCACAGCATCGATATCGAAGGTTTCCGTCCGGTGCCGGCCCAGAGCCTGCGCATGAACGGCATCGGCTTCGTTAGCTTGAAGCTCGACAAGCCCATTATCGCCCTGCCTTACCAGGAGAACCGTGAGCTTGGCGGCTTCATCCTGATCGACCGGATCAGCAACGAGACGGTCGCTTTCGGTTTCGTCGAGGCGGCTGCGGGCGCAGGCTCGGCCGGTGGCGCGGCGATTGGCCCGCTGGCGCGCCTGCGGCAGGCGCTGATTAGGACGGTCGGCCGTTCCGGCACGCCCGATCGCCGGTTGTGGCTGGCTGCGGTGAGCTGGCGGCTGTTGAGCACCGCCGGGCTGTTCCTGGCGGCCTGGGCGGTAACCGAGCAGGTCGGCATATCCGCTGTGCTGGCGCTGGGGGATATCGCCCTGCGGCCGCTGCTGCGCAGGCTCCACGCGCTGCTGTGGCGCGAGCGCGCAGGCTCGGCGTTGCAGGACGGCGCAGGTATCTGAGAGACGCAGGTATCTGAGAGACGAAGGTATCTTGGAGACGCCGACCGGCGTTCTGCCGGCCGGAGTTGGTCAGGCGATGGAGATCACGCCGCCTGCGAATAGCTGCTGGTTGCGGAGCTCGAGGCTCCCAACTGGTAGACGTTGCCATAGCTCTGCGAGGCGTTGAGGAACGCGGCCGAGGGCTGGGGCGGAGGCCCGCGCTTGTCCGACGCTTGCTGGAAGGCGGTCTGCTCGTCCTTGGAAATCGATCCGTTCTTGTCGGAATCGATTGCATCGAACAGCTTGCTCAGAAGATCGCTGGAAGCCGTCTTGTCCGAAGACAGCGCGCTCAGGAATTCGTCCTTGGCGACGCTGCCATCGGAATTCGCATCGAGCTGCGAGAAGATGTCCTGATCGTCGGAATCCTCGCTGGAGGCGTCCTGCGCAGGCGGCGGAGGTGGCGGCGGTCCGGCAGCCTTGAGCGTGTCCTGGAAGGCAGTCTGCTCGTCCTTCGAGATCGAGCCGTCGGAGTCGGAATCGATCGCGTCGAAGAGGTCGCCCAAGGCGCTGGTCGAGTCGCTCGTGCCCATGGAGAAGGCCTGGGTGAACTCGTCCTTGGCGATGCTGCCGTCGGAGTTCGCATCGATCTGCGAGAAGATGTCGGTCTCGTCGCTCGTCGTGCTGTCGCTGGCGCTGCTGGTCTGGCCGGATTGAAGCCCGAACAGGAAGGATTGCAGCTGCTGGCCTGCCTTTTCGGCCTTGGCCTTGAACGCATCCGATTCGGCCTTTGTAACCGAGCCGTCGCTGTCGCTGTCGATAGCCTTGAAAAGCGCTTCGCTCTTGGCGGTGTCAGTGCCTTTGGGAGCTCCGCTCTGGAACTCGTCGAGGCTGAGCGAGCCGCTGCTGTCGCCGTCTAGTGTATCGAAGCTGGGTGGTTTCGGCGGAGGCGGACGAAAGCCACCAACGCTGCCGATGCTCGACATGAAATGTCTCCATCACTGATTGCCGCCGGTCGACGGCGCAAACAGAGTCAACGAGAAATCCATGCCGGATCGCTAAGCCTGTGCCATTGCGGAAAAGATCTTGGTTTCGCTTGTTTTCGAAATGCGGCTACCGAAACATATGGAAACATAATCACCGCGCCGGCCAGGCCTTCACGGGTCAGGCCTTCAGCGGCCGATGACCGCGGTCGCCTCGATCTCGATCAGGGCCTGCGGCTCGACCAGCGCCACCACCTGCACCACAGCCATGGCGGGGAAATGTCGGCCGAGCACCTCGCGATAGACCGGCCCCATCTCCTTCAGGCTGGCGCGATAGGTCGCGATGTCGGTGACGTACCAGGTCAGCCGGACGATATCCTCGACCTGCCCGCCGCCTGCTTCGACCACGGCCTTGATGTTGACCAGCGTCTGTCGAAGCTGCGGCAGGAAGCCCTGCGCGAAGACGCCGGCCGCGTCCCAGCCGACGAGCCCGCCGGTGACCAGGACGCGCCCCTCCGCGACCATGCCGTTCGCATAGCCGCGTGGCGTGGGCCAGCCCTCCGGCAGGATGGCGCGTTGTGTTGCAGCACTCGACATGGTGTCGCCTCGGTTGGGCCGTTCCGGCTCGTGTTTCGAAGAAGGGTCAGGCCTCGCCGCGCGCGATCTCGCGCAATGCGAAGCGCTGCAGCTTGCCGGTCGGCGTTTTGGGCAGCGCCGTCACGAAGGCGACGGCGCGCGGATATTTATAGGGCGCGATATGGGCTTTCACGTGGTCCTGCAACTCCTTGACGAGGTTCGCATCGCCCAGGAAGCCCTCGCGCAGCACGACATAGGCTTTGACGATCTGTCCCCGGTCTGGGCAGGGCGCGCCGACGACACCGCATTCGGCGACCGCAGGGTGCGTCAGCAGGCAGATTTCGACCTCGGGGCCGGCGATGTTGTAGCCGGCCGAGATGATCATGTCGTCGGAGCGGGCCTGGTACCAGAAATAGCCGTCGGCATCGCGCAGATAGGTGTCGCCGGTGATGTTCCAGCCATCCAGCACATATCTGGCCTGGCGCGCGTCGGCGAGATAGCGGCAGCCTGTCGGGCCGCGTACCGCCAGCCGGCCGGGCGTGCCGTCGGGGCACTCGACGCCGGCCTCGTCGACGATCTTGGCCTCATAGCCGGGAACGGGGAGACCGGTCGCGCCCGGCCTGATCTTCTCGCGCGGTGCACCGATGAAGATGTGCAGCATCTCGGTCGCGCCGATGCCGTCCATCAGCGGCAGGCCGGTCTTGGCAGCCCAAGCCTCGAAAGTCGGCTTGGGCAGGGCCTCGCCGGCTGAGACGCAGATGCGCAGGCTGGAAATGTCGCGCCCCTCGAGCCGGTCGAGCATGGCGCGATAGGCCGTCGGCGCGGTGAAGACGACGGAGGCCTTATGACGCTCGATCGCATCTATCAGGTCGGGCGGGCCGGCCTTCTCCGGCAGGATCATCGCCGCGCCGATCCGCATCGGGAAGAGCACGAGCCCGCCGAGCCCGAAGGTGAAGGCGAGCGGCGGCGAGCCGATGAAGCGGTCCTCCGGCGAGGCCTTGAGCACGCGGGCGCCATAGCAGTCGCAGATTGCCAGGATGTCGCGCTGGAAATGCATCGTGCCCTTGGGCTCGCCGGTCGTGCCGGAGGTGAAGCCGATCAGGCAGACATCGTCGCTCGCTGTGTCGGCGGCAGTGAAGCTCTCATAACCGGGCTGGCGCATCAGCGTGTCGAGGCTACCGGCCGCCTCGTCGCCCCAGCTCACGATCCGTGTCAGCTCCGGCGCCTGGGCCTGGGCTGCCTCCAGGTCGGCGAGCAGGCGATGGTCGCACAGCGCCAGCGAAATCTTCGCCTTGCGGATTGGATAGACCAGTTCACCCACGCGCAGCATCGGCATGGTCGCGACCACGACGCCGCCGGCCTTCAGCACGGCGAAATAGCTCGCCACCATCATCGGCGTGTTGGCGGCGCGCAGCAGCACGCGGTTGCCCGCGACCATGCCGAGGTCGCGGGTCAGCACATTGGCGATGCGGTTCACCTGTTCGGCGAGATCGGCATAGCTCCAGTGCAGATCGCCCGCGATGATCGCGGTCCGCCCGCCGCGCCCTTCCGAGATATGGCGGTCGAGCAGTTCCGTGACGACATTGAGCCGTTCCGGATAGGTCAGCCCCGCTTCTGTCAGCCTGAGATCGGGCCAGCTCTCGCGCGGCGGCAGGTTGTCCCGCGCGAAACCGTCCTCATGTCCCGATCTCGCGAATCCGGTTGCTGTCATCTCGCCCCCTGCCTAGCGGCATGTGTCTTCAGCAGGTCGCGTGCGATCACGACCTTCTGGACCTCGCTGGCGCCCTCATAAATGCGCAAGGCCCTGATTTCCCGGTACAGTTCCTCCACCTTGACGCCCTTGGTCACGCCGAGCCCGCCATGGATCTGGACGGCACGGTCGATGACGCGCTGGGCGTTCTCTGTTGCGACGAGTTTGGCGAGCGCCGCCTCGCGGGTGACGCGGGGCGCGCCGCGGTCCTTGGTCCAGGCGGCGCGATAGACCAGCAGCGCTGCGGCATCGACCTCGGCCGCGCTGTCGGCGATAGCGGCTTGCGACAATTGCAGGTCGCCGAGCGTGCCGCCGAAGAGCTTGCGGCCATTGGCGTGCGAGACCGTCTCGTGCAGCGCCCGCCTTGCGAAACCCAGTGCGGCTGCGCCAACTGTCGAGCGGAAGATGTCGAGCGTCGCCATCGCGACCTTGAAGCCGTCGCCGGGGCCGCCGATGCGGTTCTCGACCGGGATGCGGCAGGCATCGAAGCGCAAGGTGGCGAGCGGGTGCGGCGCGATCACGTCGATGCGCTCGGCAATGCTCAGGCCCGGCGTGTCCGCCTCGACCAGATAAGCCGAGAGGCCGCGCGCGCCGGGCGCCTCACCGGAGCGGGCGAAGACGACATAGTGGTCGGCGATCCCGCCATTCGAAATCCAGGTTTTTTCGCCGTCGATCCGGATATGCGTGTTGCCGTCCGGCGTCGCGGTCGTCGCCATTGCGGCGACGTCGGAACCCGCTTCCTGTTCCGATAATGCGAAGGCGGCGATGCGCTTGCCGTCGCGGATGCCGGGTAGGATGCGCTGCTTCATCGCCTCCGAGCCTGCGAGCGTGATCGACCCCGTGCCGAGCCCCTGCATGGCGAAGGCGAAATCGGCGAGCCCGTCGCGCGCCGCCAAAATCTCGCGGGCGAGGCAAAGCGTGCGGACGTCGAGCGTCTCGCTCAGGCCGCCATAGGCAGCCGGCACGACTGCCTTGAGGAAGCCCGCCTCGCCAAGTGCCTTGACGCGGGCCCGACAGGCGGCGTCGACATCGTCATGCGGCAAGCCGGGCAGGGTGGTGTCGGCCCAGGCCGAAAGCGTCCCGGCGAAGCGGCGATGGCGATCCTCGAAGAAGGGCCAGTCGAGCGTGTCGTCCAGGATCGCCATGCCGAGAATGCCGCTGCCCGCCATCTCAATTCCCCTCGAAGACCGGCTTCTGCTTGTTGGCGAAGGCGTGGTAGGCGCGGGTGAAATCCTCGGTCTGCATGCATAGAGCCTGCGCCACGGCCTCTGCCTCGATCGCGCTCTCGACCGACATCGCCCATTCCATTTCGAGCATGCGCTTGGTCATGGCGTTGGCGAAGGTCGGCCCGTCGGCGAGCTCGGCGGCGAGCACCTGGGCGTCAGCGAGCAGGCTCTCCTTGGTCACGAGCCGGTTGAGGAACCCCCAGCGTTCGGCGTCCTCGCCCTTCAACACGCGGCCGGTGTAGAGCAGTTCGGCTGCGCGTCCCTGGCCGACGATGCGCGGTAGCATCGCGCAGGCGCCCATGTCGCAGCCGGCCAGGCCGACGCGGTTGAACAGGAAGGCAATCTTGGCCTCGGCCGTGCCCAGCCGCAGATCCGACGCCATCGCCATGATCGCACCCGCGCCGGCGCAGATGCCGTCGATCGCGGCGATGACAGGCTGCGGGCAGGCGCGCATCGCCTTGACCAGTTCGCCGGTCATGCGGGTGAACTTCAGCAGCTCCTTGGTCTCCATCGCGACCAGAGGCCCGATGATTTCGAAGACGTCGCCGCCTGAGGAGAAGTTACCGCCGGCGCCGGTGACGACGATCGCCTTGACGTCCTCTTCCTTCTGCGCGGCGAGGAAGAAATCGGTGAGTTCGCGGTAGCTTGCGAAGGTCAGCGGATTCTTTTTCTCAGGTCGATTCAGCGTCACCGTCGCGACCTTGCCGGCGACGTTCAGTTGGAAATGCGCCGGCGTGAAATCCGCCAGCGGCAAGGTCGTGGCGTTGGCGAGGCTCATGCTTTGTCTCCGTTGGCTGCCTTGTCTCCATTGGCGCGCTGCGCGATGGCCGCATGCAGGGAGGTCTTGGTGCGGCCGAGCAACCGGAACAATTGCGTGGTCTCGGCATGGTCGAGCCCGGCAAAAAGCTCCGCGATCCAGCCCTCATGCCGCTCGGCCATCGCCTTGAAGGCTTTGCGCCCCTGCGCCGTCAGCGTCAGCACCTGCACGCGCCGGTCCTGCGCGGCGGCGCGCTTGTCGACGAGCCCGTCGGCCAGCAGGCCGGCGACGACGGCGGTGACGTTGCCGTTCGAGACCATCAATCGCTGCGAGACCTCGCCGACGGTCATGCCGGTGGTCGATTTCTCGAGCTGCGCCATCAGGTCGAAGCGCGGCAGCGTCGTCTTGAACTCCTCGCGCAGGCGGTTGCGGATCTCGGTCTCGATCAGGGTCGAGCAGGTCAGCATTCTGAGCCAGAGCCGCAATTCGTCCTTGTGATCGCCGGGGCGTTCGCTGGCCTTGGTCTCGCGGTCGAGCACGAGGCTGGGGGAGGGCGTTTCCATGGCCTAGAACTCCCCGCCATTGATCAGGATCGATTGTCCGGTGATAGATTGGCTGGCCGGCCCGCAGAGATAGAGCACGGCGGCCGCAACCTCCTGCGGCGCGATCAAGCGCCCCTGCGGATTATCCTTCACCAGTTGCGCCAGCGCCTGCTCGTCGGTGAGGCCGGTCTTGCTGGTAATCGCGCTGATGCTGCCTGCAACCATGTCGGTGTCGGTGTAGCCCGGGCAGATCGCGTTGACCGTGACGCCGGCGCGCGCCGTTTCCAGCGCGAGCGAGCGGACGAGGCCGATCACGGCATGTTTGGCGGCGGCATAGGCCGAGACATAGGCGTAGCCGCGATGCCCGGCGGTCGAGGCGATCGCGATCAAGCGGCCGTTGCGGCGCTCCAGCATGCCGGGCAGCACCGCGTGGAAGGCGTTGACCGTTCCGATCAGGTTGATCTCGTTCATGCGCCGGAAGCGCTCGGCATCGCTGCGTGTGAACGGCCCGGTCTCGACTGCGCCGGCATTGGCGATGGCGATGTCGAAAGGCCGGGCTTGGGGCTGGATTTGCGCCAAGGTGGCAGCGGCGGCGGCAGTCGCGGCCTCGTCGCGGATATCGCAGGACATGAACGCGTCGGCGTCGCCGGCCTCGACCGCCTCTTGCAGAACCTTCGCGTCGCGCCCGATGATGCTGACGCGGGCGCCCTCGCGCTTCAGTGCGGCTGCGACGGCGCGGCCGATGCCGCGCCCACCGCCTGTCACCAGTGCATGCTGTCCTGCCAGACCCATCCTGAGCGACCTCCTGATGAATCAATATATTTTAGGTCTAAAGGAATTTGCAAGCGCCCTGATCGTTGTGGAGGCGGGCGAAGAAATCACAGGGAAACTGCCGCGCATTGGCCGCGTGTGATCAGATACGACGCCCGTCGTTCGATTTTTCGGTGAACGAAATGAACCTCTTGAGATAAAATTATTTTAGACCTAAAATAATTTTACAGCCCATGTTTCGGAGGTCATGATGCGCATCGCGGTCGTTGGTGGCGGACCCGCCGGGCTCTATTTCGCGCTCCTGATGAAGCGCGACTGGCCGCAGCTCGAGGTCACGGTCTTCGAGCGCAACCAGCCCGACGACACCTTCGGCTTCGGCGTCGTCTTCTCAGACCAGACGCTCGACACCTTCAAGGCGGCCGATGCGACAAGCTATGCCGCGATCCGCGACAATTTCGCATACTGGGACGATGTCGAGATCCATTTCAAGGACAGCGTCCAGCGCGTCTCCGGTAACGGCTTCTGCGGCTGCTCGCGCCGTTCTCTGCTCATGCTGGTGCAGGCTCGCGCCCGCGAACTCGGCGTCGATCTTCGTTTCGGCGAGGAGGCTGCCGATATCGAAGCGCTGAAGCGCGACTACGATCTCGTCGTCGCCGCCGACGGCATCAACAGCCGGATCCGCGAGGGCTGGCGCGAGCGCTTCCTGCCTGAGACCGACCTGCGGCCCAACATCTTCACCTGGATGGGATCGACCCGCCCCTTCGACGCCTTCAACTTCTTCTTCAAGGAAACCGAATTCGGGCTCTTCATCGCCCATTGCTACCAATATGAGGTCGGCCGCTCGACCTGGGTGCTGGAGACCGATCCCGAGACCTTCGCCAGGGCCGGGCTCGACAAGCTGGGCGAAGCGGAATCGGCCGCCTTTCTCGAAGGCGTCTTCGCCGAGGAGCTGCAGGGCCACAAGCTGGTCACCAATCGCTCGCTCTGGCGGAATTTCCCGATGATCCGCTGCCGCAACTGGGTTTCGGAGAACGTCGTTCTGATCGGCGACGCCAAGGCGACGGCGCATTTCTCGATCGGCTCGGGCACCAAGCTTGCGATGGAAGACGCGATCGCCCTGCACAAGGCCTTCGGCAAGGCGCAGCTGAATGTCGCTGAAGCTCTTGCACTGTTCGAGCGCACGCGCCGCGAGGAGGTCGAGAAGACGCAGCACGCGGCCGATGTCTCGCTGGTCTGGTTCGAGCAGTTGCGCCGCTTCTGGGATTTCGACCCGCTGCGTTTCGCCTTCGGCCTGATGACGCGCTCCAAGGCGATCACCTATGACAATCTGGCCTTGCGGGCGCCGGGCTTCGTCGCGGCGATCGACAAGCTGGTCGCGCAGGAGCTTGGCCCGCTCGCCCGCACCCGCAAGGACGGTGCTCCCGTGCCGCCGGCCTTCCAGCCGCTCAAGCTGCGCGAGATGCAGGTCGAGAACCGCATGGTGCTCTCGCCGATGTGCCAGTATTCGGCTGGGGATGGCCTGCCCAATGATTGGCACCTGATGCATTACGGCTCGCGCGCCATTGGCGGCCCCGGGCTGATCTTCACCGAGATGACCTGCGTGGCAGCCGATGCGCGCATCACGCCGGGCTGCGCCGGGCTTTACACCGACGCGCAGGAAGCCGCCTGGGCTCGAATCGTCGACTTCGTCCATGCCAATTCGGTGGCGAAAATCTGCCTCCAGCTCGGCCATGCCGGGCGTAAGGGCGCAACCAAATTGATGTGGGACGGCATGGACAAGCCGCTGGAGGAGGGCGCCTGGCCGATCATCTCGGCCTCGCCCTTGCCCTATTACCCCGAGAGCCAGATTCCGAACGAGATGAGCCGCTCCGACATGGGCCGGGTCAAGGCCGAGTTCGTCGCGGCAGCGCAGCGTGGCGAGCGCGCCGGCTTCGACATGTTGGAGCTGCACTGCGCCCATGGCTATCTGCTGGCGAGCTTCCTCTCGCCGCTGACCAATCACCGGACGGATGAATTTGGCGGCTCGGTCGAGAACCGCCTGCGCTACCCGCTCGAGGTCTTCCGCGCCCTGCGCGAAGCCTGGCCACAGGAGAAGCCGATGTCGGTGCGCATTTCCGCAACCGACTGGAAGGCGGGTGGCGTGACCCCGCAGGACATGATCGCGATCTCCACGGCCTTCGCGGAGGAGGGCTGCGACCTCGTCGATGTCTCGACCGGGCAGACGGTCAACGACAGCCGTCCGATCTATGGCCGCATGTTCCAGACGCCGTTCTCCGACCAGATCCGCAACGAGGCCCGGGTCGCGACCATGTGCGTCGGCAACATCACCACGGCCGACCAGGTCAACACCATCATCGCTTCGGGCCGCGCCGACCTCGTCGCGCTCGGCCGGCCGCATCTGGCCGATCCCTCCTTCGTGCTGCGCGCCGCTGCCTGGTATGGCGTCGATGTCGCCCAGCCGGTGCAGTATCAGCCGGGCAAGGACCAGCTCATGCGCAACACCCCGCGCGAGCGCGAGGAAAGCGAAGCGCTGAAGCTCAAGGCCAAGCCGAGCCGCCACGCGGTCTCGGTCTAATCAAGGGACCCGAGCCGCCACGCAGTCTTGGCCTGAAGCCGGCGCGGGAGGAACATCCGGTGTGCCCGCCTGTTTCTTGAGTATCACAGTCCCGGCCAGAAGGACCGACATGCTCGCCACCACCCGTTCGCTCGTCGCCGCGATAGCCGTCGCGACCGGCTCTTTCGCCGCGCTCGCCCAGGGGGCGGTCACGCCGACGCAATCGCCCTCGGCCGTCGCACCGCAATCCAACAGCGGGCTCGGCCCGGTGACGACGCATCCCTCGCAGGTCGACAGGGGCCAGAACATGATTCTGCCATCGGCCGGGAGTTCCGGACAGTCTGCCGCGCCGACCATGATCTATGATTGCAAGGCCAAGCCGCAGGACTGCACGACGCCCGCGACGCCTGCCGACAAGGCAACGGCTCCGCAAATTTCCGCTCCGCCTGCAACGACGACCCCGTAGCGCAGCAGAGTCCGATTGCGCGGACGCGTGTCGGCCGGAGTGTTTCTCCCTGTTGATTGCGCAGATGCAAGGTTGAGATTGGGCGATGGGGGCTTCCGCTGGCGGCGGGAGGGGCTATCTCCAGCGCAGACAGCGGGCCGATCCGGCCTGGCGCCCAATCATGAGGTTCCCGATGAAGCTCACCGGCATTCACCACGTCACTGCCATCTCGGCCGATGCGCCGGGCAACCGCCGCTTCTATGCCGAGACGCTGGGCATGCGGCTCGTCAAGAAGACAGTGAACCAGGACGACACCTCGGCCTATCACCTGTTCTATGCCGATGGCGCCGGCTCGCCTGGATCGGACCTGACCTTTTTCGACTGGCCTGCCTCACCGGCCCGGCGTGGCACGCATTCGATCAATCGCACCTCGCTGCGTGTCGCCAATGAGGCGTCGCTGGAGTGGTGGCGCGAGCGTCTGACCAAGGCCGGCGTCAAGGTTTCAGACATCCGCGCGATCAATGGCCGCTCAGCCGTCGATTTCGAGGATCCGGAGGGCCAGCGCCTGACCTTGCTCGCAGATGGCGGCGAGATCCCCTTCGTCGTCTGGGAGAAGAGCCCGGTTCCCGCCGAGCATCAGATCCGCGGGCTCGGGCCCGTCACCATCTCGGTGCCGAAGCTCGAGCGCACTGAGGTCGTGCTGACCCAGCTTCTCGGCCTAGAACGCATCGCGTCCTATCGCGATGCTGCCCATGCCAGCGGCGAGATCCATGTCTTCAAGATCGGGGAGGGTGGTCCGGCTGCCGAGCTGCATGTCGCAGTCGAGCCCGATGCGCCGCAGGCGCGCGAAGGGGCAGGCGGCGTGCATCACCTCGCGCTGCGCACGCCGACCTTCGCCGATTACGACGCCTGGGCGGAGCGCCTCAAGGCGGCCGGCTATCCCAATAGCGGCAAGGTCGACCGCTTCTACTTCCGCTCGCTCTATCTGCGTGAGCCGAACGGCATCCTGATCGAGATCGCCACTGACGAGCCCGGCTTCTCCGCCGATGAGCCGGCCGAGACGATGGGCGAGAAGCTCGCCCTGCCGCCCTTCCTGGAGTCGAAGCGGGCGCAGATCGAGGCAGGGCTGAAGCCACTCTGACAGGCTGGAAGAACTTCAACGCGCCGACTTATGAGGCGCGGCGGACCAGATCGGGCCGCCGCGCCTTTTTTGTCGCAAATTGCCGCGTTCGATTCACCCGCAATTAACCACGCAGGATTTTACTGAACTCAGTCGAGTTGCTGGCTTCCCTGCATGGACGATCAGCGCCTGTCTCAGTCTGTGCTCTTGTTCGAGCACGGCGGCGAAACGGTCGCTTTGGGTTCGTTCACTGGGGTAAGCGGCGTGTTGCGTTGTTGAGTTGAGAGCGCCGCCCCATGTCGGACCAAGGCTACAGGCCGCGTGCAGTCAGGTTGCGCTCGCGCGCCCGGCTGCGCCGCAAGGTGTTGCTCCAGCTTGCCTTCGTCGCAGCCACCACCGCACTTGGTTTCCTGGCGATGGATGGATCGCAGGATAGGCCGGCGACACATGATGCGAGGTCTGTGCGGACGGCGGCTGCGTCGCTGCAAAAGACAGAGACAGCAAGAGTTTACAGCAATCTGCTGAATTCCGAATTCAAGCTCGGCCCTGCGCCCACCACGCTCGCGCGCAGCGCACCGCTGGATGCGGGCTTCTACGTCAACACGCCGCTGCAGACGGCTTCGCTCGCGCCTGCCGCCCTGTCGCAGCCAATCGTTTCGGCCTCGGTTGCCATCGTCCCGCGCGACGTGGACACAACCGGCAGCATTGCGCCTACGGCATCTCCTTCGACCGGGTCGGTGTCGGAAATTCTCAAGACCCCTGCAGCACCCAGGCTCGCGCCCGGCGCGCCGCTGCCGATCGCACGGCCGTCTGAGCTCAAGCTTCCCGAGACCCGCGAGCCGCCGGCCATCGTGCTGCGCCAGCCGGCGCGCCGGCCCAAGGTCGCCTCCGCGCCTGCGCAAGCGCCGGATAACCGTTCATTCTTCGAAAAATTCTTCGGCGTGCCACCGCAGCCGGCCGGGCCCGCTCTTGCCTACGCGGCGCCCGAGGATGATGTCGTCGACCGTTCACGCGGACGCCGGCTCAGCCCCGGCACGGCGCCGTCGTTCGGTTCGGCGCAGGCGACGGCGATCTACGACATCAGCGCGCGCACGGTCTACATGCCCAATGGCGATCGCCTGGAGGCGCATTCAGGCCTCGGCGACAAGATGGACGACCCTCGTTTCGTCCATGTCCGCATGCACGGCGCCACGCCGCCGCATACTTATGATCTGACCGAGCGCGAGGCGCTGTTCCATGGCGTGCGGGCGCTGCGTCTCAATCCCGTCGGCGGCAGCGGCGCGATCCATGGCCGCGCCGGCCTCCTGACCCACACCTATCTGCTCGGCCCCAACGGCGATTCGAATGGCTGCGTGTCGTTCAAGGACTACGACAAATTCCTGCAGGCCTATCTGCGCGGCGAAGTGAAGCGCCTGGTTGTCGTCGCCAGCAGGAGCTGACGCCGCCGCCCATTAGCCCTTGGCGGTGGCCTTCGGTTTCGCCGCTGCCTTGGCGGGCGCCTTTGCCTTTGCCTTTGCAGCGGCCTTGGGCTTGGCCGAGGATTTCGCGGCAGCCTTGGCGGGTGCCTTCGTCTTCGCCGCAGCCTTTGGCTTCCCACCGCCCTTGACGCCGCTGGCCTCGGCCTTGGCGTTGACGAGTTCGACCGCCTGTTCGAGCGTGATCGCCTCTTGCGTCATCGCCTTGGGCAGGGTCGCATTGACCTTGCCCCAGTTGACGTAAGGGCCGTATTTGCCGGCGCGGACGACGAGCTTGCCGCCGCCCGGGTGCTCCCCGAGATCGCGCCCCGGCACGGCTGCGCCGCGCCCGAAACGGCTGCCGCCGCCGCCGCTCTCCTTGGCGACGATCAGGTCGATGGCGCGGTTGCCGCCGAGTTCGAGGATATCGTCATCCTTGTCGATATTGGCGTAGGTCTTGCCGTGCTGGACATAGGGCCCGTAGCGGCCGATGCCGACGAGGATCGGCTCGCCGCTCTCGGGATGCTTTGCGACCTCCCTTGGCAGCGCCAGCAGCGCCAGCGCCTTCTCCAGCGTCACGCTGGCCGCGCTCATGCCCTTGGGCAGGCTGGAGCGCTTGGGCTTTTCACCCTCGCCGAGCTGGATATAGGGCCCGAAGCGGCCATCACGCAGCGTGACGTCGACCTCCGTAACCGGATCCTTGCCGAGAATGCGCACGCCCGGCGCACCCTGGCCGCCTTCGGCGGTGGCTTCGCCATCAGCCGCGGAGACGGTCAGCGGCCGGGTGTAGCGGCATTCCGGATAGTTCGAACAGCCGACGAAGGCGCCGAACTTGCCGAGCTTGAGCGAGAGCGTACCGGTGCCGCAGACCTGGCAGGAGCGCGGATCGCCGCCATCCTCGCGCGCCGGGAAGACATGGGCGCCGAGCACGCCGTTCAGCGCCTCCAGCACCTCGGTGACGCGCAGATCCTTGGTCTCGCCGATCGATTTGGTGAACTCTTCCCAGAATTCGCGCAGCAGCACTTTCCAGTCGATCTCGGCGTTGGAGACCCGGTCGAGCTGCTCCTCGAGATTCGCCGTGAAGTCGAACTCGACATAGCGCTTGAAGAAGCTCTCCAGGAACGCCGTCACCAGCATGCCCTTGTCCTCGGGGACGAGGCGCTTCTTCTCGATGCGCACATATTCGCGGTCGCGCAGGGTCGACAGCGTCGCGGCATAGGTCGAGGGCCGGCCGATGCCGAGCTCTTCCATGCGCTTGACGAGGCTGGCCTCCGAATAGCGCGGCGGCGGCTCCGTGAAGTGCTGGTCGGCCGCGATGGCGCGCTTCTCGAGCAGCTCGCCATCCTTCATCGCCGGCAGCTTCTTGGAGTCCTCGTCCTCCTCGTCGTCGCGGCTCTCCTGATAGAGCGTCAGGAAGCCGTCGAAGAGCACGACCTGGCCGGTGGCGCGCAGTTCCAGATTGCGCGTCCCGACCTTGGCCGCAATGTCGACCGTGGTGCGTTCGAGCGAGGCCGATTCCATCTGGCTGGCGATGGTGCGCTTCCAGATCAGTTCGTAGAGCTTGGCCTGCTCGGGTTCGAGATGGCGCGCGACCATGGCCGGCAGGCGGCCGAGATCGGTCGGCCGGATCGCCTCATGGGCCTCCTGCGCGTTCTTGGCCTTGACCGTGTATTTGCGCGGTACGCCGGGAACATAGGCGTCGCCGAACTCCTTGCCGATGACGTGCCGGGCGGCGGTGATGGCCGAGCCGTCCATGTCGACGCCGTCGGTTCGCATATAGGTGATGAGGCCGACGGTCTCGCCGCCGATGTCGACGCCCTCATAGAGCCGCTGCGCCAGTTGCATCGTCCGCGCCGGGGCGAGGCCCAGCTTGCGCGAGGCCTCCTGTTGCAAGGTCGAGGTCTGGAAGGGCGGATAGGGGTGGCGCTTGACGGGCTTGGCCTCGACATTCGCCACGCTGAAGGCGGCAGTCTCCAGTGCCGCCTTGAAGGCGCGCGCCTCGTCGCCTGTGCCGATGTCGAGCCGGGTGATCTTCTTGCCGTCGGCGCCGACGAGCCGTGCGTCGAAGACGCCGCCCGCGCTGGTGGCAAGCGTGGCCACCAGCGACCAGTATTCGCGTGCCCGGAAGGCCTCGATCTCGCGCTCACGGTCGCAGACGATGCGGAGCGCGACCGACTGGACACGGCCGGCCGAGCGCGCACCGGGCAATTTGCGCCAGAGCACGGGGGAGAGCGTGAAGCCGACGAGATAGTCGAGCGCCCGGCGTGCCAGATAGGCGTCGACCAGCGCCTGGTCGACCTGGCGCGGGTTGGCGAGCGCCTTCTGCACTGCGTCCTTGGTCACGGCGTTGAAGGTGACACGCTCGACGGGAATGCCCTTGAGCGCCCGCTTGGCGTTCAGCGCTTCCAGCACGTGCCAGGAGATGGCCTCGCCCTCGCGGTCCGGGTCGGTTGCGAGGATCAGCTTGTCGGCGCCCTTCAGCGCCTTGACGATCTCGGCGACCTGCTTGGCGCCACGCCCCTCGATCTCCCACTTCATCGCGAAGTCCTGCTCGGGCTCGACGGAGCCGTCCTTGGCGGGCAAGTCGCGGATATGCCCGAACGAGGCGATGACCTCGTAATCCGAGCCGAGATATTTGTTGATCGTCTTGGCCTTGGCCGGCGACTCGACGACGAGGAGCTTCATGGTGCGTTTCAGTCTCAATGGGCGAAGGACGGGGCCGGGCAAAGCACAGGGAAAGCACGTTATGTGCCTGCCTGGCGAAGCTTGGCGCAGGGCGCGTTGATAGCGGTTCGGAATGGCGCGCGAAAGTGGTTCACGCCGTTCTCTCTGTCAAACGCCGATTATGCTTTGCCCGGGCGGGTGGAGGCCTTACCGGGGGCGCTGGCGTTCGACGACGATGAGCGGAGGATATCGTGTCTGTACACAGCTTGATCAAGCGCCGGACCGCGCAG
This sequence comes from Allobosea sp. LjRoot9, assembly GCF_964252745.1. Lineage (NCBI taxonomy): Bacteria > Pseudomonadati > Pseudomonadota > Alphaproteobacteria > Hyphomicrobiales > Alloboseaceae > Allobosea > Allobosea sp. LjRoot9. The sequence goes on along the minus strand of NZ_CAXUPC020000001.1, from coordinate 1,488,159 downwards.
GACATCCAGATACGCAAATCCGGCGAGCCGATCGTCTCTCTGACCGCCTATACCGCCGCGATGGCGGGCATCGTCGACGAGGTCGCCGATTTCATCCTGGTCGGCGATTCGCTCGGCATGGTGGTCTATGGGCTCGACAGCACCGTTCCGGTGACGCTGGAGATGATGATCCTGCATGGCCAGGCCGTGATGCGCGCGACGCGCCAGGCCCTCATCGTGGTCGATATGCCCTTCGGCAGCTACGAGGAAAGCCGCGAGCAGGCCCTGCGCAACGCCGCCCGCATCCTCAAGGAGACCGGTTGCGGCGCGGTCAAGCTCGAAGGCGGCGCGCGCATGGCGCAGACGATCCGCTTCCTGGTCGAGCGCGGCGTGCCCGTCATGGGCCATATCGGGCTGACGCCGCAGGCCGTCAACACGCTCGGCGGCTTCAAGGCACAGGGCCGCAGCAAGGCGCAGTGGCCGGCCATTCTCGCAGATGCCGATGCGGTCGCGCAGGCGGGCGCCTTCGCGATGGTGATCGAGGCTGTCGCCGAACCGCTGGCCGCGCAGATCACTGAGGGGGTCGGCATCCCGACCATCGGCATCGGCGCGTCCGCGGCTTGCGACGGCCAGATCCTCGTCCTCGACGACATGCTCGGCCTGACCGGGCGCGTGCCGAAATTCGTGAAAACCTATGGCAATCTCGCCGCTGAGGTGAGGCAGGCGATCACCGGCTATGCCGACGACGTCCGGGCCCGCCGATTCCCCGGGGCCGATCACGTCTACAGCGTGAAGGCGGAGTGAGGCTCCAGAGCATTTTCGAGCGAAGTGGACACCGGTCCGCGTGAAGACAATGCGATAAAGCAAGGAGGTCGAGCATTTCCGCAATTCGGAGAAACGCGGAAATGCTCTAGTTGCAGCCCTCGGGAAGCTCCGTCGCCCGCAGGGTTTCGGGGCCGCTTTTGGAGGAATTGCCCATTGGATGCTTGACGTTCCAGCGGCCGGAGCCGTCGAGCTTCAATGTGCCTTTGCCGTCTTGCAATTCCAGCGCATAGCTGCCGCTGCCATAGAACTGGGCCCCGACCATCCGTCCGTTATAGGCGTAGGTTCCCGTCTTCTCGCCGTTCGGCGTGAATTGGAAATTGGCATTCGGCGAGGTTTTGACTGTGAATGCCTCTGCCGAATCGCAGACCTTGTCGGAGAATTTCAGGTCGTCGACCTGGCCGGCGACGCTGAAGGCCAGGGCGCAGCGAACCTCGATTCCGAGTAGGCTCTCAGGCGTCGGGCCCGGGCTGCCGGAGGTGATCTTGGTTTTCTTCTGCTTCAGCACGCGCCGGATCTCGCCGGCCAGCACCTCGATCTGGGCCCTATAGGCCTTCACTTCGTCCTCGGCCTGTTCATAGGCATGGCGCTCGTTGAATGCGTAGAAGCCCAGTCGCTGGCATGTATCGCGATGTGCGGCCTCATGGACCTGAAGCGCCTTCGCAATCCCGTCGCAGACGCTTCCTTGTGTCGTCGCCTGCTTCATCGCGGCTTCGTTCTCGGGTGCACACAGATCCTTGCCGGCCTTGCGGTGTTTTTCCTCGATCTCGCGGCGCAGCGGAAGGTCGGGCTGAGTGTAGTCGTTCACCCATTTTGTTGCTTCCGGAATGCCTTCCTTCTCCCGGTTGTTGGCGGCGTTGTCGCGCAGCTGTGCTCCGCGCGGTACGAATTTGATCTCCTGCGGGGCCCCCGGCGTCGGCGGGGGGAGGCCATCCCGTGCGCTGCCCGGCGCTGGTTTCTCGCCCTTTTTGGGCGGAGCTTCGAAGGCCTCGTAATCCCGCCGTGCAGCGTTGACGGCGAAATCCTTCGGCGGGGCGCCGTATTTCTCGCGCAGATCGTGGGCCTTGGCGGCGTGCTTGTCGCGCAGCGTCAGGGCGAGCTTCAATTCATTCTGCAAGGATTTCAGCCCTTCGCAGGTGCAGGCGGCGGCCTTTGCCTCGCTACCTGCCGTCACAAGGATCGCGCTCAGCAGCGCAAGCGCGGGCCGTTTCATGAAAACTCCCCTGTCTCAGCGTTGGGCTCATCTGACATGACCTAGCGGTAGACGACAATATGCAGCACCGCCTTGCGCGCGCCACGACTCGCGCCTAAACACCCGTCTTCAAATGACATCGCCAGCACCGCTCTACCCGCACCGCCACCTCCTCGGCATCGAGGGGTTGTCCCATCTGGACATCGAGGCGCTGTTGGACAGGGCCGACACCTATGTCGCGCTCTCCCGGCAGGTCGAAAAGAAGACGGCGACCCTGCGCGGCCGCACCCAGATCAACCTGTTCTTCGAGCCCTCGACCCGAACGCAGGCCTCCTTCGAGCTCGCCGGCAAGCGGCTCGGCGCCGATGTCATGAACATGTCGGTCGCCTCCTCTTCGGTGAAGAAGGGCGAGACGCTGATCGACACCGCCGCGACGCTGAACGCGATGCGGCCCGATATCCTGGTGGTGCGCCATCATGCGGCCGGTGCGGTCAATCTTTTGGCCCGCAAGGTCGATTGCTCCGTGGTCAATGCCGGCGATGGCGCCCATGAGCACCCGACGCAGGCGCTTCTCGACGCGCTCACCATCCGCCGCAACAAGGGCCGCATCGCCGGGCTGACGGTAGCGATCTGCGGCGACATCCTGCATTCGCGCGTCGCCCGCTCCAACATCATCCTCCTGAACGCGCTCGGCGCGAAAGTCCGCCTGATCGCACCCTCGACCCTGCTGCCGGCCGGCATCGAGCGCATGGGCGTTACTGTCTTCACCGACATGAAGAAGGGGCTGGAAGGCGCTGACATCGTGATGATGCTGCGCCTGCAGCTCGAACGTATGCATGGCGCGTTCGTGCCGTCTCCAAAGGAGTATTTCCGCTATTTCGGCCTCGATCGCGACAAGCTCGACGCGGCTCAGCCGAATGCGCTCGTGATGCATCCAGGCCCGATGAATCGCGGTGTCGAGATCTCCTCCGAGGTCGCCGACGGCGCACAGTCCTTGATCCGCGAACAGGTCGAGATGGGCGTCGCCGTCCGCATGGCCGTACTCGATGCACTCGCCCAGCACCTGCCGAATGGCTGAGCGCAGTGGATCTCGCCCTTGCCCTGCTGCTGAAGCTGATGCGCCGGGTCCGATACGTCTTCGTGGCGCTCTATCTCGTCGTCTCGGCCGGGTTCCTCTACGCCGAGCCGCGCTCGGGCTGGACCTGGTTCATCGTCGTCGCGGGCGCTGTTTTATGTCTGGCCTTCTGGGGGCTGGTGGGCTTCTGGACTTATGCCTTCGCGCGCAGGCAGAGCCGTGACGGCAGGAATGGAACCGACCATGGCTGAACTTCAGGACATCGCGATCGTCAACGCCCGGCTCATCGATCCGGCGACGGGACGCGACCAGCGCGGTTCGCTTCTCATCCGGTCGGGCCTGATCGTGGATGTCGTCTGGGGCGGCGCCCCCCCGACCGTCGCGGAAGGCACGCATCTGATCGATGCGGGCGGCCTGGTTCTGGCGCCGGGGCTGGTCGATCTGCGCGCCTTTCTCGGCGAGCCGGGGGCCGAATTCCGCGAGACGCTCGGCACCGGCTCGCAAGCCGCCGCTGCGGGCGGCGTCACCACGGTGGTCTGCCGGCCCGATACCGATCCGCCGATCGACGATCCCGCGATCATCGACTTCATCAAGCGCCGCGCCCGCGACAAGGCGATCGTCAACGTTCTGCCTTCGGCAGCCCTGACCAAGGGTATGCTGGGCAAGGAGATCACCGAGTTCGGCCTGTTGCTGGAAGCCGGTGCTGTGGCCTTCGGCGATGGCGCCAAGGCAGTCCGCAATCCGCAATTGCTGCGCCGGGCGATGATTTACGCCCGCGATTTCGACGCGCTGTTGATGAACCATGTCGAGGATCCCGATCTGCGCGGTTCGGGCGTCATGAACGAGGGCGAGTTCGCCAGCCGCAAGGGGTTGCCGGGCATCCCCCACGAGGCCGAGACCGTGATGCTGGAGCGCGACATCCGGCTCGCGCGGGCGACCGGCTCGCGCTACCACGCGGCGATGATTTCCTGCGCGGAATCGGTCGAACTGGTGCGCCGGGCCAAGGCATCGGGACTGCGCGTCACCTGCGGCGTCTCGATCAACAACCTGACGCTGAACGAGAACGATGTCGGGGACTATCGCACCTTCTGCAAGGTCTCCCCGCCGCTGCGCCATGAGCAGGAACGCCTCGCCATGGTCGCGGCGCTGGCCGAGGGCGTCATCGACGTCGTGGTGTCCGATCATGATCCCCAGGACGTCGAGACCAAGCGCCAGCCCTTTGCGGAAGCCGCCGACGGCGCGCTCGGCATCGAGACCTTGCTGCCGGCCGCCCTGCGCATGGTCCATGCCGGGCAGATCGGCCTCGCCACGCTGCTGGCTTCGCTCTCGGCGAGGCCGGCCGGCTTGCTGGGCCTGCCCGGCGGCCGGCTTGCGGTGGGCGCGCCCGCAGACCTCGCTCTGTTCGATCCCGATGCCCCGCATGTCGTCGACAAGCGCAAGCTCAAATCGCGCGCCAAGAACTCGCCTTTCGACGAGGCCAAGCTCGAAGGGCTGGTGCGCACGACACTGGTCGCGGGCAGGGTGGTCTATCACGACGACGCGGTCTAAAAGCGTTTTCGAGCGAAGTGGATACCGGTTCGCGTGAAGAAAACGCGTTAAAGCAATGATCGATTCCAGGAGTTGAGAGCATTGCTCCTACGAAAAACCGGTACCCACTTTTTCGCGCAATGCTCTAAGCTCCCGCATGCGGGCTGAGACGAGAGGGGCGGCATGCCGGACTGGATGAATTTGGGCCTGTCATGGCCCCCTGTCTGTGCGGCCCTCGCCATCGGCTATCTGCTCGGCTCGATTCCCTTCGGGATCATCCTGACGCGCCTGTCGGGCGGGCCGGATCTGCGCAGCATCGGCTCGGGTAATATCGGCGCGACCAATGTACTGCGCACCGGCAACAAGAAGCTCGCAGCCCTGACGCTGGCCGGCGACATGCTCAAGGGCACGGCGGCGGTGCTGCTCGGCGCCTATCTCGTCGGCGGCAAGAGCGCCGCCCTGCTGGCAGGGTTCGGAGCGTTTCTCGGCCATCTCTTCCCGGTCTGGCTGCGCTTTCGTGGCGGCAAGGGTGTCGCCACCTATCTCGGTATCCTGATCGGGTTGAAATGGCCGATTGCTGTCACTTTTGCCGCGATATGGCTCAGCGTCGCCTATCTCAGCCGGTATTCCTCGGTCTCGGCGCTGCTGGCGAGCGTGCTGGCGCCGCTCCTGCTCTGGTTCTGGGCGCATGAATATCAGATGGCGGCAGTGATGGCGCTGCTCACCGTGCTGCTCTGGTTCATGCACCGGGAGAACATCGCGCGGCTGCTCGGCGGCCGCGAAGGCAAGATCGGCCAGAAGGACTGAACGGGCATGGCTGGCGTCGCCCTCACCGATCGCCAGCGCCTGGATTGGCTGAGACTGATCCGCAGCGAAAGCGTCGGCCCGCGCACCTTCCGCGCCTTGATGAACCGCTTCGGCGGGGCGGCCGCAGCGCTTGAAGCCCTGCCGGATCTCGCACGGCAGTCCGGCCGCACGCTGCGGCTCTGCACGCCGGCCGAGGCGGAGCGTGAGTTTGCGGCTCTACAGCATCAGGGTGGCCGTTTGATCGCCCTGGGCGAGGCGGCCTATCCGAAGCCCTTGCAGGCGATCGATTCGGCCCCGCCTTTGCTGGCAGTGATTGGGGCTGCTGATGCACTGCTGCGGCCTTGCGTTGCGCTCGTCGGCTCGCGCAACGCTTCCGCCGCCGGGCAGAAATTCACAGCCAGGCTGGCGCGCGATCTTGGGGAGGCGGGTTTCGTCGTGGTCTCGGGGCTGGCGCGCGGCATCGACACCGCAGCCCATGAAGCGAGCCTTGGGACTGGAACGATCGCCGTGCTGGCTGGCGGTCTCGACGAGGTCTATCCGCCTCAAAATGAGCCGTTGTTCCGGCGGCTTCTGGAGAGCGGCGCCGGGATCAGCGAGATGCCGATGGGCTGGGCTCCGCGCGGGCGCGACTTTCCGCGCCGCAACCGGCTCGTCTCCGGGCTGTCGTTGGGAACCGTGGTGGTCGAAGCGGCACGCAAATCGGGCTCGCTAATCACGGCGCGATTCGCCAATGAGCAAGGCCGGCAGGTTTTCGCGGTTCCCGGTTCGCCGCTCGATCCGCGCGCCGAGGGTGGCAACCACCTGATTCGTGAGGGCGCGACGCTTTGTGCGGAAGCCGCTCACGTCATCGAGGCGCTGCTGCCGCTGGTCGAGTTCGAACAGTGGCCTGGCGGCGGCGGAGCCGTGATGCGGGATGGCGCGGGAGAGGCTCCGCCCCAGGCGCTGTGGGACGAGCTCGATCTGCCTGGGATTACGCCCGCGCCGAAGACGGAACTCCCGGCGGAGACGGCTTGGCAGGACAAGGCGTGGCAGGACAAGGCCCTGCCGTCGGAGACGAGCGATCAGGGCATCAACCTGCTCGATCTGCTTGGGGCGGCGCCGATCTCGATCGACGATCTCGTTCGCGCCAGCGGCCGTTCCGCCCGCGACGTCAGCCGGGAGCTTCTGGAGCTGGAGCTTTCAGGCACGGTCTTGCGGCAGCCGGGCGGCTTGCTGACGCGCCTGATGCCCTGAGGTGGGATCGCGTGGCGCGAAGGCTGTCAGTGATCGGGGCGGCAACGCTCGGTCTGGTGGCTCGCCTCCTGGCGCGTTAGTTCGAGGAAATAGACCAGATGCCGCAGATCGGCGGCGCGCGCCATCGTGCCGAGTTCGATGAGCAGCAATTCGATATAGTGCGAGACCTCGAACTGGAGCTGGCGCTGCTGGGCGACGCAGCCATTGATCGCGCCGGCCGGCGCAGCGGCCATGGGAGACGAAGCTTCGCCGCCCTTGCGGGGCTGGGTTCCGGGGAGGGCTTGGCCGGGTTCGGCAGCTGCAGTCACGTCCATGCCTCCATAGGGTGCGGCGTCATGATATTGCAACCTGGAGTTTAAAAAAGATTGACTTGAGCTATCCCTGCTCCTTGCGAGGCCGCATCAGGGTCGTGCCGGCTTCGCGCTTGAGCTGGATGGATGCTTCGAGCCGCGCCATGTCCAGGAAAAAGGCGAGGCTCTCCATATCGGCGGATTTAGCCATCCGGAGCAGCTCGGCGCTCATGCGCTCGATGTAGAGCAGGGTCGCCTGCTGCAATTCGGAGAGCTGTGGCTCTTCGGCGAGATGACTATCCTAAACGTGGCAGAGGTCGCTCAGGTGAGGATGAGCACCGCCAGCGGCAGGGTACCGAGCGCGAGCAAGGTCTGCATCGTCGTGATCTCGGCCATCAGCGGCGCGTCTCCGCCGAGGTCGCGCGCCAGGAAATAGGCGGCCGTGGCGGTCGGGACGGCGGCGGCGACCACCGTCATCGTCAGGGCGGGCCCCGAGACGCCGAGCTGCCGGGCGAGCGTCCAGGCCAGCACCGGCATGACGACGAGCTTGAGCGCGATGGCCAGGCCATGAGCGAGCCGGGGCTTGGCGAGGCGGCCCAGATCGAGCCCGGCCCCGACCACCAACAGCCCGATGCCGAGCGCCGCGCGGCCCAGGATATCGACATAGGTCGCAACCGCGACCGGGAGCATCCACTGCAACTGGTTGAGGATCAGCCCGAGCGCCGACGACCAGATGAAGGGATTGAGCGCGACCGAGCGTATCGTTGCACCTGGGCTCATCGGCTGTCCGTTGGCGTAGCGCGCCAGTACGATCACGCACATCACGTTCAGCAGCGGGATCATCGCCGCGACCGCGATCGCCATCATCGTCGCGCCGTCGCGGCCCAGGAGCCCCGAGGCGAGCGCCAGGCCAACAAAGGTATTCCAGCGCACCGAGCCCTGGAAGATCGAGGTGAAGGCCGGACCCTCGATCCCGAGACGTCGCAGCAGGGGGCGGCTCAACAAAAGCGCCGCGGCGACGCAGAGTATGGTCAGGATCAGGCTCAGGCCCATCGCCAGGACGGGCAGGCGGCTCAGATCGGCGACAGCCAGGGTATGGATCACGACCGCGGGGAACAGCACCTGATAGGTCAGGCGCTCGACGCCGCTCCAATGCGTCGCCGTGACGAAGCCCGCGGTCTTGAGGCCCCATCCCGTTGCGATCACCAGGAAGACGGCGACGAGGCTGTTGATCATCGGGCTCATGTCGCGGGCGGATCCAGGTGGCGGCTGCCGGTCGCGGCGGGCTGGGGCGCCCGAAATCGGAACAAGCGGCCGAGACGCTCGTTGTTGAGACCAAGAGCATCGTCAAGGCGGGTCATTCTCCTGTCATGGCGATGAGGCCCGGACAAGGGCGCAGAGGAATGGGCGGCCTGCTGTCGCCGCAATACTGCCGCGATTGGTTCAGGCCGTGTTCAATTCGGCGCAGGCATCTTGTGGATGCTGCTGCTGACCACCTCAGGAGATACCATCATGGCTTCCAAGAGGACTGTTTTCATCGCGGGCGTGACGGCTGCGGCTATCGCAGGCGCAGGGCTCGTGACTCCTGCCTTCGCAAGCGAGACGCGACTGCGTGTCGATGCGCAGAGGCTCGATGCGGCCCCGGCCGAATACAGCTATTATCGCGGCCATCGTCGCGGTTGGCATGGTGGGCGCGGTGCGGCCGTCGCTGGTGCGGTTGGCCTCGGCCTCCTCGGTGCGGCGGCGATCGCTTCGAGCCGCCCGGCCTATGCCGATCCCTATGACGGCTATGACGACGGCTACTATGCCCCGCGCCGCCCGGTCTATTACGAGCCGGCGCCGGTCTATGAGGAGGCTCCAGTCTACGCCCCGCGCTACCAGTACTATCAAGGTGGCTACGACTCACGCTATCGCTCCCGTAACGGATCGGTCGACCCGTCTCGCGGCGGTCGCTGACACACATGGGCAGGCCCGGCCGGAAAGGCCGGGCCTGCCGACATGACTGGAAAAAATTCGATGTCTTACGATCGCAAGGCGATATGGCTTTGCCTTGGCCTCGTCGTGTCCGCCATTGGCGGAGCCGGCTCGGCCTCGGCCCAGTATAATCGCGGCTATGACCGCGATCCCGATTATGATCGGCGTGAGCGCTACGAGCGCAGGGACCGCTATGATCGGCGCGATGGTTACCGCCGCGATGATCGCGGCGGCTACGATCGTCGGGCGCGCGGTTATGATCAGGGAGCTGGACCGGGCAGGGGCAACAACAACCCGCGCGGGACCCAGCAGGATCTGATCAGGCGCGGGCTCCTCGGGACCCCGTAAATCAGGCCTTTTAGCGCGCCTAACGCGCCGCGTCGGCTCCATCCGGCGCGGCGTCGTCATGTCCGGCATCGCCCGGCTCCATGCGCATCAACCGGTCGAGCGCACCCTGCAAGATGTAGGCGGCAGCCATCTTGTCGACGACCTCGGCCCGCTTGGCGCGCGAGGCGTCGGCGAACAGCAGGGTGCGGGTGACGGCCATGGTCGACATGCGCTCGTCCCAATAGGCGATCGGCAGCGGCGTGAGCGGCGCCAGATTGCGCACGAAAGCGCGCGTCGACTGAACGCGCGGTCCTTCCGAGCCGTCCATGTTGAGCGGCAGGCCGATGATCAGCCCTGCGACGGCATGGCTCTGCGCGATCTTGATCAGGGCCGCCGCATCGAGCCCGAACTTGACCCGACGGATCGTCTCCAAAGGCGTCGCGATCTGCCGTTCGACGTCGGACAAGGCGAGCCCGATCGTCTTGGTGCCGAGATCGAGCCCGAGCAGTCGGGCATGGTCGGGCAGGTCCAGGAAGGTTTCGAGCGGCACGACATTGCTTGACATGCCATGGCCGGTAGCACGCGCCGCCCATCGAGGCGAGCGGCGCGTGGCCGCGCGGCTAGAGCGTTTCCGATCCAATCGGATCGGACATGGCTTAGTTCACATTCTGCGGCGTGACGCCGGCCGCCTGCAGTGAGGCCGCCCATTTCGCGATCTCAGCATTGAAGCGCTTCGCATGCGCCTCGCGGGTCCACTCACTCTCCGGGAAGGTCTGGGTGCCAGCCGATTTGAAGCGCTCGAGCACGGTGGAATCCTTGAGCGCTGCCCTGAGCGCGCCATTGAGCTTGTCGAGCACAGCGGTGGGCGTGCCCTTCGGGGCGTAGAGTCCGTGCCAGATCGTCATTTCGAGGTCGGTGCCGCTCTCGCGCGCCGTCGGCGTATTGGGCAGGACATCGAGGCGCTGCGGCGAGGTCACGGCATAGGCGCGGATCTTGTCGCCCTGGATCTGCGGCACGGCCGTGGTCGACTGGTCGCAAAGCAGATCGACCTGTCCGGAGACAAGGTCGTTCATTGCCGGTCCGGTGCCGCGATAGGCGACCTGCGCGAACTTCACGCCAAGCGCCTGGCCCAGCAGCACGGCGCAGAGATGCGCGTTCGAGCCGATGCCGGCATGGGCGATCGTCAGCTTCTCGGCCTGGAGCTTGGCATAGGGAAAGAACGCCTTGGCATCGACCGGCGGCAAGGCGAGCTTGCCTGCGAGCACCATTGGCCCGGCATTGATCAGGCCGACCGGTGCGAAGGCCGTGCGCGTGTCATAGGTCAGATTGCCGTAGAGCGCGGGTGCGGCGGCGAGCGCGAGATGGTGGATCAGCAGCGTATGTCCATCGGGCTCCGCCGATGCGAGGCGCCGTGCGCCTGCCGTGCCGCCGGCGCCGGCGACGTTCTCTACGAGGATCGGCTGACCGAGCGTGCGCCCCATATGGTCGCCGACCAGGCGGGCGATGACGTCGCTGGGCCCCCCGGCGGCGAAGGGTACGATCAGGGCAATCGGCTTGCTGGGAAAGCTTTGCGCCCATGCCGGCATGGCAAGCCCCAGGGCCAGCAGGCCCCCGAGCGCAAGGCGTCTCATCGTGTTCGTTGGCATGGTGTTCGCTGGCATCCATTTCCTCCGGTTTTTGAAACCGCTCTGCGGCGGCTTGGTGGGAAAGCGAGCGATCGGACCTTGCGCGTCAGCGCAGGTCGGACAGGTAGTGGGCCTCCTTGGTCAGGCAGATGCTCAGGCGTCGCTCGACCGGCGAGCCATCGAGCGAAAAGGCGATGCGGTCGATCCGCAAGGCGGGTGTGCCAGCGGGGGCCGCGAGCAGGCTGGCCTCGTCGGCGTCTAGCGCCACGGCCTTCAAGCGCTCCCGCGCATTGGCGATCGTCACGCCGTAGCGTGCGGCAAACAGGCTGTAGAGATTATTGGGGATCGGCCCTACCTCCAGCCCGGGAAAGACGCGCTGCGGCAAGGTCAGCGTCTCCAGAATGATGGGCACGGCATCGAGCGACCGCAGTCGGCGGATGCGGATGACGTCGGCTTGGCTGTCGAGATCGAGCGCCACGCATTCGGCTTCATCGGCCTTACCGGTCTCCACCCCCAGCACGGTGCTGTCGGGAAAGCGGCGCTCGCCATCGTCGTGAACCAGCTTGAAGAACTGGAACAGGATGCGCCGCTCGTCATGTTCGGCGACGAAGGTGCCGCGGCCCTGGCGGCGCACCAGCAGGTTCTCGGCAGCGAGCTCGTCGAGCGCCTTGCGCACCGTACCCTGGCTCACGCCGATCTCGGTGGCGAGCTGGCCTTCGCTGGGCAGGCTTTCGCCCGGCGCCCAGACGCCATCCACGAGCCGCCTGACGAAGATCGCTTTGACCTGTCGGTAGAGCGGCCGGAAGCCGAGCGGCTCGGCTGTGTCGGCGAAGTTGCGCCCGGGATTTTCGGTCTTGTGCACACTCATATGTCTTATATAAGACTTGGTGTCATTCAGGTCGAGCGCCGATTTGCCCGGACCGATCTGGCGTCACTCCCGGAGGAGCCCCGAATGAGCAAGCCCCATCTCCTGGTCCACGAAAAGAAGGACACAGTCGGCGTCGTCGTCGTCGAAGGCCTCAAGGCCGGCACGGACATGCTCGGCGTCGTCACTCACGACAATTCCGATTTTCGCCTGACCGCCAAGATGGACATCCCGATCGGCCATAAGGTCGCGCTCAAGGACATCAAGGCAGGCGATACGATCTGGAAATACGGCCAGGACATCGGCAAAGCCGTCGCCGATGTGAAGCGGGGCGAGCATCTGCACGTCCACAACGCCAAGACCAAGCGTTGGTGAGACCAAACGCTGGTGGGTTCTTGCGTCGCTGAAGGAAACCGACGCAGGCGCCTGAAAAGAATCTGAAAACCTGAAAAGAATCTGAAAAAGGGCTCCCGGCAAGGTCGAGCCCACAACGAATGGAGGAAACGCCATGTCGATCGTCGCCAATTTCGATCTCGTGAAGGGCAAGCTCGGCCGCATCAAGGGCCGCAAGATCGAGGCGCCCGAATTCAAGGCTCCGATGGTCCGGCGTCCGACCGGTCGCAGCCTCGATGCCTTCCATGGCTGGCGTCGCGAGAATGGCCGCGTCGGCGTGCGCAACCATGTGCTGCTGCTGCCGCTCGACGATCTCTCCAACGCCGCCTGCGAGGCCGTCGCCAACAACATCAAGGGCACGCTGGCGATCCCGCATGCCTATGGCCGGCTCCAGTTCGGCGAGGACCTCGACATCCATTTCCGCACCCTGATCGGCACCGGCGCGAACCCCAATGTCGCGGCCGTCGTCGTGATTGGCATCGAGGACGGCTGGACCAAGCGCGTCGTCGACGGCATCGCCGCCACCGGCAAGCCGGTCGTCGGCTTCGGCATCGAGGGGCATGGCGATATCGCTACCATCGCCAAGGCCTCCTATGTCGCCAAGGAGTTCGTGCAATGGGCGAGTGAGCTCCAGCGCGAGAAATGCGGCATCGAGGAGCTCTGGGTCTCGACCAAATGCGGCGAGTCCGACACGACGACCGGGCTCTCCTCCTGCCCGACGGTCGGCAACATGTACGATAAATGGATCCCGCGCGGCATCCATGGCGTCTTTGGCGAGACCTCGGAGATCACCGGCGCCGAGCATCTCTGCAAGGCGAGGGCTGCGACGCCCGAGGTCGGCGAGCGCTGGTACAAGATGTGGAAGGCCTATCAGGACGACGTCATCGAGGCGCACAAGACCGACGACCTCTCGGACTCGCAGCCGACCAAGGGCAACATCGCCGGCGGCCTGACGACGATCGAGGAGAAGGCGCTCGGCAATCTCGAGAAGATCGGCCGCGAGTGCAAATACATCGACATCCTGCAGCCGGCCGAGGCGCCGTCCAAGGGGCCGGGGCTCTACTACATGGATACCTCATCGGCCGCGGCCGAATGCGTGACGCTGATGGCGGCGGGCGGCTATGTCGTGCACACCTTCCCCACCGGGCAGGGCAACGTCATCGGCAATCCGATCGTGCCGGTCATCAAGATCACCGGTAACCCGAAGACGATGCGCACCATGCCCGAGCATATTGACGTCGACGTCTCCGGCATCCTGCGCCGCGACCTCACCATTCCCCAGGCCGGCGATGCGCTGATCCAGAACATCGTGCGCACCGCCAATGGTCGCCTGACCGCGTCCGAAGCATTGGGGCATCGCGAATTCTCGATGACCAAGCTCTACCGCTCGGCCTGAGCGGCTGGTAGATCACGTCGCGTTCGAACGGTTTCGTCCGAACGCGAAAAACGTGATCGATTCCTGGAGTTTAGAGCATTGCTCATGCGAAAGAACCGGTATCCACTTTTTCGCGCAATGCTCTATCAGCCGGAGCGGCGACGCGAGCCGTCGCTTCGGCCCTGTTTTTGCTAAAATCATTTACCGAAGCCATTTGCCGAAGCCATCTCGACCAGACGAGTCGGAGCCGCGTTCTTGCCCGTTGCGACAACTTCACCGCTGAGCGCCTGGCGCCCCCTTCTCGACGGCATCGCGCTCTCGGTCGTCGTCGCGGTTGCCTCCGTGCTGGTCGAGCCGCTGCTCAAGGCTGCGGCTGGCGGCCGTGTCGGCATCCCCGCCGTCGTGATCGCGCTGGTGATCGGCATGCTGCTGCATCCCTTGGCCAACACCACCCGCTTCGCGCCGGGCATGACCTTCTGCGTCAAGAAGCTGCTGCGCTGGGCGATCGGGCTGCTGGGCCTGCGCGTCGCGCTTGGCGACATCATTGCGCTGGGGCTCTCGACCGCGCTGCTCATCATCGCCTCGATGATCGTGACCGTGATCTGCGGCTTCCTGTTGGCGCGCTGGCTCGGCCGCGAAGCCGGGGTCGGCGCTCTCGCCGGCGTTGCGACGGCGGTCTGCGGGGCGTCGGCCGCGCTCGCGACCGCGACCGTGGTGCCCGATTATCGCGGCAAGGCGGCCGATGTCGCCTTCACCGTCATCGCCATGAACGCCTTCGCGACGCTGGCGATGCTGGCCTATCCCTTGATCTGCGCCTGGCTCGATCTCTCGCCGATGCAGACCGGCATCATGCTGGGCGCGACGATCCATGACGTCGCGCAGGTCGTCGGCGCCGGCCAGGCGGTCTCCGACGAGGCTGCCAATGCGGCGATCATCGTCAAGCTGTTCCGGGTGTTCATGCTGCTGCCGGCGGTGCTGGCCGTGGGCTGGCGGATGGTGCGCGAGGGCGGGCATGCCGAGCATGCGAAGGTACCGGTCCCGGTCTTCGCGATTGTCTTTCTCGGCCTGTGCCTGCTCAACAGCCTGCTGACGACGCAGCCGGCGCTGGCGAGCGTCTATCTGCCGCTGCGCGACACCTTGCTCGAGGTCTCGCGCTGGGGCCTGTTGATCGCCATCGCGGCACTTGGGCTCGGCACCTCCATGGCGGCGATGGCCCGCCTCGGCTGGCGGCACCTCGTGCTTGTCACGGGCACAAGTCTCGTCATTCTCGTCATCGTCACCGGCGGCCTTCTGGCGCTGGGCTGAAGAGGGGGCGCGTGAGAAGCGGAAGATTGCTTCAAGGCGATCTCACCTTATCAACGCGCGAATGAGAGCCGGCCGGAGACCCCATGGCAGATATCATCATCACCGAATTCATGGACGAAGCTGCCGTCGCGATGCTGCGCGCGCGCTACGAGGTCCATCATGACCCCGAGCTTTTCGGCAAGCCGGACGAATTGGCAGAGCTGGTTGCGCAATCTCCCGCCTTGATCGTGCGCAACCAGACGCAGGTGAGGGGGGCCGTGCTCACTGCAGCCAAGGCGCTCAAGGTTGTCGGGCGGCTCGGCGTCGGGCTCGACAATATCGACATGGAGGCCTGCACGACGCGCGGTATCAAGGTTTTCCCGGCGACCGGCGCCAACAGCCTGTCCGTGGTCGAATACGTCATCGGTAGCGCCATGGTGCTGCTGCGTGGCGCCTATTTCGCCAATGCCGCGATGGTCGCCGGAGAATTTCCCAAGACCAAGCTGATTGGCCGTGAGATCGCCGGCAAGCGGCTCGGCCTGGTCGGCTTCGGCGCGATTGCGCGCGATGCCGCCAACCACGCTCGATTGCTCGGCATGAACGTCGTCGCCTACGATCCTTACGTGCCAGAGGACGACCCGGCCTGGCAGGCGACCCAGCGTCTCGACCTCGATGCGGTCCTCTCCAGTGCGGACGTCATCAGCATCCATTTGCCGCTAACGCCGGAGACGCGCGGATTGATCGGCAAAGAGGCCTTTGCCCGGATGAAGCCGGACGCCGTGCTGGTCAATGCGGCTCGCGGCGGCGTCATGGACGAAGGGGCGCTGATCGCGGCGCTGAAAGGTGGCAAGCTTGGCGGCGCGGCGCTCGATGTCTTCGAGGAGGAACCCCTCCGTGAAGGCGGAAAACGCTTCGCCGGGACGCCCAATCTGATCCTGACGCCGCATATCGCGGGCAATACGGTGGAGTCGAATGGCCGCGTCTCCGGTCTCGTCGCCGAGCGCGTCATGGCCGCGCTGGAGGGGCGCATATGACGAAGCTGTCGTTCGAGGCGGTCGAAACCAGGCTTGCGGACCTGTTCGCGGCGGCCGGTGCATCTCCCGCCAATGCGGCCTCGGTCGCCTGGGCGCTCGTCATGGCCGAGGCTGATGGGCTCAAAGGCCATGGCCTGTCGCGCGTGCCGACCTATCTCGCCATGCTCCGATCCGGCAAGATCAACGGGCAAGCGGTGCCGATTGCGCGCCGGCCCAAGCCCGGCGTGCTGGCGATCGACGCCTGCCATGGCTTCGCTTATCCGGCGATCGACCTTGCCGTCATCGAATTGCCGGCGCTCGCCCGCGAGCAGGGCGTGGCGGTCGCCCCGATCCGGCGTTCGAATCATTGCGGCGCAGCCGGCCTCCATGTCGAGCGATTAGCCGAGCAAGGGCTTGTTGCACTGCTTTTCGCCAATACGCCCGCCGCGATCGCCCCTTGGGGCGGGGCGAAACCCGTCTTCGGTACCAACCCGATCGCCTTTGCCGCGCCGCTCGCCGGCCGCGACCCGCTGGTCATCGACATGGCCTTGTCGAAGGTCGCGCGCGGGCCGATCGTGGCGGCGAAGCAAAAGGGCGAAGCCATTCCCGAAGGCTGGGCGCTCGACCCGGCCGGGAAGCCGACGACCGACCCTGCCGCCGCGCTCGCCGGCACCATGGTTCCGCTCGGCGACGCCAAGGGCGCCACCTTGGCGCTGATGGTCGAGATCCTCGCGGCCTCGCTGGTCGGCGCCCATTTCGCCTTCGAGGCCTCCTCCTTCCTCGACGACAAGGGCGGTCCGCCTGATACCGGCCAGCTCATCCTCGCGATCGACCCCTCAGCCATGGGCGGCCATTGGTTCGGCGAACGCATGCGGATGCTGGCGCATGCGATCGAGGACCAGGACGGCACGAGGCTGCCGGGCGTCAGGCGCCTGAATCTGCGTGCGAAGGCGAGGGCGGAAGGGCTTGAGGTTGCTGATGAATTTCTGGCTGGCTAGACGAAGTCGAACTTGTCGACATCGACCAGCCCCTTATCGGTGATCTTGAGATGCGGGATCACAGGCAGCGTCAGGAAAGCCACTTGCAGGAAGGGTTCCGCCAGCACGACGCCGAGCGCCTTGGCGGCGGCGCGCAGATCCTCAAGCCCGTGCCTGACGACCTCGAATGGCTGGTCGCTCATCAGCCCGGCCACCGGCAGCGCCAGCTCGGCTGTCACGACGCCACCGTCGGCGACGGCAAACCCCCCGCCAATTTCGATCAATCGGTTGGCTGCGGCGGCCATGGAGGCCTCGTCCACGCCGACGACGCAGAGGTTGTGGCTGTCATGGCCGACCGACGAGGCGATGGCGCCATGCTTCATGCCGAAGCCATGGACGAAGCCGGTGGCGATGCCGCCGGATTTGCCATGGCGTTCGATCACCGTGACCTTGACCGCGTCCTGCGCCAGATCGGGCAGCGCTTCGCCGTCGCGTGAGGGCAGGGCCATGCTCAATCGCTCGGTGATGATGCGGCCGGGCACGACGCCGATCACCGGTGTTTCGCCTTGGCGCTCTGTTGCCTTGAAATCCGCCGGCGTGAGCTGCCGATTTTTGACACTGCCGAGCCCGACAGGCGCGACCGGGATGCGATCTGCGAACAATGCGTCCTCGACCAGCCGGCCGCCGGCAAAGACGATCTTCGGGCGGCAGGTCGTGAGATCGTCTAGCAGCACGATATCGGCGCGTTTGCCCGGCCCGATGAAGCCGCGATCGAACAGTCCGAAATTCCGCGCGGCCGAGAGCGTCGCGACGCGGTAGGTTGCCAGCATATCCGCGCCATGGGCGATGGCCGTGCGGATCATGTAGTCGAGATGGCCTTCCTCGGCGATGTCGAGCGGGTTGCGGTCATCAGTGCAGAAGGCGAGGAAGGGCGAGGCGTCTCGGCTGATCAGCGGGATCAGCGCATGCAGGTCCTTCGAGACCGAGCCTTCGCGGATCAGGATCGCCATACCCTTGGCGAGCTTTTCGCGGGCCTCGTCGGCGGTCGTCGTCTCGTGGTCGGTGCGGATGCCGGCCGAGAGATAGCCGTTCAGATCCATCCCGCGCACAAGCGGCGCGTGGCCGTCGATATGCCGGTGCGAAAAAGCCTCCAGCTTGGCGAGGCAGCCGGGATCGCGATGCAGCACGCCCGGAAAATTCATGAACTCGGCCAGCCCGATCACCTGGGGGTGGTCCATCAGGGCAACCAGATCGGGGGCTTCCAGCCGCGCACCGGCTGTCTCCAGATGGGTCGCCGGCACACAGCTCGAGAGCTGGACGCGCAGATCCATGCGCATCGCCTCAGCGCAGGCCAGGAAATAACGGATGCCCTCGACGCCCAGCACGTTGGCGATCTCATGGGGATCGCATATCGCGGTCGTCACGCCATGGGGCAGCACGCAGCGCTCGAATTCGAGCGGCGTCACCAGCGAGGATTCGACATGCAGATGCGTGTCGATGAAGCCCGGCACGGCGATGAGGCCGGCCGCATCGAACTCGACCTTGCCCTGATAGGAGCCGTAGGTGCCGACGACGGTGTCGCCGCAGAGCGCGATATCGGTCTCGATCAGCCCGCCCGTGACGAGGTCGAGGAGTCGCGCACCGCGGATAACGAGGTCGGCCGGCTCGTCGCCGCGTCCCTGGGCGATCCGGCGGGCGAGGGTTGCGGCGTCGGTCATGGCGCTGATTCCGTATGGCAGGGATGCGGAAGCCTGCACGCAGCCCGGCGGATTGTCGACTTGGAGGAGTGAGCCTCTCGGCCTAGATAGTCGAACGCCATTCCTTTGCCCGGAGACCGCGATGAAACTCACCTGGTACGGCCATTCCGCCTTTCGCGCCGAGATCGACGGCGCCGTCATCCTGATCGATCCCTTCTTTACCGGGAATCCGGCTTTCGAGGGCGACATCGCGGCGATCTCGCAGGGCGTGAGCCATATCGTCGTCACGCACGGCCATGGCGACCATGTTGGCGACACGCTCGCCATCGCCGAGAAGACCGGCGCGACGGTTATCACCAACTACGATCTCGCCATGCATCTGGCCTCGAACGGGCTGAAGAACTTCCAGCCGATGAACACCGGCGGCAGCGTCGATCTCGGCCCGTTCAGCGTGACGCTGGTGCGGGCTGATCATTCGGCTGGCATGGGCGAAGGCGGCGTCAACGTGCCCGTCGGCAACGCCAATGGCGCGATCATCAAGGCCAGGGGCGAGAAGACGCTCTGGCACATGGGCGACACCGACATCTTCTCCGACATGGCGCTGCTTTCCGAGATCCACGGCGTCGAAGCCTGCATCTGCCCGATCGGAGACCGCTTCACCATGGGCGGCAAGGTCGCGGCGCTTGCCATGACCCGCTTCGTCAAGCCGAAACTCGCGATTCCCTGCCATTACGGCACCTTCCCGATCATCGACGCTAATGCCGATGCGTTCGTGGCGGGGTTGAAGGGCAGCGCGGTCGAGGCGCTGGTGCCGAAGAAGGGCGAAGCGGTTTCGCTTTGATCAGTCAGTCATTACTGACTTACGTGTTCGACGCCCGCGCGCTATAGCGCGGGCAAATCATTTTTCAGGAGCCCGCCATGTCGGTCGACCTCGCCACCGTCAAGCGCGTCGCGCATCTCGCGCGCATTGCCGTTCCGGAAGCCGATCTGCCCAAGCTGCAAGGCGAGCTCAACGCGATTCTCGGCTTCGTCGAGCAGTTGAACGAGGTCGATGTCGCGGGCGTCGAGCCGATGACCTCGGTGACGCCGATGGCGATGAAGCTGCGGGCCGATATCGTGAATGACGGCGAGATCGCCGACACGATCGTCGCCAACGCGCCAGCGTCCGAAGACAATTATTTCATGGTGCCGAAGGTGATCGAATAGGCGCGAGAAGCGCCTATTCGATCATCCTCGGGGGCGCGAAGCGCAACCCGGGGATCTCCTGACGTTTGCTGAACGGATATCCCACGTGACCGATCTCACCCGCCTGACCCTGACCGAAGCCCGCGATGGGCTGAAGGCGAAGACCTTTTCCGCAACCGAGATCACCAAGGCCCATATCGCCTCGGTCGAGAAGGCGCGCGCGCTCAACGCTTATGTGCTGGAGACGCCCGAGCATGCCCTGAAGCAGGCAGCGGTCTCGGACGCGAAGCTTGCAAAAGGCGAGGGCGGCCCGCTTGAGGGCCTGCCGCTCGGCATCAAGGATCTGTTCGCCACCAATGGTGTGCGCACCACGGCCTGCTCGAAGATCCTCGGCAATTTCGTGCCGGCCTATGAATCGACGGTGTCGAGCCAGCTTTGGCGCGACGGCGCGGTCATGCTCGGCAAGCTCAACAATGACGAATTCGCCATGGGCTCGTCGAACGAGACCTCGGCCTTCGGCCCGGTAGTAAATCCGTGGCGGCGCAAAGGTTCTAACGTAGGACTGGGCTCGAATGTCGGGGCAGGGGCGACGGGAGCGATAGAGGGTGCCCATCTCGTTCCCGGCGGCTCGTCGGGCGGCTCGGCTTCGGCTGTCGCGGCCGATCTCTGCCTGGCCGCGACCGCGACCGACACCGGCGGTTCGATCCGCCAGCCCGCCGCCTTCACCGGCACGGTCGGCATCAAGCCGACCTATGGCCGCTGCTCGCGTTGGGGCATCGTCGCCTTCGCCTCCTCGCTCGACCAGGCGGGGCCGATCGGCAAGACGGTGCGCGACTGCGCCGTGATGCTGCGCTCCATGGCCGGGCATGATCCCAAGGACACGACCTCGGTCGACATGGCCGTGCCGGATTATGAGAAGGCCGTCGGCCGCTC
Organism: Allobosea sp. LjRoot9; assembly: GCF_964252745.1. Classification (NCBI taxonomy): domain Bacteria; kingdom Pseudomonadati; phylum Pseudomonadota; class Alphaproteobacteria; order Hyphomicrobiales; family Alloboseaceae; genus Allobosea; species Allobosea sp. LjRoot9. The sequence goes on along the minus strand of NZ_CAXUPC020000001.1, from coordinate 1,467,586 downwards.
CGTGAAGGGCATGAAGATCGGCATTCCCCGGGAGTATCGGCTCGAAGGGCTCAATTCCGAGATCGACGCGCTCTGGCAGAAAGGCATCGACTGGCTGAGGGCGGCTGGCGCCGAGATCGTCGAGATCTCGCTGCCGCATACGAAATACGCCTTGCCAGCCTATTACATCGTTGCCCCGGCCGAGGCCTCGTCCAATCTCGCGCGCTATGACGGCGTCCGCTACGGCCTGCGCCAGCAGGGCCGCGACATCGTCGAGATGTATGAGAAGACCCGCGCCGAAGGCTTCGGCGCCGAGGTCAAGCGCCGCATCATGATCGGCACCTATGTGCTCTCGGCGGGCTATTACGACGCCTATTACCTGCGTGCCCAGAAGGTCCGCACCCTGATCAAGCGCGATTTCGACCAGGCCTATGCAGCCGGCATCGACGCCGTGCTGACGCCGGCTACGCCGTCGGCGGCTTTCGGCATCGGCGAGAAGGGCTCAGCCGATCCGGTCGAGATGTATCTCAACGACATCTTCACGGTGACGGTGAACATGGCCGGCCTGCCAGGCATCGCCGTGCCGGCAGGGCTGGACAGTCAGGGTTTGCCGCTTGGCCTTCAGCTCATCGGCCGGCCCTTCGACGAGGAGACGCTGTTCTCGCTCGGGCAGGTGATCGAGGACGCGGCCGGTCGTTTCCCTGTGAGCGAGCGCTGGTGGGGCTGATGGCAGACCGCGATCTTCTTGACGTTCCTGCGCTCGCGGGGCTGAGGCGGGAGATCGATGCCATCGATGCCGAGCTCGTCGCGCTGCTGCGCCGGCGGCTCGACGTTGTCGAGCGTGTGCTGGTGGTCAAGCGCGGCGACGGCCTGCCGGCGAATATTCCCGCTCGGGTCGAGCAGGTGGTCGAGACCGTCAGGGAAAGGGCGCAGGAGGCGGGCCTTCCGCCGGAACTGGCCGAGACGCTCTGGCGGCCGCTGATCGGCTGGACCATCGCCTATGAGGAAGGGTGCCTGACGCCGCTCTGATCTCAAAACTAGGCGCGACCGGCGCCATCAAATGGAAAGGGCCTTCCGCGCCGCGCGGAAGGCCCTTTTTTCGTTAGAGCAGGATGCGAAAAAGTGGGAACCGGTTTTTCGTATTGATCCGGCTCACATCTAGTGCGTGGGCTGCGGGGCGTGAGACACGTCAACCGCTTTCTTCTTGCCGCGGAGCTCCGCCAGCCAACGCACGATGACGTAGAAGGCAGGAGTGAAGATCAGGCCGAAGAAAGTCACGCCGATCATCCCCGAGAACACCGCCACACCGAGCACCTGGCGCATCTCCGCGCCGGCGCCGATCGAGATCGTCAAGGGCAGCACGCCGAGGATGAAGGCGAGCGAGGTCATCAGGATCGGCCGCAACCGGGTCCTGGCCGCGGCGATTGCGGCCTCGCGCCGGTTCATGCCCTCGTCTTCGGCCTGCTTGGCGAATTCGACGATCAGGATCGCGTTCTTCGCAGCGAGGCCGACGAGCACGACGAGACCGATATCGACCAGCACGTTGCGGTCGAAGCCCTTGTAGCCGACGCCGATCATTGCCGCGAGGATACACATCGGCACGATCAGGATGACCGCGAGCGGCAAGGTCCAGCTCTCATACAGCGCCGCCAGCAGCAGGAAGACGAAGACGACAGCGAGGCCGAAGGCGATGATCGCGGTGTTGCCGGCGAGCTTCTCCTGCAGCGCGATCTCGGTCCATTCGAAGCCGAAGCCGGCCGGCAGAACCTTCTGCGCGATCTGCTCCACAGCTGCGATGCCCTGGCCCGTCGAGAAGCCGCGCGCCATCGACAGCTGCACCTCGGCTGCCGGGTAGAGGTTGTAGCGCGGCACGCGGTAGGCGCCGGTCGTGTTCGAGAAGGTCGCGACCGAGCCGATCGGCACCATCTCGCCATCGGCATTGCGCGTCTTCAAGGCGGCGACGTCGCGGATATCGAGCCGATAGGGGTTGTCGGCCTGCGCCGTCACCCGGAAAGTGCGGCCGAGGATGTTGAAATCGTTGACATAGGCCGAGCCCATATAGACCGAGAGGGTCTCGAACACGCGGGTCACGGGCACACCGAGCATTTCCGCCTTGGTCCGGTCGATATCGGCAAAGATCTGCGGCGTCTTGGTCGAGAACAGGGTGAAGGGCTGCTGGATGCCCGGAGATTGCCCTGCTGTTCCCGCCACGGCCCAGGTCGCGCCTTCCAGCGCGGCAAGGCCGCGCCCGCCCTTGTCCTGGACGTAGCCCTTGAGACCGCCGCCATTGCCGATACCGGGAACGGCCGGAGGCTCGATCACCAGGGAGAAGGCTTCGTTGATCTGGAACAGCTGGGTGCGCAGGTCGTTGAGAATGCCTTGGGTCGTCAGGCCAGCCTTGGCCCGTTCCCTGAAATCCGAGAGGGTGACGAAGGCGACGCCGGCATTGGGCGCCAGGGTGAAGGTCGCGCCGTCGAGGCCGGCGAAGGCGACGGCATGGGCGACGCCCGGCCGCGACAGCAGCATGTCTGTCGCCTTGCGGATGACCGCGTCCGTTCGCGGCAAGGAGGAGCCTGCCGGAAGCTGGAAGACGGCGATGAAGTAGCCGCGGTCGAGCTGCGGCACCAGGCCCGTCGGGATTGCAACAAGGCGCTGGCCCGCGACCGCGATCAAGGCGGCATAAACCAGCAGCATCAGGACGCTGACGCGAATGAGACGCGAGGTCACCGCGCCATAGCCGCGCGAGAGCCAGTCGAAGCCCTTGTTGAAATATTTGAAGAACCAGCGGATCGGCGCGCCGAGCGCCGCGATGAAGCCCTTCGGCTCCTCATGGCTGTGCGGCTTCAGCAGGATCGCCGACAAGGCCGGCGACAAGGTCAGCGAGACGAAGCACGAGATCATCGTCGAGGCCGCGATGGTCACCGCGAACTGCTGGTAGAACGTGCCTTGCAGGCCGGTGATGAAGGCGGTCGGGATGAACACGGCGCAAAGGACGAGGGCGATCGCCAGCAGGGCGCCGCCGACCTCGTCCATGGTCTTGTGCGCAGCGTCCTTGGCGCTCATCCCCTGCGCGAGATAACGCTCGACATTCTCGACGACGACGATCGCATCGTCGACGACGATGCCGATCGCCAGCACGAGCGCGAGCAGCGAGATCGTGTTGAACGAAATTCCGACCGCGCTCATGACCAGGAAGGTGCCGACCAGCGAAACCGGGATCGCGATGATCGGGATGATCGCGGCGCGCCAGGTCTGCAGGAACAGGATCACGACGATGACGACGAGCACGATTGCCTCGAGCAGCGTCTGCACGACTGCGGAGACGGATTCCCCGATGAACTCCGTCGGGTTGTAGACGATCCGGTATTCGAGGCCGCCCGGGAAGTCCTTCGACAGCGTCTGCATCGTCTTGATGAGGGATTCGGAGGCCGCCAGCGCGTTCGAGCCCGGACGCTGGAAGACACCGATCGCGACCGCTTCCTTGTTGTCGAGATAGGAGTTCGACAGGTAGTCCTGCGCACCGAGTTCGACGCGAGCGATGTCGCGGACGCGGATCGTGCCGCCATCGGCGTCGGAGCGCACGACGATGTCATAGAACTCGTCGATACTGGTGAGACGTCCCAGCGTGTTGACCGACAGCTGGAAGGCGCCGTCCGACTTGGCCGGTGGCTGGTTGATCGCGCCCGCCGCGACCTGGATGTTGGCGGCACGGATCGCGGAGACGACATCGCCAGCGGTCAGGTTGCGCGAAGCGACCTTGGCCGGATCGAGCCAGACCCGCATCGAATAGTCGCGCGCGCCGAAGACCTGGACGTCGCCGACGCCGTCGACGCGGGTCAGCACGTCCTTGACGTTGAGCGTGGTGTAGTTCGAGACATATTGCTGGTCACGCGAGCCGTCGGGCGACAGCATGTGGATGACCATCAGGAAGTCGGGCGAGGCCTTGCGGACCTGCAGGCCGAGCGTGCGCACATCCTGAGGCAGGCGCGGCTCGGCCGCGGAGACGCGGTTCTGCACCAGCACCTGAGCCTGGTCGACATCGGTGCCGGCCTTGAACACGACGCTGATCGTGACGCGCCCGTCGCCGGTCGATTGCGACGAAATATAGAGCATGTCGTCGACGCCGTTGACCTCCTGCTCGATCGGGGCCGCGACCGTCGAGGCGACGACCTCGGCCGAGGCGCCGGGATAGGTCGCCGTGATCGTGACTGTCGGCGGGGCGATCTCGGGATATTCGGCGATCGGCAGACCGCGCTGGGCGATCGCACCCGCGATGGTCAGAAGGATCGACAGCACGGTCGCGAAGATCGGCCGGTCGATGAAGAAATGCGCGAAACGGAACATGGACGTTTCCTGGCCGGAAGGCAGGGCGGACGGCGAGGCGCCGTCCGTGGCTCAGATCGGAGGGTGAACGGTCAGTTCGTGGCGGCCGGCTTGATCTCGCCGGGTTGTGGCGTCACCGTCCCGCCCGGACGCACCATCGGGTTGGCGAGGCCGCCGATGATGACCTGGTCGGTGGGGCTGAGGCCTTCGCGGATGACGCGCAGACCGCCGGTGATCTGGCCGAGCACGACGGGCTTGGGCACGACCTTGTTCTCGGGCCCGATGGTCAGGACGATCTTGCTGGCCTGGTCGGAGACGATGACGGTGTCGGGCACGAGCAAGGCATCGGCCTCGCCCGCGAAGAGGCGCAGCCGCCCGAACGTGCCCGGCGTCAGGAACTGGTCCTTGTTCTCGAACACGGCGCGGCCGCGGATGGTGCCGGAGCGGGCGTTCAGCGCGTTGTCGACGAAGTCGATCTTGCCCCTGCGCTTCCACTCGCGCTCATCCGCCAGGCGCACTTCGGCCGGGCTGCCTTCTTCGCGGCTGGTGACCTTGCGCAGGTCCTTGGTCAGCCGCGAATAGCGCAGGTAATCGGCCTCCGAGGCATCGAAGACGAAGTTGATCGGGTCGACGGCGACGATCGTGGTCAAAAGCGTCGCGCCTGACTGTCCGCCGGCGACGAGGTTGCCCGGGTCGACGCGCCGGTTGGAGATGCGCCCTGCGAGGGGCGCGCGCACCTGGGTCCATTCGAGATTGAGCTCGGCCGTCTTGAGGTTGGCCTCGGCTCCTTGCAGGGTGCCGATCGCGCTGTTGAGGTTGGCGCGGCGCTGGTCGATGTCGCGGGCCGTGATGGTCCGGTTCTGGGTCAGGCCCTCGGCGCGCTCGACCTCATTCTGCGCCAGCTCGACCTGCGCCTTGGCGCGCGCCACATCGGCGCGCGAGACATCGACCGAGAGCCGGTAGGGGCGCGGATCGATGGTGAAGAGCAGGTCGCCCTTCTTGACGAGATCGCCGTCACGGAAATGCAGCGAATCCAGGAAGCCCGAGACCCGGGCGCGAATTTCGACCTGCTCGCTCGCCTCGAAGCGGCCGGTATACTCGTCCCAGTTGGTGACGCGCTTGGCAAGCGGAGCCGAGACCTGCACGGGCGGCGCCGGCGGCGCGCCCTGGGCGAGGGCCGCGGCGGCGGCGAAAGTCAGTGCGGCGGAAGCGACGACGAGTCCGAAACCTGTGGCGCGGCGATGTGTCATGGACGGACTCCGGATAGCAGGACCGGCGCAACCAGCGAGGGTTTCCGGATTTTGCTGCAAGAAGGGGATCGGGCTGACGATTGTCAAGATCGTTCACTCGACACTAAGGCAAACAGGGGCCAAATACGCCACAATACGGCCAAGTGGTGACAGGAGGGCAACAGCCGCTTGCCCGCCGCGCGCCGAAATCGTAACCCGTAGCCGAGATTTCCAAGTCGAAAGAGCCAAGATGAACGCGCATGTTCGCCCCGCCGACCCCAAGAAGCTGATCAAGGGAGCGACCGGCGATTGGGAAGTGGTGATCGGCATGGAGATCCATGCACAGGTGACCTCCAATGCGAAACTCTTCTCCGGCGCCTCCACGGCGTTCGGTGCAGAGCCGAATGAGCATGTCAGCCTCGTCGATGCCGCCATGCCGGGCATGCTGCCGGTCATCAATGCCGAGTGCATCCGCCAGGCCGTGCGCACCGGCTTGGGCCTCAACGCCCAGATCAACAACCGTTCGGTCTTCGACCGCAAGAACTACTTCTATCCCGATCTGCCGCAGGGTTACCAGATCAGCCAGTACAAAAGCCCGATTGTCGGGGAGGGCGAGATCGTCGTCGACCTGTCGCCGACCGAGCAGATCACGGTGGGCATCGAGCGCCTCCATTTGGAGCAGGACGCCGGCAAGTCGATCCATGACCAGCATCCGACGATGAGCTTCGTCGATCTCAACCGCTCGGGCGTGGCGCTGATGGAGATCGTCTCGAAGCCGGATCTGCGTTCGGCCGAAGAGGCGCGCGCCTATGTCACCAAGCTGCGCACCATCATGCGTTATCTCGGCACCTGCGACGGCGATATGGAGAAGGGCAATCTGCGCGCCGATGTGAACGTTTCGGTCCGCAAGCCCGGTGCGGAGCTGGGGACGCGCTGCGAGATCAAGAACGTCAACTCGATCCGCTTCATCGGCCAGGCGGTCGAGGTCGAGGCGCGCCGCCAGATCGGCATCATCGAGGATGGCGGCACGATCGACCAGGAGACGCGGCTCTATGATCCCGGCAAGGGTGAGACGCGCTCGATGCGCTCCAAGGAAGAGGCGCATGACTACCGCTATTTCCCGGACCCGGACCTGCTGCCGCTCGAATTCGACGACGCCTTCGTCGCGGAGCTGAAGAGTATTTTGCCCGAATTGCCGGACGCCAAGAAGGCGCGCTTCATCGCGGAATACAGCCTCTCGCCCTATGACGCCGCGGTGCTGGTCGCCGAGCGCGAGCAGGCCGACTATTTCGAGGCCGTGGCGAAAGGCCGCGACGGCAAGGCCGCCGCGAACTGGGTGATCAACGAGCTCTTCGGCCGGCTGAACAAGGAGGGCCAGGATGTCGGCTCCTCGCCGGTCTCGGCTTCCCAGCTCGGCGGGCTGGTCGAGCTGATCGGCGAGGGCGTCATCTCGGGCCGGATCGCCAAGGATCTGTTCGAGATCCTCTGGTCCGAAGGTGGCGACCCGCGCGTTATCGTCGAGGCGCGCGGCATGAAGCAGGTCACCGATACCGGCGCGATCGAGAAGGCGGTGGACGAGCTGATCGCCGCCAATCCCGACAAGGTCGAGCAGGTCAAGGCGAAGCCGACCATGCTGGGCTGGTTCGTCGGTCAGGCGATGAAAGCTTCGGGCGGAAAGGCCAATCCGCAGGCCCTGAACGAGATCCTGAAAGCCAAGCTGGGCATCGAGTGACGCCAGACGGTCTCATCATCCGCGACGCGCTGCCCGCCGACCTCCCGGCGGTGCGCGGCCTGCTGGTCGAGACCTGGCATGCGACCTATGACGGCATCTATGGCTGGCAGCGCGTCGCCGAGATCACCAATGCCTGGCATTCACTGGAGAGCCTCTCGGCCCAACTCGGGCGCGACAATGGGGCCTTTCTCGTCGCCCTGGTCGGCGAGGAGATCATCGCAACCTCCTCGGCGCGGCTCGAGCGCGACCGCGCGGCGCTGCTGACGAGGCTCTACGTCCTCCCGAGCTATCAGGGCATCGGTGTTGGCCGCACGCTGCTGCAGGTGACACTGGCCTGTTTTCCGCAAGCCCCGGTCGCGCGGCTGGAGGTCGAGAGCCAGAACGAGCCGGCCATCGCCTTCTACGAGCGTATGGGTTTTTTCCTGCAGCGCCAGGCCCGCTTCGACGGACGCGAGGACACCCCGAACACGCTGCTGATGGCGAAGCGGCTTTTCGCCGAGTGATCGTTCCAACGATTCGGGCGCTGACGAGTTTCGAGTGATGACGAGATGAAGGACCAGAGCATGAGCCGCAGCGCCATCGATCCCGCCGAGATCACGATCCGCGAGGCCGTGCGGGTCGATGCGCCCCGCATCGCCACCCTGATCATGCTGGGCGCGGCGCGGCAGGCCAAGAGCCCCGAGGAGATCGCCGTCGAGGTCGCCCATCCAGCTTATCTCGATGCCTTCGACGAGATCGCCGCCAGCCCTCACAACACATTGTTCGTGGCGGAGCGACTGGGGCAGGTCGTCGGCACCTTCCAGGTCACGCTGATCCCCGGGCTCGTCGCGCGCGGTCGCAAGCGGGCCAAGATCGAAAGCGTCCATGTCGCGCCGGAGAGCCGCAGCCTCGGCATCGGCGCCGTGATGATGCACCACGCGCTCGCCTTCGCTGGGGAGAAGGGGGCGGGCCTCGTCGAGCTGACCTCTGACAAGGCTCGGACCGACGCGCATCGCTTCTACGTCAATCTCGGCTTTGCCCAGAGCCATGAGGGCTTCAAGTTTGTGATCGCGTCGTAGCGAGCCGGTCCGTGCCGTCTCAAGGCATCGAGGTCTCAAAAGGCTTGCAGAATCCAGAGAAGCTGCATCGAGAGATGGAGGGCGGCCACGGCGATCTGCACGGATCGCCGTGCGACGAGGAAGCCTAGGAGGCACAGGGCGAGGCCGATGGGAATCTGCAGCAGATAAGCGCCGCTCAACTGGCTCCAGCGCTCCGAACCCTTGATCAGCGTATCCGTCACGTCGAGGGCAAAGGTCGCCGCCAGCAGGCTGAAGAACCAGCGGCGCCTCTTGATGAAGAAGTCCTCATAGCCCGCATATTCCGAGATGTTGTCGGGAAAGAGCAGGGCCGCCAGCATGTAGAGGACGACGGCATAGCCGATGAGGAAGGTGAAGACGCCGAAATTCCAGACGGGAATCCGCGAGAGTGCGAATTCCCACCACCAGAACAGGATCAGTTCGAGCAGGATCGAACCGACCCAGAGCAGGTGGATCAGCGACAGGCGGTGACGGGCGGGATGCTGGATGAAGCCGGCGGTGCCGGTCAGCAGCCGGGTCACGCCGAGCCCGGTGACCATGCCCATGACGATTCGGACATGGGCGAAGAGTTCTTGCGACGGGACAGTCTCCATGGTGCGTCCATAACTTGCCTGCTGCGACGAGCCTAGAGCGTTTTCGAGCGAAGCGGATACCTGTTCGCGTGAAGAAATCGCGTTAAAACAAGGATTTAGAGCAATTGAACGATCCAATTGGATCGGAAATTGCTCTGGCACATCGACAGAGGAAGTGGATGCCGCCCTCCTCAGCGGTCTCGCCGGTCGCCCGCCCCCATGACATGGCGAGGCCGCTTATGGCGCGGGTTCCGGTGCTTTCAGGACGGCGCGGGTGAGACTAGATCTGTCGCATCCAGCAACCGACGGGAAGCGCAGTATGGCACAAGTTCAGACCAAGCCGATCGATCTCCACTACTGGCCGACGCCGAATGGCTGGAAGATCACCATCATGCTCGAGGAGTGCGGGCTGCCCTACACCGTCATTCCCGTGAACATCGGCAAGGGCGACCAGTTCAAGCCGGAGTTCCTGGCGATCTCGCCCAATAACCGCATGCCCGCGATCGTTGATCCCGAGGGGCCGGACGGCAAGCCGATCTCGGTCTTCGAATCCGGAGCGATCCTGCAATATCTCGGTCGCAAGACCGGCAAATTCTATCCCGCTGACGAGCGTGGCCGCGTCGCCGTCGATGAATGGCTGTTCTGGCAGATGGGCGGCTTTGGTCCGATGCTCGGCCAGACCCATCATTTCCGGCTCTATGCGCCCGAGCAGCTGCCCTATGCCATCGAGCGCTATACCAATGAGGCGAACCGCCTCTATGGCGTGCTGAACAAGCGCCTTGCCGGTCGCGACTACATCACCGGCGATTATTCGATCGCCGATATGGCTTGCATCGGTTGGGCACGCGGTTGGGAGCGCCAGGGCCAGGACATCAAGCAGTTCCCGCATGTCGAGCGCTGGATCGCGACGATGCTGGCACGCCCGGCCGTCGAGCGTGGTCTTGCCGTCGCTTCGGAGCTGCGCAAGCCGCCGGAACAGCGCACGCCCGAGGAGCACGCGATGCTATTCAACCAGAAGGCGCGCTGAGGCTTCGAGCCGTCATGCTCGCCTTGTGGCGAGCATCCACGTCTTGAACACCGCATGCGGCCAAGGAGGACGTGGATGGTCGGGACAAGCCCGACCATGACGATGAGGCCGCAATTCCGCCTGCGCTTCGGGCGTCAGTTCGCCCGCGACCACTTCACCGAGCGGCAGATCAGCCCGCCGAGCACGCAGCCCGATGTCGTCAGCGCGTCGCCTGCCAGCGTCATCGTGCCCGAATAGGTCTTGCCGTCCTCGGGGTTGAAGGCACTGCCGCTCCACTTGCCGCCGCCGGCGGGCTTCATGTCGTAGAAGATGCGCTGGCCGATCTTGGCGGGACCGTTGGGATCCTTGAGCCAGGCGATGGTGCCGCAAACCGCCTCACCGCATTTGGCGAAGCGGACGCGCGAGGCACCGGTGTCGCGCAGCCATGTGCCGGTGACGTCCTGGGCGCTGGCGGGCGCCGTGGCCATTCCGATCAGGAGCCCGAAGCCCAAAAGCGCCGAACGGCCCCCGATTGCACGCTTGTTCATGTCGATCCTCCCTTGTCCGACCCGCTATGCTGCATGGTTCAGATATGAACCATATCGAAGGCGAGCCCCGTCTCCAAGTCTGCTTTAACGGGAGGATGAAGTGGGTAACCGCGCACCAAGGTGAACGTCGCGTCAACACAGCGAACGCTGACCCAACGGGAGGCTTTTGAAATCACGCAGCTTTTCGCGCTGCCAGCATGAATCGATCGTTGATTTAACCCGGCGATTACATCTTGTTGAGCTTCGATTCATCGCGATTTTTATCGAGCTCTTTAAGGGCTGAGGCCAAATCTCACCTTCACAAGCCGCGGCCTTGGACGGGTGCTCGGCGCAACAGGACAAGAGGGTGGTTGTCATGGCACGCATGGAAATGAGCGCGATCCCCGCTTCGCTGGTGATCCCAACGGAGGCCTCCGCCGAGGCCTATTACGAGCTTGGGCTGATGTATGCCGCAGGCCGCAATCAGCCGGTCGACCTCGTCGCGGCGCAGAAATGGTTCAACGTCGCCCTGGCGCGCGGTTGTGGTCGGGCTGCCGCCCATCGCCAGGAACTGGCGCTCGAGATGACGCGTGACGAGATCGCCGAGGCGCTGCGCGAGGCCCGCAGCTTCCTGACGCGCCACTAGCGACCCGCTGAAACGCCCGGGAGCCTTGTGGGGCGGAGAGGCGGCCGCTATAAGCGCGCCGCATTCTCCAGAAATTCCCCAAGGATATATCGATGGCTGTCCAGCGTACCTTCTCCATTCTCAAGCCCGATGCGACGCGGCGCAATCTCACCGGCGCGGTCAACGCGGTCATCGAGAAGGCCGGCCTGCGCATCGTCGCGCAGAAGCGCATCCAGATGACCAAGGCCCAGGCCGAGACCTTCTATGCGGTTCACTCAGCGCGTCCCTTCTTCGGCGAGCTGGTCGAGTTCATGATCTCCGCCCCGGTCGTGGTGCAGGTTCTCGAAGGCGAGAACGCGATCGCGACCTATCGCGACGTGATGGGCGCCACCAACCCGGCCAATGCCGCCGAGGGCACGATCCGTAAGCTCTTCGCCCAGTCGGTCGGCGAGAACACCGTGCACGGCTCCGACGCGCCCGAGACGGCCGCGATCGAGATCGCGCAGTTCTTCGCCGGCAACGAGATCGTCGGCTGATCTCTCAAAATCCACGCCGTCGTCTTGGGCAAGCCGCGTAGCGGCGCAGTTTCAGGATGACGGCAGGTTGCATGATGTGCAGGCGGGCTCTTGAGCCCGCCTTTTTCGTTCACGCCACGCGGTGATCGTGCAGGCAGTGGCCGTGATCGGCGAGGGATTCGATCACGCGGCATTCGGCCACGCGGCCGTGCCGGCATTCGCCGACCATGCGCTGGAGCTCGCCGCGCAGCGATTGGAGCTGGGCGATGCGCCGCTCGACATCGGCGAGATGGCGTTGCGCGATGCTGTCGGCGCGGTCGCACGAGGCCTGCGGCTCGGCCGCCATCGCCAGCAATTCGCGGATATCGTCGACGGCGAAGCCGAGATCGCGCGCATGCCGGATGAAGCGCAGGCGCTGCAGATGGGCGTCGCCATAGCTGCGGCGGTTGCTCTGCGTGCGAATGGGGGCGGGCAGGAGCCCGATCTCCTCATAGAAGCGGATCGTCGGGACCTTGACGCCTGTCGCTTCCGACAGCGCGCCGATCGGCATCTGTTCCATCGCGGCGACCTCCTAATCCTCTAGTCCCTAGAGGATATAGCGCGCCGATCCCGCAAGTGAAACCCCGTGGCCAGATCCCGGCTCACGGGGTTCGGAGTTCGCGCTCAGAAACCGAGATCGAAGGCGTAGCTCGCCGAGATGCCGAGCGTGATCGAGTCGCGCGAGCCATAGGTTCTCACGATCGGCGACTTGGCGGCATCGCCGACCAGGCGCTTGTACTCGATATAGGTTGTGGTCGAGAGGCGCTCGGACCAGTTATAGGTCGCCTGCGCGATCGCGCCATAGGAATGGATCCCGGCATTGTAGCGCTGCAGCAGCCCGCCGGTGCCGGCGGTGCCGGGATAGGAGCCGAAATAGGTCCGCAGATAGTCGGCGCCGACGATGCTCATGCGCGGGCCGGCGCCGAACGACCATTGGCCGACCCTGGCGAAGGCGTCGAGCTTGATTTCGGCGACCAGCGCGTCATGGGCGATGAAGCCGCGGCGCAGATCGACGCGGGCGCGCAGCCAGGAGGCCGGGTAGAACTCGGCGAAGCCGCCGGCCTCGATGCCGAATTTCGTGTCGGGAACCGCGACCAGAGCGGGGTTGGTGCTGGCCTTGCGCTGCCAGAGCAGATCGCCGGAGAAGCCGACGCGCCAGCCCTTGCCGGAGAAGAAGCCGATCGAGAGTGCGTCATCCTCGGCCACCCACCAGGTGCTCTTCACGCCCTTGCCGAGCGAGATGATCGGGCGCGGCCGGAAGACGTAGTTGTTGGAGCCTGAATAATCGGGCTGGTAGCGCAGGCCGGCGCCCAGCGTCAGATTCCAGTGCTGCGCGGATTCAGGCGAGGTGAGGGTGCTGTAGTCGCTCGACTGCGCCAAAGCGCGCTGGCCGGACGAAAGGGCGAGACAGGCCAGCAGGCCCGCCAGGAACACAACGCAACGCATCGATGAGAACTCCGGCGCAAGCGACGCCTTTTCGAACACAACCTCGTTCAACTTGACTCGTTAGTGTTAACCGCCGGTTGACACCCGCGCCTCTGCTGCGCCGGAGGAGCTTTGGGAAAGGGTGACGGCGTGGGCGAGCCATTTCTCCTGCTCTGAACTTGGTCTAATAAGCAGCTATGACCGAGCTTCCCCGCATCGCCCATCTGCCATCCGTTTGCCCGCATGACTGCCCTTCCGCCTGTTCTCTGGAGGTCGAGGTCATCGATGGGCGCAGCATCGGGCGGGTGCGCGGCAGCAAGCGCCAGAGCTACACGGATGGGGTGATCTGCGCCAAGGTCGCGCGTTATTCCGAGCGCATCCACCATCCCGACCGGCTGCTGCATCCGCTGCGCAGGACCGGGCCGAAGGGATCAGGCCAGTTCGAGCGGATATCCTGGGACGAGGCGCTCGACGAGATTGCGCGCCGTTTCCTGGCGATCGAGAACGAGCACGGCGCGCAGGCCGTCTGGCCCTATTACTATGCGGGCACGATGGGCCTCGTCATGCGCGACGGCATCAACCGCCTGCGCCACGCCAAGGGCTATTCCGGCCAGTATTCGACGATCTGCACCACCATGGCCTGGACCGGCTTCATCGCCGGCACGGGCCGCCTCGCGGGCCCCGATCCGCGCGAGATGGCCAAGTCGGATTGCGTCGTGATCTGGGGCACCAACGCCGTGCATACTCAGGTCAATGTGATGCACCACGCCGTCAAGGCGCGGAAGACGCGCGGCGCCAAGATCGTCGCCATCGACATCTATCACAATGCCACGCTCGCCCAGGCCGATCTCGCCCTGGTGCTACGACCGGGCACGGATGCGGCGCTGGCCTGCGCGGTGATGCATGTCCTCTTTCGCGATGGCCATGCCGACCGCGACTATCTGGCGCGGCACACCGATGCTCCAGAGGAGCTGGAAGCGCATCTCGCCGACCGTACGCCGGAATGGGCGGCTGCGATCACCGGGCTCGAGGTCGCGCAGATCGAAGAGTTCGCGGCCCTCATCGGCACGCGCAAGAAGAGCTTTTTCCGACTGGGCTATGGCTTCGCGCGCCAGCGTAACGGTGCGGTCTCGATGCATGCGGCGCTGTCTGTGCCAACCGTTACAGGAGCCTGGCAATATGAGGGCGGAGGCGCCTTCCACAGCAACAGCGGCATCTACAAATGGCGCAAGAGCCTGATCGAGGGGCTCGACCTCATCGATCCGAAAATCCGCCAGCTCGATCAGTCGCAGATCGGCAGGGTGCTCACCGGCGATGCGCAGGCGCTGCGGCAGGGCGGGCCGGTCAAGGCGCTCTTCATCCAGAACACCAACCCGGTTTCGGTCGCGCCTGAGCAGGAGCTGGTCAAGCAGGGTTTTGGGCGCGACGACCTCTTCACCGTCGTCCATGAGCAGTTCATGACCGAGACGGCCGGGATGGCCGATATCGTGCTGCCGGCGACCCAGTTCATGGAGCATGACGACGTCTATCAGGGCGGTGGCCACCAGCACATCATGTGGGGCGGCAAGCTGGTCGACCCGCCGGGCGAATGCCGCTCGAACCATGAGGTCGTCAGTGCGCTCGCCGAGCGGCTCGGGGCGCAGCATCGCGGCTTCCAGATGTCGCCGCGCGAGATCGTCGACTGGACGTTGCGCGAGAGCGGGCGCGGCACGCTCGACGAATTGATCGCCAATGATTTCCACGACGTACAGCCGGATTATCGCACGGCGCATTATCTCGACGGCTTCGGCTACCGCGACAAGAAGTTTCGCTTCAAGCCCGATTGGCCGAAGGTGCCCAACGCCAATGCCGGCACGGTCGGCCCATACTTGCAGATGCCGGCGCTGCCCGACTACTGGGCCGTCATCGAGAATGCTGATGCTGAGCATCCCTTCCGCCTGGCGACGAGCCCGGCGCGCAGCTTCCTGAACTCGACCTTCACCGAGACCCCGGGCTCCCAGAAGAAGGAGGGGCGGCCGACGCTGATGCTGCATCCCGGCGATGCGGAAAAGCTCGGCATCGCGGCCGATGACGAGGTCGTGGTCGGCAACAGCCGTGGCAGCGTGCATCTCCATGCCGTGCTGTTCGAGGGGTTGGTGCGCGGCGTCGTCATCGCCGAGTCGATCTGGCCCAATGCGGCGCATAAATATGGGCGCGGCATCAACACGATTACGGGGGCAGACGCCGTTGCGCCCTTTGGCGGCGCGGCTTTTCATGATGTGAAGGTGTGGATCAAGCGGGCGTGACCTTCCGCGCTCTTGACCTTTGCGAGGCGCTGTGAACCATCGCCGACGCGCGGGCGAGGCATGAATCATGCGATCAGGGGCCCGTTTTCTTAGGGCTTGTGAAATCATGATGATGCGGCGGATGGGTGCGGTCGTTTTGGCCGGTGGATTGTCTGTGCTGATGGGCACGGTCGTACTGGCTGCGAGCAGCTCCGCGCCGCTCCCGCCACCGGATCCGACGGCGAAGAACCTCACCCCCTATATGATCCAGCTGCGCGCATTCGACGCCTGCCTGCACACCCAGTCGCAATTGCTGCAGACGACCCGCGAGGCGGTGCATACGCCGTGCAGCTGCTACGCCAAGGGCACGGTCAACGCCATGTCCAAGGACGAGATCCAGGCTTTTCGCGACACCGGCTATTTCAACGACACGGCGCGCGAGAAGGGTCTGGAGTTCCTCGACAAGTGCAAGCTCAAGCGGCCGCTTTGACGGCAGCGGCTTCCGCAAAGAAACGCGCCCTGATCCGCGCTTCATAAGCGACGAGATTGGGGTGGCTTTCGACGACGCCGCGGATGGCGGAGTCGAAGATCGGGCTGAGCGCCGACATCGTGAAGGCGCCCAGCGCCGCGTCGGCGCCGCAAGGCGTGTCGCCGAGCAGGAACCGGCGCTCGCCCAGAATAGCGGCGATCGCGGCATAGGCGCGTTTGGTCAGGGCCAGCCGCTCCTCGGCGCTGTGCCGCCCGATGCCCTGGCCGTCGAGATTGTTCCGCACCTTGCGTTTCACCATGGCGATGACCAGCGGGCGCAGCGGCGCCGGCACCGCCTTGAAGAAATGACGCGGGCCGCGGTCGAAATTCCCGCTGTCGATCCAGCGCTCATGCACGACCATCCAGTAGAGCTGCTCTTCCAGCATCTTCTCCACGGCCCAGGCGATGCCGCGCTGCTCCGGCGTGAGGCCGGTGTCGAAATCGATGCCGTGTGCGCTCTCCAGATGGAAGCGGATGAAGCTCGAATCCGGGATGGTGACGCCGTCGTCGACGATCATCGGCAGCTTGCCCTTGGGCGCGCTGCGCATGTTCCCGGTCACGCGCTCGAACGGTAGCCCCGACATCCGCAGCAGGATCTCGGCCTTGATGCAGAACGGGCTCGGATCGGGCAGGCCGAAGCCTGGCCCGAAGCTGTGCAGGATGATCATGTCGCGGTTTCCTCTTGGCATTCTCGCCGACCTGGACGCTACTGCCACGCTCCTGACAGGATTCGTCAGCAGGCTGGGCCATTCTGAGCCTGACGAAGCTCGGGTGGAAACTGAAGAACATGCAGCGCGCCGAACGATTGCTCGATCTGATCCAGAGCCTGCGCCGCCGGCGCCGGCCCGTGACGGCCGATACGCTCGCCGCCGAGCTCGATGTCTCGGTTCGCACCGTCTATCGCGACATCGCCGCGCTGATGCGCCAGGGCGTGCCGGTCCGGGGCGAGGCCGGCATCGGCTATGTTCTCGACGCCGGCTTCGACCTGCCGCCGCTGATGCTGTCGCCCGACGAGATCGAGGCGGTTCTCGTCGGCATGCGCTGGCTCAGCGAGCGGGCGGACCCTGTTCTGGCGCGCGCGGCCGAGGATGTGGTCAGCAAGGTCGCGGCCGTGTTGCCGGCGCATCTCAAGCCGATCCTGCTCGATGGCGCCTTGTTTGCCCCCGCCTATGGCTCGGAGAAGCCGGTCGACCAGGTCGATGTC
The DNA here is from genome assembly GCF_964252745.1 of Allobosea sp. LjRoot9. Classification (NCBI taxonomy): domain Bacteria; kingdom Pseudomonadati; phylum Pseudomonadota; class Alphaproteobacteria; order Hyphomicrobiales; family Alloboseaceae; genus Allobosea; species Allobosea sp. LjRoot9. The sequence continues at coordinate 1,450,542 of NZ_CAXUPC020000001.1, read as the reverse complement.
GCCGGCGTCCGCGCTGCGATCCGGCAAGGCCGCAAGCTTTCGATCCGCTATCGCGACGAGGCGGGACGGAATTCGCAGCGCATGATCTGGCCGATCGGCATGACCTTCTATGAGCGGGTGCGCATCGTCATCGCCTGGTGCGAGCTGCGCGAGGCGTTCCGCCATTTCCGCACCGACCGCATCACCGACCTCGCCTTGCGCGAGGAGCGCTACCCGGCGCGGCGCGCCGATCTGTTGCGACGCTGGCAGCAGCAGGAGGATGAGCGCGACAGGGCCGCTTGCGAGCAGCGGGAGGCGGCTCAGAGCCGCGCGATCGCGCCCTCGACCAGCGCGACACGGCCTGAGGCGACCTCGGCGAGCGCGCGCGGATAAAGCGTGTGCTCCTGAGCCAGCACGCGCTGGCTCAGGCTGTCCTCGTCGTCGCCCGGCAGCACGGGGACTTTGGCTTGGGCGATCACCGGTCCGGCATCGAGCTCGGGCACGACGAAATGCACGCTGCAGCCATGCTCAGTGACACCGGCCTCAAGCGCCTGCCGGTGCGTATGCGTGCCTTTGAACAGGGGCAGCAGCGAGGGATGGATGTTGATCAGTCGCCCTTCCCAGCGCCGGACGAACCAGGGTGTCATGATCCGCATGAAGCCGGCGAGCGCGATCAACTCGATCTGGTTGATGCGCAGGACCTCGTCCATGGCACGCTCGAAGGCCTCGCGATCTTTGTTGAAGGCGCGGTGGTCCACCGTCGCGGTCGCGATACCCAGGGCGCCGGCGCGTTCGAGCCCGCCGGCGCCGGGGATGTTCGACAGCACGAGCGCGATCTCGGCGGGGAAATCATTCGCCTGTGCGGCCTCGGCCAGCGACAGCATGTTGGAACCGCGCCCGGAGATCAGGACCGCGGTGCGCTTGCGGGCGACAGACTTGCGGACGATCGGCGTGCTCACAGGGCGAGCTTGCCGCGATAGCTGACCGGCTCGTCGCCGGCGGCGAGCGAGACGACTTCGCCCAGCCGGATGGCGGGTTCGCCGGCGGCCTTCAGAGCGGCTTCGACCTCGTCGGCCTTGGCGGCGTCGGCGGCGACGATCATGCCGATACCGCAATTGAAGGTGCGCAGCATCTCGCGCTCGACGACGCCGCCGGTCGCCGCAAGCCAGGCGAAGACGGGCGGGACGGAGATGGCAGACAGATCGAGCGAGACGCCGAGCCCCTCGGGCAAGACGCGAGGGATATTGTCGGGAAAACCGCCGCCGGTGATATGGGCGAGCACCTTGATGCCGTCGGTCGCCTTCAGCGCCGCGAGCAGGGTCTTCACATAGATCCGCGTCGGGGTCAGCAGCGCCTCGGCCAGGCTCTGGCCAGGGGCGAAGGGAGCGGGCGCATCCCAGCTCAATCCGGCCAGCGCAACGATGCGGCGGACCAGCGAATAACCGTTGGAATGCACGCCGGAGGAGGGCAGGCCGAAGACGACGTCGCCGGCCGCGAGATCGGCGCGCGGCAACAGCGTCCCGCGCTCGGCCGCACCGACCGCGAAGCCTGCGAGATCGTAATCCTTGTCGGCATACATGCCGGGCATCTCGGCGGTCTCGCCGCCGATCAGCGCGCAGCCCGCCTGCCGGCAGCCATCGGCGATGCCGCGCACGATCTCGACGCCGACCTTCGGGTCGAGCTTGCCGGTGGCGTAGTAGTCGAGGAAGAGCAGCGGCTCGGCGCCTTGCACGACAAGGTCGTTGACGCACATCGCGACGAGGTCGATGCCGATCGTCGCATGCAGCCCGCTTTCGATCGCGATCTTGACCTTGGTGCCGACGCCGTCATTGGCTGCGACCAGGATCGGATCGTTGAAGCCGGCGGCCTTGAGATCGAACAACCCACCGAAGCCGCCGATCTCGGCGTCGGCGCCAGGACGGCGCGTCGAGCGCACGAGAGGCTTGATGGCGTCGACCATGGCGTTGCCGGCGTCGATGTCGACGCCTGCCTGCGCATAGGTCAGTCCGTTCGCGCCGGGCTTTGTCATGATCTGCAGCCTCATCCTGTTTGAGGCGAGCGATAGGCAAGCGCGGCGCTGCTTGCAAGCCGGGACAGCGCTTTCGCCCTTGCCGATCCACCGATTCGGGTTCTAGCGTCGCAGCCCCGCCTCCGCGAACCCCATCGCATGACGCTTCCCAACCTGATCACCATCGGCCGCCTCATTCTGGTGCCGCTCGTGATCGTCATGATCATCGACGCGCGCTGGCAGCTTGCCTTCATCATCTTCGTGGCGGCGGGCGTGTCGGACGCTGTCGACGGCTTCATCGCCAAGCGCTTCGACATGGCCAGCGAACTCGGCGCCTATCTCGACCCCGTGGCCGACAAGGCGTTGATCGTCTCGATCTACATCACCCTGGCCATGGTCGGGGCCATACCCTCCTGGCTCGTCATCCTAGTGGTGTCCCGCGACGTCATGATCGTCTCGGCCGTGATCCTGTCCTGGGTGATGGAGCGGCCGGTCGAGATCGCGCCCTTCATCGTCAGCAAGCTCAATACCGCTGCGCAGATCGCCTTCGCTGCTCTGGTGCTGGGCTCGCGCGCCTTTGGTGTCGATCCGGGGCAAGCCATGCAGCTCGGCCAGCTCCTGGTGGCTCTGTTGACGCTCGGCTCGATGACAGCCTATCTCACCTTCTGGTTGCGGCACATGGCGGCGTGAGGCTCTGGCGGCGTGAGGCTGCTGGCCGTGCGGAAGGGTAACGACGATCTCGGGCCCCTAGAGCAGGATGCGAAAAAGTGGAGACCGGTTTTTCGCATCGATCCTGCTCTAACTCTATGATGAGAGACGGATTCAGATTTCAGATGGGATCGCTTCGTGATTCCATCTGAAATCATCCGGCTCTTGGAACTTTCATCTGCTTCGCCCATTTGTGCAGCGCATGATCGCCGACCCACAAAGCCTTGAGTCCGCTTCTGATCGACAAGTGAGAGCAGGATTCATGCGAAAGATCGGTTTCCACTTCTTCGCATCCTGCATGAGGGGCCTGGATCGATGACCCTGCAACGTCAAATCGGCTTCTGGCTGGTCTCGCTCGTCGTCTTTGTGCTGCTGCTCGTGTTGCTGCGCGACGTGCTGCTGCCCTTCGTCGCGGCGCTGGCGCTCGCCTATCTGCTCGATCCCTTGGCCGACCGGTTGGAAAGGATGGGGATGGGCCGGCTCGCGGCGACGATCGTCATCCTCTTTGTCTTCCTGCTGGTCTTCGTGCTGGCGCTGGTGCTGCTCGCGCCGCTGCTCGGCCAGCAGCTGGCCGGGCTGGTCCAGCGTCTGCCCGCTGACGCGGCAAAGCTCCAGGCGCTCGTACTGGAGCGCGGCGCACCCTGGCTGGAGCGGCTTGGCGGTGCGAAGCTTGCCACCGAGGCCCAAAGTTCGCTCGGTAATCTCGTCGGCGAGGGCACCAAATGGGCCGGCAGCGTGCTTCAGTCGCTCTGGACCGGCGGCACCGCCATCATCGGGGTGTTTTCGCTCTTGGTGCTGACGCCGGTGATCGCCTTCTACCTGCTTGTCGATTGGGACCGCATGATCGCGACCGTCGACGGCTGGCTGCCGCTCGACCATCGCGATACCATTCGCGGCCTGCTTCACGAGATGGACGTCGCCATCGCTGGTTTCCTGCGCGGCCAGGCGCTGGTCTGCCTGCTGCTCGGTATCTTCTATGCGGTGGGCTTGAGCCTGCTCGGCGTCAATTTCGGCGCGTTGATCGGCATCATCAGCGGCTTCCTCTCCTTCATTCCCTATGTCGGCTCGCTGACGGGGCTCGTGCTCGCGGTCGGCGTCGCCATCGTCCAGTTCTGGCCGGACTGGACCTGGCCGCTGGCGACGCTCGCCGTTTTCGCCGCGGGCCAGTTCCTCGAAGGCAACATCTTCCAGCCGAAATTCGTCGGCGGCTCGATCGGTGTGCATCCGGTCTGGCTGATGTTTGCGCTGCTCGCCTTCGGCTCGCTGTTCGGCTTCGTCGGCCTGCTGCTGGCGGTGCCGCTGGCGGCCGTCATGGGCGTGCTCTGTCGCTTCGCGCTCAGGCAATACCTCGCCAGCAATATCTATCATGGCGGGGACGCGACCAAGGCTGCAAAAGTCAGCGCGCGCGCTGGGGCGGATACCTGATCTCCATGTCCGATCTGCCGAGCCGCCCCCGCCAGCTTGCGCTCGACCTGCCGGTCGACAGCCGCCACGGAATCGAGGATTTCCTGATCGGCCCCTCCAACGAGGCCGCCTATGGCCTGGTCGAGGCCTGGCCGAACTGGCCTGAATCCTGGCTGCGGCTCGTCGGGCCGCAGGATGCCGGCAAGACCCATCTCGCCGCGATCTGGGCGAAGACCGCCCATGCCTGGACGGTTTCGGTCGCCGAGGTCACGCAGGAGGACGTCCCGCATCTGATCTCCGGCGGCGCGCTCGTGGTCGAGGATTGCGACCAGGGTGTTCGCGATGAGCCGGCGCTGTTCCACCTGATGAATGCGATGAAGGCGAAGGGCGGCTTCCTGCTGCTGACAGCGCGCAGTGCCCCCGACCTCTGGGGCCTGCGCGTGCCCGATCTGCTGTCGCGCCTGAGGCTGGCGCCGCAGGCGACGATCGCGCCGCCCGACGACGCGCTGCTGCGGGCGGTGCTGGTCAAGCTCTTCATCGACCGGCAGCTCATCATCGACGCCGGCATCATCGAGATGCTGGCGCTCAGGATGGAGCGCTCCTTCGCGGCAGCGCGCGCGCTGGTCGATACGCTCGACCGGCTTTCGCTCGAACGCGGCCGGCGCGTCACCCGCGCGCTCGCGGCCGAGGCGCTGGCTGCGCTGTTCCCGGCGGAGTGAATCAGCCGCGCGGCGGGGTCACAGATGGCTGCGAGACCAGCCGGGCATACATCGCCTCGGTCAGCAGATCATGGGCGCGCGCCGCGATGGCATCGAGCGAGGGCGTCTTGACGAACATGGCGGCCGCTTTCTCCGTCAGTTCCTCGCGCGTCGGCAGGACCGGCAGATGCAGCTGCGCCAGCGCCTCATGCGCCTGCTGCTGCATTTCGACCAGGCGATCTCCGGCGCGATGCTGCAGATCGGCCAGCGCTGTGCGCAGATCGGCCAGCGTCATGGTCGGCAGATGCAGATCCGAAAGGCTCGGCGTCGCGGCATAGGCCTCCCAGAAGGCTGCGATGGCGCGTTCCAACGGCACGGAAGCAGCCAGTCGCTCGGCCGAGCGCTCGATCACGCGCGGCGGCAGCGCCTGGGAGCGCTCGATGACCGCTTGCGGCGGCTCTCTCAGTTCCCAGACCAACCCGAGCTTCGAGAGCCCGAGGATGATGTAATAGGTCGGATCCCACTGCCACCAGCGAAAGCCCTGGCGCACGCTATACTGATAGGCGTGATGGTTGTTGTGCCAGCCTTCGCCCATGGTGATGACCGCCAGCCACCAATTGTTGCGGCTCTCGTCGCCGGTGACATAGTCCTTGTCGCCATGCACATGCGCCAGGGAGTTGATGCAGAAGGTGGCGTGGAAGACGCAGACCGTCGACCAGAAGAAGCCGACGAACAGCCCGGCCCAGCCATCGATCGCAAAGCAGATCAAGGCGAGCAGGACGGCGGGCGCGATCTCGAAACGATGGAGCAGGCGCAGTTCCGGGAACTTCGTCAGGTCCGTGATCGTCGCGGGATCGAAGCGGTCATGGCCGCGGGCGAAGATCCAGCCGAGATGCGAATAGGCGAAGGACGTCAGCACCGGCGAATGCACGTCATGCTCGGTGTCGGCGTAGCGGTGATGGTGCCTGTGCTTGGAGGCCCACCAGAGCACGCTCTTCTGCGCCGTCGACTGCGCCAGCAGTGCCAGCAGGAACTGTCCGAAGCGGCTGGTCTTGTAGGTTCGGTGCGAGAAATAGCGGTGATAGCCACCCGTCACTGCAAACATCCGCAGCCAGTACAGGCCGATCGCCAGCCAGACCGAGGTCCAGGTCACACCGCTCCAGATCGCGCCCAGACAGGCGAGATGCGCCAGCACGAAGGGGATGGCGGCGGGATAGACGATGTCGCCATCGTCGTGAGGGGTCTCGATCTGGGACAAGTCGTTTCTCTGATCTGAATGGCAGGCTGCAAGGGTGGCGCTGTAAGGGTGGTGCTGCGCGACAAGAACAGTACCGGCAAGGCTCGCGCAAGTGCGGTATTATGATCCAGCCGTCGCGATGGTCAGCGGCGTCCTGCGCAAGCAAAGCCGGAGAGCCAGGGCCGCGATCAGCACTGTGATGAAAGGCCAGTAGAACGGGTCCATGACCGCGCGCTTGCCGAAGGTTACCATGAAGCTGAGCCAGATGTAATAAGCCCCGCACAGATGGAGCCCGCGCCAGGCTTTCGGGCCGATCAAGGCGGCGGTTCTGTCGAACGATGTTGCGGCCATGGCGAGGATGAAAACATAGGCGAGCCCGCCCGAGATCAGTGTTCCCGTGTTGCTGAGCTGCTTGAACAGGGTCGGGGCCGTGCTGGCCAGGGCGATGATGGCAAGTCCGTGCAGGCCATGGGACAGGGCGAAGGACAGTCCGAGATAGCGCCGGTTCCGCCTTTGCCAGCGCGTCCAGATATTGGGGCAGGCCTGGAACAGGGCCGAGGCCGTGAAAGCCAGGCAGAACAACACCAGAGATGTCCGCGCCGTGATGCGGACAACCAGCCGGATGCCGTCGCTTCCGCCGGAAGAGGTGGCAAGCGCGGCAAGCGCGCCCAAAACGAGCCCGGATGCGAGCAGCCCAAGGAGTGGCCAGCCTTCCAGCTGGCCTGCCGGAAATGATGGCTTCGGCTGGTTGCGTGCGATTGTCATGTCGGTGCCGTTTCGTGAGAGGCGTGCGTCGCTATGAGCGACGATTGCACCGGCGGCCACTGCAGGCAATAAATGTAATCGATGATTACATGATTGTGATGCGAGGACGCTTAGCCTGATTTGCAATGCGAAGAAGCTCGCGTTCAGCGCCTTCGGAACGGGTTTCCTCCTTTGCTGGCAGGTTTCCTCCTTTGCCGGAACGTGCACTAGCTTCGATCCATGAGCACTGTGAAACCGACTCGGACCGGAGACCGCGAGGCGGGCGAGGGCAGTCCGGCCTATCATCACGGCAATTTGCGCGAGGAGCTCGTCGAGCAGGCGCTCAAGCTGGCTGAGGAGGGGGGCCTCTCTGCGGTGAGTGTCCGGGCGGCGGCGCGATTGGCCGGGGTCTCGCCGGCAGCTCCGTTCCGCCACTTCCCGGACAAGATGACGCTGATGACGGCGGTGGCCGAGGAGGCGATGCGGCGCTTCAGGGCCGAGATCGTGCTGGCGCTGGCGCAGGAGGTGGATGATGATCCGATGCTGCGCATACGCGCCATCGGGCGGGCTTATCTCGATTGGGCCAGACGCAATCCGACCCATTTCGAAATCATCTCGTCACGGCGCTCGATCGATTTCGACGGATCGCCGTCGCTGGGCCGGGAGAACGCCGAAATCCAGGCTCAGATCGAAGCCCTGTTGCAGGAGGCGGCGCAACGCGGGCTTCTGCGTTGCAAGGACCGGCACCTGATCCAGATCGCGGCGCGTGCGTTGGTGTATGGTCTGGCGCGCATGCTGGTCGATGGCCATTTCCCGAGTTGGCAGGTCGCGGATGCGGACATCGAAGGAACCATGGCCAAAGTGCTCGATCTGTTCGTGGACGGGCTGGTCAAGGAGCGGTCGCGTCCCGAACCGTGATCCGGCAGGTGCGATGGACATGAAGGCCGGGATCGAATGTCATCGAAGCGTCACGCTAGGGTGGCTTCAAGAGCGGACGGGATCGAAGCGGCGGAACTGACGCGGCGAGACTAACGCGGCACGCGGCGGCGGAGGCAAAAGCGAAGCAGATGAACGCGCAAACGGCAGAAATCATGGACCTCGACATCCCCGCCATTGACGCCCTCGGCGCTGATACCCCGCTGCGGCAATCGCCCGCCCGCTTCATGAACCGCGAGCTGTCCTGGCTGCAGTTCAACCGCCGCGTCATGGAAGAGGCCTCGAACCGCAATCACCCCCTGCTGGAGCAGCTGCGCTTCCTCTCGATCTCGGCCGCCAACCTCGATGAATTTTTCATGGTCCGCGTCTCGGGCCTGCGTGAACAGCTCAAGGCCGGCGTGGTCACGCGCAGCCAAGACGGCCTGACGCCGGCCGAGCAGCTTGCAGAACTGGGCAAGGCGGTCTCGGCGCTGACGGACGACCAGCAGGCGCGCTGGGTCGAGCTGAAGCGCGACCTGCATGAGAACAAGATTCACCTGCTCGGGCCGAGCGAGGTCGGCAGGCCGGAGCGGGTCTGGCTGGAGGATTATTTCCTCCACTACATCTTTCCGGTGCTGACGCCGCTGGCGATCGACCCGGCGCACCCGTTCCCCTTCATCCCCAATCTCGGCTTCACGCTGGCGCTGGCACTGGAGAGAATCAGCGACGGGCGCCAGCTCGATGCGCTGATCCGCGTGCCGATCAAGATGGACCGCTTCATCGAATTGCCGGATCTGGGGCGCGAAGGCCTGCACCGCTTCATCACGCTGGAGGATGCGGTCTCGCTCTTCATCGGCAAGCTCTTCCCGGGTTATGACGTCAAGGGCACCGGCTCGTTCCGCGTCATCCGCGACACCGATCTCGACATCGAGGAGGAGGCCGAGGATCTGGTGCGCGTCTTCGAGACGATGCTGAAGCTGCGTCGGCGCGGCGTCGTCATTCGGCTCGAGGTTTCGACCGGCATGCCGGCGCATCTGCGCAAGCTGATCGTGCGCGAGCTCAAGGTCGACGCCGACGAGATCGTCGATGTCGCCGGCATGATCGGCCTCAACGAACTCTCGCAGCTCGTCGGCGTCGACCGCTCCGATCTCAAGTTCAAGCCCTACAATGCCCGCTTCCCCGAGCGCATCCGCGAACATGCCGGCGACTGCTTCGCCGCGATCCGCCAGAAAGACCTGATCGTCCACCATCCCTATGAGAGCTTCGACGTCGTCGTGCAGTTCCTGCAGCAGGCGGCGCGCGATCCCAGCGTGGTCGCGATCAAGCAGACGCTCTATCGCACCTCGTCGAACTCCCCGATCGTGCATGCTCTGGCCGAAGCGGCGGAGGCCGGCAAATCAGTGACCGCCCTGGTCGAGCTCAAGGCGCGCTTCGACGAGGAGGCCAATATCCGCTGGGCCAAGGATCTGGAGCGCGCCGGCGTCCAGGTCGTTTACGGCTTCATCGAGCTCAAGACCCACGCCAAGCTGTCGATGGTGGTGCGCCGCGAGTCCGGCCAGCTCGTGACCTATTGCCATATCGCAACCGGCAACTACCACCCGATCACGGCGCGCATCTACACCGACGTATCCTTCTTCACCGCCGACCCGGTGATGTCGCAGGATGTCGCGCGCATCTTCAACTTCATCACCGGCTATGCCGAGCCGGCCGAGTTGGAGAAGATGTCGGTTTCGCCGGTGGGGCTGAAGCAGCGCCTGCTCTCCGACATCGCCGAGGAGGTCGCCCATGTGAAGGCCGGCCGCAAGGGCGCGATCTGGGGCAAGTGCAATTCGCTGGTCGATCCCGAGATCATCGACGCGCTCTATGATGCGAGCCAGGCCGGGGTCGAGATCGACTTCGTCGTGCGCGGTATCTGCTGCCTGAGGCCCGGCGTTCCCGGGCTGTCCGAGAACATCCGCGTCAAGTCGATCGTCGGCCGCTTCCTGGAGCACACCCGGGTCTACGCCTTCGGGGCAGGCCACGGCCTGCCTTCGGCCAAGGCCAAGCTCTATATCTCCTCGGCCGATCTGATGCCGCGCAATCTCGACCGTCGCGTCGAGGCGCTGACGCCGATTCTGAACGCCACGGTGCACCAGCAGTTGCTCGAACAGATCATGCAGGCCAATTTCCTCGACAATGAACAGAGCTGGACGATCTTGCCCGATGGCGGTTCGCAACGCATTGTCCCGGCGCCGGGCGACGAGTCGTTCAACGCCCATAAATATTTCATGACCAATCCGAGCCTGTCCGGACGTGGAAAATCGCTCTCCAACTCCAGCCCCAGGAGCCTCCCCAAGCGGGCGGCCAAGAAGAGCTGAGATGACCGGCATGGGCCTCGTTGCGGGGCGGTTGAGCCTTGGCGAGACGATCGCCATCATCGACATCGGTTCGAACTCGGTTCGTCTCGTCGTCTACGAGATGCTGGCGCGCTCGCCCGCCCAGGTCTTCAACGAGAAGGAAATGGCGGGGCTCGGCCGGCAGGTCGCCACCACCGGCCGGTTGGCCGAGGATGCGATGGAGCGTGCGCTCGAGGCGCTGCTGCGCTTCCGCATCCTTTGCGAAGCGATGCAGGTCGGCGAGATCCGCGTCATCGCCACCGCGGCCGCGCGTGAGGCCGCCAATGGGCCTGCCTTCCTCGCCAAGGCGGAGCAGGCGATCGGCCAGCGGATTGAACTGATCTCCGGCGGTCGTGAGGCTTATCTCTCCGGGCTTGGCGTGATTTCCGGATTCGCCGAGCCGCATGGCGTCGCCGGCGATCTCGGCGGCGGCTCGCTGGAACTTGTCGGGGTCGATGGCGACCGCGTCGGACCCGGCATCAGCCTGCCGATTGGCGGCCTCGCGCTGATGGACAAGGCGAAGGGCCAGATCAAGCTGGCCGAGAAGATCGTTCGCGAACAGCTCGACCATCACCCGCAACTGGCGGCGATGCGCGGCAAGGATTTTTTTGCTGTCGGCGGCACCTGGCGAGCGCTTGCGACCCTGCACCAGCGCCAGTCCGGCTATCCGCTCAGCGTCATGCATGGTTATACCGTGCCGGCCCGCGACGTTGCCGATTTCGCCCGGCTGGTCGAGCGCGCCGACGCCTCCGTGCTGGAAGCGATCGACGCCGTCTCCTCCGCGCGCCGGCCGCTCCTGGCCTATGGCGCGCTCGTGCTCGATCTGCTGATCAAGCGCGGCCGCCCTCGCGCGGTGGTGATCTCGGCGAGCGGTGTGCGCGAGGGCCTGCTATACGACATGCTCCCGGAAGATGAGCGCCGGGTCGACCCGCTGCTGCGCGGCGCACAGGACTACAACCAGTTGCGCGCCCGCGAGCCGCGCCATGCCGCCGATCTGATCGAGTGGGTGCAGCGCCTGGTCGCAAGTGCCGGCTTGCCGGACGATCCCGCTGGTCGCCGCCTGCAGGACGCTGCCTGTCTGCTGTCCGATATCGGCTGGCGCGCCCATCCCGATTATCGCGGCGAGCAGAGCCTCAACGTGATCGCGCATGCGGCCTTCAGCGGCGTCGATCACGCAGGCCGCGCCTTCCTGGCGCTGACCGTGTTCCATCGCTATGCCGGCGCCAAGAGCGATTCTCCCGCTGCCGCCGGCTTGAGGCAGTTGCTGACGCCGCGCCTGCTGGAGCGCTCGCAGCTTCTCGCCAGCGCCTTCCGCGTCGGCTATCTGCTCTCGGCCGGAATGCCTGGCATCCTACCGCGCGCGACGCTGGCCTGTGTCGACAGCCGGCTCGTCCTGCGCCTCTCCGGCGAACTCCACGCCTTGTCGAGCGAGCGCGTGACGGGCCGATTGAAGCAACTCGCCAAGCTGCTCGGCCGCGAGTACGAGATCAGCCTCGGCTGACACGACCTTCCAGGGCCGGATCTAAGCGACTGAAACCCGGCCGCGCACGATGCGGAGGCCCAGATTGCCGTTCTTGAGCGCGATCGCCTTCTCGCCGAAGACCTCGCGCCGCCAGCCCTTCAGCGCCGGCACATCGGCCTCATCGTCGAAGGAGATGGCTTCCAGATCGTCGGAGGAGGCGATGATCTTCGGTGCCACGCGCTCAGCATCCGCGACCGCCTTGAGCAGCACCTTGAGCAGATCAAGCACGGCGCCGTTCGTAGCGCGGCCGCGCTCCCGCTCCAGCCGGGGCAAGGTCTTGGGATCGAGAGCGAGCCCGCGCGTGACCGCCGCCAGCACCTCGCCGCCGGCGCGCGAGCGCTCGAAGCCGTTGGGCACCGAGCGCAGCTCCGCCAGCGCCTCGACCGAGACGGGCCCGCGCTGCACGATGTCCATCAACGCATCGTCCTTGAGCACGCGTTGGCGCGGCACATCGCGGCTCTGCGCCTCGCGCTCGCGCCAGGCAGCGAGCTCCATCAGCAGTGCCAGTTCCTTGGGCTTGCGGATCCGGCCCTTCAGGCGCTGCCAGGCGTTCTCCGGCTTGACCTCGTAAGTGCCAGGCGAGTTCAGCACCGCCATTTCCTCGGCGACCCAATTCTCGCGGCCGCTGGCTTTGATGTCGGCGTCGAGCGCGAGGTAGATGTCGCGCAGATGGGTGACGTCTGATTCCGCATAGACCAATTGGGCGTCGCTGAGCGGGCGGCGCGACCAGTCGGTGAAGCGCGAGGATTTGTCGATCCGCGCTTTGGCGAGGTCATTGGCGAGCTGCTCGTAGCCGACCGAGTCGCCATAGCCGCAGACCATGGCGGCGACCTGCGTGTCGAAGAGCGGCTTGGGGATCAGCTTGCCGATGATCCAGACGATCTCGAGATCCTGCCGCGCCGCATGGAAGACCTTGACCACGGCCTCATCGGCCATCAGCGTCAGGAAGGGCGCGAGATCGATGCCGGGCGCGAGTGGATCGACCAGCACGGCCTCGTCTGGCGAGGCGAGCTGGATCAGGCAGAGCTTGGGATAATAGGTCGTCTCCCGCAGGAACTCGGTGTCGACCGTGACGAAGGGATGCGTAGCCAGGCGCGCGCAGGCGTCGGCCAGATCCTGAGTGGTTGTGATGAGGCTCATGAGGTCGGCTCATAGCAGACAGAGTATCGCCATGTCGCGGGCGTTCTTGACAATCCGCGCCGCGGCGTGTGCTTACCCCCGAAACCGTGCGCGCGCCTGTTGCGGACGGCCTTGACCTCCGAAGAGACCAGTACCGTGACCTTGCATCGTTACCGTTCCCACACCTGCGGCGCCCTTCGCGAGAGCGACATCGGGGCTCAGGTCCGCCTCTCCGGCTGGTGCCACCGCATCCGCGACCATGGCGGCGTGCTGTTCATCGATCTGCGTGACCACTACGGCATGACCCAGGTGGTCATCGATCCGGATTCGCCGGCCTTCGCCGATGCCGCTGCGGTGCGCTCGGAATGGGTCGTCCGCATCGACGGCAAGGTCAAGGCGCGCTTCACGGGCACTGAGAACGCCAATCTCGCAACCGGCGCTGTCGAGGTCTTCGCGACAGGCATCGAGGTTCTCGGCGCTTCCGGCGAATTGCCGTTGCCGGTTTTCGGCGATCTCGAATATCCCGAGGATACCCGGCTGAAGTACCGCTTCCTCGATCTGCGCCGCGAAAAGCTCCACAACAACATCATGTTGCGGACGAAGGTGATCGACTCGCTGCGCAACCGGATGAAGACCTCCGGCTTCTCCGAGTTCCAGACGCCGATCCTGACGGCGTCCTCGCCCGAGGGCGCGCGCGACTTCCTGGTGCCGAGCCGGCTGCATCCCGGCAAGTTCTACGCGCTGCCGCAGGCGCCGCAGCAGTACAAGCAGCTCCTGATGATGGCGGGCTTCGACCGCTACTTCCAGATCGCGCCCTGCTTCCGCGACGAGGACCCGCGCGCCGACCGCCTGCCGGGCGAGTTCTACCAGCTCGACGTCGAGATGAGCTTCGTCGAGCAGGAAGACGTCTTCGCCACGATGGAGCCGGTGATCGCCGGCGTCTTCGAGGAGTTCGGCGGCGGCAAGTCGGTGACGAAGAACTGGCCGCGCATCCCCTATGCGGAAGCGATCAGCAAATATGGCTCCGACAAGCCGGACCTGCGCAACCCGTTGGTGATGCAGGACGTCTCCGCGCATTTCCGCGGCTCGGCCTTCAAGGTCTTCGCGCGCATCCTCGAGGATGAGAAGAACCAGGTCTGGGCGATTCCCGCGCCCGCCGGCGGCTCCAGGGCCTTCTGCGACCGGATGAACTCCTGGGCGCAGGGGGAAGGGCAGCCGGGGCTGGGCTACATCATGTGGCGTGAAGGCGCGGGCGCGGGTCCGATCGCCAACAATATCGGCCCCGAGCGGGTCGAGGCGATCCGCGTCGCGCTCGGCTTGAAGGATGGCGACGCGGCCTTCTTCGCCGCCGGCAACCCCGACAAGTTCTACAAATTCGCCGGAAACGCTCGTAACAAGGTCGGCCAGGAACTCGGCTTGATCGACGAGAACGCGTTTGCCTTCGCCTGGATCGTCGATTTCCCGATGTACGAGTACAACGAGGACGACAAGAAGGTCGATTTCTCGCACAACCCGTTCTCGATGCCTCAGGGCGGCCTCGAATCGCTAGAGAATGACGATCCACTGGCGATCAAGGCCTTCCAGTACGACATCGCCTGCAACGGCTATGAGCTGGCCTCGGGCGGCATCCGCAACCATCGCCCCGAGGCGATGGTGAAGGCCTTCGAGATCGCAGGCTATGGCGAGGAGACGGTGATCGAGCGTTTTGGCGGCATGTATCGCGCCTTCCAATACGGAGCACCGCCCCATGGCGGCATGGCGGCGGGCATCGACCGCATCATCATGCTGCTCGCGGGCGCGACGAATCTGCGCGAGGTCGCGTTGTTCCCGATGAACCAGCAGGCCGTCGATCTGCTGATGGGTGCGCCGTCCGAAGCCTCGCCCAAGCAGCTGCGCGAGGCGCATCTGCGCGTGAACCTCACCGAAAAGAACGGCTGACCCTCGATGCCCGCCTCTGTCGTCGTGCGCCCGCTGGCGCTCGCCTGTCTGCTTGCGCTGCCGCTGGGGGCTTGCGTCCAGGGTTCGGCCAATCCGGGCGCGGGGAGGGGGGCGGAATTGGCCAGCCTGGTCTCGCGTTCGATCGCCTGCCAGGCAGGCTACCCGCGCGCCAGCACGCTGGAGCGCTTCATCGCCTCCGAGCGCGAGCGCGGCGCGACGCCTGACCAGATTGCCAGCGCGCGCTCGGCCTATGTCACCGTCTCCGAGGCGGAGACGATCAACCAGGACATCCGTCCGCAGGCCTGCACGCCCGAGGAACGCGCCGCGCTCAAGGAGCGGATGGTGCAGGTCCGGGCCGGGCGCTTCGACGCGCTCTGAGCAGGGCTGCCCCATGTCCTTCGCCAAGT
Organism: Allobosea sp. LjRoot9; assembly: GCF_964252745.1. NCBI lineage: Bacteria > Pseudomonadati > Pseudomonadota > Alphaproteobacteria > Hyphomicrobiales > Alloboseaceae > Allobosea > Allobosea sp. LjRoot9. Next base: position 1,435,488 of record NZ_CAXUPC020000001.1, on the reverse strand, counting down.
CATGCCGCGCCAAGCCGTGCCTTGCGGGGCTGTCCCTGCTTGCTCTCGCCGCCTGCACCGGCACCATCACAGCCTTGCCCGGTACGCCCGAATTCGCGGCGGCCCAGGTGTCGCGCGGCTATGATTGCGGGCTCAAAGTGGACCGCCAAGGCGTGCTGGTGCGGGTCGCGCGGGAAGACCGTCAGCGCTTCCTTTCGACTTCGGCGAGCCTTGCGGTGAAATCCTACAAGGCGCCGCGCCGCTGCGACGCGGCGGAGCGTCTTGCTGTGCAGCGCGAACTGGCGCTCCTGACCCGGCGCTGAATTTCGCTTGCCTGCAGCCGCGCCTTGCGGCCAAACAGCCATCATGTCGCAGGCCTTCGCAGACGCCGTCACAGCCATCGTGGTCGCCTATGACAGCGCCCTGGTCCTGCCTGCCTGCCTGGCGGCGCTGGCAAGCGAGGGCGTGCCGGCGATCGTGGTCGACAACGCCAGTCAGGACGAGACCCGCGCCATCGCGCAGGCGCAAGGCGCTCGGGTGCTCGCCAACGCCTTGAATGAAGGCTATGGCCGCGCCAATAATCGCGGTGTCAACGCAGCCGAGACGCCCTATGTGCTGATCGTCAATCCCGATCTCGAGCTGCAGCACGGCGCGGTGGCGGCGCTGCTGGCGGCCGCGGAGCGCTACCCCGATGCCGGCATGCTCGCGCCGCGCATCGTCGAACCTTCCGGCCGCGTCTTCCTGCAGCCTCGCTCCTTGCTGTCGCCGCCCTATCTCAATCATCCCGGTGAGGCTGTTATCCCGGAAGGGGATGCCTGCCTGCCTTTCCTCTCTGGCGCTTGCCTCCTGATTCGCCGCGACGCCTTCCTGGCGGTGGGCGGCTTCGATCCGGCGATCTTCCTGTTCTATGAGGATGACGACCTCTGCCGCCGCATGCGCGACGCCGGCCACAGCCTTCTCCATGTCGATGCGGCTGAAGCGCGGCACGGCCGGGGCCGCTCCAGCGCACCCTCGCCGCAACGCCGCCTCACGGCCCGCTGGCACCTCGCCTGGTCTGAACGCTATGTCGCCAACAAATACGGCCTGCCTGCTCCAGGGGTGCTCAAGATCATAGAAAATGCCTTTAAAACAATCGGTTACGGGGTCATTCTGAACCGAGACAAGATGTTTGCGCATGCCGGCTCCGTCGCTGGCGCGCTGGCCTGGCTACAGGGAGCGAGCGCGCTCGCACGGCAAGGGCTGGAGGCGAGGCCGTGACGTCCGCGCGTTTCTGTTGCGTTGGCGACGGGATGGTCTGCGGCTCGAACAATTTTGGAATTCTGCGCCTCGTCATGGCGCTCGCCGTGGTCGTCTCGCACGCTTTCAGCGTGGCGACGGGCCATGTCGACGAGGAGCCGCTCATGCATGCCACCGGCTTCACGCTCGGCGAGCATGCGGTCAACGGCTTCTTCGCCATTTCCGGCTTCCTGGTGACGATGAGCTATGAGCGGCGCGGCTGGCGCGATTATGGGCTGGCTCGCCTGCTCAGGATCGTGCCCGGCTTGATCGCGGCCACCCTGTTCGTTTCACTCGTCATCGGAACCGTGATGACACGCCTCGATTGGGCGTCCTATTTCGCGGATGGACAGCTCTGGCGTTTCATCCGGGGCACGCTGACCACCTTCAAGAGCGCGGCAGCGCTACCAGGCGTCTTCGACCAGAATCCGCTCTCCTTCCCGATGGGGACGGTCTGGACCCTGAAATATGAATGCCTCTGCTATCTCGGCGTCCTTGTCGCGGGTCTGGCCGGGTTGTTGTGTCGGCGCAGCTGGGTGCTTTGCCTCTGGGGCCTGCTGCTGGCCGCCGTCATCCTGCGCGAGATCATCGCTCCCAATGGCGCCAAGGGTGTGGAGACCGGGTTGCGCTTGCCGCTGATCTTCGTGACCGGGGGTGTGATCTATCTCTGGCGCGAGCGCGTGCCGCTGTCCGTATGGGGGCTTTGCGGGCTTGCCGTCCTTGTCGCGCTGCTGGCGCGAACGCCGCTCTACAAGGCCGCGCTCTTTTCGGTCACGGCCTGGGGCGTGATCGTGCTGGCTCTAGCGCCGGCCCTGACAGCTTGGCGCAGTACCCCTGCGGTCGATGTCTCCTATGGCGTCTATCTTTATGGCTGGCCGGTACAGCAGGTCTTCTATGCGCTGTTTCCTGCGGCCGGCGCGCTGACCCTGCTCGCGCCTTCTTTGTTGCTGACCCTGCTCCTGGCCGCGGCGAGCTGGTACGTCGTCGAGAGACCGGCGCTCGGGCTCAAGCGTCGCCTGCTCTACGGTTGATCTCGGCCACGAGGTCTTCGACCTGCCCGGACATCAGGAGCGGCAGCAGGTCGGCGACCTGGTCGCGGGGTAGCTCCCACCAGCGCGTCGCCAAGAGCGCTGCGACCTGCGCATCGTCAAAGCGCATCCTGACCACCCGCGCCGGATTGCCGGCGACGATGGCATAGGCGGGCACGTCACGCGTCACCACGGCGCGCGCCGCCACCACCGCACCATGGCCGATCGTGACGCCCGACATCACCATGCATTGCGAGCCGAGCCAGACATCGTGCCCGATGATGACATCACCGCGCGAAGTGTCGCTGCCGGTGATCCCGACAGCCTCCGGCCAGAGCCGGGGCAGGGCCGGAAAGGGATAGGTCGTCGCCCAATCGAGCCGGTGATTGCCGCCGAGCATGATTTCGACGCCATCGGCAATCGAACCGTAGCGGCCAATGCGCAGGCGAACCCCGCTCTCGGGAAAGCGCACCTTCGGCCGGCCATAGGTATAGGCTCCAACCGCGATCTGGCTGGGCCGCCGCGCGATCAGCCGCGCCAGATGCAGCCGCGTCTGGTTGTCGGGGTTGACGTGGCGGCGCAGGGCGCCGCGCAGCACTGGGGCCAGGCCCGACCACCAGGCCGCGAGCGGGCCTGGCCGCCAGTCCTCGTCTTCTGGCGGCAGAATGCCGCCTGGAGCAGTTTCCGATCCGGTTGGATCGTTCAATTGCTCCAGGCCCTTGTTTGAACGCGTTTTCTTCACGCGAATCGGTGTCCGCTTCGCTCGAAAACGCTCTGGCTCACTCGGCATTGGCTTTGAGATCGATCTTGTCGAAGATCTCGGTCGGATCCGTGAGCGTGATCACATCGGCGAGACCGAGCCCGCTGCCGGATTTCGCGCTGGCCTGGACGGTGAGCGTGCCGGGCTTGGCGACGAAACGCGAGACCGCCGCCGTCAGCGTCTTGGCGGCGTCGGACGGGCCCAGGATGGCGGCTAGCCCGAGGCTCGCCATCATGGCGTATTCCCGGCGCAGATCCTCGGGCTTGCGCTTGGCCTTGCGCGCCTCATTGTCGAGCAGCTTCTCGAACAGGCCCTGATTCAGCAGCTTCGCCTCGACCAGGCGCGCGGTCGCGCCCAGCGCCGCGACCTGCGCCAGGGCGAGATCGCTCGAGAACAGATCCTTGGTGACATTGCCCAGCGTGCCCTTGGCCTCGAGCTTGCCCATGCCGGCTCCGCCAAACGAGATCGCGCGGATGGCGAGCTCGCTGCGCGCCGCCTCCCAGGCGAGGTCGATCTTGGCCGAAAGGTCGAGCATGCGGTAGCCCATGGCGATCAGGTCGCGCGCGGCCGGATTGCCGCTCGCTTCCGTGACCGGGGCCAGCAGGTTGTCGATGGTCAGGCCCAGGCTGGTGGGAACGCCATTGAGCTGTTCGCCGGCCTTCAGCTCGAAGGTCTTCAGCCCGACCTTCAAGGGCGCCAAAGCGGGCTGCCCGGGCTTGCCCGGTTGCGGCACATCGACCGAAAGCCCGTCCAGGCGGAGCGTCCCGATGGTCGGGATGAATTTGCGGAAATCGATCGTGTCGAGTTCGGGAGCGGTCTCGGGAGCGGGCTTGGAGAGCAGCGCCTTCAATTCACTGAGGACGGAGCCCATCGCGAAGCCGGAATGGCTCAGCGAATCGATCTGGCCCTTGGCGCCGCCGGCGGCGAATTGCAGGCCCTCGACGGCGAAGCCTGATTTCGCCGGCGCGTCCTCGCCGAAGGCGATCCGCGCGATCTTCATATCGACGGTCTCGGATTTGGCGCTGGACGTCGCCGGCGTGACGATGGTCATCGCCATGTCGCGCGCCTCGCCGCTGCCATAGGAGAAATTGTCGTAGAGCGAGAGCAGGGACAGGCCCATGCGCCGGTCTTCCTCGCTCTTCAGCGAAGGCGGCTTGGCTCCGGGTTCCTTGGCGGCTTTTGCCTGAGCCTCCGACATGGCCATGAACCGTGTCATCACCTCGCCGAGCGGCTCGTCGCCAACCCTGGCAGCAAAACCGCGCCCCGTCGTCTTGCCGAGCGAGACCTTGCCGGCCGCACCCATGTCGAGCGTGTAGCCGTCCTGCTCGAAGCGGCCGAATACCGGCAGCATCGCTTCAGTGACGCCCGGTTGCGCCTTCTCGGTCAGCACGCGCGCCATGTGCTTCAGGTCGAGCGCCTCGAAGCTGGTGCGGAGCAGCTGGCCGCTGATGGACGTCGGGCGGGTGCTTGCGCCACTGGCGATGGCCTTGGCTGCGTCGCCGAGCGCGCCGCCAGCGGACGGCGGCTTCGCGGGGCTTGCGCTGGCGGGAAGCGTCGCCGTAACCGTGCCGCTCGCTGCGGTGCCGCGACCGATCTTGCCGTCCTTCACATCGGAAAAGCGGATATCGCGATAGCGGGTGACCTGCTTCTGGTCGCCGATCGCCTGCTCGATGGTCAGTTCCGGCGCACTGATCTCGGTGGCGTTGAGCTTGCTCATCCGGGAGACGGCGCTTTCGCCTGTGCTGCCGTTGAACAGGGAGACGAAGGCCTCACGCTCTAGCGCCGAGCCCTTCACGTCGATCTTGGGCACTGCGATCACGACGGCGCCGAAATCGAGCTTCAGCCCGTCGATCTGGAAATCAGCGGCCCGGGCCGGTTGCTGCGCGAGCGCGATGAGGATGGTGGCAAGAGCCGCGCAGCGGTAGCTCGTCAGCCGTTGGAGGGGCAAAGCGATCATGAAACTCTCCCGTTTGGGTGCGCGACCCTGCCGCAACGCCGCGACGAAGGGAAGCGGGGCGACAGGCTGTGCGTGACGAAATACTTGACCAATTCCGAGCTATCGCCGGTATCTGTCGGAAATTCGCCATCTCCCGGGTCGAGAGAGGGCGTCGTTTGCCGCAGCCGGGGAGCACTAAGCCATGCGGGCCGCCTTGTCTTTCATTACTGCTTGCCTTGCCTGGGTCGCCCTGGCTGCAGGGCCGTCTCCCGCTCTGGCGCAAGCTGCGGCTCCCGCCGCCGGGCTCGAGCAGCTCGTCATCGTCAGCGGCGGCACGCGCCATGTCTTCCAGGTTGAGGTCATGCGCACGCCCGACCAGCGCGCCAAGGGGCTGATGTACCGCAACTATATGCCCGAGGACCGCGGCATGCTGTTCGATTTCGCCCGCACCGAACCGGTCGCGATGTGGATGCAGAACACCTATATTCCGCTCGACATGCTTTTCATCCGCGCCAATGGCACGATCTCGCGCATCGCGGAGCGCACCGAGCCGATGTCGACCCGCACGATTCCCTCGGGCGAGCCGGTGCTCTCGGTGCTGGAGATCAATGGCGGCGTCGCCGAGAAGCTCGGCATCAAGCCCGGCGACAAGGTCGAGCATGTCTTGTTCAAGCGCTGATGTGTTCATCGCTTGATTCTTGTCATCGTCTGATTCTTGGCTTTCGCTTGCGGCGCAAGCCCGCGCCGTGATAGCCAACCGCGACGCGAGGAGTGCTCAGTCGGGGTATAGCGCAGCCCGGTAGCGCATCTGCTTTGGGAGCAGAGGGTCCCAGGTTCGAATCCTGGTGCCCCGACCAGCCTTCTCGTTTCGAAACGGTTCGCCATAGGCGGGCCTGGGCAATTCTGGTGACGGCCGAGCGAGACCATGACCGCACGCATTTACCGCCCCGCCCGCACTGCGATGCAGTCCGGCACCGCCAAGACCGATCGCTGGCTGCTGGAATATGAGCCGGAGCGTCCGCGCGAGATCGAGCCGCTGATGGGCTGGACCTCGTCTGGCGATATGAAGAGCCAGCTCAAGCTCTGGTTCGACAGCGAGGCGGAAGCCGTCGCCTATGCCACGCGCAACGGCATCGCCTACCGGGTCGAGCAGCCCCATGAGGCCAAGCGCCGCTCGATGGCCTATGCCGATAATTTCAAGTTCAGCCGCGTCGGGCAGTGGACGCACTGATCAATACGCGCCGCGTCCTGCGTGGCGCGCGAGCGAGACAGGCGAGGGCGCTTGCGCCTAAGCCCACGGGCCCGTAGCTCAGATGGATAGAGCAGCAGCCTTCTAAGCTGCTGGTCGCTGGTTCGAATCCAGCCGGGCTCGCCATATTTCTTCGGGGTTTTGGCCATTTCGGCAGCCTCGGAAAGTTGGAAGGAGGTTGCCGCCTTCCAATTCGGTTTCACCATCGCTCCCAGCAGGCGCCCCCTGACGCGACCAGCCAGGCCGGTCTTATCGAGTTCGACTGCCGTGTCGACGTCGAGCAGGGCACACGTCTCATGAAGCGCGTGCGAGGTCCGGATTCTGTCCGCCAGCTTCGCGGACTGCCCCCTGGTTGGATGCGCCGCTGGCGAGCGCCTGGCTGCTGCCCGAGTGCATGGCGAAAAAGCTTGTTGCTCCGCCACGAGGCTCATAGCTTGGGGTGACGTTGCGTTATGTTTTCGGCGGCGCGGTTATCCTTGGGCGGCTGGGGGGGCAAGTTGATGCTGGAAAACTATCTGCGCCGTGGCGTTCGGCTGAAATGGTTGCCGCCGCGCTCACAAACCAGCGACAACAATGGCGCAGTGATACCGACGCCGCCCGTGTCGCCGAACCCGATCAATTATGACGGGATGGACGACCAGATCCTGGCAGGCTTCCACGCCAATACGCTGGGCCTGAGGATGGGGCAGTCGATCCCCTATCGCTGGCTTTCATATGTCGCCGGCCGCACCACCACCATGCCGCTTGCCGGTGGCGACGTCCTCACCGGGCCGATGAGCGGCTGCCTGATTGCGACCTGGACGGATGGCGGCGCGAAGATCGCGCATGTCGGCACCATCGACAACAACCTCGCGGCCAGCACCAAGGTGAAGCGGACCTTTGCAGCGGAAGCGGGCGCGGCGGGAAACCTGACTGCTTTCAACCCCGCAGCCGTCTGGAACCCAGGCGAGATCGCTGCCGCCATGGGCACGCGCGCCATGGGCTTCCAGATTTACGCGCTCGTGACCGGGCTCGGCAGCTATTTCTCTGTGCTCATCTTCGAGCTGCCGATCGGCCACGGCAACAACCTCGCCGGGCGTGGCTTCCAGCGTGTCGTCGGGGGGATCAAGCCGGTGCCGGTGATGGCAGGCGTGCGGCTGCGTGCCTTTCTGATGTCCTGAGCAGCGCCACGCAAGAGCTTCCAACTTGCCCCGGGAAAGGCAGGTGGCTATAGGACGCCTGCGTTGGAAAAGGTCTTGTCAGATCAGCTAGAGCGCCGCGCCTTCGGCACGCCAAGGCTTCAGATTTCGGGAATTGTCATGAGCGATGTCAGGGACAGCAACGGCACGGCGCTGAAAGACGGCGATTCCGTGACCTTGATCAAGGATCTCAAGGTCAAGGGAACCTCCGTCACGCTGAAGCGTGGCACGCTGGTCAAGAACATTCGCCTGACGGACGATCCGGGTGAGATCGAGTGCAATGCCGAGAAGGTGAAGGGCCTCGTACTGAAGACCGAGTTCCTCAAGCGCGCCTGAATTCAGCTCTCAATCGTCCCGGCCCCAATTGCGCAGGCGCTTGATCGCCGCTCGAAGATCGCGCGGCCGCTGGCGCCACAGGCCGCGCGCCAGCCCGAACGCGAAAAACAGCCCGAAACTCGGCAATGCGATGGCGAGCGGCGCTGTCACCAGCCCCATGGCGCAGCCGCCGGAATCGCCTACGCCGCATTTCGGGTCGAAGATCATCGCCGCGATCACGAGCAGCACTGCAATCAATGGCCCCAGCAGCAAGCCCCAGAGGCCGCTGCGTATCGCCCCGAGAAGAAGCCTGCCCATCGCCGTCTCCAGTTGGAACCCAAGCTAGAGCATCGGCCCGAAAAGTGAGAACCGGTTTTCGGGACAAGCCGATGCATAGTCAAAGCTCTACAGCATCGGTCTGTCATGGCGTTTGGCTTGCAGCGCCGCGACAGGCGGCGTAAACCGCGCCGGTCATGGCTTTCGAGGCATGGCTCCGCCTTGATCGCGCCCGAAAGGCTCGTCATCCGGGCACAGCTCCGCTATGGGCTTTCGCTCGTGATGAGGGGCTGCCACACCGGCACGTCACGAGCGCGACCTCGGTCGCAAGGATCATCATGGTTTCGCTGACCCCTGCGATCGACCGCATCACGAGCTTTGCTTCAGCGAGCCATCTGCGCGCCTGCGTGCTGCTGTTCCTGCTGGCGCTCGCCGCGTTCCTGCCGGGCTTCAGCACGCTCCAGCCGCTTGACCGCGACGAACCGCGCTTCGCTCAAGCCTCCAAGCAGATGCTGGAGAGCGGCGATTTCGTCGATATCCGCTTCCAGGCCGAGGCGCGTCACAAGAAGCCGGTCGGCATCTACTGGCTGCAGAGCGCGGCGGTCTCGGCCGGCGAGGCGCTCGGCGTGCCGCAGGCGCGGACCCAGATCTGGCTCTACCGCTTGCCCTCGCTGGTCGGCGCCGTGGCGGCTGTGCTCCTGAGCTATTGGGCGCTGCTCGCCTTCGTCAGCCCGCCATTGGCCTTGCTCGGCGGCGCCTTGATGGCTGCTTGTGTGCTGCTCGGCGTCGAGGCGCGCATCGCCAAGACCGATGCGGTGCTGGCCGCCTGCGCGGTCGCGACCATGGGCGCACTCGCGCGGACCTGGCTCGACTGGACACGCTCGCTCGCCTTTGTGCCGAGCCGCTGGAACTGGCTCGTCTTCTGGGGCGCCACCGCGATCGCCTTGCTGATCAAGGGGCCGATCGTGCCGATGGTCTGGGGCCTCGCCATGATCGTGCTCTGCGTGAGCGAACGTGGCGTCCGCTGGTTGAAGCCGCTGCGCTTCGGGCCGGGCCTGCTGCTCTGCCTCATCGTCGTGCTGCCCTGGTTCATCGCCATTATGATGAAGACGGGTGGTTCCTTCTTCGCTGAGAGCGTCGGCCAGGACATGCTCGGCAAGGTCTCCGAGGGCCAGGAGAAGCATTGGGGGCCGCCTGGGCTCTATCTGCTGATCTTCTTCGGCACCTATTGGCCGGCGGCGGCATTCGCGGCGATGGCGATCCCCTTCGCCTGGGTGCGCCGCCGCGAACCGCAGATCCTGTTCCTGCTGGCCTGGATCATCCCGTCCTGGATCGTCTTCGAGGCGGTGCCGACCAAGCTGCCGCATTATGTCCTGCCGCTTTATCCGGCAATCACCGCCCTGCTGCTGCTGGCGCTCGTCAATGGCGGTATCGACCGCTTCCGGCGTGGCGCCGTGGCGACCGCCGCGCTGGTGTTCCTGGTCCCGCTCGCGCTTGTCGGGGTGATCCTCTACGGCAACTGGACGCTCGACCAGACCTTGCCCTATCTGGCGCTGCCGCTGCTTGTCCTGATGCTGCTCGTCGCCTGGCGCGTGGTCGCGGCCTTCCGTCGTGGCGATCTCGAAGGCGCGCTCTGGCGCTGCGTGCTGGCGAGCCTCCTGCTCGGCGCCGGCGTCTATGGTTTCGCTGTCGAAAGCCTGCGTTCGTTGAAGCTGTCGCCGCGCCTGGCCGAGACCGTCGCCACGGCCGGCTGCACCGATCCCAAAGTCATCACGGCGGGTTATCGCGAGCCGAGCCTGGTCTTCCTGACCGGCACCGATCTTGCCATGGCGGCGGACGGCGCGGCGGCGGCGTCCTTCCTGGGCCAGCCCGGCTGCCGCGTCGCCTTCGTCGAGAAGCGCTTCGCGGCCGAGTTCCAGACGGCGATCTCCCAGGCCGGCTTGACGCCGCGGCTGCTGACCACGCTGAACGGTTTCAATCTCAATGGCGGCCGCCGGCTCGAGATCGCGGTGTTCGTGCGCCCGTGAGCCAGATGAATGTTCCTTGCCGCGCAGCCCCGCTTGACGCAGGTTGCGCGCCGTTTTCCCGGATGATGTCCCGTTGACCGACAGCCCCGCAGTTCCACCGCCGATCCTCAGCGTCGTCGTCCCCGTCCGCAACGAGGTCGGCAATGTCGGCCCCTTGCTGGCCGACATCGAGACCGCCTGCGCCACGATCAGTGGTTTCGAGGTGATCTTCGTCAATGACGGCTCGAGCGATGGCACCGCGCAGGCGCTGGCGGGGCTGATAGTGAGCCGGCCCTGGCTGCGCGTCGTCACTCACGCCCAGTCCTGCGGTCAGAGCGCGGCCGTGCGCAGCGGCGTACGCCATGCCCGCTCGGCGATCGTCGCGACGCTCGACGGCGATGGCCAGAACGACCCGGCTTTCCTGCCGCGCATGCTGGAGGCGCTGCAGCAGGCGGGTCTGCAGGCCGGACTCGTGCAGGGGCAGCGCGTCGGGCGTAAGGACACCGGCTTCAAGAAGCTGCAATCGCGCATCGCCAACGGCGTGCGCGGGCGCATCCTCAAGGACGGCACGCGCGACACCGGCTGCGGCCTGAAATGCTTTCGCCGCGAGGCCTATCTCGCCCTGCCTTATTTTGATGCGCTGCACCGCTTCATGCCGGCGCTGATGGCGCGCGAGGGCTATGGCATCGTGCATGTCGAGGTCCGTGACCGGCCCCGGCTCACCGGCGTCTCGAATTACGGCTTTTTCGACCGGCTGTGGGTCGGTATTCTAGACCTTGCCGGCGTCTGGTGGCTGATCCGCCGGCGCAAGCGCATTCCTCAGATCGTGCCGGACACGCAATCATGATCATCTCGATCGGCCACGCCGTATCCGACTATATCTACGACGTCTTCGTGCTGAAGTTCGACTTCTGGCTCGCCTTCGGCATCATCGCGCAGTTGCTCTTCACAGCGCGCTTCCTGGTGCAGTGGCTCGTCAGCGAGCGCGAGGGCAACTCCGTGATGCCGCTCTCCTTCTGGTATTTTTCGATGGCCGGCGGCGCGATGACGCTGGTTTACGGCATCGTCAAGCGCGAACCTATCATCATCATGGGTCAGGCGCTGGCGGTGGTGATCTATGTGCGCAATCTCATGCTGATCTTCAGCAATCGCAAAAGGCGCTCGGCCTCATAGAGCGTTGCGCGAAAAAGTGGGTACCGGTTTTTCGCAGAAGCAATGCTCTAAACTCCAGGAATCGATCACGTTTTTCGCATTCGGACGTTACCGCCCGAATGCGACGTGATCGAGCGTCAGGTCGTCGGGCGAAAACCCGTAGCGCGCCATCATGCTGCGGTGCCAGGCGCTGCCGAGCTGGCTGCGCAAGGCTTCATCGAAACGCCGCCTGAAACCGGCCGCCGATTTGGCGAAGGCAAAAGCGCCGCGAGCCGGCATCGCGGCTCCCACCGTGACGACGGCAAGCTTGGGGTCGGGGTGGAGCGCGAGGTAGCCGCGATGCGCCATGGCGACGCTGGCATAGGCGTCGGCACGTCCCGATCGCACCAAATCCACGGCATCCTCCTGCGTGGCGACCCGCAGGATGCGATCATCGAGGATGCCTGCTTTCAATCCGGTCTGCTCCTGGACCTGATCGGACACGACGGCGAGCCGTGAACGCCCATCGCGCGCCAGGGCTTCATAACTCGTCAGGCGCGCGCTATCCGCCTGCCTGGTCATCAGGCCGTCGGCCAGAGCCCAGACCGGATGGCTGAAATCAACGAGTTCCAGCCGCTCCGGTGAGATGAAGAGCGGGGTGGTGATCGTCCAGCGCCCGTCGACGAGGCCGGGCAACAGTTCGGCGAAGCTCGTCAGCCGGGTCTCGAACGAAACGATGCCAAGCGCCTTCAGCACGGCCGTCACCAGCTCGACATCACTGCCTCCCGCCGTCCCGCCCTCTGCTGGAAAGCAGAAGGGCGGTTCGTCGAGATAGGCGAAGACGATCGGGCTCGATGGGCTATCCGCCACGCCTCAGCTCGCCGCGCGCAGCCGGGCGAAACCGGCGTCGAGATCGGCCTTCAGATCCTCGAGGTCCTCGAGCCCGATATGCAGGCGGATCGTCGGCCCCGCGAAGTTTGGCATCGTCGCCGTGCGGTAGGGCTTGCAGTCGAAAGGCAGGACGAGGCTCTCATAGCCGCCCCAGGACGCGCCCATGCCGAACAGGGTCAGGCCGTCCAGCATGGCGCCGACAGCTTTCATCGCCACGGGCTTCAGCTCGATCGCAAACAGCGAGGAGGCGCCGGTGAAGTCGCGCTTCCAGAGCGCGTGGCCTGGGTCGCTCGGCAGCGCCGGGTGCAGCACCCGCGCCACTTCCGGGCGCTCGCTCAGCCACTGCGCCATGTCCAGGCCAGCCGGCATCTGCTCCTTCAAGCGAATATGCATGGTGCGGATGCCGCGCAGCGTCAGGAAGGCGTCCTCGGGCGCGATGATGACGCCGAGCGTCTCCCAGCAGTCCCGGACCAGCTTGTAGAGCTCGGGCGTACGCGCCGAGACGGTGCCGATTAGCACGTCGGAATGTCCGGCGTAGTACTTCGTGCCAGCCTGCACCGAGATGTCGACGCCGAATTTGTGGCTGTCGAAGAACAGCGGCGTCGCCCAGGTGTTGTCCATCAGCACCAGCACGTCGCGGGCATGCGCGGCTTCTACGATGGCCGGAATGTCCTGCATCTCGAAGGTCTGCGAGCCCGGCGCCTCGGTCCAGACAGCCTTGGTGTTCGGCTTGAACAGCTTCGCGATATCGCCGCCGACGGCGGGATCGTAATAGCTGACCTCGATGCCCAGGCGCGGCAGCATCTTGTTGCAGAAGTTGCGCGTCGGCCGGTAGACGCTGTCGGTCACCAGAAGGTGATCGCCGGCCGAGAGCACCGCTAGCATCGGCAAGGTGCAGGCGAGCAGGCCCGAGGGGCAGACGACGACGCCAGCGCCGCCTTCCATGGTGTTCAGCGCCGCGATCAGCGCATCGATCGTCGGGTTGCCCTGCGTGCCGTAGGTGTAGCGCGACTTCCGGGCGAGGAAATCCTCCATATTGGGATAGATCACCGTCGAGCCGCGCACGATTGCGGGATTGACGAAACCATAGCTATCGGCCGGATCGCGGCCTGCAAGGACGAGGCGGGTTTTCTCGCGCAGGCGCGCGAAGTCAGGCGGGGACAGCTTTTTCATGGATGGAATCGCGAGGCCGTTCTTTGGTTCCGGGTCAGGCTTGACCACCCTTCGAAACTTGCATGTGATGCGAAGGCGGGAAAGAGGCGTGCCGGATATGGGCCGTTGCTTGACGCTCATGAGCGTCTCTGGCAATCGACCTTGGGGACGCCGCTTAATTCCTGTGCAATCAGAGCGGGCAAAATGCCTGCAGGCGGCGAAGCCGATGACGGCCTGCCGGCCCGGCCGGACAGGAGACCTCAATGGGAGAGAGAGCAATGAAGAAATTTTTGGCAGCCGCGATCGCAGGGCTTGGGCTCGCGGTCACCGCCACAGCGGTTTCGGCGCAGGCGCCTGCGACTTTGGCCCAGGTCAAGTCGCGCAACATCCTCAACTGCGGTTCCAACACCGGCCTCGCCGGCTTCGGCGTGCCGGACGCCCAGGGCAACTGGGTCGGCCTCGATGTCGATTACTGCCGTGCTATCGCCGCGGCGATCTTCAACGATGCCAACAAGGTCAAGTTCATCCCGCTTTCGGCGAAGGACCGCTTCACCGCGCTGCAGTCGGGCGAGGTCGATCTGCTCGTCCGCAACTCGACCTGGACGATGTCGCGCGACACCTCGCTCGGCCTGCTCTTCACCGGCGTGAACTACTATGACGGCCAGGGCTTCCTGGTCCGCAAGAAGCTCGGCGTCACCTCGGCGCTGCAGCTTTCAGGCGCCTCGGTCTGCACCCAGCAGGGCACCACGACCGAGCTGAACCTGGCCGACTTCTTCCGCGCCAATAACCTGAAGTACGAAGTCGTCGCCTTCGCCTCCTCCGACGAGACGGTCAAGGCCTATGACGCCGGCCGCTGCGACGCCTTCACCACCGACGCCTCGGGCCTCTATGCCGAGCGCCTGAAGCTGACGGCGCCGGACGATCACATGGTCCTGCCCGAGATCATCTCCAAGGAGCCGCTCGGCCCGTCCGTCCGCAACACCGATGCGCAGTGGTTCAACCTGGTGAAGTGGGTGCACTACGCCATGCTGAACGCCGAGGAGCTCGGCGTGACCAAGGCCAATGTCGACGAGATGCTGAAGTCGCCCAATCCCGAGATCAAGCGTCTGCTCGGCGTCGAGGGCAAGTTCGGCGAAGGCGTCGGCCTCACGGCCGATTGGGCCTACCGCATCGTCAAGCTGGTCGGCAATTACGGCGAATCCTTCGAGAAGAACGTCGGCCAGGGCTCGCTGCTGAAGATCGCACGCGGCCAGAATGGTCTCTGGACCAAGGGCGGCCTGCAATACGCCCCGCCGGTTCGCTGACATCAAACCAAATCCGGGCGCCGACATTGTTCGGCGCCCGGGCTGCTCACGCCGAATAGGTCCTCATAAACCGCAGAATATGCGGCTCTAGGTGCCCAGAATACGCGAGAGCGGATGAACCGCTCCGGATAGGGGACTACCATGAAACGATTGCTCGTAGCGGCGCTCGCGCTTGCCGCATTCCTTCCTGGCGTTGAACACGCCCAGGCACAGACCTCCTCGCTCGCAACGGTCAAGAACCGCGGCGAACTCATTTGCGGCGTCAGCCCGGGCTTGGCCGGCTTCGGCATACCTGATGCGCAAGGAAACTGGGTCGGCCTTGATGTCGATCTGTGCCGTGCTATCGCGGCCGAGATCTTCAACGATGCCAGCAAGGTCAAGTTCGTTCCGCTGTCGTCGAAGGACCGCTTCACCGCGCTTCAGTCAGGCGAGGTCGATCTGCTGTCGCGGACGAGCACCTGGACGATGGCACGCGACACCGCGCTCGGCTTGAGCTTCTCGACCGTGAACTATTATGACGGCCAGGCCTTCCTGGTTCAGAAGAAGCTCGGCGTCCAATCCGCCCTGAAGCTCGATGGCGCGTCGATCTGCCTGCAGCAGGGCACGACGACCGAGTTGAACGTCGCGGATTTCTTCCGCGCCAACAAGATCAAGTACGAGGTCGTCGCCTTCGACAAGGGTGACGAGGCGATCAAGGCCTTCGAATCCGGACGCTGCGATGCGCTGACCGACGACTCCTCCGCGCTCTACGCCCTGCGCCTGAAGCTGACCGCGCCCGAGGATGCCGTCGTCCTCCCCGAGATCATCTCCAAGGAACCGCTTGGCCCGGTTGTCCGCAGCAGCGACATGCAGTGGATCAACCTGGTGAAATGGACGCATTTCGCGATGCTGAACGCGGAAGAGTTCGGCATCACCAAGGCGAATGTCGACGAGATGCTCAAATCGGCCAACCCCGAGATCCGGCGCCTGCTCGGTGTCGAGGGCAAGTTCGGCGAAGCGGTCGGCCTGAGCAATGACTGGGCCTACCGGGCCATCAAGCTCGTCGGCAATTACGGCGAGGCGTTCGAGCGCAATGTCGGTGCTGGCTCCGTGCTCAAAATTGCCCGTGGAAAGAATGCGCTGTGGACCAACGGGGGATTGCAATACGCTCCTCCGGTCCGTTGATCGATTCAGCGGAGCGTCGGTTCTGCCGGCGCTCCGTTCGCGGTTTGGTCGCGACGGCTTTATTTTGTGAGGGAAGAAGGGGAGGATACCGGGCGAGGATCGTTTGGTCCGGGACTTGCTACCATTTCGAGAACGGGAAGAACCCGTTCCGCCAACAGGGGAAACAACCATGAATAAATTTTTCGCCGCCGCGATCACCGCGGCAGCAACCATCGCTTGCGTCGGCGGAGCGCAAGCGCAGACCGGCACGCTTGCCCAGGTCAAGAACCGAGGGATTCTCCATTGCGGTTCGGGGACGGGCCTTGCCGGCTTCGGTATTCCCGATGCCCAGGGTAACTGGACAGGCTTGGACGTCGATCTCTGCCGCGCGGTCGCGGCGGCGATCTTCAACGATCCGCTGAAGGTCAAGTTCATCCCGCTCTCGGCGAAGGACCGGTTCACCTCGCTGCAATCGGGCGAGGTCGATCTGCTCTCGCGCACCACGACCTGGACGCTGTCGCGCGACACCTCGCTCGGGCTCAATTTCGCGGGCGTGAACTATTATGACGGCCAAGGCTTCCTGGTCCGCAAGAAACTCGGCGTCGACTCCGCGTTGAAGCTGGCCGGGGGCTCAATCTGCACGCAGCAGGGCACGACCACGGAACTCAACCTTGCGGACTATTTCCGTTCCAACAAGATGAAGTACGAGGTCGTTGCCTTCGCGAGCAACACCGAAACCGTCAAGGCCTATGAGGCAGGCCGCTGCGACGCCTTCACCACGGACGCCTCGGGTCTCTATGCCGAGCGCCTGAACCTGACGACGCCTGCCGACCACATCGTCCTGCCTGAGATCATCTCGAAGGAGCCGCTCGGCCCCGTCGTTCGCCATGGTGACGACAACTGGCTCGACATCGTCAAATGGACTCACTTTGCCATGCTGAACGCCGAGGAACTCGGCATCACCCAGGCGAATGTCGATGAAATGCTGAAATCGGACAATCCCGAGATCAAGCGCTTCGTCGGCACCGAGGGCAAGTTCGGCGAACCGATGGGCCTGACCAATGACTGGGCCTACCGGATCATCAAGCATGTCGGCAATTACGGCGAGGTCTTCGAGAAGAATGTCGGCCAGGGCTCGCTCCTGAAGATTGCGCGCGGCCAGAACGCGCTCTGGACCAAGGGGGGGCTGCAATACGCTCCGCCGATCCGCTGAAGCATCGCGAGAGATCGGCGTCGGCTGCGTGCCGGCGCCGTATCGATCCCGGCCCCGCGCCGTCCGCTACGCATCGAAAGCGCATGGTCCGGGACTTGCTAAGCGTTTTAGGTACGGGCGTAAGCCCGCACCTAAAACAGGGGAACGCAATGAAAAAAACCGTCACGTCCGCACTGGTGCTCGCATCGCTCGCTCTCGGCGCGGGCTTTGCCCAGGCCCAGACAGGGTTGCTTCCGCAGATCAAGGCGAGGGGCGTCGTCACATGCGGCACGAGCCCGGGCCTCGCCGGTTTCGCGATGCCCGATGCGCAGGGCAATTATACAGGCATCGACGTCGATCTTTGCCGCGCCTTGGCGGCTGCGATCTTCAACGACCCGCAGAAGGTCAAGTTCGTACCGCTCTCGTCGAAGGACCGCTTCACGGCGCTTCAGGCCGGCGAGGTCGATCTGCTCTCGCGCACCACGACCTGGACCTTGTCGCGCGACACCTCGCTCGGCCTCAACTTCGCTGGGATCAACTACTTCGACGGCCAGGGCTTCATGGTCCGCAAGAAGCTCGGCGTCGACTCCGCGCTCAAGCTCGCCGGCGCCTCGGTCTGCGTCGCGCAAGGCACGACCACCGAGTTGAACCTCGCCGACTTCTTCCGCGCGAATAAGATGAAGTACGAGGTCGTGGCCTTCAGCAGCGGCGACGAGACGATCAAGGCCTATGAATCCGGCCGCTGCGACGCCTTCACCACGGACTCGTCGGGTCTTTACGCCGAGCGCCTGAAGCTCCAGGTTCCGACGGACCATATCGTGCTGCCCGAGATCATCTCGAAGGAGCCGCTCGGCCCGGTTGTCCGCCATGGCGACGACAATTGGCTCGATGTCGTCAAATGGACGCATAACGCGATGTTGAACGCCGAGGAGCTTGGCATCACCAAGGCCAATGTCGATGAGATGCTGAAATCGGAGAACCCCGAGATCAGGCGCTTCGTCGGCACCGAGGGCAAGTTCGGCGAGCCGATGGGCTTGAGCAATGATTGGGCTTATCGCATCGTCAAACTTGTCGGGAACTATGGCGAGGTTTTCGAGAAGAATGTCGGCGCGGGCTCGCCGCTGAAGATCGCGCGCGGTCAGAACGCGCTCTGGACCAAAGGGGGGTTGCAATACGCGCCGCCGATCCGTTGAGGCGCTCTAGCGCAACGGTCTGAGATCAGAAGGAAACATCCGGCGGCGGTCGAGGCCGCTGCCGGTTCAGCTGCCGCAATCAAAACAAAAAAGGGCGTAACACGTGTCGACCATTCCGACCGAGACGGTTCAGCCAGGCAAGGCCTCGCTGCTCTACGATCCCAAGATAAGGGGCTATGTCTACCAGCTGGCCCTGCTCGCCGTTGTCGGCTTCCTGCTCTATTCGGCCGCGTCGAACGCGATCACCAATCTGCGCGCGCAGAAGATCGCGTCCGGCTTCGGCTTCTGGCACAATGCCGCAGGTTTCGACGTCAACCAGAAGCTGATCCCATTCAGCGCCTCGGGCTCGACCTATGGCGAGGCTTTCTATGTCGGCCTTCTGAACACGCTGCTGGTCGCTTCGATCGGCATCGTGCTGTCGACCTTCCTCGGTTTCTTCGTCGGCGTGGCGCGGCTCTCCAGCAATTGGGTGCTGTCGAAGCTCGCGATGATCTATGTCGAGGTCATCCGCAACCTGCCGCTGCTGCTGCAATTGTTCTTCTGGTACAATGCGGTGCTGAAGCCGCTGCCCAATCCGCGCCAGTCGATCGAACTGCCGGCGGGAGCGTTGCTCAACAATCGCGGCCTCTACCTTCCTGATCCTCAGCTCGGTCCCGGCGGCTCTCTCATCGTTTGGACCTTCCTGATCGGCATCGTCGCCTCGATCATCTTCCGCATCTGGGCTCGCAAGCAGCAGGAGGCGACGGGCAAGCAATATCCCGTCGGCTGGATCGCGCTCGGCTTGATCGTGGTGCTGCCGTTCTTCGTCTATCTCGTCACGGGCCGCCCGGTCTCGTTCATCTATCCGGAGATCGCCGGCTTCAACCTGCGCGGCGGCATCCAGATCTTCCCGGAATTCGTCGCGCTGTTGCTGGGTCTTACGACCTACACTGCAGGCTTCATCGCGGAGGTCGTGCGCGCCGGCATTCTCGCCGTCTCGAAAGGGCAGACCGAGGCTGCCAATGCGCTGGGGCTGCGCGCCGGGCCGACCTTGAAGCTCGTCGTCATCCCGCAGGCCATGCGGGTGATTATCCCGCCCCTGACCTCGAACTACCTCAACCTGACCAAGAACTCCTCGCTGGCGGTCGCGATCGGCTATCCCGATCTCGTCCAGGTCTTCACCGGCACGGTGCTGAACCAGACCGGGCAGGCGGTCGAGGTGGTCGCGATCACCATGGCGGTCTATCTCACGATCTCGCTCGTCACCTCGTTTTTCATGAATATCTACAACAAGCGCATGGCGCTGGTGGAACGGTGAGGGCGCCACGATGACCGACGCAACGCTCGAAAACTCACCTTACGCCTTCGTTCGCAAGGAGACGCTGCCTCAGGAAGCCGCGCCGCTTTCAGTCGCGGGGCCTCTCGCCTGGGTCCGCTCCAACCTGTTCTCCGGCCCGGTCAATTCGATCCTGACGCTGCTCTGCGTCTACATCGTCGTGACCACCGTGCCGGAGATGGTGCGGTTCTACTTCATCGACGCCGTCTGGAGCGGCACCAGTCGCGACGCATGTCTGGCCGACAAGATCGGCCGGCCGGTCGGGGCGTGCTGGGCCTATATCGCCGACCGCTTCCAGTACTTCATCTACGGCTCCTATCCGGTGCCGCAACGCTGGCGCGTCAACATCGTCTTCGCGATGTTCGCACTCGGCGTGGTCTGGCTGCTTTGGGAAAGGGCGCCACTGAAGAAGGTCGGCCTGTTCTTCTTCTTCGTCATGCTGCCGATCGGCGCCTATGTGCTGCTGCTCGGCGGCCCCAATGCCGAAGGCTTCCTGCGCTGGCTGATCATCCTGACGCTGGCGCTGATGGTGGTCTATCTGGTGCTGTCCTTCGTGCCGGCCCTGGCGCGTTTCTGGATCGGCCCTGCCTTCCTGGCCGTCGAGGAAGCGCTGCCGCCCTGGAAGCGCTTCTACCGGCCCAAGCGCCTGATCCTGCTGTCGCTGGTCGTCTTCGGCCTGATCGCGATCCTGGCTGACTCGATCGGCCTGCCGCGTGTCGACACCGGCCTTTGGGGCGGCATGACGGTGACCTTCCTGATCGCGGCGGTCGGCATCGTCTTCTCGCTGCCGCTCGGTGTCATCCTGGCGCTGGGGCGGCGCTCGAGGCTGCCGATCATCCAGCTCCTCTCGGTGGTCTTCATCGAGTTCGTCCGTGGCGTGCCGCTGATCACGGTGCTGTTCATGGCCAACACCATGCTGCCGCTGTTCGTGCCGCAGGAATATTCGCCGGACCGGCTGCTGCGGCCGCTGGTCGGCGTCGCACTCTTCGCCGCCGCCTATATGGCGGAGGTTATTCGCGGTGGCCTGCAGGCCATGCCGAAGGGCCAATATGAAGGAGCGATGTCGCTCGGCCTGGGTTATTGGCAGATGATGCGGCTGATCATCCTGCCCCAGGCGCTGCGCATCGTCATTCCGGGCATCGTCAATACGTTCATCGGGCTGTTCAAGGATACGACGCTGGTCACCATCGTCGGCATCTTCGACTTCCTGCGCACCATCGAAGCGACCCTGGTCGATCCGACCTGGGCGACGCCGACCACACGCGCGACAGGCTATGCCTTCGCCGCGATGTTCTATTTCCTGTGTTGCTGGGGCATGTCGCGCTACTCGATCTCGGTCGAGAAGCGGATGGCCGCCGGTCAAAAGCGCTGAAGGGACAAACCAACATGACCATGGCAGAAACGAATACCGCGAGCCGCCCCGCCGCGCTGAAGCAGACCTCGCTGAACACACCGACCGCGGTCGAGATGGTCGGCGTCAACAAGTGGTACGGCGAGTTCCACGTGCTGCGCGACATCAACCTGAAGGTCGAGCGCGGCGAGAAGCTGGTGATCTGCGGACCGTCGGGCTCCGGCAAGTCGACGATGATCCGCTGCATCAACCGCCTGGAAGAGCACCAGAAGGGCTCGATCGTCGTCGACGGCACCGAACTCACCAACGATCTGAAGAAGATCGACGAGATCCGTCGCGATGTCGGCATGGTGTTCCAGCACTTCAATCTGTTCCCGCATCTGACGATCCTCGAGAACCTGACGCTGGCGCCGATCTGGGTCCGCAAGATGCCCAAGAAGGACGCCGAGGAGATCGGGATGCACTATCTCAAGCGCGTCAAGATTCCCGAGCAGGCCGCGAAATATCCCGGCCAGCTTTCGGGCGGCCAGCAGCAGCGTGTCGCCATCGCGCGCTCGCTCTGCATGAGCCCCAAGATCATGCTGTTCGACGAGCCGACCTCGGCGCTCGATCCCGAGATGGTCAAGGAGGTGCTCGACACCATGGTCTCGCTCGCCGATGAGGGCATGACCATGCTCTGCGTCACCCACGAAATGGGCTTCGCCCGCCAGGTCGCCGACCGGGTCATTTTCATGGATGCCGGGCAGATCGTCGAAATGAACGAGCCCAACGCCTTCTTCAAGAACCCGCAGCATGAGCGCACGAAGCTCTTCCTGAGCCAGATCCTGCACTGATCTGCGTTGGATAGGACAATATGGCGCGCCGGACAGTCCGGCGCGCCATTTTTGTTGCGATTGAACCATCCTCGACTGGTGATTTTATTACCGCCCTTGGGATAGGGCGGCGCGCAAATGGCGGCTATTGGGAACAAAACACCTCCGCACTCTGTTTTCCTCTCGAAATGGAGGAAACAAGATGAAACGCTTCATCCCCGCTCTCATAGCCGCCACGCTGATGACCGGCGGCGCCTATGCCCAGTCCATCAGTGTCGGTCCCGGCGGCGTCGGCGTCGATACGCGCGGCCCGCGCGAGCGCGTCAACGAGCGCGAAGTTCGCCGTGATAACCGCGACGGTTACGATCGTCGCTCGGACCGCGGTTATCGACGCGATGATCGTCGTCGCGTCGAGTTCCGCGACCGCGAGCGCTGCCGCACGGTCATCACGCGCGAGGAGACACGGCGTGGCGTGATCAAGACGCGGCAGCGCGTCTGCAGCTGATCGGCAGTCCAGGTTCGGCGCAACCCGAATCGAAAGGCCGTCCCGCTCGCGCGGGGCGGCCTTTTTTGTGCGCGGTTTGGCAGCCTATTTGCTGTCACGCACTTTCACGGCCGCGTCCGGGAAATCCGAGAACAGCCCGTCGATGCCGAGGTCGAAGAACGCCTTGTACTCGGCGGCCGGATCGCCCTTGTAGTTCGAGGCCAGGCGCTTGGGCTCGCTACGGAAGGTCCAGCTATGGACGAAGAGCCCGGCGGCGTGCGCGTCCTTGACCACATTGGTCGGCGCGATCAGCACGCGGTCGCGCTCGTCGATCACACCGTCCTTGTTCAGATCCTGAGGCTTGCCGTCATCGCCTAGGACCTGCTTGCCCGGCAGGATGTAGGGCTTCCACGGGGCGACGCCGTCGGCATAGGTCTTGATCTCCTTCAGCCCTTCTGCCGTGACGAGATCCTTGAAGCTGCGCTTGTCGCCGGTGACGACGAAATCATAGGGCTTGTCGAAGGGAGCGGCCAGAACGATGCCGCCATCCTTGTCGACATCGTCGGCATCGACGAGCTGGATCAGGCGCACCTGCGTCTTGCCGCGGAGATATTTCAAATTCGCGGTCTCGAAGCTCTGGATGATCACGGGCGAGGATTTCTCGGTCCAGCCGGCGGCCTTGAGCGCGTCGAGCAGGCGGTCCTCAAGCGGCAGGCCGATCGCGGCGTGGAAGATTGAATGCTTGGTCTCGGGATAGATGCCGATAACGCGCCCAAGCCGGGTGCTCTCGGTCTTGGCGAGGTCGATGATCTCCTGCAGCGTCGGAATCTCGTATTTGCCGTTATGGGACTGGTCGCGATCGGCAAAGGCCTGCTTGGCGCGCAGGGTCTTGATCTCGGCGAGCGTGAAATCGCCCGCGAACCAGTCGGTGGTGTCGACGCCGTCGATCTTGCGCGTGGTCTTGCGGCTGGCGAATTCCGGCCTGGTCGAGACGTCTGTCGTGCCGCTCATGATCGGCTCGTGCCGGGCGATAAGCACGCCGTCCTTCGTCGCCACGAGATCGGGCTCGATGAAGTCCGCGCCCATCTCGATCGCGAGCTTGTAGGATTCGAGCGTATGCTCGGGCCGGTAGCCGCTGGCGCCGCGGTGGCCGACGATCAGCGGTTTCTGGCCCGACAAGGTCGGTGTGGCGGTCTGAGCGATCGCTTCAGCCGCGCCCAGCACGTTGCAGGTGAGGCCGGCCAACATCGTGGCACGGAGCAGGGTCGCTTTCATCATCGGTTCGGTCCTTGGTCGCGTCAGCGTTGGCGCGACCATGATCAGGCGATGTGACAGGCCGGTGAAGTCGACGGGCCTGGCCTATTCGGCCGGGGCGACCTGCATTACTGGTGAACCTCTCGCGCAACGCCTGCTGGCGCAGGATCAAGCTGCTGGAGGAGGCCGGCGTCATCCGCGCCCGCGTCGCGTTGGTCGAGGCGTCGAAGGTCAATGCCGGGCTGACGGTATTGATCCGGATCAGGACGAGCCAACACAGCGCCAAATGGGCGGAAGCATTCCGGGATACGGTCAGGGCCCTGCCGGAAATCGTCGGCGCCTATCGCACCTCGGGCGAGGTCGACTACATCCTGCGGGCTCGCGTGCCGGATGTCGCGGCCTATGACAGGCTCTATCAGCGTCTCGTCGCCCGCATCGACATGGTCGATGTCGCGGCGAGCTACGTCATGGAGGAGATCAAGGACACGACCGAAGTGCCGCTCGGCTACGCCTGAGCGGCACTTCGGTCGGCATTCGTCAGTAGCGGTTCTCGAGCGTCGTCTTGGCGTCGAGGCGCTTCTTGGCCGGCGGCGTCAAATCCGGCGGCGGCGTGGTGGCGCAGGCGGCGAGCGCCAGCGTCATGAGCGCAGCAAGGGTGAGGCGGCTAAGGCGGATCATCAGCGGTTCCATTCGGTGGGAGCGGATCGCTTCTTCTTTCCGCCGATGCTGACGCCTCGTCAAGCAAGCTGTTTTACGCTTGGACCAATCACAAACACGCGCGGGAAGGGGTCCTGCCGTCGATTCCGCATCGGCGGCAGGCGCTCCCTCGGGACGCGCGGGTCGGGATGGCTAGAAGGTCCGGTTCTCCATCCGGATGGTCGCATCCGGCGAGCTGGCGGAAGGCTTCATCGGCGTCGCCTGTGGCTGGCCTTGGGTTTTCGACGTGCTCGTGAATGACGGATTCGAGCCCATGCTGGCGTGGGCAATGTCGTTCTCGATACAGCCCGCCAGGGACAGGGCCAAAGTAGCCAGGATTGTGATAGGGATTATGCGAACCATGATAGTACCTCGCGAAATACCGGCATTGCCGGTCTCGCCCCCGCCGCCTAATTGTGCCATCACCGCGTCAATTTTGTGTCGCGCATGCCGGCACGACACGGATCCGAAATATGACGCCCGCCGCCCGCATCAGCGCCGCCATCGAGGTGCTGGACGACCTCATCCAGCGCCGCCGCCCAGCCTCCGACGCGCTGAAGGATTGGGGCCTTTCACGGCGTTTCGCCGGCTCCAAGGACCGTGCCGCGATCGCCTCGCTCGTGTATGACGCGCTACGCCGCAGGGCGTCCTCGGCCTTCGCCATGGCGGCGGAGACGCCTCGCGCGCTGGTGCTCGGCATGCTCGCCGGCCTGCGCGGCCTCGGCGCCGAGGAGATCGCGCTGCTCTGCTCGGGCGAGAATCACGCACCCGTGCCGCTCGATGCCGAGGAGTGGGCAAGGCTCGCCGCCTTTTCGCTCGATGGCGCGCCCGACTGGATCCGCGCCGACGTCCCGGAATGGCTCTGGCCGGCTTTCGCTGCGGGCTTCGGTGGGGATGCGGTGGGCGAGGGCCAGGCACTGGCCGGTCGCGCGCCGATCGACATCCGCGCCAATCGCCTGAAATCGACGCGCGACGCGCTGATGGCGGATCTGGCGCACGCCTCGCCCGAACCCGGCGCCTGGTCGCCCGATGCGCTGCGCTTCCAGCCCGGCCATGACGGGCGCGGACCGTCATTGCAGGCCGAACCGTCCTTCTTCGCCGGCGGCTTCGAGATCCAGGACGAGGGCTCGCAGCTCGTCACCTTGCTGGCCGGCGCGCAGCCGGGCCAGACGGTGATCGATCTCTGCGCCGGGGCTGGCGGCAAGACGCTGGCGCTGGCAGCACTGATGGGCAATCAGGGGCGTCTGTTCGCGACCGACCTGGACAGCCGCAGGCTTGCGCCGCTGCATGAGCGGCTGGCGCGCTCGGGCGCGACCAATGTCGAGATCCGCATCCCGCGCAGCCGCGGTCACGAACCGCTGATCGATCTGGCGGGACAGGTCGATCTCGCCTTGGTCGATGCGCCCTGCACGGGCTCGGGCACCTGGCGGCGTAATCCCGATGCGAAATGGCGTGTGCGGCCGGGCGCTTTGGCCGAGCGCATCAAGGACCAGGCCGAGGTTTTGGCGCGCGCGGCGCGGCTAGTGAAGCCAGGCGGGCGCATCGCCTATATCACCTGCTCGATGCTGCCGGACGAGAACGACGAGGCCATCCGGGCTTTCCTCGCGCGACATGCCGGTTTCGCGGCGGTGCCGCTCGCGCAAGTGCTGGCCTCGACCGAAGGTGACTTTGGTTTGCTTGCCCGTTTCGCCACGGAATTCGGCCTGCAGCTCTCGCCGCGTCGCACCGGGACGGACGGATTCTACCTGGCTTGCACGCAACGCATTGCCTGAAGGCCAACAGGACGTTGCACGCTCGCGCGCGATCCATTAACCGAACGCGATGACGAGCGAAAAAATCCACGACTCCATTCTCATCATCGACTTCGGCAGCCAGGTGACGCAGCTGATTGCGCGTCGCGTGCGCGAGATCGGCGTCTATTGCGAGATCGCGCCGTTCCAGTCGGCATCCGAGGCCTTCCAGCGCCTCAAGCCCAAGGGCGTGATCTTTTCCGGCGGCCCGGCCTCCGTGCCGGATGAGGGCTCGCCCCGCGCGCCGCAGGAGGTGTTCTCGACCGGGCTACCGGTGCTCGGCATCTGCTACGGCCAGCAGACCATGGCGCATCAGCTCGGCGGCAAGGTCGAGAGCGGCCACGCGGCTGAATTCGGCCGCGCCGATGTCGAGATCATCACACCCTCGGCGCTGTTCGAAGGCATCTGGGAGGAGGGCGGTCGCTACCCCGTCTGGATGAGCCATGGCGATCGCGTCACGCAGCTGCCTGCGGGCTTCTCGGTCAAGGCGACCTCGGAGAACGCGCCTTATGCGGTGGCGAGCGACGAGGACCGGCGCTTCTACTCGACCATGTTCCACCCCGAGGTGGTGCATACGCCAGACGGTGCCAAGCTGCTGCGCAACTTCGTCGTCACCATCTGCGGCTGCGTGCCGGACTGGAGCATGGCGGCCTATCGCGCCGAGACCATCGCCAAGATCAAGGCGCAGGTCGGCAAGGGCCGCGTCATCTGCGGCCTCTCCGGCGGCGTCGACTCGGCGGTTGCAGCCGTGCTGATCCATGAGGCGATCGGCGATCAGCTCACCTGCGTCTTCGTCGACCACGGCCTGATGCGGATGAACGAGGCCGAAGAGGTCGTGCGCCTGTTCCGCGACAGCTACAACATCCCGCTCGTTCATGTTGAAGCCGAAGCGCTTTTCCTCTCCGAGCTCGCCAAATGTGGCGCCGATCCGGAAGCCAAGCGCAAGACCATCGGCCGGCTCTTCATCGAGGTCTTTGACGAGGAGGCGAAGAAGCTCGGCGGCGCCGATTTCCTGGCTCAGGGCACGCTTTATCCCGACGTGATCGAGAGCGTCTCGTTCTCCGGCGGCCCGTCTGTTACGATCAAGTCGCACCATAATGTCGGCGGCCTGCCCGAGCGCATGAAGATGAAGCTCGTCGAGCCGTTGCGCGAGCTCTTCAAGGATGAGGTCCGCGTGCTCGGCCGCGAGCTTGGCCTGCCGGAAGCCTTCGTCGGCCGCCATCCCTTCCCGGGACCGGGCCTGGCCATCCGCTGCCCCGGCGAGATCACCAGGGAGAAGCTCGACATCCTGCGCAAGGCCGATGCGATCTATCTCGACGAGATCCGCAAGGCGGGCCTCTACGACGTGATCTGGCAGGCTTTCGCCGTGCTGCTGCCGGTGCGCACCGTCGGCGTGATGGGCGACTATCGCACCTATGACCATGTGCTGGCGCTGCGCGCGGTGACCTCGGTCGACGGCATGACGGCCGATTTCTACCCCTACGACATGGCCTTCCTCGGCCGCACCGCGACCCGCATCATCAACGAGGTCAAGGGCATCAACCGCGTCGTCTACGACGTGACCAGCAAGCCGCCCGGCACGATCGAGTGGGAGTGAAGGGGAGTACCTTCGAGTAGTATCGGACAGCAGAGGACACTCAAGCGAATCCTAGGCCTCCGATAGCAGGCGATAAATTCTAGGCGACCCGCAGATCTGCCGCTCTGTCGGGCGTCTCCCCGCTCTTCGAACGGCGCTCATACGCTGTCAGGCACCCCCACCTTCGCGACTTTGTGGCCGTCAATATTCGGTCGCGCGCTGCCCGAAGACGTTCGCGCGCGACCAGCTCTCGGCGTCGATCACATGATCGCAGATCGATTACTGCTCCTTCTTGAACAAATCCTGGAAGATGAGCGGCCCCCAAATGCGGCCGCGTGCATGCACCAGCGCGCCGCCCTCGTTGAGCTTTCCCAGCGTGACGGGTGCGAAGCCGAGTTGTTTGGCCAAATCCTCCACGGGAGCGGTCGCGTCCTCGTCGTCACCAGACAGAAAGACGACCCGGTGGCCGCCCTCGATGATGGGATCGGCAGCGAGGGTGGCCGCGCCCAGGTGATTGAACCCTTTGACGAGCTTGGCACCGGGGAACGCCTTCGCGACGAAGGCGGACGACGGGAGACCGTCCAGCTCGTCAGGCTCTGGAAACGCGTTCATCGCGTCGATGACCGTCTTGCCTTTCCAGCTCGGCAGGGCCTTCGCAACCTCGCGATGCTCCCCGAACGGAACCGCCAAGATGATCGTGTCGGCCTCGAGCGCATCCCGCAGCGGCTTGGCGACGACCCCGGGTCCAATCGCCCGAGCCTGCGGCGCCAACGCCTCGGGCGGCCGGCGGCTCGCGACGGTCACCGCGATGTTTTTACGGGCGAAGGCGCGGGCGAGGGCCTGGCCTATCCTGCCGAATCCTACAATCGCGTAGCTCATGATACTTCTCCTATCCGTGTTGAGATTGATTCCTCGGCCTTCAACGGCGCGGGGTTATCCGTTCTGCTGTGTGGAGATCTTTGGGTAGACGTCCCGTCGTGAACGACGTCCGCGCGGCCGGACTGAGCCTTCAGCGCGGAAGCCGTTCCACCGTGGACACGCCAATTCCCGCGGATCAGCCGCTTCCGGTGATCCGGCGCAAATTCAGATGGCCGAGAAGCCGCCATCGACAGACAACTCCACCCCATTCACGAAGCTCGACTCGTCTGAGGCCAGAAACAGCGCGGCCGCCGCAATTTCCTCAGGACGGCCCATCTTTCCCCGCGGAATCAGGGATTCGAACATCTGCTTCGCCTCCTCGGTGAGGACTTGGTCCTGCATCGGTGTGGCGATCGGCCCCGGGTGCAGCACATTCACCCGGATATTCCTGCCCTTGAGTTCGTTGAGCCATCCGCGTGCGAACGCGTGCAGCGCCGCCTTGCTCGCCGCATACACGCTGTAACCAGGAAAGCCTTTGATCGAAGCAACTGACCCGGTCATGAAGATCGAGCCACCATCGTTGAACAGAGGCAACGCCTTCTGGACCGTAAACAGCGTGCCGCGCGTATTCAGGCCGAAGGTCGCATCGAAATGCTGCTCGGTAATCTCGCCCAGTGGGACGGCTTCGCCCGTGCCAGCGCTCGCGTACAGGATGTCGATCCTGCCCTTTTCCCGTTTGACCGTATCGAACAGACGGTCGAGGTCGTCGAGATTGGCCGCGTCGCCGCGCACGCCGGTCACGTTCCGGCCAATCAACTTGACGGCCTCGTCGAGCGCCTCCTGTCTCCGGCCCGTGATGAAAACATAGGCGCCTTCTTCAACGAACCGCTTGGCGCTCGCCAGCGCCATGCCGCTTGACCCACCCGTGATGACTGCAACCTTACCCTCAAGCTTTCCCATGACTTCTCCTTCAGACTCCGTCTTTGGTCGTTCGGGGAAGACCCCCGAGACCGTGGAAATGGGTCCGTCGGCGTCGGGTGTTGAGTGCGGAAGCGCGCAGATCGGTGGTGCGAAATCCATCCGGCTGGATGGCTGATACCAGCCGCGACGATCGGTATCCGCCGTTCGGAATTGAGCTGCACTCGTCGGCATAGGCCGAGATGACCGCCCGTACGGCTGTTCGATGTGTTAGATATGGGCTTTGGAAGGCGCGCCGCGCGGTGCGGAATTGCACCATGATCGACTGGGATGACGTTCGCTATTTTCTTGCCGTCGCGCGCGGAGGCTCGGTGCGGGCTGCCGCCGAGCGCCTCGGTGTGAACCACTCGACCGTGCTGCGACGCATCGCCCAGCTCGAGGAGCGCCTCGGGGCGCAGATGTTCGAAAAGCTGCCTTCGGGCTACCGCCTGACGGCTGCGGGCGAGGAGGTCGTCGAGCTCGCGAACCAGATGGAAGCGTCGTCGCACCAATTGGAGACGCGCGTCTTCGGGCGCGATCAGAGCGCGCGCGGGCTTCTGCGGGTGACGCTGCCACCGTTCCTCGCGACACATCTGCTCATGCCGGATCTCGCCGATTTCGCGCGTCTGCATCCGGATATCGAGATGGAAATCGTGTCATCCGGCGAGGTGGCGAATCTGACCAACCGAGAGGCCGATGTCGCGATCCGCATTGTCGCCGACCGCAAGACCCTGCCGCTCAATCTTCACGGCCTGAAGGGACCGGAGCTGTTCAGCGGTGTCTACATGTCTCGCGATCGACTAGCCGCGTGGCGTACGGGCGCGCCTGATCCCATCCGGTGGATCGTCATAGACAATCAAGGACTCCCGGCCTGGGCGCGCGAGGGAGAGGTTCACACCACGGGAGTTCCATTCAGGACCCCGGACGCCGAGACGCAGATCGTTGCAGTGCGGCAAGGGATCGGGATGACGAAACTGCCGTGCTTCGTCGGAGATGCCGACGCTCTATTGGTGAGGGTGCCGGGCATCGACCTGCCCATGCATGGGACGCTCTGGCTTCTCACGCAGGGCGAGACACGCAAGACGAAGCGCGTGCGGCTCTTCACGGAGTTCGTATCCCGCAGGCTCGCCGCCTACGCTCCGCTTCTCGCGGGTCTGCCCATATCGCGCGACTGACGCCCGGCATGTCGCCGGCGACGCTTGCCGTAATCCGGTCGGAAGCCGAGCTGCGACCGCTTGAAGCGGCGTCGTTCAATCCGCGAATGTTGCGCCGTATCGCAATCGGCGCGAGGGCCGCACGACTGACGGCGACGGGCTTCACCATCCCTGACGGTCTTTTTGGCAGGCTGGAGACGCCGCTTTTGCGGAGAACTCCGAGGAAAATAGAGCAACCGGTGTCGATAGTCTTTGAAACCGAGCAAATCGCGGATCGCCGAAATTCTCCTTTGAAGTCAAGAGCGAGAATTTCTGACGGATCCGGGATACGGTTCTTCGTCGGCGGCGGGAAGTTTTTCCTCGATGGATCAATGCGTTATGATACTTCGGAACAATCGAGTGGGAGTAAAAGGTTGGGGCACATGTGGGGGAGGCCGGACTGTGACTGCCGATCTGGATGGGTCGAACCGAACCACGAGTTGATGGCGCCTCGCCGGCGGGCGCTTCCGGTCAATGCCGGGGTGGGTGACATTCCCGAACGGCCAGCGGTGTAGTCATCAGATTGAGCGACGAAACCATCCGGTGCTATCGAGGGCGTTCAACACGGAGCAAGAGTATGTCGAGCGATGGTCCGCAGGGGAAGGCAATCCGGGCGTTCTTTGAAGATCCCGAGAACGAGAACCTCTTCCCCAACTGCCCTTTTCGGCGAGAGCTCCCTCATTTGCATGAGTTTGATGCCGCGTCGGCCGACATAATCCTGGGCCATATGCTTGGTCACATCATAGACCACAAGGCAGGTCAGCCGTGCCGCAATGAATCGGGTGAAATGGTATCGGCGATCAATCAGGACGATATCCGGGATGAACTTCGGTTCGTCTACAATGATTGTAATAATCCTAGGCTGAACGAAGAAAGAAAATCCGGCGCAGATCTAGATCCAGCCGATCTCGATCCATATCGGTACCCTGAATATCATGGCTTCGATCCTGAACAGAGAGGCTGTTTTGGCGCCGATGCGCGCGCGGAACTGATGGCGGAAGCCATTCGCGTCTATATGCGGAATCCAAATTACTTGAAAACAGTAGCGCCGAATGTGGCCACCCGAATCCGTGCAGCGGTGAATCCAAATCCCGCCTTGAACCAGATCACTCAATTCAACTGATGGCCTCATATGGGCGGAAACGACCGCGATAATTGATCTGGCTTGCCCCCTGAAAAGGGATCCTCCCTGTAGTCAGCCTTTTGGGCCTCCGGAGGATGTCAGGACTGCCAGGGAAGAAGCTGTCGGCAAGCTCAGGCAGGCCGGCGCGTTGTCGTCGCAGGGTCGACCGGTTGGGGAAGCGATCTGCGCCATCGGTGTGACGCCGCTCACACATCATCGGTGGGCAAGGACTCTGGCGGTCTGAAGTTGGTCGTGTCCCGTAGCGTGGTGTAGCTTGTGATGGCCACCACGTTGGCCGGCTGGGCCGGGAAGGTCAGGCAGCCAATGTTGGGATGCCGACGATTGGATCATCGCTCAATGGCGCGATGCTTTCCAGCGTGATGTATCGGGCGCGCTGGACGGCCCACTCGTCGTTTTGTTCGAGCAGAATGGCGCCGACGAGCCGCGTGATGGCGGCCTCGTTGGGAAAGATGCCGACGACCTCTGTGCGGCGTTTGATCTCGCCGTTGAGCCGCTCCAGGGGATTCGTGCTGTGCAGCTTGGCGCGATGCTGCGTCGGGAAGGTCATGTAGGCGAGGACATCGGTCTCGGCGTTGTCCATCAGGGCGGCGAGCTTGGGGACGGTCGGCCTGAGCTGATCGGCGACGCGGCGCCATTGCTGGCTCGCGGCATGGGCGTCGTCCTGGGCGAAGGCCGTGGCGATGAAGGCTGAGACGACGCGCCGCCCGCTGCGGCCGGCATGAGCGAGCGCATTGCGCATGAAGTGGACGCGGCAGCGCTGCCAGGTCGCGGTGAGCACCTTCGAGACGGCGGCTTTGATGCCCTCATGGCTGTCGGAGATGACGAGTTTGACCCCGCGCAGGCCGCGCCGCGCCAGCTTGCGCAGGAAGGCGGTCCAGAAGGTCTCGGCCTCGGACGGGACTGTCAGGGATTTTGTGTCTTGGGCCATAGTGACGCCGATGGAGGGCGCATATGGTCATCAAGAAGGACACGTTGGATCAGTTGCTTGCGGGGCGTGACCCGCGAGATGTTTTTGCCAAGGATGGACTTGTCGACGAGCTGAAGAAGGCTCTTGCGAACCGGGTTCTGTCGGCGGAGCTGGACGATCACCTCGATGGCGAGGCGGCGGCCGGGAAGAGCAATCGCCGCAATGGCTATTCGAAGAAGACGGTGCTGGGCGAGAGCTCGAAGCTGGAGCTGCGGATTCCGCGCGATCGGGAGGGTACGTTCGATCCCAAGCTGATCGCCAAGTACCAGCGCCGCTTTCCCGGCTTCGACGCCAAGATCATCTCGATGTACGCCCGGGGGATGAGCGTCCGCGAGATCCAGGGCCATCTGCTGGAGATCTATGGCCTCGACGTCTCGCCCGACCTGATCTCGACGGTGACCGACGCCGTGCTGGAGACCGTAACGGAGTGGCAGAACCGGCCGCTGGAGACGAGCTATCCGCTGATCTTCTTCGACGCCATGCGCGTGAAGATCCGGGACGAGGGCCTGGTCCGCAACAAGGCGGTGTACCTGGCCCTTGGCGTGCAGGCCGACGGCACCAAGGACATCCTCGGCATCTGGATCGAGACGACCGAGGGCGCCAAGTTCTGGCTACGCGTGATGAACGAGCTGAAGAACCGCGGCGTCGAGGACGTGCTGATTGCCGTCGTCGACGGCCTGAAGGGCTTCCCCGAAGCGATCAACGCCGTCTTTCCGCAGGCGATCGTACAGACCTGCATCGTGCATCTGATCCGGCATTCGCTGGAGTTCGTCTCCTGGAAGGATCGAAAGCCCGTCGTGCCGGCGCTGCGCGCGATCTACCGCGCCAAGGACGCAGAAGCCGGAGCGGCCGCGCTCGAGGCCTTCGATGCGGGTTTCTGGGGCAAAAAATACCCCGCGATCGCCCTGGCATGGCGCCGCAACTGGGATCGCGTCATCCCGTTTTTCGCCTTTCCCGAGGGCGTGCGGAAAATCATCTACACCACCAACGCGATCGAGGCTCTGAATGCCAAGCTCCGGCGCGCGGTCAAAATACGGGGGCATTTTCCAACCGACGAGGCCGCGACCAAGCTGATCTATCTCGTCTTGCGCGACGCTGCGGCCGAGTGGAAAATGGCACCGCGCGAATGGGGCGAAGCAAAATCCCAGTTCGCCATCATGTTCGAGGAACGCTTCATCACGCGGTGAAGCTCAACCCGCCCCGGACACAAAAATTCAGACAGTCCCGCCTCGGACGGGCCGATATCCATGCCCAGCACCTCGCGCCTGCCGTCGCTGTTGACGCCGACGGCGACGATGACCGCGACAGAGACGATCCGGCCGGCCTGGCGGACCTTC
This sequence comes from Allobosea sp. LjRoot9, assembly GCF_964252745.1. Lineage (NCBI taxonomy): Bacteria > Pseudomonadati > Pseudomonadota > Alphaproteobacteria > Hyphomicrobiales > Alloboseaceae > Allobosea > Allobosea sp. LjRoot9. Next base: position 1,401,746 of record NZ_CAXUPC020000001.1, on the reverse strand, counting down.
ACATAGGTCGCATCGATCCAGAGATAGGGCCAGTCGCCCTCGATCGGCCGGTCGAGGAAGGCCTGCACCCGTTCGTCGATCTCCTCGCAGAGCCGCGATACCTGGCTCTTCGAGATGCCGCTCATCCCCATCGCCTTGACCAGGTCATCGACTGAACGCGTCGAGATGCCCTGGATGTAGGCCTCCTGGATCACGGCCGTCAGCGCTTTCTCGGCCATGCGACGCGGCTCGAGGAAACCCGGGAAATACGAGCCCTTCCTCAGCTTCGGGATGCGCAGCTCGACCGTACCGGCGCGCGTCTCCCAGTCACGCTCGCGATAGCCGTTGCGCTGTGCCAGGCGCTCCGGGCTCTTCTCGCCCAGGCCTGCGCCGGTCAGGCCGCTGACCTCAAGCTCCATCAGGCGCTGGGCGGCAAAGCCGATCATCTCGCGCAAAACATCCGCATCAGGGCTCTTCTCCAGCAGCCCGCGCAGGTTCATCATCTCGTCGGTCATCGGTGGATCTCTCGGTTCGGGGTTGGTCGTCGCAACCCAAACCTAACCGGCAACCGCCGATGACCACCTCACCTACACCACGTGACGGGACACGACCCTGAAGTTCGACCAGGTGAAGCGGCTGAAGGACATCAAGAAGGAAAACGAGCGACTTCGGAAAGCCGCCTCGGATCTGACGCTGGAGAAACTGATCCTCGCGTAGCTGTCCCCGGGGAAGCTTCCGAGCCCCACCCGGCGCCGTCGCTGTGTCGAGCACGTCGTGCTCGCGGCTGAACGGCGCTTCACTCTGATGCGAGGGCGGTCACCTAGAGCGATTTCCGATCCAATTGGATCGTTCAATTGCCCTAGACCTTTGTTTTGACGCGTTTTCTTCACGCGAACCGGTATCCACTTCGCTCGAAAACGCTCTAGGTTCCTTGCAGCGTCAGAAATGGGCTTTTGGCTGGAGCTTCAGCGTCGTTCGCGTGGAATCCGCCATCTTCGATAGCAACCAGCCGGGATTGCCGAGGTTGAAATAGGTCTTGAGCAGAAAGCGCCAGAACAGACGCTCTGCGTTCGAGGAAGGCCCATGCTGCGCCAGTATTCTGGCGCATTCGGCCGCGGTTCGGCTGCCGTGGACCGCGCTGTTGTTCACTCCCGTTCGCCGGAAGCAAGCAATCGGCCGATCAATCCGGCCGTAGGGCTCCTTCGTCAGGGCTCGGCAGAACATCTCGTAATCGCCGGCGTCCTTGTAAGCGATGTCGAAACCGCCCAGTTCCTCGAAGAAGCTCCGCGAGAAATAGGTCGCCATGTGCATGATGGGGTTCCAGCCCAGACACGCAAGGATTGCGGGCGTCACCCAGTTCGGAGGGGCCGCGAGCCCACCAAGGCTATGCCCTTTTGCATCGGTCCATCTGATGGCGCCGACGACCCAGCGCCTGCCGCTTTCGCGGTAAGCCTTCACCACCGCCTCGGCCGCGCCCTCGAGCATCACGTCATCGGCGCCAAGAAAGCCCAACAACTCGCCGGACGAGTTGAAGGACCCCTTGTTGATGGCGTCGAAGATGCCGCTGTCTTTGCCCTGGAGCACGCGCAGCCCACAGCTGAGCGCGAGCTCTACGGTTCCGTCGGTACTGCCGCCGTCGACGATCACATGCTCGATCTCGATGTCGTGCGTCGCGTTCGCGCGCGCGGACTCGATGCATTCCTTCAGATACTCGACGGCGTTCAGCGTCGGGGTGACGATTGTCACGATCATGGAACTGCCCTGCCGCTACAGCCAGTCGGTTACGAGAGCTGGGGCGAGGGGGCCGCCTCCGGCCTTGCGGCGATCATCGGCAAGGTCTCCTCCTCCGCCATGTCGCTCTCCATGTCGCCTTCTGCCACGACAGGAATCCGGGTTGCCGCGTTCTGCATGGCCCACATGGCCGCCTGGGTGCGGTTCCTGACACGCAACTTGCGCAAGATCGCCTTGACGTGAACCTTCACAGTCGCCTCGGCGATCTCGAGCTTGCGTGCGATGACCTTGTTGGATTCGCCCAGCATGAGCCCTTCCAGAATGCTGACCTCGCGGCCGGAAAGGCCCGAGAACGGAGACCCGTCGGCCCTGCGTTGCGCGCCTTGCAGAAGGCGCTGTGGTGCGACCGCGACTTCTGAGAGCTGTGACAGAAGCTCGGGGGGGAAGACGGCTCCGTTCGCGATGACGACCTCCAGAGACATGATGAGATCCTGCGCGGAGATGGACTCGACAAGATATCCCACCGCTCCCAGTTGCACGGCGCGGTGCATCAATTCGCGGCTGCCGCGCAGGGCAAGGGCCACGATCTTGGCGCTCTTGAACTGCCTCTTGATGTCGCCGACGATGGAGCAGGACATGTCGTCGATCACGACGATGAAGAGATCGGGCGATTTTTGGCCGTTCTCGTGCCTATGGAGATCGAGGCTGGCGGTTCTTTGGCTTACCCGGAAACGCGCGCCATTCAGTAGCTGTGTAATCCCTTCCCGGAGCAGCGCGTTGTCGCTCAATACGGCGGTTTCGATGAGTTCAGGCATCGTATTTCCCCCATTACTCGACACAAAAACCGATACGATAAAGGCCTACTCGAACTACTGCGTATCCATTAATCTGTTAGAGGCATTCCGAGACAGGATTCGCATCTTCTAATCAATTGGGGCATCAGGCTGGCTCAAATTGGCATATGTGCCAGAATTTCATCGTTAATAATTAGTTCATTCGGATGTGTTCGTCTTGTCAGGAAAGTACGGTCCTCGTAAGGACAATCCTTACAGGACAAGGCCTGGCTGTTAAGGCATGGCTGTTATTGTCGAGGCTTGATTTTGCCCTGGCGCGGCTTGCTTCGCGGCTCCGGATCGATCGCAGACGTTCGGATTAGATCTCTGGCGAGTACCGCGGCTTCCGTCCGATTCCGAACATTGAGGACACGCATCACCCCCGAGACATGGATCTTCGTGGTTGGCTCTGCGATGTGGAGCGCCTGGGCGATTTCGCGGTTCGAAAGCCCATCCGCCAGGAGTGTCAGGACATCTTTCTGTCGCGGCGTTAATCCGAATGGGCTCTGCTGCAAGCTGGAGCGCCGTTGTGGAGCGTCGCGAGAATGATGGCTTTCCGCGTCCGTGCTGAACGGAGTCAGGGCGCGCGGGATCGAGAGGCGCCCGGCAAGGACATCCCTGACCGATTCAACGATCTCGTCATCCCGCTGCAGCGTTGAAATGAAACCGTGGAAGCCTTCAGCGATAAAGTGGAGAACCTGGTCGAAGGTGCCGTTGGTCGAGATGACGACATAGCGCGTCAGCGCAGAGGCGCGCTTGAAGTCCCAGATGATGCTGGGACTCGCCGATCCCATCAGGTTCAGACTGACGAGCGCGAGATGGATGTGTTGTTCTGCCGACAGGTTGCGCATCAGGCTGTCGAGATCGGTAGCCTCTAGAAATTCGGCCTCCGGCAGCGCAGCCTGCAGCACGACCCGCAAACCCGTGCGGTAGAGGGCATGTTCGTCGGCAACCAGAATCCTGACCATGGTTCGTGCAGCCGATCCGGTCGCCTTTTGCAGTCAGGAGGCGCGGCAGTTCTTGACGCAGCTTCCGCTTGGTTACAGGCGGCCATCGAGGCCCAGCCTCCCAGTTCCCCATGCACCGTGGTAACGGGAACGGTCTCGCAAGTCGCTACGCCCTTCAGGAGAGGGTGCCGCTTTGTGCGTGGCCATCATTTTTCGACGATGCCAAGCTGAGTACTCCGCACAGGTCTGAATGCGACGGCTCAGAGCACCGATGGCGTAGAGCAGGATGCGAAAAAGTGGGCACCGGTTTTTTGCATTGATCCTGCTGTCACTCTTAGATGAGAGCAGGATGCGAAAAGTGGGAGCCGGTCTTTCGCATCGATCCGGCTCTGGTCAGTGCCCTCAGATATCGAGAATCCAGCCGTGGCTGGCGCCGTATCTGATGATGTCGAGGCGCGAGTGCAGCATCAGCTTCTTGCAGGCCCTGTATCGGTAGGTTTCGACCGATTTGATACCAAGGCCAACGCGCCGGGCGATCTCCTTGTTGGAATGACCGACGGCCGCGAGGCGCAGGACCTGCAGTTCGCGGTTGGTCAATGTGCCGTTCGGAACGGCTACGGGGGCCGGGCTGTGGGCTTGGGACAGCTTGCGAATCCATTCGGAGCGGAACTCTTCCAGCTCGGAATCGATGTAGATGCCGCCGCTCAGCACCGTTCTGATGGCTTGGGTGACCTTGTCGCTCGACGAAGCCTTGAGGACGTAGCCGCGAATGCCTGTCTTCAGCGCCTTCTGTACGTAGCTCGACTCTTCGTAATGGGTCAGCATCACGATCAGGGTCGCGGGAGCTCCTTCAAGAATGCGCTCGGCCAGTGTGAGGCCGCTCATGCCGGGCAGGCCCATATCGAGAATGACGATGTCGGGGTTTCGGTCGCGGACGAGCGTGAGCGCCTGGGAGGCGGAGGTGGCTTGTCCCACAAACTCGAGATCCGGCAGCCCGAGTACGAGAGCCTGTAGGCCGGTCAGGATGATCGGGTGATCGTCAACCAGTATGATACGCGCCGTCATGGCGGGGCGGCCTGCTGCGGTTGGGGCTTCAATGGTGCGGTTGCCGTCACGATTGTACCCTTGCCGAAACGCGGGCCGATCTGCAGTGTTCCGCCAATGCTGTTCATGCGTTGCTGCATCCCGCGAAGCCCGATGCCCGAACTGCCGAATTCTCCCTGCGGCTGTGTTTCCGTCGACAAGCCGGCGCCATCATCGGCTATCGTGAGCGACACCGATCTGCAGTTGAATTCCAGAACGATATCGATTTTCTGTGCGCCGAGCGCGTGCTTGAGCGCGTTCGTCAGCGCCTCCTGGGCGACCCGGTACAGGTTGCTTTCGAGGGCGACGGGAAGCGAGTCGGGCTCCGTTCCCTTCTTCTTGAAGGAGAGGTCGAGCCTGCCGTCCGTTGTGAACCAAACGGCTGTGATCTCGATGGCTCGGCTGAGGCCGAGTTCGTCGACAATCCGCGGCCGGCCACCGACGACGGCATGGTGGATTTTACGTCCGACCTCGGAGACATGCATGGCGAGGTCGTCGAGGCGGCTTCGCGCCGGGCCGCGGGCGGCGTCCCGCATGCGTCTCAGTTCCATGAGAACGAGGGCCATCTCCTGGCCTGCGTGGTCATGAAGATCCTGGGCAATGCGCTCACGCTCATCGGCGCGGATATGTTTGATCTCGTCCTGGAGTTCCTGCTTCTGCGCCTCCGCGATACGCAGCGCCTCGACAACGAAGCAATATTGCTCGACCAGTCGCAGGCGATCGCGGCGCAGTTCGTCGGCTTGCTCCATGGCAAGGCGCTCGTGCCGCTCGGCCCTTGACCTCCTCATCTGCTCTGCGCGCGCTACAAACCTTGCATCTCGCACAGGGAGGAGGCGCAGCAGAAGGCTGGCCGGGCGGCTTTTGCGCCGCGGAACCAGAGCGTTGCCAAAGCAGCGATAGTCGAGGGCGCCGCCCTGTCCGTCGAAGCTGACCCTTTCGATCAACGGCTGACGGGAGCCTGAGCAGCGAATGAGATAGGTTCGCAGGGCTTCGGCTCGGCTGGAGCAGATGTCGAAGAGCGACGATATCGAAGTTTGGGGAGAAAGAGCCAGGTGCGCTGCACGATTCTGCGCATGGATGCTTCCGTCGCAGCAAACAACGAGAGACGGTTCGAGATAGGTTTCCAGATCTAACTCAGTTCGAAGCTGCAGATGCATCATCGCGGAAGTATTCCCTCGTATCTGGATGCAGTTCTGTTCGCTTGAGGTGAAGCACGACGCGGCATGCGGCGGCCCCCCTGGCGATCGTCTGTTCAAGATCGACGGCTGCATAGCCGACCGCATTAGCGGTCATCACGCCGAAGATGTTCGACGTCAGCATGCAGAGGGATGGGTGGCTGATGACTGCATTTCCCAGGGGGCATTTGCAATTGCCCAGGACGATATGGTCTTCGTCTTCTTCGATGATGAAGAATGCGCCGTCAGCGCGCTTATTCAAATTGATCAGAGCTGCAAGAAGCTGATCTCGATTGAGGTTCTGAACGCCAAGTGCTGTCTTATACTGTTTCTCGATGTCCGATCCCAGCCGCGCAGCGATGCTGCTGACATAGGCGCATGCATCATCGACTCCGGCTGTGGTTTCGAGCAAATCCGCCATGCCGGCAACCAGGGTATCGAAAAGACAATGCTGGTCGAAATCGATGACCAGCGAATCAAGGCTGGGCGATGTCGTATTGGCAATGATTGGGGGCACGATGACTGGCCCTCCTGAACAGATTGCTGGTCGGATACGGGCATTCGAGCGATGAAGTTCACGCAAGATCGACTATACGGCGGGCATGAGCTGTGAAGATCTCTTTCGCCGGTAATTATCCCTCCGTAGATTGGATCCTATGTCCTGATTAGGAACATTTTGTATCGAATTGGCGCAATTCTTGTGTTCCTTGGCGGGGAGCGAGAATGGGTGGCGAAATACGGCTCATTTTCGCTCGACGCAACTAAAGGTTGAAACCAAAGTCTGCACGTTGAGCGTGTTATAGCATTCAAAGCAGTAAGATATCAATGGTTATTATCACATGCACGTGATGCGTTAGGAGATCAGCGACGTGGCCTCATTGATGTATGTCAAGGAGTGCCCGAGGCGAAAGAACTGAATAATTTAAATCTGCGTTAGGCTCGTTCAGAGCCGAGCCAGAGGCGGTCTTCCATCCGGGAATACATTTATTTTATCATATAGTACCATATTGAACGAAGTTTGCCCGGCTAGTTCACAGTAAGAATATTCGATAGAATGACTATATAAAGGTCGCTTATATGTAGTAATTTATTTTAAATTATCAATTTAAATTATTTTGAATATGAAAATAATTAGAATATCGTAGGTTATAATAAATACATATATGTATGCATATCGAATAATTCTAGATAATATTGAATTTATTTTTTAGTAATTAGACGTATTTGGCGAGTCATCGCTTAATTGCCTGAGAGTCATCGAGGTTGTATTAAGTATTGATGTTACTTATGAGATATATTTTTGGGTAAATAATCGCCGCCGTTCAATGAGCGCGGGCGGGAGATCGGGCTCGGCACGGTGCTGACGCACGGCAAACCAAGCGTTTCAGCGTGATGACCGGCAACGCTTGCATCGCGATCCATGGGTTGCTCCCGGGCGCGGTCTCTGTGGCCATCTGCATGCCGCCGTGACGACGGAAGACGATTGCTTTCATTCACCCGACGGTCGAGGAGCCTGGCGCTTTGATCGAAAGACGTGCCTGAAGCAACGGTGAAGCGACGAGCTTCCGAAGCCGTCGCCAGGCGAATGGCAAGAAGCTCTGTTGGGAGTGGTCGATGGGCGTGTGCAGGATCAGACCGGGATCGATGAGCATCCTCGCGCCAGTCCTATCCGCGAGGCGGCGGTTGAAGACCAGGTGCTCGCAGATGCTGGGGCCAGGCTGGAGATAGCTTCCAAGGCGATAGGCATCCGTGCGGTAGAGGCACAAGCCGTTGAAGGTCGACGCGCACTCGATCTCGCGATCGTCGGTGAGCGCTCGCTGGTGCGGATAGATCTGCGAGCGAAAAAAACGATAATAGGCGAAGATGTTGTTCCGGCTTCCCGCCAGGTCTTCCAGCAGCGTGTCGAAGGATCTGTGATCATCCTGAAACGCCAGGAGATCGTAGTAGTGGGGTCGCGACGTCGCCGAAACGCCGAAGATGCCTTGCCGCTCGAGTTTGGCTGCGGCGGCGAGCAGGGCGGCGATCGAGGGTGGCCTGGCGATGACGTTGTCGATGTCGAGGACGCAGATGAAGCGGGGCTCGAGATCGGCTGCTTCGAACTCGCTCTTGAGCCGCTCGCGACCAAGAGCCATCCGCTTCAGCCGATCCCGCTCCCCCGCCATGAAGGGGGTCGGCACCAGAACGATCCTCCCGCTGGTCTCTTCACGCTGAAGCAGTTCCCGGGTTCCGTCGCGCGAGCCATTCTCGCCGACGAATGCGACGACGCTCAGCCCTTCCGAGCGCAGCGCGGCGAGCAGGCCCAGGAAGGACGGGATCGTCGCGGCACAATCCCTGGCTAGAGACAGAAAGACGAAATCGGGTCTCATCATAGCTTTCCCGCTCAGCTATCCGAGGCTTTGAGGGCGATCAGCGATTTCGCGAGGAACAGGACGTTCTCAGTCAGAACCCGCGCATCCGGAAAGAGCTCTGTAAGCTGCGCCCGGTCGAGCATCGAGGTGCCTTCCACGATCTGCATGGCGTGGTCGAGCGAGGTGGCCTTTGCGTAGAAGCCGCGCGCCTTGCTCGACACCATCCGCCGCTGCACGGGCTGCGGCAGCCAATGCAGGATCGGAGCGTTGCTGTGAGGGTCCAGCGGGAACCAGAAGTTCGGCGTCTGCACGTAATAGCTCGGAGCCAGCCGCCTGATCTCGGCGGCGACGCGCTTCATGTCGTCCCAGCGGCCGACATGCTCGATCAGCGAGTTGGAATGGACGAAGTCGAAGCTGAGATCCTCGAACTGCGCGACGTTGCGGGCATCTCCCTGGATGACATGAAAGCGCGGATCGGGCGATTGCTCCTTGGCTTCGATGTTCAGGAGCCAGATCTCGACGCCCGAAGCGGGCATGTCGAACTGCCAGTAGTCGGCGTCGCCTCCCATGTCGAGAATCCGGCACGACCCTCGCGTCCTGATCACGGTCTCGATGACCGGACGGATATAGGTCTTGAACCTTTCCTCGCGGAAGTGCGCGCGCCGGAACGATTGCGGGATCATGTTCATGGGGTCTTAGCCTCGCGATGCCGTGCCTGTCCGGGGCTTGATTCTAGCGGCAATCCATCCCCAGGCGGCCGTCTTCGAGGACTAGGCGCATTGAGCTTGCGGACTACGCCGTTCTGGTGAGGTCGGCAGGGCACGGCTAGAGCGTTTCCGAGCGAAGTGGACACCGGTTCGCGTGAAGAAAACACGTTAAAACAAAGTGTTAGAGGCTGTTGTGAACCAACTGGATCGGAAACGGCTCTATTTCGGCCCGATGATCTGTCCGCTCGCCTCCTGGCCGAGAGTGCGGAACGCATCATACGAAATCGGTCCCTGCCCCCAGATGAAGAGCGGCGCCTTGGTCGCCTGATGCAGCACATAGGTGTTGCGGTCGAAGAGATTGCCGCCCGTTTCGATGATCCCGAAATTCGGGTTCGACGCCGCGACATCGCTCACGCCGCCCGATAGGCCACTCGGCCCCTCATAGATCACTTCATTGTCGTGCACGGCATTGCCGACGGTCCTGTAGAGCGCCTTGGCACGACCGGCTTTTGCGGGTGGCTGATCGAGCCGCTCGCGGCCCTGATCGACGAGCACGATCCCGGCGCTGCCTTTGCTTACGGTGACCGTGTTGCCGTAGACACGCACTCGCTCGGATGCCGCGATCTGGATGCCGGCGCCCCAGACCCAGAGGCTGCCCTGCTGGCCGCCACGCCCGGTCCCGTTGAGGCGAACGGTATTGTTACGGATGATGGCGTCGAAGCTGATCTCGTAGAAGATTCCAGCGTCGGAGTTCCGCTCGACGACATTGCCTTCGATCAGCACGTTGCGGCAATCGACATCGCACCAGAGCCCTGAGCCGTAGTTGTCATGCACATGATTACCGCGCAGCGTCAGGCGCTCGACCTTACCCGCCTTGACGCCGCCAGCCTCCCAGCCCGCGTCGAAGCCATAGATATTGTTCTCGTAGATCTCGTTACTCTCGATCATGACATCCGCGCCGTTGGGCGAGATCCCTAGCTGGCCGTTGTGATGAACCTTGTTGCCGCGCACGACGCTTCCTTCGCCGGTCGCTATTCCCGCTCCGCTGTTGAAGCGAACCTCGTTGTCTTCGATGAGCCAGGCTGTAGCGCGGCGATTCTCGTCGCCGAAAATCGCGCCATGCTGAGCCGGCGTCGCATATTTCTCCACGATCAAGCCTTTGACGGTGACGCCGCGTGCGCCGTCATTGCGGAAGGCATAGGGCTGGCGCGTTCTCTCCAGAGTGCGGCCGCGCGGATCATCCGCGAGGTAGGATTGCCCCGTTGCAGGGTCGTCGAAGACGGTTCCCGGCCGCAGGGCAGCGAGTTCGGAGACCGGTTCGAGCGGCTGACCATCAAGGAAGAAGCGCACCGGATCGTTGCAGCGCGGACGCGAGGCCAGGCAGGTGCCGAAGGCAGGACGAAGCCGACGTGGCGTTGCGATGACCCAGAAGGGCCCCGACTGGCGCATATCCGTGACCAGCTCGGCTCCATTCAGGATCGCACCCGGCTGGCCGATGAAAACCTGCCTGTCCTTCGGCGCGATGAGTTGAGCCCGATGTATTCCGGGCGCGATGCAGAATGTCGCTCCCGGTGCCGCCTTGGCGACGAGAGCCTGAATGCTTGCACCGACAGGAATCTGGATCGCTCCGATCGGGCATATCGCGCGCTCCGCGGCTTCGGATGGGGGACCGCCCAGGCATGTCGCCGCCAGCAGCGCAGCCGCGCCGGCGATGTGCGCTCCAGTGCCTGCCATGCGCCGGGGCCGGGCGGGCGCGACGACGATATGCAAGCCGCGATAGATCATCAGCGAGCCAAGGCCGACCCCGAACAGGATCCAGAACGGAATGCCCAGCATCGGTCCTTCGAGCGCGACGTCGAAGGATGCGTCGATGATGATCGAGGCGAGATAGCAGCTAAGGAAGATGAAATAGCGGGACCAGTCGACATCGCCGCGCAGCCAGGCCAGGCGCGACGCGCGCAGCAGTGCCACGATCCAGCTGGCGCAGGTGAGTAGCCAGAGCGCCAGGCCGGGTACTCCGCCTCTGGCGAGATATGTCATATGGACGCTGTGAGGGCTGCGCAGCGTCGGGCCGCCGCGTTCGAGACCGACCACGAACCCGTCGGCTTCCGCCAGGTTCACGCCGAAACCCTTGCCGGTCCAGAAGTAGGGGCCATGGAATGTGTAGTTCCGGATGGCCTCCCACCAGTTCAGCCGCCATTGCTTGGTGCCGTCGAGGTTGTTGGCATCGCTTGGCGCGGCAATGCTCACGACATTCTCGACCAGGGCGCGGGCGCTGATCGGCCGCTCGCCCCGGGGCAGATCGATCTCGAGATCGGCCATATAAGCTAGGCCCATGATCAGTACGATGCCGCTGCCAATGGTGATCAGGCGGCGCAGCTGGCCGCTCAGCACCATGGCCAGGACCAATGGCGCCAGCAGGGCCAGCATGCCGCCGCGGCTCTGACTGGCGATCAGCAGTGCCGCGCCGAGCGCGGCAACGAGCCAGAGGCGCCTGACCTTGCAGAGGCCGACGAGGACAAGCACGAGCGCGCCGCAGAGATGGACTGCGAGCTCTCCCGAACGAACCGAGATGACCTCTACGTCCTGGCCGGGCAGCTTTGGAATCGAGCTGCCGAAGAAGCGCGCAACGAGATAGAAGACGATGGCGATCGGGATGAGAATGCGGGCGTTCAGCCTGAAATAGCCGACGACCTGGGCGATCCTGGCTGGGCGCTCCACCAGCAGCGCCGCGACGATGAAGGCAAAACCGGCATAGAGCGCGACCGCACCGTCTCGCGGCGCGTCGATTCCATAGGCTCCTAGGCCCTGCAGAGTGCGCAGCAGGACCCAGGCCATGAGCAGGCACGCGCTGATGGCCGGCACTGTCGCCACAAGCACCGTCGTGCAGCCCGAGGCAAGGAACGCCAGCAGGCCGAGAACAAACAGGATCTCGCCGATGAAAAGGGGAGGCAGGCCGAGATAGGCGAAGCTCTTCCCGAAAACGACATATCCGGCGAAGCCGAGCGCCAGCGCGGGCAAATAGCGATCGGTCGCCCGCCGGTCGGCAGTGCCGTCTGCCAGTGCTGGTGACCTCCCTTTCATGATCCGTCCTCGCTCTGCGCGGCGACCAGCCGGCGAGCGGCGAGGGTATCGCGCGGCTGCTTCGAAGCAGGATGGGATTTGGAGGTAGCCATGCCGGCGAGGGCGATGCTTCACCCCGTTCTGGGCAGTCCCTTTGCGCAGCGTTGCCGCCGGGGGAACGGCGGTAAGCTTGCGGGGGCGAGATGCGGCTTGGCTGTCGTCCGTGGTCGATCCCAAGAGTTGAGAGCGTTGCCCATGCGAAAAACCGATACCGACTTTTCCGCGCAAGGCTCTAGAGCGTTTTCGAACGAAGTGGATACCGGTTCGCGTGAAGAAAACGTGCCGAAACAAAGGGCTAGAGCACTTGAACGATCCGATCGGATCGGAAATCGCTCTAGCGGAGGCGGAATGAAACGCAACAGGGGGACACGATCGGCGGGAGATGCGCTCCCCTGGCCAGATTCGGATCGGGTGGCCATGACGCTCGAACAGGACATGCCGGGCGGCCAGGCGCTGAGCGGTGTCAAGGCAAGCTTTCGCCCGATACTCGGTCCCGTACTGTCCTTTGGCGATCAGGCGCTCTCCAGCGCCTGCAATTTTCTGACGACCATCCTGCTCGCCCGGGCGCTGGGCCTCGAGGCCTTCGGACTGTACACGATGGTCTTGCTCGCGCTGTATTTCGCCATGAGCCTTCAGCTCGGCCTGATCGTCAGTCCCATGATGAGCATCGGGGCGAAAGAGGAGGGGGCTGAAGCGCAAGCCTACTACACCGTGGTCTTCCTGCATCAGGCCGGCTACGTCGCTGTCGCCAGCCTTGCGATCTTTGCCGTTTTGACCTTCGCTGCGGGCGTGGTGCCGCCGCTCGCTGGCCTCGCATTGCCGGGTTCGATAGCTGCAGCGGCCTATCTGACACAGGATTTCCTGCGGCGTTATCTGTTCGCGCGCCGTCAGCCGGCGGGCATCCTGCTGATCGACACGGTCAATCAGGCGCTCAAGCTCGGGGCGCTCGCGGCGCTCTGGCACGCCGACATGATCAGCGTCGCGGATGCGCTATGGGTCGTCGCTGGCGCCGCCACGGTCTCGGCAATCTGTGGCCTGTGCATGTCGGGACCGTTTCGCTGGAAGCCGGAGGTCTTCATTGAAGTCACGGGCCGGCAATGGCGATCGGCGCGGTGGCTGGTTCTCACCGGATCCGTGCAATGGGTGCTCAACTATAGCGGCCTGCTCGTGACGGCCGGACTCTTCGGCCCCAAGATCCTTGGCGCGCTAAGGGCGGCCCAGAGCCTGCTCGCCGTGTTGAATGTCGTGCGCGAGGCACTGGATAATATTGTTCCACCGTTGGCCGGACGGGCCTTCGCGGAGGGCGGGCTGCCTGGTCTCAGGCAGATGCTCGGTCGCGCGATGCTGTTTGCGGCACTGACCGGCGCCTCGGCCGTGATAGGCCTTGGCCTGTTTGGCCCGTGGCTGTTGCACCAGCTCTACGGCGGCGAGATACTCGAGTTCGACTGGGTGATCGTCTGGTATTCGTTCGCCTTCCCGATGGCGCTCATGACCCAGGCGCTGGGCTGCGCCTTCCGGGCGCTGGAGCGTACGCGACCGATCTTCCTCGCGGTCTTGGTCGGGGGCTGTTTCAATCTGCTTGCGGTCTATCCGGCTGCGGTCGTCTTTGGCGTGGCGGGGCTGATCGCGGTCACGCTCTTGTCGGAGCTGACCGTCCTGACCGTCCTGACGATCCAGGTGGTACGGGTGCCGGGCATGGTGTCTGGCGAGCCCCATGAGCGCATTCGCTCTGCCGGTGGCAGGGCGGTTGCGGTGCCGCTGCCATGATGCCGATCCCGTCATCGCAGGTGCATCTCTGGTGCTGCCAAATCGATCTTGGCAGGACAGAGACGCAGGAACGGAGCTGGATCCTGTCCGATGACGAACGCGCCCGCGCCGACCGCTTCCATGATGCGAAGGCGCGGCTCGCATTCGCCGCGGCGCATAGCTGGCTGCGGCATGTTCTGGCCCTCTATACGCTTGCTTCGGCGTCGCAGCTCCGCTTCGTCGAAACGATGTTCGGCAAGCCTATGCTTGCGAACGGGCACGAGCGGCGGCCCATAGCCTTCAATCTCAGTCATTCCGGCGAGTTGGCCATCGTCGCGGTGACAGCCGGAATGGCGGTAGGAGTCGATATCGAGCGCGTTCGGCCGGTCTCGTCCGAGGTTGCGGCAGGGTGTCTGGCGCCCGGCGAGATCGCGGGGCTCGCCGCGCTCGCGCCTGCGCTCCGCAACGAATGCTTCTTCCGCTGCTGGACGCGCAAGGAAGCCTGTCTGAAGGCGATCGGTATCGGTCTGAACGCGGCGCCGTCGAGCTTCGAGGTCTCACTCGATCCGTTCGTGGCGCGGCTTCTGGCGGTCCATTCCGATCCGACCGAGGCCGACCGCTGGCAACTCGCCGACCTGCGGCCGGCGCCGGGCTATTGCGGCGCGCTGGCGGCGCGGCATCGTGATTGGTCCGTGATCTGGATGGCTCGTCCAGCGCTGGCAAGTAGCGCCCCGCGCTGAGGTCAACCGGGGCGCGTCGTTTCAATGATGCGTTCGGCCATGGTCCGCGAACCGGCTTGCGAGAACGCACCCTCATGGCCTTCTCCTGGAAGGGCGAAGCAAGGCGTTCCGGCGGGGAAACGACCCGTCCAGCCGAGGGCCGGATCGGGTGGCCAGCCATCGGGGATCGCTTCGCTCCGGAAGAGCAGAACGCGGCTATGATAGCTGGGTGGAGTATAGCGTTGGACCAATGTCTCGAGTTCGTCCGTCGTGCGCCAGAACTGAGCTTCATCGGCCACTTCGTCGGCGGCTCTCCAGAAGAGCAGCCGTTTAGCCTGCCGCACGGCGGCAGTCGATTGCAGCCAGAACGACATGCGCGTCACAAAGCTGCCTGCCCCCGCGCGCCAGAACCGCCGGGCGAAGCGGCCCGCGCGCCTCAGCTTGAAGAGCAGGCGCGCACTGTAGGGTTGCCGCAGGAAATAGCCTGGGGCCCAGCAGTCGATCAGAACGAGCAGATCGACTTCGCGTCCGGTCGCCGCGAGTTGCCTGGCCACTTCGCACGCGATCACGCCCGATCGGCAGAAGCCGGCGATCCGGTATCGTCCCTCGGCTCTGGTCGTGATGATCGCGTCGCAATAGGCGGCCGCCAGCTGTTCGATCGAGACCGGTGCCGCGCCGTCCACGAGCGGGTCGAGCAGTTGCAGGGCGACAAAGGGCTGATCGGGGCCGAGTTCCTGCGACAGCGGCCGATACAGACGCAGATTATGGGCCGTATGATTCAGCGCAAAGAAGGTCGGCTGCGTGCCGGTCTGCTGCAGCCAGGTTCGGCGCAGCGCTGTCGCGTCGACCACAGGCGGCGGAGCCGGGCCCGCCGGCAGCCAAAGCGGGGACGCGATCGGCAAGGAGGTTGGGGTCGGGCGCGGCAGTCGCTCGGTCGGGCTGGCGACCAAGGCTTCGGCAAGGCTCTCATACCGCGCCACCAGCTCGCTTGCAGTCGCCTCGTCATAGAGATCGCGATGATATTCGCAGGTCAGGCGCCAGCCTTCCTCGCGCTCAACCAGAATGAAATTGAGGTCGTAGAGCGCGCCCGGCAGAGGTGAGGGAATTCCCGACAGCTGAAAGCTGTCATTCGCGAGCACGCCGATGAAGGCGCGTTGCACGATGAAGTTGACCGAGATTGGCGGCCTGCTGGCGTCCCCATCGGTCGGTAGCATCGGGGCGATCTTGTCGAATGGCCATTGGTGATGGTCGACCGCTTCCTCGAATGTGTCGCGAGCGGCTCGGCAAAGGTCGAGAAAGCCCTGCTCGTCCGAGAGCTGCGTACGCAGCACGAGGGTGTTGACGAACGGGCCGACGATCGCTTCCAGCTCGACCTCGTCGCGAGCCGCCATCTGTGTGCTCAGGACGATGTCGGAGGCGCCGGTGCGCTGATGCAGCAGCGACAGGAGAACGGCATAGGCGGCGGCGAAGAACGTCGCGCCTTCGTTGCGCGCCAGCTCGGCGAGCTTCGCGGTCAAGGGACGGGGCAGCAGCCTGGAGAGCGAGGCGCCGTTCGTGCTGCGCGTCGCAGGGCGCGGATGATCGGGCGGAACCTCGACGACGCGCGCGTTGGCGAGCTTGTGCGTCCAATAGGCTTCCTCGCGTTCGAGGCTACCGCCGGCAATTCCCTCATAGCTTCCCTCGGCGAAGTCGGAATACTGGAGCGTGAGATCGGGGAGGGCGGGTTTGCGGCCGCGGCCGAGCGCTTGATAGGCGGCCACGAAATCCTTGGCGATGATGCCCATCGACCAGCCGTCGCTGACGATGTGGTGGGCAATGACCAGGATCACGGCCTCTGCACGGCTCTTGCGGAGTAGCGTTGCCCGTAGCAGCGGAGCCTCGCTCAGATCGAAGCCTGTGCGCGCCTCGACCTGGGCGATGCGATCGGCCTCCGTGGTTCGATCGGCCTCCGGCAGGCCGGACAGGTCGATCTCGACCAGTTTGAAGGGCACATGCTCCGCTATGGCTTGAACGGGGTGGCCATCGATGACCTGGATAGCCGTCCGGAGGCTTTCGTGCCGGTCCAGGATCGCCTGGAAGGCATCCTGTGCGAGAGCGGCGTCCAGATGGCCGCGTATACGCCATTTGATAACGATGTTGAGCGCCGGCGTACCTGGGTCCTTGTTGTCGAGCTGCCAGTAGCGCTCCTGTGCCGACGAGCACCGTGCCGTCATCACGATACGGTCGGGTTCGCGAATATGGATTTCGGGATCACGCGAGAACTGGTTTGCCATGGTTGTTCACCCTCGCTCGCGCTGTGAGACGGCGTCCGGCTCGCCTGGCTGCGCGGTGTCGCGCGATTGCCGCCATGGCCGCTTCCAGAATGCGGGAGCGGCGGCCGGTTCGGTGACGCCTTCGTCGGGAAGCGATGCAGCGACGCTGGCGATCGTCCGGTTCCGGAAAAAATCCCGGGCCGCGAGCTTCAGGCCCTCGCGTCGCGCCCGCCCGGTGATCTGGAAGATGCTGAGGGAATCGGCGCCGAGATCGAACAGATCCTCGTCAATGCCGATACTCTCGCGCCGCAGCACATCGCACCAGATGCGGACCAGGGTTTCCTCGACACGGGTGCGCGGCATGATCTTGCCGCCCGTCGGCGCCGCGATGTCGGCGTCGGGAGCGGGAAGCGCGGCGCGATCGAGCTTTCCGCTGGAGTTGAGAGGCAGTGCCGACACGCCGACCCAGGCCGTCGGCACCATGTAGTCCGGCAGCTCCTGTGCCAGCATGGCCCGCAACTCGGTTGATGGCGGGCTTTCCGCGCCGATGACGTGATAGCAGACCAGCCGCGGCTCGTTGGGGACGTCCTCGCGCAGGATCACGGCCGAGACGAGGCCGGTCTTGCGCGCGAGGACAGCCTCGACTTCCCCGGGCTCGATCCGGAAGCCGCGCAGCTTCACCTGGTGGTCGAGGCGCCCCAGATGCTGGATGCGGCCATCGGCGAGGTATTTGGCACGGTCGCCGGTGCGGTAGGCCTTGGCGCAGGTGTCCGGATCGACCGGGTTGGCGATGAAGCTCTTGGCCGTGAGCCTTGGGTTGCTGGCATAGCCGCGTGCCAGCCCCGCGCCCGCGATCAGCAGCTCGCCGGGAATGCCGACGCTGACGGGCTCGTCATTGTCGTCGACGATGTAGAACTGCGTGTTGGCGATCGGCAGGCCGATCGTGATGACGTCGTCATCGGGTTGGATGCGGGCGACCGAAGACCAGATGGTGGTCTCGGTCGGTCCATACATGTTCCACAGCTCGCCGCCGCCTTCGAGGAGCTTGCGGGCGAGCTCAAGCGGCAGGGCTTCGCCGCCGCAGAGCATGCGGAAGCCCGGGCGCGAGCGGAAGCCGGCTTCCAGCAGGAGCCGCCACGTCATCGGCGTCGCCTGCAGAACGGTGGCGCCGCTCTGTTCCAGCCGCGCCAGAAGCTCCGTTCCATCCTTCGCGTCCTCGGCGGTCGCGATGGCGACCCGGCCCCCCCGGATCAGCGGCAGCAGCAGCTCCAGCGCCGCGATATCGAACGTCACCGTGGTGACGGCGAGCATGGTGTCGGTGCTGGCGAAGCCTGGCTCGTTCGCCATCGCAAACAGTAGGTTCGACAAGCCGCCATGAGTGACCTCGACGCCCTTCGGCGCTCCGGTGGAGCCCGAGGTATAGATCACATAGGCGAGGTGACCGGCCGAAACCGGCGCCGTCCTGATGCCGGCGAGCTTGCGATCGGTCTGGTCCACATCGATCGGGATGATGCCTTCGTCGAGGTCGAGGACGGCCGGATCCAACGGGCCGGCGGTCAGAAGCGCGACGGCTTCCGAGTCCCTCAGGATCGTCAGGATCCGGGCCGTGGGCATCATCGGGTCGAGCGGCACATAGGGGAAGCCGGCCTTGAGCGCGCCCAGCATTGCGGCGACGAGCGCCGGGGAACGCGCGATCAGGAGCCCGACGCGGCTCTCGGGCGTATCGATCCGTGCCATGAGCTCCGCCGCGATACGGTCTGCCCAGGCGTCGAGCTCGGCATAGGACAGCTGCTCATCGCCGAATGACAAGGCGATGGCATCAGGCTGTTGCTGTGCCCGCTGCTCGAAGGCCGCGACAGTGCCCTCTTCGATCTGGAAGGCGACCTGCGTGTCGTTCAGATCCGAGACGAGACGCTGGCGTTCTCCGCCTTCGATCAGCGGCATCGTCGCGATAGTCGCGTCGGGATTGGCCGCAAAAGCCGCGAGCAGCGTGCGGTAGTGCCCCAGCCAACGGTCGATGGTCGCAGCATCGAAGAGATCGGCGCCGTAGCAGCAGTCGATCCGCAGCCCGTCGTCGGATTCCCCAATGTTGAAGTAGATGTCGAAGGTGGAGAACGATTTGGGGTTCGGCTCCGCGCTGGCGCTGACGCCGGGTCCGAAGTCGAGATTGCCCGCCAGACGCTCGAGATTGAACTGCACCTCGACGAGCGGCAGCCGGCCCGAGACGGGCGGGATGCGCAGCCGCTTCAGAAGTGCGCCGAGCGTGAAGCTTTGATGGTCGTAGGCGTCGAGAATCAGGTGTCCGACCTTGTCGAGATGGGCCGAGAACGGCTCTACCGGATCGATGGAGCCTCGGATCGGCAGGAAGTTGACGCAATGGCCGACCGGCGTAGGGCCGTTCAGCAGCGATTGCCCGGCGGCGGGAACGCCCACCACGAGGTCGCGCCCGCCCGAGAGCCGCAGCAGCAGGACCTGGAAAGCGGCGAAGAGTGTGGCGAACAGGGTTCTCCGGCGCTGCGCGCCGGCGGCCTTCACCCGACGATAGAGCTCGGCGTCGATGAAGCTCGTGCGCGTGCCGCCGCGGAAGCTGCGCGGCGCTTGCCGCGGCCGGTCGGTCGGCAATTCGAGCGGGGCGGGAATGTCGGAGAATATCCCGGCCCAGTATGTTCCGGCCTCATTGACGCGCGGGTCCTGGCGCATCAGCCTCGCATATTCAGCGAACGGCATCGGGGCCTTGAGGCTGCCGGTGCCGGAGCGATAGGCTGTGGCGATCTCGTCGAGCAGGACATTCGTCGACCAGCCATCGCAGACGATGTGATGCGCCGACAGGATCAGTACATGCCGGTCATCGCCGAGCCGGATGATCTCGGCTTCCGCCACCGGGCCCTGCACCAGATCATAGGGTCGGTCGGCATAGGACTCGATCGCGGCGCGAAGTGCCTCTTGCGGATCGGGTTCGCCGCGCAGATCGCTCATGGCGACCGGGAAGCTCCCCGATGGCGCGATCTGCATCGTCTCGCCATCCCCAGAGAACCTGGCATGGAGGATCGCGTGCCGGGCGGCGACCTGCCTGACCGCCTCCGCGAGGCGGGGCGCGTCGATGTCGCCTTCGAGCGTCAGGCTGATGGATTCGTTGAAGGCGGCGCTGGCCTCTGCTCCCGTCTGAGCCGAAAGCCAGATTTCCGTCTGGGCCTCCGTGAGAGGAAGTTCGGTTTCGGAGGGCGCGATGAAGGTCTCCGCCGCGCGGCTTTCGACGCTGCCGCCAGGCAACATCCCGTCCCGCCGCATGAGCTGGAGGCTTTCGCGGAAAGCCCGGAGGATCGCGGCGATTTCGGCATCGCCGTGCTGAGTCGTCAGGAAGCACGGATAGTGCTCCTGGATGAAAATTCCGCGGGCCCGCAGATGATAATGCAGCAGGCTGCCCAACCGGTGGTCGCGGCCCGGCTCGAAATAGAGGACGCTGCCATAACTTTCGATCGGTACGTCCCAGCCGACCTCCGCGAAGGCGCGCTTCAGATCCTCAGTCAGATGTTGCATGCGGTTGGTCAGCGCCTCCGTGAGCGCCGGCCCCTTGTCCCTGACATGCTTCAGCACGGCGACGGTCGCCGCCAGGGCGAGCGGATGCCTGACGAAAGTTCCCGCAAAGAAGGTGACGCCGATCTCGGGCGCGCTGTCGTCGCCGAAGCGCCAGGCGCCGCCGTCGAGCGCATCCATGAAGCGTGGCGTTCCCGCCAGCAGGCCGACGGGCAGGCCGCCGCCGACGACCTTTCCATAGGTGGCCAGATCGGGGCGGATCCCGAGCAGGGCCTGTACCCCGGCCGGATGGACCCTGAATCCGGTCACGACCTCGTCGAACACCAGTGCCGTGCCGGCCTGTTCGGTGATCGCGCGCAGCTCCTTGAGGAAGGCGGCGGGCAGGTATCCGGGCCGCCGGCTCTGCACGGGTTCGACGAGAATGGCGGCAAGCTCGTGAGCGTGCTCGCGGAGCCAGGCGAGGCTTTCATCCGTGCCGTAGTCCAGCACGGTCATGCGGCCGACGGCCTCCGCCGGGATACCCGGTGCGGCGGGTACGGAGCGGCGCTGCTCGCCCGCGCCGACGCCGCGGACCAGAACCTCGTCGAACTGGCCGTGATAGGCGCCCGCGAAAGCGACGATGCGATCGCGGCCGGTCACGGTGCGGGCAACGCGTATCGCGGCCATCACGGCTTCGGAGCCCGTATTGCAGAAGGCGACGCGGGCATGGCCGGTGAGCTCGCAAAACAGCCTGGACGCCTCGTGCGCGAGCGGCGATTGCGGCCCGATGGCAAAGCCTTCGGCAAGCTGGGCCTGAACGGCCTCGACGACGAAATCCGGCGCGTGGCCGAAGGCCGTTTGGCCATACCCGTTGACGAGGTCGATATAGACGTTGCCGTCGACATCCCAGATCTGGGCGCCCTTCGCCCGTGCGGCGACGATCGGGTAGACCATCTCCTTCCAGTCCGCGGCGAAACCCGAGACGGTGCGCGGGTCGGCGAGCATCGGGCGATGCTGGTCCGCGAGACGCTTCGAATTCGGGGTCCTGCCGACATAGAGCGCCGTCAGCCGGGCGATATGGGCTCGCTGCGCCTCGGTGAGCGCCTCATTGCCCGTGCGGATCAGGGGCCGGAACCGTGTGGCCGGGCTGGCTGCTCCCGCCGCGTTCGGCGCAGCGGGAGCAGGAGTAGGAGCAATCGCCGGTTGAAGCTGTAGAGGCGGTGCCGTCTTTGCACTGGCAGGCGATGCCGCCTGGCCGCTCAAGACCTGCAACTGACGCTCCATCAAACGCGACATCGCGTCGAGTTGCTCGCGCATCAGCACGTCGATGGCCGAGCCGTCTGGCCGGTCGACGTTGATGGCGGCAGCGGACGGGGCAGCGGGCGAAGCAAGGGATGGGGCAGGGGATGGGGCAGGGGATGGGGCAGCCTTCGCCGCTGTCTGCAGGATGATGGCAGGCTGCGCGATTTCCTGCGGATGAAGCGCGGCGATGTGGCGCGCTACTTCGTCGACGCTTGGAAGATCGTCGAGAAGCTGCCGGAAGCGGATCTGTACGCCGAACGTCGTCTGCAGGCTTTGGGCAGCCTGTGTCAGCAAAAGCGAGTCGAAGCCGAGCTCAAGGAAGCTCGCGCCGGTCTCGGCTTCGCCGAAGGGCCGGCCCGACAGATTCTCGAAGATGGCGGCGACGCGGGTGCCGAGGCCCGAGCGGCCCAGGAGGAGGTCGACATCAGCTTGGCTGTCCATGGCCGGTTCCTGATCAGGTTGACC
Source organism: Allobosea sp. LjRoot9 (assembly GCF_964252745.1). Taxonomy (NCBI): domain Bacteria; kingdom Pseudomonadati; phylum Pseudomonadota; class Alphaproteobacteria; order Hyphomicrobiales; family Alloboseaceae; genus Allobosea; species Allobosea sp. LjRoot9. The sequence continues at coordinate 1,379,823 of NZ_CAXUPC020000001.1, read as the reverse complement.
TTGATGAAGATTGTCGAGGGGCGGGACGGGTATGGCCGGCACGCCTCCGGTGGAGGTTGCGGGAGCCTCGACCCAGTGCCGGCTGCGCTCGAAAGGATAGCTCGGCAGGGAGACGTGTCTGCGGTTGCCTTCGCCGTGATAGGCAGTCCAGTCGGGCGCGATGCCGGTGCTCCAAAGGCGTCCGAGGGCGGCCGCGAGCATCTCTCCGGCGTCGCCCTGCGCTGCAGGCAGGCAGGAGATGGCGGTGCGGCCGGCGCCAGCCCCTTGCAGCGCGAAGCTCGCCAATGCAGCGCCGGGGCCGACCTCGAGCAGTACCGGAGAAAGCTCGCGCATCAGGGTGGCGATACCGTCGGCGAAGCGGACAGGCTCGCGGGCATGCCTTGCCCAATAGGACGGATCGGTCGCCTGTTCGGCGGTGATCCAATCGCCGCTCACACCCGAGACATAGGGCAGCTCGGGCGGATTGAGGCGGATGGCCGCGACCGCTTCGGTGAACGGCTCGATCAACGGGTCGATCATGCCGGAGTGGAAGGCATGGGAGGTCTGCAGCCGGCGATGCGTCACCTCGCGTCGCGCAAGCTCCGCTTCCAGCGCCTCGATCGCCTCGAACGGGCCAGCGAGCACGCTCATGCCGGGGGCGTTGACCGCTGCCACCGAGACGCCGTGACGAGCTAGCGTCGCAATCTCGGCATCGGGCAGGCGCACGGCCAGCATCGCCCCGCCCGGCAGATCCTGCATCATGCGGCCGCGCGTCGCGACGAGCGATAGGGCATCCTCGAGCGAGAACACGCCGGCGTGGCAGGCTGCGGCGAACTCGCCGACGCTGTGGCCGAGCATCGCGGCAGGGCGCAGGCCCCAGCTCGTCAGAAGCTGTGCGAGAGCATATTCGACCGTGAAGATTGCGGGCTGGGCGAGCACGGTCGCCGAGAGGCGCTCCGGATCGGCGCCGCCATTGCTCGGATAGAGCTGGCTGCGCAGATCGAGATCGAGCCGGGGCTTCAAGATCTCGCAGCAGAGATCGACCGCCTGACGATAAACCGGCTCTCCGGCATAGAGCTCGCGCGCCATCTGCGGGTATTGCGACCCCTGACCCGGAAACATGAAGACGAGGTCGCCTGAGCCGGTCACCGCCGTGGTGCGTGCGGTATTCTGCTTGCGTAGCGCTTCGGCAGCCTCGGCATGGCTGCTGCCGGCCACGGCGATGCGGTGGGCGAAATGGCGCCGTCCCGTCTGCAAGGTGAAGGCGATATCGGCGAGGCTCTGTTCGGGGTGTGCGTCGAGATGCTGCGCGAGCCGGTCGCGCGCCTGGCCGAGCGCCGCGGCGCTCCGGGCCGAGACCGTCAGGATCTGGCTGCTGCGTGCCGGGGCTTCCGCTTCGGTCGCGGGCGCCTGCTCCAGCACGAGATGGACATTGGTCCCACCGACGCCGAAGGCGCTGACGCCCGCACGGCGCGGTCCTTCCCCGGCGGGCCAGCCCTGCTGACGATCCGCGATGAAGAATGGGCTGTTCGGCAGATCGAGCGCGGGGTTGGGTTGCGTGACATGCAGGCTCGCCGGCAACGTTCCGTTCGCGACTGCGAGCGTGGCCTTGATCAGGCCTGCGACACCGGCTGCCGCATCGAGATGGCCGATATTGGATTTGACGGAGCCCAGCGCGCAGAAGCCGCGATCCTCGGTCGCCAGACGGAAGGCAGCGGTCAGCCCGGCGACCTCGATCGGGTCCCCCATCGGCGTGCCGGTTCCGTGACACTCGACATAGCCGATGGTGCGTGGGTCGATATCGGCGGCGGCATGGGCCATGACGATCGCGGTCGCCTGACCGTCGACGCTGGGCGCGGTGAAGCCGACCTTGCCGGCGCCGTCATTGTTGAGGCCGACGCCGCGGATGACGGCGTAGACGTGATCGCGATCGGCGACGGCATCCTCCAGCCGTTTCAGCGCCACGATGCCGGCACCACTGCCGAAGACCGTGCCGTTGGCGCCGCTATCGAAAGCGCGGCAATGGCCGTCCGTCGAGACCATGCCGCCATCCTGGGCGAGATAGCCTCGCCGCTGCGGGAAGGTGATGGAGACCCCGCCCGCCAGGGCCATGTCGCAGCCGTGGTGAAGCAGGCTCTGGACGGCCTGGGCGACGGCCAGAAGCGAGGTCGAGCAGGCTGATTGGACCGCGACGCAAGGGCCGGTGAGACCGAGCTTGTAGCCGATACGCGTCGCGGTGAAATCCGAGGCGGAACCGACCAGCATCGAAAGGTTGCCGACCTGAAAGCTCGACGTGTAGTCGGCGATGGCGGCGCGATCCTGAAACAGATTGTGCAGCAGATAGGTGCTGGATGTCGCGCCGGCGAAGACGCCGATGCACTGGCCGGGTTTGGCGGGATCGTAGCCCGCATCCTCGAGCGCTTCCCAGGCACATTCCAGCAGCAGGCGCTGTTGCGGATCGGTGACTGCGGCCTCGCGTGGCAGCATGCCGAAGAAGGGAGCGTCGAACAGTTCGACGCCTTCGAGGATGGATCGGGCCGGGACATAGTTCGGCAGCGCGCGCGTCGCCGCATCGAAACTGTCCTCGAGTGCGGCGGGGTCGATCCGGGTGATGGATTCCACCCCGTTCAGAAGGTTCTGCCAGAACGCACCGATATCGGCCGCGCCGGGGAAGCGACCGGCCATGCCGATGATCGCGATGGCGCCGCTGGGGAGGGGGTCACTCATGGGAACCGCCGGCCGGCGCGGCACCGAGCGAGGATAGCGTCAGCCCGCGTGAGCGAATACCGCGTTCACGCGCTGCGGCGAGGGCGCCGAGCGTGCCGTGGCCCGCCGGTGTCAGATGACCGGCCAGGGCGCGCAGGTTCGGGCGGCGGTACAGATCGATCAAGCCGAGGCCCGCCATGTCATGGGTCGGGTCATGGGCAAGGCGTCGGTGGAGTTCGGCCATCAGCAGCGAATTGCCGCCGAGATCGAAGAAATTGTCGTCGATGCCGACCTGGTCGATCTGGAGGACATCGGCGACGATCTCCGCGAGCTGCCGTTCCAGGGCACTGCGCGGCGCGCAATAGGGCGCGGCAGTGTCCGGCCGCGATCGGTCCGGCTCGGGCAGCGCTGCTCGATCGAGCTTGCCGTTCACCGTCAGAGGGAGATGGGGCACGAAGACGAAGGCCGCCGGCACCATGTGATCCGGCAGGACCGAGGCGAGATGGGCTTTCAGCGCGGCAGGCGAGGGACGTTCGCCGCCCTCCGTCACGAGGTAGCCGACGAGGCGGTCATGCCCGCCGCTGCCGGCACGCAGCAGCACTGCAGCCTGCCTGATCGCGGGATGCGACAGGAGCGCCGTCTCGATCTCGCCGAGCTCGACGCGGAAGCCGCGAATCTTGATCTGCTGGTCGGCCCGGCCGAGATACTCGTATTCGCCCTCGTCGATCTGGCGGGCAAGGTCGCCCGAGCGGTAGAGCCTGGCGCCCGGCCTGTGGGGGTGCGGCACGAAGCGCGCGGAGGTGAGGTCGGGCCGGTTCAGATAGCCGCGTGCCAACCCCGCTCCAGCGACGAAGATCTCGCCGATCTCGCCTGTGGGAACCGGCAGCATGGTGTCGCCGTCGAGCAGCAGAATGTCGAGATCTGGAATCGCTCGGCCGATCGGGCTCGAGCGCCGCGTGGTTTCGGCCGGCGACAGGGGACGATAGGTGACGTGAACCGTGGTCTCGGTGATCCCGTACATATTGATGAGACGCGCGTGCTCGCCGCGCCGTTCGTACCAGCCCGCCAGGCGCCTGGGGTCCAAAGCCTCGCCGCCGAAGATGACGAGTCTCAGCGCGAGCCGATCGCGCCCCGAACGATCGCGATCGGCCTGGTCGAGGGCTGCGAACGCGGACGGCGTCTGGTTGAGGACCGTGACGCCTTCATCGGCGAGAAGGCGCAGGAAGGCAGTGGGGTCGCGCGTCGTGCCTTCCGGCACCATCACGAGGCGCCCGCCATAGAGGAGTGCTCCCCAGATCTCCCAGACGGAGAAGTCGAATGATACGGAATGGAACAAGGTCCAGACATCGCCAGGGTGGAAGGCGAACCAGGCCTGCGTCGCGCTGAACAGCCGCGTGACGGCGGCGTGCTCGATGGCGACACCTTTCGGGCGCCCGGTCGAGCCGGAGGTATAGATCACATAGGCGAGGTCGCTTGCTGCCGGCAGATGGCGGGTCAGCAGATTCTTGGGCAGCGGTTGCCTCGCCGTATCGGCGTCTGCGCGATCATGCGGATCGAGCCATCGCCGGCCGGGGGGCAGCCAGCCGGCACAATCGGATGTTGCGACGATGATCGCGGCATCGGCGTCCTCGACCATGAAAGCGAGGCGCTCACCGGGATAGGCGGGGTCGAGCGGCAGATAGGCGGCGCCGCTCTTCAGGATGGCGAGCATTGCCACGATCAATTCGAGCGAGCGCGGAAGGCAGAGCCCGACGATGGCGCCAGGCTTCGCCCCCATCGCGACCAGGCGAGCCGCCAGCTGGTCGGCGCGGCCGTCGAGCTCGGCATAGGACAGGCTGGCCGAGCCAAGCGACAGCGCGACATGGCGCGGCTGCGCGGCGGCTCGGGCCGAAAACAGGGTGACGAGAGTCTCGGCTTCGACTGGGGCCGCAGCGCTTGCGGTCCTGTCGGATAACGGCGCTTGCGCCGGGATGGCCGCCTCAATGAGAGCGGCTCCGGCTGGTGCTTGCACCCGGCTGCTATCCTGCGTGCAGCAGGGGGCGGTTCTGTCGAGGATCTTGGTCATGGAGGGAAGGCTATGCGCCAAGGCCGTCCGACAAAATGGGAGCAGTTGGAGTAACACCATCTCCCCATGAAGCAGCGCGTTCCGCGCAATGGGGCAGCGCCCGACGGTCCCTATCGGGCGAGGCTGCGCGGAAGAGCAATGCTCGGGAGTGGGTCGGCCTCTGTCGCCTACGAGGCCTTCAGCCGGAAATAGAGCCCTGAATAGGTCTCGACATGGCATTCCGGATGAAACGGCACGTCCAGGCTGCGCGGCTTCTCCCATGAGTCCACGAGCTGATAGCCGAGCGCGAGCATGCCGTTGATGAACCCGGCGCGTTCCGCCACGCTATAGGGGCAAAATGCCACTTGCCGTGCTCGCGTGATCACGGACTGGATCGTCACGAAGGATCGTCGCGCGTGAAGCGGCGTGCGTTGCACGATCACGTGCCGCGGGCGACCCGCCCATGCGCTCAACCTGTCTTGAAGATAGCTTTCGGACAGATATTGCAGCGAGCCTGCCGCGAGCAGGATATCCATCCCGCAACCTTCGTCGACGGCGTTGGTGAAGCGCAGCCGCTGGGCGGCTTCCTTGCCTGCGAGCGCCCGACCTGCCTCCGTGATCCGGGGGACATCGAAGACGGTCCAGCGAAAATCCTCCGGGAAGGCGAGATAGCGGTCGTACTGGCGGAAGGCGTGACCGACATAACCACCGAGGTCGAGGAGCGTCCGGGCTCCTTCGTCCAGGGCGCCGCGTAACCAGAACAGGACCGGGTATTCGGTCGCGGGCATCGGCTCGAAGCCGCCGGCCGTCGTGGTGTAGTGGTCGATGTCGGCCATCGCGTCGTGGTCGAAGCCGGCCAGGCCCGGCGGAAGTGCAAGGCGGGCTGCCTCGAAGCTCCCGTACACGCCGCTATAGCCGCAGTGATATTTGCCGGCTCGAAAGCGGGTCTGGTAGAGCCAGCGGCGCATCGCCGTACCGGCTGGAAGCCAGCGAACCGCCGGGAGCAGCCTTTGGTTCCAGGCCACCATCGCCATCATCCGTCACGCTCCCATCCTGCGCGCCGGCACCCGGCGGATACCCAAGATGAAGGGCTCGCTTAGGACGAAGATCGCGGCCGGGCCGCCTGCGTCCGCTCGCATCGTGATGGCGCGAGCGAACAGCCGCATTGCGGGTTCGACGAAAAGAATCGTCAGGGCGAGAAGGAACAGGATCACCGTCGCCCGCAGACGGGTGGGCTGCGGAGCGATGTGGCGCGTTCGCGGCGCAGGTTGGAGCGCCGGCCGATCATGGGAGATGGAAAGGGGTGCAATCCGTCGTTGCGCCTGTCTGGCAGGCGCGCCGAACGCCGCCGTCATCAGTTCGGCGCCGCCTTCGTCGACTGCCCGCCAATGCTTTGCGAAGGCCGAGTGCTGGACCGCTGGCAAGCCCGTGCGGGAGCGTTCGCCGTCGCGGTCTTGCCGAGCAGGGTTCTCCGACATTGCCAAAGGGGCCTCCATTCCACTGTGTCGAGATCGCTCCCAATCGCCTGCAGCGAAATCACCGCCGGCTGCGACGCGGGCTTCGAGATCCGCTGCAGGATTATAGCTTTGGTTCAGCGCCTCATTTTCAGCCCCAATGTTGGGCAGCGTCGACGCGAATGACGTCGTCTTCGCCGAGATAGCTTCCGTTCTGGACGCTGATGAGTTCAAGCGGCTCGATACCGCTATTCTCCAGTTGATGGGCGGCTCCCAGCGGGATGAAGATGTGCTCGCTCCTGCCGAAGCGACCGATCGTCTCGTCGATGGTCACGGTGGCTGTGCCACGGACCACCACCCAATGCTCGGACCGGAAGCGATGCTTCTGCAGAGACAGGCGCCCTCGGGGAGCGACGACGAGCCGCTTGACCTGGAAACCCTCGCCGGAATCGACGATCTGGTAGGAGCCCCAGGCATAATGAACGCTCGCATGCGTCTCGGCTTGGCTGCAGCCCTTGCTGCGCAGCAGCTCGACGATCTGCTTGACCTCTGCTGCGCGGTTGCGGTCGGCGACAAGAACGGCATCCCGACTCGCGACTATGATGAGATCTTCCACACCGAGGACGGAGGTCATCGGCCCGTCGGTCGAGACCAGACAATTATGTGCATCGAACAGCTCGACATTGCCGCGGCGGGCATTCCCGCTGCCATCATGGTCGCTCAAGGCCCACAGGGCGTCCCAGTTCCCGACATCGGACCAGCCGCATGAGGTCGCGACGACAGCGGCTCGTTCCGTGCGCTCCATGACGGCGAAATCGATCGAACGTTTCTCGGCCTTGACGAAATCGGCCAGGGCCAGCGCGAAAGCGCCGTCCTCGTCTCGTCCGTTCGCGAGGGCGGCTTCGACTGCCTTCACTGTCGCGGGTTCGAAGGAGCGATATTCCTCGATCAGGGTTTTGGCGCCGAACAGGAAGTTGCCCGAGTTCCAGAGCCAGCCCTTGAGGAGGTATTCCGCGGCACGGTGTCCATCAGGCTTCTCGGCGAAGCGCTCGACGCGCCGGGCTTCGCCCTCGAGGACAACCCCGGGCTCTATCCAGCCATATTCCGTGCAGGCATGGCGCGCCGTAATCCCGAACGTGACGAGGCGCCTGGCTCGGGCGGCAGAAAGGCCGTTCGCGACGGCGCTCCGGAAGGCGGCCGGGTCGGTAACGACATGGTCGGAGGCGACCACGAGGACGGTGGTGTCCACGTCCTGGCTTGCCGCGACCATGCAACCGGCAAGGATGGCGGGCCCGGAGTCGCGCCGCTCGGGCTCGAGCACGATATCGGCCGTGGCGTTTATTTCAGCGAGCTGCTTCTCCGCCAGGACGCGATGAGTATGGTTGGTCAGGATGATCGGCCGGTCGAACAGCTTGTGGCGCAACCGCAGGACAGTGTCCTGGAATGTCGAGCGTTCACCGAGGAGCATGGCGAACTGCTTCGGGAGAGAGTTGCGGGATGTCGGCCATAGCCTTGTCCCGGCGCCACCGCACATGATGATCGGACGTATCTTCGAAGGCATGTGGGGATCCTCTCGGCGGGGGGCGGCGACGTGGTCATTGCCGGCTGGCAAGGCCCGTGAGTGAGCGAATGCTTGTCTGAGTCTCCCCGGATTGTTTGCTTTCGGTCGGCTCCCGCTTTGGCGTGATCTGGATGATGTCACCGGGCTGCAGGGAGGTTTCGAAACTTGCCTGGATCGTCGCCGGTGCGAGGCCGGTTTGGCGCGTGATCCGGAGGTCCCAGTCGGCCGCGGCGCTGGAACCCTCGCTGGCGGCCAGCCTGCGGCGCCGGCTCTCGGCGATTTCGCGCGCCGCCGGAATGCTGCGCTCGACCTCCAACATCTTCTGCCGTGTTTCCTGGAGCTCGAGGACGACGCGGCGCATATAGGTCGTGTCGAGCTCCCTCAGCCGGAGCGTCAGCTCGCCCAGCGCTGTTTCGTTTTTGGCGAGCTCGGCTTTGATCCGGGCGGCGTCGCTGCGCGTGCGGGCATGTTCGCGCTCGCGCTCGACCTGAACGGTGCGCAGCGCATTGCCGGTCGCGGCGAGCTTGTTGTATTCGGACGACTGCTCTTGTGTCAGATCGACCTGACGCTTGGCCAATTCGGCCTGCTCCGTCAAAGCGGTCCTTTCGGATGCGAGCCGTGCGACTTGCTGGCTCAGCAATTCGCGCTCGCCCTCGCGCGCACGGTGCTGGAAGTCGAGGATTTCCTGCTCTCCAGCCATGATCTGGGCGCTGCCCGACGTCCGCGAAGACAGCGGCGCGAGCTGCTTCACGCCGTCACGCTCGGCCTCCAGCCGGAGCCGTCTCGCCGCCAGCGTCTGGAGCGATGTGCCGAGCAGCTGCTCGCGCTCGTCGGCAAGCAGGAGCTCGGATCTGAGAACGGCGACCGACTCGTCGCCGACGCGGTAGCCGCCGGCCAGCGCTATGGCCCCCAGGACACTGAGTCCGTGCCGGAAAGGATAGGTCCCCGGTGAGCGAACCTCGCCCATGACGTAGACGGGCTTCAGTTCGGCGATCCGCAGGCTGACGACGGCATCACGAAGATAGCCATCCATGAGCGCACTGCGGATGCGCCCCTCCGCTTCGGGCGCGGTCAGCCCGCCGATCCTGATGCGCCCAGCCAGAGGCATGTTCACCGCACCTGCGCCATCGAGCACGAAGTCGCCGGAGAGATCCGACTGGCCAAAGACGGAGATCGTGACCTTGTCGCCGATCGCGAGCGTCTCAGTCGCTTCGCGTTCCGCCGCCGACGCGCTTGGCCCCGTGAGGAAGCTCGGCCCCGCGAGGAAGCTTGGCGTCGCGAAGAACAGGAAGGCGAGCAGCGCCAGAAGGGAATACCGCAGGCCGCATTGTCCCGGCCCGTCGAGATGGGCGGGCGTTCCGGGCGCGGGATGAGGTTCCCGTTGATCAGTTGAGGCGTGCAAGGTCAGCTCCGACCGTCCTGCCCAGGCAGATCTCAGGATGGGATGCTGGGCGGCGTCAGGATGTCAGGACTAGGCCCGCTTTCCGCGTTGCCATTCAGGCCAAGGCGCGTCGCCACAGGATTAATCCCAACGTGCTGTACGGCCGTCGCCGTAGCACCAGGGCATCATGCTGGGTCGTGGAAGTCCCACCAAGAGGATGACCCTCCCAAAGCGTCCTTTGAGAACGGAATGCTTACGGCAAAGCTGCGGGTTCGTTCCCGTGCACGACCCGGCGGAGTTCCGACATGCAGAAGCGTATTCTCGTCACAGGCGGTGCTGGCTTTCTCGGCTGCCATCTTTGCGAGCGCCTGGTCGCTCAAGGTCATCAGGTCCTGGCGGTCGACAATTACTATACAGGTCGCCGTGAAAATCTGAGCGCGCTTCTCGGTCAGCCTCAGTTCGAGGTAATGAGGCACGACGTGACCTTCCCGCTCTATCTCGAGGTCGACGAGATCTACAACCTCGCCTGTCCCGCTTCGCCGGTGCACTATCAGCGCGATCCCGTGCAGACCACGAAGACAAGCGTGCTTGGCGCGATCAACATGCTCGGCATGGCCAAGCGGCTCGGCATTCCGATCCTGCAGGCTTCGACCAGCGAGATCTATGGCGATCCCGACGTCCATCCCCAGGTCGAGGATTATCGCGGGCTCGTCAGCATCAGTGGGCCGCGCGCCTGCTACGACGAGGGCAAACGCTGCGCCGAGACACTGTTCTACGATTACAACAGACGCCACGGCGTCGCGATCCGCGTCGCTCGCATCTTCAATACCTATGGCCCGCGCATGAACCTCGAAGACGGCCGCGTCGTCTCGAATTTCATCGTCCAGGCGCTGCGCAACGAACCGATCACGCTCTACGGAGACGGTCGGCAAACACGCGCCTTCTGCTTCGTCGACGATCTGGTCGAGGGGCTGATGCGCCTGATGAACGTTACCGAGCCGCTGGACGGCGCGGTCAACCTCGGCAACCCGGTCGAGACGTCCATGGCCGAAATCGCGAACCTGATCGTTTCGATGACGGGTTCGCGCTCCCAGATCGTCTTCAGGCCGCTGCCCCAGGACGATCCGCGCCAGCGCTGCCCCGACATCAGCAGGGCGCAGGAACTGCTGCACTGGAGCCCCAGGGTCCCGCTGCGTGAGGGCCTCGAGCGCACGATCGCATATTTCGACGACGTGCTGTCGAAGATGCACGACCCGGTGCGGCGGGTCGAGGTCGCGAGGGCCGGCTGATGACATCGCAAACCCCTCTTCCTCGCGCCCGCATCATGGGCGTGAATGTCAGCGCCATCACGATGGCGGACGCGCTGCACGCGATCGAAGACTGGATCGGCCGGAAGGCTCACCACTTCGTCTGCATCACCGGCGTCCATGGGGTGATTGAAAGCCAGTCGGATCCGGCGCTCATGGCAATCCATGAACATGCCGGGCTGGTTACGCCCGATGGGATGCCTTTGGTCTGGATGGCCCGCAAGCTCGGACACCGGCATACGGAGAGAGTCTACGGCCCGGATCTGATGCTGCAGCTCTCCGCGTTGTCGGCGGAGAAGGGCTATCGCCAGTATTATTTCGGCGGCGCTCCGGGGCTTGCCGATCGCCTGCGCGACCGTCTCACCGCGCGTTTTCCGGGACTTGCTGTCGCGGGCACCTTCTCGCCGCCATTTCGGTCGATCCCGGCCGACGAGGACGAGGAGATGGTGCGCATGATCAACGACGCCAGGCCCGATATCGTCTGGGTCGGGCTCAGTACCCCCAAGCAGGAATACTGGATGGCCCGACATGTCGGCCGGATCGATGCGCCCGTCATGATTGGTGTCGGGGCGGCTTTCGACTTCCTCGCCGGCACGAAGCGCCAGGCGCCGCTCTGGATGCAGCGGAACGGGCTCGAATGGCTGTTCCGCCTGGTGTCGGAGCCAAGGCGGCTCTGGCGCCGCTACGGCAAGATCGTGCCGCAGTTCATGCTTGGAGCCGGCTTGCAGCTTCTCAGGGCGAGGACTGCGACAACGGCTACCCACAAAAGAGAGACCGTCTCAAGAGAGGTATAATTCGATTTGGCGACTGCTGGAGCTGGGTGATTTCAGATGAAATCGGGAAGTGATCCCATCTGAAATCTGAATCCGTCTCTCATCAAAGAGTTAGAGCAGGTTCTAATACGAAAGACCGGTTCCCGTTTTTCGCATCCTGCTCCGGAGAAAATAAAAATCGCTATCCCTAAAATTGAATTCTCAGTGGAGCAGTATAATGTCTCAGAAAACTGTCTTGGTCACTGGTGCGGGTGGCTTTATTGGCTTCCATCTGGTCAATTATTTGAAGAATCGAGGCTACAAGGTCCGAGCTGCCGACATCAAGGACCCGGAGTATCAGGTCAGCGCGGCGGACGAATTCCGGATTCTGGATCTCCGCGAGATCGATGACTGCCGCGAGGCCGTTCACGGCGTGTCCGAGGTCTACAACCTCGCCGCGGATATGGGCGGCATCGGCTATATCTCCGGCGCGCACGCCTCGATCACCTACAACAACACGATGATCAGCGCTCAGATGCTCAAGGCCGCGCACGACGCCAAGGTCGAGCGCTTCCTGTTCTCGTCCTCGGCCTGCGTCTACCCGCAGCATCTCCAGGACGTGCCCTCGGTGGTACCGCTGAAGGAAGAAGATGCGTTCCCGGCCGATCCGGAACCCGGATACGGGCTGGAGAAACTCTATACCGAGAAGCTGTGCCAGTACTTCACGGAAGACTACGGCTTCCAGACCCGGCTGGTCCGCTTCCACAATGTCTATGGGCCGCTCGGTACCTATGACGGCGGCAAGGAGAAGGCGCCCGCCGCCATCTGCCGCAAGGTCGCGCATGCGAACTCCGGTGATACGATCGAGGTCTGGGGAGACGGCAGGCAGACGCGCTCCTTCATGTACATCGACGATTGCGTCGAAGGGATCTATCGCATCATGCGGTCGGATTATTCCGGGCCGCTGAATCTCGGCACGGACGAGCTGGTCGACGTCAGCGGGCTCGTCGACATCATCGCCGAGATCGCCGGAAAGACGATCCTCAAGCGCTTCAACACCAATCGCCCGCAGGGCGTCCGCGGCCGCAACAGCGACAACACCCGCCTGCGCGAGGTGCTCGGATGGGAGCCGCTTATCCATCTCAGGCAGGGGCTGATTCCGACCTACGCCTGGATCGAGGGGCAGGTGAAGGCGGGCGGAGCCGACCGTCAGGCTTTGATCGAGCCGATTCCGAGGGTCGCAGCCCAATAGAGCCGGATGATTTCAGATGGGGTCACGAAGTGATCCCGCCTGAAATCTGAATCCGTCTCTCATCAAAGAGTGAGAGCAGCAGAGCGTTTTCGAGCGAAGTGGATGCCGGTTCGCGTGAATAAAGCGCGTTAAAACAATGACCTAGAGCGATTGAACGATCCAATTCGATCGAAAATTGCTCTGGCGCAGCCAGGTTCCGCCATTACGTGGCAGGGGAGTTCGCCATGCCGGACGTTGTCACCACCGTCGTCCCTTCCGCGATCGCCATTGCAAAGCCGGGCTATCAGCTTGGTGCGAATGTGGCTCCTGCAATGCGGCGGCAGCTGGTTGCCGCTGCGCTGCTGGCGGGAGATCTCGTCGCGCTGACGATCGTCGCCGGTATCCTGCAACTCGGCGCGGTCATAGTGGCGGCCGATACCAAAATCGCCATGGCGAGCCTGATGTTGGTCTGGATGCCGGCTCTGTGCGCGGCACAGGCCTGCTTTGGGCTGTACGGCTCGGAGCGCGCCGAACCCGTCGACAGGCTGCGCCGGCGCACGCTCGGCAATGCCACGGCGGCAGCGGTGGTGATGATCTGGCTCATGATCGCAGCGCCGCCCTCCCATTTCTGGGGCTTCGTCGTCATCGGGGCGGCCCTGACCGTTATGCTCGGCTTCTATATCGAGGCGCTCGTCAGGGGCGTATTGCTGCGCCACTCGCTGTGGACCGCCCCCACCATCCTCTACGGAACGATGTCAGCCTGCGCGGCTCTTGCTCGCAATCTGGTCTTGCGGCCGGAGCTAGGGCTGAGGCCGGTCGCCATACTGACCGATGACGACGGCTATGCTTTGTCCGACGCCGGACAGATGGCGGATATTCCGATCATCACCTCCGGGCAGGCCAATGTCATCTCTTCGCGGATCGAGGTCGCTCTTTGCGCATCGGGCGATCTGCGCGAGGAAAAGGCGGACTGGCTTGCGCGCCTGCCCTTGCGCCAGATCTTCGTCGTTCACGACGCCTCGGCGCTTCAGGTCCTGAATCCGCAATTGCGGGCGATGGGCGGGCTGTTCGGGCTCGAGCTGCGCAGCGCCATTCACATGCCGCGCAATCTGCGCCTGAAGCGCATTGCGGATCTCGTGGTGGCGATACCACTCGCTGTTCTGGCGCTGCCCGTGGTCGTCCTGTTCGCGCTTGCCGTGAAAGCGGTCGACGGCGGCTCCGCCTTTTATGCGCAGCCTCGGATCGGCCGGAACGGCCGCATCTTCAATGTCTACAAGCTTCGCAGCATGTATGCGGACGCCGAAGCGAGGCTGGCCGCGCATCTTGGCGCCGACAGCACGGCGCAGCAGGAATGGGAGCGGTTCTTCAAGCTGTCGAACGACCCTCGGATCCTGCCCGGGATCGGGCAGTTCATCCGCCGGTCCAGCGTCGATGAGCTGCCGCAGCTCTGGAACGTCCTGCGCGGCGACATGAGCATCGTCGGACCGCGGCCGTTCCCGGCCTATCACAGCCAATGCTTCGACACCGCGTTCCAGGTCTTGCGGGCGAGCGTACCGCCTGGCCTGACGGGCTTGTGGCAGGTGACCGACCGCAGCGATGGCGACCTCGCGGTCCAGAAGCAGCAGGATAGCTTCTACATCCATAACTGGTCGTTCTGGCTGGACTTCTACGTCCTGCTCCAAACCGTTCCGGCAGTGCTGCTGGCGCGAGGTGCGAAGTAACGCACCGCAAGCGGTTTCGCGTTTGCGGAACGCCGGGGGCGCAGCCGATCGCGCCCCTCACTCAGATCAATCGAGAGCAGCCGGGGCAAGCCATCATGGATTTCTTCAGCGAGATGCGAGGCCCTCGCCAGACGGCGACGTTGTCCAGCCACTATGATGCCGTGAGCTTCGATTTTCTTGCGATGCTTTGGCAGCGGCGCGGGCTGATCCTGTCGATGGCCTGTGGCAGCATGCTGCTTGCGGCTTTGGCCACGATGATCATGCCGTCGCGCTACGCGGCCGATCTGGTGCTGCAGTTCGACTTCACGCGTGAGGACGCCCCGAATGGCGGCGGCAAATCGAGCAGCGTCGCGCTCGAAGCCTCGACGCTCGTCGAGAGCGAGGCGCGGATCATCCGCTCGCTTGCGACGGCGCGCGCCGTCGCGTCGCGCATGGGGCTCGATAGTGAGCCCGAGAAGCCGGCCTCGACCCTGTCAGGTCTGATGGCGGGCGCAGCCGAGATGATCTTTTCCTCGGCGGCTCGCAACCGCATCCGGGAGTTTCTGGGGCTTGGTGGCGTCGGTCCCATGACCGCGCCGGCGAGGCGCGACATCGTCGCGCAGAAATTGCTGTCGTCGCTGACGGTCAGCAACGATGCGAAGGCCTATCTGATCACCCTCAAATATCAGGATACCGATCCCGATCGCGCTGCGCGCATCGTCAATGCCTTCGGGATTGAGTATCTCAGGCGGAAAATGGAGGCCTCTGCGAGCGCCTCGCAGCGCTCCAGCCAGTGGTATGGCCTGCAGGCGCTGGAGGCGCGCGCCAACCTCGTCAGGATCGACAAGGAGATCGAGGACTTCCGTATCCGGACCGGCTTCGTCGAGCTCGGCCAGGACGGGGCTGACATGCAGCAACAGCAGCTTCGCGACATGCTGGCCCAGCTCAATGCCGCCTCGGTCACGCGGCTGGCGGAGGAGACGCGCCTGCATCGTGCGCAGGTATCGCTTGCTGCCGGCAATGTGCCGCAGGCGACGGATCTCGGCGGGTCTCCGGTCGTTCAGGCGCTTCTGGATGAAGAAGGAAAGGCGCGCAGGGCTCTGGACGAGATGGTCAGCTCGACGGGCGATCGCCACCCCGCGGTCGCTCGGCTCAAGCTGACGCTCGCATCGGTACAGGAGCGCCTGAAAAAGCAGCTGGCGCAGTCGGTCGCCAATATCGAAACCGATGTGCAGGCAGCCCATGCCGCCGAGGCTGCGCTGTCACAGCGCGTTGCGGCGCTCCAGACGAAATCCATTGAGTCCAGGGGGTTGGAAGGTCAGCTGAAAACCCTGCAAGCCGAGGCGACGGCCGCGCGCGATCGGCTGAAGCAGCTCTCGGACGCACAGCAGCAGTCCAGCGCTGTGAGCGAATTGAGGCCCGTCGTGGCGCAAATCCTGGCTCCCGCCGAAGTCCCCTCGCTGCCGGCTTCCCCCAGCCAGGCGCTCGTGCTTGGCCTCGCTTTGATGGGCGGGCTCGCCGCCGGGGCATCGCTCTCCTATGCGCTGGAGAAGCGGGATCGCGGTTTCCGCAGCGAGAACGAGTTCGCTGCAGAGACCCGCGTCAACTGCGTCGGCCTTCTGCCCAATCTCGAGCACTATCCGAGCGGGCTGGAAAGTCTCGTCTTCGCCGAAGCGGTGCGATCGACGGTGGCCGGGATGTTTCCTCCCACCAACCCGCCGAAGGTCGTGCTGATCACGTCTACGGCGCCGGGCGAGGGTAAGTCCTTCGTGGCCTCGGCCATGGCCCGCGTGCTCGCGAAGATGGGGCAGCGGGTTCTGGTGGTGGATGGTTCGCCCCGGCGCCTGCTGCTCGGCGAAAACTTCCCGCATGAAGCGCTGCTCGACCAGTGCCTGCCTCAGACCGGCGACGTCAGCGCCGCGGATGCGACCCCCGTCGCGACGGTCCGGCGAGCATCCGGCCTGCGGGACGGCCAGAACGTCTACTCGAATCCGGCGTTCGAGGCGATGCTGCGCGAGGCGCGGGCGAGATACGACATCATCCTGTTCGAGGTCGCGCCCGTGCTGCTTTCGGCCGACAGCGCATTGCTGCGCGAGCATGCCGACACGGTACTGCATGTCGTCAAGTGGAACGATACGCGCAAGACGACTGTCGCGACGACGCTCGACCATCTCGCCCGGTTGGGACTGGACGTCGGCGGCATCGTGCTCAACTGCGTCGATCTCGAGGAGCAGGGGCGTTACAACGCCTCCGACCGCGGCCAGATCTACCGGGATTACAAATCCTTCTATCAGGCCTCGGCATGAGCAGGCGCTCCCGCCATCCAGGTCTGCGCTTGCTGGCAAGCACGGACTTCAGCTGTCAGGGCTGCGGTTCGCCCGCCGTTTCGCTGCCGCGCGACCTCTCGGCCCAGGGGCTCGTGGTCTGCGATCGTTGCGGGCGTCCGGTTGCGACTCTCGCCGCCTTCCGGGGCTACGTCGATCGCCTGGCGGCGGGCCCCGAGTTCTGCGACCACCATCTGACGGTTTGTCATTCTGACGTTGCGGAACCTTCTTCATCCACAGGGTGAGGGACAATTCTGAAGGCTACAGCGCATTGATATAGTGTGCCAATTTTGTACATTTAGTACTAACGAACTAATCCCCTATGATATAAATCCGGCTTTCTGGGTAGAATAGCCTTGCTGCCCTGGGGTATCTAGAGGCGCGACCACACCTCAAGTGTTCTCGCCTTGAAAGGAGCCCCTTTATGGCTAATTTTTACGTTTCCTCAACAGGAAATGACAGCAATTCCGGACTTGATGCATCATCGGCTTTCGCGACCTTGGAACGTGCCCAGGAGGCCATGCAGCAGAGCGGCGGTGCCGATACGGCCTACCTCGCTGGAGGTACCTATTATCTCGACAGTCCTCTCCATCTGACATCCGCCGATTCCGGCTCGTCCTTCGTGGCCGTGACCGGGCAAGATGCCGTGATCAGCGGCGGCACGCCGGTGACC
This sequence comes from Allobosea sp. LjRoot9, assembly GCF_964252745.1. Taxonomy (NCBI): domain Bacteria; kingdom Pseudomonadati; phylum Pseudomonadota; class Alphaproteobacteria; order Hyphomicrobiales; family Alloboseaceae; genus Allobosea; species Allobosea sp. LjRoot9. The sequence goes on along the minus strand of NZ_CAXUPC020000001.1, from coordinate 1,362,711 downwards.
GGCTGGACACAAGGTGCGAACGGCATCTGGTCGGCCCATGTCGACGATGCCCAGGTCCTGCAACTCACGGTCAACGGCGTTCAGCAGGTCGAAAGCCGCTTTCCTAACGTGGATCCGTCCGATCCGATCCGGGGCGGCTGGCTCTGGGGGCAGGAACTGCCTGGCGGGGCCGATCCCACCAAGTCGCTCGCCTTCAACCCGTCGGATTTCCCCGCTGGCCATGCGCCGCAGGTCGGAGAGACGGTGACGGTGTTCTCTGAGAACGGCTACGCCAACGACCATCTGACCATCGCGTCGGTCAACGGCAACGTGATGACCTTCACCACCGAGGCCAATTACGATCTCGGTGCCGCGAGCCGCTTCTTCGTCTCCGAGCCGGTGCCCGACAACGTGGGCGAGTGGTCCTTCGACAGCCAGACGGGCACCGTCCTGTTCAAGGCGCCCGCGGGCTTCACCGGCGAAGGCGCGGTCGCATCCTCGGATCACAGCTTGTTCGTTGTCGATGGCGCCAAGGATGTCAGCATCAAGGGCCTGACCTTCACCGATACGGCTGCAGTTGCAGGCGACCCCGCCACTGCGGCGATCGAGGTGCATGACGCAACCGGATTGACGGTGGAATCGAACCATTTCGTCAATGTCGGCGTTGGCGTGGTGCTGCATGGCGACAGCAGCGGAAACCTGATCTCGAGCAATAACTTCGAGCATATCTGGTCTAGCGCAATCGCGTTGAGCCCTGGGACCAGCGGCAACCAGATTTCGAATAACGTGATCGATCATTCGAACGAGGCCTTCGTTCAATTTGGCTCGATCGACATGCAGGAATCGGCGCACAATCAGATCGATCACAACACGATCACTAATGTACCGCGCTTCGCGATTTCGGAAGTCAATTACGACCCGAATCAGGTTTCGGGCGGAAATGTCATCGAATACAACAACATTAGCCATTCCGGTCAGCAGACGCCCGATGTCGGCGCCATCTACCTGTTCTCGCACGAGGATCCCGGCGCGCTGGGGGATACGATCCGATACAATCACATCGTCGATACCGGCGGCCTCAATACGCATGACGGCGGGTTCGTCGCCGGCAACGACATGAGTTCCGGCATCTATCTCGACAACCTCGCCAGCAACGCGCAGATATACGGCAATTTCGTTCAGGGAACGGCCTTCAGCGGCATTCTCATCCATGGCGGATCGGGCAACGAAATCCACGACAACACGCTGCTGGACAACGGCAAATATGGCATTTCGACCATCGGTGTGGACGGCTACACGATCACCGGTAACGAGACCTACGAGAACTTCATCCAGGTCTCGCAGGATGGCAGCAACACGATCGATACCGATCAGACCAATCCAGGCCTGATCCACAACAACGTCTACTACAATCCCGATGGCGCGGCCTTGACGGTAGCCGACGTCTCGCTCTCGAGCTTTCAGCAGCGCGGTGGAGATGCCGGCAGCGTCGTGACGACTCAAGGCGGCTTCACCGATGCCGCACATGGCGACTACAGCTTCACGACTGGATCGGTCGCGCAGTCGCATGGCATCGAGTCGGCTGCGTTCGGGTCTTCCGGGGCCACGATCGCGGATTCGGAGCCGGTCACCGGCACGCCGGTAACGGCAGAGCCGACGACGCCGGTCACGGTCGAGCCGACGGCGCCTGTCACGGCAGAGCCGACGACCCCAGTCACAGTCGAGCCAACGGCGCCGGTCACGGCAGAGCCGACGACCCCGGTCGCGGTCGAGCCGACGGTGCCGGTCACGGTCGAGCCGACGGCGCCGGTCTCCAGCCCGACTGATCCAGGCGTCATTTCGATCCCTGTGGTCGTACCGCCCGCGGAGGTCACCGCGCCGGTTGCGCCGTCGGTCCCGACAACTCCGTCCGGCTCGAGTGGTCATCACGCCTCATGGGGTGACCATGGCGGTGGCCGCAACTGGCTCCAGGATATCCAGGTCAGCCAGGACGATAACACCGACCGCCACCACCAGTCCTCGCACTGGCACTGGCACTAGTAGGTCGCGGGCTTAACCCATGACGACCCGGTTCCATCGTCGGAGCCGGGTCGTCATTTATCCTCGAAGATCCCGCATCCACGATGATCCCGACCTGCGATCATTCATCGCCTGTCGGGCGGGATCCGCCTTGCTCCGTTCACCCGAGCTTCGCGATCACTCTCAGGAGCCTAACGACTATGCTCTCGCAAACGGTTCGCAATCTGACGCCTGCATTCGCTTCACTTTTCGGGCTGTCTTTCGTGCTCAACCTGTTCGTCTTCGTGTCCCCGATTTATACGATGCAGATCTATGATCGGGTGCTGACAAGCCGGAATGGCACGACGTTGGTCATGCTGTCGTTGATCGTGCTTGTTCTGTTTGCAGCTTATGCCGCGCTCGAGCATTTCCGCAGCCGCGCGCTCGTTCAGCTCGGTCTATGCGTGGATCGGGCGCTGTCCGAACCGGCTTTCGAAGCTGCTTTTCGCGGCGCATTGGAAGCAAAGGGCTCGCAGCAGGTCGTGCCCATTCGTGACGTGGAGACCCTGCGCGCCACATTGTCCGGCAGCCTTGTGCCGGCTCTTATGGATGCGCCCTGGGTTCCGATCTATCTTGCTCTCTGCTTCGTCCTCCATCCCGCGATCGGCGTCGTCGCCACGGTTGGAGCGGCCGCAATTTTGAGCGTGGCCCTGCTGAACGAGCGCATCACCAAGAACCCCCTGGTTCTCGCGTCTGAACTCGGTCACAGGGCAAGCGAGCGCCTCGCCGCGTCCCTCCGGAATGCCGAAGTCATCAAAGCATTGGGGATGGGCCGGGCGATCCGCAGCGAGTGGCAGGCACAGCACGGCCGAGCTCTCGAACATCACATATCGGCGGCCAACCGGGGCGGGACGCTGCTGGCCGTAACCAAGCTGTTGCGGCTCGCGCTCCAATGCGCGGTGCTCGGCGTCGGCGCTTATCTCGCCATCCATCAGGACATCGCGGCAGGCGTGATCTTCGCCGCCTCGCTGATCATGGGACGGGCTCTGGCCCCCATCGAGGGCGCTGTTGGCCAGTGGAAGAGTTTTGTGTCTGCCCGCAGCGCCTTCCAGCGGCTCGGTACGACCTTGAAGACACCGTCCGATAGCGCGGGCATGACGCTGCCGCATCCGGCCGGAGCGCTGCGCGTCGAGGGGTTGAGCGTGCGCGCTCCCAACGGGCAAGCGCTGCTTTTGCACAATGTCTCGTTCGAGGTGGAGCCCGGCGAGATCGCTGCGGTCATCGGGCTGACCGGCTCCGGGAAATCCTCGCTCGCCCGGGCGCTGGTCGGCGTCTGGCAGCCCGCTCAAGGCGTCGTCCGCCTCGATGGCACCGACATCAGCCACTTTTCCGATGATCAACGCGGCCGCGTCCTTGGCTATCTGCCGCAGGATGTCGAGCTGTTTGCTGGAAGCGTGCGCGACAACGTCACCCGCTTCGATCCCTTAGCCACTGACGATGCGGCCATCGCTGCCGCCTCGGCCGGGTCCGCGCACGACCTCATCCAGAGTTTTCCGGACGGATACGCGACACAGATCGGTGACGACGGAGCGACCCTCTCCGGAGGGCAGCGGCAGCGGATCGGCCTGGCGCGGGCGCTCTACGGCCAGCCTGCGCTGGTCGTGCTCGACGAGCCGAACGCCAATCTGGATATGGATGGCGATGCTGCGCTCGGTCGCGCATTGTCGGGGTTGCGCGCCGCGGGTGCGATCGTTGTCGTGATCACGCATCGCCCGCAGCTTCTGTCGCAGGTCGACAAGATCATTCTCATGCAGAAGGGCCAGGCCGTCAGGGTCGGCCTGCGTGATGAAATCCTGCCAGTGCTGCTGCAGCCTGGCGCCGGGGCGAGCGTTCGGCCGCCACAGCGCGTGCAGCCGCGGAGCGGCGAGCCGGTTTCGGTGGCAAGGTGGGGGCGGCGATGAAACTCACATTCAATCCTGCGATAGGGCGCAATCTTGCGATAGGGCGTCAGCGCCTCGAGCCGGCGCTTGTCATCCTGAAGCGCTGGCTCCCGCCGGCCGGGGCCCCTGTCGAGGGCGGCGGCGATTGGCGCGCTCCGGTTCGGAAGGGCTACATCGTCGTCGTCGCCGTGCTGGGCGTGGGTGGATTCTGGTCGGCGACCGCTCGCCTCGACAGTGCCGTCGTCGCTCATGGCAGCGTTGTCGTGGAAAGCGACCGCAAGGCCGTTCAGCATCTCGAGGGTGGCCTGGTCGAGGCCATCGTCGTGCGGGACGGCTCCGAGGTTCAATCCGGCGAGGTCCTACTCAGGCTCGACACGACGCATGCGGCCGCGCAACGAAGCGTGGCGCGGCTGAGTGTACTGCAGGCATTGGGTGAGGAGGCGCGGTTTGCGGCCCAGATCGACCAGCTCGATCGCATCGTTTTTCCAAAGGAGCTGACCGATGCTGCGGCAACCGGGGAGGTGCGCCGCATCATTCTCGACCAGGAACGGCTCTTCAAGGAGCGGGCTTCGGCCCAGAAGCTGGAAGTCTCCATTCTGGGAGAGCGGCTGTCGCAGTCCCAGAAGCAGCGCGACTCGACCGAGGCACAGCGCGATTCCGCAGCCAGCCAGGCCGCCAGCATCAAGGACGAGCTCGCCAAGCTGCAGCCTCTGGCCGATCAGGGTTACATCGCGGCAACGCGCATCAACCCGTTGCGCCGGTCATTGACGGAGCTTCAGGGCCGTATCGGGTCGCTGGAGGCCGATCTGATGCGTTTCTCCGTCGCCAACGACGAAATCCGGCTGCAGACGAGCCAAATCGGCTTGCGCGCTGCCGAGGAGGCATCGACGAAGGTTGCGGAATGCCGGGTGAAGCTCGCCGATGCACGCGAAAAGCTGCGGATGGCCGAGGATGTGCTAGCGCGTTCGGAGGTTCGCGCGCCGCGCGCAGGCCGGATCGTGGGCTCGAAGGTCCATACGGTGGGAGCGGTGGTCAAGCCGGGCGAGACCATGATGGAAATCGTGCCGCAGGACGACGAGCTCGTCGTCACCGCCAAGATTTCGCCCCTGGACGTGAACCACCTCCGCCCGGGCATGGCTGCGGAGGTGCGCCTGCCTTCGTTCAAGGGGCGCGCGACGCCCTTCACGGTCGGCGAGGTCAAATCCGTCGCAGCCGATACGCAGCGCGACGAGGTCTCGCAGCAGATGGCCTATGAGCTGCGCGTCAGCATTTCAGCATCGGGCTTCCCTCCGAAGATCCGCGCCAAGCTCAAGCCGGGCATGCCGGCCGACGTCTTCGTTCCGACCGGCGAACGAACGGCCCTAGCCTATCTGATGCAGCCCCTGCGGGATTCCATGCGTTCGGCCTTCAGGGAGGAATGAGTCCACGCCGCGCGGCCGAGTGCGCTCATGGGGCAGCAAGGCCGGTTTGTTCGGCGCGGCCCGGGCCATATGCGGCTGACTGCGCGCGCGGCATGCACGACGCAAACAGGGTAGCGCGGGCCAAAACAGGGTACGACCGAATCGGGGCTATTGCCGGAAATGCGCCGTGCTAGATCAGCTTCTCCGAGGAGCTGATCCGCATGCATCCGAAGATCATTCCTGTCGTCATGTGCGAAGGGGCCGGCATTGCTCTGTGGCCTGTCTCTCGCGACACGATGCCGAAGCAGTTCATCCCGCTCTTTGGCCGGGACTCCGCTTTTCAGCGCACGGCCAGGCTTCTGTCCGACGCGACTGTCTTTGACAGGCTCATTGTCATCGCCAGCACGGAACACCGTTTCACCGTCGCCGATCAGTTGCAGGCGATCGGCGTGAAGGCCGAGATCGTGGTCGAGCCCGTCTGTCGCGGCTCCGCTTCTGCTGTGGCGATCGCGGCCGAGCTCGGTCTTGCCCGCGATGACGCTGCGCTCGTTGGCGTCTTCGCGGCCGATCATGTCGTGCAGGACGGCAGGCTTTTCGTCGAGACCTGCGCCAGGGCCGCCGTCGTTGCGGCGCAGGGCGGCATCGTGACGATCGGGATATCGCCAGCCTATCCTGCAACGAGCTACGGCTATATCCGCCCCGGCTCGGAGATCACGGGTGGCGCGTGTCAGGTCGAGGCCTTCGTCGAGGCGTCCGATGCCGTGCAGGCGGCGCGCTATCTCACGGACGGCTATCTGTGGAATTCGGGCAATCTCATCTTCGATGCAGCGACGATGCGCGCTGAACTCGAGGCTTTCGAACCCGATGTCATGGCGTCCGTCGGCGAGGCTGTCGTGAAGGGCGGTCGCGAGCTCGGATTCCTGACGCTCGAGCCGCGTGCTTTCGCCAAGGCGCCGAAGGTTTCGATCACCACCGTCATGGAGCGAACGCAGAAGGCATCCGTGATCGCCGGGCAGTTCGGCTGGTCGGATGTCGGGTGCTGGTCCGCGGTCTGGGAGCTTTCCGAGAAGGGGGCGAACGGCAATGTCGTTGAAGGGCGTGGCTATGTGTTCGATGGTGCCAACAACCTGCTTCGCTCCGAGGACGCTCTCCTGGCTGTCGTGGGCGTCGACGACATCGCCGTCATCGCGACGCGCGATTCCATATTGGTGGTGCCCAAGGCGATGGCCGGCAAGGTGACCGACGTTGTGGCTCTGCTCACGGCAAATGGCGAGCCGGAAGCCGGCAGCCATCGCGAAATCCACCGGCCCTGGGGCAAATACCTCTCGATCGATCTCGACACGCGTCACCAGGTCAAGCGCATCACGGTCAAGCCCGGCGGAGTCCTGTCCCTCCAGAAGCACCATCATCGGGCCGAGCACTGGGTCGTGGTGCGCGGGACGGCCGAAGTAACGCGCGATGACGAAACCATCATTGTGCATGAAAACGAGTCGATCTACCTGCCGATCGGCTGCGTCCACCGCATGGCTAATCCCGGCAAGATCCCGCTCGATATCATCGAAGTCCAGGTCGGATCCTATCTTGGCGAAGACGACATCATCCGCATCGAGGATATTTACAAGCGATGCTGAGGTGAGAGCCTGATGGTGCAGAGATCACTTGGCGCCAGCGCCACCGTGCCGGGTACGACAAATGGGCTTCCGCCGGCCTGGTGAACACCGGGATTGGCGTTTACGAGGCCGGAGGAGGGCGCTCCAGCCGCCCGGCCTCAGTACAGCTCCGGGACGTAGAGCTCGGGCGGAACGGGGTGCCGGGAGTAATCTGAATTGCGCACGCGCTCGGGCAGGATGATGTCCGATTTCGGCACGCTCTCATACGGGATCTGGCCGAGCAGATGGGTGATGCAGTTAAGCCGCGCCCGCTTCTTGTCGACGGCCTGAACGACCCACCACGGGGCCGTCTCCGTGTGGGTGCGGGCGAGCATGTCTTCCTTTGCGCGGGTGTAGTCTTCCCAGTGGACACGGCTCTCCATATCCATGGGCGAGAGCTTCCATTGCTTCAGGGGATCCTCGATCCGCATGCGGAAGCGGAATTCCTGCTCTTCATCCGTGATGGAGAACCAGTATTTGATCAGGATGATGCCGGATCGCACGAGCATATGCTCGAAATCCGGAACGGAGCGGAAGAACTCTTCGAGTTCATCGGGAGTGCAGAAGCCCATGACGCGCTCGACGCCGGCGCGATTGTACCAGCTGCGATCGAACAGCACCATTTCGCCGGCTGTGGGCAGGTGCTGCACATAGCGCTGAAAGTACCATTGATGGCGTTCGCGCTCGCTGGGCGCGGGCAGGGCGACGACGCGGCAGATCCGCGGATTGAGCCGCTGCGTGACGCGCTTGATCACGCCTCCCTTGCCAGCCGAGTCGCGTCCTTCGAAGAGCACGACGACCTTGAGCTTCTTGTACTGGATCCAGTCCTGAAGCCGCACGAGCTCGTGCTGCAGCCGGAACAGCTCGCGGAAATAAACCTTGCGGTCCAGCATTGCGCCCGTCGGAGCCAGACCTTCGGAGACGAGTTCGTCGAGACGGTCCTCCTCGAGCTGCATCTCAAGCTCTTCGTCGAAGCTGTCTGCGATTTCGGCTTTGATGCGCTCCAGATCGTTCGTCATGAATGCGGGCCTTTAAAACGACTTTTAGAGGATGATCGGCAATTTCGGGAACGGGCAGGCACGCTGGCGCGCCGTGATCGCAAAGACCTCGACGCGGCACAGGCCTGGAAGCTGAATCGAGCGCTGCGGACTGACGTCCTCCAATCTCCCATAGCTGCAATGTCGTCGGCGCGAATGACGTAACGATGAAGGCGGCGAGGATGCGCGCCCTGCGGGGAGCTGCACGACCTTGATACTCAAGTACGCGAGTAGTCGATCCTGCCGTGTGACGAGGCAGCCTACCAGACGTCGATGCGCGCTGCCTGGCTTCACGACGATGGCCAATTCTGCTGGGCGGAGGCGTTTGCGGGCGCAACTCCTCAAGCGGTCTGCCGCGAAGCTTCTGCGTCCGCTATTGAGGACGCTGGCTTGTGAATCACTGCCTGCCTTCGGGCGTCGAGGCGTTCGCCGCAAAGGGGCCAGCATGTCGAAACGAGCACGTGAGCTTCTCATTCTCATCCTCACCACGTTGATCCTGCCGCTTGCGGTGCTCGGTTTGGGATTGTGGCAGCAGCAACGCGCACCGGCACATGAGACGGAAACGCTTGCGGAGCGTCAGCGTATCGCCGCTGTGCTCGTCGATTTCGAGGCCGCGACCCGATCCGCCACGCCGGGCGAGATTCCCTGGCGCGCGCAAATCAGGAAGGACGGCCGCGTCTATGTGGGCGCACCCGCGGTGGAGGTTGTGCGCGGGGAGCTGAGCCGGCTGGACCGGGCGATCCTGATCTCCAAGGTCCGCCGGCACCTGCCGCCGGTGGTGATCGTCTGTGCCGCACTGGTGTTTGCGTTGTCCTTGCTGATGCTGGTGACATCCATATCCCTCGGTTGGGCGGGGCGCAGATCGCGCGCCGCACTCGAGCGCGGCTTCGATCTGGTCCGGCGCGCTTTGCCTCTGGCGCTGGGGATGCAGGTGGTGCTGACAGCCATCGGCGTGGTCGCGGCAATCGCATTCGAAATCGCGCCGCTGATCGAGCTCGACGATCCCGGCACCAACGAATTCAAACTGCTTGCCCTCGCCGTCGCCGTGATGGCCTTCTCCTTGTGGACGGCGGGCAAGGCGGTGTTCAACCTGCGCAATACGCTCGCGCATTTCCAGCCGAACCCGCTGGAGATCAGCGGCCGGAGCATCTCGCCTGCGCAAGCGCCGGGGCTATGGCGATGGATCGACGGGTTGGCGGATCGGCTGGGCGCGTTGGGCCCGGATCAGATCGTGGTTGGCCTGACACGCGGTTTCTTCGTGACATCAGGGCCCAAGCTGCTGTCGCCCGGCGGAGAGCGGCTCGAAGGGCGCACGCTCTACCTCCCGCTGCCATATCTGCCCCTCCTGCGTCAGGACGAAGCCGAGGCGATCATCGGTCACGAACTGGGCCATTTCACCGGAGGCGATACCGAATACAGCCTGCGCTTCCTGCCGATCTATGCCGGCGTCAATCGCTCGCTGGCGGCGATGGTCCTGGCGGGGCGCGGGCGCGATGGCTCGGACGGCCTGATCACACGGCCGGCGGTCGAGCTGGGGCTGTTCGCGATGGAGCGCTTCGACCGGGCGGTGCTGCACTGGAGCCGCCTGCGCGAATTCGCGGCCGATGAGGCCGGCGCCCGGATCACCTCGGCTGAAGCGGCGGGACGGGCGTTGCTCCGCACCAGCGCAGTCGAGGCGCGCATCGGCGAGACGCTAGCCGAGGCATTCCAACACCCGGAAACGGCGCCTGCGGACCTGATCGCCGCGACGCTCGACCATGCGCGGGACTATGGCCTGGACGATCCATCCGAGTTTCGCGAGGAGCGTCAGCCCCATCCCACCGACACCCATCCGCCGACGCATCAGCGCCTGGCGGCGCTCGGCGTCACGCTCACACCTGCTTTGCTGGCCGATGTCATGTCTGCGCCCGCAGCAGGAGCGCTGGTCCGAACCTCGGCGCTGTTTGCTGCGCCGGATCAATTGTATCGCGACCTCACCGGCGATTTCGTGGAAAGCGCACGCGAGGCGCATCGGGCTCATCGCGTATCGCTCGAAACCGCTGCGGGAGCCGTCAGCAGCGACGAGGTTGTGGTCCGGGACAGCGGTGGCGCCGCGGGATGGTTCATAACGCCCGCCGGTCTGCTTCTCGGTGCGATGGCCATCGGCGCGAAGCTGCAGGAACCTCAATTCCCCGAAGGCGCCAATCTGATCGCAGGCGTGACCGGCGCAATCGCCTTGCTGATCATATTCTATGGCGTGAAGCTGCTGATCCGTGGCGAAAAGCCATTCGTCACCCTGCGACCGCAGACGATAGCCCTGGATGGTGTCGATCGGCCGCTGCGCTGGGCGGAGATCGAGCGGGTGGGCTATTATGTGGTCGGCCCGGCGACCAAGACACAAGGGCTGAGGTTCAGCGTGTTTCTAAAGCCGGACGCACCGCTTCCGGGGCGGGCAAAGGGAGCAAGGCGGGCGAAGATCAAGCACAAGCAGAATATGATTGAAATCGGGTCGATGCGATTTCGCAATCTGACGGCGCTGGAATTCGTCGAACTGATCGACCAGTACCGTGTCGCCGAAACTGCCCGGACGCTTCTCGGGCAGCAGAGTGGCGTATCATCGGCCACGGAGGTTGCTCAGCACATCAGCGGCAACGGTCCGCGCGGCTAGAGCGTTTTCGAGCGAAGTGGACACCGGTTCGCGTGAAGAAAACGCGTCAAAACAGAGAGCTAGAGCTGTTGAGCGATCCAACCGGATCGGAAACTGCTCTAGAAACCGCCGCGTTCCACATGCGGACCAGCCTGTCTTGCCCCGGCTCTCGGTCCGTAGGGTGTCCAAACGCCTATTGCGCGAGTGCTGCACGTTGCTTGAGGAGGGCGTCGAGTATGTCCTGCTGCTCGTTGATGCGGTCCGCGTTGCGGTCTTCGTCGGCGGCGCCTGAAAAGGCGGACGCTTGTTCCATCAGTTCTGCGAGGTTGGCGCGGGTGATGGCAATGCGTTCATCGAGTTCGGCGAGGGCGGCGGCGTCAGGCATGGGCTCGTCCTTTCGGGTTTGATCAGGTTGTCTGTCGAGCGATCTTGCGAGCGATCTTGATTGACCTCATCAGGCGGCGTTCGGCTTCCAGTCGACGACCTCGGTCGCGAGATTGGCCGCTGCCTCGATGATCGGCCGCGCCGGCATCGTGACATAGGACGCGGTGAAATTCATCGGCGTGGGAACCCAATCGCAGTTGAGGGCGACGAGTTCGCCGGATTCGAGGAAGCGCTCCACCAGCGGCGAAGGCAAGGTCGCGATGCCCAGGCCGTCCAAGGTCATGTTCAGACAGGCCGCCAGATTGCTGGATGAGACCGGGCGGCTGAGCCGGCTGCTGTTGCGCTTGAAATAGTCGACGACCTCCGCATAGGGCCGCGTATTCTTCGCATGTGTGAGAATGGGAAACCGAGCGAGATCATCGGCCCCGGCGGGATCGGGCAAGGCTGCGGCGAAGCGGGGTGCGGCGACCCATGGCAGCGCAACCGTTCCCAGCGGAAGATTGGCGACCGAGAGGTCCGAGACCGGTCCATTGAGGAAGGCTATGTCGAGCGAGCCGTCGATGAGATTGCGCTGGAGGTTGAAGGTGAGGTCCACGCTCAGTTCGACGACGACGTCGGGGAAGCGCACGGCCATCTCGCGCAGGAAGCGATGGAGCCAGGTCTGGGCCACGGTCTCCGCGACCCCGAGCCGCATGACAGATTGCCGGCTTGTCGTGTCGCCGGCCTGGAGCAGCGCCTCGGTCGCCTCAAGCGCCTTCGCTGCCAGTGGAAGCAACGCCTGGCCCTGATCGGTAAGCACGACGGAACCTGCGTCGCGCTCGAACAGGCGTTGGTTCAGGCCCCTTTCAAGCGCCGAAATGCGCGCCGAAATATTGGGCTGGGTCGTATTCATCTGTTCGGCGACACGGCGGAAATTCCGAAGCGAGGCCAGCCGGACGAAGGTCTCGATCTGTTTGAGCGTGATCTGCATTGAAAACCCGAGCTGCGTCCGCCTGATGCTGCGCCACAGGATAGATATTTTCTATCGTCTCAAGATAATCAAATAATTAGACGTGATTGTCGATCGCAGCCATCTTTTCGCCGGTTGGGATGGGCCGGCAGCACCGCTGGACTCCCTGATAGGTATTGAAAGGTGGCTTTCCGTGAGCGGTGTTGCATCGTCCCAAAGTACATCGTCCCCAAGTCCATCGTCCCAAGCTACATCGTCTCAAGGCAATCTCGGCGCCGATATCGGCGGCACCTTCACCGACGTCGTGCTGGAGATCCGTGGCGAGACCTTCTCGGCCAAGGTGCTGACGACCTATGATGCCCCCGAGCGCGCCATCATCGAGGGCATGCACCGCGTCTGCGCGAAGGCAGGGGTGACGCCCGCCGCGATCGGCCGGATCATCCACGGCACGACGCTCGCGACCAACGCACTGATCGAACGCCGCGGCGCGAAGACGGCGCTGATCACGACGGAGGGCTTCCGGGACGTGATCGAGATGCGCACCGAGAGCCGGTTCGAGCAGTACGACCTCAACCTGACGCTGCCCCAGCCCCTGCTGCCGCGCAACCGGCGCTATACGCTGCGCGAGCGCATCGGTGCCAATGGCGCGACGCTCATCCCGCTGCTGCGCGAGGACGTCGTTGCGCTGGCCGAGGAGATCGCGGAAGCGGGCTATGAGAGCGTCGCCGTCGGGCTGATCCATTCTTATCTCGATCCGGCGCATGAACGGCTGGTCCGCGAGGTTCTGCTGGAGCGTATTCCGGGCCTTGCGGTCTCGATTTCATCCGAGGTTTCGCCCCAGATGCGCGAATATGAGCGCTTCAACACCGTGGTGGCGAACGCCTACGTCAAGCCGATGATGAAGCGCTATCTCGCCAGCCTCGCAGCGAAGCTGGCCGATGAGGGCGCCAACTGCTCGATCTTCCTGATGCATTCGGGCGGCGGGATCATGTCGCTGGAAGGGGCGGCGGAGTTTCCTGTTCGCCTCGTCGAATCCGGGCCTGCGGGCGGGGCGATCTATGCAGCCGATGTCGCGGCGCGCTTCGGCCTCGACCGCGTTTTGTCCTTCGACATGGGCGGGACCACGGCCAAGATCTGCCTGATCAAGAACCAGACGCCGAAAACGAGCCGGGTCTTCGAGGTCGCGCGGAGCTATCGCTTCAAGAAGGGCTCCGGCATGCCGATCTCTATTCCCGTGATCGACATGGTCGAGATCGGCGCCGGCGGCGGCTCGCTCGCCCAGGTCGACTCGATGCGCCAGATCCGGGTCGGCCCCGAGAGCGCCGGTTCGGAGCCGGGGCCGGCTTGCTACGGCCGCGGCGGAGCAAGGCCTGCGGTGACGGATGCCGACGTGATGCTCGGCAAGATCGACCCCGCCAGCTTCGCCGGCGGCAGCATGGTGCTGGACATCGCCGCATCGCGCCGGGCCGTGCTGGCGCATGTCGCCGACCCGCTGGGGATGACGGACGAGACCGCAGCTTTCGGCATCGTCGAGGTGGTCGACGAGAACATGGCCAATGCCGCCCGCGTCCATGCGGTCGAGAATGGCGAGGACCTCTCCGCTTACACGATGATCGCCTTTGGCGGTGCGGCGCCGCTGCATGCCGGGCGGCTCTGCGAAAAGCTTGGCATCCAGCGTCTGCTCGTGCCGCCAGGCGCCGGCGTGGGCTCGGCGATCGGCTTCCTGCGGGCGCCGTTCAGTTTTGAGGCGACACGCAGCGTCTATATGCGTCTGGCTGCATTCGACGCGTCGACGGTGCGCGGTCTCCTGTCAGAGCTTGAAAACGAAGCCACGACCTTTGTGCGCTCCTGCGACGCAGAAGCGCCGCTCAGCGTCGAGACCAAGGTCTATATGCGCTATGTCGGCCAGGGTTGGGAAATCCCGATCGACGTCAGCCACGCCGCGCCGACGATCGACGCCTATCGCGAGCTGTTCGAGGCCGAATACGCCAAGCTGTTCTCCCGGACCGTCCAGGGGCTGGATATCGAGATCACCGTCTGGGCGGTCAATGCAAGCACGGCGAAAGCGGTGCCGGTGAGGGCCGAGTCGCTGGGACCCCTGGTGCCGCTGACGGCGATCTCGCAACGCGAGGTCTTCGATCCCGCCCTCGGGGCTCGGCTGACGGCGGGCGTGTTCCAGCGATCGCAGATCGCGGTCGGCCGGGTGGCGGAGGGGCCCTGCGTCATCGTCGAGGATGAAACCACCATCATCGTGCCGACGGGCTGCTCGGCGACGTGCCGCAGCGATGGCTGCATCGAGATCTTCAAACACGGGTCCGAGCCTGCGAAAGCGCGCTTGGCCGAGATGGCCGAGGCCTGAGCCATGACACAGCTATCCATGACACAGCTATCCACCGTTTCGCTGCAGGTGATGTGGAACCGCCTGATCTCGATCGTCGAGGAGCAGGCCCAGGCCCTGATCCGCACGGCCTTCTCGACGTCGGTCCGCGAGGCAGGCGACCTCTCGGCCGGTGTCTACAACCGGGCCGGGCTGATGCTGGCGCAGGCCGTGACCGGCACGCCGGGCCATGTCAACGCCATGGCCGATGCCGTCGCACATTTCATCCGCGAGATCGGGCCTGCGAATATTCTCGAAGGCGACATCTACATCACCAACGACCCCTGGATGGGGACCGGGCACCTTCACGACATCACCGTCGTGACGCCGTCCTTCTACGAGGGGCGGCATGTCGGCTTCTTCGCCTGCACGGCTCATGTCGTCGACATCGGCGGGCGCGGCTTCGGGGCGGACGCCAACTCCGTCTATGAGGAAGGCCTCTACATCCCGATCATGAAGTTCGCCGACCAGGGCAAGGTCGACCAGCCCTTCGTCAGGCTGGTGCGCGGCAATATCCGCGAGCCCGACCAGGTCGTCGGCGACATCTTCGCGCTCGCGACCTGCAATGATGTCGGCCATCGGCGGCTGATCGGCATGCTCGACGAATTCGCTCTCGACGGGTTGGAGCAGGTCGGGGATTTCATCCTCGAGAATTCACGCCGCGCGACGCTGGAACGGATCGCGGCGCTGCCCCACGGCGAGGCCGAGGGCTCGATGCTCAGCGATGGCTTTGCCACGCCGATCGAACTGAAGGTCAAGGTCACGATCGGCACCGACGAGGTCTGCGTCGATTTCGCCGGCTCTTCCGGCGTCGACCCCAAGGGCATCAATTGCCCGATGGTCTATTCCAAGGCCTATGCCTGCTATGCGCTGAAATGCGCGATCGCGCCCGAGATACCCAATAATGCGGCCTCGCTGGAACCCTTCCGCATCACCGCGCCGGAGAACACGATCGTCAACGCCCTGCACCCGGCGCCGGTCGCGTTGCGCCATGTCATCGGCCATCTGATCCCGGACACGGTCTACAATGCGCTCGACAAGCTTCTGCCCAAGACGGTTCCGGCCGAGGGGGCAGGGCCGCTCTGCAATTTCCAAGTTTCGCTGCGGCCGGCCTCGGAGGCCTCGCGCCTGGCCGGGGCAAGGCGCGCCGAGGTGTTGATGTTCAACTGCGGTGGCTCGGGGGCGCGCCCGACGCTCGACGGCATGAACACGACCGCCTTCCCATCCGGCGTCATGACCATGCCGATCGAAGCGACGGAGCATGCCGGCCCGATCATCATCTGGCGCAAGGAGCTGCGGCCTGATTCCGGCGGCGCCGGCCGCTTTCGCGGCGGCCTCGGTCAATTCATGGAGGTTGGAGCCGTCGAAGGGCATGTCTTCGACATGTCCGCGATGTTCGACCGCGTGAAGCATCCGCCGCGCGGACGCCTGGGTGGCGCTGATGGCGGCGCGACCGAGATCCGGCTCGACGACGGCACGGCGATGGCCGGCAAGGGGCGTCAGGGCGTCCCCGAGGGCCGCAAGGTCATGCTGTCGCTGCCTGGCGGCGCCGGCTACGGTCCGGCCGCCGAGCGGGGCCGCGCCGAGGTGCTGCGCGACCTTGCGCTCGGCTATATCTCGGCCAAGACCGCCAGAATCGATTACGGGCTTGGCGACGCCGAGATTGCGGCGGTTGAATCCGGACTGAAGCGCGGCGAACTGCCATCGGCAGAACGATGATGCGCCACGACATGAGAGCAATGCTCTAAGCTTTTAGAATCGATCACGTTTCCTGCATTCTGACGGAGTCGTCCGAATGCGACGTGATCTAAGGACGCCGATTATCTCTATCGCTGCCGCGCTGGCATGGTGTGGCGGTCAGCCTGTGACGACGCGAGGACCGAATGCCACATTACGACCGAATCCTGATCACTGGCGCGGCCGGCCGTCTCGGCTCGCAGCTTCGCACCGGCCTTGCGCCGCTGGCCAGGACGATCCGCGTCGCCGATCGCGAGCCGCTCGGCCCGCTTGCCGCCAATGAGGAGCAGGCGATCTTCGACTTGGCGGATATGGAGGCGACGATCGCAGCGACCGAAGGGTGCGATGCTATCGTCCATTTCGGCGGCGCGCCGACCGAACGCGAGTGGCAGACCATCCTCGATGCCGGTATTCGCGGCTCCTACCACATCTACGAAGGCGCCCGGAAACACGGCGTCAAACGCATCGTCTACGCGTCATCGGTCCATGCGATCGGCTATCACGAGGTTGGGGCCCAGATCTCGGTCGATGCACCGGTTCGCCCCGACTGCCTGTACGGCGTCGGCAAGACCTTCGTCGAAAGCCTGAGCCGGCTCTATTGGGACAAGTTCGGCATCGAGACAGCGTGCCTGCGCATCTTCTCGTCCTTTCCCGAACCCGTCGACCGCCGGATGCTCTGGTCCTATCTGTCCTTCGCCGATTGCGTGCGCCTCGTCGAAGCCGCGCTGACGGCGCCCTTCGTCGGCCACACGATCTCGTTCGGCACCTCGGACAACAAGGTCAAGGCCGTCGACAACAGCGGTGCCGGCCATCTCGGCTACCACCCGCAAGACAGTTCGGAGCCGTTCCGCGCCAAAGTCGAAGCCAACGCGCCGGCTCTCGACCCGAAATCTCCAGCAGGCCGATATCTCGGCGGCAAGTTCTGCGAGATGGGCCATCCCGACGACGAAGCGACGGCATGATCCTCGCAGCGGCCAAGGTCTTCGCAGGGGCATAATCGCGGTCGATGTGACGGCGACCGTCCGCGATCCTAATCAGATCACATGAGAACGGAGCAGACAGATGCTGGATGACAAGCGGTCGCATGGGCTGTGGGAGCTGTCCGCGCCGCCGCCGCCGCCGACTACCGCTCTGACCGGCGCCGTCTCGGCCGATGTGGTCGTCGTCGGCGCGGGCTATACCGGGCTGTCGGCTGCCCTGCATCTCGCCAAGGCCGGCAGGTCGGTCGTCGTGCTCGAAGCCGTCGAGATCGGCTTCGGCGCGTCCGGCCGCAATTCCGGCTTCGTCAATGCGGGCCTCTGGGTCATGCCCGACGACCTGATCGCGACGCTCGGCCCGGTCTATGGCAACCGCCTGATCGGGCTCCTCGGCGAGGCGCCGCGAGAGGTCTTCGCTCTGACGGAACGCTATGGCATGCAATGCCAGGCCGACCACCGAGGAACCTATCACTGCGCTGTCGGCGCCAGCGGCCTGAAGCAGCTTCGGGAGCGCCAGGCGCAGTGGAGCCGTCTCGGCGCCAAGGTCGAGCTGCTGAGCGCCAGCGACACGCAGTCCAGGACCGGGGCTACCGGCTATACCGGCTCGCTGTTCGACCCCCGCGCCGGCACGATCCAGCCGCTTGCCTATGCTCGCGGCCTGGCGAGCGCCGCGATGACCGAAGGCACAACCATCCACACCGGCAGCGCGGTAACGTCCTTCGACCGCACCGGCGACGCCTGGCTGGTCAAGACCGCCGGCGGCAGTGTCAGCGCCGATTGGCTCATCCTGGCGACGGACGCGTATTCGACCGGAGCGACCTCCGCCATCCGCGAGGAGCAGGTCCATCTGCCCTATTTCCACGTCTCGACCGCGCCTCTGAGCCACAACCTCCGCAAGACCATCCTGCCGAATGGCGGCGCGGGCTGGGACACCAAGACCATCCTGAGCGGCTTCAGGCTCGACGCGGAGGGGCGGCTGATCGTCGGCAGCGTCGGCGCATTGCGCGGGACCGGGCTCAGCGTTCATCGCGCCTGGATCAAGCGGCATATCCGCAAGCTGTTCCCGCAGCTCGGCGAATTCGAGCTCGAGACGGAATGGTACGGCAAGATCGGCATGACGCCGGATCACCTGCCGAGGCTGCACAGCTTCGGCCCGAACGCGATCGGTTTCAACGGTTACAACGGGCGCGGCATCGCGCCAGGCACGGTCTTCGGGCGCGAGCTCGCCCGCCTCATACTCGGCGAAATCGATCTCGAAGGCATGCCGCTTCCGGTGTCCGAGGTCGCCATGCCAGCCTTCCGGGCCATGAAGGAGGCCTATTACGAGGTCGGTGCGCAGGTGGCGCATCTTCCGATCGCGCCGGCATGAAGCGCTTAGGTCAATCGCTCAGAGCTGCAGCACGTTTGCGCCGATGCCGGGATCGACCGCGCGCTCCAGGCGGGTCGGGATCACGGTCACGCTGATCTCCAGCGAACCGCGCCCCACTTCGAGCGCCAGCAGATGGCCGCCGAAGGTGCGAAAGCTGTCGTCTCCGGCGGTGCCATGGGCATGGATGGATGGCTCGCCGTCCTTCCAGGCCAGCGTCCCGGACAGGTTCGTCAGCTCCAGGTTGTTCATCGTCTTCGGCGCGTATTCCTTCTTCTCGTAATCGAAGAAGCCGAAGGTCACATGGCCTGCGAAGCCGAGGCCACTGATGAAAGCGGATGGGATTGCCTCCTCCCGCATCAAGGCCTCAAGCCGCGCGAAGACATCGTCGCCCGGGCGCAGGACCATCAGGAAACCGGTCGGCGTCGCGATATGGCGTCTGGGCTCGCGCATGGCGGGGCTCATATGATCGTCGGCGTGATGCCGCCATCGACCCGCAACGCGGCGCCGTTCGTCGCCGCCGAGAGCGGGCTTGCCAGATAGGCGACAAGGCTGGCGACCTCCTCGGGTTCGATCATGCGCTGGATCAGCGAGCTTGGGCGTTCCTTGGCGAAATACTCCTGCTCCATCTCGCCGGCGGGAAGGTTAGGGTCGCTGGCGACACTGCGCAGGAAGTCCTCGATACCTGCAGAGCGCGTCGTGCCGGGCAGCACGGAATTGACGGTGACACGCGTGCCCTTGGTCGTCGCCGCCAGCCCGCGCGAGATTGCGAGCTGCGCCGTCTTGGTCATGCCGTAATGGATCATATTCGGTGGAACCAGGACCGCGCTTTCGCTGGAAATGAAGATGATCCGCCCCCAGTCCCGTGCGAGCATGCCCGGCAGATAGTGCCGCGAGAGGCGGGCGCCGCTCAATACGTTGATCTCGAAGAAGCGACGCCAGTCCTCGTCGGTGATCTCGCCGAATTCCTTGGATTCGTAGATGCCGAGATTGTTGATGAGGATATCGATGTCCGGCACAGCGGCGGTCAGTGCCGCCGCCCCTTCAGCGCTGGCCGGGTCGGCGAGCACGGCGCGAACGCTGCCGCCGATCGCGCTGGCGGCAGTATCGAGATTGGCCTGTGAGCGGCCGCAAATGACGACCTTCGCGCCTTCCGCGGCAAGTGAGCTGGCGATCGCCAGTCCGATGCCGGCGGTCGCGCCGGTGACGAGCGCGGTCTTGCCGGTGAGTTGCAGATCCATGGGGTCGTCTCCTCAATTCTGATGGACGGGTTCCAGCGGCTTCAGACTGCCTTCCAAGCGGAAGAACTGAGCGTCGGGAGTGGTGAAGAAGGCCAATGAGCGGCCTGCTTCGAAATCGTCGATATGAACGACGGTCGAGCCGTCGGCCTCCTGCCAGGAGATCGCATAGGTGCCGCCGAATAGATGGCGCCACGCGAACGCGACGGTCGCGCTGTTTCCGGTGAGCGCACCGCTCGTGATCTCGTAGGTCAGCGAGAGGCTCGCTTGGGCATAGGCGTTGGTGGCGACGAGATCGCCATAGTCGACTTCGAAGCGTTGTCCGGCCAGCGGAAAAGACATCTCATTCATCCCTGTTCTATCTCGCTTGTTCGATCTCGAAACGCGGCATGTCACGCTTCGCATGCCCTTAGCTTCGGGCGGGCGCGTCCGAGCCAGACCAGGCCCAGCCCTGCAGCCGCGAGCAGCCCGCCCGCGACCGGCACGGCCGCATAGCCGAGGCCGAGACTGATCACGGCGCCACCGACGGCCGCGCCGAGCGCATTGCCAAGGTTGAACGCGCCGACATTGATCGACGAGGCAAGGCCCGGCGCCTCCGATGCCGCCTGCATCACCCGCATCTGGACCGGCGGCACGATGGCGAAGGCCGCTGCGCCCCAGACGACGAGCCCGATCGCGGCGCCGACATGGCTGGAAAGCACGAAGGGCAGCGCCAGCATGATGAGCGCGAGCGCGCCCAGGAAGATCCTGGTCGCACCGTTGAGCGACCAGTCGGCGAGCTTTCCGCCGAGTCCGTTGCCGATGGTGAAGCCGACGCCGATCAGCACGAGGGCGAGCGTGACGAAGCCCTCCGAGGCGCCGGTCAGTTCGGTCAAGGTCGGCGCGACATAGGTGTAGAGCGTGAACATGGCGCCAGCCCCCATCACCGTCGTCGCCATGGCGAGCAGCACGGCCGGGCGCGTGAGGACACGCAGTTCCCGCCTGACATCCGGCATCGTGCCGGCTTCGCCCCTCGGCAAGGCGAGCCACAGCGCCGCGATGGCGATGAGCCCCAACCCCGCCGTGCCCGCGAAGGCCATGCGCCAGCCGATCTGCTGGCCGATCCAGGTCGCCGCCGGCACGCCGCCGATATTGGCGATGGTCAACCCCATGAACATGGTTGCGACGGCGCTGGCTTGCTTCTCCTTCGGCACCACGCTCGCGGCGACGATCGAGCCGAGCCCAAAGAAGGCGCCGTGATTGAGGCTGGTGACGAGGCGCGCGGCCAGCAGCGTCCAGTAGTCGGGTGACAGCGCCGACAGGAGATTGCCGATGGTGAAGATGCTCATCAGCAGCATCAGTGCGGTGCGCTTGCCGAACCGGCTGAAGGTGAGCGTCATCACCGGGGCGCCGATCATCACGCCGATCGCATAGGCGCTGACGAGCAGGCCGGCAGTCGGGATCGAGACATTCACCCCCTCCGCGATGACGGGCAGGAGCCCCATCGGCGCGAATTCGGTCGTGCCGATGCCGAAGGCGCCGACGGCCAGGGCTAGAAGCGGCCAGTTGATACCGGCTGCATCACCCTGTTTGGGCTGGATGCTTGAGGTTGCAGTGGTCATGTCCTGTTCCTCAGGCGTCCCAGGCGGGTGCCAGGCCGGGAGGACTGACGAGCCGGCCATCGGGACGAGCCAGCTTGCCGATCGCCGCCATGTCCTCGTCGCTGAGAGAAAAATCGAAGACGGCGAAATTCTCGGCGACACGCTCGGCCTTGGCGGTCTTGGATAGCGCGATGAAGCCCTGCTGGATCAGCCAGCGCAGCCCGACCTGCGCGGCGCTCTTGTCGTAGGTCTTGCCAATGCGCTGGAGCAGCGGATCGCGCGGCACCGCGCCGTCTGCCATGCCGTAATAGGCGGTGAGCGCGATGCCGGCCGCCCGGGCAGCCTCGATCATCGCGCTTTGGTCGAGATAGGGGTGCAGTTCGATCTGGTTGGTGACGATCGCTGCCTTGCTCGACGAGATCGACTCCCTGAGCTGCGCGACGTTCTGGTTGCTGACGCCGATGAAGCGGGTCTTGCCGGCTGCCTGCACGGCATTGAGCATCTCGATCTGAGCCGCGATGGTGACCTTGTCGGCCGGCCAGTGCAGCAGGAGCAAATCGACCTGATTGACCCTGAGCTTGTCGAGGCTCTCGTCGACCGACGCCGCGAATTTTTGCGGGCTGTAGTTGTCGACCCAGACCTTGGTGGTCAGGAAGAGATCCTGCCGCCGCGCGCCAGCGACGTGCAAGGCCTGGCCGAGGGCCGCTTCGTTGCCATAGATCTGGGCGGTGTCGAAATGTGTGAAGCCGGCTTCCAGAGCGGCTGGAACGACGCGCTCCACTTCAGCGTCCGACATCCGGAACACGCCGAAGCCAAGGGCGGGGATTTCGGCGCCGTGCGCCTTTACGATCTGCATGGGTCGTTCTCCTGTGATTGTCACGCGGCCAGTGCCGCCTTGTTGTCGGCGAGCGCCGGAATGACCTCCGACGCCAGTTCCTCGATCACCTCGCCAAGCGGTCGCGCCGACTGCCGCAGATTGATCGCGATATGGTCGACACCTCCGCACCCAAGCGCGCGGAAATGCGTGATCAGCGCCTTGCGCCCGATCCGTGCGCCAAAGCGGATCGGTTGGGCCGGAGCGTCGGGATCGTCGAGGAGATCGAGATGGAAGGCGCTGATGAAGGGGCGCATGCCGCCGGTCGCGTTCGTCCAATCGCTCGCCTGCGCGATCAGCCGATCAACGCTGCCGGGATAGACGAAGCGGCCATCCATGGTCGCCGCGAGCCATTCCTCGTCCTGCTGGGCGCGGCCGGCGACGATGAGCGGGATGCTCGCCTGTGCCGGCCGAGGCAGGAGATCGAGCGACGGCAGGCGCTGCCCGTCAACCGGCAGGCCGCCGTCCTGCCAGGCGGCACGGAGATAGCCGACCGCATCGCGGAAAGCCTGCCCGCGGCTGTCGAAGTCGATCCCGAGCAAGGGATACTCGATCGGCCGGTCGCCACTCGCCACGCCGAGGATCAACCGTCCGCCGGAAAGGGCGTCGATCGAGGCCGCGGCCTTTGCCGTCATCAGCGGATGGCGGATGGGCAGGACCACGGCGGCGGTGCCGAGCGCAACGTAGCGGGTGATACCCGCGAGAAAGCCGAGAAAGGCGAAAACATCGTAGACTGAGCCGGCATCGCCCATGTTCACGGCATCGAAGACGGGGACGTCGCGCACCCAAAGCGCCGCAAAGCCCAGGCTGTCGATCTTGCGGAGGAGGTCGCTTTGCGCGGAGAGGCCGGGTACGCCGCGCGGGCGTCCGTCGAGAATGCGACGCGCCTCGCCGTCGGGAGACCAGTCATTGTCGAGCGGGAGCTCGATTCCGAGCGTCAGCCGGTCGGTCGTCCTGATCAGGTCGAGTGCGGAAATTTTTGACATGCAGGGAAGATGGGCCCCGCAGACGTGCTTGATAATCCGCTCACCCTCCACATTATCTGTGAAGCAGATTCACAGATAGGAAGGCCGTAATGGATAACCGCGCTGGCGAGATGCAGGTCTTCCTCAGGGTCGTCGAAGCCGGGAGCTTTTCCGAGGCGGCACGGCTGCTGCGCATGACACCCTCGACGGTCAGCAAGCTGATCGGCCGGATCGAGGCGCGCCTCGGCGTCCGCCTGCTGGAGCGTTCGACCCGCCGTCTCTCGCTGACCAACGAGGGCCAAATCTACTACGAACGAAGCCTCGCGCTGCTGTCGGAGCTTGAGGACATGGAGCGTGACCTGGCGCAGGGTGGGGCGAATACGGGCGGCACTGTTCGCGTCAATGCCTCCGTCGCCTTCGGCGTGCTCGGCCTGGAGCCCTTGCTTCCGGCATTCTGGCAAGCGCATCCCAACATCATCGTTGATCTGTCGCTGTCTGATGAGATCGTGGATCTTTATCTGGACCGTACCGATGTCGCCTTCCGCGTCGGGGCGTTACAGGATTCGACCATGATGGCGCGGCGGATCGGCGTCGCCCACCGCAAGATTGTCGCGGCGCCGGATTATCTCACCCGCTACGGGACACCCCGGACGATCGACGATCTTGAGCGGCACAACTGTCTTGGCTTCAACTTCCGCCGCGCTGCTCCCGTCTGGCCGCTCAGGGAAAGCGGCCGCATTGTTGATCGCACGGTGAATGGCGCGCTGCTCGCCAATAATGGAGAGACGGTACGGCGCATGGCGCTCGCGGGTGTCGGCCTGGCACGCCTCGGCGACTATCACGCCCGCGCCGACATCGCCGCCGGACGATTGGTCGAAGTTCTGTCGGACGCGGTCAAGGGCGACGAGGAGGAGATTCACGCGCTCTATCTTGGCGGTCCCCGGTTGCCGCAGCGCGTTCGCGTCTTCCTCGATTTCGTCAGCCCGCGGCTTCAGCACTTCTTGAACGAGCCATAGCTCGTGCCGGCGGATGAATTTGAAGCGGCTTGCGAGCCGGAACCTCCGAGATCGGTATTCGCCGGCCAAATGGCACCATCGCATAAAGCATAGCTGCCCCGATTGCTGCGCCTGCCCATTCGTCACACTCTGCCTCGGTGGGACGTCGGTCGGTTGGGGATGCTCCAGCCCATGTTTCTGGCGGCGCCGCTGGCCGAGGCTCGGTTCTTGCTGGCGGCAGAATGGACTGCGGAGAGGGCGTCAACGTCCGATGGAGAGGCAATGCAGAATGACGCGACAGTGAGCGATCGACGGGTCTTTGTGTGGATCGCTCCAATGGCTGGACACAGCCTTGTTCGCCGAGCGATGAGCCGGCTGCGATGACCTATTCCATCGCCGGCATGTGCCGACGAACAGGCATGTTCGGTCTTGCGGTCACGACGTCGTCGATTGCCGTGGGAAGCCGCTGCCCCTTCGCGAAAGCTGGCGTCGGGGCCGTTCTGACCCAGCATTGCACGGATCCCCGGCTGGGGCCGCGCGGCATAGCCCTGCTTGAGGAGGGCAAGACGGCGGCGGAGGCCATCGCCACCCTCACGGATGCCGGGCCCGAGATCGAGCACCGGCAGCTCGCGATCATAGACAGGCACGGTGGCACGGCCTGGTTCCATGGCAAGCGCATCCTCTCGACGCATCACGCCTCGCAGGCCGACGGTTGTGTCGCGATCGGGAACATCATCCGCACGCCATCCGTCGTCAGCGCGATGACCGAGACCTTCGCGAGCCTTCCCGACGCGCATCTCGGCGAAAGGCTGATGGCGGCGCTGGAGGCCGGCTACGAGGCCGGTGGGGAGCTCAAGCAGGAGAAGTCGGCCGCCTTGCTCGTAGTCCACGAGGAAACCTTCCCGCTGGTCGATCTGCGGGTCGATTACGACCGCGCCGCGATCGCCCAGCTGCGCTTCCTCTGGGAGAACTACACGCCGGTCATGGCCTCCTATGTCGAGCGCGCGCTCGATCCCGAAGCTTCGAAATACTGGGTCAAGTGAGCCTGCGTCGCCTTTCCCGGGGTAAAGCGTTTTCGAGCGAATCGGACACCGCTTCGCTTGAAGAAAACGCGTTAAGACAAAGACATAGGGCAATTGAACGATCCAATAGGATCCGAAATTGCTCCAGCACGATCATCCAACGCCGCATCTGTGAAGGAGAACAGCCGTGACGATCCTCTCCCGCCGCGACCTTGTCGCGGGTGCCGGCGCTGCCGCCTTGCTCGGTCCCATGCCCGCCCGCGCCCAAGGGGCCAATATTGCCCGCATCGCCATGGCTGGCTCGATCCGGACGCTCGATCCCACCATGACCAGCAGCGCCGACGAGTACATCTACGACGTGCTCGTCTTCAACGGCCTGGTCCGGATCAAGGAAGACATGACGATCGCCCCCGATCTGGCGGAGAGCTGGAGCTGGGACAGCAGTTTGAAGTCCTGCACCTTCAAGCTGAAGCCGGGCGTGAAATTCCACAACGGACGCGAAATGACCTCCGCCGACGTGGTCGCCACCTTCCGCCGCATCGTCGACCCGGCCACGGGCGCGATCGCCCGCAATACCTTCGAGATGATCGAGGCGATCGAGGCGAGCGACCCGCTGACCGTCACCTTCACGCTGAAATATCCCTATGCCGGCTTCGTCGACATCCTCGGCGATCGCCAGGCCAAGATCGTCCCGGCCGACGCCATCGCGACCATGGCGACCCAGCCCATAGGCACCGGCCCGTTCCGCTTCCGCAGCCATACACCAGGCGACCGGATCGTGCTCGTGCGTCACGACGACTATTTCGAGAAGGGCTTGCCCAAGCTCGCCGGCGTCGAGCTTCGCATGATGCCCGAGATGAGCTCTCGGCTGAATGCACTCAAGGCGGGAGACATCGATATCGTCTGGGAGCTGAACCCTGAGGATATCAAGGTGCTGCGCGAGAACCCCAGCTTGCGGGTCGAAAGCGTCACCTCTGCATCCTGGGATACGGCGGTGATGAACAACACCATCGCTCCCTTCAACGATGTGCGTGTCCGCAAGGCTTTCCATCTGGCCGTGGACAAGCGCGACGTGATCGATCTGACGCTCTTCGGCGAAGGGGCACCGGTTCACAGCCCGATCGCGCCGTCGAGCGCGGCCTTTGCAACTGATCTGCCGATCGCCAAGTCCGATCCGGCGGCGGCGCGGAAGCTGTTGCGCGAGGCTGGTTATCCCAACGGCGTCAAGGTTCCGCTGGTCATTCCGGTCGGCCGCGCCACTCGCGAACGGCTCGGCGTCACGCTGCAGCAGCTTGCTCGCCCCGGCGGCTTCGACATCGAAATCCAGCGCGTGCCGGCGGCGCGCTATCTGGCGGAGGTGTCCGGCAAGGCGCCGCTCTATGTCGACGGCTATCTGGCGCGCCCGACGCTCGATACCGCGACCTATTCCTTCCTCCACTCGACCGGCGTCTTCAACAACCTGCTCTGGCACTACAACAATCCCGATGTCGACAGGACGCTGGAGGCGGCGCGAAGAGCCATCGATCCCGCCCAGCAGCGCGAGCACTATGTCCAGCTGCAGCGCCTGCTCTTCGACAATCCGCCGGGCTTCTTCGCCTATGCGGTGAATTTCGGCTGCGCCTATCGCAGCGCGCTGAAGGGCGTCACCGCCCATCCGATGCGCTGGTTCGATCTGCGCAACGCAAGCTTCGCCTGACATGCTGGTCTATGCCGCGCGCCGCATCCTGGGCATGGTCGTCGTTCTCTTCGCCATGTCGGCGGTGGTCTTCGCTGCAATCCATCTGCTGCCCGGCTCGGTCGCGCATATGGTGCTGGGCGAATACGCCACGGCCGATGCCGTGGCGGCACTGGAGCTGAAGCTCGGCCTGCGCGACCCGATCCTGGTGCAATACTGGCGCTGGCTCTCGGGCGTGCTGCGTGGCGAGTTCGGCCAGGCGCTCTCGATCGATCAGCCGGTCGCCAGGCTGATCGGCGGGGCGCTCGAACGCTCGGCTGTGCTCGGCGGCATGAGCCTGCTGCTGGTTGCGATCATGGGCATCGCGCTGGGCATTCACTCCGCCGTCCATCGCGGTTCGTTGAGCGATCGTGCTCTAACCATGATGCAGTACACGCTGATCGCCATCCCCGAATTCTTCTGGTGCACCGTCGCCATCATCGTCTTCGCGGTCTGGCTCGGCTGGCTGCCGGCGACTGGCTATACGCCGCTTGCGGATGCCGGCCTGCTGCAATGGCTGCGGCATCTGATCCTGCCGGTGATCTGCCTGTCGCTGGGCCTGACGGCGCATGTCTCGCGCATGGTGCGCTCGTCGATGCTGGAGGCGATCGAGAGCCGCTACGTCCTGGCCGCGCGCGCCAAGGGCGTGCCCGAGCGGCTGGTGCTGCTGCGGCACGCGCTGCCCAACGCCATGCTGCCGGCGATTACGGTGCTCGCCATCGACGCCGGCATCCTGATCGGCGGCATCGTCGTGGCGGAAACTGTGTTTTCCTTTCCGGGGCTGGGAAGCCTGTTGATGTACGCCATCCAGAATCATGACATCCCGTTGCTGCAGGCCGGGATGCTGGTTGTAACGGCGGTCTATTCATTGGCGACGCTGGTCGCCGATCTCGCATCGGCCATGCTGAACCCGCGCATCCGCTTGGGGGCCGCGCACTGATGACGGCCGTCGCGCAGAAACGCCGCCGCCGGCATGTGCCGCTCATTCTCGTGGCGGGAGCCGCCATCGTTGTCGTCATGGTCCTGCTCGGGCTGATCGGGCCCTGGATCGCACCTTACGATCCCACCATGTTCGCGGTCCGCAGCCGCATGCAGCCGCCCTCCGGCCTGCACTTGTTCGGCACCGACGAGTTCGGCCGCGATGTGCTCTCGCGCATCCTGGCCGGCGGCTATTATTCGTTGGCGATGGGCTTCGGCGCCACGGCGATCAGCCTCGTCATCGGTGTTCCGCTGGGGCTGATCGCAGCCTTCTATCGCGGCTGGGTCGACGACGTGATCATGCGGATCATCGATCTGATGATCTCGCTGCCGCCGATCCTGGTCGGGCTGCTGATTTTGGCCGTGACCTCGCCGGGGCTGGGTAAGACCATCGTCGCGGTGGGGCTGGTCTATGTGCCGATCATGACGCGCCTGACGCGCTCGGTGGCGCTCGGCGTGCTGGCGCAGGATTTCATCGAGGCCGCCGCCGCCCGCAGGGAGAAGACCTTCTACATCCTCTGGCGCGAGGTTCTGCCTAATGTCTGGCCGACCATCATCGTGGAGACCTCGCTGCGCATCACCTTCGCGATCCTGCTGGGTTCCGCGCTCTCCTTTCTCGGTCTCGGCCCACAGCCGCCCGCCAGCGAATGGGGCTTGATGATCGCTGAAAGCCGGCCCTTCCTCGATCGCGCGCCCTGGATCGGTCTCGCGCCGGGGCTGTGCCTCTGCGTCCTGCTGGTCGCCGTCAATTTCGTCGGCGAGGGCCTGCGCGACCTGCTCGATCCTCGCATGCAGGGGCGCGGTCATGGCTGACCTCCTGCTCGATATTCAAGGCCTGTCGCTGCGCTACGCCACGGCCAACGGCCCGGTCACGGCGCTGAACGATGTTTCGCTGGCGATCCCGCGCGGCGGCGCGATGGGCCTCGTCGGCGAAAGCGGCTCCGGCAAATCATCGATGCTGCTGGCCATGCTCGGCCTGCTGGGCAAGGGTGCTGCGGTCACGGCCGATGCAGCCCGCTTCGACGGGCAGGATCTGCTGAAGGTCGCCGCATCCCTGCGCGGGCGACGGATCGGAACCGTTTTCCAGGATCCTTCGGCGGCACTCAATCCCGCCTTGACCATCGGCATGCAGGTGGCCGAACCGCTGACTCTGCATCGCGGCATGAACTGGCGCGAGGCAATGGAGCGAGCCGAAGGGCTGCTGGCGGAGACCGGCATCCACGATCCCGCCGCGGTGCTGAAGGCCTATCCGCATCAATTGTCGGGCGGCATGAAGCAGCGCGCCGTGATCGCCCAGGCGCTCGGCTGCGAGCCGGAGCTGCTGCTGCTCGACGAGCCGACGACCGCGCTCGACGTCACGGTCGAGGCGCAGATCCTCGATCTGCTCGACGCGCTGCGGGCGCGGCGCGGGATCTCATTGCTGTTGGTCAGCCATAATCTCGGTATCGTCGACCGGATCTGCGACGACCTGACGGTGCTCTATGCCGGCCGCGTGGTGGAGCAGGGGCCCTGTGCCCGGGTTCTCGCCGGGCCGCGCCATCCCTATGCGCGCGGGCTGATGGCTGCCATGCCGGTCATCAGCCATGCCAAGCAGCGCTTGACCTCGATCGAGGGAAACCTGCCGGATCTGACGCTGGTCGATCCCGGCTGCAATTTCGCGCCGCGCTGTCCCTTCGCGGCGCCGTCATGCGTCGAGCCCCAGGCCCTGGCAGGTGAGGGCGATCATCGCGTGCGCTGCCACCGGGCGGCGGAGACAGCCGCTCTGCCCTGGCCGGAGCAGAAGAAAGAGTCCCCGGCGGCGATGGAGGCCGCGTCGGAGCGCAGGCCCTTGCTCGAGGCGCGGGGCATGAGCCGGCGTTTCGCTGGCCATGGCGGCCTCTGGCGCAGTCTCGACTGGCGTGGCGGCTGGCCGAAGCTGGCGCCGCGCAAGAGTGTCGTCGCGGTCGACGATGTGACGATCGAGGTCCGCAGCGGCGAGGTTCTGGGCCTTGTGGGAGAATCCGGCAGCGGCAAGTCGACGCTTGGGCGGTTGCTTCTGCGTCTGGTCCCGGCCGATGCGGGGCAGCTCGAATTCGGTGGCACTGAGGTTCCGCTGCGCCCCTCCAGCGGCTTCTGCCAGCAGGCGCAGATCATCTTCCAGAATCCGGATTCCGCGCTTAACCCGCATCATACGGTTCAGGAGATCCTGAAGCGTCCGCTCGAACTGTTCGGGATCGCCAAGGGGGCGGCGGTGGGCGCGGAGATCGACCGGCTGCTGGATCTGGTCCGGCTGCCGCGCAGCTATCGCTCGCGCTATCCGCACCAGATGTCGGGTGGGGAGAAGCAGCGCATCGGCATTGCGCGCGCCCTTGCGGGGCGGCCGAGATTTATCGTCTGCGACGAGGCCGTCTCGGCGCTCGATGTCTCCGTTCAGGCCGCCGTGCTGAATCTGCTTTCCGACCTGCGGGCGCAGTTCGGCCTGTCCTATCTGTTCATCTCGCACGATATCGGCGTGATCGCCCATATCTCCGACCGGATCGCGGTGATGTATCGTGGCGTCATCGTGCAGCAGGGCGAGGCGGCCCAGCTCCTGCGCGGTCCGCACCACCCCTATACGGCATCGCTGCTGTCTGCCGTTCCTGTCGTGGGTTCGGCAAGGTCACAGGCGGGCAGCCGCATCAGGCTGGCCGAGAACGCCATGGCTACTCCCGGCGAAAAAGGCTGTTCCTTCGCCTCGCGCTGCCCGCAGCAGCTCGGCAGCCTGTGCCGGACGCAGGTGCCGACGCAGCGCCGGCTGAGCAATGGCGTCATGATGGCGTGTCATTTGCCGGACACGCAGCTGGAGACGGTCGCACTGGGTTTGTCCTAGAGAAACTTCCGATCAAATTAGATCATTAAATTACTCTAGGTCATTGTTTTAATGCGCTTTCTACATGCGACCGGTGTCCGCTTCGCTCGAAAATACTCTCGTCGTCTTCGGCGACTTTGCCGGCAATGCCACCGAAATGCAGGGCGCGGCCGGAAGTTGATGACGGCTGGCAATTTGGCACTACGATTGCCGATCCTTAGAACGATGCCCGGAATCTCGACGCCGTGATCCGCAACCTGCCGCTCGCCACGCTGCGCACCTTCGAGGCTGCTGCCCGCCACCAGAGCCTGGCGAAGGCCGCGGTCGAACTGAGCCTGACCGACAGCGCCGTCAGCCATCAGCTCAGGCGGCTGGAGGAGGCGCTTGGCGTCGACTTGTTCGAGAAATCGGGCAGGGGCGTCGTCCTCTCCGATGCCGGGCGGATTTTCTCGCGCACGGTCGGCACGGCGCTGCAGGATATCGCCCGCACGGCCCATAGCCTCGCAGATGCCGATCAGGTCGGAGGGCGGCTTACCATCGCTTGCTCGCCCATGTTTGCCAGTAAGTGGCTCGCAAAATATCTCGCGGATTTCTGCTACGACCACCCAGCCATCGAGTGCCATATCCAGCTGGTCGAGAATGATCGCGTCGCCGAGGTTGCCGATGCGGATCTCGGCATCCAGTTCGGCAGCGGCTCATGGAAGGCGAAATGGTCGGCTCTGCTCGAGCACATCGCCATCGCGCCTGCCTGCAGCCCGCTCCTGTTCCAGCGCGCCGGCCGCAGCTTCGCCAGGCCGTCCGACCTTCAGGACGTGATGCTGTTGCATCAGGACGACGGTACAGAATGGCGGCGCTGGCTTGCCGGCGAAGGCGAGCATGATTTCGAGATCTTCCGCCGCCATCTGTACTGCAACGACCTCAGCATCGCGATCGATCTCGCCGCCGAGGGGGCCGGCGTGGTTCTCGTCAGCGACACGCTGTCGGCCTCGCATATCGGCGAAGGCACGCTGCTGCGGCCCTTCGCCGGCACGATCCAGGCGACGGGCGGCTGGTACGTGCTGTGCGATACCTCCAGGCTGGAACGCTCGAACACCAGGCTGTTCCTGCACTGGCTGCTCGGGCGTTTCGGCCAGGCGGTCAATCTGAACGGAGGCGATCAGGCGGCGGCAATAGGCTTCGACGACAACCCGTAGAGCAGGCTCAGGATCAGCGAGGCGCCGGTCGAGCCGGTGATGTTGCGCGGATCGAAGGGCGGTGAGATCTCCACCAGATCGGCGCCGATCACCTTGCCGCTCGCGCCGATCCGGCGCAGCGCATACTGGATGTCGTGAGCGGAAAGGCCGAACGGGTTGGGCGCCGCGGTGCCCGGCGCCTGCGACAGGTCCAGCACGTCGATGTCGACGGAGACGTAGATCGCGTCCGTACCGTTCCCGGCGACCGCGAGCGCCTGCTCGACCACGGCGGCCATGCCGCGCTCGCGAACCTCCAGGCCGGAGACGACGGTGACACCCATCTCCTTGGCGTAGTCGTCGAGTTGCGGCGAGTTGGTGAACTCGGCCATGCCGATCTGCACCAGATTGGGGCCGCTCAGCAGCGTGCCGGGCATCTCCAGCGTCTTGCGGAAGGGCACGCCGCTCGATTCCGCGCCCAGATGCGCCTTGCGCAGATCGTGATGGGCATCGAAATGGATCACGCCGAGCTTCTTGCCCGGGCCCATCGCCTCGATCACGCCGCGCATATTGGGATAAGCGATCGAATGGTCGCCGCCGATCATCACCGGCACGATCCCGCGCGAGACCAGCGTGCTGACCGTCTGCGTGATGCGCTTGAAGGTGCCCTCCATATCGGTGAGCACCACCTGAACGTCGCCGATATCGGCGGCGCGGAAATCCGTCATGGTGCGGCGGTCGCGGCTCGAATAGGTGGTGAAATACATCAGGCCCTGGCGCACGGCATCGGGGCCATGCCGCGAGCCTGTCCTGACCACCGAAGCACCGTCATAGGGCACGCCGACGATGGCGCAGTCGAGATCGAGCGTGCCGTCCCAGCTCAGCCAGGCGCCGGCGCGATGCTCCGCCACATCGCCCTTCATGGTGTTGACGATCAGGCCGGGTGGGAGAAGATCGAGATGTTTCAAGGTGCGCTCCTTGCTGTCCGTGGAGCGAGATTAGACATGCCGGGCGCGGCTTGGTGAAGTGAAGCTTCATCAGCCTTCAGGTGAGAGATTTTCAGCTATGAAGGCAGCGCTCAACAATTAATCGAAATGGCTGCGTTTTATACGTGATGCCACGTCATGATTTGACTGAGGATTCATCATTTGCCCCGGCGAGCCGCGTCTTGCTTGATAGCTGTGCAAGGGCCGTGAGAGCCCGGTTGGCGAGCGCCATGCAGGCGCTGCGAAGAGGGGATCGCAATGAGCCGTGGAGACCATCACGGTTTAGGCGTCGTCACGAGTTCGGACGCGGCACCGTTGCGTCTGCTGCGTGCGCCGGAGGTGTTCGCACCGGCCGCGATCGGAACGCAGGACATTCTGATCGGTGGCGGCCGGATCCTGGCGATCGGACCCGATCTGGCCGCGACCACGCTGCTGCCCGGTCTCGTCGAGGTGGTGACGCTGCCTCCGGGCAAGCTGGTCCCGGGCCTGATCGACCAGCATGTGCATTTCATTGGCGGTGGCGACGGAGATGGGCCGCAGGCACGCATGCCCGAACTGTCCTTCGAGGCCTTCACCTCGGCCGGGGTCACGACGGCCGTTGGTCTGCTCGGCAGCGAGATCGAGGCCAAGACCCTGCCGCTGCTCCTGCGCAAGGCGCATGAGCTCGACCGGGCCGGGCTCACCAGCTTCATCTATTCCGGCGCGATGGCGCTGCCGGCGCCTTATCTGACCCAGAGCGTGCGCTCGGACATCGTTCTGGTCGACAAGGTCATCGGCGCCAAGAGCGCGATTGCCGAGCGGGCCTTCCCCAATCTCGACTTTCCCGCCTTCGCTGCTCTGGCGGGGGAGTTGGTGCAAGCGAAGGCGATGAGCGGCAAGGCTGCGGTGCTGCATCTCCATGTCGGCCGGCTGCAAAGCGGGCTGACCATGCTGTTCGACCTCGTCGAGAGAATGGATTTCCCGCCGGCACAGGCGGTCCCCACCCATGTCAATCGCGCTCCCGATGTTTCGCCCGTCTTCGAGCAGGGCATCCGCTTCGCCAGGGCTGGCGGCATCATCGATTTCACCTGCTGTCTGGGGCCGCGAGACGGCATTCCCACGGGTCTCGATGCTGTCGAGGCTGTGCAGCGCGCGCTCGATGCCGGCGTACCGGAGGACCGGATCACCCTGTCGTCGGACGCCGGAGTGGCTGTGCCGGCAGCGGGCGGGCAGGGCGGCTTCGTCGCCGTGCCGCCCTCGATCCTGTTTCGGGATCTCAAGCGCCTCGCGACCGAGGGCGGGCTTGGCTGGGCGCAGGCGTTGCCCTTCGTGACGAGCAACGTCGCCCGGGTGCTGGGCCTTGCCGGCCGCAAGGGCGGCATCGCGCCGGGCATGGATGCCGACCTCGTCTTCATCGGCGAGGACGACCGCATCGCCTGGGTGATGAGCGCCGGTCGGCTTGTTTTCAGCAGAGCAGATGACGCCAACCAATGACGAAAAAGGGGACGGTCATGACATCGAACAAGACATTTTCCAGGCGCGGCCTCCTGGCGGCGATCACGGCTACAGTGGTTCTCGGCGCCGGGTCCAATGCCTTCGCGCAGGGCAAGCAGGTCAAGGTCATGACCTTCGGCTCGACCTGGGAGCGCGTGCTGAAGCCGCTGGCGCCGGCCTTCAAGCTGGAGACCGGCATCGAGATCGTGCCGATCATCCAGAACAGCTCCGCCGAGGGGCTGGCGAAGCTGCAGGCCTCGCGCCAGAGCCCGGGCGTCGACGTCTGGTTCACCGGCGAGGCCATCGCCATGCGTGCCGCGACCGACAAGGAGCTGTTCCTGCCGCTCCCCAAGGACAAGCTGCCCAATCTCGGCAAGCTGATCCCCGGCGCCTCCAACGATATGTTCGTCGCCTATTGGTACTTCCCGACCGGCATCGTCTACCGGCCCGATCTGGTGCCCGGAGGCAAGGTCACGGCCTGGAGCGACATCTTCCAGCCGGCCTTCAAGAATGCCATCGCGCTGCCGGCGCCGACCGTCTATCCCGGCCGCACCATCCTGATCACCTCGCTTCTGAACGGCGGCTCGATCGACAATGTGAAGCCGGGCATCGAGTTCCTCGGCAAGATGCGCGACCATGTCGCGATGTTCAATTCTTCCGACACCAACGCCCGCCGGGCGCTGGCGCGCGGCGAGATCATGGCGATGATCGGTTCGCCCTCGGCAGTGAAGGAACTGGCCGACCAGAATATCGCGGTCGCGATGGTCAGCCCGAAACCGACGCCGCTGATCTTTGAGGGCATGATGATGGTCAAGAACGGCAATGAGGATGCCGCCGCCACCTTCATCAACCGCTCGCTTGCCTCCGACTGGCAGAAGCACATGACCGACATCTACAATCTCGGCCCGGTGAACAAGGAGGTCGCCCCGGCCGAAGCGCTGGTGAAGGTGCTGCCGACGCCGGAGAACGCCGTGACCTTCGACGAGGCGAAGATCAACCAGCGCCTCGGCGAATGGACCGAGGAGTTCAACAAGGCCATTGCGAAATAGCGCTGCCGCAAACCCGAAGCCCTGAAGAAAGCGGTTTGCGCGATGAGCAAGGCATCCTCGTCCCGATTGGAGATCGACGGCGTCGCCAAGGCGTATGGCGCGGTCAAGGCTGTCGAGAGCGTCTCGCTTGCCGTCGAGCCGGGCGAGGTGCTCGCCCTGCTCGGGCCGTCGGGCTGTGGGAAGACCACCCTGCTGCAGTCGATCGCCGGCTTCGTGGTGCCTGACGCCGGCGATATCCGGCTGGATGGTACCTCGATCCTGGTGACACCGCCGGAGAAGCGGCGCACGGCGATGCTCTTCCAGCAATATGCGCTGTTTCCGCATATGAGCGTGCGCGACAATGTCGGCTTCGGCCTGCGCATGGCGCGTGTCCCCAAGGTGGAAGCCGCCAGGCGCATCGAGCAGGCGCTCGCGCTCGTGCGCATCACGCAACTGGCAGAGCGGCGCCCGGCGCAGCTTTCCGGCGGCCAGCGCCAGCGCGTGGCGCTGGCGCGCGCCGTTGTCACCGAGCCGCGCCTGCTGCTGCTCGACGAACCGCTTGGCGCCCTCGACCAGAATCTGCGCGAGGAGATGCAGGTCGAATTGCGCAAGCTCCAGCGCAATCTCGGCCTGACCACGGTGATGGTCACCCATGACCAGCGCGAGGCGATCGTGCTGTCGGACCGCATCGCGGTGATGAAGGAGGGGCGCATCGAGCAGATCGGCACGCCGCTCGATATTCATGATCATCCACGGACGCATTATGTCGCGACCTTCACCGGCGTCGAGAACCTGTTGCCTGGGCGCTCCCTCGGCGACGATGTCGTCGAGCTGGCCGGCCAGCGGATCGTCGGGGTCGGTGCGTCCGCTGCAAGGCCCGGCGCCGTCACGCTGGCGATCCGCTCCGAGGCAATCACCGTCCTGCCGCCCGGTCAGGGCGATATCGAAGGCACGATCGGCTTCGTCCAGATGCTCGGCGCATCCGTACGCTACGAGGTGGCAATCGCAGCCGGCCTGACCGTGACGGTGACGGAAGTGCGCCGCGATGCGCCGCCGTTCGAGCTTGGTGCTGCCGTCTCGATCAGGCTCGCGGCCAGCCGCTGCACGGTGCTGGCGTCATGAGCCGCGCCACCATCCTGCTCGTGCTGCCGGCTCTGCTGGTTCTGACGCTGTTTGGGGTCGTGCTGGCCTCGTTCGCGAGCGTCAGCCTGATGGTGCTCGATCCCGGCAGCGCCGTCTTCCACGGGCCGCCGACGCTGGCGAACTATACCAAGCTCCTGGGCTCAGAAGGGGCCTGGCGCGCAGTCCTGACGACCTTGCGCCTCTCCGCCGAGATCACCGTTCTATGCGTGCTCTTCGGCTATCCGCTGGCACGCGTGCTGGCGCGTTCCCACTCCCGCAGCCTGCGCCGCACTATCCTGTTCTGCCTCGTCGCGACGTTCCTCTCCGGCGGGGTGACGCGCGCCTATGCCTGGCTGATCATCCTCGGCAATCAGGGGCTGATCAATCAGGGGCTGCGCGCGGTTGGACTACCGAGGGCTGCGCTGATCAACAACGAGTTCGCCGTCGTCGTCTCGGTCTTGAACTTCGTGCTGCCCTTCTTCGTGCTGACGCTGTTTGGCGCATTGCGGACCATTCCCGAGCAGCTCGAACACGCCGCGCGCAATCTCGGCGCCTCGCGGCTGCGCAGCTTCGTCTCGGTCACGCTGCCTCTCTCGCTGCCGGGGCTGGCGGCTGCGACCTCGCTGTGCTTCGCGCTCTCGCTCGGCGCCTTCCTGTTCCCGCAGATGCTCGGCGGCGGGCGGGTGCATGTGCTGGCGACGGCGATCTATGACCGCATCCAGGCGAGCTACGACATTCCCTCCGCAGCGGCGCTGGCGGTGCTGTTCTTCCTGCTCGTGCTGCTCATGCTTGCGGTCGTCGGCGGACTGCGCCGCCTCGTTGCGGTGCGCTTCGCGGGGGAGGCGGCATGAAGCGCCGCGCCATCGATCATACCCGGCCGGTTTCGGCGGTCGTCACCATATGGGGGCTGGCGACGCTCGCCTTCGTGCTGCTGCCGCTGCCCTTCATCGTGCTCTACGCCCTGAGCCGCAACAACTACGCGCTGTTCTCGGCGCAGGGTTTTACGCTGCAATGGTTCCAGCGCTTCTTCGAGAACGACCGCTTCATGGCGGCGCTGCAGAACTCGCTGGCGATCTCTGCCATCACCACCGTTGTGGCGCTCGCCATCGCCGCGCCGACTGCGATCGTCGCGGTCCGGCATCGCTTCCCCGGCCGAGACCTGATGATGGCGCTGATCTCGGCGCCGCTCCTGGTGCCGGGCGTCATCAGCGGCACGGCGGCGCTCAGCTTCGTCGCGCAGACGGGCATAGGCCCCGGCTTCTGGCCGATCACGGTCGCAATGATCTGCTTCACCCTGCCGCTGGTGCTGCGCCCGCTGGTCGCCAACCTGTCGGGGCTCGATCCCGATCTGGAGAAGGCGGCGCGCAATCTCGGTGCGAGCCCGTTCGCGGCGTTCTGGCGGGTGACGATGCCGCAGCTTGCGCCGGGCCTCGTCGCCGGCGGCACTTTCGCCTTCGTCGAGGCGATGGACAATTTCTCGATCGCCGTCTTCCTGACCAATATCAACACGACGACGCTGCCGGTCGAGGCCTACAGCTATATCCGCGACATCGACGACCCGACGGTGGCGGCGATGGCGACGTTGCTGATCCTGCTGAGCATCGGCGTGGTCCTCGCGATCGAATGGCTGCTGGGGCTCGACCGTTTCCTCGACATGTCGTGACGGGACATCCGCGCGCGAAGAATGACCCAGCTCGAAGAATGATCCAGCTGAAAGGACGACCGGCGCCATGAGCGCGACAACCACAGATTCCGGACTGCCTGTCCTAGCGAATGTCGCGCGGGTGAGGCTCAGCCACCCCTCGCGCTGGGTGGTGGCGATCGTTTGCCTCGTCGGCCTGGCCCTGGTCGTCCGGGCTTTCGCGCTCGGGCAGATCGAATGGGCCTTTGTCGGTCGCTTCCTGACGGCGCAGGCCATCATTACCGGCTTCGCCAACACCGTGCTGATGACGGTCCTGGCCATGGCGCTCGGCATCCTGCTTGGGCTGATCGCGGCCCTGATGCGGCTCTCGGCCAATCCGGTCGCACGCGTGGTCGCAGGCGCCTATATCTGGTTCTTCCGCGGCACCCCGGTCTATCTCCAGCTCCTGCTCTGGTTCAACCTGGCGCTGATCTTCCCGACAATGGGCATCCCCGGTCTCTGGGAGGCACGCACCGTCGATGTGATGACGCCTTTCCTGGCAGCGCTGCTGGGCCTCGGCGTCTGTCAGGGGGCCTATACCGCCGAGGTCATCCGCGCCGGCATCACCTCGGTCGATGCCGGCCAGGTCGAAGCGGCCAAGGCCGTCGGCATGACCGGGCCGCAGGTGATGCGCCATGTCGTGCTGCCGCAGGCGCTGCGCGTCATCACCCCGCCGATCGGCAATGAGGTGATCGGCATGCTCAAGCACACCTCGCTCGCCGCGGTGATCTCCTACAACGAGATCATGCACACGGCGTCGATGATCTATTTCGTCAACAACCGCGTCATCGAGATGCTGATCGTCTGCTCGATCTATTATCTCGCCACGGTCACGCTGCTGTCGATCGGCCAGTCCTGGCTCGAACGCCATCTCGGCCGCGCCGCGCGCCGGACGTCCGGAGCGGCTCCGGTGATCCAGGGAGAGCCGGCATGACCCCGGCGGTGGTGGCGCGCGACCTGCGCAAATCCTTCGGCAGCGTCGAGGTCCTGCGCGGCATCTCGCTCGAGGTGAAGCCGGGCGAGGTCTTCGGCATCATCGGCCCCTCCGGCAGCGGCAAGAGCACCTTCCTGCGCTGCCTCAACAGCCTGGAGACGGTCGACAGCGGCGATCTCTACGTCAATGGCGAGTTCGTCGGCCATCGCTTCCGCGACGGACGCCTGCACGAGCTCTCCGACAGGGAGTTGTCGGCCCAGCGCATGCGCACGGGCATGGTCTTCCAGCGCTTCAACCTGTTCGCCCATATGACGGCGCTCGAGAACGTCGTGCGCGGGCCTGTCGTCGTGAAGAAGACCCCGCGCACTCAGGCGGAGGCCGCAGGCCGCCGGCTGCTCGACCTCGTCGGGCTGAAGGGACTCTATGAGCGCTATCCCGTGCAGCTTTCGGGCGGGCAGCAGCAGCGCGTCGCCATCGCCCGCGCCATGGCGATGCAGCCCGACATCCTGCTCTTCGACGAGCCGACCTCGGCGCTCGATCCCGAACTGGTCGACGAGGTGCTGGAGACGATCAAGCGGCTCGCGCGGGACGGGCGCACCATGGTCGTCGTCACCCATGAACTCGCCTTCGCCCGCGATGTCTGCGACCGCGTCGCCTTCATGGAGCAGGGGCAGCTCGTCGAATGCGCGCCCGCTGCCGAACTCTTCGCCAATCCGCAGATGCCGCGCACCCGCGATTTCCTGCAGCGGCTCAATTCCACGAATCCAGCACAACAATGAGGGAGATTCCCATGCCATCGACGAACAGCACGCTTCGCCTGGCCTTCGGCTTCAGCATCGCCACCTTGCTCGCCTGCGCCTCGGCGCAGGCCCAGGATCTCGCCGCGCGCGTTCCCGCCAGGATCAAGGAGACGGGAAAGCTCGTGGTCGGCACGAGCCCGACCTATCCGCCGCTCGAATTCAAGGACCCGATGACGCTGAAGCTGACGGGCCTCGATATCGATCTGTCCGAGGAGATCGGCAAGCGTCTCGGCCTCAAGGTCGAATGGCGCGAGCAGTCCTTCGACCAGCTCATCAACTCGCTCGATACGGCCCGCATCGACATGGGCGCCTCGGGCATGACCGACATCCCGGCGCGACGCGAGAAGACGGATTTCGTCGACTATTTCTCGACCGGCACGCAGCTCTTCACCATGCCGGCCGTCGGCGCCGATCTGAAGAAGGTCGAGGATGTCTGTGGCAAGCCGGTCTCGGTCAACCGCAACGGCATCTTCTATATCCGCATGCAGGACTTCGACCAGAAGACCTGTGTCGCCAAGGGCCTGCCAGAGGTCAAATACGTGCTTGTCGACAAGACCGCCGACGCCCGCGTCCAGCTCCTGCAGGGCCGCGTCGTCGCGGCCGCGATGGGTGTCGACGCGATCCGCTACCTCAACGAGCAGAAGGACTCGCCCGATCGCGGCAAGTTCACCCTGATCGGCGAGCCGGTCGCCATCGACTATGCCGGCTTCGGCTTCGCCAAGACCAATTCCGCCCTGCGCGACGTCGTCGCCGATGCGGTCGACGCCATGATCAAGGACGGCACCTACGGCAAGATCTTCGACAAATGGGAGATGCCCTACGCCACGGTCAAGGCGACGATGATCAACGCCGAACCGCGCCAGAAGTAAGCGGTCCTGGAAGAGCCGAGGATCATCGCATGCGCCCAGACAATACCCGTCCGGCGGCCGAGACGCTCGCCGCCTTCTATGCCGGCCTGCGCGTGCAGGATCTGCCGCCGGAGACGATCCACGCCGTGCGCCGGCATGTGCTCGACACGCTCGGCGCCGCGCTCGCGGGTGTCCGGCAGCCCGAGCCGGAAGCTGCCTTCGCGACGGCCCGGATCGCCTATGGCGACGGTGGTCCGGCGCTCCTCTGGGGCAGGGCGCAGACCGCGGCGCCTGCCGCTGCCGCGCTCGTCAACGGTACGGCGGCGCATGCGCTCGAACTCGACGACGCCAGCGGCTGCGACCATAGCGGCGCGGTCGTGGTGCCGGCCGTGCTGGCTGCGCTGCCTCTCGCTGCCGGTGCCGATGAGGGTGACCTGATCGCCGCCGTCGCGATCGGCTATGATCTCGGCCGGCGCGTGCTCGAGGCATCGGGCGGCTATAATGCGCACAACAATGCCGGCTGGCATTCGACCGGCACCTGCGGGGTTTTCGGGGCTGCTGCGGCCGTGGCGCGTCTCCTGGCTTGCGACGAAGCGACGACGCGCAACGCGCTCGGGATTGCTGGATCCTTCGCTTCGGGGACATGGGCGTTCATGAGCGACGGCGCGATGACCAAGCGCCTGCATCCCGGCCATGCGGCTGCGTCCGGCGTGCTGGCGGTGCTGCTGGCGCGCTCCGGGATGACCGGGCCGGCGGCGATCTTCGACGCGCCCTGGGGCGGCTTCCTGCCGACTTATGCCCGGGGCGAGGCCGACTGGGCGGCACTGACCATTGGTCTCGGCTCGGACTGGCGCATCCACCGTTCCTCGATCAAGCCCTATGCCTCCTGCCGTGGCACGCATGCGGCTGTCGAGGCCATGCTGCGCTTGCGCGGGGAGGGGGCGAGCGTCCGCAACGTCTCCGCCATTCGCGTCAATGTGCATCCGACCATCGTGCGCATGTGCGGCGCGACCAGCGTCACGACCCTGCTCGATGCCCAGATGAGCCTGCCCTATGCGGTCGCGGTCGCGGTGGTTCACGGAGCTGCAGACCTGCCGATGTTCAGCGAGGCGGTGCGGCGCGATCCCGCGGTTCTCGACCAGGCGCGCCGCGTCGAGGTGGTCGAGAGCACTGAGCCCATGACCAATGTCGCGGCCGAGCTGGTGCTCGATTTCACGGATGGCGTCCAGCGGCGTTTGCGCATCGATGTGCCGGCCGGCTCTGCCACCAACCCACTGCCCGACGATGGCGTGATTGCAAAGTATCGTTCGCTGGCGGCGCCGATCCTCGGTGCGAGGCAGGCGGCTGCGCTCGAAGATGCGGTGCTACGCCTGGGCCGGGGCGTGCAGCCGGCCGAGCTGCTGGGCGCGCTGCATCTGCCGGTGCTCTAAGCGGCAGATCACGATTTTCATGACGCCGGCACTGGCTGGCGCACCGATTGACTGGAGCAAGATCATGACCAAAGCCTCGGATTATCGCGGGTTCCGGACCGCCGGCGCCCGGCTGACCGAAGAGCCACTGGCCCATCTCGATTTCCACCGCTCGAGCCTGCTCGGCGAGTCCGTCCATGCGATCCATGCCTTCGACAAGGCGCATGCGCTGATGCTGGGCGAGGAGGGCATCCTGCCGCGCCAGACTGCCGTCGCGATCCTCAAGGCCTTCCGTGCGATGGAGGCCGAGGGCGTCGAGAAGGTGCGCGCCGAGGCCGATGGCGGCATGCATTCCGGCGAACACTATCTGACCAAGACTTTGGGCGAGGAGATCGGTGGACGCCTGCATCTCGGGCGGAGTTCGGGCGACCTGATCGAGGTGGCGCGGCGCATCACCTTCCGCAACCACATCCATCGCATGCTGGCGGCGCTGATCGTCTTGCGTGGGACGCTTCTCGATCTGGCGCTCGAACACCGTGAGACGGTGATGCCGGGCTATACCCATGGCCAGCATGCCCAGCCGACGACCTATGCGCATTGGCTGACCATGTTCGAGGTGGTCTTCGCCCGCGATACCGAGCGGCTGCTCTCCTTCTACACGCGCGTCAACCGCTCGCCGGCCGGCGCGGCGATCATGACCGGCTCCGATTTCCCGCTGAATCGCCAGCGCGTCTCGGATCTGCTCGGTTTCGACGCGCCGCTCTCGCACACCATGGACGCCATCCTCAGCCACGACCTGGAGATGGAATATGCCGGCGTGCTGGCCGTGTTGGCCCAGAATATCGGCCGCCTCGCCGACGATCTCTTCATCTGGTCGACGATGGAGTTCGCCATGGTCGAACTGCCCGATCGCTATTGCGGCACGAGCTCGATCATGCCGCAGAAGAAGAACCCCGATGGGCTCGAGGACATCAAGGGCGTCGCGGCCCAGTCGCTCGGCATCGTCGCCACGGTGATGATGGCGGAGAAAGGCCCGACCGGCTTCCCGATCATGGAGCGGCGCAACAGCCAGGCGATCCTCTGGGACATGGGCAAGGCGCTCGGCATTAGGCTGGAGACGCTCTCGCCCCTGATGCGCGACCTCAAGATCAATGTCGCGCATATGGGAAGGCGCGCCGGCGCCAACTGGGCGCAGGTGACGGATCTCGCCTCCGCCCTGGTGCGCGAGGCCGGCATCGACTGGCGCACGTCAAACCAGATCGTCAGCGTCTTCGTGCGCCGCAACATCGCCGCAGGAATCGCTCCGCGCCAGGCGACAGCGGCTTCAGTCGACGAAGCGGCGGCCGAACTCGGCCTGGCGGCGCCGCGCTTGTCCGAAAAGGTGTTCACCCAGGCGATGGACCCGGCCGTCTTCGTTCAACGTCGCAAGCTGCTGGGTGGCCCGGCGCCAGAAGCGATCAGCCGCGAAGTCGCCACTGGGCGCTCCATCATCGCCGCCGATGCGCAGGTCATCGACATCGCCTTCTCGCAGATCGCCCGGGCTACCGAGATCATGGAACTGGCGATCAGCGATCTCATCGGCACCGCCTAGAGTATTTCCGCGTTTCTCCGAAACGCGGAAATACTCTACCTCTTTGTTTTATCGCATTTTCTTCACGCGAAGCGGTGTCCACTTCGCTCAAAAATGCGCCAGGCCCGCGGATCATTGCTCAAGCCATAAGGTGACAGCTGTGGCGAGGCAGATGGGGCATGAAGACGCAAGCCGGGGAGGCCGCTTCAGCCATATGTGCAGTTCTTCGCGGCCAGGACCTTGTCCATGCCGGACAGCTCGAGGATGTTGCCACCGTTCCTGAGCGCAGCCATGACCTCGGCTTCCTTGTCCTCGCGCGCCGCGGAATTCTTCGCGACATCGAGGAGCGTGGCCTTGGGAACGACCACGACGCCGTCATCATCGGCGCTGATGAAATCACCGGGATTGACCACCACGCCGCCGATCACGATGGGCTGGTTGATCGTCCCCAGCGTCTCCTTGACGGTGCCCTTCATGCACAGGCCGTAGCAGAACACGTTGAAGCCGAG
Organism: Allobosea sp. LjRoot9; assembly: GCF_964252745.1. NCBI lineage: Bacteria > Pseudomonadati > Pseudomonadota > Alphaproteobacteria > Hyphomicrobiales > Alloboseaceae > Allobosea > Allobosea sp. LjRoot9. The sequence goes on along the minus strand of NZ_CAXUPC020000001.1, from coordinate 1,318,570 downwards.
GCCGTGGATGGCCGGGCCATCGCGCACGCCGGCATCCGTCACCAGCCCGACAATGCCCTTCGCCTTGCAAGCCGTGGCGAGCACCTCGCCAAAGCCGCCCTGCTCGGGATGGTCGCCGGCGCTCACCACCAGCACGTCGCCCGGCTGGGCCATGCTGATCGCGGTGATCAGCATCAGATTGTCGCCGGGGAAGCATCTCGCGGTCAGGGCCGGGCCGCTGGCCCGCATGCCGGGATAGATCGGCTTGATCCGCGAGGTGAGGGCGCCGCTGCGGCCCTGTGCCTCATGCAATGTCGCCGGGGGAAATTTCGAGATGGCCGCCAAAGCGTCGGCGTCCGGCCGATCGAACGATCTGATCACATGAACCATGGAGCCCTCCGTCTTTCCCATCCGAACAGGTTCTGGCGCCTGCTGGCATCGCGCCAAGCGCTGACCCTTCGGTCTTAGGAAGGCGAGAAATCCCGCGCCAATAGATTATTGCGTGACCCTCATAGGGATTCGCGATGGTCTGCGGGCCAGCGCGCCTTCAACGCCTGGATCTGTTCGTTGAGGACCCCGTAAACCGCGAAGGCAGCATCCGACAGCGCGACATTGTCGGGGATGCCGAGAGACATCGGCAACGAGGCGCTTGCCGATGCGATGCGGCGGATGACCGGCTTCATGCCGACCAGCAGCGTGCTCGCGATCGGCCATGGCAGGACTGTCGCCGCCATGCCTTCGAGGACGGCGGTCGCCAGCGTCGGCAGCGCGTGGATCTCGGCGACGACGCGCGCCCGCACGCCGGCCTCGCTGCAGGCCCGTTCGATGGCCTGGCGCAGATAGGATTCGCGTGCGGGCAGCACCAGGTCGATCTTGGCGAGCTCGGATACGGAGATCGCTGTTTCGCTCCCGCCACCGATATCGAAGGCAGGCGGCGCCACGAGATAGAACGGCTCGTCGAATAACGGCGTATAGCTGAGCCCGCGCACGGGCGTGTCGCCATAGAGCACGGCCATGTCCATGCGGCCCTTGAGTGTCATTTCGCTCAAGGTCACCCCGAAACTGTCGAAGATGTTCAAAACGATACCGGGAAAGCGGCTGCGCACCTCGCGCAGCAGCGCCGGCGCGATCAGGCTCGCCGTGCTCAGCGGCGCAAGGCCGACCGTGACGTTGCCGGAGACCGCGGCGCCGGAATCGAGGATGCTGCGGCGCGCCTCCTCGATCTGCCGTTGAACCATCTGCGCATAGCGGTAGAGGATCTGGCCGGCCTCGGTGGGCGTCACCCCGCGTGTGCTGCGGATCAGGAGCTGCTTCTTGAACTCTACCTCGAGGCTGGCGATCTGCTGGCTCAGGGCCGGCTGCGCGACGTTGAGCACATTGGCTGCGCGCGTGACGCTGCCGAGATCGACGACCTTCAGGAAAGCTTCGAGACGTTTCGTGTCCAAGCGCGCTTCACCCCCGCAACGTATCCCCCGACGATGCGACAAGCGGGAGGGAAACGCGACAGGCAGCTTACGCTCGCCGCAAGCTTTGCCTCACAGCATCGGCTCATACTGACAATGCACCAGCAATTCCGAAACCGCGGCATTGTTGGGCAGGCGCAGCAGGGTCTCGACGAGTTCGGCAAGATCGCCCGGCTGGGTCATCTCATGCCGCGGGATCTCGTCGTCCTTGAGCGTCATGTCGGTCGCAACATAGCCGGGGCAGATCACCGTGGCGCGGATGCCGGCATCGCGCCCCTCGCGCCGCACCCCATGCGTCAGCGCCGCGACCGCGAATTTGGTCATGGCATAGCCGACATTCGAGGCGACGCGCTTGCTGGAGAGCGAGCCGAGATTCACGACGCGGCCATGCCCGCACACGGCCAGATGCGGCAGTGCCGCGCGGATGACGCGCAGCGGGCCCTTCACATTGATGCGCCACATCTCGTCGAGGAGGTCTTCGCCCTCGTCCGAAACCTTGACCTTCGGGTTGATGCCGGCGGCGTTCACCAGGGCGTCGATCTGCCCGAAGCGTTCCAGCGTGGCCGCGACCCAGGCTTCCGCAGAGCCGGCTTCCTCGGCGTCGTAGCGGTGGACCATCTCGTTTTCGCCCGCGAGCGCCGGGTCGGGACGGCGCATGCCGGACGAAACCCTGAAGCCGCGGCTCAGCAGCCGATCCGCGACGGCGCGCCCGATGCCGCGCGAGGCTCCCGACACCATGACCACACGGCCTGCAGGTTCCAGCATGGCTCGATTTCTCCCGGTTTCGAGCGCAGCGTCGAAGGTGTGCGCATCTGGCGCAAGTGTAGGCCCGGCCGGGCGAGGGCGGCTAAGATGATCTGCATCTGGAGCCATAAGCACCAGCTATGGCGGGCGCTGCGGGGCGGGAGGAATTTGGGCCGCTTGCCGCATCGTTGCCCTTCAACCTAGATGGTGCGTCAGAGCGGCTTTGACGGCGCTCCGGCCAGGTGAGGTCCTGCCAAGCGAGGTTTAGTGGATACGCGGCGCCTGAAATCGTTCCTGAAGATCGTCGACACCGGCAGCCTGACGAGGGCGGCGGCGGCGCTCAACATCGCCCAGCCCGCGCTGAGCCAGCAACTGGTCAGCCTGGAGAACCACTTCAAGCAGAAGCTCCTGATCCGGAGCCAGCAGGGCGTCACGCCGACGGAGGCCGGGCTCGTGCTCTATCGGCATGCGCGCACGATTCTGAAGCAGCTCGAGCACGCCGAGAACGACGTCAAGCGCGCCGCGACGACATTGGGCGGCGCGGTCTCGGTCGGACTTGCGCCCTATAGCGCCGGCTCGACCTTGTCGCTGAGCTTGCTGACGGCCGCCCGCGAAAAGCATCCCGACATCCTGCTGCACATCAATGAGGGTTTCGGCGGTCCCTTCAGCGAACTGATCATGACCGGGCGACTGGATATGGCGGTCATGCATGGTGCCGGGCCGATGCGCGGCCTCAGTTTCCAGCCGCTGCTGGTCGAGGAGTTCGTTCTGGTGGCGCCGCTGGCGGCGACCCTGCCTGGAAACCCGGACGAGCCGATTTCCCTGGGCGAGCTCGTCGACATGCCGTTGATGCTCCCCAGCCGGGTGAATTTCGTCCGCAAGGCCGTCGATGCGGCCTTTGCCGGGATTCGTCACGATCCGCGCCTCGTCGCGGAGATCGAGTCGCTCGGCACGCTGCGCGATGCGGTCAGCGAAGGCGCCGGCGCCACGATCCTGCCCTGGTCGGTCGCGAACCAGGTGGTCGTGCCGGGACGCTCAGTGATCCGCCAGATCGCATCACCGAAGATCGAGGACACCGTCTCGCTATGCGTGTCCGATTTGATCCCGCTCTCCGAGGCTGCCGTCGCGATCCGCGGCATCCTGTTCGAGATCGCGACGCAGGCGGTGTTGTCGGGCCGGCTCTCGGCGGCAAAGAAAGACACGGCGAAATAGCTCCAGCCCTTGTTGGGAAGCGGTCATCGCCTTGGCTTATGGCCTCAGAGCGAATTGGTTGTGTTCAAGGCCTAAGGACGATCCTAGCCTGACTTCGAGGATCCGCATGGCGCGGGCCGAGCTTGGGACCGTACGCAAGTGGCCTTTTCAGATTATCGGACCGCATTGGTTACGGGCGCATCGTCGGGAATCGGCGCGGCCACGGTCAGGCGCCTGCGCAAGGAAGGGTTGGAGGTGCATGCGCTGGCGCGCGATGCGCAGCGTCTCAAGGCGCTGGCCGACGAGACCGGCTGCCTGCCGCATGCTCTGGATGTCAGCTCGGTCGACGACATCACTGCGCTTGCTTCCGAGCTCGCCATCGATGTCCTGGTCAACAATGCCGGCCAGTCGCGGCAGGGCGACATCCTGAACACCTCCGCGGCCGATGTGGATTCCCTCATCGACGTCAATCTGCGCGGCGTGCTGCACCTGACCCGCCTGTTCGTGCCCGGCATGCTGGAGCGCAATCGTGGCCATGTCGTCAACATCACCTCGATCGCCGCGCATTATGCCTTCCCCGGCGGCAACACCGTCTATCATGCGACCAAGGCCGGCGTTCACGCGCTGTCGAAGCAGCTGCGGACGCATCTCTACGGCTCGCGAGTGCGCGTAACCGAGATCTCCCCGGCCCGCGTCGAGACTGAGGTTTTCGCGCGTCTGCTCGGCGATCCCGTCGAGGCCCAGAAGCGCTTCTATGAGGGCTACGAGGCGTTGCAGCCCGAAGACATCGCGGATTCGATCGCCTTCGCTGTGGGCTCACCGGCGCGCATGAATGTCAGCTTCATGGAGGTGCTGCCGACGATGCAGGTGGTCGGCGGCCTGAATTTCGCCAAGAGCAAGCCAGCGTCGGCCTAGCGCGGGCGGCTCGATCGGCTCTCACTCACTGAAAGGCCATGGTCCGGGATGGAACTCGCCAGGCTGAAGGCGTTGATCGATCTGGTCTCGCGCTCGCGGATTTCCGAACTGGAGATCACGGAAGCGGGCGAGCGTATCCGCATCAGCAGATCGTCGCCGCTGTCCGCGTCGCCTGAGACGCCTCGTTCCACCGAGCCACGACATGAGCCGGCGGCAGAATCCCGGCACCTGGGCGGCGCTATGGAGGCCCGGGTCGAGACGGACGGCCACATCGTCGTCGCGCCGATGTTCGGCATCTTCCATCGCGCGCCTTCGCCCGATTCAGCGCCTTTCGTGGAGATCGGTCAGGCGGTCGAGCTGGGCCAGAAGCTTTGCATCATCGAGGCCATGAAGACCTTCAACACGATTGGTTCGGACGTAGCCGGAACGGTCGCCGAAATCCTTGTCGAGAGCGGGCAGGAGATCGAGGCCGGCCGCCCCTTGCTGCGGATCGCGCCATGATGGGCGCGAGCGCCATGCGACGCGGTTTGGCCGCCGAGCCGAGGCAGGCCCATGTTCGATAATGTCCTGATCGCCAATCGCGGCGAGATCGCGCTGCGCATCCTGCGCGCTTGCCGAGCGCTCGGGCTCAAGACGATCGTCGCCCATTCCGAGGCCGATCGTGACGCCCGCTATGTCGCCCTTGCCGATCAGGCCATCTGCATCGGCCCTGCCGCGGCACGCCTCAGCTATCTCAGCCCGGCAGCGCTCCTGCTCGCAGCGGAAGCGACCGGTGCGCAGGCGATCCATCCCGGCTATGGCTTTCTCTCGGAGAATGCGGGTTTCGCCGAGCAGGTCGAAGCCGCTGGCTTGAGCTTCATCGGTCCGACGGCCGCCTCGATCCGCATCATGGGCGACAAGGTCGCCGCTAAACGGGCCATGCGCGAGGCGGGGGTTCCCTGTGTCCCGGGTCCCGACACCGCCTTGCCGGATGATGCCGGGGAGATCGCCGCCATCGCCGCGGAAATCGGCTACCCCGTCATCGTCAAGGCGGCCGGCGGCGGCGGTGGGCGCGGCATGCGTGTCGTGCGCGTGCCGGGCGAGCTCGCGGAAGCCATCGCCGTGACCCGCGAGGAGGCGCAGCGCGGCTTCGCCAATCCCGAGATCTATATCGAGAAATTCCTCCAACATCCCCGTCATGTCGAGATCCAGGTGCTGTGCGACCAGCATGGCACGGCGCTGTGGCTGGGCGACCGCGACTGCTCCCTGCAGCGCCGCAACCAGAAGGTCGTCGAGGAAGCTCCGGCGCCGGGCATCGCGCGCGATCTGATCGGCCGGATCGGGGAGGCCTGTGTCGAGGCCTGCCGCCGGATCGGCTATCGCGGGGTCGGAACCTTCGAGTTCCTCTATGAGGACGAGGCGTTCTATTTCATCGAGATGAACACGCGGCTGCAGGTCGAGCATCCCGTGACGGAGATGACGACCGGGCTCGATCTCGTTTGCGAGCAGATCCGGGTCGCGCGCGGTGAGCGCCTGATCTTGAAGCAGTCCGAGATCCGGTTGTCGGGACATGCGATCGAATGCCGGATCAACGCCGAGGACCCGGAGAGTTTTTCAGCCTCTCCTGGCCGCGTCACACGCTGGGATCTGCCCGGTGGGACCGGCGTGCGCATCGATACGCATGTCGTCGCGGGCTACGTCGTGCCGCCCCATTACGATTCCCTGATCGCCAAATTGATCGTCCATGGTGCAACGCGGGAGGAGGCGTTGATCCGCGCCCGCATCGCCTTGTCCGAGATGAATGTCGAAGGGATCAGCACAAACATTCCGCTCCATCGCGAGATCCTCGAAGATGCGGATTTCGTCGCCGGCGGGGTCGATATTCATTTTCTGGAAAAGCGACTGGCGCTGCGCCAGCGCGGGGCGAGGCGGCCATGATGGAGATCGCCGAGATCGAGCAATTGGTGCGCTGGCTGGAAGAGGCCGATCTCGATTCCATCGAGATTGAAGGACCCGGGCATGGCCTGCGGTTGAGGCTGCAGCGCGACGCGGGCTCGGCTTCCGCCGGCGAGCAGTCCGCTAATTTGGAGCCGCCGCAGGACGATGCGGCGGAGATCGTGACGGCTCGGGGCCCCGGCCAATTCCAGGATCGCCATCCCGCGCGCGAAAAACCGTTCGTGCGTGTCGGAGACAGCGTCCGCTCCGGCGACATCCTCGCCTTGGTCCGGACCGGGCCGGTCTACGCGCCGGTCACCGCGCCGCGCGACGGCCGCGTCGAGCAGGTCTTCGCGGCGGCCGGCGATCTGGTCGGTTTCGGATCGCCGCTGTTCCGGATTCGATAGCGGCCCTCGAGCCGCTGGCGGGCCGCCAGAGCGTTTTCGAACGAAGTGGATGCCGGTTCGCGCAAAAAATCGCGTTAAAACAAAGCGATATAGCTGTTTTATGATCCAACTTGATCGGAAGCTGCTCTAGCTTGGCCGCCGAACCTCAAGCCCGCTGTCAGCGCAGCCCGCCGCAGAACTCCTGGATGCGGCGGCAGCCTTCGCGCAGGCTTTCCGTGTCGGTCGCATAGGACACCCGGAAATAGGGGCTCATTCCGTAGGCCGAGCCCTGCACGGTCGCGACATGCTGTTCCTGGAGCAGGGCGAAGACGAAATCGGTGTCGGTCTCGATCTTGCGGCCGCCCTTGCTGGTCCTGCCGATACAGCCCGCGATGTTGGGGAAGACATAGAAGGCGCCTTCCGGCTTGTGGCAGAGAACGCCGGCCGCCTGGTTGAGCTGCTCGACCACGAAATCGCGCCGCTCGCGATAGATCTCCGCGCGCTCGACCAGCAGATCCTGTGGGCCATCCAGGGCGGCGATCGCGGCAGCCTGGGCGAGCGTGCAGATGCCGTTGGTTGCCTGGCCCTGCATGTTGTTCATCAGCGCGATCAGAGATTTCGGGCCGCCGCAGAAGCCGACGCGCCAGCCCGTCATCGCATAGGCTTTTGAGGCGCCGTTGACCGTCAGCACGCGCTCCTTCAGGCGCGGCTCGACCTCGGCGATGGTGCAGAATTCGAAGCCGTCATAGATCAGGTGCTCATACATGTCGTCGGTCAGGATACCGACATGGGGATGCTTCAGCAGGACATCGGCGAGGGCCTGCATCTCCGCGCGCGAACAGGCGGCGCCGGTCGGGTTGTTCGGAAAGTTCAGGATCAGCCATTTCGTCCTGGGCGTGATCGCGGCTTCCAGATCCTCAGGCCGCAGCTTGAACTGGTTGTTCTCGGGGCAGGGCGCCGCGACCGGCGTCGCCTGCGCGACCATGACCATGTCGGCATAGCTGATCCAGCCGGGGGCGGGGATCACGACCTCGTCGCCGGGATTGCAGGTCGCCATGATGGCGTCGAAGATGATCTGCTTGCCGCCATTGCCGATCAGGATCTCGTCCAGTTCGTAGTCGAGCCGATTGTCGCGCTTGAACTTGCGCTGGACTGCAGCCTTCAGCGCCTTCGATCCGTCCTGGGGCGGGTATTTGGTGTCGCCGGCCAGGGCCGCGTTGTGCGCAGCCTCGATCGCATGGGCGGGCGTGGCGAAATCCGGTTCGCCCGATGACAGGCTGATGATCTTCACGCCCTGGGCGCGCAATTCACGGGCCCGGTCCGTCATTGCCGCGGATGCGGAAATCTTGACGTTCTTGATGCGGTCTGCGGCTTCGAACATCGAGATTTCACCTCACTGGGATCCGGACGCGCATGCGCCGACCGGCCGGCCTCGCGGTATTTGAACCGCTGCGAGGATAGGGCGCGCGGCGATGCGCCGCTAAGACGGGTTCGTTCTGACGTCATAGCGCTTGCCTATGGCGCGGCCGTCGTCCGGGCATAAGGTCTCCCGGCTGGTCAAGGCGGTGGCTTGCATGAGCTTTTTGCCCAAGGGAGCGGCCGCAGGCCGTCGCACCGGGCTGGCTATGCTGCTTTCGTTGCCAACACGCTCAGATCCTCATCATCCCGGCATGGCGCAGCCATAAGCAGGGCCGATGACCCTAAACGAAGTTTGTCTTATCCGGGCCGGAGGGACGCGGATAAAAGCAAAGGGGCAGGGGCGAGCAGCTTATCAGCAGCCAAGGGACGCAGCTATCGGCGGCGGAGGCTCGGCCAGATCCTGCCGATGATCTCCGCGGCTGGTGCGCCGGCTCAGGGAAGACCGTTGACGGGCCGAGAGGGCCCGGTTTGAGCGTTTGGAACGACTAAAGACACCACGACGATCCGTTGACTCAGGAGACTGCTCCGGAATGACAGATGTCGCGCAAACGACCGCGCAAACGCCAGGCGACCTTGATGAGCGCTCTCCTTGGCGCCTCACTTTGTCCGTCGGTTTCCTGGCCTTGCCGATGCTGGCATTCCTGTCGATCTTCTTCTTCTACCCGGCCGCCAATCTGCTGTTCTACAGCTTCCTCTCGCAGGACGCGAAAGGCATCATCGGGCGGCCTTTCACCTTGTCGCACTATGTGCACATCGCCGAGGTCGATCTCTACCTGAAGGTGTTCTGGAACACGCTGCAGATCGCCTTCGTCACCTCGATCGTCGCCATCGTGATGGCCTATCCGGTCGCCATCGTGATGGTCAAAAGCAACCCGATCGTGAACCGCGTGATCAGCCTGATCGTGATCGCGCCGCTGATCGTCAGCGTCGTCGTCCGCGCCTATGGCTGGCAGCTCATCCTGGTCAATACGCCGACCGGATTGCTCAACTGGCTGCTGCTGACGCTGCGGATCATCAATGAGCCGCTAGAGCTGCTCTATACCAAGACGGCGGTCGTCATCGGCTCGCTGCACGTCTTCTTCCCGATGATGGTGCTGCCGCTGGCCTCGGCGCTCGGCAAGATCGATCCCAATCTGGAGGATGCGGCCAGGATGCTCGGCGCACCCTGGTGGAAGGTCTTCGCGCGGGTGACGCTGCCGCTGAGCATTCCAGGGCTCGTCGCGGGCTTCACCCTGGTCTTCTCGCTGACCGCGGGGTCTTTCGTCATCCCCGTCCTGCTCGGCGGTACCTCGTCGACGATGCTCGGCAACCTGATCGAGCAGCAGATCTTCGTCGTCTATGACTGGCCCTTCGGCGCCACGATCGCGGTCGTGCTCGTCATCGTGGTCTTCGCCATCAACGCCTTGTCCATGCGCATCCTCGAAGGGCGCCGCTTCCGGAGGATCGCCTCATGAGCGGCCGTCTCGAAGGCGTCGGAGCCTGGGTGCTCTACTGCGTCACCGCCGCGATGATGATCTTCATCCTTGCTCCGCTCCTGGTCGTGATGTCGGTCTCGGTCTCCGACAGCTATTTCGTGACCTTTCCGCCGCAGGGCTTCACCCTGAGCTGGTACGCCAAGGTCCTGCAGGACCGCGACTTCCTGGCGGCGCTCCAGCTCAGCGCCGTGCTCGCTTTCAGCACGACCATGGGTTCGCTTCTGCTGGGTGTCCCGGCCGCCTTCGCCCTGGTGCGCGGCAGTTTTCTCGGGCAGTCCTTCCTCAAGAGCCTGGTGCTCTCGCCCCTGGTCTTTCCCGCGCTCGTGACCGGCCTTGCCTTGCTGCAGCTGCTCTCCAGCTTCGGCTCGGGCGATGCGCGCCTGAACCTGTTGATCGGCCACATCGTCGTCACGGCGCCTTACGTGGTCCGGACGGTGGTCAGCAGCCTCCAGCTCATGGACATCAATCTGGAGGAGGCGGCCCGCACGCTCGGGGCGAGCCGGATGAAGACCTTCTGGCGCGTCACCCTGCCTCAGATCGCGCCAGGGGTGGCGGCGGGCTCGCTCTTCGCCTTCATGGTCTCCTTCGACAACTATCCGATCTCGATGTGGCTGGCGAACTCCGAATACAGCCCGGTTCCGCTCGTCCTGATGCGTCAGTTGGTGAACGTCTTCGACCCGTCGGTGCCGGCGATGTCGACGATCATCATCCTGCTTGCCGTGGTCGGCGTGCTGATCCTGGAACGCCTCGTGGGGCTGCGCCGCGCCGTCGCGATCTGACTGAGCAACACTGGAGTTCACCGACGAGGCCGACCCGTTCATCACCAATAAAAAAGGGGAATGCAGAACCATGACAATCGACCGCAGAACGCTCATCGCATCCGCCGCCGCCAGCGCCATCGTCATGCCGACGATCATCAGCCGGGCCTACGCCCAGGAGAAGCAGCTCCATATCGGCGTCTACAACTCGGCCCTGGGCAAACTCGTCCAGAAGGAAATCATCCCGGCCTTCGAGAAAGAGCATAAGTGCCGGCTCTTCACGATCGAAGGCGCGACCCTGTCCAACATCGCCGCGCTCCGGGCGACGCGCGCCACACCGAAATTCAGCGTCATGATGATGGACGATGTCGGCGTGCCGCAGGCCAAGCAGGAGGAGCTGATCGACAAGCTCGATCCGGCCAAGATTCCCAATCTCGCCAAGGTCTACAAGCGCTTCCTGTTCGAGGACAGCTACGGCGTCGGCTTCAACATCTCCAGCGCGGGGATGTTCATCAATCCGCAGAAGACGACCGGCCTGACGAGCTACGAGCAGATCTTCGATCCGAAATACCGCAAGCGCATCCTGCTCAACACGCCCAAGAACACGCAGAGCGTGCTCATGCTCATCGTCGCGACGGCGCTGGCGACCGGCAAGCCGCTCAAGGAAGCGCAGTATCTCATCGATCAGGGCTGGGACAAGCTCGCCCAGCTCAAGCCCAACGTGCTGACGATCTATGACAGCGAGGCGCTGGTCCTGATGGTGGCCCAGGGGCAGGCCGATATCGGCGGCATCGACTACTCCAAATCGATCTATCCGCATGCGGCCAAGGGCGTGCCGCTCGACATGGCGCCGCTGAAGGAAGGCTCCTTCACCGGCATCAACAGCCTGACGCTGGTCAGGAATGCGCCCGAGCCCGAGCTCGGCGCGGCTTTCATCAACCGCATGCTCGACCCTGCCGTGCTGGAGATGCTCTCCTCGCAGACTTTTGGCGCGCCCTCGGTGGCCGGGATCAACTTCAAGCCGGAGGTCGCCAAATATCTCGCCTATCCCGACACCAAGATGGACGAGATGGGCCTGTTCACGCCGGACTGGAACTTCATCATTCCCAAGCGTGCCAGCCTGCTCGAGCGCTACAACCAGGTCTTCAGCAGCTGACATGCCCCAGATGAAATCCGCGAATGTCCGGCTGGAAAAGCTCAACAAACACTATCATCGGGTGGTTGCGGTCGAGGACGTGTCGCTCACCATCGAGCCGGGCAGCATGGTTGCGCTGCTCGGCCCCAGCGGCTGCGGCAAGACGACGTGCCTGCGCATGATCGCCGGGCTGGTCCAGCCCAGCTCCGGCGAGATCTTCATCAATGAGCAGCGCGTCACGCGCGTGCCGGTGCATAAGCGCAATATCGGCATGCTCTTCCAGAACTATGCGCTGTTCCCGCATATGACCGTGGCCGAGAACATCGCCTTCGGCCTCGACATGCGCGGCGTCGGCAAGGTCGATGCCAGCAAGCGCGTGACCGGGGCGCTCGACCTCGTCCAGCTCGGCAAGTTCGGCGACCGGTTTCCGACCCAGCTCTCGGGTGGGCAGCAGCAGCGCGTCGCGCTCGCCCGCGCTTTGGTCATCGAGCCCGCCATGCTCCTGCTCGACGAGCCGCTCGGCGCATTGGACAAGGGGCTGCGGGAGAGCATGCAGGTGGAGCTGCGCGCGCTGCAGCGCCGTCTCGGGCTCACCACAGTCATGGTGACCCATGACCAGGACGAGGCGCTGACGATGGCGGACCGCATCGTCGTGATGCGCGACGGACGGCTGGAGCAGGTCGGCGGGGCCACAGAGATCTATCAGAAGCCGGCTTCACGCTTCGTCGCGACCTTCCTTGGCGCATCGAACCTGTTCAGCGGCAAGGTCGAGACGCGCGACGGGGCAGGGGCACTGGTTTCCGTTGCGGATGGTTTCGGCCTGCTCGTCGATGGACTGCCCAATGAGGCTCGGGAGGCGACCGTCTCCGTGCGCCCCGAGGCCATCGTCGTCGAGCCTCTGGGCAATGGAGTGCCCCGGGCGGAAACGCCCAACAGCGTGGTCGCGACCATCGATCAGGTCGTCTATCGCGGCTTCATCAATCACTATTACCTGAAGCTGCACAGCGGTTCCGAGATCATCGCCTATCAGCAGAACCGGACCAGCGAAGGCGCGAGTTCCTTCGCCCCCGGCGACAAGGTCATCGCCCGATGGGACACATCGAGCAACCATGTCCTGCCCAATGGCTGATCGCATGATGCGCTTGCGCCATGCCGGCGCGCTCCAGAGCGCGCCGCGATGCCCGCATAAGCAATGGGTCTTGGCCGTTCCGCCGCTCCGCAGCGCAAAGCAGGGCGACGCCCGACAAGCCCGGCCGGGGCAGCACCGCCACCTGGGCCGTTTCGTTCTGGAGATGCCGTTTCCGTGTCGCTGGACCTGACGATCGCCACAGCTGCCGACGAGGCGCCTCTCGCGCCGGCTGAAGAGCTGCCCAAGCTCAGCAATATCGGAACGCGCGCGCTCATCATCGAGGCGCCGGGCGCGTTCGACCTGCTGCAGCAGCGGCGCATCCTGGCGCTGGCTGATGAGGTGGCCACCTGGCCAGGCGTGGTGGAGGTGGTTCCCGGCGTCACCAATCTGATGGTGATATTCGCCGAGCCCCCGCGCGATCTCCAGGCCTGCCGGCGCGCGCTTGCCGAGGCCTGGCGGCGTCTGCCACCGAAGCAGCTGGCCAGCCGCGTGATCAAGATCCCCGTCATCTATGGCGGTGAGCTCGGCTCGGACCTCGCCGCCGTCTGCGCCTATTCCGGCCTATCGCGGGAGGAGGTCATCCGCATCCACAGCAGCAGCACCTACACCGTCTGCTGCCTCGGCAGCTCTCCCGGATTCGGCTATCTGCACGGTCTCGATCCCAAGATCTTCATGCCGCGCAAGACCGTGCCGTCTCTGCGCATGCTGGCGGGCACGGTGACGATCGGCGGCATGCAGGCCGGGGTCTCGGTCTCGACCGGGCCCAATGGCTGGAACGCGATCGGCTTCACCGCGGTGTCGATGTTCGATCTGGCACGCGACACTCCGGCCTTGCTGGCGCCTGGCGACATCCTTCGCTTCACCGTCGAGAGAGTCGAGCCGTGATCGAGGTTCTCTCCACCTTCGCGCTCAACACCGTGCAGGATCTCGGGCGCTTCGGCTCCCGCCATCTCGGCGTCAGCACCTCCGGGGTGATGGACCCGCTTGCCCTGACGGTCGGCAATATCCTGCTCGGGAACCCCGACGATGCGGCCGGCATCGAAATCCAAACCTTCCCGTTCGAGCTGCGCTTCCAGGCCGACACCGCCTTCGCCGTGACCGGGTCGGACTGCACCGCGACATTGGACGGCCGCCTGCTGCCGCCCTGGTGGACCACTCCTGCGAAGGCCGGGCAGGTGCTGAAGCTGCATCCGCCTTTGAGAGGCGCGCGCAGCTATCTGACGCTTTCCGGCGGCGTCGACGTGCCCATCATACTCGGCTCCCGCAGCACGCATCTGCGCAGCGAATTCGGCGGCTTCCTGGGGCGAGCCTTGTCGAAGGGCGATGTCGTCGGAACCGCAGGTGAAGCCGGCGGGCCAGCTCGGCCGCAGCCCGACGAATTCGGGGCCGAGCCCGCCGACATCGCGCTGCCACCGGGCGCACCCGGCGAGACCGAGCCGAGCGACGACGCATTGCCGGTCAGGGTTCTGCGCGCGGGCGAATACGAACTCTTCCCGCAGGAGGCCCGCCAGCGCTTCTGGAGGACGGCCTGGAAGATCACCCATCAGAGCGACCGCGCCGGCTACCGGCTGGGCGGCGAACCCTTGAAGCTCGCATCCCGCGTAGAGATGCGCTCCTACGGTATCGTCGCCGGCGTGGTTCAGGTGCCGCCCTCCGGAGAGCCCATCATCCAGCTCAGCGATGCCAACACCGCGGGCGGCTATCCGAAGATCGCCGGCGTCATCGAGGCCGATCTCTGGCGCCTGGCGCAGGCTCGGATCGGCAGTTCCATCCGCTTCGTCGACACGAGCTATGACGATGCCGTCGCCGCAATGGCGCCGGTGAACGCCTATCTCGCGCAGGTTCGCCGGGTGGTCGAACTCTACCGGCGCCGGCCGCGCTAACCGCTGTGCGACGACTGCGCGACCAAGAGAACGAGGAACGCGAAGATGAAGATCGATCTCAATTCCGACATGGGCGAGGGCTTCGGGCCCTACAGGATCGGCGATGACGAGGCGCTGATGGAGATCGTTTCTTCAGCCAATGTCGCCTGCGGCTTCCATGCCGGCGACCCGGTCATCATGGATCGCACCGTGCGATCAGCCAAGGCGCGCAAGGTCGGCATCGGCGCCCATCCGGGCCTGCCGGATCTGATGGGCTTCGGCCGTCGCATCATCCAGATGGACAGCGCCGAGCTGGAGAAGCACCTCGTCTACCAGATCGGCGCCCTGCAGGGCATCGCCGCGGCGGCAGGTCACAAGGTGACCCATGTCAGCTATCACGCCGCGCTCGGGAACATGGCGACCGCCGACAAGGATGTCGCGGATGTGCTCGCGCGCGCCATCGCCGCCATCGACCGCGACCTTATCGTGTTCTCGATGCCGGATACGGAGGTGGAGCGCGCGGCCGAGCGCGCGGGCCTACGTGTCCTGACGCTGTTCCTCGCGGACAGGGCCTATGACGAGCATGGCGAACTGGTCTCGCGCAAGCGCCCGAATTCAGTGATCACCTCGCCGGACGAGGTCGCCGCACGGGTGCGGCAATTCCTCGACGACGGCACGGTGACGACGATCGAGGGCAAGCGCCTCAAGATACGCGCGAGATCCATCCTGGTGCACAGCGACACGCCGGGCTCGACACAGCTTGCTCGGACCGTCCGTGCCACGATCGAGGCGGGCGGTGGCACCGTGGCCCCTGCGACCGAGATCCTGGCTTGATCTGCCTGGCCTTATACCGGGCGAGATAGCGGGTCCGTTCCTTAAAGCATTTTCGAACGAAGTGGATACCGGTTCGCGTGAAGAAAACGCACTAAAACAAAGAGCTAGAGCTGTTTAATGATCCAATTTGATCGAAAACGGGCTCTAGCCGGGCCGATCGATGGCCGCGCTCCGGCTCGTTCCATCCCGCATCGCGTCAGGTGCAGACCCATTCGCGCACCGCGCATTGCGTGCCTGTCCGCTCGCAGGCCTGCACGGCCTGATCCTCGGCCTCCCGGCGCGTCGGCGCCGCCTTTGCGCTCCAAGGCCTGACCCGGTCGCTCGTGATGCGGTCGTCCCTGTCCTTGGCGACGCCCCGGTGTGAGACGCTTGCGATGCGTTTTGAAGGATTGGAGGAAGAACGTCTCTGCCCCATGGCTTGACTTCGCAGGCAGGTATGTTCTCACTACGTTCGCTTTTTTTGGGAACGCAGTCGATGTGGTCGCAGCCGCTTGAAAAGACCGAATTGGAGGTTTCGGAGCAGGAAATCGACGACGTCCTGGCCGAATTCAACGGGGATGCCCGGACAGCGATTCGAGCCCTGCTGCATGATCAGGCTGAGTTGATCCGGGACGCGCAGCAGGCAGTATCGCGCGGCTTCATCCGCGGCGTGTTCTCGGCTGGCGCCCGACGCCTGGACGTTGAGGACGAGGTCTGATGGTCCAGAGAACCAAGCGCGGCACGTCGACGGCGTTCGCTTCGAACGGCGTGCCGGCGAGGGCGGGCTGGAATAGATGAACGCCATAACCCCGATCTCCTATCTGGACACGCTGAACCCCGCGCAACGTCGCGCCGTCATTCACGGCGTCGGTTCCCTTTTCGCTTCCCCGCTTCTTGTTATCGCGGGTGCCGGCTCGGGCAAGACCAACACGCTCGCCCATCGCGTGGCGCATCTGATGGTCAGCGGCGTCGATCCACGCCGCATTCTGCTGATGACCTTCTCCCGTCGCGCGGCCGCGGAGATGGCAAAGCGCGTCGAGCGGATCGCCCGGAAGGTGCTTGGCGATGGCGCCGGCGTCCTGGCGGACGCGCTGACATGGGCCGGCACCTTCCACGGGATCGGCGCGCGCCTGCTGCGTGACTATGCCGACCAGATCGGGCTCGATCCTGCCTTCACGATCCATGACCGCGAGGACGCCGCCGACCAGATGAACCTCGTCCGGCACGAGCTCGGCTTTTCCAAGACCGAGACACGCTTCCCGACGAAGGCGACATGTTTGGCGATCTATTCGCGCTGCGTGAATGCGGAGATGCCGATCGAGGATGTCCTTGGCCGATCCTTCCCCTGGTGCGTGGCCTGGGCGGCAGAGCTGCGGGACCTGTTTGCGGCCTATGTCGAGGCCAAGCAGAACCAGAACGTGCTCGATTACGACGACCTGCTGCTCTATTGGGCCCAGGTCATGGCCGACCCTGACCTCGCCGCCGATATCGGCGGGCGCTTCGATCACGTCATGGTCGACGAGTATCAGGACACCAACCGGCTCCAGTCCTCGATTCTGCTCGCGATGAAACCAGGAGGCCACGGGCTCACCGTCGTCGGGGATGATGCCCAGTCGATCTATTCCTTCAGGGCCGCGACGATCCGCAACATCCTCGACTTCCCCGCGGCCTTCTCGCCTCCGGCCGAAATCATCACGCTCGATCAGAACTACCGCTCAACCAGCGCCATCCTGGCAGCAGCCAATGGCGTCATCGACCTGGCCGCCGAGCGCTTCACCAAGAATCTCTGGACCGATCGGGCAGCCGGCGCGGCGCCGCAACTCGTCAATGTGCGTGATGAGGCCGATCAGGCTCGCTTCATCGCCGAGCAGGTGCTGGAGAACCGCGAGGCGGGATCCACGCTGAAGCAGCAGGCCGTGCTCTTCCGGGCGTCTCATCACAGCGGCCCGCTGGAGATCGAATTGACCCGGCGCAACATCCCTTTCGTCAAGTTCGGCGGTTTGAAGTTCCTCGATGCGGCCCACATCAAGGATGTGCTCGCCTTGTTACGCTTCGTCGAGAATCCGCGCGACCGGGTCGCCGGCTTCCGCATCCTGCAGCTTCTGCCCGGCGTCGGGCCGACCTCGGCACAGCGCGTGCTGGACCACATGGCCCGAGCCTGCGACCCCATCGAGGCGCTGCATGATGCTCCCGCGCCGCCGCGCGCTGGCGAGGACTGGCAAAGTTTCCAGACCGCCGTCGCCGAGCTGCGTTCGGGCGGCTGTGGCTGGCCTGCTGAGATCGGGCGCGCGCGGCTCTGGTACGAGCCCCATCTGGAGCGCATCCATGAAGACGCCTCGACACGACAAGCCGACCTTATCCAGCTCGAGCAGATCGCCGGAGGCTATTCCTCGCGAGAGCGCTTCCTGACCGAACTCACGCTCGATCCGCCTGACGCGACCAGCGATCAGGCCGGAGTGCCGCTGCTTGACGAGGACTACCTGATCCTTTCGACGATTCATTCTGCCAAAGGCCAGGAGTGGAAATCGGTTTTCGTCATGAACGTCGTCGATGGTTGCATTCCGATCGATCTCGGTGTCGGTACGTCCGAGGAGATCGAGGAAGAGCGGCGGCTGCTCTACGTCGCAATGACGCGGGCCAAGGACGATCTGCATCTCGTCGTGCCGCAACGTTTCTTCACCCATGGCCAATCATCGACCGGCGACCGCCACGTCTATGCGAACCGGACGCGGTTCATTCCCAACGGCCTGCTCGGGCATTTCGAGGGCTGCGTCTGGCCGCGCATCGCTGCGGGAGACGCCGGCCGGACAGCCAGCAATGGACCGAGGATCGATGTGCGTGCGCAAATGCGGGGCATGTGGCGATAATCGGACAGTTAACCCGGCTTGCAGCATCGATACGCCCCGGCCGAGAAATTCCGTCACATAATTCTCGTGAACCAACCTCAACGCGATGTCCGGGTATTGACGAGCTCACGCAAGCGCGTGGGCATGGCCCGGCCAATCGTCGACCGGGCCAAAGCTTTCCATACGTCAGAACTGGCTTTCCACGTGTCAGAATTGGCTTCCCACGCGTCAGAACATATGGAAAGGCGGCTTGGCGTCGTCTGGCAGGAGCGGCTTATAGGGTGTCCGGACAAGGCGCTCAGCGAAGTCGGCCTTGGCTTTTTCCAGCAAGCCCGGTTCGACGAGCGCGTCCACGGCGACGCCCGCCATGACCTTGGCAACGTGAACCATGCCTTTGTGCGCCAGCGGCGATTGACCATGGGCCGTCAGCTGCCAGGAATGCCCGGGCGTGCCGATCGTATAGGTCGCGCCGCGCGCCTGGACCGTGGGAACGGCCCAGGAGACATCGCCGACATCGGTCGAGCCCATCATCCGCGGTCCCGGCACCTCCCTGGGTGCGATCGCGTTGCACAAGGGGAAATCCGTCACCGGCAGCCCCGAGCGGCGAAAGGCGCTTTCGATATGCGCGGGCGTCACGGTCTTCTGCATGCGCCGGGCGAAGGCGACGTCATCTGCATCGAAAGGAGGCGGGCCGAGCCGATCGAAGTTGCGCTGCATCGCATCTTCCAGGGGCGTGTTCGCCAGCAGGCTGCTCATCGCGCTGACGACTTCGCTGGTGACGGTCGTCTCCGTCATCAGCGCCGCGCCTTCAGCGATTTTCCGGACGCGGGCGATAAGCTCATGGACCTGTGAGACCATCGTCGCGCGCACGACATAGCGCAGCCTGGCCTTGGCCTGCACGACGTTGGGCGCGATGCCGCCGGCATCCAGATAGGCATAGTGAATGCGGGCGTCCGACGGCATATGCTCGCGCATGTAGTTGACGCCGACATTCATCAACTCGGCGGCATCGAGCGCCGAACGGCCGAGATGCGGCGCGGCGGCGGCATGCGAGGCGCGACCGGAGAACTCGAAATCGAGCGTCGTATTGGCCAGGGATATGGCTGCCGTCACCGCCGCGAAATCGGCCGGATGCCATGAAATGGCGATGTCGACGTCCTTGAAGGCACCGTCCTTGACCATGAACGCTTTGCCTGCCCCGCCTTCTTCGGCCGGGCAGCCATAATATCGGACGCGGCCCTTGAGCCCACGCTCCGCGAGGAAATCCTTGACCGCCGCAGCCGCCAGCATGGCGCCGGCACCGAGCAGGTTGTGGCCGCAGCCATGGCCGGCCGGCTGGTTGGGAAGCGGTTGATGCTCGGACACGCCAGGCGCCTGCGAAAGCTCCGGCAGCGCGTCGTACTCCCCGAGGATGGCGATCACCGGCCCGCCTTCGCCCGCTTCGCCCATGACGGCGGTCGGCAAACCGGCAATGCCCGTCTCCACGCGAAATCCCTCGCGCCGAAGCTGCTCGGCATGGGCTGCAGCCGACTTGACCTCGCGGTAGTTGAGCTCGGGCATCTCAAAGACGCGGTCGCTGAGCTCGATATAGTCCGCCTGCTTTGAATCGACGATCGTCCAAATCTTATCGGTATTCTGCACAGCCTTCTCCCGAGATTACGGTCGCGCCCGTAGCTCTTTGATCTTCCATCGGCTTCTTCCGAAAACTGCATTACATTTTTCGGGCCGATGCTCTAGGTGTTCAGCGCAGGGTCGGGTCGAGGCGGTCGCGCAGCCAGTCGCCGACGAGGCTGACGGCGAGAGTGGTCAGCACGATGGTCGAGGCCGGCGCCAGCATGATCCAGGGCGCGCGGGTGAGATACTCGCGACCATAGCCGACCATGTTGCCGAGAGACGTCATCGGTGGCTGCACGCCGAGCCCCAGGAAGGAGAGGCCGCTTTCGAGCAGGATGACCTCGGGAAAGGTCAACGTCATCGAGACGATCAGCGTCGAGGCGATGTTGGGCAAGATATGCTTGAGATAGACCCGCGTCGGTGACGCTCCGATCTGGCGCACCGCTCCAGCATAACCCTGTGCGCCCGCCGAGATGGCGAGGCCGCGCGCGATGCGAGCATAGCGCTCCCAGCCATAGAGCCCCATCAGGCCGATGAGGAGCGGCAGCGCATTGCCGAAGAAGGCCAGCACCGAGAGCGCCAGGATCAGGAACGGCATCGCAGCCTGGAAATCCGCCAGCATCAAGACGAACTGCTCGACCAGTCCACGGAAATGCGCGGCGAGGAAGCCCATCAGCGTGCCCAGAACCGCCGAGATGATGGTGGCTCCGAAGGCGACGAGCAGCGAGATACGGATCGAGACTATCAACCGCGAGAGCACGTCGCGGCCGAGTTCGTCGGTGCCGAGCCAGTGCAGCGGATGGAAGGGGACAGCCAGCCGGTTGCGCAAGTCATAGGCCGTGAAGCGATAGGGCGTGATCCAGTCGGCGGCGAGCGCGACGACGATGATGATGGCGATCCAGACCAGGCCGAACCAGACGAGCAAGGGGATGCGTTGCCTGCGCCTTGGCGCTGCCTTTTCGGCCGGGACGGCAAGAACGGAGTTGGCAGCCGCGATGTCGGCCATCTCAATGCGCTCCCGCCTTGGCACCATTGCGCAGGCGTGGGTCGAGCACGCCATAGAGTAGGTCGACGATCAGATTGGCACCGACCATGGTCATCGCGACCAGCAAGAGGATGCATTGCACCACAGCCAGGTCGCGGTTCGAGACCGCCACCACCAGGAGCCGTCCAACGCCAGGCCACGAGAACACGCTCTCGACCACGACGGCACCAGCGATCAGGCTGCCGACCATGAAGCCGACGACCGTGACGGTTGGCACCGCCGCATTGGGCAAAGCATGGCCGCGCACCACGGCTGCCCAGGGCACGCCCTTGGCGCTGGCGGTGCGGATATAGGACTGGCCGAGCACCTCCAGCATGGCGCTGCGGGTGAAGCGTGCAAGCACGGCTGCGCCGCCGATGCCGAGCGTCAGAACAGGCAGAATGCCGTGGCGCCAGCTGTCCTGCCCACCCGAGGGCAGCCAACCGAGCTGAACCGAGAAAATCAGCACCAGCACGAGGCCAAGCACGAAGCTCGGCACCGTGAAGCCCGCCACCGCCGTCACCATGACGATACGATCCATCAGGCTGTCGCGGTGAAGCGCGGCATGGATGCCGGCGGGAATGCCGATGCAGAGCTTGAGCGCCAGCGCCGGCAAGGTGAGTGCCAGGGTTGCCGGGATGCGCTCCAGCACGAGCTGGATCGCCGGCCTGCCATCGCGCATCGACTGGCCGAGCTCGCCCCGGCCGATGGCGGAGAAGTAGCGCAGATATTGCAGCCAGATCGGATCGTCGAGGCCCCATGCCTTGCGGAAGGCGGCGATGGCCTCGGGCGGAGCATCGACGCTCATGATGATCAGGGCGGGATCGCCCGACATCCGCAGCACGACGAAGGCGAAGGTGACGACCAGCGCCACCGTCAGCGCGGCGCGGGCGAGTCGGGTCAGGAAGAAGCGCAACATCAGCTTGCAGCCTTCAGGAAATTGGCCTGATCATGCGCGACATGGCAAGCGGCCAACCGCCCGTCCGGCAGCGGCATGAGCTTCGGGCTTTCGGCCTTGCAGCGCTCGCGCACGGCGTGGCAGCGCGGGTGGAAAGCGCATCCAGAAGGGCGTGCCGCAGGGTTCGGCGGGTCGCCCTGCAAGACGATGCGCGGCCGGGCGCGCCTGCCTGGCACCGGGGAGGCCGAGACGAGCGCCTCGGTATAGGGATGCGCCGGGTTCGACAGCAGAAGATCGGCCTCGCCCTCTTCGACGATGCGGCCGAGATACATCACCGCGACGCGGTGGCTGACCTGGCGCACGACCTTGAGATCATGGCTGATGAACAGCATGCCGAGACCCAGCTCCTGCTGGATATCGACCAGCAAGTTGACGACTTGCGCCTGGATCGAGACATCGAGCGCCGAGACTGGTTCGTCGCAGACCAGGAGGTCGGGCTTAGTGGCGAGCGCGCGCGCAATCACCGCGCGCTGGCGCTGGCCGCCAGAGAGTTCATGAGGATAGCGCGCACCCTGGTCCGAGCGCAGGCCGACCGATTGCAGGAGGGCCAGTGCCATGGCGTCGCGGCCGCTTGGGTCGCCAATGCGGTGAATGTCGTAAGGCTCTCGGACCTGCTCCAGGATCGACAGCCGCCGGTCGAGCGCGCCGAGCGGATCCTGGTAGATCATCTGCATGCGAGCACGCATCACGCGCCAGGCCGGGCTTCCGCTGGGTGGGATTGCCGTGCCGTTGAACAGCACATCGCCGTCATCGGACGGCTCGAGGCCAAGCGCCAGACGCCCGATGGTAGATTTACCCGAGCCGGACTCGCCGACCAGCCCCAGCGTTCTGCCGCGCTCGACCGTGAGGGAGACGCCGTCCACGGCTCGGACATCGACCGAGCGACCGAGCAGGCCCTGGCGCATCGCATAGCGCCGCGCGACACTCCGCGCCTGGAGAAGCGGCGGGGCGTTCATGCGAAGACGGGCTCCGTCTGGCGCTGCGGCTGGACGAGTGGCGGCGTGCGAATGCAGGCGGCGAGACGGCCAGGCGCCTTCAGGTCGAGCGGTGGCAGGCGCATCTCGCAGGCATCGACCCGACATGGGCAACGCGGCGCGAACGAACAGCCAGGTGGCAGGTTCCAAGGCTCGGGCACATTGCCTTCGATGGGATCGAGCCGGCGGCGCACGCCCTCCAGCGGCGGCAGCGCCGCCAGCAGGCCCTGCGTATAGGGATGCAGCGGCTGCGCGAAGAGCGCGTCGGATTGCGCTGTCTCGATGATCCGGCCGACATACATCACGCAGACGCGGTCGCAGGTCTGCGAGATCACGCCGAGATCATGGCTGATCAGGACCAGAGCCATGTTGGTCTCGCGCCGGATCAGCGTCAGCAGTTCGAGGATCTGCGCTTGAATCGTCGCATCGAGCGCGGTGGTTGGTTCGTCCGCCACCAGAAGGTCGGGTTCGCCGGCGAGCGCCATGGCGATCATGACGCGCTGGTTCTGGCCGCCCGAAAGCTCATGGGGAAAGGCGTCGAGCCGGCGCGCCGCGTCGGGAATGCCGACGAGATCGAAGAGGCGCTTGGCTTCCGCGCGGATCGCGCCGCCCGAGAGCCCGCGATGCAGCGCCAAAGCTTCGCCGACCTGTTTGCCGAGTTTGATGACGGGGTTCAGCGCGCTCGCCGGGTCCTGAAAAATCATGGCGATGCGGCCGCCGCGGGTGGCGTCAAGCAAGGCCGGCTCCGCATTGATCAGTTCGCAGCCCTCCAGCGTGACGCTGCCGGTGACATCCGCCTTCTTCGGCAGAAGGCCGAGCGCGGCGAGCCAGGTCACCGACTTGCCGCAGCCGGATTCGCCGACGAGCCCGACGGCCTCGCCACGTTCCACGGTGAGGTCGATACCATGCAGCACCTTGACCCCGTCGAAGGCGACCGCGAGATCGCGGATCGCGACGAGCGGGCTCTGGTTGCCCCTGCCGGCTTGCGCGCTCATGAGCGGATCCCGCCCCAGCTGCCCGATCGGAAGTCCATCACGATGGACTGCGCCGCCCTCCATGGGATGATCGAGGGGTGTGTTTCGGTCTGTCCGATGGCGAAACGCGACAGCGCCAAGGCGGCGCGAGAGCCCGCGGCGAGAGCCAGGGCATGGCGGCGAGAGAGAGCGGTCATCGGCAGATCTCTTCGAAGCGTCCAAAAAGAAAACGGCGCGACCGATCAGGTCGCGCCATGCGTGGTCTCGCGGCTCAGCTTCGTCCGCCCCAATTCTCGGCGCGGAAGTCCATGGCGAAGGCCGGCGAGGCCTTCCAAGCGAGTGCTTTCGGCTTGGCCGTAAAGGTCGCGTTCTGGTGCAGCACCGTATAGGCGGGATCCTCGCGCTCGGCGATTTCCAGCATGCGGCGGAAGGCGGCCTTGCGGCGGGCCCGGTCGGTCGATGTTTCCAGCTCGACCGAGAGCTTGTTCAGCTCGTCATTGGTCCATTCGCCGACCTGCTGCTGCTGGCCGTTGGGACCGTGCTGGCTGACGAGCGACGAGACGGGATCGTTGAAGGGCGCCGAGTTCGACCAGTCGCGCACGGCGCGCGTCGGGGTGCGCTCGAGGATCTGCTGCCAGTTTTCCTTGACCTGGATCTCGACGTTGAGCCCTGCCTCCTTCCACATCTCGACCAGGATCTGCGCGGTGGCGGTCTGGTTGGTGTAGTAGTTGTTGAGCAGCCGGTAGGGGATCGGATCGCCCTTGTAGCCCGACTGCTTCACCAGATCCTTGGCGACCTTGAGGTCGAAGGCCGGCACCGACCAGTCGGCGATGAACATGTCACCGTAATAGGGCCACTGTAGACCCTTCGGGATCGAGGTCCGGCCGGCCCAGAGCGAGTCGACGATGGCCTGCCGATCGATGGAATGCGTCATCGCGCGGCGCACCAGCGGGTTGACGAGTTGCGGATGGTTCTTGTCGAACACCGTCAGGCGGTGGTTCAGGATCGTGCCGCCCTGGACCTCGAAGGCCGGGTTCTTCTCGATCTGCGCAATCTGATCGGGCGGGATGTCGCAGGCGAACTGATACTGGCCCGACAGCAGCCCGTTGATGCGCGAGGCCGTCTCCGGCACCTCGACGAAGCGGATCGACTTCAGCGGCGGGCGGCCGCCCCAGTATTCATCATGGGCTTCGAGCAGCAGCGACACGTCGGGGCGATATTCGGCGACGCGGTAGGGGCCGGTGGTGACCGGCTTTGAGGCCCAGTCGCTATAGGTCTTGGCTTCCTCGAAGGCGCGGCGGTTCATGATCTCGCTGCCGAAACGCGAGATGCGGCCTTCCAGCGTTACGTCAGGCGTGCCGTTGACGAAGCGCACGGTGTATTTATCGACGACCTCGATGCCGAGCAGGGCCGGCCAGGCGCGGCGCGCCACGGCCGGGACTTCGGCAGGCAGTTCCTTGGAGGCGCGACCGCCGCCGACGGTGAAATCGGCCGAGATCGTCTTGCCGGCGCTCGGCTTGGTGTCGCCGAACATGCGCTCCTTGCCGAAGGAGAAGACGACGTCCTCGGCTGTCAGTTCATCGCCATTGTGGAACTTGACGCCCTGACGAAGCTTGAGCTCGACGGTCCTGTCGTCGATGCGCTTCCATTCGGTCGCGAGGCCGGGCACCGGCTCGAGATTGCCGGTCCAGTTCTTGCCGATCAGACTTTCCCAGATCGAGGAGAAGAAAATCCGCTCGCCGACATTGGACTGCTCGCGCAGCACGTCGAGCAGGTTTGTGTTCGAGATCTTCTGGACCGCGACGGTGATCGAGGGCCGGTTGTCGGCCTGCGCGATCGCGAAGCGCGACGGCAGGATGAGGGCTGAACCGCCGAGCGCTATTGCGCTGCGGCGCGTGAGGGAGCCGACCATGACTGGTCTCCTGTTTCGGTTGCGTTGGGGGCGCGCTCCTCGAGCCCGCGCGGGCTGGAGCGGAAATGGGTCAGCGTCCGGTCGGCATGGGTCAGCCGCCAGGACAGCGCCTTCTGGGCGTAGTCGCGCACGAGCGCCGCATAGCCTGCGTCTTCCGCCAGATTGACGAACTGGTTGGGGTCGCGCGCCAAGTCGAAGAACAGCGGCGGCAGCGCGGCGAAGTGGACGTATTTATAGTTCTCGTCCTGCACGACGCAGAGGCTGGACTCATCCATGCCGAGTCCGAGTACTTTCTCAGGCTGCGAGTAATGCACGTCGCGGAAATCGTATTCGTAATGCAGTTCGGTGCGCCAGTCGGGTGGGCGGACACCCTGGGTGAAGGGCATCACCGAGCGACCATCGCAGGCGCGGGGCGCCTCGCCGCCGAGCCAATCAAGGATCGTCGGCATCACATCGACGCTCTCGGTGAATGCCTCCTCGACCGTGCCGCGACGGCCTTCGGCTGCGGCTGGATCCTTGACGACGAGCGGAATGCGGAAGCTCTCGTCATGGAAGCCGATTTTGCCAAGCAGGTGATGGTCGCCGAGCTGCTCGCCATGATCTGAGGTGAAGACGACCAGCGTGTCGTCCCACTGTCCGGTCTCGTCGAGATAGGCGAAGACCTGACCGAGGCAGTCGTCGATCTCGCTTATCAGGCCGCAATAGGTTGCGCGCATCTGCCGGATCTCGGCCTCGTCGAGCGTGGCGCCCGAGCCTTCCGCGCCATGGAAGAACGAGCCGCGCCCGATCGCATCGACATAATATTTGACCAGCGGGTGCTGGGCGCCCTCGGCCTCGGGCGACTCGGCCCGGATCGGCGCGGGCATGTCCTGCGCCCGGTACATGTCGTGATAGGGCGCCGGCGCAACGAAGGGCGGGTGCGGCCGGTAATAGCCGAGATGCAGGAAGAACGGTTTGCCGGCGCGGCCCTTGAGATAGGTCAGTGCGCGCTCGGTGAAGAAGGACGAGTCGGAGAGTTCCTTGGGAATGCGCGCGGGTCGTTCGGTTGCACCCGGAACAGCGTCTTCGCCTTCGGGCAGCCAGATATCCTCGCGATTGGGCGGCAGCTCGAAACCGTTCTGGGCTACCCAGCCGAAATAGCCGTCCATGTTCGGCTCGAAAGCGCCCACGGAACGGAAGCCGTCCATCAGGTCGCCGAGCACGAGGAAGCGCGGATCCTGCTTCGCGGTCGAACGCGGATCGGGCGTCGTCGTGGTGTAGCCGATCAAGGCTGGATCGTAACCAATCTCGCGCAGGGCCTTGCCCAGGTTGAAATGGCGCTGGTCGAGCGGCACCGTGTTCTGCACGGCGCGATGATTCATCAGATAGAGGCCGGTCAGCAGGCTCGCGCGCGCCGGGCCGCAGGGCACGCAGGCCGTGACGTGGTTGGCGAAGGTGACGCCCTCGGCGCAAAGCCGGTCGAGATTGGGCGTCCGAAGAAATGGCGCCTGCCCACGCGCCCGCAGCAGATGCGGCACGAAATCGGCGCGCCATTGATCGACGACGATGAGCAGAACGTTGCGACGTTTCATTCAAGGCTCCTCCAATCCCATCTCGCTATGGGCTGCGGATGACGGTTGGATGAACCATCGGGCCGGTCGCCCTGTCACTCGACAGAGTGCGCCAGTCTCATTCGGCGCCTTCCGAGGCCGAGCGCCTGCAAAGGATGCGGATCGCGCTCGCGCCCGGCGTGCCCGAGCAGGTCAAGGCCGAATTCACGGCTCGCGCCAGGATCTGCCTGCTCGAAGGCTATGGTTCGACCGAGACCGCCCGGCAAGCCGGGCGTCGCGTATCACTATCGCGGCAACGCTATGCACAGGCAGGTGCATGCCACGCGATCGCGCAAGCTCATGAAGGGAGGTGTACTTCGCTCGAAACTGATCGACCGTCTGGCGCCCGACAGAAGCATACGGGCATCGGTTAAGTGGATTGACGGCGCGCTCTGTCGGCAGAATGCCATTCCGTACCAGGGCACGGACGACCTCGTCGGAGACGCTACGCGGTCAGCTTAGCGAGGAGGCACATGATCGATGGATCCATACCGGCGTCATCTCGAACGATGCCGTCAGCGCTCGAAGACGACAAAAATTCATCCGAGCATTGCGGTGAGGCATATTCGGAGGGAGAGCATTTTGTGAGCCGGCTTTGCGGGGGAATGCTGCCAAATCGGCCTTTTACTCGGCGGGTTTGGCCTTGGCATTGACCCGGACGATGATCAGATCAACAAGCTGACGAACTGTTTTGCAGGCTTGCATGTCGTTGTCGGGCATGTCGCAATCGAACTCCCGCTCGATCGCGTTCCCGATCAAGGTCAAATCATCGATCGACAGGCCTAGATCATTTTCCACGCTTGCTGCCGGGTCGAGCTTTTCCTGATGGACCAAGCCTTCGGCGGCAATGATCTCCAACAATCTCTCGATGAGCATGGCTTCGCTGCTTGTAAGATCAGACATGCCTTCTCCCGTCAGGCTTGCTTACGCCAGGATGTCACGTCGTCGACTGCCTTTTGAGAGGTCGCCCTGATGCTCCATCGGAAGCATCACAATTCCCACCCATCTAAATTTGCGATGCAGACGACTGGAAACACGCCACGGCGGGCTCGGTTCCACCGGCTGCCGACGCAGGGGCCAGACGTTCGCGGAAGAAGCCGTACAGGGCGTCGTCCACGCGACCAGCCAGAGGGATCGCGGGTTCCTTGAAATCTGGCGCCGTGAGCTGACGAAGAAACCGAGCGTCATCGTCAGCTGCGTCCGGATCGCCGCAAGAACGCATGGGTTCCAATCTCCGACAGGGTTTGGGAGGCCACGGTCAATCGCCGCAGGCGCGCAGCGCGCTCCAGGGAGCGCGCCCGAGAGACGCGGAAGCGTCGTGCCTCATCGCGGGATCGCGCAGGCTGAAAGCATTGGCCGCCCATGAAGATCGCGACTTTCGACGTCCATGGGATCAACGGCCTTCTCCCGGTGTTGCTGCGCTGGTTGGCAGAAGCCGAGCCAGACATCGGCCGCCGATCGACGGGCTGAACCATGTTCCAGAGCTAGTGCGAATGGCCGTGGCAAGCCGGACCGCGGCGATCCGCAGAGGCCTCATCCGGCGCGGCTGATGTCCTGGTGCATCGGCAGCTTCCAGTTCGGCCTCGGGAAATGGCAGGTGTAGCCGGCGGGATAGCGCTCCAGGTAGTCCTGATGCTCCGGTTCGGCCTCCCAGAAATCGCCGACCGGGGTCACTTCGGTCACGACCTTGCCGGGCCAAATCCCCGACGCGTTGACGTCGGCGATGGTCTCCTCGGCGACACGCTTCTGCTCGTCGCTCACATAAAAGATCGCCGAGCGGTAGCTCGCGCCGATATCGTTGCCCTGACGGTCGCGCGTCGTCGGGTCGTGAATCTGGAAAAAGAATTCGAGCAGGTCGCGGTAGCTCGTCCGGGCCGGGTCGAACACGATCTCGATCGCCTCCGCATGGTTGCCATGATTGCGGTACGTGGCATTGGGCACCTCGCCACCCGAATAGCCGACACGGGTGGAGATCACGCCGGGTCTGCGGCGGATCAGATCCTGCATGCCCCAGAAGCAACCGCCGGCAAGCACTGCGCGTTCCGTTGTCATGGCTCTGAACCTCCTGATTATAGGTTGGCCCGAATATAGGCATTGTCGAACAAGATATCAGGCAGGGAGCGCAGGAGGCGGATGGCGGTGAGGTTTCTCTTCGACGGTCCCGAACAGGCGAAACGAACGGTCCTGCTCGCGCACGGCGCTGGCGGGCCGATGGATTCGCCCTCGCTGACAGCGACGGCGAAGGCCTTGGCGGGATCGGGCCTTCGTGTGGCTCGCTTTGAGTTCAACTATATGGCGGGCCGACGAATGGTGTCGGGCCGCAAGCCCCCGCCGCGAGCGGAAAAGCTCAATCCAGAATACCTCGCCGCTATTGACGCGCTTGATGCAAAAAGTCCGCTCATCATCGGCGGCAAGTCGATGGGCGGCCGGGTCGCCAGCATGGTCGCAGACGGCCTCTTCGCCTCCGGCCGAGCCCACGGCCTGCTGTGCCTTGGTTATCCCTTTCATCCGCCGGCCAAGCCCGAGCAGTTGCGCACGGCGCACCTCGTCGACCTGAAAATCCCGACGCTGATTGTGCAGGGCACGCGCGACCAATTCGGCATGCGGGACGAGGTGTCCGCCTACACGCTGTCACCGGCCATCGAGATTTTGTGGCTTGAGGACGGCGACCACGATCTGAAGCCGCGGAAATCCGTTTCCGGCTTTTCTGCCACCGACCATCTGAAGACCATGGCTGAGGCGGTTTCGGCCTGGGCCGAGCGGATCACGAGCTAGGACGGGGCGATGAAAATCGCCACCTTCAACGTCAACGGGACCAACGGATGCCTCGCGGTGCACCTGATTCTTGATTTGCTGGAAACGAAGCGCCGCCCGGCTTGGTTGCCGGGCGGCGCAGGTCGGATTGCGGAACTTTTTCTACAATCGCGGCAACACTATGCCTCGATTTTCACGATCCTGCATGCGTGCGGTCTCACGAGCAACCCGTCGTCGAGCCGCAGGTGTTGCACTTCAAACACGTCCCATTTCGCACCAGCGTGAAGTTGCCGCATTCGCCGCAGCTGTCCCCGACATAGCCCTTCATGATCGCCTCAGCGCGGCGCTCGGATGCGCTGGGCTGGGCGGCGGGGGCCGAGAAGCCGAGCTTGGCCATGTCGGCCTCGCCGTAAGCTTCAGGCTCCTCCTTGAGCGCCGTCGGGCTCGTGGTGATCAGCGCGGTCACTGTGGCGCCGCCGCGCGCCACCGTCTCGGTGCCGGTAGCGAGGCCGCCGCCGCCCTGGATGGCGTGGAAGTTCATCGGCTTGCCGCGCCGAAAGCCGGTCGAGGCCAGCGGGCTCGTGGTGATAGGCGTGGCCGTGTCAGGCGCCTTGTCCTGCCCGACGCCGCCGCCGATCACGTCATGGCCGATCTCGCTCGGGTCGATATGGGCGAGGTCGTGTCGGCCGAGATAGGAGATCGCGAGCTCCCGGAAGACATAGTCGAGGATCGAGGTCGCGTTCTTGATCGACTGGTTTCCCTGCACGAAGCCCGAGGGCTCGAAGCGGGTGAAGGTGAACGCCTCGACATACTCCTCCAGCGGCACGCCGTATTGCAGGCCCAGTGACACCGCGATGGCGAAATTGTTCATCATCGCGCGGAAGGCGGCGCCCTCCTTGTGCATGTCGATGAAGATCTCGCCGAGGCGGCCATCGGCATATTCGCCGGTGTGGACATAGACCTTGTGGCCGCCGACGACCGCCTTCTGGATGTAGCCTGTGCGGCGCGAGGGCATCTTCTCGCGCTCGCGGACGACCTTCTCGATGATGCGCTCGACGATCTTTTCGGCGATCTGCGTTGTGCGGGCGGCCATCGGCTGCTGGTAATGCGCCTCGACGGCGTCCTCCTCATCGTCCTCGTCGGAGATCAGGGCGGAGTTCAGCGGCTGCGAGAGCTTTGAGCCGTCGCGGTAGAGGGCGTTGGCCTTCAGCGCCAGCTTCCAGGAGAGCATATAGGCGCTCTTGCAGTCCTCGACGGTGGCGTCGTTGGGCATGTTGATGGTCTTGGAGATCGCCCCCGAGATGAAGGGTTGGGCTGCAGCCATCATGCGGATATGGCTCTCGACCGAGAGATAGCGCTTGCCGATGCGCCCGCAGGGGTTGGCGCAGTCGAAGACGTTGTAGTGCTCGAGCTTGAGATGCGGCGCACCTTCCAGCGTCATCGCCCCGCAGACATGCACGTTGGCAGCCTCGATCTCGGCCTTGGAAAAGCCGAGGAAAGGCAGCAATTCGAAGGACATCTCGGCGAGTTTCTCAGCCGGCACCTTAAGCGTGTTGACGAGGAAATCCTCGCCCAGCGTCCATTTGTTGAAGACGAACTTGATGTCGAAGGCGGCTTTCAGGTCCTTCTCGATCGCGTCGATCTTGTCCTGGGTGAAGCCCTTGGCCTTGAGCGAGCCGTGGTTGATGCCGGGCGACTGCGCCAGCGTGCCATGGCCGACCGCATAGGCCTCGATCTCGGCGATCTCGCTCTCGCGGTAGCCGAGTGCGCGCAGAGCGTCGGGCACCGCGCCGTTGATGATCTTCCAGTAGCCGCCGCCGGCGAGCTTCTTGAACTTCACCAGGGCGAAATCGGGCTCGATGCCGGTGGTGTCGCAATCCATCACGAGGCCGATCGTGCCGGTCGGTGCGATCACGGTTGCCTGCGCATTGCGGTAGCCATGCTTCTCGCCGAGCGCGAGCGCATTGTCCCAGGCGATGCGGGCGCGTTCCGAGAGCAGGGCGCTGGAGCCGCCCAGGCGCGCCAGCGTGCCGTGGTCGAGCGGGACCGGCGTGACCTGCAGGCCTTCATAGCCCGAAGCCTGGCCATGGGCCGCGACGCGGTGGTTGCGGATGACGCGCAGCATATGCGCGGCGTTCTTCTTGTAGCCGGGGAAGGGGCCAAGCTCGCCCGCCATCTCGGCCGAGGTCGCATAGGAGACGCCGGTCATGACCGCGGTCAGCGCGCCGGCGAGCGCGCGGCCCTCGTCGGAATCATAGCCGAGGCCCATGGTCATCAAGAGGCCGCCGATATTGGCGTAGCCGAGGCCGAGCGTGCGGTATTCGTAGGAGAGCTCGGCGATTTCCTTGGAGGGGAACTGCGCCATCGTCACCGAGATCTCGAGGACGATCGTCCAGAGCCGGCAGAGATGCTCATAGGCTGCGACATCGAAGGCCTTGGCCTCGCGATCATAGAACTGCAGCAGGTTGGCCGAAGCCAGGTTGCAGGCCGTATCGTCGAGGAACATGTATTCCGAGCACGGATTGGACGCCCGGATCCGGCCGGAGGCCGCGCAGGTGTGCCAGTCGTTCATCGTGGTGTTGAAGTGCAGGCCGGGATCGGCCGAGGCCCAGGCGGCGTAGCCGATCTTCTCCCAGAGGTCGCGGGCCTTCAGCGTCTTGGTGATCTTGCCGGTGGTGCGGCCGGTCAGGTTCCAGTCGCCGTCGGTCTCCACGGCGCGCAGGAAGTCGTCAGTCAGCGAGACCGAGTTGTTCGAGTTCTGGCCGGAGACCGTGAGATAGGCTTCCGAATCCCAGTCGGTGTCGTAGATATCGAACTGGATGTCTGTGTAGCCCTGCTTGGCGAACTGCATCACCCGCTTGATGTAGTTGTCGGGCACCATCGCCTTGCGGGCGAGCTTGATCTCGCGCTTCAGCGCCGGGTTCTTCTCGGGGTCGAAGCAGGAATCGCCATCGCCTTCGCAGTTCACGCAGGCCTTCATCACGGCCTTCATGTGCTTCTGGACGACCTTGGAGCCGGTGACGAGGGCGGCGACCTTCTGCTCCTCGCGCACCTTCCAGTCGATATAGGTCTCGATATCGGGGTGGTCGACATCGACCACGACCATCTTGGCGGCGCGTCGCGTCGTGCCGCCCGACTTGATCGCGCCCGCAGCCCGGTCGCCGATCTTGAGGAAGGACATCAGGCCCGAGGAGCGGCCGCCGCCGGCGAGTTTCTCGCCTTCGCCGCGCAGCAGGGAGAAGTTGGAACCGGTGCCGGAGCCGTATTTGAACAGGCGTGCCTCGCGGACCCAGAGATCCATGATGCCGCCCTCATTGACGAGGTCGTCCTGCACACCCTGAATGAAGCAGGCATGGGGCTGCGGGTGCTCGTAGCTCGACTTCGACTTCACCAGCTTGCCGGTCTTGAAGTCGACGTAGAAATGGCCCTGGCTCGGGCCGTCGATACCATAGGACCAATGCAGGCCGGTGTTGAACCATTGCGGCGAGTTCGGCGCGACGCGCTGGGTCGCGAGCATGAAGCGCAGTTCGTCATGGAAAGCCTGCGCGTCCTCCTCGGAGGAGAAATAACCGCCCTTCCAGCCCCAATAGGTCCAGCAGCCGGCGAGCCGGTCGAAGACCTGCTTGGATGAGATCTCGGAAACGAAGCGCTCGGCTTCAGGGAGCTTGGCGAGCGCGGCTTCATCGGGCACGGAGCGCCAGAGGAAGGAGGGGACGTCGTTTTCCTCGACCTTCTTCAGGGCCGCCGGAACGCCGGCCTTGCGGAAGTATTTCTGCGCGAGCACGTCGCTGGCGACCTGCGACCAAGCCTCGGGCACCTCGATGCCCTCCAGCCGGAACACGATCGAGCCATCGGGATTGCGGATCTCGCTGACGGCAGAGCGGAACGGAATCGCCGCGTAAGGCGATTGGCCGGCGGAGGTGTAGCGGCGCTCGATGCGCATGATCTCGTATCCCCATGCAATGCCGCGGGCTTCCTGAGCCCCGCGCGGCCGGTTGATCACCGGCTCCTGATGTCAGCCCAACTCGGTTTGTGCCCCGTGGACGTCGCGGCGGCTATGCTCCGCCTTCTCTCGTCCGGTTGCGGCCAGAACAGTCCGCAAACAATCGCTCGCCGCCGCCGTTGCCGGCATGCCACGTGATGATCGCCTCGACCCTTCCGGAAACTCTTTTGCGGGTGTCGATGGCGTTTCCGCCGGCCGTCACGCGACTGTCAAAATTTAGTCCCGAATGGGTCGCCACGTCAAGGATTAGTGCGCATCAAACCCTGTGGACACGACATCTGGTAGGTAGGTGTGAGTTATGGGGATAAGTTTCAAGGCCCACGCTAAGCCTTGGGAATCGCGGGACGAATCCTCTCCGCAGCGCCAGCTTGCCACAGTCGCGCGCCGAAGAAACGCATCAAATGCGCGCTATCATGGTTAACCTAGGGTTAGTGGGGCGATCTTTCGGCCATGGACGAAAGCGGTATCTGCGGAGGCGCGATCAAGTGCTTGAATCCATGCGGGCTTCGCCAAAGCCGGGCGCTATGGGACCGATCTCGAATCAAGGCCGAATCGTGGCGCCGATATTCGCGGTCGCATGAATCCTCGCCGTAGCATGAATCATCGAGGGCGACGGTTTCTCCGAGCGAGTGGCCAAGCCTCAAGCCCATCGGTTGGTCACCGCGGGCTTTCGGCTGTCCGTTTAGCGGCCAGTTAAGGTGAAAAGGCTATGCGTCTCACCGCCAGAGCCGGATGATTTCACATGGGATCACTGTGTGATCCCATGTGAAATCTGAATCCGTCTCTCATCCCGGGAGTGAGAGCAGGATCAATGCGAAAAACCGGTGCCCACTTTTTCGCATCCTGCTCGAGAGTGGTTCGGGAGAAGCCGATGCGACGCCTCGCCTTTGTTCTGCCGGTCCTGGCGTTGCCTGGATTCTTGGCGCTGCCTGGATGTACAGATCAGGAACCGCTGTCGCCGGCTTTCGCCGGCGAGTGGTCGTCGGCCAAGAAGGGCTGCGGCGGCCCTCGCATCGTCATCAATAAAACCGGTATCTCCGCGAGCGGCATGCCGATCAACGGGATGACCTTCACGAGTTCCAGCGTCTCGGGTTCGACCGCCCATGTCGTCATGGAGGTGAGTTCGGCAGCCCGATTTATGGCCCAGGCTCCCAAGCCCACAAGCAAGCCTAATGACCTGAACCCGGAGAATCTGGAGGTCGTTGCGACGCTCATCGCCTCGAGCACCCGGGTTCATCCCACCAACGTGATTTTCCGCCATAAGGGCACGCGGCAGCTTCAGGCCGCGCATGAGGATGTGCTGGCCGTCATGACGCTGATCCGCTGCAAGGAGCGGTCGACCAATGACAGATGGTCGGGCGGCCCACGCGCGTAGAGGTCTGGACAGCGCCGTTCCATCTCTCCATAAGTCGCCCAGGCAAACCGACCGCGAGGGGCGCACTTTCATGAAGCCTTTGCTGCTGCAGATCTTCACCTGGTGGAACGGCCAGACCATCGGCACGCGCTTCCACACCTGGCGCTTCGGCGAGCGGGTCGGCGCCGACGAGTTCGGCAATGTCTATTACCGCACCAAGGGCGGGGTGAAGGACAAGGCGCTCGGCATCCAGCGTCGCTGGGTCGTCTATAACGGCGAAGCCGAAGCCTCCAAGATCCCGCCGGGCTGGAATGGCTGGCTGCATCACACCGTCGATGTCGCGCCCTCCGAGGAGCGCTACGAGCCACGCGAGTGGCAAGAGCCGCATCAGCAGAACTGGACCGGCACGGCGCTGGCCTATCGTCCGCAGGGTTCGACGCTGGCCGGGGGCCACCGCCCGCCGGCGACCGGCGACTACGAGGCCTGGACGCCGGGGCGCTGAGGCGCCGGCCGGGCAGGGCGCTTCATGCCGTGGCAGCGATCAATTCCAAAACCTGCGCTGTCGGCCTGACATCACCGAAGCAGCGATAGATCGTCGTCAGCGAGGCCTCGTGCAGGCCGTGGGCGTGGCCGACATTCGCGTCCGAGACCATGACGACGCGATAGCCCAGTTCGACGGCGTCGCGCGCCGAGGATTCGCAGCAGATATTCGTGACCGTCCCGGCGATCAGCAGCGTGTCGAGCTTGCGCCGCTGCAATTGCGCGTGCAGGTCGCAGCGTCCCGGGAAGAAGGCGCTGTAGCCCTGTTTCATGGCGTGGATGTCGCCGGGCTGCGGCGTGAGTTCGTGCCAGAGGCGCGAGCGCGGGTCGTCGGGCCGGGCGCCGTCTTGGAAATGCCGCAGGCGCTGCGGGCCATGGATCGCCGCCAGGACAGGGCTCTCCGGCGGCATCGGCGCTGCGGTGACCCATGCCACCGTGCCGCCGCGGCCGCGCAGCGCTGCCGCCATCCGGTTGATCGGGCTGACGATCTCGCGGCAGGCTTCGTCATTCTCGACCGAGGCGCGCATCAGGTCGATGACGACGAGCGCGGTCAGCGCCGGGTTCAGGCTCTCGAAGGCATGGAGACGCCCGCGCCGGGACACGACCTTGGCGACGACGGCCTCGTCGATGCCGCTTGGATGGCGCAATGTCATCTGTCGTCCCGCGCGATCAGCCTCTAGCGGAAGAGAGCCGATTCGCGGTCGCCAGAGCAATCGTCGCGTCAGCCGCCGATGACGAAATCGAACAGCAGCTTGATGTTGAGCGCCGCGATCACGATCGCGATCAGCCAAGCGAAGATGGCGAGCCAGCGCGGAGCGACGAGCGCGCCCATCTTCGCCTTGTCTGCGGTGAACATCACCAGCGGGAAGACAGCGAAGGAGAGTTGCAGGCTGAGTACGACCTGGGTCAGGATCAGGAGCCGCGCCGTGCCGCTGTCGCCATACCAGATGGTCACGGCGGCGGCAGGCACGATGGCGATGGCGCGCGTGATCAGGCGACGCAACCAGGGCGCCAGCTTGATCTTGAGGAACCCCTCCATGACGATCTGGCCGGCCAGCGTCGCGGTCACCGTCGAATTGATGCCGCAGCAGAGCAGGGCGATGCCGAACAGGGTTGGTGCGATCGCCAGCCCCAGCAGCGGGCCGATCAGCTTATGCGCCTCGCCGAGCTCTGCGACATCGGTCTGGCCGGTCTTGTTGAAGGTCGCCGCCGCCAGGATCAGGATCGAGGCATTGATCAAGAGCGCGAAGGTCAGCGCCACCGTCGAATCGATCGTGGCGTATTTCAACGCCTGGCGCTTCTCGGGCAGGCTCTCGCCATAGGCGCGGGTCTGCACGATGCCCGAATGCAGATAGAGATTATGCGGCATCACCGTCGCACCCAGGATGCCGAGCGCGAGATAGAGCATTTCGGGATTGGTGACGATCTGCGTCGTCGGCGCGAAGCCCCTGATCACCGCCCCCCAATCGGGATCGGCCAGCGCGATCTGGATCGCAAAGCAGATAGCGATGACGCCAAGCAGGGTGATGATCAACGCCTCGACCCAGCGGAAGCCGAGCCGCTGCAGATACAGGATCAGGAAGACGTCGAGCGCCGTGATCAGCACGCCGATCTCGAGCGGGATGCCGAAGATCAGGTTGAGTCCGATCGCGGTGCCGATCACCTCTGCGATATCGGTCGCGATAATCGCGGTCTCGGCGAGAAACCAGAGTGTGAGCGCCACCGGCTTCGGGAAGGAGTCGCGGCAGGCCTGGGCGAGATCGCGGCCCGAACCGATGGCAAGCCGCGCGCAGAGCGCCTGCAGCACGACTGCCATGATGTTCGACAGCAGCGCGACGATGAGCAGGGTGTAGCCGAATTTGGAGCCGCCGGCGATCGAAGTCGCCCAATTGCCCGGATCCATGTAGCCGACGGCGACGAGATAGCCCGGGCCGACGAAGGCGACCGCGCGTCGCCAGCCTGGCTTGGAGGCTTGAACGTCGACCGAGCGATGCACGTCGGTGAGCGAGGCCTCGCCGCGATCCTGGCGCCAACCGGCGGGGGGCTTCCTGACGAAGGCGTCCATTGCGCATCACCTGCTCTTGCGAATTATTTGCAAGATACATTTCTGCAAATTATTCGCAACAAGGAAAATCACGCTGTCGTGTGATGGGAACGCCCGGCGTCCATGACTATGAGGCATGGCTGGCGCGGAGACCGCAATCGCCCTTTTTCCGCTCGCTTTGCCATGGTAAGCCGCCAGCGCGCGGAGACCTCGCGCGACAGAGAATCGTTTTGAGCATGCCGTCCCGCAGCCTTTCCGTTCTGGCCCTTGCTACGCTTGTTTCGTTTGCGCTGGGTGGGCCCGCTGCGGCCGATCGCATCCGCAATCCGACTGCGGTCTTCGCCGGGCTGGACAAGATCACAGGGCGGATCATCTCCTTCGAGGTGGCGGTCGACGAGACGGTGCAGTTTGGCGCTTTGCAGATCACGCCGCGCGTCTGCTGGACGCGCCCGCCGACGGAAGCGCCGCAGACGACCTCCTTCACCGAGGTCGACGAGGTGACTTTCAACAACGAATACCGGCGCATCTTCACCGGCTGGATGTATGCGGCGAGCCCCGGCCTGCACGGCGTCGAGCATGCGATCTACGATGTCTGGCTGACCGACTGCAAAGGCGGAACGGAACTCGTCGTCGATCCCAAGGAGCCGGAGGCCCCGGTCCCCGAAGAACCGCGCCGGCCGCGCACCGGCCCGGCCCGCGACGTCAATCAGGCGCCGAACGCGCCGGCACCGGGCGGACGCATTGATGTGCAGCCGCCCCAGGGCGTGCCGGTCGCGCCGCGCCAGGCGCCGAGCCAGCGCTTCTTCCCCACCAACCCCACCGGTCCCAGAGATCCGGCTACTGGCGGCAATCGCTGAGACCGTTCGGCCTGTTCTGGCTCAAGGGTTGAGATCGAGCCGGCCTTCCCGAGAGGCGAGGCCTCAGCCTGGAGTGAGTTCGACCAGCGCCTGCCGCCCATCGGTGTTCGCGCCCCTGGGCCAGGACCACCAATTGCCGGGTTTCGCGACGGCTCGCTCCAGCAGCCCCTGATAGGCTGAGCGCGGGACCTCTTGGGTGCCGAACTGGGCGAGATGCGAGGTCTGGAACTGTGCGTCGAGCAGGCTGTAGCCGCCGCGCCTGAGCCGTGCGACGAGATGGACGAGGGCGACCTTCGAGGCGTCGGTCTCGCGGTGGAACATGCTTTCGCCGAAGAAGGCGCCGCCAAGCGAGAGGCCGTAGAGGCCGCCGACGAGTCTGTTCTCACGCCAGCATTCGACCGTGTGGACATGGCCGAGGCGGAACAATTCACCGAAGATCTCGCGGATGCGGCCATTGATCCAGGTCTCGGGCCGGTCGGGCTTGGGCTCGGCGCAGGCCGCGATGACATGGTCGAAGGCGCTGTCGACCCTGATCTCGAACCGGTCGGAGCGGACGGTGCGGGCTAGGCGCGACGACAGATGGAAGGCGGCAAGCGGGATGACGCCGCGAATCTCGGGCTCGACCCAGAACAGATTAGGGTCGTCGGCGCTCTCCGCCATCGGGAAGATGCCGGCAGTATAGGCACGCAGCATGATCTCAGGCGTGATCAGCGGCGAGCGGACGGGCACGGAGCGGGCCTTCATGGCGTGATGGGAGCGCGGGCCGCGCGGGGAGTCAAATCGGTCTCCGCGCTCCTCAGGCTTCATCCTGAGGAGCAGCAATAGGCTAGAGCGTTTTCGAGCGAAGTGGATACCGGTTCGCGTGAAGAAAACGCGTCAAAACAAAGAGCTAGAGCAATTGAACGATCCAACTCGAGCGGAAATTGCTCTAGGTGTCGAAGGGGCTCCAGATGTTTCCGGAGCCTTCCGAAGCATCCGTCGGGACGCCGCTGCGCGGCGCCTCAGGATGAGGGGGAGAACGATATCTTACGTGCCGTCTTCGCCCATCCCGCCGGCTGCGAGGAATTTCTCCAGCCAGTGGATGTTGTAGTCGCCGTTCAGGATGTCGGGGTTGCGTACCAGCGTGCGGAACAGCGGCAGCGTGGTGTCGACGCCATCGACGACGAATTCGTCGAGGGAGCGGCGCAGGCGCATCAGGCATTCGGCCCGGTTGCGGCCATGGACGATCAGCTTGCCGACCAGCGAATCGTAATGCGGCGGGATCGTGTAGCCCTGATAGGCGGCAGAATCGACCCGCACACCGAGGCCGCCCGGCGTATGAAACGACGCGATTTTGCCCGGCGAAGGCCGGAAGGTCGCGGGATGCTCGGCATTGACCCGGCATTCGATGGCGTGGCCCTCGATCACCACATCCTTCTGCATGATCGAGAGCGGGGCGCCGGCCGCGATCCGGATCTGCTCGTTGACGAGGTCGATGCCGGTGATCATCTCGGTGACGGGATGCTCGACCTGGATGCGCGTGTTCATCTCGATGAAATAGAACTCGCCATCCTCGTAGAGGAACTCGATCGTGCCGGCGCCGAGATAGCCGAGCTTGGCCATCGCATTCGCGCAGACCATGCCGATCTTGTCGCGTTCGCCGGCGTTCAGTGCGGGCGAGGGGCCTTCCTCCCAGACCTTCTGGTGGCGGCGCTGCAGTGAGCAGTCGCGCTCGCCGAGATGGATGGCGTGGCCCTTGCCGTCGCCGAGCACCTGGATCTCGATATGGCGCGGCTTCTCCAGGTATTTCTCGATATAGACGGCATCGTCGCCGAAATTGGCCTTTGCCTCGGTGCGGGCGGTCGAGAGCGCTACCGACATGTCGTCGGCATTGCGCACGACCTTCATGCCCTTGCCGCCGCCGCCGGACGCCGCCTTGATGATGACGGGGAAGCCGATCTCGGCTGCGATCCGCAAGGCTTCGTCATCGTCGGTGACGCCGCCCTCCGAACCCGGC
The DNA here is from genome assembly GCF_964252745.1 of Allobosea sp. LjRoot9. NCBI lineage: Bacteria > Pseudomonadati > Pseudomonadota > Alphaproteobacteria > Hyphomicrobiales > Alloboseaceae > Allobosea > Allobosea sp. LjRoot9. The sequence goes on along the minus strand of NZ_CAXUPC020000001.1, from coordinate 1,277,948 downwards.
ACGCAGGGGATGCCGAGCGCCTTGGCTGTGCGCTTGGCCTCGATCTTGTCGCCCATGCTGCGGATATGCTCGGCCTTGGGACCGATGAAGGTGATGTTGTGCCGGTCCAGGATCTCGGCGAAGCGGGCGTTCTCGGAGAGGAAGCCGTAACCGGGATGGACGGCATCCGCGCCGGTGATCTCGCAAGCCGCGATCAAGGCGGGAATGTTGAGATAGCTCTCGCGCGCCGAGGGCGGGCCGATGCAGACGCTCTCGTCGGCGAGGCGCACATGCATGGCGTTGGCGTCGGCCGTGGAGTGCACCGCCACCGTGGCGATACCCAATTCCTTGGCGGCGCGCAGCACGCGCAGCGCGATCTCACCCCGGTTGGCGATCAGGATCTTGTCGAACATCTTGAAGCCCAAATCGGATCGGCCATCCTCGCTCGGGGCCCGGCTCACTCGATCACCAGCAGCGGTTCGCCATACTCGACCGGCTGTCCGTCCTCGACCAGGATCGCGACGACCTTGCCGGCGCGGGGGGCGACGATGTCGTTGAAGGTCTTCATCGCCTCGACCAGGAGGACGCGCTCGCCCGCCTTCACGACGCTGCCGACCTCGACGAAGGGCTTGGCCTCGGGCGAGGCGCGGCGATAGGCCGTGCCGACCATCGGCGAGGCGACCGCGCCGGGATGGGCAGCGGACGGTTTGCCCTCGACCGGAGCAGCGGCGATGGGCGCCGCGGCGGCGACCGGCAGGGGCGCTGCGGAAGCGGGAACCTGCACGGTTGCCGTGATGGTCCGGGCCACGCGGACGCGCAGATCGCCCTTTTCGACTTCGATCTCGGTCAGATCGGTCTCGTTCAGAAGCTGCGCGAGTTCGCGCACCAGTTCGGGGTCGATCGGGCTCTTGGTCGCCATGGCGGTGTCACCGTCTTTGTCGTCTTGGCAGCGGAGCGCTCAGCGCGCTCACGCCATCCTGTGGAAGATACTGGCGGTTCAGGCCGCCGGTTTCGCGAGCCGCTTCTGCAGAAGCGGCACGATCGCGTCGAAAGCAAGATCATAGCTGGCGACGCCGAAGCCGCAGATCACGCCGACGCAGACCGGCGCCATGTAGGAATGGTGCCGGAACTCCTCGCGGGCATGGACATTGGAGACATGCACCTCGATGGCGAGCGCCTCGGTGCCCTTGATCGCGTCGCGCAATGCGACCGAGGTGTGGGTATAGGCGCCGGCATTGATGACGATACCCGCGCCGGCCAGGCCTGCCTGCTGGATAAAGCTGACGAGCTCGCCCTCGTAATTGGTCTGGCGGAAGGTCAATTCGACACCGGCCGCGAGCGCCTTGGCCTTGAGCCTCTCCTCGACGCCGGCCAGCGTCACCGCGCCGTAGGTGGCGGGTTCGCGGGTGCCGAGCAGATTGAGATTGGGACCGTTGAGGACGTGGACGGCGACCATGGTGCGCGGTGATTCCAGCGCCGCATGAAAGCGGCAGACGCCGCCCTCATAAACGCTGCGGACCGGCAGGGGAAGGGCGAAACCCGACCAAAGTCGGCAGGCCTCAGCCGCTGCAGGTCGCCTTGCCACATTTGCGGACGGCGTCGATCTTGGCTTTCAGCGCCGCCTGGCCGACTGCGCCGAAGACGACCTCGTCGCCCAGGATGAAGGCGGGCGTGCCGGTCAGGCCCAGGCGATCGCCCAGGGCAACGGTGTCCTCGATCACGGCCTTGGTCGCCGAGGCGTCCATATCCTTCTTCAGGCGCTCGATATCCGCGCCGGCATCCTTGGCGACCTCGAGAGCCTTGGCGCCGTTGACGCGCCCCTTGGTCGCCATCAATTTGTTGTGGAACTCGAAGTATTTCGCGCCCTGGAGCTGATTCATGGCGGCGACCGCGACGCGGCTGGCCTCGACCGAATCCGGTCCGAGGATCGGGAAATCCTTGATCACGACCTTGAGCTTCGGGTCTTCCTTGACAAGCGCACGGACATCCTCCAGCGCCCTTTTGCAGAAGCCGCAATTGTAATCCATGAACTCGACGATGGTGACGTCGCCCTGTGGGTTGCCGACGATCACCGAAGTCGCGGGATCGACGAGGCGGGCCTTCTCGGCCGTGACCGCGCTGCGCTGCGCCTCGGCCTGGGCAACCGTGTTGCGGCGTTCGATCTCGATCAGCGCTTCCTGGACCAGTTCGGGGTTCTGCTGCAGCGTCTCGCGGATCAGATCGACCACGGCCTTGCGCTGCTCGGGGGTGAGGGCGGAGCTTTGCGCGCGAGCCGGCGCCATCGTCAGGCTGCCGGCAACCAGGAGCGCGGAGAGCGCGAGGCCGGCGCGGCGCAGCACCGCGAGGTCAAGCCGCAGCAGGAAGGGAAGCGCGATCATCATCGTCCTTTCGGGCAGGCCGGCTCTGGCCGGCAGGGCATCTCGCCCCATCATGGTTTCGGAAAACCTTCAAAATTGCTTCTGGGCTCTTGCCGGGATTGCGTCAAATCACAGCTGTGACAGCGGTTGCGGGATAAGGGCGGCTCGGTTACGGCAACGGGCATGACCCAGCCAGCTCCTTCCGGCCTCCTCATGCCCGCGCTCGCCGCGCGGGCCGAGCGTGTTTCGCCCTTCATCGTCATGGATGTGATGAACCAGGCCGCTGCCATCGAGCGGAATGGCGGTTCGGTGGTGCATATGGAGGTCGGGCAGCCTTCCGCACCGACACCGGCCAGCATCCGCGCGGCAGCCGGCCGCGCGCTGGAGCATGGTCGCATCGGCTATACCCAGGCGCTCGGCACGGATTCGCTGAGGGAACGCATCGCGCGGCATTATCGGGATGCTTATGGCGTCGGCGTGGCGGCGCAACGCGTTGTGGTCACGACCGGCTCCTCCGGCGGCTTCATCCTGGCGTTCCTGGCCTGTTTCCAGCCCGGTGCGCGTGTCGCCATCACTGCGCCGGGCTATCCGGCCTATCGCAACATCCTGATCGCGCTGGGGCTGGAGCCGGTCGCGATCGAGGTCGGGCCCGAGACCCGCTTCGCGCTGACGCCGGAGCTGATCGCCAGGGCGCATGCCCAGGCTCCGCTCGCCGGCGTGCTGACGATGAGCCCCGCCAATCCGACCGGCGTGGTGATGGCGCCCGACGCCATAGCCGCCGTGGCGGCGGAGTGCCGCAAGCTCGGCCTCTGGTACATCTCCGACGAGATCTATCACGGATTGACCTATGAGGCGCCTGCGACGACGGCGCTCGCCGCCGATCCCGACGCCATCATCGTCAACTCCTTCTCGAAATATTACTGCATGACCGGCTGGCGCGTCGGCTGGCTCGTGGTGCCCGAGCGGCTGGTGCGCACGATCGAGCGGCTGCAGCAGAATTTGTCGATCTCGGTGCCTTATCTCAGCCAGGTCGCGGGCGAGGCGGCCTTTGAGGCGACCGAAGAGTGCGAGGCGATCAAGGCCGGCTACGCGGCAAACCGCGCCTATCTGCTGAAGGCCCTGCCGGAGATCGGGCTGGGTGACTTCCTGCCTGTCGACGGGGCCTTCTACATCTATCTCGACATCGGCCGATATTCGAACGATTCCATGGCCTTCTGCCGCGATGTTCTGAACCATGCCGGCGTCGCGATCACGCCTGGGCTCGATTTCGACGAAAGCCGTGGAGCCCGTACGGTGCGGCTCTCCTTCGCCGGCTCGCTGACGGAATGCGAGCAGGCAGTCGAACGGATCGGGGCCTGGCTGAAGCGCGGCTGAGCGCAAAACGGGCAGAGGCAGCCCAGCGCTTGCCAAGAGCGGGGATTCCCGTCCAATTCGCGCTGTCCTTGGTGTTGGGAGCGGGTTCGATGCGACATCGCTTTGCGTCTTCGCGCGTACCGGTCGCGCCCTGCGCCCTGGCGCTGCTCTTGTTCCTGGTCGCCATGCTGGGCTTCGCTCCCATGGGCTTCGCCCAGGCTCAAGGCGACGCGCAGGCTCAAGGCAACGCGAATGTCACGCTGACCCTGCGCGGCGACGAGACGCCGGAGACGGTGCGCAAGCTGGTCGACGCCTTGTCGGTCGGCGGCCGCAAGGTCGAGATCAGGATCGCCGGCAAGGACCAGCCCGTCCAGGCCGCACCAGCGGCAGCCACGAACAACGCTGCCACACCGCCGGCAAGCACCAGCCCGGATCAGGGCGAAACACCCATCGAGGCGTTCTGGGATCATTTCGTCGACGGGTTGACCCAAGGGCTGAGCGCGGTCCCGCGCTTGGCTGCGCTGCCGGACGCCTGGCGGAGTGCCTGGGCGCAGAACCGCAACGGTGTGAGCGAGCTTCCGGCCGGCTGGGGGATCATCGCTGGCCTGGCGCTCGCAATCGCCGCGGCAGGGCTGTTCCGTTTCGCGACCGCGGGTTGGTTCGCGCGTCGGCTGTGGCCCAAAGGGCCTGAGTTCACGCCGCGCCTGATCGCATCGTCCTGGGGACTGTTCCAGGATCTGATGACGCTCACGGTCGGCCTGGCGGCGTTGCATGCCGCGCGCATGCTCTGGTTGCCCGAACCCGATCTTGCCGCGACGACCTTGCGTGTCATCGCCAACGGCGTCGTGATCGGGGCGGGACATCTGATCCTCGGGCGCTTCCTGCTGTCTCCCGGCGTACCGGAGCGGCGGATCATGCCGCTGCCGCGGGCCAACCGGCATTTCCGCCTGCTCGCCTTCTTCGGCATCGCCTCGCCGATCCTGCTGACGACTGCGGTCGCAGGCCAGCACGCAGCTGGCCCCGGCCTGGTCGCGGGGCTGTTCGCACTGGTCGGCATTGCCGTGACGCTGTTCAAGGCGTGGTGGTTCATCGATGCGCGACACGATCTCGGAGCGCTCATCCTCGGATCATCGCATGAGCCGAGGCTGGGCCGGCGGGTGATCGCGGTCGGGGCCGGTTGGCTCTATGCCGCCTCGGCCGTGGCGATCTGGATGGTCGGCAACGCGGCAGCCATGATGGAGGGCGGGGCACGCTGGACCGAAGCTGCCGGATTGACGCAGCTCATCATCGTGCTGGTGCCGATCCTGGCGGTCGGCATCACCAGCCTGATGGCCTGCCGGCAAGCGCATGCCGCCGCCCTGGGCGAGCGTGCGCCGCTTACGCTCGCGCTCGGCCATGCAGCGCGGGCGGCCGCCGGGGGCGTGATCTGGGCCGGCGGCTTCTATCTGCTGGCGCGGCTCTGGGGCGGCTTCCTCCTTGGCGGGAGCTCGACGGAGTTCTCCGCCTTCTCGCAGCGGGCGGCTGGCGTCGCCATGCTCGCCTTTGCGGGCTGGGTCGCGCTCGTCTTCCTGCGGGCCTTCTTCGACGCCTATGCGCCCAAGCGCGGCGCGGCCGGCCCCGTCGACGAGGACGCCACGCATGAAGAGAGCATCCCTTCGCGCCTCGCGACCGTTCTGCCGGTTCTGCGCGGGGTCGTGCTGGGCGCGGTCGTCGGCCTGACCGGGCTTGTCGTGCTGTCGCGACTCGGCGTCGATATCGGCCCCTTGCTCGCCGGCTTCGGCATTCTGGGGCTCGCCATCTCCTTCGGCTCGCAGGCGCTGGTGCGCGACATCGTCTCCGGCTTCTTCTTCATGATCGAGGATGCTTTCCGCGTCGGCGAATATGTCGATACCGGGCGGCTCAAGGGCACGGTCGAGAAGATATCGCTGCGCTCGATGCAGTTGCGCCACCAGAGCGGGCAGATTCACACGGTGCCCTTCGGCCAGATTCCCTCCCTCACCAATGCCAGCCGCGACTGGGCGACGCTGAAGTTCAATGTCAGGCTCGATCACTCCGCGGATATCGAAAAGGCGCGTAAGGCGATCAAGAAGACCGGCCTGGCCTTGCTCGAAGATCCGGAATTCGCACCGCATTTCATCGCGCCGCTCAAGATGCAAGGCGTCGCCGACATCACCGACAGCGCCATCGTCATCCGGTTGAAATTCACCGCCAAGCCGAACCAGGCATCGTCACTCCAGCGCGAGGCGTTGAAACGGGTCTATCGCGCGCTCAACGAGGCGGGGGTGCCCTTCGCCTCGAACGCCGTGACGGTGCGCGGCGGGGAGGCGGGTTCACATGCAGGAGCGGCGGCGGCGATCAGCGCCGTGCCGCCACCGAGTCCGCTCGCGCCGGCCGCGGGATGATTTGCGCGTCGCCGGCGCAAGTGAGGGTCAGGTTGAGCCGCACTCGCATTCAAAACGGTGTGTGCTGAGCGGCCGAGCGTTTCACCAAGGCCGCCCTTTCCAAAACAGACTCACAAAAACATCGCCAAGCTCAAAAAGGCCGATCGGTCCATTGGGGACCGCTCCGGAAAACAGCAGTCCGAAGCCGATTGCAGTCAGGACCACGCCCGCCACTACGCCGATGCGTGCCGATGAAACGAACGCCGCATTTTCCGCCCGGCGACTCACTCGATCGGTGTGAGGCTGCTCGCGTTCGCCACGCACCTGTCTGGCATAGAAGTCCGGGTTCGATTGCGCGCCGACGGGCCCGTTGCCTTCAAGCTCGACCCTGACAGCGACGAACAACACGAGAAGGCCGAGGATTCCGACGCCAAGCCCTCCGAGCGCTTGCCATCCCATCCAGGCCAAGCCGAGAAGTGCCGCGATGCAGATCGCGGTCAGCACCTGTCTTTCGCGATTGCGGGGCAGCGGCATCGCAAGCATCTCGTCCCATGGAAAAGGCCGCTGCGGTGTCCCGCAGCGGCCTTTTGTGTGTTCAGTTCCTGCCGGCCAGCTTGTTCCACCAGCCGCCGCGCTTGGGGCGGTCCGGGTCGGGCGGGGTCAGGACCACCGCGACCGGCTCCTCGATTACGCGAGGAACGGGGACGGGCTCTGGTTCCGGAACAGGCGCAGCTGCGACCGGCGCTGCGACGGGCTCAGCCGGCGGGGTCACGGCGACGACCGGCGCCGCTTCACCATCTTCCGTGATCGGCACGACCTTCTTGCGGGCGCGGCTGCGCTTGGGCTTCTCGGCCGGGGCGGCTTCAGCCTCGACCGTGACGGCCTCGGTCACAACCTCGGGAGCGTCCACGACCTTGGCGGCCTCGACCGGAGCCTCGGCCTCGGCCGGAGTCTCGGCGTCAGCCTTGGGCTTGCGTCCGCCGCGGCGGCCACGGCGCGGCTTGGCGTCCGCCTCGGCGTCCGGCTCCGCAGCCGCTTCAGTCACGACCGCCTCGGGAGCCGCAGCGACGGTCTCGGTCTCCTGCGATTCGGCGGCGTTCTCATCGCCGTCCTCGTCGTCGTCCTGACCATCCTCGTCGCCCTCGGCATCTGTGCCGCCGTCGAGACGCACGCCATTGGCGTCACGCTCGCCGCCACGCCGCCGCCGGCGACGACGCCTGCGCTTGCGACCGCCTTCGCCGCGCGCTTCGCCTTCGCCACGGTCCGGCTTGTCGTCATTGGCGGCTGCGGCCGTCGTGGCCTCGCCGGCTTCGACGCCTTCGTCTTCGGCGCCGAGCGCCTCGGCTTCGGCCGCGGCGTCGAGTGCGTCATCGTCGATATCGGCGGGGATCGCCTCGGCCTTGAAGGAGGTCGGAACGATGCGACCTTCATTGCCAACGAACTCGCCGCGCTCGACCTCGAAATAGCGCGTGCCGAGCAGGGTTGCGTCGACCGTGATGCTGATTGCGATGGCGAAGCGGGTTTCCAGATCGGTGAGATGGGCGCGCTTCTGATTCAGCACATAGAGCGCGACCTCCGGCCGGGTACGGACGGTGAGGTTATGCGAGGCGCTCTTGATCAGGTTTTCTTCGAGCGCGCGCAGGATCTGCAGCGAGACGGAGGCCGCAGAGCGCATCATGCCGGCGCCGGCGCAATGCGGGCAGGGCACGGACGAGCTCTCGAGCACGCCGGTGCGAATGCGCTGGCGTGACATTTCGAGCAGGCCGAAGGCCGAGATGCGGCCGACCTGGATGCGGGCGCGGTCGTCCTTGAGGCAATCCTTCAGCTTCTTCTCGACGGCACGATTGTTGCGGTTCTCCTCCATGTCGATGAAATCGATCACGATGAGGCCGGCCAGGTCGCGCAGGCGGAGCTGGCGGGAGATCTCCTCCGCCGCTTCGAGATTGGTCTTGAGGGCGGTGTCCTCGATATTGTGCTCGCGGGTCGAACGCCCGGAGTTGATGTCGATGGCGACCAGCGCCTCGGTCTGGTTGATGACGATGTAGCCGCCGGATTTCAGCGTAACATTGTTGGAGAACATCGCGTCGAGCTGGCTCTCGACGCCGAAGCCGGCGAAGAGCGGCGTCTGCTCGCGATAGGCCTTCACGCTCTTGGCATGGCTCGGCATGAGCATGCGCATGAAGTCCTTGGCCTCGCGATAGGCCTCCTCGCCGGCGACGTGAACCTCGTCGATGTCCTTGTTGTAGAGGTCGCGGATCGAGCGCTTGACGAGGTTGCCCTCCTCATAGACCAGCGCCGGCGCGACCGAGGCGAGCGTCAATTCGCGCACGCTCTCCCACATCCGCATCAGATATTCATAGTCGCGCTTGATCTCGACCTTGGTGCGCGAGGCGCCGGCGGTGCGCAGGATGATGCCCATCCCCTCCGGAACCTCGAGCTCGGAGGCGACTTCCTTCAGGCGCTTGCGATCCTCGGCATTGGTGATCTTGCGCGAGATGCCACCGCCCTTGCCGGTATTGGGCATGAGCACCGAGTAGCGGCCGGCGAGCGAGAGATAGGTGGTGAGCGCCGCGCCCTTGTTGCCGCGCTCTTCCTTGACGACCTGGACCAGGATGATCTGGCGGCGCTTGATCACCTCCTGGATCTTGTACTGGCGGCGATGATGGCGCTGGGGCCGCTCGGAGATGTCGTCGAGCGCGTCGCCGCCACCGAGCTGCTCGGGCTCCTCATGCTCGCCGTCTTCGTGAGCCTGCTCTTCGCCGTCCTCTTCGTCTTCGGCCGGCTTGCGGGCCTCTTCGCCTTCCGGCTCGGCCTGGTCCGTGGCGGCGGTCTCGACCGTTTCCGTCTCGTAGGTCAGCGACGGCGCATTCTCGATGGCGTCCTCGGTCGCGGATTCGGTGATGGAGGGTGCGAATTCCTCGCCGAAGGCAGGTCCGCCTTCGTTGACCATCGCTGCGCCCTTGCCGTCCGCCTCGATCTCGGAGGTGACGGTCTCATCATGGGACGCCTTCTTGGCGCGCCCGTCGCGATCGCCCCGGCGGCCACGGTCGCGGCGACCGCCGCCGCGCTTTTCACGCTTCTCCTCGTCGCGCTCTTCCTCACGGTCGGCGCGCGCCTCTTCGGCGATCAGCGCCTGACGGTCGGCGACCGGAATCTGGTAGTAATCCGGGTGGATTTCGGAGAAGGCAAGGAAGCCGTGGCGGTTGCCGCCATACTCGACGAAGGCAGCCTGGAGCGAGGGCTCCACGCGCGTCACCTTCGCCAGGTAGATGTTGCCCCGCAGCGGTTTGCGGCTGGCGGACTCGAAATCAAATTCCTCGACGCGGGATCCGCGAACCACCACGACCCGGGTCTCCTCCGGGTGGGTGGCGTCGATGAGCATCTTGTTGGCCATATGAATTTTCCATGGGCGCGGCCGCCATCAAAACCCGCCGGGCTGCGGATGAGAATCCGCTGCCGCGGGCAGGGGCGCCGCGCGAAGACCGGCGAACGCCGGCATGTTGCAGGAGCAAAAGCCGGCGCAAGCCGGCGTCTGGGACGGGGAAGTGTTCGATCGAGACAGAATAGCGGCTCGGGAAACCCGGCCGGGCAAACGCCCCGGCACAGTCCCGCAGGTATGGACGAATCACCGATGAAAAATGCGGCGTCGTATGCCCCGACATCTGTCCTGACCTGCGACGCACTCGCCTAAAGACGAAGCACGCCGCGTTTGCACGCTCGCGAGACCTAGCCAGGCGCCGAACTTTCGTGGCTGACGCCGGCCGTCCGCGGACGATCCGTTGGCGGTTGCGCTGCTGCGGCCGAACCCGGAAGGGTCGGCCGCCTTAAACCTGACCCCGGACGCCGACGGATCCTCGGACCCGGATGCGCACCATGGGCGGCTTCGCAATGCAACCGTCCCCATTACAGACAGGTGACAGTGATTTGCAAGTCACATCATCCAGCCATCGTAACAGTGAGGCGGGTAAGCATGGTTCACGCTCGACGACGGGCATGGTAACGCCCTGTTAAGGCCCCGCGCCCTTATGGTTAAGCGTCGGTGACGCAGACACGGATCAATTACCCCTTTGCTCCGCTTTCGCAGCCCAGCTTTCCGCAGCCTTCGCGCCGGCCTTGTCCGTCGCGGCGCGAGCTTGCTTTCGCGCGTGCTTCTCGGCTCCTGGCTTGCCGTTGTCTGCGTAAGCGCCGGCGACGCCAATCCCGGACCCGCCAACGACTTTCCGGTCGCGACCGACGCCAGGATCGAACAGGCTGGAGAGATCATACGCCTGACCGTGGCGCTTTCGCGGCCTGTTTCCGTCAGCACATCGGTCATGGCCTCGCCCGACCGGGTTATCGTCGATTTGCCGTCCGTGAATTTCCAGATGCAGCCCGCGACCGGGCGTAATGGCGCGGGCTTCGTCAGCGCCTTCCGTTTCGGCCTGTTCACGGCCGAACGCTCGCGCATCATCATCGACCTGGCGCAGCCCGCTCTCGTCGCACGCGCCGAGATGCGCAACCGACGCGGCGGCTTCGGCGAGCTCGTGATCGAGCTGAAGCGCTCCTCACGGGTGGAGTTCCAGGCGGCAGCGAATGAGGCCTCGAAAAACCGCCCCGAGGCGGCCATGTCGCCGGTCGAGATCGTCAAGCCTGCCGGAGATACGCGCCAGGTCGTGGTCATCGACCCGGGCCACGGCGGCATCGACCCCGGCACGGTGGTGGCCTCGATTGCGGAAAAGACGGTCGTGCTGGCTTTCGGCATGACGCTGAAGGAGAGCTTGGAGGCGTCGGGGCGCTATCGCATCCTGATGACCCGTGACGAAGATCGCTTCGTGCCGCTGGGCGAACGGGTGAAGATCGCGCGGGAGGCGGGGGCAGATCTGTTCATCTCGATCCATGCGGATTCGCTGACGCAGGCGCAGGATGTGCGCGGCGCCACGGTTTATACGGGCTCCGAGCGCGCGACCGATGCCGAAGCGGCCCGGCTGGCGGCCAAGGAAAACCAGGCCGACACGGTCGCGGGCCTCGATTCGAGCGAGGATACCCAGGACGTCGCCGGCATCCTGATGGATCTGGCCAAGCGCGAGACGCGGACATTTTCCTCGGTATTCGCGCGCAATCTCGTCGCGACGCTGGGCGGCTCGGTGAAGATGCACAAGGTGCCGCTCCGCTCGGCGGGGTTCCGTGTGCTGAGTGCGCCTGATGTTCCTTCCGTGCTGATCGAGCTCGGATACATGTCGAGCCCGAAGGATGCGGAATTGCTCAATTCGGCGGCCTGGCGGACGCAGGCCGTGGCGGCGGTGCATGCCGCGGTCGACGGGTATTTCGCGCAGGCCCGCCCGCCTGCCGGCAAGGCTGCAGAGAACCGGCGCTGAGCCAGGAGGCTTTCGCTGAGCCAAGAGGCTATGGCTAAGCCAGGCGGCTTTGGCGTAAAATTGTGGTCCTGAGGCCACGGTTCCGCCATCTCTGTTATGCTATAGAATTGATTCACGCTGCCCGTTTTTCGGGCCGGCTAGCCATGACAGTGAGGGCCAGGGCCTCCTATGCGGTTTGTTCTGCGACTCTTCGGGTGGCTTTTTGCCGCCGGCACGATCGTCTTCGTGATTGGCGCCGTGGGCGCGGCCGGCCTCGTCTGGCATTACTCGAAGGATCTTCCCGATTCGGCCCAGCTCAGGAACTATGAGCCGCCGGTGATGACGCGCGTCCATGCCGGCGACGGCAGCCTGATCGCGGAATTTGCGCGCGAGCGCCGGCTCTATATGCCGATCCAGGCCGTGCCCAAGCTCGTCATCCAGGCCTATCTCTCGGCCGAGGACAAGAATTTCTACAAGCATGTCGGCGTCGATCCCGAAGGGCTCGTGCGCGCCGCGATCACCAACTTCCGCAGCCGTGGCTCGAATCGCAGGCCGCAGGGCGCCTCCACCATCACCCAGCAGGTCGCGAAGAACTTCCTCGTCGGCTCCGAGCAGAACTACGAGCGCAAGATTCGCGAGGCGCTCGTCGCGCTGCGCATCGAGGCGACCTATTCGAAGGACAAGATCCTCGAACTCTATCTCAACGAGATCTATCTCGGCGCGCCGGCTCCGGGGCAAGGCAGCTATGGCATCGGCGCGGCGGCGCTGAACTATTTCGGCAAGTCGGTGCATGAACTGAACCTGCAGGAGGTGGCGTATCTGGCCGCCTTGCCCAAGGCGCCGACCGACCTGCACCCCTTCCGCAATCGCGAGCGCGCGATCGAGCGGCGCAACTATGTGATCGATCGTATGGTCGAGAACGGCTACGTCACGCGCGAAGCCGGCGACACCGCCAAGAAGCAGCCGCTCGGCGTCAATCCGCGCACGGTTTCGCCCAACAACATCGCCGCCGGTTATTTCGCCGAAGAAATTCGCCGCGAATTGCAGGATCGCTATGGCGAGAAGAAGCTGCTCGAAGGCGGCCTCTCCGTGCGCTCGACCGTCGACCCGAAGATGCAGTTGATGGCGCGCAAGGCGCTGGTCGACGGGCTGGTGCGCTTCGACGAGGCGCGCGGCTGGCGCGGCGCGATCCAGAAGATCGACCTGAGCGCTCGCGACTGGGGCCTGGCGATCGGCGAGCTGAAAGTGCTTGGCGATGTCGCGCCCTGGCGTCTCGGTGTCGTCTTGGATGTCACCGGCGACACGGCTCGCATCGGCCTCCACCCGCTCAACGAGACCTCGGGGGCGCTGCGCAACGAACGGACGACCGTGACTCTCGGCGCGGACGGCATCAAATGGACGCGGCGTGCCCGCGTGTCGCAGGCCGTGTCGGTCGGCGATGTCGTTTATGTCGAGCCCCTCGACAACCGGCCGGGCCAGGTCCGCCTGCGGCAATTGCCCGAGGTCAACGGCGCCATCACCGTAATGGATCCGTTCTCCGGCCGCGTGCTCGCCATGGTCGGCGGCTTCTCGCATGACCAGTCGGAGTTCAACCGCGCGACGCAGGCGTTGCGCCAGCCTGGCTCCTCGTTCAAGCCCTTCGTCTACGCCACCGCGCTCGACAACGGCTATACGCCGTCGAGCATCGTGCTCGACGGCCCCATCGAGATCGACCAGGGCGGCGGGCTCGGCATGTGGCGGCCGGAAAACTACGACGGCAAGTCGACCGGGCCTCACACCCTTCGCTATGGCATCCAGTTCTCCAAGAACCTGATGACCGTCAGGCTCGCCAAGGATGTCGGCATGCCGCTGATCGCGGAATATGCCCGCCGTTTCGGTGTCTATGACGACATGCTGCCGGTGCTCTCGATGGCGCTGGGCGCCGGTGAGACCACGGTGATGCGGATGACCGCGGGCTACGCCATGCTCGTCAATGGCGGCAAGCGCATCCGTCCGACCTTGATCGACCGCATCCAGGACCGTTGGGGCGCGACCATCTTCCGGCACGACCAGCGCGTCTGCGAGGGCTGCGACGCCGACAAGTGGAACAATCAGCGTGAACCGCGGCTCGTCGACAACCGCGACCAGGTTCTCGATCCTCTGACCGCCTATCAGATGGTCTCGATCCTCGAAGGCGTGGTCAATGCGGGTACGGCGACGGTCGTGAAGTCCGTCGGCAAGCCGCTCGGCGGCAAGACCGGCACGACCAACGAGGCCAAGGACGTCTGGTTCGTCGGTTTCTCGCCGGACCTCGCCGTCGGCGTCTATATGGGCTTCGACAAGCCGAAATCGCTCGGCACCTCGGCGACCGCCGGCCAGTACGCCGCGCCGATCTTCCGCGATTTCATGATGTCGGCGCTCAAGGACAAGCCGGCGACGCCGTTCCGCGTGCCTGCCGGCATCAAGCTGATCCGGGTCGATCCCAAGACCGGCATGCGCACCGGCGGCGAGGGCGGCATCCTGGAGGCATTCAAGCCCGGTACCGCGCCGCCCGACAGCTACTCCGTCATCGGGGCCGCCGGCGACGGCTCGACCCCGCTCAGCGTCTCACCCGGCGGCGGGCGCTCGGTCGGCTCCGGGACCGGCGGATTGTACTGACCCAGACACGTCATTCTCGGGCGAAGCCAAGCGCAAGCCCGGGAATTTCGTGCGGGAGGTGGGTCGGCCGGAGGCCGACCATGACACCCTGGGCGTTTACAGCTGGCGTTTTCACCCCTATCTCAGCGCTTCACTTCAAGAAGCTTCAGCGAAAGTTCTGACACGCCCATGCGTCCTGAAATCCAGACCCAGCTCGACAACGCCAAGCAGTCGATTGGACTGCTGAGGAGGCATCTTTGACTGGGATCAAGCACAACGCCGTCTCGCCGAACTGAACGCCCTCTCGGAGGGGCCCGATTTCTGGAACGATGCCGACGCAGCGCAGAAGCTGATGCGCGAGCGCACCTCGCTCGAGGAGCAGATCAACGGCATCGTCAAGCTCGAACGTGATCTCGACGACGCGCTGACGCTGATCGAGCTTGGCGAGATGGAGGAGGATGAAGCCTCCATCACCGAGGGCGAGGGTGCGATCAAGGCCGTCGAAGTCGAGGCGGCGCGCCGGCAGGTCGAGACGCTGCTGTCGGGCGAAGCCGACATGCTCGACACCTATCTCGAGATCCATCCCGGCGCGGGCGGCACCGAAAGCCAGGACTGGGCCGAGATGCTGCTGCGGATGTATCGGCGCTGGGGCGAGCGGCGCAAGCTCAAGGTCGAGACGCTGGAATACCAAGACGGCGACACCGCGGGCATCAAATCGGCGACCCTGCAGTTCAAGGGGCACAACGCCTATGGCTGGCTGAAGACAGAATCGGGCGTGCACCGGCTCGTGCGTATCTCGCCGTTTGATTCCAATGCGAGGCGCCAGACCTCCTTCGCCTCAGTCTGGGTCTATCCTGTTGTCGACGACCGCATCGTCATCGACATCAACGAATCCGATTGCCGGATTGACACCTACCGGGCGCAGGGCGCGGGCGGCCAGCACATCAATACGACCGATTCGGCTGTCCGCATCACCCATATCCCATCAGGCATCGCGGTCTCGTGCCAGCAGGAGCGATCGCAGCACAAGAACAAGGCCAAGGCCTGGGACATGCTCCGCGCGCGCCTCTATGAGGTCGAGCTGAAGAAGCGCGAAGACAAGGCCAATGCCGAGCAGGCCTCGAAGACCGATATCGGCTGGGGCCACCAGATCCGCTCCTATGTGCTGCAGCCCTATCAGCTGGTGAAGGATCTGCGCACCGGGGTGAGTTCGA
Source organism: Allobosea sp. LjRoot9 (assembly GCF_964252745.1). Taxonomy (NCBI): domain Bacteria; kingdom Pseudomonadati; phylum Pseudomonadota; class Alphaproteobacteria; order Hyphomicrobiales; family Alloboseaceae; genus Allobosea; species Allobosea sp. LjRoot9. Next base: position 1,262,715 of record NZ_CAXUPC020000001.1, on the reverse strand, counting down.
CAGCCCCGAGCGACGTGCTCGACGGCGCGCTCGACCCCTTCCTGGAAGCCTCGCTGGCGCAGCGGGTCTATGGCACCGAGGTCGAGGTCGAAGACATCGACTAGAGCAACTTCCGATCCAGGCGGATCGTTCAATTGCCTAGGTCGTTGTCTTAAAGCGTTTTCTTCACGCGAGCCGGTATCCACTTCGCCCCAATAAGCAAAATGGCCGGCCCGGCAGGGTCGGCCATTTTGTTTTCGTCTGGCTTCAGCTCGATAAATCCTAAAGCGTCGCCCGCCCGGCGAGCTTGGCTCCAGCGCGCAGGAAGCGGGTCGGGTCCATCGGCTCTTCGTTGATTCGGGTCTCGTAATGCAGATGCGGGCCTGTCGAACGGCCGGTGGTGCCGACGCGGCCGATCACTGTGCCCGTCGTCACGACCTGGCCGACTGAGGCCAGGATCGCCGACATATGAGCATAGCGCGTGCTGACACCATTGCTGTGCTCGATCTCGACCATATTGCCGTAGCCGCCGTTATATTCGGCGACGATGACCTTGCCCGGTGCGGTGGCGCGGATCGGCGAACCAGCCTCGGCGCGGAAATCGACGCCGGTATGCATCGCCGGGCCGCGCGTGAACGGGTCGACGCGATAGCCGTAATTCGAGGTGAAATCAGCATCGCCTGCCATGGGGCGAGCAAGCGGCAATTGTTCGGTGAGGCCGCGCAGGCGGAAAACCGCGGCGATACGTGGCTGCAGCGCATCCAGCGTCGCCTCGAACGGCCCCTTGGACGGGTCGACCTTGAAGGGCACGAAGGGGCCGCCGGTGCCACCCGCCACGGGGCCGACCGGGTTCATCTTGTCGGTGTCGATGCCGATTTCAGCGAGCGCGCCGCGCATGCGCTTCTGCGAATCGGCCAGGCTCTCATCCATGTCCTTCAGCGCGGCAAGCTGCGCGCCTGCAGTTGTCGTGATGGCGCGGTCCAGCCGTGTCAGGGCCGCCGCGACCCGCTGGGCAGGGGGCTGGGGCTCGGATTCGTCGGCTCCCGACAACCAGGGAGCGGCCTTGCCGGCATCGACCCTGTTGGCGTCCGCCTTGCCGGTCTCGGCGCCGCGCAGGCTTGGGGTGTCCGGCGCCGGCATCGGCTTGGCCGGAATGATCGGCGCGAAGCTGGTGATGCCGGAGGCGCGAATCGGCTCCTCCGGCTTGAGTATCCGGGGCCGCAGCGGGGCCTTGATGCTTGAGGTGATGCCGCCGGTCTGGAGCGTGTCGGCGAGCGCGGTGACGAGCGCCTGGCGCGATTCGACTTCGGCCTGCCGGGTCGCGAGCTCGTCGACGCGGGCCTCGACGCCGTCCTGGTCGAGAAGCGCGCGGCTGGCCAGGCGGTCGATATCCGCCCGCAGGGCGGTGATCCGGTCCTCATAGGCGTATTGGCGGGTGGTTTCGCGCGTGATCAATCGCGCCGCCAGGTCGTCCTTGCTGAGAATGTACCAGCCGGCGGCACCGCTGCAGGCCGTGGTGACGGTCAGCCAGGCAAGGCCGGCAAACACCGTCGCGCGGCGCATCGTGTAGGTCTTGTGGGTGAAGAGCCCGGTGACCGGAAGGGCGGGGGCGGAGAAGGACTGTGTCATACGCGGGACCGGATGTTACGCTGCCGATCCCGCCATTAGGGTTGGTTAAGGTTAATCTTTCGCAAATTGCCTTGTTTTTCGAAGGCGCGCCCGTCGGTTCCGCGTCATAGCGCCTGGGCGGCGGCGAGGACTTCGTCGGCATGGCCGGCGACCTTCACCTTGGGCCAGATGCGGGCGATCTTGCCATCCTGGTCGATCAGGAAGGTCGTGCGCTCGACGCCCATATAGGTGCGGCCATACATGCTCTTCTCGACCCAGATGCCATAGGCCTGCAGCGCGGTCAGCGTTTCGTCGGCGGCAAGCGCAAAATCGAGGCCGTGCTTCTTCTTGAACTTGTCGTGGCTCTTCACCGGATCGGGCGAAATGCCGACAATCTCCGTACCGGCGTCAGTGAAAGCCTTGCGCAGGCCGTTGAATGCAATCGCCTCCAGGGTGCAGCCCGGTGTATCGTCCTTGGGATAAGCGTAGAGGACGACCTTTCGTCCCTTGAGGCCAGCGAGCGAAAGGGTGCCGCCGCCATCCCGCGCGAGCGTGAAATCGGGGGCCTTGTCGCCTTGCTTCAATGCCATGTTTCGCCTTCCTTTCGTCGCCTTCGGTCTGCAAGAGCAGCGCTCCGCCACTTGGCTTCAATATGGCGCGCGCAGGCGCAGCCGCTAGTATGTTTTTGATCGTATCGATGCCGATTCGGGCGCGACACCGAAACATCCTCCGGAATGGGGCGTTGACGTCCGAGTGCTGACGGCCGACCCCCGTGAAAACGCCTTTTCCGAACGCAGGACGACGCAGGCATTGCAAGAGCAGCACGCGAACGGGAGCGCCCCGCCGGCGGAGGCAATCGCCGCCGCGCAGGAGGCCTGCGACATCGCGGCTGTGAAGAAGCGGGCGAAGGCCGGGTTGGTCACGATCGCGGTCGCAGTCATCGTAGCCGTTCTGACCCTGGCGGGCGCCGCCGTGACCCTTCTGGTCACGGGCCTGATCCCGCTGTCGGGCCTCGAGGGGCGCATCGCCGGCGCGATCGAGGAGAGGCTCGGCGCGGGCTGGACAGTCGAGGCGGCGGCTGCGGAACTCGGCCGCATCGACGGCCACTCGCAGCTGCGCGTCAGGCAGGTTTCGTTTCGTCATACCAGCGGCGCGGTCATCCGCGCGCCGGAGGCCGTGCTCGGCTACGAGCCGCTTCCCTTGCTGCTGGGGGAGATCAAGCTGGTCTCGGTCGATCTGCGCGGCGTGAATGTCCGCCTCGGCGTCGACAAGAACGGGGCGCTGATCGTCAATGCCGATTCGGCTCCCGCAGAGGCACAGCCGGCCTCGACGCTGCCCGATACTGGCCAGTGGAACGCCTTCACCGGGATCATGGGAGCGGTCGCGACGCTGGCGCAGGGCGAGGGTTTGCTCGGCGCGCTGCAGACGGCGGGCATGCATGGCGCCCGCCTGTCTCTGATCGACCCTGACGGGCGCCAACGCGCCGGTTTCGAGGATGTCGAGATCAGCCTGTCACGCACGGGCGAGCGGACGACGCGCCTGAGCGCGAAGGGCCGCACCGGGCAGCGCTGGAAGGAGCTCGCGATCGATCTGTCGAGCGAGGCCGACGGTACGCAGCGCGCCGATATCGACATCGTCCGCTTCGAGCCCGCCGAGGTCGTGGCGCTCGCCTTCGGTAGCGGCGGGATCACCATCGAGGGTCTGCCGCTGAAGGGCCGCGCGACGCTGACGCAGAAGCCGAACGGCCAGAAGGCGATCACGGCCCGGCTCGACGTGCTGCCGGGCACCATCCAGTTTCCGGGCGGGCCATTGGCACCGATCGCTGTCGAATCGGGCCATATCGAGGTCGCGAGCGAGAATGATTTCTCCGTGCTCCAGCTGTCGATGGGCGAGTTGAACGCCGGTGCCACCCGGCTCAAGGGCGCTGGCACGCTGCGCGAGGAGAATGGCGCCTGGAGGCTAAATCTGGACGCCGCCGGCCAGATTCCCGGGGTCGATCAGGAGCCGCCTGTCGCCATCGACAGCCTGAAGGCCAACCTGCTGCTCGATCCGCGCTCGAACGAGGTGCGGATCGACGCCATGGCGGTGAGGGGCCCCGCGATCACGGCCGATATGACGGGGCTGGTGCAGAAGACCGGCGAATCGCCGACGCAACGCTTCTCGATCAAGGCGACGGATTCCGATGTCCGGGCCGTGCTGGCGCTGTGGCCGCGCTGGACCTCGCCCGATGTCCATACCGCGTTGTCCCGGCAGTTCGTGGCTGGCCGGGTCGGTCATCTCGCAGTCGACCTCGATTTGCCGGCCGAGGATCACGTCCGCTTGCTGCGGGGGGCCGGCATACCCGATGGCGCGCTCAGCGTTGCCGTCGAGGCTAGCCAGGTGCGCTATCTGCCCGGGCCGGGGCTGCCGCCGCTGATCGACGGCGTCGTCTCAGGCAAGACGACAGGGCGAACGGTGCAGCTTCAGATCGCGAGGGCTGCGGCTGACCTAGGCAGCGGCAGGCAACTCATGCTGAGCGAGGGCAGCTTCAGCATAGCCGAGACCTGGGTGCAGCGAGCGCCGGCGCGCGTGGCGTTCCGCTCGACGGGGCCGATGGAGGCGCTGATGGCGCTGTTCACCTTCCCGGCCCTGAAGGATTTCTCATCGGGACCGCTCGACCCTGCCGCGATCAAGGGCATGACCGACCTCAAGACCGTCATCAACTTGCCATTGGCCGACGACCCCAAGCCCAGCGAGATCGTGGTGCAGAGCGTCGGCACGCTGTCCAATATTTCATCTGATGTGATGCTCGGCAGCGAAAAGCTCGAAGGCGGCAATCTGAGCTGGAACTTCGACAAGGCCGGCTTGCTGATAAAGGGAGAGGCTCGCATCAGCGGCGATCGCGGGCAGATCGAGGTTCGACAGGACAATCACGGCAAGGGCGAGGCGACCTTGTCCCTGCTGCTCGACAGTGCGGCGCGACAGCGGCGCGGGCTGGGACCGGAGAGCGGTATCGGCGGGCCAATTCAGGTCAAGGTGGCGAAGGCGCTGGGCAAGGGCATCGACACGCTACCGCGCGTCGAGATCGACCTGACCAAGGCGACGCTCGATGGCGTCATTCCCGGCCTCAACAAGGCGGCAGGCCGGGCAGGGCGCGTGAGCTTCAGCTATGCTGCCGACGCCAATGGCCCCGACCTCGAGGATTTCGTGCTGGACGCGGCGCCGGCGCTGATCAAGGGCCGGATCGAACTGAACAAGCAGAACGGTTTCGAGAGCGCGACACTGTCCCAGCTCAAGATCTCGCCGGGCGACAACCTCAAGGTCGATGCCAAGCGCGACGGCAATGTGACCAAGCTCGTCATTCGCGGCGCGGTGGCGGATGTGCGCCCCTTCATCCGCGACCTGCAGAGCACGTCGGGGCCAACTGCGCGCGGCGACAAGAACGCGGCCAAGGGCGGCGATATCGATATCGACCTCGACGTCCCGATCCTGACAGGATTCAACAACGAGGCGATCAGCAATGCTTCGCTCAAATTGTCGAAGCGCGGCGGCGAGATGCGCGCATTCGCCTTCCAGGGCCGGATCGGCCGGGCCGACGTCACGGCCAAGCAGGGGCGACAAGGCGATACGCCGGGCGCGATCGTCATCCAGTCCGAGAATGGTGGCGCGCTGTTGCGTTTCGCCGACCTCTATCGGCGGGCCTATGGCGGCGACTTGATCCTGAGCATGGGGCCGAGCGACACGCGCCAGAGCGGCGAATTGCTGTTCCGCGACTTCATCGTGCGTGACGAGCCGGCTCTGCGTCGGGTCGTCGGCGAGCAGCCCGGCGCGGCTCCAGCCGGGGATCGAACGGGTGGCGCGGGTCCGGCGCCGGCTCCACTGCGGATCGACGTCAGCGAGGTCGCCTTCACCAAACTGAGGGCCGTCTTCAGCCGCTCGGCCAGCCGGTTCGATGTGTCCGACATGGTGATCTGGGGGCAGCAGCTCGGCTTCACCCTGCAGGGCAATGTCGATTATGGCCGGGATCGGGTCGATATCGCTGGCACTTTCGTGCCGGGCTATGCCCTCAACAATGCCTTCGCCCAGGTGCCTGTCGTCGGCGCATTGCTCGGCGGCGGCAGCCAGTATGGCGGGCTGTTTGCGGTGAACTTCCGGATATCGGGCGCCGCAAGCGCTCCGACCATGACGATCAACCCGCTCTCGGCGCTCGCGCCCGGCATCCTGCGCCGCTTCGTCGATCCGCTCGGCGGCTCGCCGATCCAGCAGCCGCAGGCCGCACCGGCGCCGGGGCGCTGAGGCCACAACGCCGGTGCGGGCATGACCCGCTCCGACGTTCTCGTGTCTGGTGTTGCGGCGGCCTCTTCGGAAATCAGCGCCCGCTCTTCTGCCCGATCTGTTACTGCGCCCGCAGCAGGACGTGCTTCTTCCTGCCGAAGGACAGCTTGATCACCCCTTCGCCCGAGAGCTCCGAGAGCGTCAGCGTTGCACGTTCGTCCGTAACGGCGGCGTCATTGACCCGAAGGCCGCCCGCCTTGACCTGCCGTCGCGCCTCGCCAGTCGAGGGCACGAGGCCGGCTTTGACAAAGGCGGTCAGCACGCCGAGACCGGTCTCAAGCTCGGACCTTGCCACGGCGACGCTGGGAAGATCGTCTGCAAGCGCCCCATCCTCGAAGGTCTTGCGCGCAGTCTCGGACGCCGCATCGGCAGCTTCCCGACCATGCAGCATGGCTGTCACCTCGGTCGCGAGGATCTTCTTGGCCTCGTTGATCTCGGCACCGCCCAGCGCCGCAAGCCGGGCGATCTCGGCCATCGACATCGTGGTGTAGAGCTTTAGGAAACGCTCGACATCGGCATCCTCGGTGTTGCGCCAGAACTGCCAGAAATCATAGGCGCCCATGAGTTCGGCATTGAGCCAGACGGCGCCCGAGGCCGTCTTGCCCATCTTGCCGCCGGACGATGTCGTCAGCAGCGGCGAGGTCAGGGCATAGAGCTGGACATTGCTCATGCGATGCCCGAGGTCGATGCCGTTGACGATGTTGCCCCACTGGTCGGAGCCCCCCATCTGCAGGATGCAGCCCGTGCGCTTGTTCAGCTCGACGAAGTCATAGGCCTGCAGAATCATGTAGTTGAATTCGAGGAAGGACAGCGATTGCTCGCGCTCCAGCCTTGTCTTGACGCTATCGAAGGACAGCATGCGGTTGACCGAAAAGTGCCGGCCGACATCGCGCAGGAATTCGAGATAGTTCAGCCCGAGCAACCAGTCGGCGTTGTTCATCATGGTCGCCGGGCCACTGAAATCGAGATAGTTGGCGAAGACGCGCTTGATGCCGGTGAGGTTGCGCTCGATGTCCTCGACCGTCAGCAGCTTGCGTGACTCCTCCTTGAAGGAGGGGTCTCCGACCATCGAGGTGCCGCCACCCATCAGCGCGATCGGCTTGTGACCGGTCGCCTGCATCCAGTGCAGCATCATGATCTGGATCAGCGAGCCCGCATGCAGCGAGGTCGCGGTGGCATCGAAACCGATATAGGCGCTGATCGGCCCTTTGAGCGCAGCAGCGTCCAGGCCCTCGGGATCCGAGATCTGGTGGACGTAGCCGCGCTCGGAGAGCACATGGAGAAGGTCTGATTTGAAGCTGGTCATGGCGTGATCAATCGGCTGGCTGGTTCGTTTGGCATGGCTCGCGACCGTCTCGTGACAGGCGAGCCATCATTGCCCGATCGAGGCCGCCCGTCATGGTCGGGCTTGGTCCTGACCATCCACGTCTTCATGCGTCGAGAGCGGCATTCAAGACGTGGATGCTTGCCACAAGGGCGAGCATGACGGCGAGGGGCGGTAGGAGCTGAGGATTACTCCTGCTCCTGCGCCTCGCGCTCTTCCTTCGGGATTTCGGGGCCGACATTGCGGTCGAGATAGGCGCTGACCTGCTCCATCAGTTGGTCGACACGGCCGTCGAAGAAGTGGTTGGCGCCCTCGACCACCGCATGTTCGATCAGGATACCCTTCTGGGTCTTCACCTTCTCGATCACCGCCATGACCTCCTTGACCGGCGCGACGCGGTCTTCCGAGCCATGCACGAACAGGCCGGAGGAGGGGCAGGGCGCCAGGAAGGAGAAGTCGTAGCGGTTGGCCATCGCCGCGATCGACATGAAGCCCTCGATCTCCGGGCGGCGCATCAGGAGTTGCATGCCGATCCAGGCGCCGAAGGAGACGCCGGTGATCCAGCAGCTCTTGGCCTCGGGATTCAGCGCCTGCATCCAGTCGAGCGCGGCGGCAGCGTCCGATAATTCGCCGGCGCCATGGTCGAAATGGCCCTGGCTGCGGCCGACGCCGCGGAAATTGAAGCGCAGCGCCGAAAAGCCCCGGTTCACGAAAGTGTAGAACAGGTTGTAGACGATCTGGTTGTTCATCGTCCCGCCGAACTGCGGGTGCGGATGCAGGATGATCGCGAGCGGCGCGCCGCGCTTCTTGGCGGGCTGGTAACGGCCCTCGATCCGGCCGGCCGGTCCGTTGAAAATCACCTCTGGCATTGTCGTCTCGCCTTTTGTTGGGCCAAGGCCGCGCGCGCCGGGCAAAACAGCGCGCAAATGCCGCCGAAAATGCCCGGTCGCCCTTGACGACCCCGCCGCTCGCGCCCTACATCAAGCGCTTAGAATAGTTCTAACAGCCGTGAACAATACGGGAACCGACGGGTAGCGCATCATTTCAGCGCAGCCGTCGTCCCAGCCACGGCCGGTTCGGACGGGCGGCTATAGCACGGCGCATGGGTGCAATTTCAAGCATTTCGTGCCGACCGTCTTCCGCGAGGCAGGATCGGAGCCAGTGAGATCGTGACAGGAGCGACCCGCGCCTATCTCGACCACAATGCGACCACGCCGGTGCGGCCGGAAGTGGCGCAGGCGATGGCGTGCGCGCTGATGCTGCCCGGAAACCCGTCATCGGTCCATCATGAGGGCAGGGCGGCCCGCGCCGCGATTGAGCAGGCGCGGGCGCAGGTCGCCGCGCTGGTCGGAGCGAAGGCCGCCAATGTCGTCTTCACCAGCGGCGGTACCGAGGCCAATGCGACCGTGCTGTCGCCTGGATTGATGGATTGCAGCGGCGGGCGCGACTGCGTGAGGACGCCGGCTTCGCTGCTGCTCCATGGCGCGACCGAGCATACCTGCATTCGCGACGGGCATCGGTTCCCGGCCAGCGCGGCCGAGGCGATCCCTGTCGATGCGGACGGGCTGGCCGACAAGAATTGGCTCGCCGAGCGGCTGGAACGGCTCGGCGCGGAGCAGCCGGGCGCGCGAGCGCTGGTCTCGCTGCATCTCGCCAATAATGAGACCGGCGTGCTTCAGCCGATTGCCGGGATTGCGGCCATCGCCAGGCATTTCGGGGCGCTGATGCATTGCGACGCGGTCCAGGCCGCCGGCAAGATCGCCATCGATATCAATATGTTGGGCGTCGATGTTCTGACGCTGTCCGCCCATAAGCTCGGCGGACCGAAGGGCGTGGGTGCGATCGTCTTCCGCACCGGGGCGCTGGAGCTTGCCGACAAGCCCATGCGCGGTGGTGGGCAGGAGCGCGGCTGGCGCGCCGGCACCGAAAATGTCGCCGGCATTGTCGGCTTTGGGATGGCGGCGGAGATTGCAGCCAAGGCCATCGTGGCGGAGACCGGTCGGCTTTCCGCCTTGCGCGACAAGCTGGAGGCTGGGCTGCTGGCCCTCGCGCCCGATACCCTGATTTTCGGCCGCTCTGCGCCGCGCCTGCCCAACACCAGCGCCTTCGCTACGCCCGGAATTCGGGCTGAGACGGCGCTGATCATGCTCGACCTGAATGGCGTCGCGCTGTCTTCCGGCTCGGCCTGCTCGTCGGGCAAGGTCAAGCGCTCGCATGTGCTGGACGCCATGGGCGTCGACCCTGCCATGAGCGCAGGGGCCTTGCGGGCGAGCCTCGGATGGACCACCTGCGAGGCACAGATCGATCAGTTTTTGGCGGCCTATGCGAAAGCACTGGTCGCGACCAAGGGCCGGGAGGTTCAGGCGGCCGCCTGAATGTCCCGATAGATGACCAAACCGGCGGGCCTTGAACCCGCGACTGGAGAGTAGGCAATGGCAGCGGTCCAAGAGACCATTGATCAGGTCAAGTCGATCGACGTGACCGAATACAAATACGGTTTCATCACCGAGATCGAGGTGGACAAGCCCGCCAAGGGCCTGACCGAGGACACGGTACGCTATATCTCGGCGCGCAAGAACGAGCCGGAATGGATGCTGGAATGGCGGCTCGACGCCTTCCGCCGCTGGAAGACGATGACCGAGCCGGCCTGGTCGCGCGTGCAGTACCCGCCGATCGACTATCAGGACATCTACTATTACGCCGCGCCGAAGAAGGGCGCCGATCCGAAGTCGCTCGATGAGGTCGATCCGGCGATCCTAGAGACCTACAAAAAACTCGGCATCCCGCTGCGCGAGCAGGAAATTCTGGCCGGCGTTGCGCCGGAGAACCGGGTTGCGGTCGATGCCGTGTTCGACTCGATTTCGGTCGTCACCACCTTCAAGAAAGAGCTGGCCGAGGCCGGCGTGATCTTCTGCTCGATCTCGGACGCGATCCAGGAGCATCCCGAGCTGGTGCGGAAATACCTCGCCACCGTCGTGCCGGTGACCGACAATTATTTCGCGACGCTGAACTGCGCCGTCTTCACCGACGGCTCCTTCGTCTACATCCCCAAGGGCGTGCGCTGCCCGATGGAATTGTCGACCTATTTCCGGATCAACGAGCAGAACACCGGCCAGTTCGAGCGCACGCTGATCATTGCCGATGAGGGCTCCTATGTGAGCTATCTCGAAGGCTGCACCGCGCCCAAGCGCGACGAGAACCAGCTTCATGCGGCGGTCGTCGAATTGATCGCGCTCGACGATGCCGAGATCAAATACTCGACCGTGCAGAACTGGTATCCGGGCGATTCCGAGGGCAAGGGTGGCATCTACAACTTCGTCACCAAGCGCGGCGACTGCCGCGGCAAGAACTCGAAGATCTCCTGGACGCAGGTCGAGACCGGTTCGGCGATCACCTGGAAATACCCGTCCTGCATCCTGCGTGGCGACGGCTCGCGCGGCGAATTCTACTCGATTGCCGTGTCGAACGGCGCGCAGCAGGTCGATTCCGGCACCAAGATGATCCATCTCGGCAAGAACACGACCTCGAAGATCATTGCCAAGGGCATCGCGGCGGGCAAATCCGACTCGACCTATCGCGGCATGGTCTCGGCCCACCGCAAGGCGACGGGCGCGCGCAACTTCACCAATTGCGACTCGCTGCTGATCGGCGACCAGTGCGGCGCGCACACCATCCCCTATATCGAGGCCAAGACCGCGACCGCGATCTTCGAGCATGAGGCGACGACCTCGAAGATCGGCGAGGACCAGCTGTTCTATTGCCAGCAGCGCGGCCTCTCCGAGGAGGAGGCGGTGGCGCTAATCGTCAACGGCTTCGTCAAGGAGGTGCTGCAGCAACTCCCGATGGAGTTCGCCGTCGAGGCGCAAAAGCTGATCACGATCTCGCTCGAAGGCTCCGTCGGCTGATGCCGTCATGGTCGGGCTTGTCCCGACCATCCCGTCTTTCTTTTTCACGTTCAAGTCGTGGATGCTCGGCACAGGGCCGAGCATGACGCGGCGGAAATCCGGACCGAAACAATGCTCGAAATTCGCAATCTCGTCGTCAAGATCGCAGACGAAGACAAGCAGATCATCAATGGCCTCAACCTCACCGTCAATGACGGCGAGGTCGCCGCGATCATGGGGCCCAACGGCTCCGGCAAATCGACGCTCTCCTATGTCATCGCCGGCAAGGAGGACTATGAGGTCCTCGACGGCGAGATCCTGCTGAACGGCGAGAACGTGCTGGAGATGGAGGCCGATGCGCGCGCCGCCGCCGGCATCTTCCTCGCCTTCCAGTATCCGCTGGAGATCCCCGGTGTCGCCACCATGACGTTCCTGAAGGCTGCGATGAACGCGCAGCGCAAAGCGCGCGGCGAGGCCGAATTGCTGACGCCCGACTTCATCAAGCGCGTCAACAGCGCGGCCGATGCGCTCAGCATCGACAAGGCCATGCTGCGCCGGCCGCTCAATGTCGGTTTCTCCGGCGGCGAGAAGAAGCGCATGGAAATCCTGCAGATGGCGCTGCTCTCGCCCTCGATGTGCATCCTCGACGAGACCGATTCCGGCCTCGACATCGACGCGCTGCGCATCGTCGCCGAGGGCGTGAACGCGCTCCGCGACAAGAGCCGCGGCTTCCTCGTCATCACCCATTATCAGCGCCTGCTCGAGCATATCGTGCCCGACACGGTGCATGTCATGTCGAAGGGCCGCATCGTGAAGACCGGCGGCAAGGAACTGGCGCTGGAGCTCGAGAAGAGCGGCTATGCGGCCTATGCGGAGGCGGCGTGATGGCCATCGTCACCCCGCTGAAGACGGCGGCCGAGCAGGCGCTGTCGCAGCAATTCGCCAATGTGAAGGCTGAGTTGCCCGGCACGCTGCCCGTGCGCAAGCTGCGCGAGGATGCCTTCGCCGGCTTCGAGGCCAAGGGCCTGCCGCATCGCCGGCTCGAATCCTGGCGCTATACCGATCTGCGCGGTCTGCTGCGCGAGGCGAAGCCGCTGGCGACCGCTGCCAGTGTCACGCCGGCGATCACCGCCCGGCTCGCGGCGCTGCAGTTCGACGGCGTCCGGCTCGTGCTGGTCGATGGCGCTTTCGCGCCCGAACTCTCGACCCTTGAAGGCCTGCCCGAAGGTGTGAGCGTTCAGCCGCTGACCGAAGCGCTGGTCTCGACCCGCGAGGATCTGGCCCGCATCCTGTCGGGGCCGAGCATCGCCGATAGCGATACCGGCCTGATGCTCAATACCGCGCTGATGCGCGACGGCGTCTTCGTCGAGATCACCGAAGGCACGGAGCTTGCCGCGCCGATCGCGATCGTCTCGCTGGCTTCCGGTGAGGAGGAGACTGCGATCTTCCACCGCTCGGTCGTGCTCGCGGCCAAGGGGGTCAAGGCGACGATCGTCGAGGTCAGCGAAAGCACTGGGCCCAAGGCGTCCCAGATCAACTGCGCGATCGTTTTCGAGACCGGCGACGAGAGCGATGTGCAGCATCTGCGCCTCGTCACGCGCCAGGTTCCCGAGACCGTCCAGGTGCAGAGCCTGCTTGCGACAGTCGGCGCTCACGCCAAGTTCGAGAGCTTTGCGCTGGTCTGCAAGGCGGCCACGCTGCGCCAGCAATATTTCGTGAAATATGCCGGCGAACATAGCGAGATCGGTCTGCGGGGCGTCAATCTGCTTGGCGGAGCCGAGCATTCCGACGTCACTTTGGTGATGGACCATGCGGTACCTCACGGCGTCAGCCGCGAGCTGTTCAAGAACATCATCGGCGGCGAGGCCACCGGTGTTTTCCAGGGCAAGGTCATCGTGCGCCCCCATGCGCAGAAGACCGATGGCGGCATGAAGAGCAACACGCTGCTGCTGAACGACGGCGCCTCGATGTTCAACAAGCCGGAGCTCGAAATCTTCGCCGACGACGTGGTCTGCGGCCATGGCGCGACGGTCGCGCAGATGGATGGCGAACAGCTCTTCTACCTGATGGCGCGCGGCCTGCCGCGGCCGCAGGCCGAGGCGCTGGTGCTGCAGGCCTTCGCCGGAGAGGCGGTCGAGTTCGTGGCAGATGAGGGCCTGCGCGCCTTAGTCATGGCCGAGATCCAAGCCTGGCTTTCCCTGCGCGAAGCCTCCTCGGTGGTGAGCACGGTCTGATGCCCTACATCAATCTCCAGATCACCAAGGGCACGACCCGCGAGCAGAAAGCGGAGATCGTCAAGGAGTTCACCGACACGCTGGTGCGCGTGCTCGGCAAGAATCCGGCGAACACGCATATCGTGATCCAGGAGATCGAGCGCGAGAACTGGGGCCATGCCGGCGCCCTCGTCGACAAGCCGCGCGAGCCGGGAAAGGCGTGACATGAACGCGATGGCGAAACCTTACGACGTCGAGGCGGTCCGCAAGGATTTCACCATCCTGTCGCGAGAAGTCTACGGCAAGCCATTGGTCTATCTCGACAATGCAGCCTCGGCGCAGAAGCCCGAGGTCGTGATCGAGGCGATGACGAAGCTGATGCGCGAGGACTACGCCAACGTCCATCGCGGCCTGCACTACCTCGCCAACGCCTCGACCGAAGCCTATGAGGCGGCCCGCGAGAGCGTCCGGCGCTTCCTCAACGCAGCGCATCTGGAGGAGATCATCTTCACGCGCTCCTCCACGGGCTCGCTGAACACGGTCGCATCGTCGCTCGGGCGCTATCTGAAGATCCAGGAGGGTGACGAGATCATCCTCTCGATCCTGGAGCACCATTCCAACATCGTGCCCTGGCACTATTGGCGCGAGCGGCAAGGCGCCGTGATCAAATGGGCTCCGGTCGACGAGGACGGCAATTTCCTCGTCGAGGAGTTCGAGAAGCTGATCACACCGCGCACCAAGGTGGTCTCGCTGACGCATATGTCGAACGCGATCGGCACGATCGTGCCGATCGCGGAGGTCGCGGCGATCTGCCGGGCCTACAAGATCCCGCTGGTCGTCGACGGCAGCCAGGGTGCGGTGCATCTGCCTGTCGATGTGCAGGCGCTGGGCTGCGATTTCTACTGCTTCACCGGGCACAAGACCTATGGGCCGACGGGCTCCGGCGTGCTCTGGGGCAAGCGTGAATGGCTGGAGAAGCTGCCGCCCTATGAAGGTGGTGGCGAGATGATCGTCACCGTCAGCGAGGACGCGATCACCTATAACGATCCGCCGCACCGCTTTGAATCCGGCACGCCGGCGATCATCGAGGCGGTCGGGCTGGGCGCGGCGCTCGATTACATGATGGCGCTCGGCCGCGAGAACATCGCGGCGCATGAGGCAAGCCTCAACGACTACGCCATGAAGCGGCTCGGCGAGATGAACTCGATCCGCATCTTCGGCAAGGCCCAGCAGAAGGGCGCGATCGTCGCCTTCGAAATGAAGGGCGCCCATGCCCATGACGTTGCGACCGTGATCGACCGGGCCGGTGTCGCGGTTCGGGCCGGCACCCATTGCGCCATGCCGCTTCTGGCCCGATATGGAGTGACATCGACCTGTCGCGCTTCATTCGGGCTCTACAACACGCTCGAGGAAGTCGATAAACTGGTCGAAGCCCTGCGGAAGGCCGAAACGCTGTTTGCGTGACGGCCGCTCGCCTGAACTGGAATGAGCGATGACCGATACCGCCGAGGAACTGAAGCCGAATGCGCCGACCGTGGGCGCGAGCTCCGGTCTGCCGCCCGAGGAGATCGATCGGCTCACCGACGACATCGTCGCCGCGCTGAAGACGGTCTACGATCCCGAAATCCCGTCCGACATCTACGAACTCGGCCTGATCTATCGCGTCGATATCGCCGATGATCGCCAGGTCGCGATCGACATGACGCTGACCGCGCCGGGCTGCCCCGTCGCCGGCGAGATGCCGGGCTGGGTCGAGAACGCCGTCAGCGCCGTGCCGGGCGTCTCGGGTGTGACCGTCAACATGACCTTCGATCCGCCCTGGGACCAGTCACGCATGTCCGACGAGGCGAGAGTCGCGCTCGATATGTGGTGAGCACGGGTTTCGAGGGCCGCTCGGCATGCGCTTCAATGAAGAGCAGTTGGCGGTCGTTAGACGGGCCTATGCGCGGCAGATTCTGGCCCGTACCGGCGTTGCCGGCAATCAGAGCTTGGAAGACGCTTTCGCTACGACTCCGCGCGAGCGTTTTGTCGGAGAGCCGCCGTGGCAGCTTTCGCAAGGCCGCAGGCGCTATGCTGCCCTCGCTTCCGATGACCCCACTGTTCTCTATCAGGATGTGCTGATCGCCCTCGCGCCGGAGCGTGGCATCAACAATGGCAGCCCCTCGCTGCACGCGCTCTGGCTGAATGCGCTCAATCCGCGCGAGGGCGAGCGCGTCGTCCATATCGGGGCAGGAACCGGCTACTACAGCGCAATTCTGGCTCGGCTTGTCGGCCCCCGCGGCCATGTCGTTGCCGTCGAGTTCGCCCCCGCGCTTGCCGAGCGGGCTGCAGAGAACCTGGCTGATATGAAGCACGTCACCGTCGTTCAAGGCGACGGGGCTGAATGGCCGCGCGAGCCCGCCGATTGCATCTATGTCAATTTCGCCGTCGTGCGGCCGGCCGAAGCTTGGCTCGACCAGCTCGCGCAGGACGGCCGGCTGATCTTTCCGCTTGGCTTGCCTGCTGGCTGGGGCGGAAAGCGCAGTCGACGTGCATTGCAGGGAGCAAGCTTCCTGGTCGAACGCCGTGCGGGCAGGTTCACCGCGTCCTGGCTGGGCGAGCCCTCCTTCGTGAGCGCCGAGGGGTTGCTCGCGGGTTCGGAAGGGGAGCGGGCGGCGCTGGCGGCGGCATTCGAGAGCGATGGTGCGACATCGGTGCGCAGCCTAGGCCGAGGCGAAGACACGCCTGTCGAACGCTGTTGGCTGCGCGGCGAGGGCTGGTGTCTGAGCTATGACGAGGCTGGGTAGATAGGGGCGCTGGACGCTCTCCCGCTGCACGCGCATGATGCGGTCATGCGCATGACGAAGTGGGATTACGTCGTTTTTCCGATCCTGGCGGCGCTGCTGCTTGGCGTGGTCTATGCAGCCTTGCGCCTTGTCGGGTTCTTCGGTCTCGGTGTTCTGGGCCTGGTTATCGGCTTCATCGCGGTGCGTATGGACCTTGAGCGCGACGGGCCGAGCAGCGGGCTCGCCGAGCAGTTCAAGACCCGGCAGCACATGTCTCGCGCGGAGCGCGCCGGCTTGCAGGCGGAACAGAGCTTCCGGTTGAAGCCGCTTTTCGTGGCGCAGATCGTCGCGACCGGCTTCATCATTCTCGGTTTCGGGCTCCATTTCCTGCTCTGATCGATGGCATTCGCTTTGTTCATTTCTGCGAGCCACGAAACGATGGCATCTGAAGCCGGGGCGTGATCCTGCCCCCGCCGGAGCCAGCCATGCGCAAATACGCCTATGAGACCGTCGACGTCTTCACCGAGACCCGTTTCGGCGGGAACCAGCTCGCCGTCTTCACCGATGCGCGCGGTCTCTCGGACGCCGAGATGCAGTCGCTTGCGGCGGAGATGAACTATAGCGAGACGACCTTCGTCCTGCCGCCGAGCGATGCGGCCAACGACGCCCGCGTGCGCATCTTCACGCGCAAGCATGAGATGCCGTTCGCCGGCCATCCCAATGTCGGCACGGCCTTTGTCCTGGCCCGCCATGGCCGCGATAGGGACGGCGTACTGCGCTTCGAGGAGCTGGCTGGACTGGTCGAGGTCAGGGTCGCCAGCAATGCGCAAGGCGAGGTCCAGGGCGCCACCATCGCCGCGCCTCAGGCTCTCTCCACGGGGATCGAGCTGCCGGTTGCGGGCATCGCGGCTTGTGCCGGTCTCCAGCCCGCCGATATCGTGGTCGCCAACCATCGCCCTGTCCACGCTTCGGTCGGCGTGTACTTCGTCCTTGCCGAGGTCGCGGCGGAGGCATTGTCGAAGGCGCAGCCCGACATCGCGGCCTTCCGCGCCTTGCGGGAAGCCACGCCCGCGCTCGAGGGCCGGCTCTCACTGTTCATCTATGCCCGCGACGGCGCCGCGATCCGGGCGCGGATGTTTGCGCCGCTCAGCGATACCTGGGAAGATCCCGCCACCGGCAGCGCCAGCGCCACCACAGCCGCGCTCCTCCTATCCCTTCAGGGCGGCGAGATGGCGGAGTTCACGCTGACGCAGGGCGTCGAGATGGGGCGGCCGAGCCTGCTCAAGCTCAAGGCCTGGCGCGCGCCCGACGGTATCCGCGCCACGGTCGGCGGTTCCTGCGTGCCGGTGCTGCGTGGCGAAGCGCTGCTCTAAGGGGTCTCGTTTGGTCCGGAATCGCGGCGGGATACCGCGGGGTTCAAGCCTTGAGGCCCAGCTCCGCGCGGACGCGTTTGCTCAGCTTGTTGGCGATCAGCCGGTGGCTCTCGCGCAGATAGTCCAGCAAGACCTCATCGGGCATGCCCTCATCCGTCTGACGCTGGATCCAGCTCATGCCGCGTGAGGCGAGATAGGGGGCAGGCCGCAGGCCCGGCTGCTCCTTCAGGATGTCGTAGCTCGCCCAAGAGCATTTGAAGGTCACGGCGAAGGCCTCGTCCGCGCTCTCCCTGGCGATGGCGAAGACCTTGCCGCCGACCTTCCAGACATGGGCGTCGCCCCATTGCACGACATGGCTCGTGGCGGGGAGGGTGGCGCAGAAGGCGTCATATTCGGCGAGCGTCATCGTCGGTGCGCCGCCCCGTTCAGTAGCTCTCGGCGTCGATGCCGAAGCGCTTAGCCGCCGCGCCAATCTGCGACCAGGTCTCGTCGTCGAGCGGAATGCCGGCCTCGGCCCGTTCGATCCGCGTCGCACGCTCCTTGTCGCCTGGTGCGAGGACGGGATTGGCCTCGTCCTGTGGTTTGGCAGCACGCACGAAAGCGAGATAGCTCCCGATCCGGCTCTTGCGGAGCGAGGCGTCCGGCTCCAGCCGGGCAGGGTCGATCAGCACGCCGAAGAGCGAGTTGATGATCCAGCTCTTCTGCGGCTTCTCGTCGATGCGGGCGGCGCCCATCAACCCGGCCGAGAGCAGTTCCGCGATCAGTGAGAGGCCTGCACCCTTATGGTCGCCGAAAGGCAGGAGCGCGCCCAGCGGCAGATCCGGGATGGCGTGCTGGAAGACGTGCTTGGGGTCGGTGGTCGGCCGGCCCTCGCCGTCGATGATGTAGCCCGGCGGCACCGGGACGCCCTTGTTCAGCGCGACGCGGGCCTTGCCATGGGCCATGCGGCTGGTGGCAAAATCGAGGATGATCGGATCGCTCTCCGGCACCGGAATGCCGATTGCGTGCGGGTTGGTGCCGAAGCGCGCTTCCTTGGCCGCGAAGGGGGCGACGATCGGTGCGCGCCCGGCGACGTTGACCCAGAACAGCGAGATCAATCCAGCCTCGGCGGCGATCTCGGCATAATGGCCGATGCGGCCGATATGGTGGGAATCGAGCAGGTTCAGGATCGCGACACCGCCGGCCTTCGCCATGGCGCCGGCCTGCTCGACTGCGTTGCGGGCGGCAGGCTGGCCGAGCGCGACCTGCGCATCGACGATCAGGAAGGGAGCGGCGTCGAGCCGGACATGGGGCCTGGATTGCGGCTTCAGATTGCCGTCGGCCAGCGACTGGAAATAGAGCGGAATCATGCCGACGCCATGGCTGTCATGGCCGCTCAGATTGGCGAGGACGAGATGGTCGGCGGTCTCGCGCGCCTCCGCTTCCGTCCAGCCGGCCTTGGTGACCATATCGCGAACGAGGGCGCGGAGCGCTTCGGGGCGGTGCGTGCGGTAGGTCATCGTCTGTCGTCTTCGTCCCTTTTTCGAGGCGGTCACAGTGCATGAGCGAGCGCTCCACGCAATGCGCGCAGTGAAAGGACGGCCGTGCACTCCGGCATCTCGACGTTGCGCTCACCAATCCTTATGTTGTGGATTGCAATCTTGCTTCATCAGGCCTTGAACCTGATCGAGGAGGGACACTCTGATGTTTTCGATTCCCGGCCTGAAGGTCGTTTCGCTGACAGACGCCGCCGCCTCGCGCATTCGCGAGATCATGGCGCAATCGGCGCTCGACAATCCCGACGCTCCGGCGCTCGGCTTGCGGGTCGGCGTCAAGAAGGGCGGCTGTGCCGGCATGGAGTACACCTTCGAGGTGGCGCGCGAGACGGCCAAGGGCGACGAGATCGTCTCCGAAAAGGATGCGACCGTGATCGTCGACGCCAAGGCCGTGCTGTTCCTGCTCGGCACTGAACTCGACTTCAAGACCGATCGCTTCTCCTCGACCTTCGTATTCAACAACCCGAACCAGGTCTCGGCCTGCGGCTGCGGCGAATCGGTCGAGATCAAGCCGCGCGCCGAGAGCGCGCTCGCGGCGCACTGAGCCCGCCGCGATGGATGCCGAAGGCATCCGCGAACTCTTTGCGGGTATTCTGCCGGTACGGGTGCGCAGGCTGTTCGGCGGTCTCGGCGTCTATGATGGCGAGATGATCTTCGCTCTGGTCTTCAAGGGCGACATCTATCTCAAAACCTCACCCGCGACGCTGGAGCGCTTCGTTGCCGCCGGCTGCCGGCCTTTTACCTATGAAGCGCGCAGCCGGGAGCGCGCGCTCGGCTATTGGAGCCTGCCGGATACCGCGCTGGATGATCCCGATACGTTGAGAATCTGGACAGATCTGGCGCGCGAGGCGGCGCGGCAGAAGGCTTCCCGCCTCAAGCCACGCGGCTCAAGGCTTCGACCGCCTCTTCCGTGACCGTGCGGTTGCGGCCGTCGCGCTTGGCCTGCATCAGGGCCTGGTCGGCGCGGTCGACCAGCGAGCCGGCGGTGTCGCCGCGACGATAGCCTGCAACGCCGAGCGAGATGGTGATGCGGCCAAGATTCTCGTTGGTCGAGCGCTTCACCAATTCGCGCGTCAGCAGGGCCTGGCGCACGGTCTCGGCGCCGAATTTGCCGGCGACAAGATCGGACTCCGGCAGGATGATCGCGAATTCCTCGCCGCCGAAGCGGGTGATCACCGCTTTTTCCTTGAACTTGTCCTTCATGGTGCGGGCGACGAGGCGCAACACCTGGTCGCCGGTGAGATGGCCATGGGCGTCGTTGAACTTCTTGAAATAGTCGATATCGGCCATGACCAGCGCAAAGGGCTCGCGGCGCAAAGTCGCCTGATCGATCGATTTCTGCAGCATTTCCTCGAAATGGCGGCGGTTGGCGAGGCCGGTCAGCGGATCGGTCAGAGCCTCGGCGCGGGTCATCTCCAGCGCCTCACGGAGATTACGGATCTCGTTGGAGCTGTTGCGGAGCTGGGCTTCGAGCTGGGTCTTGCGGGTGACCTCCTCGCGTGTCGACAGCACGAGCGCCTCGACCCATTCGCGCAGCCTCTGCCGGTCCGCCGCCGGCGGCACGTCCTCGGACATGGCGGAGAGGCGGCCATGATAGCGCTCGCTGGACACCAGCGTCTTGTCGACCAGCGACATCAGCCCGTCGATCTCGCTCAGGACCTGGAGGCTCGTGCGCTCTGCCTGTTTGGCAAGCCGGTCATTGCCGATGAAGCGATCATAGAGATTGTCGATATCGGCGACGCCGACCTTGCCCTCGCTGCCAGCGAGGATCGCGTTCATCGCCATGCTCACGGCCGGCATCTCGCCGCTGAGATGGGCGTACCAGACCTCGAAAGCGCGCGGATACCCCGGGGAACCGTGCTCGCGCATCGCCGCGACGACCTGATCGGCCAGATCACAGGATTGTGCCGAAATCTGCGCGTGGTCGCTCATTGCCGATAGCCCGGACATGAAGCCGGTTCATGGCTTTCGACCATGACAGCCTCGATTACACATCGAAGCGGGACATCCTGTCCGTCACAACGGCGGCATGCGCCCGTTCATGGCCACTGCGCTAGCGGCAGCCATTCAGGAAACATGACGCCTCTGAGTTAATGCGAGGTTATGACCTAAGGTCAGATCCTAGAATTCAGCCGACCTTGACGGGACGCATCAGGAAGGCCGGCACATGATCGCCGAGCCCCTTGACCTTCGGACCATCATCGTCGTCGCGCCGACGCGGCTCGGCGGTGCGCTCAGGCCTGGCGGCGCGCGGCTCGGGACCGCGCTCCGGCTTGGCTGAACGCGATTCCGATGCTCGCTCCGGCTTGGCAGCCTGAGGAGCGGGGCTCTCGCCACGGATCTTGGTCTTCGTTGGCCCGTCAGCCTCGGGACGGCGGCGGCGCGGCGCTGCCTCGTCGTCGGAGGCGGGGCGTTCCACCCGGATCGGGCGCGGCGTCGTCTCGGGCTCGGCGCGGGGGCCACGCTCGGGGCGGCCACGGCCACCGCCGCGCACTGGGCGGCGATCATCGCCACGTCCGCCACGACCACCATGGCGCTCCTCGCGCGGAGCGCCGGGCGGCAAGGTATCGACACCGCCGCCTTCCCAGGCGATTGGCTGACCCATCAGCTTCTCGATCGCCGTGACGAGCTTTTCGTCATGGCGCGTCACGATGGTGAAGGAGGCACCCTCGCGGCCGGCGCGGCCGGTGCGGCCGATGCGGTGGACGTAATCCTCGGCATGGGTCGGTACGTCATAGTTGAAGACATGGCTGACCGCGGGAATGTCGAGCCCGCGGGCGGCGACGTCGCTGGCGACCAGGATCGGGTTCTCGCCGATGCGGAAGGATTCCAGCGCCGCCATGCGGGCGTACTGGTCCATGTCGCCATGGAGAGAGACGGCCGGGAAACCGTGCTTCTGCAAGGATTTATGCAGCGTTGCTACATCGCGCTTGCGGTTGCAGAACACGATCGCGTTCTGCAGATCCTTGGCTTCCTTGATCAGCTTGCGCAGAGTTTCGCGCTTCTCGAAATCCTGCCCGTTCGAGGCGATCAGGCGTTGCGTGATCGTGGTGGCCGCGGTTGCAGGACGCGAGGCCTCGATGCGCACTGGATTGTGCAGGAACTGCTCGCTGATGCGCGTGATCTCGGGCGGCATCGTCGCGGTGAAGAACAAGGTCTGCCGCGTGAAGGGAACGAGCTTGCAGACCCGTTCGATGTCGGGGATGAACCCCATGTCGAGCATACGGTCGGCCTCGTCGATGACGAGGAGCTCGACGCCAGTGAGCAGCAGCTTGCCGCGCTCGACATGATCGAGCAGGCGGCCGGGCGTCGCAATCAGCACGTCGACGCCGCGGGTGATCTTGGCGTCCTGGTCGCCGAAGGAGACGCCGCCGATCAGCAGCGCGACGGAGAGCTTCTGGTTGACGCCGTAGCGGGAGAAGTTCTCCTCGACCTGGGCGGCGAGCTCGCGCGTCGGTTCCAGGATCAGGGTGCGCGGCATCCGGGCCCGGGCACGGCCGGTTTCCAGAATGGTCAGCATCGGCAGGGTGAAGGCCGCAGTCTTGCCCGTGCCGGTCTGGGCGATGCCGAGAACGTCGCGGCGGGCGAGGACGTGGGGGATGGCCTGGGCTTGGATCGGGGTCGGCGTGGTGTAGCCTGCAGTCGTGACCGCGGTCAGAACCTTTTCACTCAGGCCGAGTTCGGCAAATGACATCGAATGTTGCGCTTCTTCAGGGTCGGTTACTCGAGGCGGGATGACCTATCAACCGCGACGGTGGCGCGACATCTCTTTCCAGCGCGCCTTCGGACTTCCGTGCAATGCAGAAAAAGTGCGGCGAAGTCAATAAACTAGAGAGCGATGTCCATAAATGCGACACGGCTTTGGGTCGACATCGCGCTTTGAATTTGGAACGAGGCCATCACGGATATGATCGACGCCATGCAGGAACCGCTTGTTCTGATCCCGGGGCTGAGCTGCGACGCCTCTCTCTATGCCCCGCAATGGCCGGCTCTGGCCGCCGGCGGCAGGCCGATCCTCGTTGCCGAGCATGCGCAGGACGAAACTCTGGGCGCCATCGCGCGACGGCTGCTCGCTGCGGCCCCGCCGCGCTTCGCGCTCTGCGGCCTGTCCATGGGCGGTTATATCGCTTTCGAAGTGATGCGGCAGGCGCCGGGGCGCGTCACGCGCTTGGCGCTTCTCGACACCAGCGCCAAGCCGGCGACGGCGGAGACGAACACACCGCGCGAACAGATGATCGCCCTGGCGCAGAAAGGGGCCTTCGACAATGTCACGACCTTGCTCTGGCAGCGCTTGGTCGCGCCGGCGCGCCTTGTCGACGAGCCTTTGCGGTTGCTCGTCAGGCGGATGGCGGACGAGGTCGGCGCGCAAGGTTTTATCCGGCAGCAGCGCGCGATCATGACGCGGCCCGACTCGCGTCTCGGACTGGCGGCGATTGGCGTGCCGACGCTCGCATTGGTCGGCGAGGAGGATTTGATCACGCCACCGAGCGAGGCCCAGGAGATCGCGGCCGGGATCGGCGCCAATGCCAGGCTGGTGGTGGTGCCGGGCTGCGGTCACCTTTCGACGCTTGAGGCGCCGGATGCCGTAACCGGCGAGCTGCTGGCCTGGCTGGGCTAAAGCGCTTTCACGCGAACCGGACACAGGCCCGCGTGAAGAAAACGCGTCAAAACAAAGGCCTATGGCAATTTAACGATCCAATCAGATCGGAAATTGTTCCAAAGGCTCAGCGCGGGACCACGCAAGGGTCGAGACGGGTCTGGTTCGCCGTCTTTTGAAGCGAGCCCGTGATCATCGGATCGACCGGCTTGCCTTTCGAAGCGGCGGAGGCGACCTGCGTCAGCCGTTCGGTGTCGAGCTTGGCGGTCTGGCTCGAGACGAAATTCACCGCGACAATCGACAGGAAGCCGATCACGGCCGCGGCCTTGGCGACGTCGGCGACCATAGTGCCGCGGTCGTTCTTCCAGAAGAGTTCGATCAGCCGCATCTGGCCTGCTCCGCCCATTCGAGCGCCAAGGCACCCCTCGCCATGACCTTGCGCCATCAGCGGTAAAAAGACGGTTAGCAAATCCTTGCCGCGATCCGGCGTTATTTATGAAATCGTTAGAGCCGGATGACTTCAGATGGGATCATAACGTGGTCCCATCTGAAGTCTGAATCCGTCTCTCATCTAAGAGTGAGAGCAGGATCAAGGCGAAAAACCGGTTCCCACTTTTTCGCATCCTGCTCTATGGAAGCCGCGCGCTGTCGAGGTCCGGAGCAGGCTGGCCATTAAGTCTGGCGCGGTTGTTGCGAAACAGCTCCCGCAAAGCGCCCAACACGGCGAGGACGGCAGGCCGCTGCCGCGAGACCTCATGCGAGACCAGGAATATCTCGTCGGCCGTCCTGTCCGGCGGCGGCTGCAGCCGGATGAGAGTTTCATCGGCATCGCCCATGAAACAAGGGACCATGGAGACCGCGCCGGCCGAACGGACGCTTTCATAGCGCGCCGCTGAATCGCCGACGCGCGCCGCAACAGGGCGGCCCGCAGCCCATTCGAGGATGTGCTCCTCGATCCGCGACGACACGTCCCGGCTGACCGAGATGATCGGCGCCGTCGCAGGGTCGATATCCCGCCGGACGTAGAGCGCCTGCACCAGCCGCCCGATTTTCTGGGCAAAATAGCCTTGCTGTTCCGGCACCTTGCTCATGCGCAACGCGATGTCGGCATCGCCCCGCGCAAGGTCGAGCTTGTCGCGGGTGCTGATGATGACGATTTCGATCCCTCCGGCGGCGGCGGAGATCGTCGTCGCATGCATGGTCAGGAACAGGCTGATCGAGGTCGTGGCGGTGATCCTGACCGGCGCGCTATCCGAGGCCCGCGCTGCCCGCGCCCGACTGGCGAAACGCTCGGCAGCGGCGGCGACCTCGCTTGCATCCTGCGCCAGGGCCTGGCCGAGCCCGGTCAGGATCAGGCGATTGGCGGCGCGCCGGAACAGTTGCAGCCCGAGCCTTGCCTCGAAAGCCTTCAGCCTCCGAGCGACTGTAGCGTCGCTCAGTCCGAGTTGCGCCGCCGCCACGGCCAGCGCCCCGCTTGTGGCGATGGTGTGGAAGATTCCGATGTCGTCCCAGCCGGGGGAAACCAGATCGCTGTGGCGTCGAGCTTGAGAGGGAGGAGGCTGCCCCATGCGGTCACTGGCCAGGCTTGCGGGGAGCGAGCGACATGGCTCGCAAAGACGTGACGGGGATCGCGGGAGGGCTTGTTCGACATGCCGGCAGGGTGCCGGCTCCGATCCGTCTTGGCAGCCCCGTAACCGTGACGGGCAGGCCTCCAAAAACGACGGGGTGCCAATGGCCTGGCCATGCTTGCCAGGCCAGACGCCTCACAGGTCGATCAGCTCGCCGGCGAAGGCCGCGCGCTCCTGGATGAAGATGAAGCGGGCTTCCGGCTTGTTGCCCATCAAGCGCTCGACAGTCTCCGAGGTCTCGTCGCGGGCCTCGTGCTCGACCATGACCTTGAGCAGGATGCGCTTGGCCGGGTCCATGGTGGTTTCCTTGAGCTGGGCCGGCATCATTTCGCCCAGGCCCTTGAAGCGGCTGATCTCCGGCCTCTTGCCCTTGAAGATGCTCTCGATCAGCTCGTCCTTATGGGCGTCGTTGCGAGCATAGACCGACTTGCCGCCATGCTGGAGCCGGTAGAGCGGTGGCACGGCGAGATAGAGATGCCCCTTCTCGATCAGGCGCGGCATCTGCCGCCAGAAGAAGGTCACCAGCAGCGAGGCGATATGGGCGCCGTCGACGTCGGCGTCGGTCATCACGATGACCTTCTCATAGCGCAGATCATCCTCGCGGAACTGGAGGCCGATGCCGCAGCCCAGAGCCAGGATCAGATCGGCGAGCTGCTGGTTGGCGTTGAGCTTTTCGCGAGTGGCATTGGCGACGTTCAGGATCTTGCCTCGCAACGGCAGAATGGCCTGCGTCGCACGGTTGCGCGCTTGCTTGGCCGAGCCGCCGGCGGAATCGCCCTCGACGATGAAGAGCTCCGAGCCGGCGGCGCCCGCGCTCGAACAATCCGCAAGCTTGCCGGGCAGGCGCAGCTTGCGGGTCGCGGTCTTGCGCGAGACTTCCTTTTCGAGGCGGCGGCGAAGGCGCTCCTCGGCCCGGTCGACCGACCAGTCGAGCAGGCGCAAGGCCTGCTGCGGCGCAGCGGCGAGCCAATGGTCGAAGGCGTCGCGCACCGCGTTCTCGACGATGCGGGCAGCCTCCAGCGTCGCCAGCTTGTCTTTGGTCTGGCCCTGGAACTCCGGCTCGCGAATGAAGACCGAAAGCATGGCGGCGCAGGTCGCCATCACGTCGTCGGACGTGACCTGGGCCATGCGCTTGGACTGGCCGATGCGCTCGGCATGGTCGCGCAGACCGCGCAGCAACGCGACGCGCAGGCCCTGCTCATGCGTGCCGCCTTCCGGCGTCGGGATCGTGTTGCAATAGGAGGAGGAGAAGCCGTCCTCGCCGGTTGCGAGCCAGGCGATCGCCCATTCGAGCGAGCCATGGCCGCCATCCCTGGTGATCTTGCCCGAGAAGATCGGCTCGGCGACGAGGTCCTTGCCCTCGATCTCGCGGCCAAGATAGTCGCGCAAGCCGCCGGGGAAGCGAAAGACGGCTTCCGGCGCGACATCGCCTTCTGGCTGCAACAGCGAGGGTGCGCAGCGCCAGCGGATCTCGACGCCGCCGAAGAGATAGGCCTTGGAGCGGGCCATGCGGAACAGGCGCGCGGGCACGAAATGCGCACCCTCGCCAAAAATCTGCGCATCGGGGTGGAAGCGCACGCGCGTGCCGCGCCGGTTGGCGACCGGACCGACCGTCTCCAATGGACCCTGCGGCAAGCCGCGCGAGAAGTGCTGGCGGTAGAGCGTCTTGCCGCGCGCGACCTCGACCTCGAGCCGATCGGACAGCGCATTGACCACGGAGACACCGACGCCGTGCAGGCCGCCAGAGGTCTCATAGGCCTTGGAGTCGAATTTTCCGCCGGCATGCAGCGTCGTCATGATGACTTCGAGCGCCGATTTGCCCGGGAATTTCGGATGCGGGTCGACGGGAATGCCGCGGCCGTTATCAGTCACGGCGATCGAGCCGTCGTCCAGCACCTCGACATCGATGAAGCTGGCGTGCCCCGCCACGGCTTCGTCCATGGCGTTGTCGATCACCTCGGCAAAGAGGTGGTGCAGGGCGCGCTCATCCGTGCCGCCGATATACATGCCGGGCCGGCGCCGCACAGGCTCCAGCCCTTCGAGCACCTCGATCGCCGAAGCGTCATAGCCGGCTTCGGACAAGGTACCATTGCGTGGCGGCGCCGAGGCCGGAGAGGGCTTTGCGGGAGTGGCAGGATTGGCGGGAGTGGCAGGTGCGGAAGCCACGGCGCGCGGCTCCGGCTTTGGCTGCGCCGGTGGCTGCCGGTCGCCATCCCCGCCGAAAAGATCGCCGTTCTCCGTCATGGCCGTGGTCGATTCCCTGATTCGCAACTGCGAATGATAGCGCAGGCGGATACAAACCGCGCTGCGACACTGCCTATAGGCGCAAATGGTTTGAGGAAAAATGCGACAGGGCGCATCATACGATGTGACGCTGTGGACAGAGTGTCGCGCACTTGTCACGGGACTCGGTAAATGAGCTTGGAACCGGACCCGTTCAGCCTGCGTTAACCACACCGGAGCGAGGATCATCAAATGGCTACCGGGGCTATGCGGATCGCCGCGAGGCGATAGGGTTCCGGATAGGGGAGGTTATCGTGACGTTGCGTCAGTCTGTGCCAAGCATCAGGGTTGCGGGTCTCGAACGGGCGGCCCGCATGGCCGGCGAGGCTTTCGGCCACGAGGATCTCGGCCCGCTTCCCAGCTTCTCCTCCCAGGCGCCGCAGACCTCGCATCTTGTCTGGCTGCTTGCCGCGCTCGCGGCGGCCGCCGGTTTCGCGGCGATCCTCTTGCGCTGACATCCTTGGCGCTGACATCCTTGGCGCTGACATCCTTGGCGCTGAAACGACGCGCCCGGCTTCCTCCGACGAAATATCAACCTTTCGCTGCGTAGGGTGCTCTCCGATCCCTAGGTTTCGGGAAGCCTTCAGGCTTTTCGTTTCGACGCATCGTCGTGCCGGCGGGGTTCGCTTCTCCCAAGGATCATTCGGGCGAAGGTCGCGGGGGTGTCGGCATGCGCAGCGTGATCATCAGCGATTTCGGTTCGGTCAATGGCGGTGCCGCCAAGGTCGCGATCGAGAGCGCGCGGGGGCTGGCCGAGGCGGGCGTCGAGATCGTCTTCGCCTGCGCCATCGGCCCCGTCTCCGACCGGCTCGATCATCCCCGCATCCAGGTCGAAATGTTCCGAGGCGAGGAGATCTGGAAGGTCGGCAGCAAGCTTGCCGCCGCGCGCCAGGGCATCTGGAATGCGCCGGCCCATGCCTTCCTGAGCGCGCTGCTGTCGCGCCAGCCGGCCGGGACGCTGGTGCATCTGCATCAATGGACCAAAGCCTTCAGCCCGGCCGCGATTGCGGCGGCAGGTGAAAGCGGGCTGCCGGTCGCAATCACCATGCACGACTATTTCTCGTTTTGCCCCGTCGGTGGCTATTTCGACTTCAAGGCTGGCGCGCCCTGTATGCGAGAGCCGATGTCGGTCAGCTGCATCGCCAGCAATTGCGACCGTGCCTCTTACGTCCACAAGCTGGTGCGCGTCGCCCGGCAATGGCGTTCGGACGAGGCGATGCGCAGTCTCAAGGCGCCGCTCTTCATCCATGTCAGCGATTTCGCTCGCCGCTTCGCCGAGCCGTTCCTGCCCAAGACCGCGCGCCATGTCGTGGTCGAGAACATGATGGAAGCCGAAAAGCGCCCGCCAGCGGACGTTGCGAGCAACCGGCATGCGCTGTTTCTCGGGCGTTTCACGCAGGAGAAGGCTGGCGACATACTGGCGCGCGCAGCGCTAATCGCCGGCATGCCGGTGCGTTTCGTCGGCGAGGGGCCGCTAGCGGAGGAGATCGGGCGGATCAATCCTGACGCCGAGATTCGTGGCTGGGTTCCAGCCGAGCGCGTCTTCGACGAGATCGGGCAGGCGCGCTGCCTCGTTCTGCCTTCGCTCTGGTACGAGCCGGGGCCTTTGGTGATCGCCGAAGCGCGCTCGCTTGGCGTACCCGTCGTGCTTGCGCGCACCACGGGACCGGCGAGCTGGATCGTCGATGGCGAGGATGGGGTTCTGGTCGATGGTGGCGATATCGAAGGGCTGGCAGCGGCGCTCGACCGAATGAAAGACGATGCCGTGGCAGCCGCGATGGGGCAGGCTGCCTATCGCCGCTATTGGGCCGACCCGCTGACGACCGAGCGCCATGTGACGCGCACGATCGACGCCTATCGCGGCGCCATCACGGGTGAGGTGCTACGAACCGTTTCGGCCTGAGGTCAGCCCGGTTTGCGGAACCAGGCTCCCGACCGGACCGCGGCCAACAGCATCATGCCGTAGACCACGAGCGCCAGGCCCAGCGCTGCAAACAGCGCCTGAAGCGAACCGCTCAGGCGCAGCACGAGCCAGCCGCCGCCGAGCGCGATGGCGAAGCGGACGAAGCCCGCCGTCACGGGCCACAACAACCGGCCAGCGCCCTGCGAAGCGAAATAGAGAGCGAGACCCAACCCGAAGAAGCCGTAGGTCGGGCCGACATAGCGCAGATACTGGCTGCCCGTCTCGATCGCGCCCGGAGCCGTCGTGAACAGGCCGAGCCAGGCGGCGGGCCAGAGCGCCGCCGCCAGTCCGATCGCCTCGGTCATGGCGAAGGCGATGCCGCCGCCGATCATCGCAACCCGCATCGCCCGCCCGGGCTGGTCGGCGCCGATATTGGTACCGACGAGTGCGACCAGCGGCGCGCCGAGGCCGAAGACGAGCGGGATCAGGAGATATTCCAGCCGCGCCCCGGTGCCGAAGCCTGCCACCGCATCGACCCCGGCATGAGCCGCGACCATCGCCGTCGACAGCGCGATGGTGACGTTTGTGAAGAGCGAGGTGATGGAGCCGACGGCGCCGATGCGCAAGATGTCGGCGAAGATCGCCCAGCGCAGACGAATCCAGGCGAAGCGCACAACATTGCGGCCGGACAGGATGTACCAGCCCAGCACAAGCGCGCCGCCGAGATAAAAAAGCACCAGCGCAGCCCCGCCGCCGGCGATGCCGAGCGCGGGAACCGGCCCATAGCCGAAGATCAGCAGTGGCGAGAGAGGCACCAGCAGCGCGACACCGACGCAGATCACCAGCGCCGGAACCAGCATGTTGCCGGTGCCACGGATGATGCTGGCGAGCCCATTCATGATCCAGAGGAGGGCGGTGCCGGCAAAGACCACGTCGGAATAGGCTAGCGCCGCCTCGAGTTCGCCTCCCGTGCCACCGAGCGCCTGGTAGATCGGCCGGCCGAAGGCGAGCATCACGACCGAGAAGAACAGGCCGAGCGCGAGATTGATCAGGATCGCATGCAGAACGACGGCGTCAGCCTCGATGCGGCGACCGGCACCGAGTGCGCGCGCCACAGCAGACGAGATACCGCCCCCCATCGCGCCGGCGGAGATCATCTGCATCAGCATGACCGGAGGAAAGACCAGCGCCATGCCGGCAAGCGCGTCGGTCCCGAGGCGGGAGATCCACCAGGTCTCGATCAGCCCCGTTGCCGATTGCGCCAGCATGATCAGGATATTGGGCCAGGCCATGCGCAGCAGCATCGGCAGGACCGGATCCTGGAGCAGCCGCAAGGTGCGCGCGCTATGGGCCGGCGGCATGGCGGTCGTCGGAGCGTGAACGGCGCTCATGCGCTCGACTCCGCCGTGGCGGCGTAACGCTGCTTGATTGCTGCCGTCGCGGCGGGACCGGGCGCATTACGGAAGACCGGGTCCGAGAGCGGCCGGCCGCTGACGCGATCAACCAGGATCGGCTCGGCCGCAGTTCCGGTTTCGCCGTTCAGAATGATGACGCTCGCACCTTCCGGCGCGAAATGACGGTTGCCCCAGGTCAGCAGCGCTTGCAGCACGGGGCGGAAATCACGTCCTCGCTCGGTCAGCAGGTAGTCGAAGCGCTTCGGACGGTCGCTATAGGGGCGCCTTTCCAGCAAGCCGCTCTCGATGAGACCATTGAGCCGCAGCGTCAGCATGTTCGGCGCGATGCCGAGGCTGGCCTGGAAGCCGTCGAAGCGCGTGATGCCGGCGAGGGCGTCCCTCAGGATCAGGATGCTCCACCATTCCCCGACGCGCTCCAGGCTGCGCGCGACCGGGCAGGCCATCGCGCCGAAATCCTTGCGTCGCATCCAGATGACTCCCGTTCAGTGACTTGCATCATGATAGCTAGTTTGCGCCGGCTTTCATTATGCAAGTTGCAACTGGCTCCCTTGCGTCCAGGCACAAAAAAACCGGGGCATTTCTGCCCCGGTTTCGCAGGTGGACCGCAAGACGCGCGGTCGGGAGGAAGCGTGATTCCGCCTGAGCCCGATGGCTCAGTAGGAGTAGTACATCGCGAACTCGACCGGGTGCGGCGTCATCTCGAAGCGCATCACATCCTGCATCTTGAGCTCGATATAGCTTTCGATGAAGTCGTCGTTGAAGACGCCGCCTGCCTTGAGGAAGGCGTTGTCCTTCTTCAGGCAATCGAGCGCTTCACGCAGCGAACCGCAGACGGTCGGGATCTTCTTCAACTCGCGCGGCGGCAGGTCGTAGAGGTCCTTGTCCATCGCCGGGCCCGGATCGATCTTGTTGATGATGCCGTCAAGACCGGCCATCAGCATCGCGGCAAAGGCGAGATAGGGGTTCGCCATCGGATCGGGGAAACGAACCTCGACGCGCTTGGCCTTGGGCGAGGTCGTCCACGGAATACGGCAGGAGGCAGAGCGGTTGCGCGCCGAGTAGGCGAGCAGAACCGGGGCCTCATAGCCCGGAACGAGACGCTTGTAGGAGTTGGTCGAGGGGTTGGTGAAGGCGTTCAGCGCCTTGGCGTGCTTGATGATGCCGCCAATGTACCAGAGGCACTCCTGCGACAGGTCGGCGTATTTGTTGCCGGCCATGATGGGCTTGCCGCCCTTCCAGATCGACTGGTGGACGTGCATGCCCGAGCCATTGTCGCCATAGATCGGCTTCGGCATGAAGGTCGCGGTCTTGCCGTAGCTCTGCGCGACGTTGTGGATCGCGTACTTATACACCTGCATGGTGTCGGCCATGTGGGTCAGGGTGTCGAACTTCAGGCCGAGCTCGTGCTGGGCCGAGGCGACCTCGTGGTGATGCTTCTCGACCTTGGCGCCCATGGCCGCCATGGCCGCCAGCATTTCGCCGCGCATGTCCTGCGCCGAATCCTGCGGCGGGACGGGGAAGTAACCGCCCTTGGTGGCGATGCGGTGGCCGAGATTGCCGCCTTCATAGTCGGTCATGCCGTTGATCGGCAATTCGACGTTGTCGAGCTTGAAGCCCGTGTTGTACGGGTCGGCGGAGATCTTGACGTCGTCGAAGACGAAGAACTCGGCCTCGGGGCCGACATAGATGGTGTCGCCGATACCGGTCGACTTCAGATAGGCCTCGGCCTTCTTGGCGATGCCGCGCGGGTCGCGGTTATAGGGCTCGCCGGTGGCGGGCTCGAGCACGTCGCAGGTGATGACCATGGTCGCGGCGGAGAAGAACGGGTCCATGACGGCCGTCGTCGGATCCGGCATCAGCAGCATGTCGGACTCGTTGATGGCCTTCCAGCCAGCGATCGAGGACCCGTCGAACATCGTGCCCTCGGCGAAGATGTCCTCATCGATCATCGTGATGTCGAACGTCACATGCTGCCACTTGCCGCGCGGGTCAGTGAAGCGGAAGTCGACATACTTGACGTCGTTGTCCTTGATCGCCTTGAGGACATCCTTGGCGCTCTTCATCTCAGCATTCCTCTTGAAAGCAGTTTCTCAACATTGACTGATCCGCGGTGTGTCCAGACCACCGGGACGCAGAACCTTCGGGTTGGGATTGAAGCCCTTAGATCGCGTCCGCGCCGGTCTCTCCGGTGCGGATGCGGATCGCCCCCTCCACCGTCGATACAAAAATCTTGCCATCGCCGATGCGGCCCGTCTGGGCCGCCTTCTTGATGGCCTCGATGGCGGCCTCGACCATCTCGTCGGCGAGCACGATCTCGATCTTCACCTTGGGAAGAAAATCGACGACGTACTCGGCGCCGCGATAGAGCTCGGTATGGCCCTTCTGGCGCCCGAAGCCCTTGGCCTCCAAAACGGTGATGCCCTGCAGGCCGACCTCCTGAAGCGCCTCTTTCACCTCGTCCAATTTGAACGGCTTGATGATCGCCTCGATCTTCTTCATGCGCCGACCGGCCTCCCTCGCGCGTGATGAGACCTGGACTTCCCTCCAGGCTTGCGAACCGCCTGCTCGCCGCCGAAAACAGCAAAGGCTCCGTCAGTCACGGCCCCAGCGTCTCGTCAGGCGAGCGAAACACCCGCTCTTCTTGCTCATAGCATCGGCGTATGCCCCCCGCCACGTGGAAGAAAGCCTCCCGACGCCTGATGATAGGGCACAAAATAGCACATAAATTGATCATTTGATTAATTTAAGAGCAATCACCTTTGTGTCACTCCGTGCTTGCCGGACATGAGCGGCTTCTGGATGATGCCTTCGTGGATAGAGCTGACAAAACCGGGCTGGTGCTGCTGAGCGTGGCCGATATGGCTGCGGCCGATCGCGCGACGATCGCGGCCGGCACGCCGGGGCTCGCGCTGATGGAGCGGGCAGGGCGAGCGGTCGCCGATGCGGTCAGCCGGCGCGCTCGCCCAGGCGACGGCGTGCTCGTGCTCTGCGGCCCGGGAAACAATGGCGGCGACGGCTTCGTCGCGGCGCGCTTGCTGCGCGAGCGCGGCTTTGGTGTCACCGTCGCGCTGGCCGGCGAGCGTTCGGCCTTGACGGGCGATTCCGCCGCCATGGTGGTGCGCTGGACCGGGGCGATCGAGCCGATCGCGGCCATCGAGCCGCGCGATCACGCTTTGATCGTCGACGCGCTCTACGGCGCAGGGCTCAACCGGCTCCTGGCCGGCGATGTTGCCGGGCTCGTCGCAGCGATCAATGCAGCGGACAGGCCTGTGATCGCTGTCGATGTGCCGAGCGGGCTGTCAGGCGATAGCGGCCGGGCCGAGGGGGCGGTCGTGCAGGCCGACGAGACCGTGACCTTCTTTCGGCTGAAGCCCGGCCATTTGCTCGAGCCCGGGCGTGGGCTGTGCGGGGTCGTCACGCTCGCCCAGATCGGCCTGAGTCCGGAGACCGTCTTCGGCGCGGGCGGATTGCGCCCTGCCATGTTTCGCAATGGCCCCGCCTTGTGGCGCGAACTCTGGCCGAGGCATCGACGCGATACCCATAAATACCGCCGCGGCGCCGTCCTCGTCGTGGCTGGCGGACTTTCCGGGGTCGGCGCGCCACGGCTCGGCGCACGGGCGGCGCTCCGCATCGGCGCGGGTCTCGTCACGGTTGCTTGCCGTCCCGAAGCCTTGGCGGCTCATGCCGCGCGCGGGCCCGACGCCTTGATGCAGAGGCCGATCCCGACGGAGGCCGCGCTTCAGGCCCAGCTCGATGACGAGCGTCTTGGCGTCGTCCTGATCGGGCCGGCTCTGGGGCTCGATGCCGAGGCGAGGGCTGCCGTGATGGCAGTATTGCGCGCCGACATTCCGGCGGTGTTCGATGCCGATGCGTTGACGCTGCTCGCCTCGCGGCCGCGATGGCTGCGCCGCCGGGCTAAGCCTTGTGTGCTGACGCCGCATGAAGGCGAGTTCGCGCGCTTGTTCGGCGACAACGAGCGAATCGTCACGCAGGCGTCAAAGCTGGAACGGGCGAGGCTGGCCGCTGCCGCCTCGGGCGCAGTCGTCGTGCTGAAGGGGCCCGATACCGTGATCGCCGACCCCGATGGCAGGACGGCGGTCAATGCGACCGGGTCCTGGGCGCTGGCGACGGCAGGGGCGGGCGATGTACTCGGTGGCCTCATCGCCGGATTGCTGGCGCAGGGAATGCCGGCCTTCGAGGCGGCCTGTGCCGCAGTCTGGCTGCATGGCAAGGCTGGCGAGACGCTCGGTCCGGGCCTGATCGCCGACGATCTGCCGGAAGCGATCCCGCCTCTCGTCGCGCCCGCCTTGGCGGATGATGATGCCTGAAGGGGCTTCAAGCCTTCAGGCCCACCCTCCGAGGAAGGTGGGCCTGATCAGCTATTTCCTGACCATCAGGCAGGATAGAACGCGATGCCTATCAGTCCCGAAGTTCGATCAGGTGCCGGCGGCATAGGAAACGGCAGGCGCGGCGTGAAGCTGATCCTTGGTCAGGCTGATCTTGCCGTGATCAGGATACATCGCCGGAGCCCTGGGGGCCGGCGGCGCTGAGGCGATACCGCCTCCGGCCATGCCGCCAGAGCCGCTGCCTGCGCCGCCACTTGGAGCCGGGACAGGCGCTGCGGTGACCAGGGGCTGGTCGCTCCAGCTCACCTGCTCGAAGGGAATGGCGACATCCTTGGCGCCGATGCCGAGGAAACCGCCGACGCCGACGGTGATCATCTCGACCTTGCCGGTCTTGTCGAACAGCACCTCTGTCACGCCACCGACCTTCTTGTCGTCGGGGCCGTAGATATTGACGCCGATCAATTTCGAGGCACGCCACTTCCCCTGGCCGGCGAGATTCTGCTCCGGAGCCTTGGTGCTGCTAGCGGACGGGGCCGGCGCGGAGGTGGAGGGCGACGGCGCGTTCGGGCTCGGAGCACTGGTCTGGGCGATGGCGGTTGCCGCGAGCATGGCGAAACCGATGGACGTCAGAGCGATACGACGCTTGAACATGTGAGCCTCCTGTCAGTAACCGCAAGTAGCGGTATGCAGGAGCAACGCGCGGGCAGCGCATTTGTTCAGGTCGTGGGCGGGTGAATTTGTTTTTCCTGGCGGAGATGCGCTTGAATTCGAGCTGATGCGCATCTGCAACATGTGTGTTGCAGATGCGAAATCGTCAAGATGCGATTCTATCGCCCATATTTTGCCTCAATCCCGATCCGCCAAGAACGCCTATGTCATATGCCATTTGAAATGCCACTGCGGAGACTATGCGCCCTCGGCGGACATCCTGCGAATCGGCTGGCCCTGCGATCTCAATTGACCGGGCTGCACTCCATTCGCACCCGCTGGCCTGGCTGCGCGAATGTCTGGCAGGACACGGAGGTCGGCAGCGGTGCGGGGCTCTCCGCGGTCGAGGCCGGAATGAGCTTGGGCGTGGGCGCCGCTGGCCTTGGCGTGGCGAGATGCGTCGGGGCGGGCCTAGGCTTGCTCGGCTGCAGATGTTTAGTTGAAGGAGCCGCGATCGGCTGAGGCTCTGTCGCCGGCATCGTTTCCACGAGAGCGACCTGGGGCTGCTGCGGCCTCTCTTCCTCCTTGGGCCTCTCTTGCACCTTGGTCTCTTGCACCTTGGGTTGCCAAGGCCGCCAGGCGCTCAATTGCGTGAAGGCCTCCATGGTCGGCTTGGTGATCGATTCCGCTGCCGGCATCGCTTGTCCCATGCATCCCGCAAGAGCCAGGCCGGTCAGGCACGCCGCAGTTGCGCGGCAATTGATGGTCATCATCGTCGCCCCTTCCTGCTACTTCTTCCGCCGCTATAGCGAAGTGTCGCCTAAATCGACGACATGCGTGTGTAAATCTGTGCAATTCGGCGTTGCGTGTCAATTTTTCCGGCTTGGCTCAGCGGATAGAAGCGCAGAAACCCTCATATCACGAGGCGTTAACGCGGGTTCCGCGAGATTCTCAACCTTGGAAATCTGCTTCCGAGTGCCCAAGCAGGAGGCCGTTCACGTCTTCAATCACAACGTTGCTGAAGGCGCTGGTGAGCGGGGAGGGGATCGAACCCTCGACCACATGATTAAAAGTCACGTGCTCTACCACTGAGCTACCCGCCCTCACCGGTGCGCTGACATAGGCAGGCGTCGCGCGCGGGTCAACATTGTTCGTAAGGCCGCTTCTGTGGCAGAAGCGCGCCGGAGGTTCGCGATGTTCGTTTTGCCCAGATCCACTACAGCAGGAGCCGCCGGTCTCGATGCCGTTCGGGATTGATACGACGATGGCTGCTGCGCCTGGAGCGCAACGCCCGGTCTGGCTGGCCTGGACGATGGCGTTTCTGGTTTCGGCCCTCGTGCTGGGCGGGGTGTTGTTCGGATTCGTCGTGGCGCTCGATCCGTTCGGGCTGCGGGTGCAGGCCGGCGTGCCGGCGCGGCCGCTCATGGATCTCAACCAGCGCTATATGTATCCGCAGCTCGTGCGCTCGGGTGCGTTCGATTCGGGGGTCTTCGGCACCTCGACCATGCGCTTGCTCGATCCTGCGATTCTGTCGCGCTCGATCGGCGGGCGCTTCGCCAATCTCGCAATGAATGCGGCCACGCCCTGGGAACAGGTGCAGATGGCTGACCTGTTTGCGCGCACTGTTACGGCGCCGAAAGCCGTGATCTGGGGACTCGACCTGACCTGGTGCGAAAGTGACGCGACCACGCCGGCCAAACGCCTGACGCCACGACCGTTTCCGCCCTGGCTCTATGACGGCGCAAGCTGGGCCGACGCGCCCAGGCAGTTGAACCTGACGACGCTCGAGATCTCGGCACGGTTGCTCGCGCACAGGCTCGGTTACCTGCCTGCACGCATCCGCGGCGATGGCTACGAGGTCTTCACGCCGCCCGAGGCCAGCTATGATCTGGCGCGGGCGCGAAGCCATCTTTATCCCGACAATCACGGTTTCGCGCCGGATTTAACACCGCTGTCGCCGCCAGCGGCCGTCAGCGAAGCCGAGCGTCTGAGCTGGCGCTTTCCAGCCTTGGCCTGGCTAGACGAGGCCTTGTCTTCGTTTCCCGCCGGCACCTCGAAGCTGATCGTGCTGCCGCCGACGCATATCGCCGCGCAGCCGCGCGAAGGCTCTGTCGCTGCGCAGCGCTACAACGCTTGCAAGGCCGCCTTGCGCGGGCTCGCTGCGCGCCAGGGCGCGACCATCGTCGATTATGCGCATGGATCGGCAGTGACTGAGGTCGACCAGAACTACTGGGACCCCCTGCATTTCAGGTTGCCAATCGCGCGGCGCGTCGAGGCCGATCTGGCAGCCGTCTCGCATGGCCAGCCTCTTGCGCCCGATGGTGCCGCACGGCTCGTGCGGCCTTCGCGTTAACCCGCCGGAAACCAACCCGGCCTAGCCTGCCGGCATGGTTATTCGTCGCGGTGTCAGATCCGTCCTCGTCACGCTCGCGCTCTACCTCGTCTCGGGCGCGGTGGTGAGCTATTTCCTGTTCCACGCCCAGCACGGCGCGCGCGGGCTGGAGGCGCGCGACACCTTGCAGGGGACGTTGCGCGGGATGGAGGCAGAGCTCGCTGCCCTGACCGTCGAGCGCAAGAGCTGGGAGCAGCGCCTGTCGCTGGTACGTGACGAGGCGGTCGATCGCGACCTGCTCGAGGAGATGGCGCGCAACACGCTTGGTCGCATTCACAAGAACGACGTCATCCTGATGGGGCGCTGAGCGCTGCGGATGCCGGTCAATAGTCCCCGGCACATCGATTAACTGGATTCCAGTTAATTCTTGAAAATTCTGCAATTGCAATGATTTAGCAAATGCTGCAGTGCGAGATGGCTCTCTCGCCAAGGGTTTTGCGATCCTCTACAACCAAGGTCGAATGACCCTGGAGGACCGCTGATGGCCGTTGCCGCGCGTAAGACAAAAGCTCCCGCTCAATCCAAGGCCGCCGCGAAGACGGCGACCAAGACGGGCTCCGCCAAGGCCGGAGTCGACAAGGGGGCGTCCAAGGCGCTCAGCAACATGCCGACCTTCGACAAGGCGGAAGAGCTTCACGCTTATCGCGAGATGCTGCTGATCCGCCGCTTCGAGGAAAAGGCCGGCCAGATGTACGGCATGGGCCTGATCGGCGGCTTCTGCCACCTCTATATCGGGCAGGAAGCCGTCGTCATCGGCATGCAGATGGCCTCCAAGGATGGCGATCAGGTCATCACCGGCTATCGCGACCATGGCCATATGCTGGCATGCGGCATGGAATCACGCGGCGTGATGGCAGAGTTGACCGGGCGGCAGGGCGGCTATTCCCGCGGCAAGGGCGGCTCGATGCACATGTTCTCCCGCGAGAAGAATTTTTATGGCGGCCACGGCATCGTTGGCGCGCAGGTCTCGCTCGGCACCGGCCTGGGCTTTGCCAACTGGTATCGCAATGACGGGCGGGTCTCGTTCGCCTATTTCGGCGACGGCGCGGCCAATCAGGGCCAGGTCTATGAGAGCTTCAACATGGCCCAGCTCTGGAAGCTGCCGGTCGTGTATGTGATCGAGAACAACCGTTACGCCATGGGCACCTCGGTCAGCCGCGCCTCGGCGCAGACCGATTTCTCGCGGCGCGGCCTCTCCTTCGGCATCCCCGGCGAACAGGTCGACGGCATGGATGTGCGCGCCGTGCGCGCCGCCGCCGAGCGCGCCATCGAGCACGCCCGCTCCGGCCAGGGACCCTATATCCTGGAAATGCAGACCTATCGCTATCGCGGCCATTCGATGTCCGACCCGGCGAAGTACCGCTCCAAGGACGAGGTTCAGCGCATGCGCGAGGAGCACGATCCGATCGAGCAGGTGAGGGGGCGTCTGACCCGCGACTTCAAGGTGAGCGAGGACGAGCTCAAGGCGATCGACGCCAAAGTCCGCGAGATCGTCAACGACGCGGCCGAATTCGCGACGCACGATCCCGAGCCCGACGTCTCTGAGCTCTGGACCGACATCACGCTGGAGACGGCGCGCGCCTGAGGGGCGCGCCCGCTTCCGCAGGCCTCTCGGCCTTAATCCTAATCCCCGCGTCTTTCAGAAATCCGGGTGCGTTCATGCCGATCGACATTCTCATGCCTGCTCTTTCGCCGACGATGGAGCAGGGCAAGCTCTCCAAATGGCTGAAAGCCGAAGGTGATACGGTCAAGGCCGGCGACATCATCGCCGAGATCGAGACCGACAAGGCGACCATGGAGGTCGAAGCCGTCGATGAAGGCATCCTGGCCAAGATCCTGATCGCCGACGGCACCGAGAATGTCGCTGTCAACACGCCCATCGGCGTGATTGCGGCCGAGGGCGAGGATGTCAGCGCGGCGAGCAAGCCGGCCGCTGCCAAGCCTGCCGAGAAGCCTGTCGAGCCCGAAGCCAAGGCTGCGCCGGCGCCAGTAGCCTCCGCGCCGCCAAGCGTACCGGCTCAGGCAAAGTCCTATGACGCGTCCTCCGAATTCCCGGCAGGCGCCGAGGTCGCGACCATCACGGTGCGCGAAGCCTTGCGCGACGCCATGGCCGAGGAAATGCGCCGCGACGGTGATGTCTTCGTCATGGGCGAGGAGGTCGCGGAATATCAGGGCGCCTACAAGGTCACCCAGGGGCTGCTGCAGGAATTCGGCGCCAAGCGCGTCATCGATACGCCAATCACCGAGCACGGCTTTGCCGGTATCGGCGTTGGCGCGGCGCTGACCGGCCTGAAGCCGATCGTCGAGTTCATGACCTTCAACTTCGCCATGCAGGCGATCGACCATATCATCAACTCCGCCGCCAAGACGCTCTACATGTCGGGCGGCCAGATGGGTTGTCCGATCGTCTTCCGCGGCCCCAACGGCGCTGCGGCCCGCGTCGGCGCGCAGCACAGCCACGACTACGCCGCCTGGTATTCCAATGTGCCGGGCTTGAAAGTCGTCGTTCCCTACAGCGCCTCGGATGCCAAGGGTCTGCTCAAGAGCGCCATTCGCGATCCGAACCCGGTCATCTTCCTCGAAAACGAGATTCTCTACGGCCGGACCTTCGAGGTTCCCAAGAGCGATGATTTCCTGGTCCCGATCGGCAAGGCCAAGATCGTGCGCCCGGGTACGGACGTCACCATCGTCTCCTTCGGCATCGGCATGACCTATGCGCTGGGCGCGGCCGAAGCGCTCGCCAAGGAGGGCATCGAGGCCGAAGTCATCGATCTGCGCACGATCCGGCCGATGGACATCGAGACGGTCGTCGCCTCCGTGCAGAAGACAAATCGTTGCGTCGCCGTCGAGGAGGGGTTCCCGCAGTCGGGCGTCACCGCCGAGATCGGCATGCGCATCATGGAGGCAGCGTTCGACTATCTCGACGCGCCGGTCGCCCGCGTCACCGGCAAGGACGTGCCGATGCCTTACGCCGCGAACCTCGAGAAGCTCGCCTTGCCGAATATCGGCGAGGTCGTCGCTGCGGCCAAAGCCGTTTGCTATCGCTGAGAAGGGTGAGCCATGGCGTCCTGTGAGCCGAACGGAAATCGGGCATTGCTGGCCGCGTGTCTGTTTGGCATGGGCGCGCTGCCGACAGCGGAGGCTATGGGGGCCCCGATGAGGGCCTCGGTGAAGCCGACGCCCTTCGTACATGCTGAGTTCGAGCGGCTTTCAGCCACGAGTCGCGCCCAGTCGATCAATCAACTGGCCCAGCGCGTCTGGGGTCGGTCCTGCGTCAACTCCAGTCAATCCCTGGCGGCGCTTGGACCAAAGGCGGCTTCCTGGCACGTCTCCTGTGATCGGAGTGGGCAGCTCGACTACATGCTCCTCCTCCCGGTCCAGTCTCGGAGCGAGAGCGCTGTCTTAATCTATTGCGGACCGTCGACCACCGGCGGCCGCGCCTGTGCCGCGAATTAACAAGCCCATGTGCCCTGATACGCGTTTTTCAGCGATCAAAAGTGAGCT
Organism: Allobosea sp. LjRoot9; assembly: GCF_964252745.1. Classification (NCBI taxonomy): domain Bacteria; kingdom Pseudomonadati; phylum Pseudomonadota; class Alphaproteobacteria; order Hyphomicrobiales; family Alloboseaceae; genus Allobosea; species Allobosea sp. LjRoot9. The sequence continues at coordinate 1,221,004 of NZ_CAXUPC020000001.1, read as the reverse complement.
GATGCCATGCCCGTGAACATCCTGATGCCCGCGCTCTCTCCCACCATGGAGAAGGGCAATCTCGCCAAATGGCTCAAGAAGGAAGGCGACACGATCAAGTCCGGCGACATCATCGCCGAGATCGAGACCGACAAGGCGACGATGGAGGTCGAGGCCGTGGATGAAGGCATCCTGGCCAAGATCCTGGTGCCGGACGGCACGGCCGATGTCGCCGTCAACGAGATCATCGGCGTGATCGCGGCCGAGGGCGAGGATGTGAAGGCGGTTGCCGCTCCGGCCAAGGCTGAGGCTCCCAAGGCCGAGGCTGCGCCCAAGGCGGCTGCTCCCGCGCCGACCGCCGAGGCGCCCAAGGCGAGCGAGGCTCCCAAGGCTGCCGCTCCGGCGGCCTCGGCCAGTGGCGAGCGCCCCTTCGCCTCGCCGCTCGCCAAGCGTCTGGCCAAGGAAGCCGGCCTCGATCTCGGAAAGATCCAGGGCTCGGGCCCGCATGGCCGCATCGTCGAGAAGGATATCGAGGCTGCGAAGGCCGGCGGAACCGCCAAGGCGGCGCCATCCGCTGCTCCTGCGGCCGCACCCAAGCCCGTTGCAGCGCCGCTTGCCGCCGGTATGTCCGACGAGGCGGTCAAGAAGCTGTTCGCGCCGGATTCCTACGAGGAAGTGCCGCATGACGGCATGCGCAAGACGATCGCGCGCCGCCTGCTCGAATCCAAGCAGACGATCCCGCATTTCTACCTGACGATCGATTGCGAGCTCGACGCGCTGCTCAAGCTGCGCGCGGAACTCAACGCCGCCGCGCCCGAAAAGGACGGCAAGCCGGCCTACAAGCTCTCGGTCAACGACCTCGTGATCAAGGCGTTGGCGCTTTCGCTGCGCGCGGTGCCTGAGGCCAATGTGAGCTGGACCGAGAACACCATGCTCAAGCACAAGCATGCCGATGTCGGCGTCGCGGTCTCGATCCCCGGAGGGCTGATCACGCCGGTGATCCGCGATGCCTGCCACAAGACGCTGAGCCAGATCTCCAACGAGATGAAGGACCTGGCTGCCCGCGCCAAGAACCGCAAGCTGAAGCCCGAGGAATATCAGGGCGGCACCACGGCGGTCAGCAATCTCGGCATGTTCGGCGTCAAGGACTTCGCGGCGATCGTCAATCCGCCGCATGCGACGATCCTGGCGGTCGGCGCCGGCGAGCAGCGCGCTGTCGTCAAGGGCGGGCAGCTCGCGGTCGCGACCGTGATGTCAGTGACGCTCTCGACCGACCACCGTGCGGTGGACGGCGCACTCGGGGCCGAACTGATGCAGGCCTTCAAGGGCTTCATCGAGAAGCCCATGGCGATGCTGGTGTGAGGGGTGGCCGTTCAGTAGTCCGCCGCCCACTCCAAATCCCTCCCACAAGGGAGGGAAGCGCTCAGGCGATCCCATGTCCGATTACGATGTCACCATCATCGGCTCCGGCTCCAGCGGCTATGTCGCTGCTGCACGATTAGAGAGGGCGCGAGTTCCCGGAATGAGCTTTGGTTTTTTTGCCCCTGCGGTACTGTTTCTCGCGCTGGCGGGATGCGTATCCAATTCGCCGCCGCAGGCGCCGGTAAGCCGCGAGCCGAGCGACCCTGCCGTTCACGCCGCTGGCCTCAAGATTGTCGGCCGGACTTTCTTTGCGGGCAGCGAAGGCAATCTCAAGGGCAGCATTTATTTCGGGCCGGGCCGCCAGGCACTCCAGGTCGCGCCGGAGCGCGGTATCAGGCGCCTGCGTTGGGGCATCGTGAAGAACGCCGAAGGGCTGAATGGCCCCGCGGTCTGTGTGAGCGGCGACTACTATAATATTGCGCCGGCAAGCAGCACGGTCACGGTCCAGAAAAACGGAGTGACCGGGCTCTGCGCGCCTGTCTCCGTATTCGCCCGGATCCGCAGCAGCCAGGGCAACACGCTTGGCTTGGGAACCATCATTCAATGACGGGAATGTTGGCAACAGCTGGCGATGCGCTTGCTCGGATGCGAGCAGGCAAGGGGCGCGTGTTGTACCGGATCGCCGGGTTGCTTGCGCTGGTGCTGTCCGGGACCTTGGAGGCGTATGCACAACCGGCCATTGTCGAATTCGGGCCAGCCGTTTCGCAGCAGTTTCGCAGGCCGCGCGGCCTGTTCGCGGCGCGCTCGGTCATGACGCAGGCAGAATACGGCGCAAGGAACACCCTGCCGAAGGGCAATAGTGGCCCAGCCTCGCTGCCCCAGGCCCATGCCGATCCCGACGTGATCGCGTCGTTCTTCGGCGACCGCACGATACTGACCCACAGCCAGCAGCATGGCACGCAGATCGAGTATATCAGCCGAAGTGGCGAGACATCCCTCTGGTATCCCGGCGATGACATGATCCTGCGGGGGGCGTTTGTCGTGCTGTGGGAGAAGGGCGCTGCGGAGATCGACGATCCGCAGGATGGCCGCTACCGGGGCCAGATCAACCTCAACTATGTCTGCTTTCGCTATGCGGCGAATTCCTACAACCCGACTACGGGCCATCGTGGTGGCGGCTTCGAATGCGGGACTTACGCGAGTCAGCGCGCTAGGCTGAAGGAAACGCGCAAGGGCGATGTGTTCGGCCTTGCCAGGCGCGACGCTGCACCGTTCCCGCTCGGGCGCGAGGCACAATCGATAGCAGCGCTTCAGAAACGTGTAGGGGCGGTGCGGCCATGAGATTTGGCCGGACGGCCTTTGGTTCCATGCGCCAGGCATGGCGAGATGTGGCTTAAAACAAGGGGCAGCAACATGTCCGACTACGACGTCATCATCATCGGCTCCGGCCCCGGCGGCTATGTCGCCGCCATTCGTGCGGCGCAGCTCGGTTTCAAGACCGCGATCGTCGAGCGCGAGCATCTTGCCGGCATTTGCTCGAACTGGGGCTGCATCCCGACCAAGGCGCTGCTGCGCTCGGCCGAGATCCTGCATTACGGCCAGCACGCCAAGGATTACGGGCTGAAGCTGGAAGGCAGTTTCACGGCCGATCTCGCCGCTGTGGTGGCGCGTTCGCGCGGCATTGCGGCGCGCATGAACAACGGCGTCCAGTTCCTGATGAAGAAGAACAAGGTCGACGTGATCTGGGGCGAGGCAAAGCTCACCAAGCCCGGCACGATCGCGGTCGCACCGACCAAGAAGCCCGCCATGCAGCCGCAAGTGCCGCCGCCCAAGGGGGCCAAGGGCGAGGGCACCTATACCGCCGACCATATCGTCATCGCGACCGGCGCGCGGCCACGCGCTCTGCCCGGCATCGAGCCCGACGGCAAGCTGATCTGGACCTATTTCGAGTCGATGGTGCCGGCGAAAATGCCGAAATCGCTGCTCGTGATGGGCTCGGGCGCGATCGGCATCGAATTCGCCTCGTTCTACCGGACGATGGGCGTCGAGGTCACCGTCGTCGAGGTGATGCCCCAGGTCGTACCGATCGAGGATGCCGAGATCGGCGCCTTCGCGCGCAAAGCCTTCGAGAAGCAGGGCATGAAGATCCTTACCGGCGCCAAGGTCACCAAGGTCGAGAAGGGCGCCGATAGCGTCACTGCTCATATCGAGGACGAGAAGGGCGGCAAGCAGACCATCACCGCCGACCGGATGATCTCGGCCGTCGGCGTCGTCGGCAATATCGAGAATCTGGGCCTGGAAGCACTCGGCGTAAAGACCGATCGCGGCTGCATCGTCATCGATGATTTCTGCCGCACCAATGTGAAGGGCGTCTATGCGATCGGCGATGTCGCGGGTCCGCCGATGCTGGCGCACAAAGCCGAGCATGAGGCGGTGATTTGCGTCGAGGCGATCAAGGGGCTGCATCCGCATGCGATGGACAAGCTGATGATCCCGGGCTGCACCTATTGCCATCCGCAGATCGCCAGCGTCGGTCTGACCGAAGCGAAGGCGAAGGCGGCCGGCTATGAGCTCAAGGTCGGGCGCTTCCCCTTCGTCGCCAACGGCAAGGCGGTGGCACTCGGCGAAGACAGCGGTCTGGTCAAGACGATCTTCGACGCCAAGACCGGCAAGCTCCTCGGCGCGCATATGGTCGGCGCTGAAGTGACCGAACTGATCCAGGGCTTCGTTGTGGCCATGAACCTCGAGACCACCGAGGAAGAATTGATGCACACCATCTTCCCGCATCCGACGATCTCGGAGACGATGAAGGAGAGCGTGCTCGACGCCTATGGGAAAGTGCTGAACGCGTGATCAAGCGACAGGCCACGGTGGGAGAACGAGCTGTTTACGGGTTCGTAGACAGCCTCCTGTTCCTTGTTTTGTGGTTTGTTGTGACGGTTTGCGCCAAGGTAAAATCGCCCTTTGGCTTTCACAAGCTGCCTTATACCGAAGCTCATTTGCTCAGGTATCTGGAAGTCATGTCGTGGATGACGTTGGCATTTTTCATTGCCAGCATCATTTTTCACCGATTTGCGGGCGGATCGCCGGGAAAGCTTATGATTGGCTATCGGACGCAACGCGTCGACGGCAGCCGCATAAGCTGGCGAGGCGCAATTGTGCGAGCGCTGGCAATGTTTGGTCTCGGGATGGTGATACTCGCCCCTGGACCGCTCGCATTCTATGTCTTTGGACTTGATCCTGCGCAGGTGTCCCGGCCGCTGCTTCTCGCTGGGCTGATGCTTTGGTTTGGCATTGCGTTGTACCCCTTTCGTGGCAACGATGCCGGAGCACGAAGACCAGCAATCGAGCAATGGTTGGGCATTGAAACAGTTTGGGTCGAGACACCCGCCGATGTGAAACTTGGACTATAGGCGCGCGCAATCAGGCGAAGGCCGCTAGGAGAGCACCATGGATATGCGAGCAATTCTCGTCGCCATCGTCATCGGTCTTGTCGCAGGCTGGCTCGCCAGCATCGTCGTAGGCGGTGGCGGGCTGGTCCGCTACATCATCACCGGCCTGATCGGCGCCTTTGTCGGCAGCTTCCTGCTCTCGGCACTCGGCATTAATCTCGGCATCGGCAATCCGCTCGTCTCACAGATCATCACGGCGACGATCGGCGCGATTGTGGTGGTCCTGCTGGCACGGCTGATCGCCTGATACTGTGATCGATCCTGCAATCCGCGCGGTGCGGGAGGGGCTATCGCTGCGATGACCACCCGCCCGCGCAAACCCCGTGGTCCCGAGCGGACCATCCCAGACGACAAGGTCGAGATTCTGCCGCCCGGCGACGGCCTGATGCTCGACTGGCGCGTGCTGGCGCCGACGATCGCGTTGGGCACCGTGACTGGGTTCGTCGCCAGCCTGATCGTGGGCGGTGGCGGGCTGGTCCGCCACGCCGTCGTCGGCGTGCTCGGCATGCTGGCCGGACAGGGGCTGGTGCGGTTGACCGGTTGGCGTGTGCGCACCGGCCATGGTTTTCTCGACGAGATGGCGATGGCTGTATTGGGTGCAATTCTTGTGGTTCTTCTGGCGCGCTTTATCGCGTGACTGCAAATAGTTGCGTAGGATGGTTCCGTTTCTGCCCTGTTTCACAATGAGCTGAAAGGTCAAGGACGATGGACTCTATCAATGCCGCGATGTCGGCGCAGCCGGGCTACGGCTTCTTCGCGACGATCTTTATCGGCCTTCTTGCCGGTTGGATCGCGGAGCGCATCACGTCTTCGAGCCATGGCATCCTGACCAATATGCTGGTCGGCGTCGCCGGCTCTTTCCTTGGCAGCCGGCTGGCGGAATTGCTCGATATCCCGATCTTCGGCTTCGTTCGCACCCTGGTCGCCGCGGTCGCGGGCGCGGTCATCGTCATCGTGGTCTGGAACGCCTTCCGTAAGCCTGTTGCCTGACGCGACATCGGCTCCTGTTGTCGTCCGCCTCAAGGCGGATTAGCTAGAGGGCAGGCGGGGGCGTTGACCCCGGTCTGCCACATATATGGAAGTTTTTGAGCATGGCGCTCGTTCTTGATCTGCTGAACCGCGATCCGCGACCCAATGTCGGCAATCCCCAGGCGGAGGCTTCGCCGCCGGCCGCGGAACTGCGCCATCCCGAGAAGCAGAAGCGGCCCGAGAATCCGATCCTGCGCAAGCCGGACTGGATCAGGGTCAAGGCGCCGGGCTCGCCGAAATGGGCTGAGACCCAGAAGATCGTCAAGGAAAACAAGCTCGTCACGGTCTGCGAGGAGGCCGGCTGCCCCAATATCGGTGAGTGCTGGGAGAAGAAGCACGCCACCTTCATGATCATGGGTGACACCTGCACGCGGGCCTGCGCCTTCTGCAACGTCAAGACCGGTGTGCCGCAGCCTCTCGACCAGGATGAGCCGCATAAGGTGGCGCAGGCCGTCGCCAAGCTCGGGCTGGAGCATGTCGTCATCACGTCGGTCGACCGCGACGATCTCAAGGATGGCGGCGCCGAGCATTTCGCCCGCGTCATCCGCGCGATCCGCGAGGCTTCGCCGGGTACGACGATCGAGATCCTGACGCCGGACTTCCTGCGCAAGCCCGGCGCGCTGGAGGTCGTCGTCGCGGCCAAGCCCGATGTCTTCAACCACAATCTCGAAACGGTGCCCGGCAAATACCTGACCGTGCGGCCCGGCGCGCGCTATTTCCATTCCTTGCGCCTGCTCCAGCGGGTAAAGGAGCTCGACCCGACGATCTTCACCAAATCCGGCATCATGGTCGGCCTGGGCGAGGAGCGGAACGAGATTCTCCAGCTGATGGACGATCTGCGCTCGGCCGATGTCGATTTCATCACCATCGGCCAGTACCTCGCGCCGTCGCGCAAGCACCATGCGGTGATCCGCTTCGTCACGCCCGAGGAGTTCAAGGGCTTCGAGGCGATCGCCTATGTGAAGGGCTTCCTGATGGTGTCCTCGACGCCGCTGACACGCTCCTCGCATCACGCCGGTGAGGATTTCGCCAAGTTGCGCGCTGCGCGTTCCGCGAAGCTCGGCTGAGGACGCCCAGACCGTCATGCCGATGTTCAACAACGCCCGCCGGGTGAAGCACTCGCCCGAGCAGATGTTCGCGCTCGTCGCCGATGTCGAGAAGTACCCGCAATTCCTGCCGCTCTGTGAGGGGCTGACGGTGCGCAAGCGGACGCCGCGCGAGGGCGGCGGCGAGGTTCTGCTCGCCGATATGAGCGTCGGCTATAAGGCGATCCGCGAAACCTTCACCAGCAGGGTGACGCTCGACCCGGCCAATCTCAAGATCCTGGTCGAATATGTCGACGGGCCGTTCCGCTATCTGGAGAACCGCTGGACCTTCAAGCCGGGCGACGGCGGCTGCGAGGTCGGCTTCTTCATCTCCTACGAATTCGCCAGCCGCATGCTCGGCCTGCTGATGGGCGCGATGTTCGACAAAGCCTTCCGCAAGTTCGCCGAAGCTTTCGAGCGTCGGGCGGATGTCGTCTATGGGCGGGGCAAGCCGGCGCCACCCACAGCCGAGGCCTGACGACCGCGTCAGACTGCGTCGCGCGCGGCTTCACGCAGCATGTCGAGCGCAGTGACGACCGTCAGACGGCGAATCTCGTCGCGTGACAGAGGTCCGAAACGCTGTTCGCGATGAACGGTCGCGTGGCCCCCGGCACAAGCGAAATGCACCAACCCCACGGGCTTCTCCACGCTGCCGCCGCCGGGGCCGGCCACGCCCGTGACGGCGATGGCGAGGTTGGCGGCAAGCCGCATCCAGCCGCCCTCGGCCATGGCGCGCGCGACCGGCTCGCTGACCGCGCCATGGGCTTCGATCAATTCGGCCGGCACGCCAGCGAGCGCACTCTTGGCCGCGTTGGAATAAGTCACCAGGCCGCCATTGACGACATCGGAAGAACCGGGGATCGCGGTCAGCGCGCCGGCGATGAGGCCGCCGGTGCAGGATTCGACGGTCGCGACGGAGAGCCCAGCCTTACGGCAGGCATCGAGCACCTCGGTTGCCAACTCGGTGATCTCGGCGTCGAACATGGCTTTACTCCGGTTCCGGCAAGCGGATTGTGGCGGTCGCCAGGGCGGCCAGGCCTTCTCCGCGCCCCGTGAAGCCCATGCGCTCGGAGGTGGTCGCCTTGATGGCGACCTGATCGATGCGGATCTCGGCGGCGGCGGCGATCGCAGCGCGGATCGCTTCGCGATGCGGGCCGACCTTGGGCGCCTCGCAGACGATGGTGAGATCGAGGAAGTCGATGCGCCCGCCGCGCTGCCTGACGCGCCCGGCTGCGAAGGCCAGGAACTGCGTGGAGGCAGCGCCCCTCCATTGCGGATCGCTAGGCGGGAAATGCGTGCCAATATCGCCCTCGGCCAAAGCGCCGAGAAGCGCATCCGTCAAGGCATGCAGCGCGACATCCCCATCGGAATGCGCCAGCACACCGCGATCATGAGCGATGCGGACGCCGCCGAGCCAGACATGGTCGCCATCGCCGAAGGCGTGGACGTCATAGCCGGTGGCAACGCGCACATGAAGAGGCGCGCCCTGGGAGCGATCGAAGTCCTGCGGATGGGTGAGCTTCACGTTGGCTGGGTCTCCAGGAAAGGTTTTCACAGGATGCCCTGCCCATTCCATCAGAGCCGCATCGTCGGTGAAGCCCGACAGGCCGGCAGTTGCTGCGGCCTCATGAGCCGCTAGCAAGGCTTGGAAGTGGAACCCCTGAGGCGTCTGCACGCTGACGAGCGTATCGCGGGGCGGTGTCTCGGCGACGCGACCATCGCTACCGAGGCGCTTGATCGTGTCAGTCACCGGCAGGGCGGGGATGGCTGCGATCTCGCCTTGGAGCGCGTCGACCGCGCGGCGCATGAGCGCGGCGGTGACGAAGGGGCGGGCCGCATCATGGACCAGCACGATGCCGCCGAAGCCGGTGGCAGCAAGTGCTTGCAGGCCCAGGCGCACGGAATCCTGCCGTGTTGCGCCGCCTTGCGCCGGCGGGAGCAGCTTCCCTGTCGGCAAGTCGGCGACAGCGTGGGCATAGCGTGCCTCATCGCCTGGCCCGATGACGACCATGACATGATCGATCGCAGCGTCAGCCAAAAAAGGCGTCAGGGCCTGCGCAAGAACTGGCCGACCCGCGAGGGCGCGATATTGCTTGGGCAGGTCTCCGCCGGCGCGCAGCCCGCGCCCGGCGGCGACAATCAGGGCGGCGACGACTGCACGGCGGCTGTTTGTTTCTGTGAGCACGAGCAATGGTCCAGCAGGGGCAATAGTCCAGCAGGGATTGGGTGATAGTGGCACGGCGCGCGATCGCCAAGTCCGGAGGCGGGATGCTCGGCAAGCCCATGCGGCAGGGGTGCGGCGATGATGCACTGCAATATGTTTCGAGGCCTCTTGCGCTCTCGCAGCAATGTCCAATAAATATGCATAATGGAAGTTGCCTCAAATTCGAGCGCTGACGTAGCGATCCTGCCGGACGTCGCTCCTGTTTCGCGCGCTTTCCTGGCGCCGATGTCGGGTGTCACCGACATCGTGATGCGTCGGATCGCGGCGCGCCATGGTGCAGGCCTCGTCGTCTCCGAGATGGTTGCCTCCGACGAGTTCGTCAGGGGCAGCGAGGAGGCGCGCATTCGTGCGGAGGGAGCCGGCGTCTCTCCCCACGTCGTCCAGCTCGCCGGCTGCGATCCGCATTGGCTGGGCGAGGCGGCGCGGCTGGCCGAGGCCAATGGCGCGGCGATCGTCGATATCAACATGGGCTGCCCGGCCAAGAAGGTCACGGGTGGCTGGGCGGGCTCGGCGCTGATGCGCGATCTCGACCATGCGATCGGGCTCGTCGAAGCTGCGGTGAAGGCCGTGAGCGTGCCTGTCACCGTCAAGATGCGGCTGGGCTGGGATGATGCCTCGCGCAACGCGCCGGAACTGGCGCGCCGCGCCGTCGCGTCGGGCGCGTCAATGATCACGGTGCATGGCCGAACCCGGCAGCAATTCTACAAGGGCGTCGCCGATTGGGGCGCTATCCGGGCGGTGCGCGAGCAGGGCGATTTTCCGCTCGTCGCCAATGGCGATATCCATGACGAGGATGATGCGCGCAATTGCCTTGCCCAATCGGGTGCTGATTTCGTGATGGTCGGCCGCGCCGCGCTCGGCAGACCATGGCTGGTCGGCGAGATTGGCGCTGCGCTTGCCGGGCGGGCGTCCCCGCAGCTCGGCCTTGGCCAGAAATTCGCCATCGCGCGCGACCACTATGAGGGGCTGCTCAGCCTGATGGGCGTCGCCCATGGCGTGCGCCATGCCCGCAAGCATCTGGCGGCCTATGCCGACGAGGCCGTGGCGAGCGGTGGCATGCCCGACCCCGAGCAGCGGCGCGCGCTCCTGACTTCTGACGATCCGCATCTGGTGCTCGGCGCATTGACGCGACTGTTTTCTCCGGAGCTCAGCCGCGCTGCGGCCTGACCGAAAGGTGTTGCGTATGGCAATGGCGTTTTTCGATGGCGGCGGACGGGGCAGGGACGATTTCCTGCTCGATCCGATCGAGATGCAGGCCCTCAACGTGCTGCCGATGCCGGTTGTCGTGATCGGCGAGGGTCATGGCATCCTCTACGCCAACACGGCCGCCGAGGACTTCTTCCAGTCTAGCGCCGTCGTGCTGAAGCGGCAGCGCATCGACGATCTGATCGCCTTTGGCTCGCCGGTGCTGGCGCTGGTGGAGGAGGTGCAGCGGCGCGGAGCGAGCGTCAGCGAATATCGGCTTGACCTCGGCTCACCCCGCCTCGGCGTCGATCGCGTGGTCGATGTCTTTGCCTCTCCTTTGTCCAGCCAAAGCGATGCCGTCGTGCTTATGCTGCAAGAACGGACAATTGCTGAAAAAATGGACAGACAGCTGACCCATAGAGGGGCAGCCCGTTCGATCACGGCGCTGGGGGCCATGCTGGCCCATGAGATCAAGAACCCGCTATCGGGCATTCGCGGCGCGGCGCAGCTGCTTGAGGCCTCGGTACCCGACAGCGAACGCATGCTGACGCAGTTGATCTGCGACGAGACCGACCGGATCGTGAAGCTCGTCGAACGGGTCGAGCTCTTCGGCGACGAGCGCCCGAGCGAACGCGATGCCGTCAATGTGCATGACGTGCTCGACCATGTGAAACGACTGGCGCAATCGGGCTTTGCGCGCCACATCCGCTTCAACGAGGTCTACGATCCGTCGTTGCCGCCGGTGGCCGGCAATCGCGACCAGCTCGTTCAGGTCTTGCTGAATTTGATGAAGAACGCGGCCGAATCCATTGGAATGCAATCGATCGATGGCGAGATCACGCTGACGACCGCTTACCGGCCAGGCATCCGCATGCAGCTCGCCGGCTCGCCGGGTCGGATCGCCCTGCCGCTCGAGATCGGCATCCGCGACAACGGGCCTGGCGTGCCCTCGGACCTGCTGCCGCACCTGTTCGATCCCTTCGTCACCACCAAGGCACAAGGCAGTGGCCTTGGACTTGCACTCGTTGCCAAGGTGATCGGCGATCACGGCGGAATCGTCGAATGCGAATCCGTTCCTCGTCGTACGACTTTTCGAATTCTGCTGCCTCTGCACCAGCCCCGGGCGCGGCAGACAGTTTAAGGCCTACAGGACCACAGTGAATGCCGACCGGTAACATTCTCGTCGCGGACGACGACGCCGCGATCCGCACCGTCCTCAATCAAGCCCTTGCCAGGGCCGGATATGAGGTGCGGACCACCGGCCAGGCGGCGACGCTCTGGACCTGGGCCGCGCAGGGCCTCGGCGACCTCATCATCACCGATGTGGTAATGCCCGACGGCAACGCCTTCGACCTGCTGCCGCGCATCAAGCGGGTGCGCCCCGAACTGCCGATCATCGTGATGAGCGCGCAGAACACCTTCATGACGGCGATCAAGGCCTCCGAGCGCGGCGCCTACGAGTATCTGCCCAAGCCCTTCGACCTGAAGGAGCTCGTCGCCATCGTCGGACGCGCCCTGTCGCGGCCGCGCGGCGATGGTGGCAGGGCCAATGCGGCCGAGCCTGACGATATTCCCCTGATCGGCCGCTCGCCGGCGATGCAGGACGTCTACCGCGCGCTTGCCCGGCTGATGCCGATCGATCTCACCGTGATGATCAACGGTGAGTCCGGCACCGGCAAGGAGCTGGTCGCACGGGCGCTGCACGATTACGGCAAGCGCAAGAACGGTCCATTCGTGGCGATCAACATGGCCGCGATCCCGAAGGACCTGATCGAATCCGAGCTGTTCGGCCACGAGAAGGGCGCCTTCACCGGCGCGCTGACGCGGTCGTCGGGCCGCTTCGAGCAGGCCGAGGGCGGCACGCTCTTCCTCGACGAGATCGGTGACATGCCGATGGAGGCCCAGACGCGCCTGCTGCGCGTGCTGCAGCAGGGCGAATACACCACCGTCGGCGGCCGGACGCCGATCAAGACCAATGTGCGCATCGTAGCCGCGACCAACAAGGATCTGCGCATCTCTATCGCGCAGGGGCTATTCCGCGAGGATCTGTTCTTCCGGCTCAACGTGGTGCCGATCCGCCTGCCGCCCTTGCGCGAGCGCGTCGAGGACATTCCGGATCTGGCGCGCCATTTCTTCTCGCTGGTCGAGAAGGAGGGGCTGCCGCATAAGCAGATCGATTCGGAAGCGATGGACGTGATGCGGCGCTATCGCTGGCCCGGCAACGTCCGCGAGCTCGAAAATCTCGTCCGCAGGCTCGCGGCGCTCTATCCGCAGGAGACGATCACCGCGCCGATCGTCGATGCGGAGCTCCAGCCGGCTTCGCCGACGACGAGCTTCTCGGGCGGAACGGCGCCCGAGCGGGCCGAGACGCTGTCGGGCTCTGTCGAGCGCCATCTCAACCAGTATTTCGGCGGATTCGGCGATAATATCCCGCCGCCTGGCCTGTATCACCGCATTCTGCGCGAGGTCGAGCCGCCTTTGATCGCAGCAGCCTTGGCCGCGACGCGGGGCAATCAGATCCGTGCCGCCGAATTGCTCGGCCTGAATCGCAACACGCTGCGCAAGAAGATTCGCGAATTGGACATGCAGGTCGTGCGCTCGCCGCGCTGACGCTTCTGCCGGGGGCGGCCCGCCGCCTTTCATATGTCGCATTTTGACAACACCGTTGCGGCGGCGCATCTATGCCGCCCGCAAGCTTGGATGTCCGTCCGCGCTTGCCGCACCGGAGTTGTCGAAGAACCGTGTCAGCCTCGATTAGCGATGTCAGAATCATGCCGCGTGGGGAGGATCCGCCGCGCCGTGTGTCGGGCTGGCTCGGCGCAATCGTCGTCGTTTTCGCGCTTGTCTCGGCGCTCGTCACCTTCCTGGTGCTGTCAGGCGTCACGCCGATCGCCCCGGTCCATGAGGTGGTCGTCGGCGTCTTCATCCTCAACGCCCTGCTGATCCTGCTGCTGCTGGTCATCGTCGCTTTCGAGACGGCGGTGCTGATCCGGGCGCGGCGAGCCGGCGCCGCTGCGGCCGGCCTTCATGTCAGAATCGTCGGTCTTTTCAGCATCATCGCGACATTGCCTGCGATTCTCGTTGCGGTGATCGCAACCGTGACCATCGAGCGCGGGCTGGAGCCCTGGTTCTCCGACCGGATGCGCGACGCGATCTTCAAATCGGTCGAGGTTGCCGATGCCTATGCCGCGGGACAGTGCAAGTCGCTTGGGCGCGAGATCCGGATCTTCGCTGACGATCTGGCACGCGCGAAGCCTGCCTTCGATGTCGACCGCAAATGGTTCGAGAACTTCCTGACAGCGCGCGCGACAGCTCTCGGCGTGCCGGTGGCGGCGATCATGAGCCCGCCCGACAAGGTGCTGGTACGAGCGAATATCGATATTCTGCGCGATGCGCCCAAGCCGGATCAGGCTGCGTTCGACGATGCGCAGTCGGCCCCGGAGCCGATCTGCGTCGTGCCCGAGACCAGCCGGATCTTTGGCGCACTCGTCAAGCTGCCGACCTATGACAACGGGTTTCTCTATATCGCTCGCGAGGTTGATCCGCTCGCGGTTGAGTTTCCCGCCGTCGCGCGCGGAGCGGCGGTCGAATATCTCGCCATCGACGCCCGGCGAAAGGGCGTGCAGATCGCCTTCGCCTCGATGTACGGGCTGATTGCGGTGATCCTGCTGCTCTCGGCGATCTGGCTCGGTCTCAGCTTCGCCAACGGCCTCGTCGCGCCGATCCGGCGGATGATCCATGCGACCGACCAGGTCTCCAGCGGCAATTTCTATGTCCAGGTGCCGATCCGACGATCGGAGGGGGATCTTGCCCATCTCGGCGAGACCTTCAACAAGATGACGGCGGAGCTGCGCCGACAGCGCGATGGCTTGGTGACCGCAAGCGAAGTGATCGACCGACGACGGCGCTTCACCGAGACGGTTCTGTCGGGCGTCTCTTCGGGCGTCGTTGGTCTCGATGGCGACGGCCATATCACCATCATCAACCGCTCAGCCGAGGGGTTGCTCGGCACCGGCGGGCGGGTCTTCGGCGAGCCGATCGCACAGGTCGCTCCCGAGATCGCCGCTTTCGTTGGCGATGCGCTGCATGGGCGCCAGCGGCAGAGCGCCGGCCAGGTCGCGATCACCCGGGCCGGACGCGACCGCATGGTCAATGTTCGTGCAGTCCGCGAGGGCGAGGGGGCGGGCGCCGGGCTCGTGGTGACGCTCGACGACATCACCGATCTGGTCTCGGCGCAGCGCACGGCCGCCTGGGCCGATGTCGCGCGCCGTATCGCCCATGAGATCAAGAACCCGCTGACACCGATCCAGCTCTCGGCCGAGCGCATCCGTCGCAAGTTCGGCCGCGTCATCGTCGAGGACAAGGAGATCTTCGATCAGTGCACCGCCACGATCGTCCGTCAGGTCGAGGATATCCGGCGGATGGTCGATGAATTCTCCTCTTTCGCCCGCATGCCCAAGCCGTCGCTGTCTCGCGACGACATCGTCGAGACGGTGCGCCAGATCGTCTTCCTGATGCGGGTCGGCAACCCCGAGCTGACGATCTCGGAGAACCTGCCGGCGACGCCGGTGTTGGCTCAGTTCGACCGTCGATTGATTTCGCAGGCACTGACCAATGTGATCAAGAATGCGACGGAGGCGATCGAGGCCGTGCCGATGGAGACGCGAGGGCCCGGCCAGATCGAGGTTGCATTCGCGCGCTATGAGGATGGCCGGATCGTCATCGACGTGATCGACAACGGCAAGGGCCTGCCCGCCGACCAGCGCCAGAAGCTGCTGGAGCCCTATATGACGACGCGCGAGGGCGGCACCGGGCTGGGACTGGCGATCGTCGGCAAGATTCTCGAGGACCATGGCGGCGGGATCGAGCTTCTCGACCGACCAGACGCCGCGGAGGGGCGGCGCGGGGCGCGGGTCCGACTCTGGTTCCCCGAAACCGGCCCCGCTGAAGATCCGGATAACGAGACTGCGAATGGCCGCGACACGAGCGCGTCTGACGCCCGAGACAAGCGAAATGGAATTGCCGTATGAGCGCCGATATTCTGGTCGTTGATGACGAAGTCGATATTCGCGAGCTGGTGGCCGGCCTGCTGGAGGACGAGGGTTACCGCACGCGCAAGGCGGGCTCCGCCGACGAGGCGCTCGCGGCGATCGCGGCGCGCCGGCCCAACCTCGTCTTCCTCGACATCTGGCTGCAGGGCAGCCGGCTCGACGGTCTGCAGGTGCTCGAACTGATCAAGGAAAGCCATCCCGATCTCGCGGTGGTGATGATCTCGGGCCATGGCAACATCGAGACGGCGGTCTCGGCGATCAAGAGCGGCGCCTATGATTTCATCGAGAAGCCGTTCAAGGCCGACCGACTCGTATTGGTGGCCGAGCGGGCGCTGGAGGCTTCGCGGCTCAGGCGCGAGGTCCGCGAGCTGAAGAAGGGCTCGGTGCAGGCGAGCCGGATCGTCGGCCATTCGACCGTGGTCAATCAGTTGCGCCAGACGATCGAACGCGTCGCCCCCACCAATGCCCGCGTGCTGATCAGCGGCGAACCGGGCTGCGGCAAGGAATTGACGGCGCGCACGCTGCACGAAGCGTCGAGCCGCTCTTCGGCGCCCTTCATCGTCATCAATGCGGCGACGATCACGCCCGACACGATGGAAGAGGAGCTCTTCGGCGTCGAGGGCGGAGAGGGGCGTACGCGCCGCGTCGGCGCCCTTGAGGAGGCGCATGGCGGCTCGCTCTATATCGACGAGATCGGCGACATGCCGCGCGAGACGCAAAACCGCATCCTGCGCGTGCTGGTCGACCAGAACTTCCAGCGCGTCGGTGGCGCAACGCGGGTGCATGTCGATGTGCGGATCATTTCGTCGACCAGCCGCGACCTGGCGCAGCTGATCAGCGATGGGCAGTTCCGCGAGGACCTCTATCACCGCCTCAGCGTCGTGCCGGTCAAGGTGCCGGCGCTGTCGGACCGGCGCGAGGACGTGCCGGAATTGATCGAATTCTTCATGGACCAGATCTCGGTCGCAACCGGCCTGCCGAAGCGGCGCATCGGCTCGGACGCGATGGCCGTGCTGCAGTCGCATGAATGGCCGGGTAACGTTCGGGAACTGCGCAACAATGTCGAGCGATTGATGATCCTGACCAAGGGCGATCCCACGGCGGATGTCACGGTCGAGATGCTGCCGGCCGAGGTCGGCGCCATGGTGCCGACGACGCCGTCCGGCTCGGGCGGCGAACGGCTGATGAGCCTGCCGCTGCGCGATGCGCGCGAAATCTTCGAGCGCGAATATCTGATCGCCCAAATCGCCCGCTTTTCCGGCAATATCTCGCGAACCGCCGAGTTCATCGGGATGGAACGCTCGGCCTTGCATCGCAAGCTGAAGTCGCTCGGGGTCGGTTAAGCGGCGGCTAAGCGCTTATTGCATGTCCGTCTGCACGATACGCAGGCGTCATGCGCAAATAGGATGCGGCATCGCCCTTGCTTTGTCATAGAACTCGACGATCTAATGCAGGATCGGTGTTTCCAAGCGGCGCGCTCAATGCGTGACCGCGAACGAAACGAAATGGATCGCGGGTGCAACCCGATGAGAGATCCCAACAATAGGGGCTACCCATGGCCGCAGAGCGGGCACAAAACCTTCAGGACACTTTCCTCAATCACGTTCGCAAGCAGAAGATTCCTCTGACGATCTTCCTCGTCAACGGCGTGAAGCTGCAGGGCGTTGTTACCTGGTTCGACAATTTCTGCGTGCTGCTGCGGCGCGACGGACATTCGCAGCTCGTTTACAAGCATGCGATCTCGACGATCATGCCGGGCCACCCCGTGCAGCTGTTCGAGCCAGAGGAAGTGGACAAGGCCTGAGCCTCATGGCCGGTCGCGACGGGGCAGACGAGACCGAGAAGACCGTCAAGCCGCTCGACGAGATCGAACGCGATATCGCGGCCAATACACGCGCCTATGTCGTAGGCCCGTATTCGCAGCGCCGCGGCGCGGGTAGCGCTGACACGAATCAGCGCTCCTTCGCGGCACGGCTCGATGAGGCCGTCGGCCTCGCCGCCGCCATCGATCTGACCGTCATCGAGCCGATCCAGGTTCTGCTCACGGCGTTTCGTCCTGCCACCTACCTCGGCAAGGGCAAGGTCGAGGAGCTGGCCGAGCGCATCAAGATCGAGGAAATCGGCCTTGTCGTGATGGATTGTGCGTTGTCGCCGGTGCAGCAGCGCAATCTCGAGAAAGCGTTCGGCTGCAAGGTGATCGACCGCACCGGCCTGATCCTCGAGATCTTCGGTCGGCGGGCGCGCACACGCGAAGGCACGCTGCAGGTCGAGCTTGCACATCTCAACTACCAGAAGAGCCGGCTGGTGCGGTCCTGGACCCATCTTGAGCGCCAGCGCGGCGGCTTCGGCTTCCTCGGCGGCCCCGGCGAGACGCAGATCGAGGCGGACCGGCGCATCATCCAGGAGCGCATGACCAAGATCGAGCGCGATCTTGAGAGCGTGAAGCGGACCCGCTCGCTCCATCGCGCAAGCCGTAAACGTGTGCCTTATCCGGTGGTTGCGCTGGTCGGTTATACCAATGCCGGGAAATCGACGCTGTTCAACCGGCTGACCTCGGCGGAGGTGCTGGCGCAGGACATGCTGTTTGCCACGCTCGACCCGACCGCGCGCGCGATCAAGCTGCCGCACGGCGCGCGGATCATGCTCTCGGACACGGTCGGCTTCATCTCGGACCTGCCGACGCAGCTCGTCGCGGCCTTCCGCGCGACGCTGGAAGATGCAATCGAGGCCGATGTGCTGCTGCATGTCCGTGACGTGGCGCATGAGGACACGCAGGCCCAGGCCGCCGACGTGCAAGGCATCCTGCGCGATCTCGGCATCGATCCCGACGATGGCCAACGCGTGATCGAGGTCTGGAACAAGTCGGACCTGCTCGATGGGTCGGAACGCGAGCGCCAGCTTGGCCTCGTCGCATTGAAGTCCGAGGCTTCGCGGCCGGTGCTGGTCTCGGCGCTGACTGGCGACGGCATTGCCAGGCTGACGGACGCGATCGAGGCGCGCATCGCCAGGAGCCGACCGGTCTACCGGCTGGTGCTGGCACCCGGCGACGGCAAATCGCTTGCCTGGCTGCACGCCAACGGTGAAATCCTGGAGCGGGCGGATGCGGAGGACGGGGCGCTGAGCCTCGTCGTGCGGCTGCCGCCGGAGCGGGAAGGGGCCTTTGGCGCGCGGTTCCCGGAGGCGGAGCGACAAAGCTAGGCCTCCAAACGCAGCGGATAATGTGATCTCGGTCGAGGAGCACATCGCATGATTGGCGCGGATGAAACGGTTGTCGTGATTGGCGGTTCTTCCGGAATTGGCCTGGCCGTCGCGCAGCTGGCGGCCTCGCAAGGCGCGCGCGTGGTCATCATTGGACGTGAAAAGACGAAGCTGGAGGCCGCAGTCTCCACGATCGGACCGTCAGCGCGTGGCGAAATCGTTGATGCCCAGGATCGCACTGCCCTGGCGCTGTTCTTTCAGAGGCTTGGGCCTTTCAACCACCTGGTCTTGGCGGCTTCCGGCGGTCGCGGGGCCGGAGCGTTTCGCGAACTCGACGGCGACGGGCTGCGCGCCGGCTTCGAAGCCAAGTTCTGGGCGCAATGGAACGCAGCCCAGGCGGCGCTTCCGACGCTTCAATCCGCCGGCTCCATGGTCTTCATCACGGCGGCTTCGTCGCGGCTGGCAAATCCCGGAACCTCAGGGCTCGCAGCCGTCAATGGCGCGCTCGAGCGCATGGTCGTGACTCTGGCGCGGGAGTTGGCGCCAATCCGCATCAATGCGGTATCGCCGGGCGTGATCGATACGGGCTGGTGGGATGACAAGCCGGCTGGCCTGTTTGAGAGTTCATATGGCAAGGCTCCGCTCGCCCGCCCCGGCCAGGCGGATGAGGTCGCTGATGCGGTGCTCTTCCTGATGGGAAACGCCTTCGTCACTGGGGTGATTCTGGACGTCGATGGCGGCTTGCATCTGACATAGTGAGTGGCTAGGGCCGCGGCCTCGCGCCTCAGCCTGTGCGGGGCAGCGATGCCTTCTCCGCGCGCTTGACCTGTTGCCAGAGCGCTTCCAGCTCTTCGAGCGTGGCGTCCTTCGCGTGGCGCCCTTGAGCCTCCAGCGCGGCCTCGATGCCCTTGAAGCGGCGCTCGAACTTGGCGTTGGCGGCGTGGAGGCAGCCTTCCGGGTCGGCATCGACATGGCGGGCGAGATTGGCGACGACGAAGAGCAGATCGCCGATTTCCTCCCGGATCGCCGCCTTGTCGCCGAGTGCGAGCGCCTCCTCGATTTCGGCGGTCTCTTCCCGGACCTTGTCGAGCACGAGCCTGGCGTCGTTCCAATCGAAGCCGACGGTCGAGGCTTTGGCCTGGAGTTTCCAGGCGCGGCTGAGGGCGGGCAGGCTCTGGGTGACGCCCGCCAGCACGCCCTTGTCCTCGACCTGCTCGGGTAGCCCGGCCGCTTGCCGCGCTGCGGCCTTCTCAGCCCTTTCCTGCGCCTTGATGCTGTGCCAGAGCGCCTTGACCTCAGCGGGAGACAGATCACGCGCATCGCCAAAGACATGCGGGTGGCGGCGAATCATCTTGGTGGTGACGGCCTCGACCACGTCGGGAAAGGCGAAAGCGCCTTCCTCCTGCGCCATCTGCGCGTGGTAGACCACCTGCAGCAACAGATCGCCGAGCTCGTCCTTGAGGTCGAGCCTGTCGCCGCGTGCTATCGCATCGGCGACCTCATAGGCCTCCTCGACCGTATAGGGCGCGATCGAAGCGAAATCCTGCTCCAGATCCCAGGGGCAGCCCGTACCGGGCGTGCGGAGCGCCGCCATGATCTCGATCAGGCGGGCGATGTCGCGGGAAGGCTTCAACGCTGCAAATCTCCGTGAAGTGAGATAGCCTCGTCCCATGATTCAAGTGACGCCGTCCATCGTGATCGACGAGAGCGAGCTCGAGGAAAGCTTCGTGCGCGCCTCTGGCCCAGGCGGCCAGCACGTCAACAAGGTGTCGAGCGCGGTTCAGCTCAAATTCGACATCCGGCGCTCGCCCTCGCTGCCAAATGACGTCGCGGTGCGCCTGATGAAGCTCGCCGGCAGCCGGCTGACGCAGGATGGCGTCATCGTCATCGTGGCGCAGGCGCAGCGCAGCCAGAAACGCAATCGCGAGGAGGCGCGGGAACGCTTGTTCGAGCTGATCCGGGCGGCGGCGGTCCGCCCGCAGACGCGCCGGCCGACGAAGCCGACCAAGGCCTCGAAGGAGCGGCGGCTGGTCTCCAAGGACAAGCGCGCCTCGATCAAAGCCGGCCGCTCCAAGCCAGGGGCGGATTAGTGGCGGGTGAAGCTTCGGACGTGCCGCGCGGCAAGCGCGCGGAGCGCAAGCCACCACGTCGCATCACGCCCGACTATCTGCAGCGCGCCGCCATGCACTATCTCGAACGCTATGCGGCGCCCGCAGCGCAGCTTCGCCGCGTGCTGGAGCGCAAGGTCGTCCTGAGCTGCCGCCACCATGGCGACGAGCCTGCCCGGTTCTCAAGCTTGCTCGATGAAGTGGTGGCGCGCTGCGTCGCCTCCGGACTGGTCGATGACCGCCGTTTTGCCGAGGCGCGCGCGGCAAGCTTGCGCCGGCGAGGCCAATCCACGCGGGCGGTGGCGGCAAAACTTGCGGCGAAGGGCGTGACGCGCGACCTCGCGACCGAGGCTAGCGCGGCCGAGCCAGAGGACGAATTGGCCGCGGCGCGCATCGCCGCGAAACGCAAGCGGCTCGGGCGCTGGGGAAGGGGCGACCGCGCCGCCAACCGTCAGAAGGATCTGGCTGCGCTGGCGCGCGCTGGCTTCAGCATGGCGATCGCCCGCACCGTGGTGGACGAGGCGGACGATGAGGATGGGCCATGAGGATGCCCGGCGAGGTCGAAGTCGTGAAAGGCGGGTGGGGCGCCTGGCGCTTCCCGCCGATCACAACCTCATTCCAACCGGATGTTCGCTTCGTTGACGACCTTGCCCCAGCGGACGACCTCGGCAGAGACGAATTTGGCGAAATCCGGCCCGTAGAGCGCTGGGATGGCTGATCCGTTCCTCTTCCAGGCCTCCACGATCATCGGTGCCTTCAGGGCCTTCTGGAGCTCCTCGCTCACCCGGGCGACGATCGGTGCCGGCGTGCCTTTGGTCGCCCAGATCGCATACCAGGTCGCAACATCGTAGCCGTCGAGCCCGGCTTCCCTCGCGGTCGGGACTGAGGCGATCACCTCGGAGCGGGTCGGAGCTGCAACTGCCAGCGCACGCAGCGCGCCGCCGGAGATCTGTGGCGCGGAGGAGCCGAGCCCGTCGAACATCACGTCGACCTGGCCGGCGACGAGGTCCTGCATGGCAGGGCCGGCGCCACGGTAGGGGACATGAGTGAGCGGCGCCTTCGCCAGGAGCTTGAAGAGCTCGCCGGCCAGGTGATGCGTCGTGCCGTTGCCGGCCGAGGCATAGTTCAGCTTGTCGGGATTGGCCTTGGCGAAGGCGATCAGCTCGGCGAGGGTCTTGGCCTCGACCTTCTTGGGATTGACGACGATGACCTGCGGCGGCTGCGCGATCACGCCGACGGGAATGAAATCCTTCTCGATGTCATAGTCGAGCTTCGGATAGAGCGCGGGCGCGATGGTGTGATGGGCGGCGCCGATGAAGAAGGTGTAGCCGTCGGGTGCAGCTTTCGAGGCAGCCGAGGCGCCGACCGTGCCGCCTGCGCCGCCGCGATTGTCGATGATGATGCGCTGGCCGAGCTGCTGCTCCAACTGCGCCGCGATCGGCCGGGCAAAGGCATCCGTGCCGCCGCCGGCGGGGAAAGGCACGATGAAGGTGATCGACTTTGTCGGCCAGGTCTGCGCGACGGCTGGAGCCGTCGCTGTCGTTGCGAGCCCGGCCGCGGTGAGCAGCAGCAGGATTCGGCGTGAGATGAACATGATGAGAGACCTCCCGTGAATTGTGAAATCAGGCTCTTTTCGGCCATTTGGGATGGAAAGCGGCGCAATCGCGGCTGCTATCTCACGGATTAGGGCATTGGACTGTTGCTTTAGCAAGCACATGGCTGGGAGTGGGGGCATCAGGTGATTGACTTATCTTGCCTTGCCACCGATCAGGGAGGTCATGAGCCGCCTCGACAGTTTCATCCGCCGTCTCGAGGCCCAGCGCCGGGTTCTGGACTGGGCTGCCGCCGCCATCACGGGGCGGGACGGGCTCGTGCTCGAGCTGGGCCTCGGCAATGGCCGGACTTACGACCATTTGCGCGAGATCCTGCCGGAACGCGTGATCTACGCCTTCGATCGTGAGGCCAGGGCCAATCCGCGTTCGCTGCCGCCGCCCGAGGCGCTGGTGCTGGGCGACATGGCGCAGACGCTGCCGGCCTTCGCCGCTGCGCATGGTCGCCGCGCCGTCCTGCTTCATGTCGACGCCACGACCGGTGTGCCCGAGCGCGACGCCGTGGCATTGGCCTGGCTGCCAGGGCATGTCGCGGCGCTCGCCGCAGACGACGCGCTCATCATCAGCGGCTCGGAATTGATCGACGAGGCGCTGCTGGCGACGCCTTTGCCCGAGGGCGTGCCGCTCGGACGCTACTTCGCCTATCGGCGCAGGGCGAAGGCCTGAGCAGCGCCTTTTCGGCGGCAATTGGTCAAGGTGGGTTCAGGATCTGATCCAGCGGAGTGTCCAGCCGCTCAGCCGGCGCCAAGACCTACAACCCAAGGCGGTCCATGATCCGGCCGTGAAGGACGACGCTGCGCACTGCCAGGGGCCAGAAGCCATGAAAGCGGATGGGCTTCTGGGAGACGAGGGGCAAGTCCAGTTCAGCCGCCGCGCCCTTGATCAACCGCGCCGCCAATTGTTCGGCGATCGCCGTGCCCAGGGCGACGCCGCGGCCGTTGCAGCCGAGATAGATCAGCGCGTTCTCCGCCGGCTCATGCAGATGCGGCCAGTGATCCTGCGTCATGGCGAGCCGGCTGTTCCAGCCATGGGTCCAGGGCTGCCCGGCGAGCTCGGGCCAGAGACGCTGGGCGTAGTCGGTGAGGTAGGCGATGTCGCCCGGATGCGAAATCGGACGCATCGGGCCGCGCCCGCCGATCAAGAGACGATCATGGGTATCGACCCGATAATAGACGGTGATGCGCCCGCTCTCGTAGACGGATGAGCGCGCCGGGAGGATACGCCGCGCCAGATCGCTCGGGAGCGGAGCGCTCGCGGCGATGGCGCTGAACACCGGGACGATCGTCCGCTTCAGCCTGCTCCAGAGATCGTCCGTAAAGCCGTTCGTCGCGATCAGGATCTTGTCGGCCTGAACGGTTCCGCGGTCGGTCTGGAGGACCCAGCCGGTAGGCGTTCGCTGGAGAGCCCGCACGGGGGTGCGCCCGTGGATCTTCGCACCGGCAGCCAGCGCCGCCTTGGCCAGGCCACGCACATAAGCCAGCGGGTTCACGTCGCCGCCGCGATCGTCGCGCATGGCGGCAAGGTAGCGATCCGTGCCTGTCGCCTCGGCGATCTTGTCTCGATCGAGCATCGTCACCGGCATGCCCCGCGCGATGCATTGGCGCGCAGTCGCCTCGACTCCGGCGACCGCGCGTTCGCTATAGGCCACGCGCAGGGTTCCGTTCTGGCGGGCTTCGCAGGCGATGCCAAGGCGCTTGATCAGAGCCAGCGTGCGGTTGGGCGTGTCATAGGCGAAGGCGACCATGCGCGCGCCAAGATCGGGCCCATAGCTGGCCTCGATCACGTCGGGATCGAATTTCAGGCCGGGGTTGAGCTGCCCGCCATTATTGCCTGAGGCGCCCCAGCCAGGCTCCTGCGCTTCGAGCACGGTCACATCGACGCCGGCTTCCGCCAGGTGCAGGGCCGTCGTCAGCCCGACGATCCCGCCGCCGATAATGGCGACCGAGGTCCGAAGCGAGCCCGCGAGGGGCGGGGTGTCGGGAGCCGCCGGCGCATCGAGTTGGTAGACGTTCGGGGGCAATGGTTTCGATGTAGGATCGGGCTTCAATGTAGGATCGGGCTTCAATGTCGGCTCGGTCATGACATGTTCCAACGGCCTTGGCGGCGCCTGTCCCTGGCTTGGGAACGCCTGTGGCATGCGGGCGCCGGGTGCTCATGGCATCCGGCGATCAGCATCAGTCCGTGCCGGCTTCGAGGAAGATCTTTCCAGGGTTCATCAGGCCGGCCGGGTCGAGCAGCTGCTTGATGCCCTTCATCAAGGCGAGTTCGGCGCTGCTCTTGGTCCGCGCCAGGCGCTTGCGATAGCTCGTGCCGACGCCGTGCTCGGCGGTGATGCTGCCGCCCATCACTACGGCGATATCGTCGACGATGACGTCGATCGCGTCGGAAGCGTCCTCATACGCCTGGACGTCGGCGAAACGCTCATGCGGGAACAGCACGACGACATGGATGTTGCCGTCGCCGATATGGCCGACCATCATCACATTCGCATCCGGATAGGCGGCGAGGATGCCGGCTTCGATGCGGGCCGTGAATTCCGGCTGCTGCGCGACCGGGACCGAGCTGTCATGCGACATGGTCTTGCCCGCGAGCTTGAACTCGCCGGTCACGCCATGGCGCAGTTTCCAGATCGCCTCCTCCTGGGCGAGGCTTGCCGCGATGATCGCGTCGCTGACCAGCCCGGCCTCGAAGGCCTCGGCCAGCAGGCTTTCCATGGATTGCCCGATATCGGAGTCCGGCAAAGCGTCGCCGGCTTCGAGCAGGAGGTACCACGGCGCCTTCTGGGCGAAGGGCATTGTCGTGCCCTGAACGTAGCGCAGGACGAAATCCATGTAGGACGAGCCGATGATCTCGAAGCTCGAAATCTGCTCGCCGAAAACCTTTCGCGCCCGCTCGAACATCGCGAGCGCGTCCTCGACGCTGGCGAGCTGCATCAATGCGATCGAACGGGTCCGCACCGCCGGGAACAGCTTCAGCACCGCTGCGGTGACGACGCCGAGCGTGCCTTCCGCACCGATGAAGAGCTGCTTCAGATCGTAGCCGGCATTGTCCTTGCGCAGCCGGCGCAGACTGTCGAGCACGGTTCCATCGGGCAGGACGACCTCAAGGCCGAGCACGAGCTGACGCGTATTGCCGTAGCGCAGCACGGAGATGCCACCGGCATTGGTCCCGATATTGCCGCCGATCTGGCAGCTGCCCTCGGCGCCGAGGCTCAGGGGAAAGAGCAGGCCTTCACGCACAGCCGCAGCCTGGATCTCGGCAAGAATGCAGCCGGCCTCGACCGTGATCGTCTCCTCCGCGACCGAGAAGGCGCGGATGCGGTTCATGCGATCGAGACGCAAAACGATGCCGGGCTTGCCCGAAAGCGGCGTCGCGCCGCCGCACAGGCCGGTATTGCCGCCCTGCGGCACGATGGCGACGCCAGCCTGCGCACAGGTCGCGACGACATGCGAGACCTCGTCTGTATTCGCCGGCTTCACCACCGCCAGCGCTTCGCCGTGATAGCGAGTGCGGTGGTCAGTGACGAAGGGGGCGACATCGCCGGGTTGGGTGACGACGTAGCGCTCCCCGACGATGGTCCTGAGATCCGCGAGGAGAGCTTCGTGCGTCATGGCGTTCTTGAGGCGCTGGAGAGTGGAAACCGCTCCGGAAGCTCCCGGAGCGGCATGGTTGCAAGAGGGTTTGAGCTCAGCTCAGCATCCACTCGGCATAGCGCTTCTGGGCGGCGGTATAGTTCGCGCTCCACCATTCCGCGTTGACGATGACGTTCTTGCCGTTCGTCAGGTCGGGGAGATAAGCCTTCGCCGGCGAGGCCTTGACCTGCTCCACCGCCGCGACCGTGTTGGGCAGGTAGTAGCCGCGGATCGCCCATTCGACCTGGCGATCGGGCCGGAGGCAGAAATTGATGAAGCGCATCGCCGCTTCCTTGTTCTGCGAGCCCTTCGGCACAGCGAAATAGTCGAGCGAATTGACGGTTTGCTCGAAGGAGAAGTCGAGCGGCGATCCGGCCTTCTGCGCCGCCTTCACCCGGTTGAAGTAGCTATAGGAGAAGTCGCCCTCGTTCTGGACCACCGAGTTGACCTGCTCGGGTGTGGTGCTGGTCCATTTGGTGACATGCGGCTTGATCCGATCGAGGGCCCGGAAGGCGCGGTCGACGTCGAGCGGGTAGAGGTCCTTCGGCGCCACGCCATCGGCCACCAGCGCGACTTCGAGCGTCTCGGAGGCGAGAGCGCGCATCACGCGCCGTCCAGGGTATTTCTTGACGTCGTAGAAGCCGGCGAAATCGACCGGGTGCTTGCCGTCGGGATGGCGCTTGGCGTCCCAGAGCAGCCCGCCGCTATAGAGATAGATCGGCATGTAAGTGGGAGCGCCGGCCTGCACGACCTCGCCGGGCTTGATGATCGACATATCGAGCGGCTCCCACAGGTCATCCTTGGCGCCTGAGGTCGCGAAGGCGGCGGGGGCGTCGATGACGTCCCACTGCACGGCCTTGCTGAGGACCTGGGCCTTGACCTTGGCCATGTCGCCATTGTCGACGAGCGTGACCGGGATACCGGTTTCCTTGGTGAAGGGATCGGCGAAAACTTCGCGCACCGACTTGTTGTAGTCGCCGCCCCAGGAGGTCACGGTCAGCGTCTTGTCTGCCGCTTGCGCGCGTCCGGTGAAGATGGCGGGTGCCGCGATCAAGCCTGCAAGGCCGGCGGCTCCGCCGCGCAGCAGGCCGCGGCGCGAGGTCGAGAATGTCTTGTCAATCATGGTCACCGTTCTCCCCTTATTGATTTCGTGTCGATCGAAGGCAGGCATCGGCTTTCAGTGGGGCGTGGAAGGCGGCAGCAGACGCGCATGCGCCGGCGGCCAGCCGGCCCGGACCTCGTCACCACGCTTTGCGATCGGGCGGTCGGGCTGGTTCAGCTCCTGGACGATGATCGTCGACTGGTCCTCGCAGCGGACGAAATGCCTGACGACGCCTCCGAGTAGGATCGAATCGTCGATCTTGCCGCTGACGCTCGTCACCCCCAGTCCGCCAGTCAGCGTCATGTTCTCGGGACGCACGAGGAGCATGGCCTTGTCCCCGGTCGAGACGGCGAAGTCGGCTGCGGGCACAGGGAACGTCCCGATGGCCGTGCGCAGCGAAAGGCCGCCCGGCCCGCCTGCTTCCACGATTCCGGGAATGAGGTTCGAGCTGCCGATGAATTCGGCGGAGAAGACGGTCGCGGGCTTGAAATAGAGTTCGTCGGGCTGGCCCTGCTGCTCGATCTTGCCGCCATTCATCAGCACGATGCGATCCGACATCGTCAGCGCTTCGTCCTGGTCATGGGTGACGTAGAGCATGGTGATGCCGAGATCGGCATGCAGGCGCTTGATCTCGAGCTGCATCTGCTCACGCAGGTTCTTGTCGAGCGCGCCGAGCGGCTCGTCCATCAGGATCAGCGCGGGATTGTAGACGATGCAGCGGGCGAGCGAGATGCGCTGCTGCTGGCCGCCCGAGAGTTCGCGCGGGCGGCGGCCGGCGACATGGCCGAGCTGGATCAGGTCGAGCACCTGCTCGACCTTGCACTTGATCTCGTCCTTCGGCAGATGCCGGACCTGCAGCGGGAAGGCGATGTTCTCAAATACGGTCATATGCGGCATCAGGGCGTAGTTCTGGAAGACCATGCCGAGGCCCCGCTGGTTCGTCGGCAGCGTGGTAGCGTCGCGCCCGTCGATGACGATGCGACCGGAACTGGGCGTGATCATGCCGGCGATCAGGTTGAGCAAAGTGGATTTGCCCGAGCCGCTGGGGCCGAGCAGCGTGACGAACTCACCCTTGCGGATCGTCAAATCGACGCGCTTGAGGGCATCGACCTCGCCATAGCGCTTGGTGACGCCTTGAAGTTCGACCATCGCCCGATCGCCTTCGGCGACCGGGATGCTGGCCGGTGCGGGCGCGACAGTCATGGGCGTGGCAGTCATGGATTAGCCTCGGTCTTGCGCTGCAGGGCGATGATGCCCAGGGCGATCAGCAGCGACAGCAAAGTGAGCAGGGTGGAGACAGCCGCGAGGACCGGCGTGAGCTCCCAGCGGATCGAGCTGTACATCTTCACCGGCAGGGTCATCGCCTTGGTTCCAGTGAGGAAATAGGCGACGACGACCTCGTCCAGCGACATCAGGAAGGCGAAGAGCGACCCGACCGCGATCGACGCCTTCAACTGGGGCAGCACGACGCGGAAGAAAATGACCGGCCGCGAGGCACCCATGATCGAGGCGACCGTCTCCAGCGAGACGTCCGAGTGCTGCAGACCCGACATCACCGACACCATGATGAAGGGCGTCGTCAGCATGATGTGCGAGAGAACGAGGCCGGTCGTCGTATCGAGCAGGCCCCAGTTCGAGAACTGCAAATACAGCCCAAGCCCCAGCACGATGACGGGCACCAGCATCGGCATCATGAACAGGCCGCGCAGCAGGCTGCGTCCCGGCAGCCGCGAGCGCACCAGCGCATAGGCGGCGGGCACGGCGAGGATCAGCGTCAGCACGGTGGTCACAGTCGCCACGAGAAGGCTCTGCACCATCGAGCCCCACCAGGCCGGATCGGTGAAGAACTGCTGATAGAGCGCGAGCGTAAATTGCCGCGGCGGGAACTCGATCTGGCCTGGATTGCCGAACGAGATCGGGATGACGATCAGGCTCGGGAGCAGCAGGAAGACGTAGCAGAGCCAGGCCGCCGTCGCGATCAGGTTGCGATTAAGCCGGCTCGAGCCGAAGAGCGCGTTCATGCGGCTGCTCCCGAGAGACCGGAGGCGCCGCGCACTTTGCCGAGCAACGCGACCAGGACGCCGGAAATCAGGAGCAATACGACTGCCGTCGCCGATGCGGCCGTCCAGTCGAGCGTCTGGCGCGTGTAGAAGTCGACCAGATTGGCGACCATCATGTCCTGCCGCCCGCCGAGCAGGGCAGGGGTGATGTACATGCCGATGGACAAGGTGATGTTGATCAGCACGCCGGCGATCACACCGGGCAGGCTGAGCGGCAGTGTGATCTTCCAGAAGATCCGCAGCGGCTTGGCGCCCATGGTCTCTGCCGCCAGGATCAGGGTGCGGTCCTGGGCCAGGAGGCTGCCGAGGATCGACAGGATCATGAAGGGCAGCAGGAAATTGATCATGCCGAGGATGACGCCGACGCGGTTGAACATCATCGGCAGGTTGATCTGGCCGCCGCTGACGAAGCCGAGCAGTTGATTGACGAGGCCCTGATTGCCGAACACGGCGGTGAGCGCGAAGCTTTTCACCAGGATGCTGGTCCAGAACGGCAGCATGACCATGATGAGATAAGCGGTGCGCCGGCTCGGCGGCTGCGCCGCCAGATGCATCGCCACGGGGTAGCCGATGAGCAGGCTGACGAGCGTGCCGGACAGGCTGATCTCGAACGTGTTCTTCAGCACCTTGAGGAACAGAGTGCTGCTCAGAAGCTCCGCATAGGCCTGGAGTGAAAACTGGCCGGGATAGACGCTGGTCCAGACAGTGAGCGCCAGCGGATAGACCAGGATCGCCAGCATCAGCAGGGTCAGCGGCGCCAACAGCATCAGCGCCGAGGGCAGGCTGAGTTCCGATGCCGTGCCTGATTGGGCCACCTGCGGCGCTTCCTTCGATCCGGCAGGCGCAGCGGCGCCTCGCAATGCTCACCAGGGGTGGCGAGCGCCGGAACTATGGCAGTCGATTTTCAGGAGCGCAATTGAGATTTTCAAAATTCTGAAAATCTGAGCCGCATCAGATATCGGCGTTGACCCAGAAGACCGAGGCGGGTCGCGCCGTGACATTCGCGAAGTGATGCGGCTTGGAGCTCGAGAAGGCGAAGCAGTCGCCTTCGTTCAGGCTGTAGGTTTCGCCATCGATCTGGAGCTCCAACGTTCCCGACAGGAGAAACCCGATCTCCTCACCCTTATGCGTGTAGGGCTGCGCTCCGGAGCTGCAGCCGGGCTGGATGACCATGAAAAAACCCCTGAGCCTTTCGCTGGCTGCCGGTGAGGCGATGTCCTTCCGGATGCCGTCGATGTCGAGCAATCGCGAGCGCTGGCCAGCGCGGACGATATACTGGCTTTCGGTACCTTTTGAGGTGTTTTGCGAGGGATCGATGAGCCAGGCCGGCATGACGCCGAGCGCATTCGCGACCGTGTAGACGGTCCGGACAGTCGGCGAGACGAGGCCGCGCTCAAGCTGCGACAAGGTACCGATGGAGACGCCTGTCGCCTTCGACAGCTCCGTCAGCGTCATGCCCGCCTTCGATCTCAGATCGCGGATGCGCTGCCCCAGCTTCTGCGTCTCGTCATCGGGATCGGTCGTGCTGGGCGCTGCGCGCGAGGCGCTGTCGTCGACGATCTTGATCTGCGGCATTGACGGGACGCATCCATGGCTCGGCCGCCGCTGCTCCGGTCGCGGCGGCGGGGTCTCACACGCTATACGGATAACGGCATATCATGAAGATGCCAAACCAATTTTCAGAAAACGAAAAATTTGTACTAGAGCGGGCCAGGGAAACTTCCTATCGTCGGGCTCCGCCGGCCGATTGGCTGGGCCCTTTCCGGAAAGATATCCATGTCCGCTTCGATCGACTGGCACGCCCGCGCCGCGGCGCTCTCCATCAATGGTCAGGCTTTCATCGGTGGTCACTATCTGCCCTCCCTGTCCGGTTCCACATTCGCCTGCGTCAACCCCGCGACCGGCAAGGTTCTGACCCAGGTCGCAGCCTGCGAGGCGGAGGATGTCGACCGCGCGGTTGCCGTCGCACGCAAGGCTTTCGAGTCCGGCGTCTGGTCTCGCATGGCGCCCCGCGAGCGCAAGACACGGCTCGCCGCCTTCGCAGACCTGATCTCGGCGCACACCGAAGAGCTCGCGCTGCTCGAGACGCTCGACATGGGCAAGCCGATCCGCGACAGCCTGGCTGTCGACCTGCCGCTCTCAGCGCAGTGCATCCGCTGGTACGCCGAGGCGATCGACAAGGTCTATGATGAGATCGCGCCAACGCCGCCGACGGCAATCTCCTTGATCAGGCGCGAGCCGCTCGGCGTGGTGGCCGCGGTCGTGCCGTGGAATTTCCCGCTGCTGATGGCGGCCTGGAAGATCGGCCCGATCCTGGCAGCTGGCAATTCCCTCATTCTCAAGCCGGCCGAGCAATCCTCACTGACCGCGATCAAGCTCGCGGAACTGGCGACGCAGGCAGGCATCCCCGACGGCGTCTTCAATGTGCTGCCCGGCTATGGCGAGAAAGCTGGCCGGGCGCTCGGCCTGCACATGGATGTCGATGCGGTGGCCTTTACCGGCTCGACCGAGGTCGGGAAATACTTCCTGCAGTACTCCGGTCAGTCCAACATGAAGCGGATCGGTCTGGAATGCGGTGGCAAGAGCCCCAACATCATCCTTGCCGATGCGCCCGATCTCGACGCTGCCGCGACCGCCGCTGCCTGGGGCATCTTCTATAACCAGGGCGAGGTCTGCAATGCCGGCTCCCGCCTGATCATCGAGCAGAGCGTCAAAGATCAGGTCGTCGAGAAGGTCATGGCGGTCGGCGCGGCGATCAAGGTCGGCGACCCGCTCGATGCCACGACCGAGATGGGTGCAATGGTCGATGCCGGCCAGACCGAGCGCGTGATGGCCTATATCGAGAAGGGCAGGGCTGAGGGCGCCAGGCTGCGGCTCGGCGGCAAGCGTATCGCCGGCGAGGGCTGTTTCATCGAGGCGACCCTGTTCGACGATGTGACGAGCGGCATGACGATCGCCCAGGAGGAGATCTTCGGCCCGGTGCTCGCCACCATCGCGGCCAAGGATCTCGATGAGGCTGTCGCGATCGCCAACGACACGATCTACGGGCTGGCGGCCGCCGTCTGGACCCGTGACATCAACAAGGCCTTCAAGGCGTCCTCGGCGCTGCGCGCCGGCGTGGTCTGGGTCAACTGCTTCGATCACGGCGACATCTCGTCCCCCTTCGGCGGCTTCAAGCAGTCCGGCTTCGGCCGCGACAAATCCCTGCACGCGCTTGAGAAATACACCGAGCTGAAGGCCACCTGGATCCATCTCGGCAATTGAGATTCCGGCAACTGAGAACGACAGCGAGCGCATGATGGCTGATCTGATGTTCCGCGGCCTGATCCCCGCCTTTCCCACGCCCTTGAAGGCTGACGGTTCGATCGACGAGAACGGGCTGGAGCGCATCGTCGCCTATCAGATCGAGAAGGGTGCATCAGGCCTCGTGCCGCTTGGCGGCACCGGCGAAGCGACGGCGCTGACGGCAGCTGCGCGCAAGCGCGTGCTGGAGGTCACCGTATCCGCTGCGGCCAGGCGCGTGCCGATCATCGCCGGCGTGCTCGATCCGGGCCTGGGTGGAGCACTCGATACCGGGCGGCTTTACCGCGAGGCTGGTGCCGACGGCCTCATGGTGATCCCGCCTTATTATACGCGGGCTGATCAGGAGGGCGTGCTGCGCTATTTCCGGGCGCTGGCGCCTGAGCTCAAGCTGCCGATCATCTTCTACGACAATCCCTATCGTGCCCACATCGTCACGGCGCCTGCGACGATCGCACGGATGGAGGCGGAGCGTCTCATCGTCGGCATGAAGGCCTCCAACACCGATCTCTACCATCTCGACCAGCTGTCGAAGCTGGTCAGCGATACGTTCTGCCTGCTGAGCGGCCAGGACACTTTGTTCGTCCAGCAGGTAATCCTGGGCGCGAAGGGCGGCATCCTGACCTCCGCATCGCTGCTCCCGGACTATTGGGCGAATGTCCAGATGCTTGCCGAGACCGGGCGAGTCAGCGAAGCGCTGGCGGCCCAGGGGCGCTTGAACCCGCTGATGGACGCCCTGTTCTCGGAGCAGTTCCCCGAAGGCGTGCGCCGCGCCTTTGCGATGCTCGGGCTGCCGATCGGCCGGTCCTTGCCGCCGGTGGGGGAATTGTCCGCGGGAGGAGAGGCAAAGCTGCAGGACGCGGTGAATGCGCTCATCGCGGCAGGAGCATTGCAGAAGATCAGCTGATCGCCTTCATTCGCCGGCTACAGATCATTCGGCGAGTGCTTCCTTGCGCGTCTTCAGGATCGCCGGAGACAGGAGAGCGAGCAGAAGGACAGCGACGACAGCGAGCAATACGGCGCTGATCGGCCGGGACAGGAACACGGAAAAATCCCCATCCGACAACAGCATGGCGCGGCGGAAATTCTCCTCGAGCTGCGGGCCCAGAACCAGGCCCAGCAGCAGCGGCGCCGGCTCGACCCCGACCTTGATGAAGAAGTATCCGATGCCGGCGCAAGCCAGCATCAACCAGACATTGAACAGGCTGTTGGCGATGCCATAGGTGCCGATGCAGCAGAACAGCACGATCGCCGGGAACAGCAGGCGATAGGGGATCTTCAGCATCGAGACCCAGAGGCCGACCAGCGGCAGGTTGATCACCAACAGCATCAGATTGCCGACCCACATCGAGGCGATGACGCCCCAGACGAGTTTGGGCTGCTCGGTCATGATCTGCGGGCCGGGCTGGATGCCTTGCATCATCAGGGCGCCGATCATCAGCGCCATCAGCGCATTGGCGGGAATGCCGAGCGTCAGCAAGGGGATGAAGCTCGTCTGCGCGCCGGCGTTGTTGGCGGCCTCGGGCCCGGCGACACCCTCGATCGCGCCCTTGCCGAAGCGAGAGGGATCCTTGGCGAGCTTCTTCTCCAGCGCATAGGAGGAGAAGGGCGGCAACGCCGCGCCACCACCCGGCAATACGCCCAGCACCGAGCCCAGCAGCGTGCCGCGCACCATGGCCGGAAAGGCAGCCCGCAGATCAGCCCGGCTCGGGATCAGATCGCGGATCGACTGGCTGACGACGCGGCGCTCGGACGGTCTTTCCAGATTGGCGATGATCTCGCCGAGGCCGAACAGCCCCATGGCAACCGGCACGAAATCGATTCCATCAGACAATTCGGCGACGCCGAAGGTCATGCGCGCGGCGCCCGACGAGACATCGATGCCGATGAGGCCGAGCAGGAGGCCGAGCAGCACCATCGCCAGCGACTTGGCGACCGAGCCATGCGCCAGCACGACGGCGGCGATCAGCCCGAGCACGAGCAGGCTGAAATACTCGACCGCGGTGAATTTCAGCGCCAGCACCGAGAGCGGAACGCTCAGCACCGCGATGATGACGGTCGCAACCGTGCCGGCGAAGAAGGAGGCGATCGCCGCAATGGCGAGCGCCGTTCCGGCCTTGCCCTGCTTGGCCATCTCGTGGCCGTCGATGCAGGTCACCACGGAAGAGGTTTCGCCCGGCACATTGACCAGGATGGCGGTGGTCGAGCCGCCATATTGCGCGCCGTAATAGATGCCGGCCAGCATGATCATGGAGCCGGCCGGGGTCAGCCCGAACGTGAAGGGCAGAAGCAACGCGATCGTCGGAATCGGCCCGATGCCGGGCAGCACGCCGATCGCCGTTCCGATCACCACCCCGATCAGGCACAAGCCGAGATTATTGAGCTCGAGCGCCGTCGAGAGACCCATCAGCAGATTGTCGAAGAGTTCCATCGGTCGGTGAGCCTTCAGCGCGGCCAGAGCGGAACCGGCAGCGCCAGAACCTTGATGAAGAGGATGGCCGCCGCGCAGGAGAGCAGCAGCGCGAAGGGGACCGTCTCGCGAAGGCGTCCTTCGCGGGTGGCGAAACCGGCGAGGATCACGGTGACGACCGAGGCGATGGCAAGCCCCAGCCGCTCCGCCGTCAGCGCGAAGATGCCGACCGCGCCGAGCACGGCGAGCAGCGAGCGGATCTGCACGGGCGCGATCACCGGACCTGCCCGCCTCGCCCCGCGAGCGCAGAAGAACAGGCCGAAGCCGAGCAGCCCGAATGAGACGACACGCGGCATGTAGCCCGGCCCCATATCCGCGGCATTGCCGACGACGAGGTGGCGGGTCGTAATCAACGCAGCCGCCGCCACCGCGACGAGGAACAGGCCGAAGAGCAAATCCTGCCAGTCGATCCGGGAACGGGTCATCGGCCAGGCTCCAGCTCAGCTACCTTTGATGCCGGCTTCACGGATGATGCCGCCCCAGCGGGTGGTCGCATCCTTCAGCCAGGCGGAGAAATCGGCAGGCGAGCCGGCCCGGACGACACCGCCCTGTTCGGCGATCCTGGCCTTGATGTCGGGCGTCTCGAGGATCTTGCCGATCTCCGCGTTGAGGCGCGTGATCATCGCAGGCGGAGTGCCGGCCGTGGTCAGGATGCCTTGCCAGGTGCCGGCATCGCCGCCGGGCAGCCCGGATTCCTTGAAGGTCGGCAGCCCCGCGACGCGCTCCTCGCCGGTGACGGCGAGGCCGACGAGCTGCTTGTTGGCGACGAAGGGCAGTGTCGCAGTCGATCCATTGATGATGACGCCGCTCTCGCCGGAGACCACGGCGCGCGAGGCCGCAGCCCCGCCCTTATAGGGCACGTTCTTCCACTGGATGCCGAGCTCCTTCGCCATGGAGACAGCAGTGATGTGGTTGGCAGCACCCACACCTGAGTTTGCGACGGCGAGCTTGTTTGGATTGGCTTTGGCGTAGGCGATCAACTCCTGCGCGGTCTTCGCCGGAATGGATTCATGCACCGCCAGGACATAAGGGCCGAACATAACCATCGAGACCGGCGCCAGATCCTTGTTGGGATCATAGGTCAGGTCCGAGAACAGGCTGGGCGCCGTCGCGAGCGAACCGACATCCATCAGCAGCAAGGTGTGGCCGTCGGGCAGCGCCTTGGCGACGGCATCGGCGCCGAGATTGCCGGCGGCGCCGGGCTTGTTCTCGATCACCACGGGTTGGCCGATCGCCGCCGAGAGCTTGGGGCCGATCAGGCGCGCCAGGATGTCCGAGGTTCCGCCGGGCGCGAAGGGCACGATGAGGCGGACGGGGCGCTCGAAATTCTGGGCCGCGGCAGGGTGGATCGCGAATACGACGCCGGCAAGCGCCGCGAGGGCAAGGCCTTTTGTGGCAATCGCGGACAGGCGGGACGGTGATCTGAATATGGATCTGGACATGATTTCCTCCGGTGGGGTGCAGACCGGCCCGGACCGGCCGGGCAACGAGCGTGCAGGCAGTCTTGAGAGCTGCCTTGTCAGCCTGGAGGATAGGTCAGGCACGATGCGCCAATGAGTTAGATTGGCAATGGAACGATATCTTTTTTGGATCGCACAATAGCGCGAATGGGCTTGTGGTCCCTTCGACCTCGCCTACTCTCGGGCGCAGACGGCAAAAGCCGCGCTGCCTGTCCTGGGAGGGAAACATGAAACGATCGATCACGCGCCGGGCGGCGCTCAGTCTGCTTGGCGGTGGGCTTGCTACGCCCCTCATCGCGCGCCGTGGCCTGGCCCAGGCCTATCCGGCAAAGCCCGTGACGGTGATCATCCCCTTCGGCGCCGGCGGCACGACCGATCTGATCGGGCGCATCATCTGCGAGAAGCTGTCGCAGCGCATGGGCAAGTCCTTCGTCATCGAGAACCGGGCCGGGGCCGGCGGCAACACCGGCGTCGCGGCTCTCGCCCATGCCACGCCCGATGGCTACACCATCGGCATGACGACCGTCGCCACGCACGGCATCAATCCAAACCTCTTCAAGGACAAGCTGCCCTTCAAGGCGCTCGAGGATTTCGAGTTCCTGTCGCTGGCCTCCTCACAGCCGAATTTCATGTGCTGCCACCCCTCTTTACCTGCGCAGAACGTCGCGGAGTTCATCGCCTATCTGAAGGCCAATCCCGGCAAGGAGACATTTGCGTCCTCGGGGCTGGGCACCTCCATCCATCTCTGCGGCGAGCTGTTCATGCAGCTCGCGGGCGTGAAAATGCAGCACGTCACCTATCGATCCTCCGGCGCATTGATGCAGGATGTCATCGCCGGCAACGTCAAGATAACCTTCGACAATTTCACCTCGCCCTATCCGCATTACAAGGCCGGCGCCGTGCGCGGGCTTGCCGTCACCACGACGCAGCGGCCCAAGATCGCGCCCGAGATTCCAGCCCTCTCCGAGACGCTGCCGGGCTTCGACATCGCCTCCTGGAACGGCTTCCTCGCTCCGAAAGGGACGTCCAAGGAGATCTGCGACAGGCTCGTTGCCGAGCTGCAGGCCGTGCTGAAAGACCCGTCCGTGACCTCGCGCTTCGAGGAGCTCGGTGCGGCGA
Organism: Allobosea sp. LjRoot9; assembly: GCF_964252745.1. NCBI lineage: Bacteria > Pseudomonadati > Pseudomonadota > Alphaproteobacteria > Hyphomicrobiales > Alloboseaceae > Allobosea > Allobosea sp. LjRoot9. The sequence goes on along the minus strand of NZ_CAXUPC020000001.1, from coordinate 1,183,578 downwards.
CGACGCCTTCCAGCGGAGAAGGGGCCAGGGCGAAATCGACCGCCGAGATCGCCAAGTTCAAGGACATCATTGAAAAGGCCGGGATTAGCATCCAGAACTGACGCCGAGCCTCGCCCGGGATGCGGCACGGGCAGCCGATGCGACACGGGCAGTCTTGGGAGAGGCGGAGCATGTTCGAGCTGAGCCAGCTGCGCTGCTTCGTCGCCGTCGCGGAGGAGCTGCATTTCGGCCGCGCCGCCGTGCGGCTGAACATGACGCAGCCGCCGCTCAGCCGCCAGATCCAGATCCTCGAGCGGGTGCTCGACGTGATATTGCTGGAACGCAGCAACCGCACGGTGAAGCTGACGCCGGCGGGCCAAAGCTTCCTGGCCGAAGCGCGTCGCCTGCTCAAACTCGCCGAGAGCGCGGCGCTGCTTGCAAAGCGCGTCGCCAATGGCAAGGCCGGCTCGATCAATATCGGCTTCACCGCGACCTCGGCCTATTCCTATGTGCCCGAACTCGTGGCGGCCTGCCGGCGTGAATTGCCCGATGTCGAGGTCTCGCTAAAGGAGATGGTCAGCGGCGACCAGCTCAAGCGGCTCGATTCCGGCGAGATCGACATCGGCCTGCTGCGCCCGCCGATTCCGCGCAACGGCCTGCGCGCCTTTCGGGTCACGGCCGAGCCATTGATCGCGGCCGTGCCGTCAGGGCACGCGCTGGCGCGGGGCGAGACGGTTCTGCTCGATGACCTCGTGCGCGAGCCCTTCATCATGTATGCGCCCTATGAGGCGCGCTATTTTCACGATCTCCTGGTCGAGCTGTTCTCGCGCACCGGTCTGGTACCGAACTATGTCCAGCATCTCGCTCAGATCCACTCGATCCTGGCCATGGTCCATTCCGGCGTCGGTGTCGCGCTCGTGCCGGAGACGGCAATGAACCTGCATTTCAGCGGCGTCGCGCTGCGCCGGATCGAGTTGCCACGGCAGCGGCCGGCCGAGCTCTTCTTCGTCAGCCGCGACGACAACGACAATCCGCTGCTGCCGATCATCGCTGCGCTCGCAAAGGGGCTCGCGCAAGATCTGCCAAGGACCGGCTGAACGATCCAATCAATGGATCGACCGATACAGTGATTGGTCTCCATCGGCATCGTTCTTGATCTACTCCTTCGTCTGATTTCAGCGAAGGACGCGACCATGAGCAAGATGACCCCGCAGGAGATGGCAAGGCATATCGGCAACGGCCTGCTGTCCTTTCCCGTCACGCCCTTCACGGCCGGCAATGTCTTCGACGAGGCGCGCTACCGCTCCAATCTCGACTGGCTTTGCGGCTACGACGTCGCCGGGCTGTTCGCGGCGGGAGGCACGGGCGAGTTCTTCTCGCTCTCTCCGGCCGAGGTCGTGAAGGTCGTGGCGACGGCGGTTGCCGAGACCAAGGGCAGGGTGCCGGTGCTTGCCGGTGTCGGCTATGGCACGCAGATCGCCACAGAGCTCGCCGTCGGCGTCGAACAGGCCGGCGCCGACGGCATCCTGCTGCTGCCGCCCTATCTCGTCTTCTCCGAGCAGGAGGGGCTGGCTGCCCATATCGATGCGGTCTGCAAGGCGACGAAGCTCGGTGTCATCGTCTACAACCGCGACAACGCCATCGTCAGCGAGGAGACGCTGGCGAAGCTCTGCGAGCACAATCCGAACCTGGTCGGCTACAAGGATGGCATCGGCGATATCGAGCTGATGACCCGCATCCATCTGCGCATGGGCGACCGGCTGACCTATATCGGCGGCCTGCCCACGGCGGAGACCTTCGCGCTGCCCTATCTCGAAATGGGCGTCACCACCTATTCCTCGGCGGTGTTCAACTTCGTCCCGCATTTCTCGACCAAGTTCTACGCAGCGGTGCGCCGCCGCGACCGCGAAACCGTGCAGGCGGGCCTGCGCGACTTCATCCTGCCGCTGATCGCGATCCGCAACCGCAAGCGCGGCTATGCGGTCTCGATCATCAAGGCGGGCATGAAGGTGATCGGCCGCGATTCAGGCCCGGTGCGCAGCCCGCTGACCGATCTGAGCGAGAGCGAGACGGCGGAACTCGCGGCGCTCGTCGCTCGGCTCGACCAAGGCGAGTTCGCAGCGCGCGAACTCGCGGCCGCCTGATCGTCCTCGGCTACCGGAAGTGCTTGCCGCCACGCCCCTCCGGGCGTGGCGGCAATGCGTTTTGATATGCGGCCATGCCGTGTCCGCGATACGCCGATTGGATTGATCGATGCGCGCTTTGAGCTGTCCAGCAGCTTGCGCATCTCCTTAAGCTGCTCTGGTCAGGCAAATGACCGCCACCGCGAAGACGGCCGGCGAAAACATAGAAGTCCAGGGGATGGAAATGAACCCAAGCACAACGATCGGCGCCGCAGTCGCGCTCGCCACGATCCTGGCCGCGGGACCCGTATCCGCCAGGACGATGGTCTACATCTCGAATGCCGACAGCCGCGAGATCAGCGTGCTGGAGCTCGATGCGCAGGCTGGCGAGTTGAAGCCCGTACAGACGGTCGCAGTGACGGGGACCGCGATGCCGATGGCGATCTCACCTGACCGGCGTCAGCTCTATGTTTCGCTGCGCTCGCAGCCCTTCTCGGTCAGTTCCTTCGCCATCGATCAGCAGAGCGGAAAGCTCGATCTGCTCTCGACCGTGCCGTTGCCCGACAACATGGCGTATATTTCCACCGACCGGAGCGGCCGCTTCCTGCTCAGCGCCTCCTATACCGGCGACAAGATCGCGATCAATCCGATCGGCCCGCAAGGCTTCGTCCAAGGCGAGCCGGTGCAGGTGGTGCAGACGCGCAAGAATGCGCACGCCATTCTGACCGACCGCTCCAACAGCCATGTCTTCGCCAGCAATCTCGGCGGCGATATCCTGCTGCAATACCGCTTCGATGCCACGACCGGGCGGGTTGCGCCGAACGATCCGCCCTTCGTCGAAACGAAGCCTGGAGCCGGTCCGCGCCATTTCGTTTTCCACCCGAATGACCGGTTCGTCTATCTGGTCAACGAACTCGACGGCACGCTGAACAGCTATCGCTTCGATGCGAGCAAGGGCACGCTCGCGGCCGCTGGCAGCCAGAGCATCATGCCGCCCGGTTTCTCAGGCGGAGCCCCAGCCAGCGCCGAAATCCGGATCACGCCGGATGGTCGCTTGCTCTACGCTTCGGAGCGCACCTCGAACACGATTGCCGCCTTTCGGGCCAATGGCGAGACCGGAGCGCTGACGCCGGCCGGCCACTTCGCGACGGAGACGCAACCTCGCGGCTTCAATATCGATCCGCGGGGCCGTTTCCTGATCGCGGCCGGGCAGAAATCCGATTCCGCAACGCTTTACGCGATCGATGCGGAATCCGGTGCATTGAAAGTGTTGAAGCGATATCCACTCGGCAAGAATCCGAACTGGGTGGAAATCGTCGATCTGCCCTGATCCCGTCATCCGCGGCGACTTCGCCATCCCGGGCGAGGAGGCGGAGCGGCATCTGCAGGCGCGCTATTGGCGCTCCTGTGCGGGCAAGGAGCTGAGCTCCAGCCAGTCGAGTTCCGCCTCGACGCATCGATAGGCGTCGTCGCCGATGGTTCCGGCGTTGCGGAGCGCATCGAGCGCATCGCGCGCCACGGCCACCACACGGCGGCGCAAATCATTCTCCGGCGTGTCGAGCGGGTCATGCCCTTGCTGGGCGAGAGTCAGCGCTTCGCCATACTCGATGGAGAGGCGCTGGGCGGCAGGTGAGGCGTCGCGCTCCAGTTCCGTGAGTGCGGCTCCAAGCGCGGCCTTCCGTGCCAGGCGAAGCTCGGTATCCACAACCGCATCCTTCGGCAGGCGCAACAGGATGAGGAGTGGGCGCAGCGTGATGCCCTGGATCACGAGGGTTCCCAGAACGACGACGAAGGCGGCGAGCTGGATGAAGTCGCGATAGGGAAATCCGGCAGGGAGCGCCATGGCGGCCGCCAGGGTGACGATACCGCGCATGCCCGACCAGCCGATCACCAGACCTCCCTTCGCACTTGGCGGCGGCATCGCGGATGTGGCGGGTGGCGCCCCGAACAGGTGGTTCTTCCATTCCACCAGCATGTGATGCGTCATCACCCAGGCGATGCGAACGACGATCACCGTCGCCAGGACGGCAAGCGAGGCGCCGAGATAGCGCAGGCGTTCGGCATCGCTGAGCGGTTCGAGGATAGGGCGGATCTGCAGACCGATGAGCGTGAACGCCAATACGTTCAACACGACGGTCGCCGATTCCCAGATGGCGAAGGACGGCACGCGCAGCCGCGCCGGCATTGGCGGGCCCGACCGCCACGCCATCGTCAGCCCATAGACGACGATGGTCACGACCCCGGAAAGTCCGAGATGTTCGGCAAGGAGCCATATACTGAAGGTCGTGACGAACTGGAAAATGACGGAGCTCGGCGCATCCTCGATGAGCCCGATCAATCGGCCGACCGGCCACACCAGCGCCCAGCCGACCAGCACACTGCCAAAGACGACGAGGGCGAAGGTCGGCAGCGCATCCGTGACAGCGAAGCTGCCTGCCACGACGGCTCCCACGGCCAGCTTGTAGATCAGCAGCGCCGAGGCGTCGTTGAGCAGGCTTTCCCCTTCCAGCACCATCCTGATGCGGTGCGGTGGATCCACCTGCTTCAGGACGGCCAGCGCCGCGACGGCGTCCGGAGGCGCGAGCAGCGCGCCGAGCGCGATCGCTGCTGGCCATGGGAAATCCGGGAAGATGGCGCGAGCGACAAGCGCGACGATCACGGTGGTGAGGCCAACTGCGGCCAGCACGAGCGACAGGATCGGCGCCCAGTTGTTGTGAAGATCGCGCAGCGAGGTGTCATAGGCGGCATCGAGCAGCACGGGCGCGACGAAGAGGGCGAGGATGAGTTCCGGCGGCAGATCGAGCCGCGGCGCGCCCGGCAGGAACGCGACCGCGGCGCCCGCCAAGGCGAGGAGCGTCGGGTAGGGGATGTTCAGCCGCTTCGCGACCGCCGACAGGATCGTCGCTCCCAGCAGAAGGACAAGGATGGTCTCGAAGATGAGCATGAGGCGACGATCTTTTCCTGGGCGCTCTGCATGGACAGGAATACCGGGCTTTAGGCGAGGTCGCATACCCCTTTGCATGCGCCTGCGAGGCGCCCGCTGAAGGAAGGCGCTGCCGCGGGCGCCGTAGTTTCCGTGCCGGTTGCCGTGGGCGCCTGATCCGTCGATCCGGCGCATGTCTCCTTGCCGATCAGAGCTCCAGGGAATGCGGCAACAGGATATCCTCCGGCATCGTACCGCCCCAGAGCGCCGTGAGCTGCTCGACGACCTTCGCGCCGAAATCGGGGTAGGGGATATGGACCGAGGTCAGCCAGGGCGCGATCCAGGCGTTGAGCGGGTTGTTGTCGATGCCGATGAGGAGACAGGTTTCGGGGATGGCCACGCCACGCTCGACGGCCAATCTGTAGGCGCCGTAGGCCATCATGTCGCTGACGCAGAGCAGGCCTTTCGGCCAGCCCCCGGCACAAGCCGAGACAAGAGCCCGCGCCGCGTCATAGCCGACCTGAAGATGCGACAATCCCGGCGCCGAAGCACGCCGGATGCGGTCGGCCTCGACACCGCGGTCGATCAATCGCTCGACGAAACCGGCAACGCGCTCCGCCGTCGATGACGAGCCCTGTGCAGGAAAGATCACGGCCGGTTCGGTGATCGCGCGCGCCAGGCAATAATCGGCGGCAGCAGCGCCCGCGGCGTGGTTGTCGATGCCGACATAGGCGCCACCCTCGGGATTGCGGCGACTGACGAAGACGATTGGCTCTCCGCGTGCGAGCGCGTCGCTTAGCGCCGGGCTCGTGACGGCACTCACCAGGACATAGCCCTGCACCAGCTGCGAGCGCATGGCCTGCAGGTATTCGTCCTGCAGATCGGCGCGATCATGCGTGTCGCACAGGATCATGACGTAGCCGGCCGCACGCAGCGCCGCTTCCGTCGACACCGCGATGGCCGCCATGGCCGGATTGTCGAGGTTGGGGGCGAGCATTGCGATGACGCGGCTCTGGCGCCGACGCAGCGCACGCCCGACATGGTTGGGCTGGTAGCCAAGCGCGACGACGGCCGCCTGTACGCGCGTCACCGTCTGAGCCGAGGCCCGCCGCGTCTCGCCATTCACGATCCGGGAGACGGTGGCGACCGAAACCCCTGCCTCGGCGGCAACAGTCGCAAGCGAAACCTGGGCGGCAGACACGGGTCTTTGCATCGGCTCCAATCGATTCCCATGCCGGCAAGATGCGCCGAAACGAGCATGTACCAGCCTCACATTATCATCGAGACCTGTCTTTCAATGCCTCGTCACGCCGCCGTTGACAAGTTAGGCAAACGTTTGCCTAATACGCGCAAGGCATCCAGCTGAGATGCCAGGAACGATCCCGGGATGGAACGCAGATGACAATGAGAGCATGGGTTTCTGCCTTGGCCGTCGTGGCAGGGCTTCTGGCGGTCGATGTCGCTCAGGCGCAGACCACCGTGCGCATGAGCTGGTATTCCGACGGCAATGAGGGCGAGGTCGTCGCCGATCTCCTCAAGCGCTTCGAGGCCCAGAACAAGGACATCAAGATCGTCCTCGATCAGGTGCCCTACAAGGCAATCAACGAGAATCTGCCGGTCCAGCTCGCCTCGGGGCAGGGGCCGGACATCGCCCGTGTCGTCGATCTCGGCGGCATCGCCCGCTATGCGCTCGATCTGCGGCCCTATCTGAAGGACGCCGCTTATTGGGACGCCAATTTCGGCCCGTTCCTGGAGTGGATGCGTCCGCAGGGCGACACCAACTCCATCCCCGGCTTCATGACGCAGCTCACCGTCACCGGCCCCTTCGTCAACAAGACATTGTTCGAGCAGGCCGGCATCGCACTGCCCGGCGCCAAGGCGACATGGGAAGACTGGGCCAAGGCGACGAAGGATGTCGCCGCCAAGGTGCAGGCGCCGTTCCCCATCGCCATGGACCGTTCGGGCCACCGCTTCTTCGGTCTGGCGATCTCGGAAGGCGCGAAGCTGTTCGATGCCAAGGGCGAGCCCGCGGTGATCGATGACGGGTTCAAGCGCGCGGCGCAGCTCGTCTATGACTGGCACAAGAGCGGCGTCATGGCCAAGGAGCTCTGGGGCTCGGTCTCGGGGGCGGCCTATCGCGGCGCCAATGACGAGTTCAAGAACGCCCAGGTCGTGATGTACATGTCCGGCTCCTGGCAGATCGCCCAGTTCGACAAGACGGTCGGCAATGCTTTCGACTGGGTCGCGGTGCCGACGCCATGCGGCCCCGCCGGATGCACGGCGATGCCGGGCGGCGCCGGGCTCGTCGCCATCAAGACGACGAAGAACCCCGCAGCCGTCGCCAGAGTCATGGAATATCTCGCCAGCGAGCCGGTGCTGAGCGAATTCTACAGCCGCTCGCTCTTCGTTCCCGGCCATATCGGCATCGCGGCGAAGGGGCTGGACTACAAGGATGCGAGCCCGTTGGCGAAGGCCTCGCTCAAGGTCTTTTCCGACCAGGTCGCGGGCCTGTCGCCGGTTGCCTACAAGCTGCAGGGCTATGCCAACAACCGCATCATCTTCAATGCGGTGATCAGCCGTGTCGGCCAGGCGATCTCGGGCGAAACCACGCTGGACGAGGCCTATAAGCGGATCGCCTCCGACGTCGAGCAGCAGATCGCCGAGCGCAACAAGAAGTAGCCCGGTGACACCTCCGCTTTCCCTCCGCCGCAGCACCGCCCGCTGGCTCGGCCTGTTCGTCGCGGCGCTGATGCGGCTGATCGACTGGCCGATGCGGGGGCTGCAGCGGCTCCTCGGCGAGCGGCGGATGGCCTATGTCTTCCTGCTGCCGAACCTGGTCTTCTTCTCGCTCTTCGTCTTCCTGCCGCTCATCATCAACGTCGTCTTCTCGGTGACGGGCGGGCCGGCCCTGTTCCCGTCGGAGCGGCCCTATGTCGGGGGTGGGCAGTACGCCTATCTCTTCGACTGCGACAGCTTCCTCGACCCCGGCTCGTGCCGGGAGGACCATTTCTGGCGCGGCGTCGCCAATACGCTGCGCTTCACGACATTCCAGGTCGTCGCCATGGTGCTGTTCTCGCTGGTCACCGCGGTGGTGCTCAATATGCGCATCCGCGGCCGCGGCTTCTTTCGCGCCGTCTATTTCTTCCCGGTCCTGCTCTCGCCCGTCGTGGTGGCGCTGATCTGGAAGTGGATCCTGCAGCGCGACGGCTTGCTCAATGCCGGCCTCACTGCGCTCGGCGGCCAGAAGATCCTGTTCTTCATCGATCCGGGTTGGGCAATGTTCTGGGCGGTCTTCGTCTCGATCTGGGCCCATATGGGCTTCTACACGCTGATCCTGCTCGCCGGCCTCCAGGCGATTCCCGCCGATCTCTACGAGGCGGCGGAAATGGATGCGACGCCGCGCTGGCGCGCCTTCTGGCGCATCACCTTGCCGCTGCTCTGGCCCAATCTCGTCGTCGTCATCGTGCTGGCGCTGATCCGCGGCGTGCAGACCTTCGACGAAGTCTTCGTGCTGACGGGGGGCGGGCCGGGCACAGCGACGCTGATGGTCGTGCAGTACATCTACGAGACGGCCTTTTCCAATCAGGTCCAGAATTTCGGGCTGGCGGCGGCAGCCTCGGTGGTGCTCGGCATCCTGCTGTTCGGGCTGACGCTGGCGCAATTGGCAGCGAGCCGGAGGAGGTCGGCATGAATCGTGTCGCGCGCCTCCTGCAGGTCCGGCGCAAATCCGGGCGCTGGCATTGGACCGATATCGCCGCCTACACCTATCTGGCGCTCGGCGTCGTGCTGATGTTCGGGCCCGTGCTCTGGCTCGTGTTGTCCTCCTTCAAGACGCAGGCCGGCCTGCTGGAGTTCCCACCCTCGCTGCTGCCGATGTCGCAGCGCGAGGTCGTGGTACAGGGCTTTCCGCAGCCTTTGCCGCTCTTCAGCGCAACGCTCGATGACGGCTCGACCAGGGTTCTGGCCCAGGTCCGGCGCATCGGCATCGTCGCGCAGATGGTCGATCCGGAGAGCCCGGCCCAGCAGTTCCGGATACCGATCGACAAGCGCATACCGGTGCGCGAATTCAAGCTGGCGACGGAGAACTATACCGAGCCGCTCGAACGCTTCGCCTTCGCGCGCTTCCTCGGCAACTCCGTCTTCGTCACGGTGGTGGCGACGCTGATCACGCTGCTGATCAACTCGATGGCCGCCTATGCCCTCTCGATCTACGAGTTCAAGGGCAAGAACGCCGCGATGCTGATGGTGGTCGGCACGCTGATGATCCCGATCACCGTCATCCTGGTGCCGGTCTATCTGGTGATCACCGAACTCGGCCTGGTCAATTCGCTCTGGGCCGTGATCCTGCCGGGCGCCGCGACACCGACCGGCGTCTTCCTGCTGCGGCAATACATGCTGACCCTGCCGCGCGACCTGATCGAAGCCGCGCGCATGGACAAGGCTTCGGAGTGGCAGATCTATTGGCGCATCGTGATGCCGCTCGCCATGCCGGCGCTCGCCGTGCTCGCGATCTTCTCGATCATGTGGCGCTGGAACGAGTTCCTCTGGCCGCTCGCGGTCTTGACCAAGACCGAGGTCCATACGCTGCAGATCGGCCTCAACGCCTTCCAGGGCGAGTTGCAGACGCAATGGCACTATTTGCTCGCCATGACGGTGGCGACGCTGGCGCCTGTCGCGCTGGTCTTCGTCTTCCTGCAGCGCTTCATCACCACCGGCATCGCCAATACGGGAATGAAATGACCGGAACGGGTTCTCCATGGCTGAACTGACGCTCAGCGGCATCACCAAATCCTTCGGCGCGACAACGGTGATCCATGCCGTCGACCTGCATGTCGCGGATGGCGAATTCGTCGTCTTCGTCGGCCCGTCCGGCTGCGGCAAGTCGACCTTGCTGCGCATCATCGCCGGGCTGGAGGAAGTCACGACGGGGTCGATCGCGATCGATGGCGCCGACGTCACCGGGCGGCCGGCCTCCGAGCGCGGGCTCGCGATGGTGTTCCAGTCCTATGCGCTCTATCCGCATATGAGCGTCTACAAGAACATGGCCTTCGCTCTTGAGAATATGGGCCTGAAGGCGCCCGAGATCGACGCCAGGGTGCGCCGCGCCGCGACCATGCTGCGCCTGACCGACTATCTCGAGCGCAAGCCCAAGGCGCTCTCGGGCGGGCAGCGCCAGCGCGTCGCCATCGGCCGCGCCATCGTGCGCGATCCAAAAATCTTCCTATTCGACGAGCCTTTGTCGAATCTCGACGCCGAATTGCGCGTCGCCACGCGCAAGGAACTTGCCGGCCTGCATGCCGAACTCGGCGGCACGATGATCTATGTCACTCATGATCAGGTCGAGGCGATGACGCTGGCCGACCGTATCGTCGTGCTCCAAAGCGGGCGCATCGAGCAGATCGGCACCCCGCTCGAGCTCTACAACAGGCCCGACAACCTCTTCGTCGCCGGCTTCATCGGCTCGCCGCGCATGAACCTGCTGCCGGCGCGCGCTGCAGGGCAGGGGACCGTCGCTGTGGGGGAGACCGGGCAAGCGGTGGAGCTGGGTCGCGAAACCGCGCTCACGGCTGGGACCTCCGTAACCCTCGGCATCAGGCCGGAGCACATCGCTCTTGCCGGGGAGGGCGAGGCGGGTCTCGCCATGACGGTCGATCTCGTCGAACGGCTCGGCGGGGAAAGTTATCTCTACGGCTCCGCTCCCGGGCTGCCGCAGATCACCGTGCGGCTGGACGGGCAGACGAGCCATGGCCGGGGCGACCACGTCGCCCTGCGTTTCCAGCCGGCGCATGTGCATCTGTTCGATGCGGCCGGCAAAGCTCTGCGGCCCGACCGCGCCTGACCGCCGCCGCGCAAACCTTCATTCTCTTATCTGTCCTGCTGGAGCCCCGTGATGAAAGCCCTGACGCAAGGCCGTTATATCGGCCGCGATGGAGAAGCCGCCCTGTTCGATGTCGGGCTCGGCAACACCATTGCCGTCCGCATTCTCGAAGGCGATATCGGCCGGGTCACATTGAAGCCGCAGGACGGCTATCGGCTCGACCGCGGCTGGTCGATCGCGCCCGGCGGGCTGGAGCCGTCCTATGAGGGGCGTCCGCGCGACGATCTGTCGGGTTTCGCGAACCCGCAGGCGAGCGTCGGAGAGAGCGAGGGCAGGGTGGTGCTGTCAGTCGGCGGCCTTTCCGCCGAGATCACGCTCGAACCCTTCGGCATCGCCTGGCGGCGGGTGGGTGAGGAAACGCCCTTCCTGCGCGACCGGCCGACCCAGGCCTATCTTGCTTCGCCTCGCACCGGCGCCGTCGCGCATTACATGGCGCGCGATTATCACGAGCGGCATTATGGCCTCGGCGACAAGGCCGGCCCGCTCGACCGCACCGGCCGGCGCTTCGCCATCGATGCCGTCGACCCTTGCGGCTTCGACGCCGAGCTCAGCGACCCGCTCTACAAGATGCTGCCGTTTTTCATCGTCGACGGCCCGCAAGGCGCCCATGGCGTGTTCTATGACAACCTCGCCACCGGCTCTGTCGACCTCGGCTGCACGCTCGACAATTATCACGGCCTGTTCCGCTCCTGGCGCGGCGACGATGGCGACCTCGACTATTACGTCCTGGCCGGCCCGACCGTGCCGGCGGTGACGCGCCGCTTCTCCTGGCTCACCGGCGGGCAGGCCTTCGCGCCGCGCTGGTCCTTCGGCTTCGGCGTGACGTCCATGGCGATCGCCGATGCGCCCGATGCCGATGCCCGCATCAGCGATTTCATCGGCAAATGCGAGACACACCGCATTCCCTGCGACAGCTTCCATTTCGGCTCGGGCTACACGCAGATCGGCCATCGCCGCTACGCCTTCAACTGGAACCGCGACAAATTCCCCGATCCGGCCGCGACGATGGCGCGGCTGAAGCAGGCGGGCCTGCAACCGGTCGCCAATCTGAAGCCCTGCCTGCTCGACGACCATCCGCGGCTCGCGGAGGCATTGGACCAAGGCATCCTGGTGAAGGACGGCAAGACCGGGGAGCCGGCGGTCGCGCAGTTCTGGGATGGCCTGGGCTTCCACATCGACTTCACCAATCCGGCTGGCCGGGCCTGGTGGCGCAACGGCATCGAGACCGCGTTGCTCGACTACGGCTTCACCACCGTCTGGAACGACAACAACGAATACGAGATCTGGGATGAGGACGCGCTCTGCCATGGCGATGGCCGCCCGTTCCGGCAGGCCCTGGCGCGCCCGGCCCATGCGCTGCTGATGACCAAGCTTTCCTATGAGGCGCAAGCGGCGCGCGCGCCCGGCAAGCGGCAATATTCGGTCACGCGCGGCGGCGGCGCCGGCATCGCCCGCTACAGCCAGACCTGGTCCGGCGACAACGAGACCGCCTGGAAGACGCTGCGCTACAACCTCACCCAGGGGCTCAATATGAGTCTGTCGGGCATGTTCAGCATCGGCCATGATGTCGGCGGCTTCCACGGGCCGACGCCCGGTCCCGAGCTGTTCGTGCGCTTCAACGAGTTCTGCGCGCTCTGGCCGCGCATGGTGATGAACTCCTGGAACGATGACGGCGTCGTCAACCTGCCCTGGATGTATCCGCAGGTGGTCCCGCAGGTGCGCGAGGCGATCGGCCTGCGCTACCGGCTGATGCCCTATCTCTATACCCAGATGTGGCGCGCCAGCCGCGACAACGAGCCCGCCGTGCGCCCGCTCTTTTACGATTTCCCCGATGATCCGGCGGTGCGCGGCATCGATGACGCCTTCATGCTCGGCCCCGACATCCTGGTCGCGCCGGTACTGGAGGAGGGCGCGACACAGCGTGAGGTCAGCCTGCCCAGCCATCCCGGCGGTTGGTATGACTGGCATGGCGGCCAGCATTATCGCGGTGGCAGCGTGGTCAGCGTCGCAGCGCCGCTCGGGCGCCTGCCGCTCTTCATCCGTGCCGGCGCCATCATTCCGGTCGGCGATGCGGAGGGGCTGAGCCCGGTGCGGGAGCTGCTTGCCTTCGGCGCGGATACGGACACGCGCGGCGAGCTTTACGAGGATGATGGCGAGACCACCGGCTGGCGCGACGGCAGCGGCCTGCTCAGGAGCTTCTCAATCAAGGGCGGCGTTCTCTCGGTCCGCAGCGAGGGCCAGTATCGCCCCGACCTTGATACGATCCCGGTGCGGAGCATGGGCGAGGCACAGCCTTAGGCTGCTTGCCCCACGGCTATAACCCTGCGGAATGATCCATCCCCGATTTCGACTTGGACAGCTTGGGATAGTCGCCCCCACTATTCCGTCCAAATAACGGAATAGTGGGGATCGAACGATGAAGCCGTCTGTTTTGGGGCTCGCGAGCCTGATTCTGATCGCCTGCCTGCCGGGCGCGGGCTCGGCCCAGGAAAGCTTGCTACGCGTTGCAGGCGATGGCGATGTCTCGACGCTCGACGCCCATCGCGCCAGCGCCACCAGCGACAAGACGCTGGTCGGCTGGATCTATAACGGCCTCGTCCGTTTCAAGCCGGGCAGCGCCGACCCGAAGGACCTCGAACCCGATCTCGCCGAACGCTGGGAGACCTCCGCCGACGGAAAGACTTGGACCTTCCATCTGCGCCAGGGCGTGAAGTTCCAAGGTGATTGGGGCACGCTCAGCGCCGACGACGTCGTCTATTCGTTGCAGCGCTCGGCCGATCCCAAACGCTCGACCTTTTCCTCGGATTTCTCGGCAGTCGAGAGGGTGGAGAAGGTCGATGACCTCACCGTCCGCATCACGCTGAAATATGCCGATGTCAATTTCCTCGGCCGCGTCTCCAACTATCACGGCGGCAATATCGTCAGCCGCAAGGCAGCGGAGGAACTGGGCGACAAATTCGGCACGAAGCCGGTCGGCACCGGCCCCTTCGCCTTCGTCGAGCAAGTGACGCAGCAATATGTGAAGCTCACGGCCCATCCCGGTTATTTCCGCGGCAAGCCGAAGATCGACACGATCATGGTGCGCGTGATCCCTTCCGACAGCGCCCGCGAACTCGCCTTCACCTCCGGCGAAATCGACCTGATGTATGGCAAGCGCGAGCAGCGCTGGGTGGATGCCGCCCGCCGCCGGCCCGGCTTCAACGTCGAGATCTTCCGGCCCGGCGAATACCGGCTCCTGCATATCAACCAGAGCATGCCGCCGCTCGACGATATCCGCGTGCGCCGCGCCATCGCGGCCGCGATCAATGTCGACGACCTCGTGCGCTATGTCGGCAAGGATGTTGGTCCCAAGGGCTGTTCCGTCGTTCCGCCGGGCTATCTCGGGGAAGACTGCTCGGTCCGCTACAGCTTCGATCTCGCCAAGGCGAAGGCGCTGCTGGCCGAAGCCGGCCACAAGGACGGCATCACGATCAAGGCCATCGTCTCCAATATCTCGGCGCAGCAGCCCTTCATGGAGATCATGCAGGCGCAGCTCGCCAAGGCCGGGATCAAGCTCGAAATGCAGGTCGTCGACCACCCGACCTATCAGAGCCAGACCCGCAAGGATCTGAGCGCTCTCGTCTTCTACGGCGCGGCGCGCTTCCCCATAGCCGACACCTATCTCAGCGAGTTCTTCCACTCGCGCGCCACCGTGGGCACGCCGACCGCCGCGACGAATTTCTCGCATTGCGCCGTCGCGGACAAGGACATCGAGCAGGCCCGCACCGCGCCCGACGCCGAAGCCCAGAAGGCTCTCTGGAAGGAAGCGCAGCGGAAGATCATGGAGAATGTCTGCGCCATTCCCCTGTTCGAACTGCGTCAGGTCTGGGCCCGCAGCGACCGGCTCGATTTCGGCTACGAGCTGAAGGGCGCGCTGAACCTCGCGCCGCCGATCACCGAGGCCACGACGCTGAAGCCGCGCTGAGAGCGGCAGCAGTGACGGATGGCGCGCTCGCCATGGCGACATCGCGCCAACTCGCGGACTACGTCGCCGCTGCCGGCAGGCAAGTGCTGACGAATGATCTGCGCGAGGCCGCTTGCCGTAGCATCCTCGACCTCGTCATCGCGGCCGCCGCCGGGATCGCTGCGCCCGGACCGCGAGCGGTTCGCCAGGTGGCACAGCTGACGATGGCGGGCGGGGCGCTTCCGGTCTGGTTCTCCGGGCAGACAGCCGGCCTCGCCGGAGCGGTCTGGTGCAACACCTCCGCCGCGGCCGCGCTCGATCTCGATGACGGCCACCGCTTAGCGCGCGGCCATCCCGGTGCGGCCGTCATCCCAGCGGCCGCCGCCGCCGCGCAGGAGACGGACGCGACGACAGAGGACCTGCTCCGGGCAATCGTCGTCGGCTACGAGGTCGGCGTCGCAGTCGGGGCCGCGCGGCGCTTCTATGCCAATACCGGCATGTGGTCGGGCTATGGCGTGGTCGCGGCGCTCGGATGTCTCAGGCGCACGCCCCCCGAACAGCTGGCCCATGCCTTCGCCATCGCCGGCATGAGCGCTCCCAACCAGCTCCATGCCGGGGCCGGGCCGGCTTTTCGCGCGCAGGAAGGCAGCGACGTCAAGGAAGGCATACCCTGGTCGAGCCTGACTGCGCTCAATGCACTCCTGCTCGCCGAGGCCGGTCATACCGGGCCGCTCGGCCTGCTCGACAATGAGGAGCATTTCCGCCTGGAGGGGCTGGTCGGCGGCCTCGGCCGGCAGGGCTATGTCGCCCGCACCTACATGAAGTTCCATGCCTGCTGCCGGCATGTCCATGCGCCGGTCGAAGCACTGCTCGGCCTGCTCGCCCGGCATCGCATCGATCCACACCGCATCGATGCAATCGAGGTTGCGACCTATAGCGGCGCCCTGCGCCTCGCCAACCGGCCACATCCCCAGGGCTTCACCGATATCCAGTTCTCGATTCCCTACTGCCTCGGCCTGGTCGCTATAGATGGACCGGACGCCTTGCTGCCGCTGACGGAAGCCGCCCTCGACCGATCCGACATCGTCGCCCTCGCGGAAAAGGTCTCGCTGCGTCTCGATCCCGAGCTCGACGCCCGTTTTCCGGCCGAGACGCTGTCGCGCGTCGCCATCCACGCTGGCGGGCGCGAATTCGTCTCGCCCGTCACTGCGCCGCGCGGCGAAGCATCCGCGCCGCCGTCATGGCTCGATCTCGAAGACAAGCTCCGGAACGGCTGCCGCCTCGTTGCGACGCCGGCGCAGCAGGACCAGTTGCTCGCCGCCTCCAGCCGGTTGCGAGAGGGCGACCATGCTCCGCTGCTGGATGCATTCGCGACGATCAGGCTCCGCTCGGAGTGAGGATCGTTCGCGAAATCTCGGCCGCGGCTTCCCGCGCGCCGTCCAGGAAGGCATCGACGAGCCGGGCGTTGCGGCTGTCGCGGATGCGGCAGAGCTGGAAGTCGAGCTGAACGGCCGGCTCGAAGCCTCGTATCGCCACCTTGCCGCGCAAGCCGCCGACGGCCGATGGATGAACCAAGGATACGCCGATGCCGGCGGCCACGAACTCGCACAGCGTCGGTGAAATGCTCACGACCATGACGATCTCGGGTGCTACTCCGTGAGCCTCGAAAACCTGCCCGATGCGCCGGCTCGTAAAACTCTCCGGATCGAATGAGATGAAGGCGGTTCCGTCGAGATCCTGCGGCGTGATCACGCTCTTTTTTGTCAACGGGTGGTCGAGCGGCAGGATGCAGACGAGTGGATGAGCCATCAGCGGCTCGGAGACGATGTATGGATTGTCGATCGGTGCGACGGTGAATCCGACGTCGAGCTTTCGGGTCACGAGCCCATCGGCGATCCATTGTGAGCTGCGCGACTGCACCGAGCAGAACACACCCGGCTGGCGGGCGAGAAAGCGCGTGGTCGCCTCCCTTATGAAGGCACCCGAGAGTGCCGGCATGACGCCGATCAGCAGGCGGCTCTGCTCGTCGCGGCGGATCGCCTCGACCGCATTCTCGACCTGACGCACGCCGGCGAAGATCCGGTCGATCTCCTCATAGAGCCGCATTCCGCGCCGGGTCAGCACGAGCCGTCCCTTGACGCGGTCGAACAGCTGCAGAGCCGTGTCCTCCTCCAGATGGGCGATCAGCTTGCTCATGGCCGGCTGCGAGATGTTCATCATCTCGGCCGCGCGGCTGACCGTGCCGTATTCGATCACCGCCTTGAAGGCCTCGACTTGCCGAAGATTGAGCCGTCGCGCCATTACATAACCCTGGAGAATAGCATCGAGAGAAAAACGACTTTGACGAAATACAATAAGGCTTCCTAACGTCAAAGCCGGCAAGGGAAATTCACATGCGGCCGGACATCATCGTCATCGGAGGGGGCACGGTCGGCGCGGCGATCGCGTATGGCCTGGCCAAGCAGCGGCAGCAGGTTCTGCTGCTCGACGGCGATGACGGCGACTTCCGCGCAGCCCGCGCGAATTTCGGGCTCGTCTGGCTGCAGGGCAAGGGGCTCGGCATGCCGGCCTATCAGGCCCTGACCCGTGACAGCATCGCGTTGTGGCGCGGCTTCACCAGTGAAATCGAGGCCGAAACGAAGATCGACCTCGCCTATGAGCAGAATGGCGGCCTCGCTTTCTGCCTGGGAGAGACAGGCTTCGAGCAGCGACGGCACGACCTGATGCGGTTGCACAACCAGCGCGGTGAGGGCGCGCCGGATTGGGAGATGCTCGATCGTTCGGCGCTGGAGCGCCTGCTGCCGAAGGTCACCCTCGGCCCCAAGGTGACGGGGGCGAGCTTCGGTCGACACGACGGACACGCCAATCCGTTGCGGCTACTGGCGGCTTTGCACGGAGCGCTCCTGCGCCATGGCGGCGGCATCCGCCATCGGGCGCGCGTCGACCGGATCGAGCCGGTGGGCCGCGATTTCCGCCTGATCCTCGACGGAGAGACATTGGTCGCGCCCCGCATCGTCATCGCGGCCGGGCTCGGCTCCCCCGCATTGGCCCGGCAGGTCGGGCTCGAGGTGCCGGTTCGTCCGGAGCGCGGGCAGGTGCTCGTCACCGAGCGGCTGGCCCCCTTCCTGCCGCTGCCAGCGAGCGGTTTGCGCCAGACCGGCGAAGGCACGGTGATGATCGGCGCGACCAAGGATCGCCCAGGCTTCGATGTTTCGACGACGGCTGAAGCCGCCGCCGGGCTGAGCCGCAAGACGATCGAGATCGTCCCTGCGCTGGCCAAGGTCAGGCTCGTCAGGCAATGGGCGGGCCTCAGGATCATGACGCCCGACGGCCATCCGATCTATGCGCAGTCGCAGAGCCATCCCGGCGCCTTCGTCGCGCTCTGCCATTCCGGCGTGACGCTGGCCGCCTTCCATGCCGAGACACTGGCAGGAGCCATCGCCGCCGGCATCCTGCCCGAAAACCTTTCTCCCTTTCACCAGAGACGCTTCGATGTTCCGCAAGCTGCATGATCCAGGGGCGCAAACTGTCACGATCTTCATCGACGGGCATCCCGTGCCCGCCGAGCTCGGCGAAAGCGTCGCCGCTGTGCTGCTGCGCCAGCCCGAAGCCTGGTGCCGCACGACGCCGATCTCGGAGAGCCCACGCGCGCCCTTTTGCATGATGGGCGTCTGTTTCGAATGCCTCGTCGAGGTCGACGGCCTGGCCTCCGTGCAAGGCTGCCTGACGCCGGTTCGAAACGGCATGCGCGTCGCCCGTCAGCAGGGCCCCAGGAGCCTGTCGGCATGAGTGCGAGCGAGACCGATCTCCTAATCGTCGGCGCAGGCCCCGCGGGCATGGCCGCCGCCGTCACCGCCCGCCGCCAAGGCCTCTCCGTGCGTGTCCTAGACGATCAGCCGGCGCCCGGCGGCCAGATCTGGCGCGCGATAGAGACCGTAGCCGCGACGCCGCGCATCGCGCGGCTCGGCGAGGCTTACCGGATGGGTATGGACCGGGCCGCGGCCTTCCGCGCCTGCGGCGCGCTCTACGAGCCGGAAAGCCAACTCTGGCAGATCGAGCCCGGTTTTCGCGCCTTCCTGACACAGCAAGGCAAAGCGAGCAGCGTGACCGCGAAGGCGGTCATCCTCGCCACCGGCGCACAGGAGCGCCCAGTACCGTTTCCCGGCTGGACGCTACCGGGCGTGCTGACGGTCGGCGCCGCCCAGATCCTGCTGAAGACGGCCGATTCCGTGCCGACGAACCCCGTCTGGATCGCTGGCTGCGGACCATTGCCATTGCTCTACATGACGCAGCTGCTCGCGGCGGGGGGCCAGATCGCCGGCTTCCTCGACACCACGCCGCGCGGGCGCACCAGCGCGGCCTTGCGCCATCTGCCGCAAGGCCTCGGCCGCCTCGCCGATCTCGCCAAGGGCCTGTCCTGGTCGCTCGCGCTCAGGCGGGCCGGGTTTCCGATCATCCGCCATGTCGCGGAGCTACGCGCCGAGGGGGAAGGACGCCTCGAAAGCCTGCATTATCGGACCGAGGACGGCCGCGAAGGCGAGGTGCCCGCCGAGGTGCTGCTCGTCCATGAGGGCGTGGTGCCGAATATCCATGCCCCACTCGCACTCGGCTGCGCAGTGAGCTGGCATGCCGGCCAGCACTGCTATGTCCCTGAATTGGACAGCTGGGGCGAGACATCGCGGGTGAATGTCTTCGTCGCGGGCGACGGCGCTGGTATCGGCGGCGCCGAAGCGGCCGAGCCACGCGGGCGGATCGCCGCACTGCGCGTCGCTGCCCGGCTCGGGAAACTCGGCGAAGGCGCCGCCGAATCCACCGCCCGGCCGGAGCGGGGCAGGCTTTCCCGCGCGCTCGCCTTGCGGCCCTTCCTCGATGCGCTCTACGCGCCGCGTCCACAGGTCTTCGCCCCGACCGACGAGACGCTCGTCTGCCGCTGCGAGGAGGTCACGGCCGGCGAATTACGCGCCCGCGCCGTGCAGGGGCGACCTGGCCCGAACCAGATCAAGGCCTTCACGCGCGCCGGCATGGGCCCCTGCCAGGGCCGGCAATGCGGCTACACCATCGCCCATATCGTTGCGGCCGCGCAGAACCGGCCGGTCGAGGAGGTCGGCTTCTATCGTATCCGCCCACCGCTGAAGCCGGTGACGCTCGGGGAATTGGCAAGCCTTGACGAGTTGGCAAGCCTCGACGAGCGGGAGCCGGCGGCATGAGCACTGAGGCATTCGACGTCGCGGTCGTGGGCGGCGGCTTGCACGGCCTGTCGGCGGCGCTGCATCTGGCCCGCGCCGGCCGGCGCGTGGCGGTGATCGAGCGGCGCTGGACCGGGCGGCACGCCTCCGGCGCCACTGCAGCCGGCGTGCGCACGCTGGGCCGCGACCTCGCCGAGATCCCGATCTCGCTCGAAGCTATGGCGATGTGGCACCGGATCGCGGACATCGTCGGCGACCACTGTGGCTTTCATGCCCATGGCCAGCTCCGCGTCGCGGAGACTGCGGAGCACATGCCGGCCTTGCTCCAGCGCGAGGCGAAAATCCGCGCACTGGGCTACACGCATGAAGAGATCATCGACGCTGCTGAGCTGCGCCGCCTCGTGCCGGCCTTGAGCCCGCATTGCGTCGGCGCGCTGGTGGCGCGGCGCGACGGCGCCGCGGATCCACACCGCACCATCCTCGCCTTCCGCCGCGCCTGCGAAGCGGAGGGCGTCGCCATTGCCGAGGATTGCGGCGTCGAAGCGATCGACCGGCAGGGAGATAACTGGCTGCTCGTTTGCGGCCAGCGCCGCTTCCGCGCGCCCGTCATCGTCAATGCGGCCGGGGCCTGGGCCGCCCGGCTCGCGGCCCTGTTCGGCGACGAGATCGCGCTCGGCGTCAGGGCCTCGATGATGATCGTGACGGAGCGCCTTGCGCCGCTGCTTGACCCCGTCGTCAGCGTCGTTGGCCGGGCGCTCTCCTTCAAGCAATCGGACCAGGGCACTCTGGTGATCGGCGGCGGCTTGCAGGGCACAGCCGATCTCGACCAGGAGCGCAGCAGCGTCAACTTCACCGAGCTCGCCAAGGGCGCGCGGGCCGCTAGCGACCTCTTCCCGGCAGTGCGCGGCGTGCGCATCGCCCGCTGCTGGACCGGGATCGAAGCGCAGACACATGACCATCTGCCGGTCATCGGCGCTTCGCCGAATGCGCCCGGCCTGTTCCATGCCTTCGGTTTCTCGGGGCACGGCTTCCAGCTCGTTCCGGTCGTCGGGGCGATCCTGACGGATCTCGTCGTTGAGGGAACGACGCAGCGCGAGATCGCCGCCTTCGCGCCGCGGCGCCTGATGCAGGAAAGGGTCGCGGCATGATGAGCTACGTCTTCAGGCGCGTCCTTCTCGCCGTGCCGACGCTGTTCCTGATGCTGACGGCGATTTTCGTGCTGGTGCGGCTCGTGCCGGGCGATGCCGCCTCCGTGATCCTCGGCGACCAGGCGAGCGCGGCCTCGCTCGCTGCCCTCAGGGAAAAGCTCGGGCTCGACCAGCCGGTCCATGCCCAGTACCTCGCCTTCCTCGGCAAGGTCCTGACGGGCGATCTCGGCCAGTCCTTGAGCAGCGGCCGCAGCGTCATCCAGGAGGTGCTGCTGGTGCTGCCCTCGACGATCGAGCTCACCATTGCGGCGGTCGCGATCGGCCTCGTCTTCGGGCTGCCGCTTGGCGTCGCCGCCGCGCTCAGCCGCAATGGCTGGGTCGACTATGTCTCGCGCGTCGTCTCGCTGGTCGGCCTGTCCTTCCCGGCTTTCGTTTCCGGTATCCTGATGCTGATCGTCTTCTCGATCCAGCTCGGCTGGTTCCCGGTGCTGGGCAACACCAGCGGCACTGGGAACCTCGTTGAGCGGCTGCGGGCTCTGGCGCTGCCGGCGCTCAATCTCGGCATCATCATGACGGCCTATGTGATGCGCGTGACCCGCGCCGCGATGCTCGGCGTCCTGACCGAGGACTATATCCGCACGGCGCGCGCCAAGGGGGTGGGCCCGGGCCAGCTCGTCGTAACGCATGCGCTGCGCAACAGCCTGATCCCCATCATCACCGTGGTCGGGCTCTATTTTGGCACGCTGATCGGCAATTCGGTGCTGACCGAGATCATCTTCAACCGCCCGGGGCTGGGCAAGCTGATCATCGGCGCGCTCAACGCCCGCGACTACACGCTGCTGCAGGGGCTGATGATCATCTTCGCCATCTGCGTGATCATCGTGAACACATTGACCGACCTGGCCTACGGCCTCGTCGATCCGAGGGTGAAATACACATGAGCACTGTCGCCACCACGACCGTCGAAATGCGGCCGGGCGGCCTCTGGCTCGCCTTCACGCAGAACAAGCTCGCTTGGGTCGGCCTCGTCCTGCTGACCCTCATCGTCCTCGTCGCGGTCTTTGCGCCATGGCTCGCCCCCTATGACCCGCTGGAGCAGAACATCGTCGTGCGGCTCGAGCCGCCCTCTGCGGAGTTCTGGCTCGGCACCGACAGTTATGGCCGCGATGTGCTCTCGCGATTGATTTATGGCGCGCGGATTTCGCTTTTCGTAGGTTTCGTCGCCATCCTGATCGCCATGCTGGTCGGCACGACGATCGGCGTGCTGGCCGGCTATATCGGCGGAATGTTCGACCAGATCGTCATGGGCTTCCTCGACGTGCTGCTCGCCTTCCCGACGCTGCTGCTCGGCTTGATGATCGCGGCCATGCTCGGAGCGAGCCTGGAAAACCTCATCATCGCAATCGCGGTGACGGAGATCGCGCCCTTCGCTCGCGTCGCGCGTGCTCCGACGATCACATTGCGTCAGCGCGATTTCGTCGAGGCCAGCCGCTCCTACGGCTGCGGCCCGTTCCGGATCATGACGCGCCATATCCTGCCCAACATGATTTCGGATGTGGTGGTGATGAGCTCGCTCTGGCTCGCTTCCGCGATCCGTACCGAAGCCTCGCTGAGCTTCATCGGCCTCGGCGTGCCGCCGCCGGCTGCGACCTGGGGCGGCATGATCCGCGAAGGCTTCGAGAACATCCTCGATGCCTGGTGGCTTGCCGTTTTCCCGAGCCTTGCGATCCTGGCGACGGTACTTGCGCTCAACCTCCTCGGCGACGCCCTGCGCGACGCATCCGATCCCCGCAGCCGCTCAAGGTGAGAACAGCCGCCCATTCGAGCGCACCGTGTCCCGGCGAGCATCCGTGTGCATCTGACTGCGCCAGTTCACCATGGAATTCGGCACCTCGACATCGAACTGGCGCCGGCCGAGCAGCGCATTGGCGATCACCGCGCCGCGCCACGCCATCAGGCTGAGCTGAGGTTCGGCGATGCCATGGCTGATGAGGCCCGCATTCAGGGCAAAGATCCGGTTCGCGTTCGGGCCATCCCAGGCGATGGCGAAGTCCGCATCCGGTACGGGGCGGCCCGTGCGGTCGATGACGATGCGCCCAGTCAGCGGGGCGAGACAGTCAGGCAGCTCGTAGCGGTAGCCGGTCGCGAGAATGACGATCTCCGCATGGCCGATCTCCATCATCCCGTCCATGCCGTTGCGCATGATGAGCTGGTAGCCGGCCTCTCTGGGTTCGGCATTGACGACATCGCGATGCGGCAGGAGCTCTACCTCCGGGCCAGATGGCTCCAGATGCCGCAGAACGTAGAGACGGCGATAGATGGCGGTGAGCGTCTCGCTCGACACCCCGTCACCGGCGAGCTTCTCGCGCTCCACGGTGGCGTGGCGACGCGGCTCCGGAAGATCGCGGAAGCTTGCGACATAAGGCGGTGTGAAGAGCTCGTTGGTGAAGGGCGTCTCGTCTAGCGGCAGGAAATTGGGGCGCTGGCTGATCCAGGCGACATGGCTCGGCGCATTGTCTGTCTGGTTCAGCAAGTGCAGCAGGATTTCGGCGCCGCTCTGGCCGCCACCGATGACCGCCACGCGCTTGCCGGCGCAGGCCCCCAGCCGGAACCGCGCCTGTGAGGAATGGAAATGGTCGTCCTCCCTCAGCCGGCCGGCGAAGGCCGGCAAGGCCGGCTTCAGCCCGACGCCGAGTGCGATGTTGCGGGCGCGCTGTTCCCGCTTGCCGCTGCGCAGGACGAAGCTGCGGCCATCGAAATCGACCTCGTCGATGCCGGCGCCGAAACGCAGGGTCGGCAGCCCCTGCGCCGCCCAGCTGAGATATTGCGCGAATTCGCGCCGGGGAATTGCGGCGAAATCCGCGTTCATGAAATCGTAGAAGCGCTTCTTCGCCACCAGGAAGGAGAGGAAGCTCCAAGGGCTCGACGGATGGGTGGCGCTCACCAGATCCTTGAGGAAGGAGGTCTGCAGCGTCACGTCCGGCAGCATCATGCCGGGATGCCAGTCGAACGCGTTGCGGCGCTCGAAGAACAGCGCCTCGACGCCTTCGACCGCGTCGAGATGCGCCGCGAGGCTGAGGTTGAACGGCCCGATGCCGATGCCGGCCAGGTCGAGCGGGTGGTTTGTCATCATGGCTGGGCTCCGACGAGACTGCGCGGCCGCTCCGTTTCGGAGCGCTCGGCGAGATGAAGGGGGTTGTCGAGATTGGTGCCGAGGCTCGGGACCGGTCGCCGGTTGGCATCGCCATAGCCGATGGCCAATCGCACCCGGTTGATGCAAATGCGCGGCACCTTGGCGGTGAACAGGTCGAACAGGGCGAAGCGCTCGGCCAGTTCCGGATGAGCCGCCTGATAGCGCCGCAGGCTACGGGCGAGGCAGGCATAGAAGCGCAGCTCCGGAAAACCGTCATGCGTCTCCAGCGCATCCGAGAGGAAGCGCAGGACGCTGGTGAAATGGCCGGTCTGGAGATGCTGCTGCAGATGGGCGGCGGGCCGGCGCTGCAGAACCGCCTTGATCTCCGGGGTGAGGTCGTCCGCCTCAGGGAAATCCTGATCGACGAGGTCGGCGTCGCCCTGCAGATCCTTGAGCGCGACACCCTTGGGCGTGAATTGCTCCAGCACCAGCGTGACGTTCTGACCATGAGCGATGAAGCCGACGCCGTAACGGCACAGGAAGTGGTAGAGCGGCACGGCGACAGCGTCGAAGAAGCGCTCCAGCCAGGCCTCGTGCGACAGGCCGGAGCGGGCGATCAGCGCGCTCACGATCGGTCGCCCCGCCGAGGTCAGCTTGGTGAGCGCTCCCAGCATCATGGCGTTCTGGCCGGGTTCCAGATGGGTCTCGACCGATTCGCGCCAGATCGCGCCAAGCATCTCGCGGAACTGGTAGGGCACGCCCTCGATCCGCTCGTAGAGCGGGTGCGGATAGAAGGCGCCGGCCGGCTCGCGCAGCACTGTGGCTGGAGCGAGCGCCGGGTCGGTCGCGGCTTTTTCCGCGAGCCAGGCGGAGAAGGCCGGTCCGATCGCCATGTACTTCCCCGGCACGCCGCGCCAGGCCGAAGTGTTGAGGATGCTGAGCGAGAGCTTGAGGTGCAGTGCGCGGGGGGCACTGGCATTGGCGAGCGTCCGCAAGGATTGCTGCGGCAGGTAGCTGCTGCCGAAGGAGCCGAGCGGCAGGAGCCGACCGGCCGCGATCTCGCCGGCGAATTGCAGTGCGACCATGTTGTCCCACTGCCAGGGATGCACGGGCAGGAGCAGATAGCGGGAGCGGTCCAGGCCAAGCTGCCGGCAGGCCTCCAGGCAGGCCTCTTCGAGCCGGCGCCGTTCGGCGGGATCGAGCGAGGCGGCGAGGAGGTCCTCTTCCAAAATCGCGGGATCATGCGAGATCTGGCAGGCATCGCGCGCGGCTGCCACCCAGAAGAGCTGCAGCTCGGCCTGGAATTCCGGCGCATAGGCCTCGGCATCGCCGAGCCCCCAGCCGATGCGCCCCTTGGCGGCCGGCGCCTTCGGATGCCCGTCGAGATAGTGCTGCAGCAGATGGTCGGGCAGGGTGATCAGCTCGTCCTCGCCGATCGCGGCGTTGATCGCCGCGACCCTGGCATCCGAGGACAATGTGCTCGACAATTCCCGGATGTAGATGGCGAGCGTGTCGGGCTCGATCTCCAGCACCGCCCTGGCATCGATCATGAAGCCGGCGACATCGTCCGCGGGGGCTGCGAGCGCGCCGTCATGGCGCGACAGGCTCCGGGGCTCGATCGCGAGATTGCCCCAGATCCGCCGCTTCGCCTTGAAGCGGTAGCTCACCGTCTCGCCGAGCCGCAGCGTCCAGAGCTCGTGCTGCTGGTCCAGTGGTTCGGGCTTCAGCCCTTCTTCGAAGGTGAGCTCGCTGATCGCCCGGGCGATGAGGGCCTGGTTGAGCTCGCGCCACAGCCGGGCCTCGACCGGCCGGCCGCCTGGGAGGGGGCCGAGGCTCACAGCGCGATCTCCCGGAAGAAGCGCTCGCGCTCGCAGCAGACGAGAGCCGCGCGCTTGTGCGGGAAGTCGAACTCCTTGACCTTGTCATAGGCGACGTCCGCGCAATAGCTCAGCATCTTGTGATGCGAGGCGCGAGGCTCTCCGACGATGCGCCGGGTGCGCGGCTCGTCGAGGAAGAGATAGTGCGTGAGCGAGCGGAACCAGGCCAGCGTCTTGGCGCGGCCGAGATGACGCGGATTGCCGATGAGGCCGTGCCAGCCCCTGTCGAAATCCTCCACCTCGTAATGCGGGCCGAGCCGATCTTCCTTGGCCCAGTAGAACTCGAAATAGCCGACCGGCTCGTCGTCGAAGCTGCCGATCACGCCGAAGAGATGCGGATCCGCCTCCTGCTCGGCGAGGTAGCGGTCGAGCTCCTCGCGCGATTGCGCCAGCTCCCAGAAGAAGGCGACGCGCGGCTGGTTCATCCAGTGGTGGAACAGGTCGAGGTCGCGGCGGCGGTCGATGGTGCGCAGCGAGAGCGTCATGCCCAGATGTGGCATCCAGCGCCGGTAGATCACCCCGTTCGGCTGCGCCGGCCGCAGCACCGGCAGGCGGTCAGCCGGCCCGAGCGAGGAGCGGATCGCCGGATAGGCCGCATGCGCGCCGGCCTGCCGCCAGAGCAGCGGCAGCTGCTGGAAGACGCTGCGGGTGATCACCGCGCAGTCCACGCCATCAGCCGTCCGGCCGGTCTCGACCGAGAGCCCCACGATCGCGGGCTTGCGGGCATAGCCGGGAAGCTCCAGCCGCGACAGCGACGGGGTACTCTGGAAAGCCGCTTCGATCAGGGCAGCGAGCGCATCCGCATCGGCGGGATGGTCGCCGTCGGGCCGGGTCACGTCGAGGCGGCCGCTGGCTGCATCCACCGCAGTCGTGAGCCGCGCCTCGATCCCGCGCTCCGCGCCCCCCGTGAACAGCACGCCGTCAGCGCTGTCGCTGGCCTCGATGACAAGCGCGGTCTCGCCGCGCGCCGGGAAGTGCCGGCTGGTCGCCCGCTTCGTCAACGGGGTCACGGCGGCGGTGTCGATCCTGGGGGCGATGGTCATGACCGCGCTCCCGCGATCGGATTGGGCAGCTCGACATAGCCGGCGAGCGGGTCCGTCACATCGGTGTTCTCGTTGATGTTGCGGAAACAGATCATGAAATTCCCCTTGCTGAGGAGGGTTGGCGAGGTGAGGAGGTAGTCGAGGCAGGTCCTGTCGCGCAGCGGCTGCGCGGCGAGCGCAGACAGCGCAGCGCGCAGCGCTGCGAGCAGGCGCTCCTCGCTGGCAAGACCGGCAAGCGCGAGCGCGCCGATGACCGAGAAGACGCTGTTCACGATGAGGTAGTAGCCGGCGAGCCTGGCCGCATAGGCGCTGTCGAAGACATGCCCGGCCTCGAGCCGCACATCCGGCGCCTGCGCCGCGAGCTCCGGCAGGAATTCGCGGACATAGCCGGTGCCCTGGCAGTCGCGGAAATGCAGCGTGACGGGCCAGCCGTCATCGAGGCCGACGACGATGTTCTGCTGATGCGCGCCGAAGAGCAGGCCGTGATCCGCCTGGATGCCGAGCAGGGGGAGGGCGATGTTGTGCAGGAAGCGCTCGAACCAGGCCAGCGCCGTCGCCGCGGGTGCGCTGCCCTGGCGCGACGCGATGCGTTCGATGGTGGTCGCGAGCGCGCTGCTGCGCCCGTCCGGGCCAATCTCGCAGAGCGCTGCCAGCACCGCCGCTGGGCTGTGCTGGCGATCGCCGCTGAACGGGTTGTCGCGGAAGACGACGATGGTCGAGCGCAGCGGCGCGCCGGTCTCGTCGTGCAAGGCCAGGTAGCCTGGCTCCCCCATGACCCGAATGCTCGGAAACCGCGCGGCGATCCGCTGTCCCACCGGCCCCGCCAGGAGCTTTTCGATCTCGAGCCCGCGCTCGCATTCATAGGGTTCGATGATGCGCTGTGAATTGGTCAATCGCAGGCTCAGCGACATCTTCAGCATCCAGACGGCGTGCGGTGCATGGATGCTGCGCAGGGACGAGGTGGCGTGCCAGTTCGAGCCGGCCGGGCCGAGCGCGCGAATGTCGCCAGCCGTCATCAGGCGTGTGATCGCGGGATCGAGCATGAGCTGCGAGGCCTGCCAGGGATGCATGGGCAGCAGCACGCGCCCCTCATCCACCTGCCGGCGAATGGCCGGTTCCATGGCGGGATCGTCGATGGCGAGACTGGCGGCCATCTCCGAGGCGGCCTGTCCGCGCGAGCTGCCCTGGAGCACGATCCCCGGCGAGACGGACCACCAGTGCAGCGCGAAGCCCTGGCCATATTCGGGCGAGAAGCGCCGCGTATCCTCCAGCGTGAACTGGTCGCGGCTGCGTGGCGTCGGGTGCACGTTATGGCCGAAGCGCAGGGCCTGCTCGGCCTCGACGAAGCCCGGATCGCGTTCGGCGAAAACCGCATCATCGACGCAGGGATGGCGCAGGGCGTCTTCGATAGTGGCGAGGCTGTCGAGCGCGCGCCGCAGGAAGACGAGCCCTCTTACGTCGGAATCCGCGCCCGCAATGCCAGGTTCTGCCGTGATCAGGTTCAACAGCTCGGGGAAGGGGACGACACGCATCGCGCCTTCCGGCCCGATCTCGTAGAAGGGCGGGCGCAGACCATGGGCGCCGACCTGGGAGAGATGGGTGAGCGCGACATGGATCTCGCGCCCAGCCAGCGGCAGCTTGAGGACCTGGCGCGGAGATCCGGAATCCGTGGCGGATGCGCCATCCCCGCTCCCGATGGACCAGCCTTGCCATTCCCGCATCAGGCTCAGGAGAAGTGCGCGCGCCGAGATGCGGCTGGCGAGCTCCAGGGTTTTGGGTTTGGTTTCGATCATGGTTCGACCTTCATTGTCGAGGTATACGGCTTGATATTTCTGATATACTCTTAGATTAGAATTCGTCTATATTGTATATTTCGTTTTGATATCGAAGACATTGCATGTATCGGCGTGATTTGGATTGATTGCTTCGAGGGTTTTGCAATGGCGGCCAGGGATGTGACTCGACTCTCGCTCATGGCGGCGACGGTCGGCTTCGGCCAGTCGGCGCTGCTGGCGCTGGTGCCGATCATCTCGGGGGCGACGGGGCTCGATGCGCCGGCGATCGGCGCGATCGGTTTTCTCGGTGCGCTCGCCTTCCTCGCCGCCGCGCCGACCTGGGGCTACCGCGAAGGCGGGCTGCGCAGCCGCTTCCGGCTGCTGGCCTGGCTGATGGTCGGGGCGCAGCTCGTGTTCCTGGGCGTGCTGACGGCCGGGTCGATGCCTGCCGTGTTCGCCTTCGCGCTGCTGGCCGGTTCGCGCATCGTCTACAGCGCCGCAGCCGCAGGCGTGATGCCGCAGGCGCAGGCCGCGATCGTGCGGATGAACAGCCCGGAGAAGCGCCATGCCGCCCTGGCGCGATTGAGCGCCGGACTGTCTGTCGGCCGCGTTCTCGGTCCGCTCGTCACCTTGCCCGGTGCGGCGGGCCTGCTGCCGGCGCTCGCGGTCATGACGATCATGCCGCTCGCCTTGCTGGCCGGCCCGGACATCGCGCCCGCCGAGCGGCAGATGGAGGAAGCTCCCCGTCGCTGGGATGTGGCGCGCGCCGTCTTGCCCTTGCTGGGGGTCGGTTTCGCCCTGACGCTCGGCCTCGGCCAGATTCAGATCACGCTCGGCCTCTTCCTGCAGGCGCGCTTTGGATTGGACGCCCATGCCGCCGCCCGCTGGAGCGGCGTGACCTTCATGCTGGTCGCCGTGGCGATGATCGTGGTGCAGCTTGCCCTGGTACCACGCCTCAGGGGCGGAATCCTGCGCAGCCTGCGTATCGGCCTGGTCGTCTTCGCTCTCGGCAGCGCCGCAGCAGGATTCGCCCCTTCGGTGTTCGTCGTCATGCTCGGCGCCATGATTGCCGGTGGCGGAATTGCGCTTGCGACGCCCTCCTATACGGCCTGGCTCGTCGGCAGGATCGCGCCGCGGGAGCAGGCCGCCGCCGCGGGCTGGCTCGCCAGCGTGCATGTGCTGGGGCAGGGCGCGGGCGCGCTGAGTGGCGGGCTCGCCTTCGCGCTGTCGCCGCTCGCGCCCTTTCTCATCTGCACGGGGCTCGGAGCGGCAATCGCCCTGGCGCTCGCTTATATCGAACCGCCGCGCGGTCATCGCGAGGCCCCATAAGTTCGCGCGCCGCCAGCCGCCTCCGCTTCGCTGGAACGCGCCAATGCAAAAAGGCAATGATGAATTGCTGCGGAAAGCATATCGCGTCCAAATTTCTCTTAATTCAGCGGAAACATCGGCCGTCGTGCGGATCAGCCTCGGATATTTAGGCATTTATACTTTTAGGTATTCGCTAGTTTTAAATTAGAATAAACAGGAAATGGCTGCATATTTGACTTCTGCGGCGTTCATAACAATTGAATTCTGTAGCTTTTGTTTGCATGCTGGTGGAAATGAATTCTTGGACTGGTGCGAAATGCCTAGCGGACTGAAACGCAGTGCTCAGGAGGCGGTCCCTGTGTCCGGGCGAGGGCGGCGCTCTGCCCTGGTGGAGGAGCCTGGCCCGCTCTGGCTGCTCTCCAACGAGATGCCGCAGTCCGAGATCGACCTTCATCTCGGGGCAAGGGCGGAGCGGCGTTTCGTTTTCGACGGGGCGAGCCCGGCTCCGTTTGGCGCCAGAGCCATGCTGCGGCTGCAGCCCGATATCGGCCTGATGTCATTGTTCGCGCCGAGTGCGGCAGTTTCATTGCCCGTGCGAAATCTGTGCGCGGAGGGCGAGGCTCTGCTGCTGCGCCCGGCCGACGGCGCGCTGATCGTGACCTGTGGCGCGCGCCGGGCCGTGGTCGGCGGACGCGAGGCCATTCTCCTGATGGCGCCTGCCCAGGCGACGCTGCTGCCGATGCAGATCTCGCGTCTCGATTGCCTGACCATCCCGGCCGATGCGGTCAGCGAGCGGGCGCGCGGCCTGGCGCAAGAGCTGCGCGTCTTCGGGGCCGGCGACGACGCCTTGCAGATGCTCGGCAACTATGGCGCAGCGTTGCTGCGCGGGATGATACCGATCAGGACGTCCGAACTGCGCGAACTCGCCAGGCATTTCATGTTCGATCTCGTCAACATCATGTCGCCGGAGAGCCTGCCGGGCCGCGAGCCTCGGCATCGACCCGACGAGCGGATGAATGCGATCAAATCCGATATCGAGGCGAGGCTCGAGGATCGCAGGCTGACCGCGCGCGAGATCGCCGAGCGGCATGGCATCAGCCTGCGCTATCTCCAGAAGCTGTTCGAGGACGAACGAACGACCTTCTCGGAATTCGTGCTGCAGCGCAGGCTGGACAGGGCCTTGCGCCTTCTGCAATCGGCCGGCTCCTGGGAGACCAGCATCACCGAGATCGCCTTCGGCGTCGGCTTCGGCGATCTCTCCTATTTCAACCGCACCTTCCGGCGCCGCTTCGGCGCCGCGCCCCGCGACATCAGGGCAAACCAGCGCGCCATCGTCGCGGTTGAGGCGTAGAGCCGCAGCAGAATCAAGAAGCCTTGGCGCCCGCGCTTTTCGACTGCCGCCACAGCAGCAGCATGCGCAGCGTGGCCAAGACGGCGACGGCCGACAGCGCGGTTGCGATCGCGAAGAGCCAGCCATAGCCGAGCGCGTCGGCAAGCTTGCCGGCGAGCATCGAGCCGACGAGATAGACGAGCAGCTGTGCGCAGGCGAGGATCGTGAAATCCGTGCCGGGCTGGTCGGAGGTCGTCACCGCCATGAACAGCGAATAGAGCGCGACGATCTCCATATAGCGGATTAGCGTCTGGAAGCCGGCGGCACCGAACAGGGGCCAGGAGCCGGTGACGACGCCGATTGCGTGGCAGGTGAAGAGAAGGAAGCACAGCGTCCTCATGCCGCCGAGCAGGCCGAGCACGAAGGACAGGCCGCGCCGCTTCACCAGCCAGGCAGCGATGAAGGAGCCGGCGAGACCCGCCGTGGTCGCCGAGAAGCCGGAGAGGTAGCCGATCTGGTCGAGCGGGATGCCGGCATCGACGAGATAAGCGCCTTCCATCGCCTTCACCAGACCTTCGCTCGCCCGGTAGATCAGCGCGATCCAGAGGATCTGGCGAGCCTCAGGACGGCGCAGGAAGGCGCACAATGAGGGCTTCTGCAGCGCCGGCGCGGCAGCATCGCTTTCGCGCATCAGCACGGCGGCCGCCAGCGGCAGCAGCGACACGGCCGCGATGACGAGAAGCATGCCGGTCCAGCCGATGCGGTGATAGAGCACGAGGCCGAGCGTGCCGCCGATGACGACGCCGAAGGCGATCGCGCCGCCCTGAATCGCATTGCCGATCGCACGGTCGGCCTCCGGCAGGTATTTCGCGGCGTAGCCATCCGTGGCGATGTCCTGCGTCGAGATCAGCAGTGAGGCGATGAAGCCGACCGCGACGATGCCGACGATGTTCGTGGGGCCGATCGGGATCAGGGCAAGGATGGCGAGGATCGTCGTACTCTGCGTGATCAGCACCCAGCCGGCCCGGTGCGCCCGCGCGAAGGGCCTGACGCGATCGACCCAGGGCGCCCAGAACAGCTTGATGACGAGCGGCAGCAGCAGGATGCTCATATAGCCGATCGCGGTTCGCGACACGCCGGCTTCACGCAGGATCGGCGGGATCGCCGCGACGAAGAGATAGGACGGGATCGACTGGGCGAGATAGAGCCCGGCGAGAACGCCGAACAGGCGGTAGCGCCCGATGGGCTCGCGCCCATCGAAGCCGGTGGCACCAGCCGGAGAGGTTGCTGTCACGGCACGGCCGCCTGATGCTGGAGCAGGAAAGCTCGGCCGGCCTCCTCCTCGCGCTCCGCGATGATCGGGAAGGGCCAGAGCCGACGGAAGATCTCCGCCGTCTTCTCGTCCGCGTCGGGCCGGATGATGGCGCAGGCCTGGCAGAACTGGCTCAGCCGTGCCTTCGTCGCCTTGAACCAGAGCGCCTGCTCGCGCTCGCCAGCCTGCGAAAGCGCCCGCCTGCCGCCGAAGATCGTCAGCAGGACATACGGCTCGGCGCGCTCGCCGATCCTGGCGAGCGCGTCGAGATAGGCGCGCTCGTCGCTGTCGAGATAGGGCGGGAGGTAGCGCAACGTCAGGATCGCGTCGGCGCCGATGTCGAGGCTGACCATGATGCGTCAGAAGGTTTTGCGGAAGCCGACCGTCACGGTGCGGCCCCAGGCATAATTGGCGAGGTTGCGCACCGAGGTCGCGGTCGGGTTCTGATAGGCCCGGTCGAACAGGTTGTTGACCGCGACATAGGCCTCGCCCTCCCAGACCGGCGCGGTGAAGGCGGCGTTCATCGTCACGGCGCCCTTCAGCTTGTAGCGGGTGCCCGTGAGGTCGATGGCGACGTCGCGGTCCGAGAAGCCTTCGCCCTCGAGGCGCAGCTGCATGCCGTTCACGAAACGATAGCTGCCATAGAGCATGCCGCGCCAGGGCGAGCCGATGCGGTTATTGGGCAGATAGCTGTCGAGCTTGCCATCCTTGTTCGTGTCGTAGCGGCCCTCGCGATAGGACACGACCGAGCCCATGGTGAACTGCTCGGTGAAGGCGTAATCCGCCGTCGCCTCAGCGCCCCAGATGCGCTCCTTCTGCTGCGAGAGCGTGTTGGTGGTGGCATCGAAGGTCACGCCGTCGTCCGAGGTGCTGATATAGCCGGTCAGCGATCCCTTGAAGGCGCCGTAGCTGCCGCGCACCCCGAGCTCGTAATTGTTGACGATCTGCGCCTCGGGCGCGATCGAGGCAAAGCTGATCGAGCGGCGGCTGGCCGGCAGGCAGTTGATATTGGCCAGGGTGCAGGCATAGGCGGTCGAGAGACCGGCGCGCCGGGTGAAGGCGCCGACATCGGGCAGCGCGAAGCCCTGCGACCAGCCGCCGAAGACTTCGCTCGTATCAGACAGCTTGACCGTCGCGCCGAGATTGCCGGTCAGCGCCGAATAGTCGAAATTGCCGCCCGTCACATTGAGGGCGGGCAGGACGAAGCTCTGATAGCCGAGCGCATTGTTCGCGGCCACGGCCGCATAGGCGGCCGGGCGGACATAGTCGCTGACCGACAGCGCGAAATGCTCGTAACGCAAGCCGCCGCGCAGCACGATCCGCTCCCCGATCGGGATCTGCAACTGGCCAAAGCCCGCGGTGGTCGTCTGCTTCAATGGCGTGAAGACGTCCTGGCCGTTGGTCAGCGTCTGCCAGGTGCGGTCCTGGATCACGTCGCCGCCCCAGGTCAGCTTTGCTCCGGGCAGGAGCCGGTCGAGCGAGGTGTCGATCGTGACGTTCACGCCGCCGCGCTGGGAGTAGAGCGTCGTCTGATTGTCCGGGCTCGTCGGCGAGAGCGGGTTGAAGGAGTAGTAGACCTGCGTGTTGTAAGGGTATGCAAAGGTGGAATAATTGAAGCGCTTCTTGATGTCGTTGTAGTAGCCGAGCACGCTCAGGCTACCGAGCGCGAAATCCTTGTCGGTGTAGCGTAGCGAGAGCGACTTGGTATCCTCGATGACGTTCTGGCCGGGATAAAGCCGCGTCCGGTCCGGGCGGGCGTAGGGGGCGGCGTAGTTCGTCAGATATTTGGGGTCCTGGTCGAAGGCGATCAGCGAGCCGTTGATCTCGATGCGCTTGCTCGTGTCGAAATCATAGCCGAGCTTGGCCAGCAGGTTGCCGGCCTTGTAGCGGTCGCCGCCGCCTTGGCCGAGCAGGCCGTCCGAGGGCAATTCACGGCCGGCGCCGTCATAGGTGCGGCCGGCGCCGCGTCCGCTGGCCGTGACCAGGTAGTCGAACCCGTTCGGAATCTTGCCGGAGACGGTGACGGAGGCCTCCGGAGCGAGCGAGCGGCCGATATTCTGCGTGAAGGCGCGCATCGCGGTGTTGACCGTGACGGTCGGCTTGCCCTCTGCCGCCTTCTTGGTGATGAAATTGACCGTGCCGCCGGTCGCGCCGGCGCCATAGAGGCTCGAAGCGCCGGCCACGACCTCGATGCGCTCGACCGAGTTGAGATCGATCATCGACAGGATGCGCGATACATCGCGCAGCGGCGTGGTCATCGGCACACCGTCGACCAGCACGAGCAGATCGCGCCCACGATAGTTTTCCGAGGCGCTGGACACCGTCTGCGTGGACATCGAATAGCCGGGCACCAGCTTGCCGAGAGCGGCGGCAGCGCTCGGGCTGAACTTGAGCTGCTCCTCGATCTGGGCTCGATCCAGGACCTGGACCGATTGCGGTGTCTCCGCGGTGCTGCGCTCGGTGCGCGCCGCCGTGACGGTGATCGTGTCGAGATTGATGACGGGGCTCGGATTGGCCTGGCCGAAGGCGGCGGTGGCCGCTGACAGGGCGGCGAGGCTTACCGTGAACGAAAGGAGCTTTGTCATCTTGGTGCCCGTCAATCTCTTTTAGAAAGCCGCTGGGAGCGGAAAGCAATGTCGGAGTCATTCTCCGGGTGGAGGTCTTGTCTTCAGTTTTGAATTAAAATAAACTGGATGTAGTCTTCTTCTGTTTCCGCATTTCCGTCATATTCCCTAACGGCTCTCTATGGTGTCCGCAGGTGATAGACTTGGACTTGAGCGAACGCCGAATGGGACAGAAACGAACGGACGCACCGGCGGCGACCGATGTGTCGTTGCTGCAACGTGCCGCGACGAGGCCCCACATCTCGGCCTTTCCGCCGCATCGGCTCGTTTGATCGGAGGAGGGGGCCTTGACGAAGGTCGCCTCCAGCGCACCGACGCGTCAGTCCGTCCCCATGATCAGTGCGGCATGGCGCCTCCGAGGCGCCCAGAACCTCCACGCGACGACGCGTGACGGGCTCAATGACCCGCCCTGCGCAATTCCTGCCGCCGGCCTGGCGTTGCTAGTGGCGGAGGTTTGTGATGATTAGGTGCCGCAATCCGAAAGAGCTCATTAGGCACTCTAATCAATGGCGCAGCCGAACTGGAACGATCTCGCCGCCTTTGCCATGGTGGCGAGAGAGCGCAGCTTCACCAAGGCCGGCGCCAAGCTCGGCGTATCGCAGTCGGCGCTGAGCCAGACCGTCAAGGGGCTCGAGGAGCGCCTTAAGCTACGGCTGCTCACCCGCACGACGCGCAGCGTCGCGCCGACTGAGGCCGGCATCCGATTGCTGGAGACGGTCGGGCCGCGCTTCGAGGAGATCGAGGCGGAGATCGCAGCGCTCGGCGAATTACGGGGCAAGGCAGCTGGCACGATCCGCATCACCGCCGGAGAACACCCGGCGATTTCAATCCTGCAACCGGCCTTAAGACGGTTCCTGCCTGACCATCCCGACATCAAGGTCGAGATCATCGTCGATTACGGTCTGGTCGATATTGTTGCAGCGGGCTACGACGCGGGCGTGCGCCTGGGCGAACAGGTCGCGAAGGATATGGTCGCGGTTCGGATCGGCCCCGAGATGCGCATGGCCATCGTTGGATCGCCAACCTATTTCGAGCGCTACGGTGTTCCGCGAACCCCTCAGGATCTGACGTCCCATAATTGCATCGCGTCTCGCCTGCCGACCTATGGCGGCCTGTTCGCCTGGAGGCTCGAAAAGGACGGCCATGAGGTCAAGGTGCGTGGCGAGGGCCAGCTCGTGTTCAACAGTCTCGCCATGCGGCTCAATTCGGCGCTGGATGGACTTGGCCTTGCCTATATGCCGGAGGATCAGGCGATCCCGCATATGCAGCAAGGCCGCCTCGTAAGCGTATTGGACGACTGGTGTGCGCCGTTTCCGGGCTATCACCTCTATTATCCGAGCCGTCGGCATTCATCGTCGGCACTGTCTGTTCTCATCGACGTTCTGCGCTATCGGGGTTGATGCCGCCGCCAGAACCGGATGGCGTCGCCGATCCAGCCCTCAGCGCTTGTCCCGATGCCGAGCCCGAAGCCATGGCCGACGCCCGGATATTCGCGATACGCGACCTCGGCTCCAACGCGTCGCAAGTCGCTGATGCGCCGCTTCATGGCGGATGGGGGAGATATGCCGTCCCGCTCGCCGACAACCGCGAAGGTAGGCGGCTCCTCAGCCGCATGGTCGGAATGCGCCGTATAGGCCATCGCGATGACTGACGGCTTGGGGAGCTCTTCACCACCGAACCGCGCCACGCCATGGCTGCCGATCGAGGCCACCATGCGGGCGCCGGCGGAGCTGCCCCAGAGCGAATAGCCGCGCCGGTCAACGCCGAGCATGGCGGCGTTCTGGAAGATGAAGCCGATCGCGGCGGCGAGATCCTGGGTCGCCACCACACCGCCCTGGCCTGCGCGGTATTTCAGCACGAAGGCGTTCAAGCCCGCCTGGCTGATCGCGGCGGCATAGGGAAAGCCTTCATGCACCGAGCCGACATAGGCGAAGCCGCCGCCGGGCGCGATGATGGCGAAGGGCGCCCCCAATTCTCCCCGGACGAAGAACAGCCCTGCATTGGCCTTGGCGGGCTCGGCGCGCTTTTCGTCTTCCGTGTAGATCTCGAAGCAGATCTGCCGGCCGCGATCGGCATCATCGATCAGGCGATTCAGCGCGCCGACCGTCGAAGCGATATCGAAATGGCTGTGATAGGGCAGCAAGGCGGCGAGGGCGCTGAGCTTCGCCTGCCGGTCATAATCCCGGTCGTCCCATGGCAGGATGCGACGAGCGAAGCCTTCGAACGCCGGATGCGAGAGAAGATCACCGATCGTGCTGTCGGCGCTCAGCTTTGCATAGGACTTGCGTGCATAAGGCTCGCGGGCAGGGGGCGTGTCGCCGCCCCCGCCTTGCCGGGCGAGGGCGCTCTCGGGCAGCGCTGCCAGAAGCGGCAGGGCAAGACAATCCCGCCGCGATGGGGGAGGAGCGGCCCGGGGTCGCTGGCGAGGTCCGTCGCTCATCGCCTCTCACCCCCGCCGTGCTTGAGCGGGCTCAGCGCTCGAGGTCTCACGCGGCCGGCGGTGCTTCGCGGGCAGGGCGGACTGGACCAGCCTCAGCCCGTAATAGGTGACGACCATCACCAGCCCGGCGGCTGCCATGCAGTGAAGGAAGAAGCCCGCGACCGCCTCCTCGAAATTCCACCAATCCAGCGTCATCTGCATGGAGAGTTTCCCGCCGAGCCCCAACACGGCGACGCTCCAGACGCCACAAAGCGCTATACCCAACGCGATCATGCGCAGCGCCCGCGTTCGCAGCGCGCTCGGCTTCCTGATTCCGGAGAGGTTGCGCGCCACCCCCATCAGCATCGGCCAGCGCAGGCCGAGATGGATCGCGACGACGACCAGGACCCAGTAGGCGGCGAATGTATGGATCTGCCGCACGGTGAACCCGCCCCAGGGCGGCAGGAACGGCGACAACGCGTTCGAGATCAGCACGCTCGTGACCAGCAGCGCCAGCATGGCGATGAGCAGCGCGAAGGTGACGCCGAGATTGAACAGGCTGCGTGGCTCGCGTCGCGTCCGCGGAATCCCGCCCCACCAGCGCCGGTTGAAGAGGTTGTGCGCGATCAGGAGCAGGAACATCGCCGTTCCCGCCACCTCATGGACCAGATTGCCCTGCCACCAATAGGCGAGCCCGAGCAAGAGCAGGGCGGCTGCAAGGCCATCGAGCCACAGCCGCGAGAGAAAAAGACGGCTCATCCTGCGATCTCCGCGCCTACTCGATCGGCGTGCCGTTGAAACGGGGAATGCGGGAGCCAGTGAAGAGATACTCCGCTCCCGACTGGCTGGCGTGGCAGGACTGGCAGCGAGCGGTATTCTCGCTCGTATTGATCGTCCGGTCGGGCCAGAACCACTGGAACTGCCAGTCGCCGGTGCGGCGCCGGTCATCGTAATCCGCGCCCCAATTCGGGCCCTTCTCCATCACGAAGTAGCGGAACAGCTTGCCGTCGCGATAGTCGACCAGCACGAAATGCGTGCCGGCCGGGACGGGCTTCCGGTCCTTGATCGCCGTCATGGCCTCCGGCGTCGTCATGATGTGCTCGGTGACGTTGCCACGCCGAACGGTGGTGTAGTGCACGAGCTTGTCGACATCGGGAAAGGTGGCCCTGGTCGCCTCGGCATGGACCTGCCAGCCCACCGTGAGGACGGCAGCCATCGACAGGCCTGCCACGGTGATCTGGAGCTTGGGGATGTTCATGGTCGCGTCGGTCCTATCGCCTGTACTGATCGTCGGAGACATGCTCCAGCCACTCGACTGTCTTGCCGTCGAGCGCTTCCGAGATCGCGACATGGGTCATGCCCGTCGCCGCTGAAGCGCCGTGCCAGTGCTTCACACCGGGTGGAATCCAGACGACGTCGCCCGGGCGGATCTCCTGGATGGCGCCGCCCCAGTGCTGCACCAGACCAAGGCCGGCGGTGACGATGAGCGTCTGGCCGAGCGGATGGGTGTGCCAGGCTGTCCGTGCTCCCGGCTCGAAGGTCACCGTGGCGCCGCCGACCCGCGCCGGCGGACGTCCGAAAAACCTGCCCTCGACGCGGACCGCGCCGGTGAAGTTCTGGGCGGGGCCGATGCCCGGAGCTTGAGAGCCGGCACGCTTGACGACGACTTCCTGGTTGCTCTGAGCCATGGTCGGGGCAGCCGCCAGCAGCATGGCGAGCAGTGTCAAAGCAGGCGCGAACATCATAGTCCCTTCATCTGGCAAACGCGGTCACGCGGTGCGTCGTCGAAGCACAAGCCTGGCGTCACTTCTGCTTGAAGACTTCACGTGCGACCCCGACCGCCGTGATGGCGTTCGGCCAGCCGGCATAGAAGGCGAGCTGCGTGATCGCCTCGACGATCTCCGTTTCGGTCACGCCGTTCTGCCGCGCCCGGGCGACATGCGAGCGGAGCTGGTCGGGGCGATTCAAGGCGATCAGCGCGCTGACGGTGACGAGGCTGCGGTCGCGCTGGGAAAGGCCGGGCCGCGCCCAAACGTCTCCGAACAGCACCTCGTCGGTGAGCTCGGCCAGTTTGGGGGCGATGTCGCCCATCAGTTGCTGGGCCCGGGAGGGCGGCTTGGCGGGAGCCGCGGTGGACGTGGCAGGGGACTGGCTTTGAGCGATAGCCATGGTGGAAAGTCCTCCGGAGAGAAGCAAGCCGGCTGCGGCCAGCAGAGTTCTGGTGAGCTTCTTCAAGGTGCGTGACTCCTCACGGGGAAGAACATGACCTGCCGGACAGAGCCGGGATGCAGGTCATGAGCGGCTGGAAGCAAGGGTTCGGGCGAAGAACGGCGTCAGCTTGCCCATCGCGGCGTCGACATATTTGGGAACCCAGTAGGTTTCGATATGCGTCGCACCCTCGATCTTGAACAGTTCCTTGTCCGTCGTGCCTGTGGCCCTGGGAAACGCATCCTCGGTCATGTACAGGCTGTCGGCCTTGCTGCCGGCGATCATCAGCAGCGGCTGGTCGATCAGCTCGATCTGGTCGGCGGCATCCCAGCGCATCAGGTCGAGCAGGCTGCTCATCGTGTACTTGAAGGTCGAGTTGGGATGAGCGTGCTTCTTCCAGTAGTACTCGTAACCCTGCCGGTACATTTCGAAGGGCAGCTTGGCGATCTGCTCGTCCGTCAGGTTGGCGTCGCCGGCATAGAGGATCTCGCCGCCGGCCATTTCCTGGGCGCGTGCCTTTGAAACCTGCTCCAGGCGTTCCTGGATGGTACCCAGCTGCGAATCCGCGAAGCCATTGCGACGAACCCGTCCGGAATTGAACATGCTCAGCGTCGCGATCGTCTTGAAGCGCTTGTCGGCTTTCGCCGCGGAGAGCGCGTAGCCGCCGCCTCCGCAGATACCGAGCAGACCAAGACGCTCCGTATCGACGCCGGCGTAGCGGGTGATGAAGTCGGCCGCGCCGTGGATATCCTCGATGCGGAACTGGGGCTTGTCCACGCTGCGCGGCTGGCCGCCACTACCGCCCTGATAGGCCGCATCCATCGTAATCGTGATGTAACCCTGCTCCGCCAGGCGCTGCGCATAGAGGCCCGCGACCTGTTCCTTCACCCCGCCATTCGGGTGCGCCACGACGATGGCGGGATACTTCTGCTTCGCATCGTAGTTCGCCGGGATGTAGACGTTGGCGACGATGTCCAGCCCGTTGAGCTTGTATGTGACCGGGTGGATATTGACCTTGCCCGGCTCATTCTTCGTGATCGCGCCGCCATAGACCAAGCCAAACGGATTTTGCTTGGAGTCGGCCGCGACAAGGGCGGGATTGGCCATTGCTGAAACTCCTAGAACTACACCTGAGAGAACAAGCGCAGAGGTTCCGAGGAACTCGCGCCGCTTTTGGTTGACGACGTCGTTGGTCATTTCGACCTCCAATCCTTGACCCGTTATGGAGCGCAATGCCCGCGTAGCGCCGACCCTCGCGCAGACGGTTCAGTCGAGCTTCTTCTCGGCAAGGAACTTCGAGACCTGATCCGCGATCGCGATATTGTTCAGGTCCGACATCAGGAAG
This sequence comes from Allobosea sp. LjRoot9, assembly GCF_964252745.1. Lineage (NCBI taxonomy): Bacteria > Pseudomonadati > Pseudomonadota > Alphaproteobacteria > Hyphomicrobiales > Alloboseaceae > Allobosea > Allobosea sp. LjRoot9. The sequence goes on along the minus strand of NZ_CAXUPC020000001.1, from coordinate 1,142,024 downwards.
TGCGTATTGCCCTTGATGCCGATCTCGGGGAGATGCACGAGGCGCGCGTCACCGCCATGCTTGTTGACGGCGGCGACCCAGAGCTTGGCCATGGCGAGCCGCACCCGCCAATTGTCCTGCCCGCGCTCCGTGGTCGGTTCGACCGGAAAATTGTCGCCATAATAGATGACGATCGGGATGCGGGTGAGCTTCTGGAAATCCGCCTGCGGCACCGCTTCGGGCGCCAGCGTGCCCGCTGCGCTCGGCATAGCCGGGGGCAGTTCGCCCTCCGGGAAGATGAAGCCGCTGCCCGGCTCGAAGGCGACGATCGCTTTGACGTTAGGATTCTTGATCGCGGTCAGCCAGCCCGGACCGCCGCCCTGCGAGTGGGTGAACAGGATCGCCGGACCGGTCTTGACGAACAGCGCCGCCATCGCGTTGGAAATGACGCCGGCATCGTATGCTCCGGTGTTCGGCGTGACCGAGCGGAAGAACTGGTCCAGCGTCTCAGGCTTTCGGTCGAACTGGACGTTGTCGAAGTAGTTCGGCCATTTGCCGAGCCGGAACTGATCGAAGAACAGCTGGTCGTAGGGGGTAGGTTCGATCGTCGTCGCGACGGTGCTGTTACCGGCGCGCCCGCGGCGCGGCTGATCGACCAGATAGACCGGGAAACCGCGACGCAGGAAGAGGGTCTGGAAGCCTTCGCGCCCGTCCGAGGTCGTCTCCCAGCTCCGCGCCGACTGGAAGGCGCCGTGCAGCATGACGATGGGTGGCGCCTTGGGGCTCTGCGGAACCTGATAGAAGGCGTAGAGATGGTCGCCGTGCAGGCTTTGCCCTTCGGCCGTGGGCTTGTTGTTATCGTAGGTTCCGGGGGTCTTCACCACCGCGCCGCCCACCGTGAAGCTGCCTTGTTCCTGAATGACGAGCGGCTCTGCCCTGTTCGTCTGCTGCGCGAGCACCGGCGCCAAGGCCAATAGGGCGGCGCCCAGCTGCAATGCCAGTGCAGAGAATAATCCGTTGATTGAAGGCATCAGCCCCTCGTTTGCTGCGTCAGCTCACGAGGAACCTAATGTGCCTCCCAATGTTCGATTAGACATCTTGATCGAATAGGACAGATTAGCTCTTCTAATGAATTGCGGGCCGAGCCAAATTGCCGACTGCCGTAGGAAGGTCGGCTCTGATCTCAGCCTGTACGATGATCATGTCGGCCAAATGCGTATCCTGCCCAACCGGCGGGAGATCCCGGGGGTGGAGGAGGGGGAGGCGAAATCCGAGTTTCAATGCGCAGCTGATCGTGGGGATTGGCACAGCTGACGGCCCCGAGGTCCAAGGCGTTCAGGCTTGGTTTGCCGGCCACCTCCAGCACTATGGTCTTCGCTCCCTTCGCCACACAACCCCGGCAGAGGCGGTGAGATTTGCGTTTTTCGCCGCCACGCGGAGGGGGCTCCAGCTAGCGGATTGATCGGGCTGGAATCTAGTTTGGATGCTGTCCGTGCCGAATGTCCGCTCCCCGGAAAGCAGCCAACGGGGAAGTTCGGGCCATTGCGGAAGTTCAACATCAACCACGAGCAATTGGCCTACGTGTTCTCCATTGAATGGCTTAGACTCGCCGCATGGGACTATTGACCTTCAGCATCAACGTCACCCTGGACGGCTGCGTCGACCACCAGGAGGGAATTGCCGACGACGAGACGCACGCCTTCTTCACACGCCTTATGGACGAGGGCGGGGCGATGCTGTGGGGTCGCGTCACCTACGAGATGATGGAGAGCTACTGGCCGGCAGTCGCCGGCGGCGACGAGGAGGCGCCGCCGGCGATACGCGAGTGGGCGGTCAAGCTGGAGGCCAAGCCGAAGTACGTGGTGTCGTCGACGCGAAAAGCCTTCCCGTGGACCAACAGCCACCACATCGCCGGCGACCTGCGCACGGGCGTGCAAAGGCTCAAGGACGCGACCCCGGCCGGCGTGCTCCTGGGTAGCGGCAAGCTCGCGACCGAGCTGGACCGGCTGGATCTGATCGACGAGTACAATCTCCTCGTCCACCCCAGGATCGCCGGCCACGGCCCAACCCTCTACCAGAGCGGGCTGCCCAGCACGCGACGGCTCGAGCTGATCTCGGCCACGCCGCTCCGCAGCGGCGCCGTCGCCATGCATTACCGGCGCGCCCGCTAAACTGCGGGGGAGTGTGACATTCCTAGTTTGCCACGGTGCAATATTCCAACTTTGCGCCTGCTGATATGATTCGCATAAGACATATTATGGAACTTAAATTGATCCCGAAGCCTGGATCACTCAGTCTTCGTTGCGATGGGCTCTCGCTTTGTAAGATCGCTTTGCCAATGGCTTGTAGGCAGTCTCTCACCGACTTTCTTCATTGGTGACCGGCCTGGCGAACATGATGTCTCCCGCTGCGCCGTCGATGATGTGCGGCAGCATGGCTTTCCAGGATTCGATCATCTCACGATAGTAGCCGGGCTCCGGGCGCAGCACGGTCTGCACGCCCATGCCGCGCATCAGGCAGACGGTCAGATTGAGGATGATGCGCGCCTGGCGCGGCGCGCGGCGCTGCGGATCGCAGAAGGCCAGCCAGATCTCGTCCAGCGCGTCGTGGAAGCGCTTCACCACCGGGATCATGCGCTCGCGCAGGCTTGCATCGTTGCGCGCCTCGGTGATCATCTCCAGCGACAGGTAGAAGAAGCGGCCGGAAAACAGCCGCCACAGGAATTCGACGAAATCGCCGAGCGAGACCTTGCCGTCCTGCAATTCACCGGCGACCGCCTTGATCTGCCTGGTGCCGTCCTCGAGCAAGGCCTCCATCGCGGCGAGCACGATGTCGGCCCGCATTGGAAAGTGATGCAGCAGCGCGCCGCGCGAGACGCTGGCGCGCACCGCGATCTCCTGCGTGGTCGCGGCGTGGTAGCCGACCTCGAAAACCTCGTCGAGCGTGGCCTGGATCAGCCTTTCCCGCGTCAGGACGCTGCGCAATTGCTGTTGTCTCGACGATTTTTCCATGACGCCATCCGACTGCAATGACCGGCCACGCATTATGCGCTGGATGGCAGGATAGCGGGTTTTGTTAAAAAAACAATCTTGCTTGCTTTTTTATAGCGATAGAAGATGGCGCGCGAACACCAGTCCTATCCCCACATGATGGAGCCAGATGATGTCGGATGACTATGCAAATCGCAGCTATGGCGAGATTCCCGTCGGCTTCGGCAAGAAGCCTGGTATCGTCGTCGTCGATTTCCAGCTCGGCTTCACCGACCCGCAATACCCGCTCGGCGGCGCGCCCCTGGTGATGCGGGCGCTCGAGAACACCGAGCGGCTGCTCAAGGTCGCGCGGCGCTACAATGTGCCCGTCGCAGTCTGCAACACGGCCTATCTGAACGAGCGCGAGATGCCCTATTGGAAGATCACGGCGGTGCGCGAGACCTTCCGCCACGACCACCCCAGTGCCGCGCTCGATCCGCGAATCCATGATCCGGCCTATGACCTGACGGTGTGCAAGAAAGGCCCGTCGATCTTCTTCAACACCGGCGTCAGCGACTATTTCACCAAGGAGCGCGTCGACACAGTCATCGTCACCGGCTGCAACACCAGCGGCTGCATCCGCGCGACCTCGATCGACAGCTTCAGCTACCGCTATCGCACCATCGTGCCGGAGGATTGCGTCGGCGATATCGAGGAGCAGCCGCACAAGGACAATCTGCGCGACCTCGGCCGCCGCTATGTCGACGTATCGGATCTCGCAACCGTGCTGGCGCAGATCGAGGACTGGCATCGGCAGAACGCCGATTAGAGTATTTTCGAGCGAAGTGGACACCGGTTCGCTTGAAAACGTTTTAAAGCGCCCTACCCGGTCTTCGACGTGATCGTCATGCCGTCGAAGGCCACCTCGATCCCCTCAGGCAAGCGCCGGGACAGGACCGCATAGTCGAGATCGCTATGCAGATTGGTCAGGATCGTGCGGCGCGGCTTGAGTTCAGCGATCGCTGCCAGCGACTGCTCCAGATTGAAATGGCTCGGATGCGGTGTCTCGCGCAGGCAATCGAGGATCAGGATGTCGAGACCGGCCATCGCAGCCTTGGCCTGCGCCGGCAGGACGCTGACATCCGGGAGATAGGCCAGATCGCCGAAACGGAAGCCGAGCGATTCATAGCCCGGACCATGCTCGACGGCGAAAGGCAGCGCCTCCAGGGGCTTCCCGGCTCCCTCTATCGTCAAGGGACTGCCGACCCGCATCGGCTTCAGGTCCAGGATCGGCGGATAGGTGCTGCCGGGCGGCGTCTCGAAGATATAGCCGAAGCGGAGGGCAAGCGTCGCGGATGTGCGCTCGTCAGCGTAGACCGGCAGCCTGCGGCGCATATGCATGACCAGCGCGCGCATGTCGTCGATGCCGTGGGTGTGGTCGGCATGGTCATGCGTGACCAGCACCGCATCGAGATGCATCACGCCGGCGTCGATCAGTTGCTCGCGCAGGTCGGGCGAGGTGTCGACGATCAGGCTGGTCGTTCCGTTCGGACCGACGCTTTCGACCAGGATCGAGCAGCGCCGCCGCCGGTTCTTCGGCTCAGCGGGATCGCAGGCCCCCCAGCCGGAGCCGGGGCGCGGCACGCCGCCAGACGAGCCGCAGCCGAGGATGGTGACCGTCAGCGCCATGCGAAGCGATGTCTCATGGGTTTTGGGCCTCTGGGCGTTGGGCCAAGGGTGGGAGCAAGGGTGCGGCGTGGTCCATCTTCCAGTAGCAACGGCGCGCATTGGCCGTGGTCAGGGCCGCGATCTCGTCGAAGCCGACACCGATCGCTTCACCCAGAACTTTAGCTGTTTCAACAACGTAGGACGGTTCGTTGCGCTTGCCTCTGAACGGGACGGGCGCGAGATAAGGTGCATCCGTCTCGACCAGGAGGCGGTCGCTCGGCACGAGGCGCGCAATCCGGCGCAGCTCCTCCGAGGTCTTGAAGGTCAGGATTCCGGAGAAGGACACGTAAAGCCCCATCTCGACCCCGGCCAGCGCGAGCGCCTCGCCTGCCGTGAAGCAATGCAGGATGGCGGGGAAGGCGCCCTTCCCCATCTCCTCACGCAGGATCGCGATCATGTCGTCATCGGCCTGACGAGCGTGGATGACGAGCGGCAGCTGCGTCATGCGCGCAGCGGCGATATGGGTGCGCAAGCCCTGAGCTTGCGCCTCGCGCGGGCTCTTATCGTAGTGATAGTCGAGCCCGGCCTCGCCGATGGCGACACAGCGCGGATGGCGCGACAGCTCAACCAGCTGCTCGGCCGTGACATCGAGCTCCTCATGCGCGCCATGGGGATGCGTGCCGACGCTGCACCAGACCGAGGGGAAGCGTTCGGCGATTGCCGCATAGGTTGGAAAGCGCGCCACGCGGGTCGAGATCGTGACCATGCGGCCGACGCCGGCGGCTTCGGCCCGCGCGACGAAGGCGTCGAGTTCCTCAGTGAAATCGGGGAAATCGAGATGGCAATGCGTATCGATCAGCATCAGGCGCCCTCGCCGGCCTCCGGCTCGATATAGCGCGGGAAGATGCCGCTCGGCGCCGGAAGCGAGATTCCCGCAGTCAGGCGGCCCGCTTCGCCCAGCGCAGCGAAGCTGCGGGCTCCAGGCGCGACGCCCAGCAGATCGAGCAGTTTGGCGCAGGCTTCAGGCATCACCGGTTGCACCAGGATCGCGACCTGCCGCAGCACCTCGGCTGTGACATAGAGCACGGTGTCGCGGCGCGCGGGATCGCTCTTGGTCAATCGCCAGGGCTCGTTCGCGGCGAAATAGCGGTTCGCCTCGGCAACCACGGCCCAGAGTTCGGCCAGCAGGCTATGCAGGGCAAAATCCTGCATGGCGTCACGGGCCTTGGCGAGCGCGCCGTCGGCGAGCGCGAGCATGGCGTCATCACCCTCGGTCAGCGCGCCGCATTCAGGCACCCTGCCCTCGCAGTTCTTGGCGATCATCGAGAGCGAGCGCTGCGCCAGATTGCCGAGATCATTGGCAAGGTCTGCGTTGATGCGACCGACGATCGCCTCATGGCTGTAATTGCCGTCCTGGCCGAAGGAGACCTCGCGCAGGAAGAAATAGCGCAGCTGGTCGACGCCATAGGCGTCCGTCAATTCGAACGGGTCGACGACATTGCCCAGCGACTTCGACATCTTCTCGCCCTTGGAGAGCAGGAAGCCGTGGCCGAAGACGCGCTTGGGCAAAGGCAGCCCGGCCGACATCAGGAAGGCTGGCCAGTAAACGGTGTGGAAGCGGACGATATCCTTGCCGATGATGTGGACGTCGGCCGGCCAGTAATGCGCGCGCGGATCGGCCGGATCGGGAAAGCCCGTCCCGGTGAGGTAGTTGTTCAGCGCATCGACCCAGACATACATCACATGCTTCGGGTCGCCCGGCACGGGCAGGCCCCAGTCGAAGGTCGTCCGGCTGATCGAGAGATCCTCCAGTCCGCTTTTCACGAAGGAGACGATCTCGTTGCGGCGCGTCGGCGGCGAGATGAAGTCGGGCACCGTCTCATAGAGGCTCAAGAGCCGGTCCTGATAGGATTTCAGGCGGAAGAAATAGCTCTCTTCCTCGACCCATTCGACCGGCGTGCCCTGCCCGCCCAGACGCGTGCCGTCGGCCAGGAGCGTCGTCTCCTCCTCCCCATAGAAGGCCTCGTCGCGAATCGAATACCAGCCGGCATATTTCGACAGGTAGATGTCGCCATTGGCCTCCATCCGCCGCCATAATTCCTGCGTGGAGGGCAGATGGTCTGCGTCGGTGGTGCGGATGAAGCGGTCGAAGGAGCAGCCGAGCCGCTGCTCCATCTGCTTGAAGCGTTCCGCGATCTGGTCGACGTAAGCCTTTGGAGCAAGGCCATTTTGTGCCGCGGTGCGCTGCACCTTCTGGCCATGCTCGTCGGTGCCGGTCATGGCGAAGACGTCGTAGCCGTCGAGCCGCTTGAAGCGCGCGATCGCGTCCGACGCCACCATCTCATAGGCGTGGCCGATATGGGGGGGACCATTCGTGTAGTGAATGGCGGTCGTCAGATAGAATTTGGGCGCCGTGGCCATAGTCCGGTCCGAAGGGTTCGCTTCACGCTGCGCGCGAGCGGGCAACCGCATCCGACAGATCATGAAACATCGTCATCACGAGAGGGCGGCGATCGAGGTTATAGGTGTCCACCTCTCGGGCCGCGCGTCCCAGCTTTTCCCATACCTCCGCCAGCGGTGCAAGGCGCGCCGGGCTGGCTGCGGCATGGGCATGGAGATGGTCGCCAAGCCAGCTCTGGATGGTGTCGATCATCACCGCGAAGTCGCCTTCGCCCGCCTTGCCGGCGACGTCCTCGGCAAGCGCCAGCAAAGCCGTGAGGTCGATGCCCGGAAGCGCGTCAAGCCGGGCCCGCACGGCCTCGACCAGTGCCAGCGTCTCGGGATCGACATAGGTGAGCGCGCGGCGCACCGAGCCGTCGCTGAAGCTGGCGGCGCGCAACAGGGCCGATTCGTCGAAGGGATCGCCCATTCGTTCCAGTGCGATCCGGCCAGCTTGCGCGATAGCCGCCTCATCCAGAGCCTCGAAGGTCAGGAGCCGGCAGCGCGAGCGGATCGTCGGCAGCATGCGGCCGGGCGCGTGCGCCACGATCAGGAAGAGCGCGCGCGGCGGCGGTTCCTCCAGCAGCTTCAGCAAGGCATTGGCGGCCGAGCGGTCCATGTCCTCGGCGGAATCGACGATGGCGACGCGCCAGCCGCCCTCGGCCGCGCTGGAACCGAAGCGGTCGAGCACACGGCGAACCGAATCGACCGGGATATTGCTGGTGTAGCCCTTGCCATCGGGCTTCTGCGTCCGGCGCAGCACGTGCAGATCGGGATGCGACTGCGCCATGATGCGCCGGCTGGCTGGATCCTCTTCCGCCATGGCGAGCGAGGCGGCATCGGCCGCACGCCGGGCCGGGTCGCCGGCTGCCAGCATGAAACGCGCGGCGCGATAGGCGAAGCTCGCCTTGCCGATACCTTCCGGCCCGCCAAGCAGCCAGGCATGGTGCATCCGGCCCGAGCGCAACGCTTCGAGAAAGTCCAGCTCCTGCGTGCCATGCCCGACGAGCGCCAGCGTCTCGCGCGGGTGCGGGGCATTCGGCAGCCGGTCGGGTTCGTCGCTCGTCGCGCGCATCAGGCGTCCTGTGGCAATGGTAGGCGTTGGTGGAGCACAATCCTGACCACGACGGCAAGCGTTTCCGGCACGGTGGAAACGTCAACCACCGCGATCGATGCGCCCAATGCGAGGAATGGTGGCCTCAGGCTGACGGAGCCCGAGAGGACTGTCACGACGCCTCATCGGGCGGGCGGACCATGAAGTCGAAATCGCAGCCTTGATCGGCCTGCGGCACGACGTGCTGGAACAGGCGGGCATAGCCGCGCTTGGACATTGTGGGCGCAGGCGAGGTCTTCAGCAGGGATTTGCGGCGCTCGAATTCGCCGTCATCGATCAATGGATCGATGCGTCGCAGGGATCATGGGCCAGCCAGTGACTGGAGAGCGGTCGCCGACCGCGTCGCCGAACGGCTCCGCAGCTTCAAATAGCCCTCCCACAGCTCTTCCAAAACGTTTCGGATAACATTATCCTACCTCGCAGGCTGAGATCGGGATCCGTCGCTCTCAACCGAGAGACAGAGGCGACCGATGAGTTCGTTGCGCGAATTGGCGCGGATGCTGGGTTTGTCGATCACGACCGTGTCACGGGCGCTCGACGGCTATGGCGACGTCGCGGTCGCCACGCGCGAGCGCGTTCTCGCCGCCGCCGAGACGACCGGCTACCGACCCAATTCCGCGGCCAGGCGGCTGCGGCGCGGACTGACCGAGATCGTCACCATGGTGCTCCCGGCCGAGCCCGGCCATTTCAACGAACCGCTCTATATCGAGTTGCTGAGATCGACCGGCGAACGGCTCGCCCAACAAGGCTACGATCTGACGCTGATCGCCGCCCTGCCCGGCCCTGACGAACTCAAGACCTATCGCCGCCTCATCGAAGGCCGACGCACCGACGCGATCATCGTCGTCCGGACCCGACGCGAGGATGCACGCCTGCGCTATCTCACCGATATCGGCTTCCCCTTCGTCGCGATGGGGCGCAGCGATTTCGCCGAGCCCTATGCCTATGTCGACGGTGACGGCGAAGCCGCCTTCCACGATGCCGCATTACGATTGACCGGTCTCGGCCATCGCAGGATCGGCCATCTCGCCGCGCCGTCCGCCTTCACCTTCGCGCATCTGCGCCGCAGCGGTTTCGCCCGCGCCATGCGCGATGCGGGACTTCCCGGCGAGATCGTCGAGGACAGCGCGACCGAGGCCGGCGGCTATCGCGCGGCAGGCGTCATGCTGGCGCAGGCGGAGCCGCCGAGCGCCCTGCTCTGCGCCACAGACAGCATGGCGCTGGGCGCGATGCGCGCCGTGCGCGAGCGGGGCCTCGTGGCCGGGCGCGACATTGCGATCATCGGCCACGACAACATCCCTGCAGCCGCCTTCTCCGACCCGGCGCTCGCGACCATGGAATTGCCGATCGCCGCGACGGGCCGCCGCCTCGCCGAAATGGCGCTGGCGCGCATTGGCGGCGCCGATCCGCGCGACATGACCGAGATAAACCCCGTCGAGTTCATCCCACGCGCATCCCTCGGGGAGGCGCGTGGCTGACCCATCACGGAAGGCGCGGGCCTCTCGCAGCCGCCGCTTCCGACACCAATCAAAGCAAGCGAGCCAGGGAGGAAGCCATGAAGACACTCAACCAGCTGGCGATCGCCGCCATGACGGCGGGAGCCATTCTCGCCGCGCCGGCCGCGAAGGCGCAGGATCTCGTTTTTCTGTCGACGCAGTTGCGCCCGATCGACGAGGCGCAGAAGGTGCGCGAGGTGCTGCTCAAGGGCGCACCGAAAACCACCTATGTCGTTGAAGAGCCGCCACAATTCGCCGTACGCATGAAGGCGGAGCAGGCCGCCGGCAAGCGCACGATCAGCCTGATGGGTGCCTTGCATGGCGAATTGCAGCCTTTGGCGCCGACGGCCTCGCTCGACGCCATCGACGATGTCGCGGCCAAGCTCAGCGCGAGCGGCATACCCGCCGGTTTGATGGAACTCGGCAAGCTCGGGACGTCCACGCAGCAATACATCCCCTGGATGCAGGCGACCTATGTCCTCGTCGTCAGGAAGGAGGCTTTGCCCTTCCTCCCGGCGGGCGCCGACGTCAACGCCTTGACCTATGAGCAGCTGGCGGCCTGGGGCAAGGCAATCCAGGACAAGACCGGGCAGCGCCGCATCGGCTTTCCCGCCGGCCCCAAAGGCCTGTTCGCCCGTTTCATCCAGGGCAATCTCGTGCCCTCCTATACCGGCTCGATGGTGACCGAGTTCCGCTCGGCCGCCGCCGAGAAGGGCTGGACCGAGTTCAAGGCGCTCTGGGCGACGGTCAATCCCAACGCCAACAACTATAATTTCATGCAGGAGCCCTTGATGGCGGGCGAGGTCTGGATCGCCTGGGACCATATCGCCCGCGTCAAGGATGCGCTGACCGCCGAGCCCGACAAATATCTCGTCGTGCCGCCGCCGGCCGGCAGCCAGGGCCGCGCCTATATGCCGGTCGTCGCCGGCCTCGCCATCGCCAAGGATGCGCCGAACCGGGCCCAGGCCGCGGCCGTGATCGAGCATCTGCTCAAGCCGGCGACGCAGATCGCCACCGCCATGGAGGTCGGCTTCTTCCCGGTCATCAACACGCCGCTTCCGGCCGATCTGCCTGCCGGCGTCAAGCTGCTGGCTGACGGCATCGCCAAGACGCAAGGCGCGAAGGACGCGATCGTCGCCCTGCTGCCGGTTGGGCTCGGCGACAAGGGCGGCGAGTTCAACAAGGTCTATTTCGACACCTTCCAGCGCATCGTGCTGCGGGGCGAACCGGTCCGCGCGGTGCTCGATTCCCAGGCCGAAACCTTGCGCGCGCTGATGATCCAGACCGCAGCGCCCTGCTGGGCCCCGGACAAGCCGAGCCAGGGCGCCTGCCCGGTGACGTGAAAGCGCACACCAGACCGCGCGACAGTCTCATTAAACGCGCCGTCATCCCGGACGTAGCGCAGCGGAGATCCGGGATCCATCGTAGAGCCGATTCCTTGATTCAAGAATCCGCCCTTCGATGGATCCCGGGTCAAGCCCGGGATGATGGCGTGTTCCCTGGCCAAGATAACGTGGTCGGGAAAGCAAGACCCTGAACATCAAAGGCCCACGCCAATGCCCCAGCCGCGCTGGCTGCCCTATCTGCTGATTGCGCCCTCGGTCGCCTTCCTCGCGGCCTTCTTCCTGGTGCCGCTCGGCCAGACCATCCTGCTTTCCTTCGATGGCGGGCAAGGGCTCTCGCTCGCCAACTACGCCCGCATGGCCGGCGATCTCAATTTCCCGACGGCGCTGCGCAACACCTTCGCGCTCGTCATCGTGGTGATCCCGCTGCAGGTGGCGCTGGCGCTGGTCATGGGCCTGATGCTGCAGAAGATGACGCGCGGGCGCGAGCTCGTGCTCTGGATCTGGACGATCCCGCTCGGCGTCTCCGATCTCGCGGCAGGCCTCGTCTGGCTCGCGATCCTGCAGGATTCCGGCTATCTCAATACGCTGCTGTTCCAATTCGGCCTGATCAGCGGGCCGACCGCCTATCTCAACAGCGAGACTCCCATCGCCTTGTTCTTCGCCGTCGTGCTGGCGGAGGTCTGGCGCGCGACCGCCATCGTCCTGATCATCCTCGTCGCCGGCATCCAGCTCATTCCGAAGGAGTTCGGCGAGGCGGCCGACATCTTCGGCGCGAGCCCCTGGACCAAATTCCGCAAGATCACGCTGCCCTTGCTGAAACCCAGCCTGCAATCGGCGCTGATCCTGCGCACGGTTCTGGCCTTCGAGGTCTTCGCGGTCGTCTATGCGCTCGGTGGGCGCAATTTCCCGATCATCGTCGGCGAAGCCTACACCTGGCAGAACGAGAACCAGAATTACGGCGTCGCCGCAGCCTATGCCGTGCTGGTGATGGCGATCTCGCTGGCAGCGACAGTGATCTACCTCAAGGCGCTGCGCGTCGATCCGGAGGCGCAAGCATGAGCGCGCCCCGCAAATGGCTCTACATCACCGGTGTTCTGGTGCTCTGCGCCTGGGTTCTGGTGCCGATCTACCTGATCGGGCTCGGCGCGATGGGCGGGCGGATGGCCGTGTTCAAATGGCCGAAATCGCTCGCTCCCACAGAGGCTTCCTTCGCCGCGCTTGCAGCCTTCCTGAAGATCGAGGGCGTCTGGAACGCGGCGCTGAATTCGCTCATCGCCGCCTCGCTCACCATGCTGTTCTCGATCCTGCTCGGGGCACCGGCGGGCTATGCGCTGGCGCGCTTCAGCTTCCGCGGCCAGAGCGCCTTCCGCCTGCTGGTGCTGCTGACGCGGGCTTTCCCGCTCGCGATCCTGGCCCTGCCGCTGACCGTCATCTTCATCAAAGTGGGGCTCTACGACACGCCGCTGGGCGTCTCGCTGATCCATACCGCGCTGGCGCTGCCCTTCGCCGCCCTGGTGACCTCCTCGCTCTTCATGGGCATCCCGCGCGAATATGAGGAGGCGGCCTGGGTTTTCGGCTGCACGCGCTTGCAGGCCTTCCGCAAGGTGGTGCTGCCGCTCGCTCTGCCGGGCATCGCGGCAGCGGCGATCTTCGCCTTCGTGATCTCCTGGAACGAGGTCTTCGCCGCCTCGGTGCTGACCGTGCGCGAGCGCACGCTGACGGCCTATCTGCTCGCGGTCCTGTCCGAATCGCCGCTGCATTACCGCTTCGCCGGCGGTTTCATCCTCATCGTCCCTTCGGTGCTCTTCATCTTCGCGGTCAGGAAGTACCTGTTCGCGATGTGGGGCGTTTCGAGCAAATAGGAGGCGCCCATGGCCGGCATCCTGATCGACAAGGTCGCCAAGCAGTTCGGCAACACTGTGGCCCTGCAGGAAATCTCGCTTTCCGTCGCGGACGGCGAATTCGTCGCCCTGCTCGGCCCTTCCGGCTGCGGCAAGACCACGCTGCTGCGCATCATCGCGGGGCTCGAGGTGCAGAGCTCCGGCAAGGTCGTGATCGGCGAGCGCGACGTCTCGGCGCTCAAACCATCCGAGCGCGGGCTTGCCATGGTGTTCCAGAACTATGCCATCTTCCCGCATATGACGGTGTTCGAGAACGTCGCCTTCGGCCTGCGCATGAAGGGCGCGGGTCAAGCCCGCGTCGAGGCGCAGGTGCGCAAGGCCGCCGCCCTGCTGCATATCGAGGAGTATCTCGAACGCTACCCGGCCAAGCTCTCGGGCGGGCAGCGTCAGCGCGTCGCCGTGGCGCGCGCGCTCGCCGTCGAGCCCGCCGTGCTGCTGATGGACGAACCGCTCTCCAATCTCGACGCCCTGCTCAGGCTCGAGATGCGCGCGGAACTGCGCAGCGTGCTGCGCGAGGCCGGCACGACGACGATCTATGTCACCCATGACCAGACCGAGGCCATGGGGCTCGCCGACCGCATCGCCGTGATGCATGGCGGCCATATCGTCCAGATCGACACGCCGACCAATGTCTATTCGAAGCCGGCGACCCGTTTCGTCGGCGGCTTCGTCGGTTCGCCGCCGATGAACTTCGTCAACACCACCGCCACCGCCGGCAGTGCCCGGCTCGGTGGCATCACGCTGGCGTCTCCCGTCGATGGGCCGATCATCCTCGGCTTCCGCGGTGAGGACGCCCGATTGACGGATGCCGCCAGCGGATTGCCGTTCAAGGTCAAGGTCGCGGAGCCGATGGGCTCGCATCTGCTGCTCACCGGGCATGTCGGCGATGACCTCGCCCGCATCGTCGCCCCATCGAGCACGCGGATCGATGCCGGCGCGATGCTGGGCCTGGCGCTCGACCCCACCCGCATCATCTGGATCGACCCGCAAACCGGTCGCACCCATCCTGGAGCCTGAGCCTGTGTTGTCGACAACCTCTCCGACCGATCGCGATGACGCGGCGCGCGCCGTGCTGCGCCGCAATGACCGTGGCGGCTTCACCGTCCCCAATGGCCGGGTCTACCCCTTTCAGTGGAACTGGGATTCCGCCTTCGTCGCGCTGGGCTTCGCGACCTTCGATCTCGACCGCGCCTGGCGCGAGCTGGAAACCTTGTTCGAAGGCCAGTGGGAGGACGGCATGGTGCCGCATATCGTCTTCCGCGCCCCGGCCGAGGGCTATTACCCCGGCCCCGAGGCCTGGGGCATCCAGCGCCAGCCGCTGACCTCCGGCATCTCCCAGCCGCCCGTGGCGGCGACCGCCGCGCGCGTGCTGCACGATCTCTCCGCCGGCGATGCAGCGCGGATCAGGGCCTTGTTCCCCAAACTCTTCGCCTCGCATCGCTGGTGGCACGAGATCCGTGACCCGGACGGCACCGGCCTCGTCACCATGGTTCACCCCTGGGAATCAGGTCGGGACAATTCGCCTGATTGGGACGAGCCGCTGAGCCATGTCGTCCCCAGCGTCGATGTTGCGCATCTGCGCAAGGATCTCGGTCATGTCGACGCCACACAGCGCCCGACCCATGATTTCTACAACCGCGTCATGACCCTGGTCGAGGAGGCCAAGGCACTGGCCTGGGACGGGGTGTCGGTCGCCCGCACCCTCTCCTTCCGGGTCTGCGATCTCGGCATCCAGTCGATCCTGCTGCGCGCCGATCGCGATCTGCTCAAACTCGCGGTCGAACTCGGCTTCTCGACTGAGGCGACAGCCCTGCGCGATTGGATCGCGCGCAGCGAGACAGCAATGCAGCGCCTGAAGGGCGCCGACGGGCTCTATCGCTCGCTCGACCTGCGCAGCGGCCGCCTGAGCGAGGCTGTCACCTGCGCTGCTTTCCTGCCGCTCTATGCCCGAACCGCCAGCCGGGAGGACGCGCTGGCCCTCAAAGAGTACCTTGCAGCGACGCGGGCCGTGGCCGGCTTCTCCGTCGCCAGCACCGACCCACGCGACAGGCGTTTTGATGCCACGCGCTATTGGCGCGGGCCGGTCTGGCTGATGATGAACCGGATGATCGCCGACGGCCTGTCCGGTTACGGCTTGACCGAGGAGGCCGCTACGCTCCGACAGGACAGCGGCGAGCTCGTCCGACGCAATGGCTTCTGGGAGTATTTCGACCCGCGCAACGGTGCCGGTTGCGGGGGGCCGGATTTTTCCTGGACCGCGGCGATGTGGCTGTCCTGGAGCGGATCGCCAAGCGCCGCACAGGCGCTGACCGCGCTTTGATTCGGATTATGAAGGAAGCCAGCCAAACCGCTTTGTTATCAGGCGATTCTCTCAGCCAGAATTTCGCTGACGTGGCTCAAAGCCTCCCGTTCCACGAGCTCGGGCGGCCGATCGGCATCGACGACCTTGTATGGGGCAGGCAGTTTCGCCGCCTGATCCAGGAATGATTGGCGAACGCGGCGATGGAAGGCCAGGTCGAGCGCCTCGAACCGGCCTTCGTCGATTTGCGACTGCTGCAATCGCGCCCGGCTCCGCGCCAGGGCGATTTCGGGGTCGAGATCGAGCACCAGCGTCAGGTCGGGCCAGAGATTCTCGATGGCCAGGCGGTGAAGATCGAGGATCAGCGCTTCTGAGAGCCCCCGCCCCGCGCCTTGATAGGCAATCGCCGAGCCGACGAAGCGGTCGCAGAGCACGATCTTGCCGGCCTGGAGCGCGGGCAGGATGACCTGGTCGATATGCTGCCGCCGGCTGGCGTTCATCAGCAGCAATTCGGCGGTGGGCGTCCAATCATAGGCGTTGCTGGCCAGCAGGATCTTGCGCAAGGCGGCGCCGGCCTCCGTGCCGCCCGGCTCATGGGTGGCCAGCACCTCGTGCCCGGCGTCCCGCAATGCGGCGGACAAGGAACGCGCCAGCCCCGACTTGCCGCTGCCGTCGACGCCTTCGAGAGCGATCATGAAACCGCGAGACTGCTTGTGCCGAGACTGCTTGTGCATTGCTCTCAAAACCAGTTTGCCGCGGTGCCGCACGGATGCCGGAGACTGCATACGAGATTCGAGGGCGGTCGATAACGCAACCTTACAGGCGTGATGACATATCCCGGCTTCGGTTGTGCGTCGTTCAACCTCGCTTCAAGACCTTGCGCACCCAGCCGGTGGCGAGCTCCATCACCGCATCGAGCGCGCGGCGCTGCAACGTCCCGGGTTCGACGGTCTCGGCAGCGTAGAGCGGGATTTCGAGCGTTTTGACGTCGCCGCGCGTGACGAGCAGGCGCCCGACCTCCGTTCCCTCCTGAACCGGCGCGACCAGCGGCCCACGATAGACGATCCGCGCGTTGAGGCGTTCGCCCGCGCCGCGCGGCAGGAGCAGGCTGACCGGCCCTTTCGCCTTCAGCGCGACACGCCCCTTCGCGCCGCCGAAGACACTGGCCTCGCCGACGGTCTCGCCCTCCCCGAAGATCTTGCGTGCCTCGAAGGCGCGAAAGCCCCATTCCAGCAGCTTGCGCGCTTCCTGCGCCCGGTCGCGCCCGGTCTTCAGGCCGTTGACCACGACGATCAGGCGTTGACCGTTCTGGACCGCCGAGCCGACAAGGCCGAAGCCCGCTTCGTCGATATTGCCGGTCTTCAAGCCATCCGCGCCGATCTCCATCGCCAGCAAGGGGTTGCGGTTCTGCTGCTTGATCTTGTTCCAGGTGAATTCGCGCTGGCCGAAGATCTTGTAGAGCTCGGGATAGGTCTTGATGATGTGGTCGGAGAGCCTGGCCAGTTCGCGGGCCGTGACCTTCTGCTCCGGGTCGCCCATGCCGGTCGCATTGCGGAAGACGGATTTCGTCAGGCCGAGCGCACGCACGCGCTCCGTCATCACCCGGGCGAAGGTGGGCTCATCACCGGCGATGGCCTCGGCCAGGGCGATCGCGGCGTCATTGCCGGACTGGACGATGAGCCCCTGCAGGATATCCGAGAGCTTCACCCGGCTGTTCAGGATCGCAAACATCGTCGAGCCGCCGGAGACACCCCCGCCCTTGCGCCAGGCGTTCTCGGAAATGCCGATCTCGCTATCGAGGGTGAGACGGCCCTGCGTGATCTCCTGGAAGGCGACGAGCGCCGTCGCGATCTTGGCGAGGCTGGCCGGGACCATCAGCTCGTCGGCGGCCTTCTCGTAGAGCACCGTGCCGCTGGCTGAGTCGAGCAGGACGGCGTAAGTCGCCTGCGATTGGAAATTCTGAGCCTGCAGGCCCGTTCCGGCGAGCGATAGGACCAGGCCCAGAAACACAACGACGCCCAGCCGCAAGGCGGCAGAGCGTCGATCAGATCCGTCGCTGCTGGTAACAGGCGCGCTCATGCTCCGATCTGAAGCAGAGGCGGGCTCGGGCGGTCAAGCCCGAACGGCTTCAATTGCGCGATAGCGGCTGCAAACTCTGGGGCGAGAGATCGCGCACCAGCGGATGTGCATTCGAGAAGCGCTGGGTCGGGCTGCGCTCGGGCGCAGCGAACAGGCTTGCGACATTGGTGCGCACGGGCGGCAGTGGCGTCGCCCGCGGCTGCATGACGACCGGCTTGCCGGCATTGGCGATGGTGTCGAGATCGAAGGGGCGGTTGGGCGGCAGCGGCGCGCCACGGACCGGAACGCCCACGCTGGCGGAACTTGCACTGGCCGAGCTCGTGGAAGCCGTCGAGACCATGCTGGCAGCGACCGGGGTGCTCGGCGCGATGGTGCGGACCGGTTCGGCATAGGCCTGCGCGACCGGCTGCGAAATGGCGGGCCGGACCGGCTCGACCGGTACTTCGTCGAGATTGGCGCTGGCGTAGCGGCCGGCCGCCGTCGGGGCGGTGCTTGCGACCATGGTCGGGGCGCTGGTGCCCGGGATCGCGGCCGGCTGTCCGTCCGTGCGCAAGGTCGCCAGAAGCAGCTTGTCGTCGGAGCCGGCGAGCGAGGCCTGGCCGAGATATTCGAGCTTGATGCGGGCGGTGCCGAGATGGCGGAAGGCCAGCGCCTCGGCGGTCTTCTGCGAGACGTCCATCAGGCGGTTGCCGTGATAAGGACCGCGATCATTGACGCGTACGATGATCGAGCGGTTGTTCAGAACGTTGGTGACGCGGGCATAGGCCGGCAGCGGCATGGTCGGATGCGCGGCGCTGATGCCGTTGCGGTCATAGACCTCGCCATTGGCGGTGCGGCGGCCATGGAAGGCCTCGCCGTACCAGGAGGCGGTGCCGACCGCCGTGTAGCCGACCGGTTTCTCATAAGGCGTGTAGCGCTTGCCGGCGACCGAATACGTCTTGCCGATCAATTGGCGCCCGCCACCCTTGGGCACTTCCTCGCCCTCCGCGACGACGCGCGGGCTGGCCGGGCCGTATTTGGATTGGGGGAACGCACCGATTTCCTTGGAGCGGCCGCGCTGGGCGACCTGATTGCCTGCGCAATTGGCGACGAAAAGCCCGGCAAGCGCGACGCAACCAATGCGCATGACGCGCGTTGTCAGAGTGTGACTGCTGAGGCCGCCTGGCTCGGACGCGTCGGAGGACGATTCCGGGACCGATGAGCATGCGCCTCGCGTCATTCCGCCGTTCCGCTTTCTGCGCCGAAAACTCAAAAGGCCGGCCAGCCGCATCAGCGGCGAAACCGAAGTTTTCGGACAATCCGATTAAGAGTTCGTTAAGCGGAGGATCGCGGATCGCGACACCGTTAACGACATCCTGTGTGCCCTTGAGCGGGCACAAAGGTGTCGGAAATGCGGCACGTGTCAACCTGGGACGGGGATAAGGAGCGATTTTCGGCGCGCGTGGCAGCCGTGCAACGTAGTCGCCTAGGCGGGGCATGCGGGCTTCCTCCCCGATCTCGGCCAGCGACCAGAGCCAACCCATGCGAGACCGATCGTCCTGCCATTGCAGGGGTTTTTCGGTTTTTGCCGGAGTTTTCCGCCACCCCAGGAAAAGGCAGATATGGCGCAAGCTTCGCCCGCGCGATAAGCGGGCTTGCCAAAACGCCATGCGCCCGGCAATGACAAGCGCACCGGAAGGGTGGCCGAGTGGTTTAAGGCAGCGGTCTTGAAAACCGCCGTGGGTGCAAGCCCACCGTGGGTTCGAATCCCACCCCTTCCGCCAGCCCACCGATTCTGCGCCATGGCGCGATATACTGCGCGATTGCTACTCGATCGCCGTGTGCCTTCAGCCGCGCAGCGCCGCCGGCCAGGAATTCCACGAGGTCCAAGACGAGACCGGAGCTTTCCTGCTCCCGCCAAAAAATATGCACGTTCAAATTCGGGAGCCCCTCGATCGGGACATAGACGATGCCCTCGTGCCTCTCTCCTAGAACATGCGTTAGTTCGCAAGCCTTTCGATGATCACATCGAGCAGTGCGCGCAGCCGGGGCAGACGTTTCAGATCGCGGTGATATCCCACCCACGTATCGCGACCTGGTGGCGGGTGCCCCAGGTCGATACGGTCGACCCCGACAAGCGCGTCGCCAAGCGGGCGCGGCAGCACTGCGACACCAACTCCCTGGGTGCACATTTGCGCCTGCACATCGCGATTGTTGCTGCGGGAGACGATGTGGGCATTGGGCAAGATGCGCTTCAGCCAAACCGCGTCAGGCATCCCGCCGAAGGCCGTATCCATCGAGATCAGCGCGGTGCCGGCTCCGTCTCCTGCCCGCGGCGGCTCCAAGCCCGTCTTTAGATAGACCCCGTAGGGGATATGCATCAGCCGGCGGGAGATCACCTCCGGCTCGTCGAAGGGCTGGATCCGGAACACCATATCAGCCTCGCGCCGTGGCAGGCTGTAGAACCGAGCGTCTGTAAGCAGCTCGACGATGACACGGGGCTGCAATCGCGAAAACTCGGCTAAAACTGGTGCCAGCAAATGAACGCCGAACCAGTCCGACGACGAGAGCCGGAGCATACCATCGAGCTGCTGCTCCCTGCCGGCGAGCTTCCGCTGAAGTGCTAGCGCCTCTTCCTCCATCTGTTCGGCATGAGACAGAACCGCCGTCCCCTCGTCCGTCAACACGAAGCCATCGCCCGTCCGTTGGAATAGGGTCGCACCGAGCGCCTGTTCGAGCGCCCGCAGTCGCCGGCCCATCGTCGGCTGGCTCTGCCCCAGTTTGCGCGCCGCAGCGCCGAGCGTCCCCTCCCGCGCGACGGCCAGAAAGATACGCAGATCGCTCCACTCCATGCACTGCTCTCTCATTCAATTTCGAATGAGCTACGTGCACTATTGTCGATTTCCAAACAAGGTGGATGAGCCGATGTTCTGAGGACGAACAGGAAAGGACATCTCATGACTTCGACGAAATCAATGATGGCAGCGGTTCTCGACACCCATGGCGCAGCGTTTCGGATCGCGCCAATTGCTCGGCCGGAACCTCGATCTGGTCAGGTCCTGCTCCAGATCAAAGCCAGTGCCGTCAACCCGCTCGACACCAAAATCCATGCCGGCGAGGCGGCTCATGCACGTCAGCCATTGCCCGCGATTTTGGGTATCGACCTCGCCGGCGTCGTCGAGGCGGTGGGCCCGGGGGTCACAGCATTTCGGCGGGGCGATGAAGTATATGGAATGACCGGCGGCGTCGCAGGTTTGCAAGGCTCGCTTGCAGAATTTGCCGCTGTGGACGTCGATCTGCTAGCGCCGAAGCCCGTCAACCTGAGCATGCGCGAGGCTGCCTCGCTCCCCTTGATCGTCATTACCGCCTGGGAAGGGCTCATCGATCGCGCCTCCGTCAAGGCTGGACAGCAGGTACTGGTCCATGGCGGTGCGGGTGGAGTCGGTCACATCGCAGTCCAACTGGCCCGGGCCCTTGGAGCCGACGTCTTCGCGACGGGTTCGGCGCAGGACCAGGCCTTCATCAGGCAACTCGGAGCGACGCCGATCGACTATGGTGAGGCCTCGGTCGAAGACTACGTCGCCGCGTACACGCAAGGGCGCGGCTTCGATGTCATCTACGATACAGTCGGGGGCGCAACTCTCGATGCCTCGTTCAAGGCCATACGACGCTTTGGCCACGTCGTCAGCTGTCTTGGCTGGGGAACGCATGCGCTGGGGCCGCTTTCCTTCCGCGCAGCCACCTATTCGGGCGTTTTCACACTGCTGCCAATGCTGACCGGCGAGGGGCGCGCGCATCACGGAGAGATCCTGCGCGAGGCCGCTGTTCTGGCCGAGGCCGGCAAGATCGCACCCCGCCTCGACCCGCGGCGCTTTACGCTCGACACCGCCTGCGACGCTTACAGAGCACTCAAGGCAGGCAGGGCCGAGGGAAAGCTTGTCGTCGAAATAAGCGCTGCTCCCAGCGTCCGCGAGACGTCACCGACCTCGGCGTGACTCTGGAAACCATCTCGCCGAGCCTGATCTCAAAAGTCGATCAGCCTCGGCGCAGGCCCTCCTCCGTGAATTCCGACCGCAGGAGAAGAGCTGTGACAAATGTCCCGAGAACGCCCGTTGTATATGAGGAGGATAGGCGCTTCTCGGCTAGCGGTGCCGCGCGATCGAGCATTGCCTCCTCGAAGTGCGAGGGGGCCGGTCCATGTCGCTGACCCGCGCTTGATCGTGACCGAACCAGGCGTGGATTACATCTGCTCAAGCTGATGCGCCCCCACGGCCCGCGACAGTTTGATACAATCGCGCCGGTGCGCGACACATCCGCGCGACACCCTGCCGCTATCGTCGAGGCGAGATGAGAACGCTTCGCCACACGTCCGGAGGCAGGATCGCGATGGTCACGCTGACAGTGAACGGCCAGTCCCGCACGATCGACGCCGATCCGCAGACGCCCCTGCTCTGGGCGCTGCGGGAACACCTTCACCTCACCGGCGCCAAATATGGCTGCGGCGCAGCGCTGTGCGGCTGCTGCACGGTTCATGTCGATGGCCAGGCCCGGCGCTCCTGCGTCACGCCGCTGGGGGAGATCGAGGGCGCCGTGGTCACCACCATCGAGGGGCTGGGCGCAAACGGGCCGCACCCAGTGCAACAGGCCTGGATCGAGGTCGACGTACCGCAATGCGGCTTCTGCCAGCCTGGCCAGATGATGCAGGCGGCCGCGCTCCTCGCCGTAAACCCGACACCCAGCGACGGCGACATCGATGACGCCATGTCGGGTAATCTCTGCCGCTGCGGCACGTACAACCGCATCCGCGCGGCGATCAAGCTGGCTGCGGGCTCGGGGCTCCAGACCAGGGTGCCATGAAGCGCCCTCCGCGCCGCCGCTATTTCGCGGCAGCCCAAACCTTATTTCGCGGCAGCCCAAACCTTGTCGACGGAGCGCGCGGCGGCGAGGTCGGCTGCCACGACCTCGGGCAGGCGGATCGTCACCCGCAGGCCGCGCTCGCGATTGGCGAGCAGCACGTCGCCGCCATGGCTGCGCACGATCGTGCGGGCGATGGCGAGGCCGAGCCCTGTGCCGCCGGTCTCGCGGCTGCGCGAAGCCTCGAGCCGGACGAAGGGAGCGAAGACGCGCTCGAACTCGCTCTCGGGGATGCCGTCGCCGTCATCCTCGACGACGATCTCGATCCAGCCGGGGCTGCGGGCCAGCGCGACGCGCGCCCGCTCGCCATAGCGCGCCGCGTTTTCGACGATGTTGCGGATGGCGCGGCCGAGAGCCGCCGGCCGGCAGCGATAGGGCTCGCGGCCATGGTCGCGGAAATCGACGTCGCGACCGAGATCGGCAAGGTCGCTGCAGATGCTTTCGATCAGGGCGGCAAGGTCGACGAGCCGCGTCGCCTCGCCCACCGCCTGTTCGCCGGCGAAACTCAGCGTCGCCTCGGTCATCGCCTGCATCTCGTCGAGCGAGGCCATGAACCGCTCGCGCTCGACCGGGTCCCTGACGAATTCGGCGCGCAGCCTGAGCGAGGTGATCGGCGTCCTCAGGTCATGGCCGATCGCCGCCAGCATCGCCGTGCGGTCGAGGATGAAGCGCCTCAGCCGGTCCTGCATCCGGTTGAAGGCGCCAGCCATCCGGCGGACATCCTCCGGGCCCTGCTCCACGAGCTCTGCGGTTTCCTCGCCACGGCCCAACGCATCGGCGGCCGCGGCCAGCTTGCGCATCGGGCGCGTGATCCGGCGCGCGAGCCAGACCGTGAGGATGGACAGCAGGATGGCGGTCGAGGACAGCGCTATCAGCGATTGCGACAGCCATGTCCGGCCGTAATAGGGCTTGCCGAAGGCCGCGTTGGGCCAGACGCCGCCAGGCAGCTCGACCGTCGCGCCGGCGCCGAAATAGCGGTCGAGCTCCAGCATCCGGGCAGATGACGGCGCGGACGGGAACAGCTCCGGCGGCAGGGGCTCCCAGCCCGTCTTCAGCCGCGCGGCGGAGACAAGGTTCGGCTCGAAGCTGGCGGGTTGCGGGGGCGCTCCGGTGCTTGTCGTCAGCGGCTCCTGCAGGCGGCGCCAGGCCTCCTCGCGCCAGGGGCCGGGATCGTCCTGCCGTGCGCCGCTCAGCCAGAAGCGCGAAGTGTTGGTCGCCATCGTCGTCAGGATCGCGCCATGATATTGGCTGGGCGTCGCGCGCAGCGCCCGCGCCACCGATTCCGTCCGCACCAGGAACTCGTCGCGCGCCTCGCTGCGGATCGCGCTGATGCGCTCGTCGGAGGTGACGATGAAGCCGAGCAGTTGCGACAGCATCAGCGCCGGCAGCAGCACCGCGATGAACTGCCCCGCGAGGCTTCGTGGCCAGAGCCGCATCAGCCCGGCTCCACATCGGCGCTGAAGCTGTAGCCGCCGCCCCAATGCGTCTTGATCAGCATCGGATTGCGCGGGTCGAGCTCGATCTTCTTGCGCAGACGGCTGACCTGGTTGTCGATGCTGCGGTCGAAGACCTCGGCAACGCGCCCCACCGTCAGGTCGAGCAACTGCTCGCGCGTCAGCACCAGCCCGGGGCGCTCGAGCAGGACCGACAGCAGCCGGAACTCGGCGGTGCTCAACGGGATCGACACGCCCTCCTCGTCGATCAGCTCGCGCCGCCCGACATCGAGCCGCCAGCGGTCGAAGCGCAGCATCTTGCTGCGGATCTCCAAGCGCGGCGGCAGGCTGTTGGCGCGCCGCAGCACCGCCTTGATGCGGGCGAGCAGCTCGCGCGGGTTGAACGGCTTGGTGATGTAGTCGTCCGCGCCCATTTCGAGCCCGATGATGCGGTCGGTCTCGTCGGTGACCGCGGTCAGCAGGATGATCGGCACATTGCTGGTCGCGCGCAGATGCCGGCAGACCGAGAGGCCGTCCTCGCCTGGCATCATCACGTCGAGCACGATCAGGGCCGGCGCGGCTTTCTGCAGCAGCCGCCGAAGCGCGGCCGCGCTGTCGGCTGTGCTGACCCGGTAGCCATGCTCGCCGAGATAGCGGCCGACCAGCTCGCGAATATCGCCGTGATCGTCGACCACGACGACGTGAGGTACGCTGTCCATGGGCGTCTCCGAGGCCCCATGGATATCATCCGCCTGCAGGCTCGTCATGGTCCCCTCGCCTGTGGCTGCGGACGGCCTCATCCGGGGCAATGCGCGCCGGAGGCCAGCCAGCGCCCGACCAGCTCCGTGAACGCTGCATGCGAGAGCGGCGGCGCCTGGCGCGCCGCGCCGTTGAGATCGACGCCGCCCTGCCAGGCCCAGAGCACGAGATGGTCGGCGTCGAGATGCCGGATCAACTGCTCGCCATTCATCCCGCTCTTGCCGGGGTCGAGCAGCGCCCGGCAGATCTGGCCCGCGCTCAGCCCCTCCCAGGCCATCCGCAACGGGGCAAGATGCCAGTTATCGGCGCCGGGAACGCCGGCCGGCGAATTGCTGCGCTGATGGCAGGTGCCGCATTGGAGACCGGGCGCCCCGCTCCCTTCAGGGCCTCGCTTCACCTGCATGATATGCGGCCGCCTGGCCTCGCCCTGTCGCGGAAAATCGACCGCTATGTGGCAGTTCAGGCAGCGTGGATGCTGCAGGACGGGCAGGAACTCCATGAACAGCCCGGCCGAGGCAGCTTGCCGGTCTTGCTGCCGGTCCTGCGCGCTGGAGCCGTGCCAGATCTGACCGAGGAATATCTGGCCGAGCAGGATCGCCGCCCCGGCCAGCACGGCCCCGAGGGCCGGTTTCCACATCGCGCCTCTCATGGCCGGGCCCGCCTCAGATCGTGATGTTTCAGTGGCAGGGAGCGGATGCGCTTGCCGGTCGCGGCGAAGACCGCGTTGACGAGGGCGGGCGCCAGCGGCGGCAGCCCGGTCTCGCCGATGCCGCCCCATTCGCGGCTGTAGCGATCGCCGCTGGGCACGAGATGGGTTTCGACGCGCGGCATCTCATGCATGCGCAGGAACGGGTAGTCGTGGAAGTTGCTTTGTCCGACGCGGCCGTCCCTGAAGGTGATCTCGCCGGTCAGCGCCGCCGACAGCCCCTGCGCGATCGCGCCCTCGATCTGTGCGGTGACGATGCCGGGATTGACGACGAAGCCCGGATCGACGGCGCAGACGACGCGATGGACCTTGATCGCGCCCTCGCCATCGACCGACACTTCGACGATCTGGGCGCAGACGGAGTTGTCGCCCTCGATCACGGCGATGCCCTGATGCACGCCGGCCGCAGCGCGGCCCCAGCCGGCCCGCCGCGCGACCTCGTCCAGGACCGCGAGCGAGCGCGGGGCCTGCGCCAGCAATCCGCGACGGAACTGGTAGGGATCCTGGCCTGCCGCATGGGCCATCTCGTCGATGAAGGCTTCGCGGAAGAAGCCGTTCTGCGAGAGATTGACCCCGCGCCAGAAGCCGACCGGGATCGCGGTGTTGCGCATCACGCAGCCGGCCTCGAAATGCGGCACGCCATAGAGCATGTCGTCGTCGCGGAAGCCGTCCATCATCGCCATGTCGCGGCCGTTGCGTAGCCATTGCGGCGCCAGTCCCGAGGCGATCGACGATCCGCAGAAACGCGCCTTCCAGGCGACGAGTCGGCCCTGCCCGTCGAAGCCCGCTTGATGCCGCGCCAGTACCATCGGCCGGTAGAAATCGTGGCGCATGTCCTCCTCGCGCGTCCAGCCAGTCTTGACCGGGCGCCCGACCGCCCTGGCGATGAGGGCGGCCTGCCGCGCCCAGTCCTGTGACAGGCCGCGGCGGCCGAAACCGCCGCCGAGCTGGCGCTTGTGCACGGTCACCTGCGCAGGATCGATGCCCAGCGTGGCGGCGACCACGCGCAGCGTGCCCTCGCCATTCTGCGTCGGCGCCCAGATCTCGGCCCGGCCCTGGGCGACATGGGCGGTGCAGGTCTGCGGCTCCATGGTGGCATGGGCGAGATAGGGCACGGAATACTGCGCCTCGATACGGGTCGCAGCTGCGGCCAGAGCCTCGTCGACATGGCCCTTGCGATGCCCGATCGCCGGGTCGGGCGCGTCCAGCCCCTGTCGGAACAACTCACTCAGGCGGTCGTTCGACAGGCCCGCCGCGCCGCTCTCGTCCCAGTCGATCGGCAGCGCGTCGCAGGCCGTCTTCGCCTGCCACCAATGCTCAGCCACGACGGCGACCGCATTGTCGCCGACCGGCACGACCTGGCGCACGCCCGGCATCGCCAGAACCGCGCCGGCCTCGAAGCCGCGCAGCTTGCCGCCATGCGCCGGGCAGGCCCTGACGGCGGCGTGCAGCATCTCCGGCAGGGTCACGTCGCTGGCGTAGATCGGCGCGGCCATCACCTTGTCGGGCGTGTCGAGACGCCGCCGGGCGGTGCCGAGCAGCCGCCACTCGGCGGGGCGCTTCAGCGTCACCTCCGCCGGAACGGGACGATGCGATGCGGCTTCCGCGAGGGCGCCATAGCGGACGCTCCGGCCGCTCGCCGCATGGGTCACGATGCCGTCGCGAGCTGCGCATTCCTCTACTGGGACGCCCCAGCGCGAGGCGGCCTCGGCGATCAGCATCATCCGTGCCTGTGCGCCGGCCTTGCGCAGATAGGCCTGGGAGGCGCGCACCGAGAAGCTCGCGGAGGTGGCCATGTCGCCCCAGGCGCGCCCTCGCTTCAGGTTCTCCGCCGCGCCGATGAAATCCGGCCTGACCTTGCTCCAGTCGCAATCCAGCTCCTCAGCGACCAGCATGGGCAAGGCGGTCGAGATGCCTTGCCCCATCTCGGAGCGGGCGACGCGGATCAGCGTGGTGTCGTCGGTCCCGATCGTGACCCAGGCCGTGATCTCGGGCTCCGAGGCGGGTAGCGACCGGGGCGCCTGCGCTCGGGCCAGCCAAGGCTGCAGCACGAGGCCACTCGCCAGGGCGCTGGCGCCAAAGACGAAGCCTCTGCGCGTCGGCATTGTTGGCACGGTCGTCTCCCCTTTGCCGGCAGAATGACGGCGCAGTCATGGGAGCAGGAGGCGGGCACGATGGCAGCGCCGGTTCCCGATCCTGCCGGGCACGCTATTGGCCGCGCGTCGCAGGATTTTGCCGCCATCCGGCCGGTTTGTCGCAAAACCTGCGCGGGCGGCGAGGCGGTACATTTCGTTACATGTGATCGCCGCCCTCGCGCCAGATCACCGCGCCGATCCTGTGTCCGGCAGCTCAGCTTTAATCCGGCTCGGGCACCTTCAAGATCACCGTCGCGCCGGGTCCGATCGCTCGGCCATCTTGTGTGCGAATGTCGAGCCGGACGGAGAGGCCGGTGTCACGCTCGACCAGGGATGAGCGTGGCTCGTCGGCCTCGAAGAGATGGCGCTCGCCCCATTGCCTAAGCGCAACCATCACCGGGAACAAATCCCGGCCCATTTCGGTCAGGCGATATTCCTGGCGCACGGCGCCATCGCCGGCAGGGGCGAGTTCCAGAATGCCGCGCGAGACCAGCGTTCGCAGGCGGTCCGACAGGATGTTCTTGGCGATGCCGAGGCTCTTCTGAAACTCGCCGAAGCGCGTCAAGCCGTCGAAGGCGTCGCGCACGATCAAGAGCGACCACCAGTCCCCGATCACATCGAGCGACCGGGCGCTGGGGCAAAAATCCGCTTTCAGGCTTCTCCGCCCAACCATCGATGACGCTCCGGGCCGATGTGAACAGGCCTCATGTTCAGGTTGCATCATAAAACCGAAAGGGCTACGCGTCGATTGGTTTCATAATAAAACCGATTCTGGCTGGAGCTTGCGATGCATGGACAGCGAAAGGCGGCGCACGTCGGCGTCGTCAACGATGGTGCGCGCCTTCAAGAGAGCGCCGATGAGCAGGCTCCCGATGGGCACGTCGTTCCCGACGCCTCATCGCAGCCGTCCCGGCTGACGCGCCCGATCACCTTGCTGTTTGCGGTCGCAAGCGGGCTCGCCGTCGCCAACGCCTATTTCGCCCAGCCATTGCTCGATGTGATGGCGCAGGAGCTAGCGCTTTCCCGGACGATCGCGGGCCTGATCGTCGGCGCGACCCAACTCGGTTACGGGCTGGGCCTGATCTTGCTGGTGCCGCTGGGCGATCTCATCGATCGGCGCAGCCTCATAGTCGCTCAGTCGCTGCTGTCGGCTGTCGCACTGATTTCGGTCGGATTCTCCTCGACAGCCACGATGCTGCTGGGGTCGATGGCTGCACTTGGTTTGCTGGCAGTCGTCACGCAAACCCTTGTCGCCTATGCCGCGAGCCTGGCGCGGCCGGCCGAGCGCGGGCAGGTCGTCGGAGTGGTCACGAGCGGCATCGTGCTTGGCATCCTGCTGGCGCGAACCGCCGCCGGGCTCCTGACCGATCTGTCGGGATGGCGCACGGTCTATCTCGTCTCCGCGGCGTTGACGCTGGTGATCGCCGGCCTTCTCTACAAAGCCCTGCCCCGGCAGGAGCGCTTGCCCAAGACGATTTCCTATCCGCGCCTGATCGGCTCGCTCATCACGCTCTTCGTCGAGGAGCCGGTGCTGCGCATCCGCGCCGTGATCGCCATGCTGATCTTCGCCAACATCACGACGCTGCTCACACCGCTGGTCTTGCCGCTGAGCGCGCCGCCCTTCTCGCTGTCTCACACCGAAGTCGGCCTTTTCGGCCTCGCCGGCGCCGCCGGCGCTCTCGGCGCGGCAAGGGCCGGGCGCTGGGCGGATCAGGGACTGGGTCAGCGCGTCACCGGCATGGCGCTCGGCCTCATGCTGCTGGCCTGGCTACCGATCTCATGGCTGGGACATTCGATCCTGTGGCTGATCCTGGGTGTCGTCGTCATCGATTTCGGCCTGCAGGCGACCCATGTGACCAACCAGGGCATGATCTATCGTGTCAGGGCGGAGGCGCAGAGCCGGCTGACGGCCACCTATATGGTGTTCTACTCCATCGGCAGCGCGCTCGGCTCATCCTTCTCCACGATCGTTTATGCCCATGCAGGCTGGAACGGCGTCTGCCTGCTCGGCGCCGGCATCAGCGCGCTGACGATCGCCTTCTGGGCCGCGACCCTGCGGGCCACGCCTGCGATGGCCACGGAGCGCACGATTGCCGCGGAGTGATCGGGTCGGAGCGGCCTGGCTAAACCTCAGCGCATCTAGATCTTTGTTTTAACGCGTTTTCTCCGCGCAAACGCTTCGCGTTTGTCGCGAGGGAACCGGAATCCACTTCGCTCGAAAACGCTCTATCTAAAGCTTCTTCCCGTCCTGACCGAACTGCTTGAGGAAGGCGGTGAGGTCCTTGATCTCCTGCTCGTTCTTGACGCCGGCGAAGATCATCTTGGTGCCGGGAATCTTGGCCTTGGGGTCCTTGATGTATTCGGCGAAGGTCGCCTCGTCCCAGGTGATGCCGGAGTTCTTGTTGGCCGCGGAGTAGCTATAGCCCTCGACCGAGCCTGAGTGTCGCCCGATCAGGCCGTTGAGCTGGGGACCGACCAGGTTCTTGGCGCCCTCGCCGGTCTGATGGCAGGCGCGGCACTTGTTCCAGGAGCGCTCGCCGGCGGTGATGTCCTGGGCAAGGGCCGGCAGGACGAAAGTGGTGGAGATCAGGATGGCGCAGGCGATCGCTTTCATCAGGCTTCCTTCGAGGCTGGGCTGGGGCCGCACCGGTGAGAAATGGGCGCGGTGAATCATGGCTGTCTGCGAAGTGTTCTAACCTGCGAATATGGAAATCCGGAGAACCTGCCGACCGCATTTTTCCTGTCGCCGCTCACATTCTCGGGATGAGGCGCTTCGACAGGTCTTCCGGCGTACACATCTGGACACGCTCTCATCTGCATAGCCTCGCTCGGACTTCGAACCGATGTCGTTGCGTTACATCAAATGCGCGCCGCTTCATGGTGCGGCTCGTTTCAATCTTTATGTCGCCTTTATGCGCCGCGCTGCCCTTCCGGCTCGACCCTTGAGCCCTCCGGGCACCATCTCTCCGGTCTAACCTGACCGGAGTAAGGCTCATGGCCGACATCCTTTATCTCGTGCTGGGAACCGGGGCCTTCGTGCTCTTCGGTTACTACGCAACGCTACTGCGCAAGGTCTGACGATCATGGCGCTCACCTGGCTTTACGCGACCGCTGCCCTCGGGCTGGCGGTCTACATGGTCGCCGCGCTTTTGCGCCCCGACCGCTTCTGACCTCAAAAACATAAGGAGACCTCGCAATGGATTGGCGGGGCTGGGCCGAGATCGTTTTCACGATCGCGTTGACGGTGGCCATGGGTTGGCCGCTCGGTATCTTCATGGCGCGCGTCTGGGCGGGCGAACGAACCTGGCTCGATCCGGTGCTGCGGCCGGTCGAGGCGCTCGCCTATGCCGCCTTCGGCATCGACCGCAACAAGGGGCAGAACTGGCTGGGCTATGCCGGAGCCGTGCTCGCCTTCAGCGCGGCCGGCTTCGTGCTGCTTTATCTGCAGCTGCGCTTCCAGAACCTGCTGCCGCTCAATCCGCAAGGCTTCGACGGCCTGTCGCCGCATCTCGCCTTCAACACGGCGGTCAGCTTCGTCACCAACACGAACTGGCAGTCCTATGCCGGCGAAGCGACGATGAGCAATCTCAGCCAGATGGCGGGCTTGACCGTGCATAACTTCGTCTCGGCCGGCACAGGTCTCGCGATCGCCGCTGCGGTCGCGCGCGCCTTTGCCACCGATCGCGGCGAGAACCTCGGCAATTTCTGGGTCGATCTGACGCGCACCACGCTCTATGTGCTGCTACCGCTCTCGATCGTGACCGCGCTCGTGCTGGTCGCGGCCGGCGTGCCGCAGACCCTGCTCGCCAATGTCGAAGCCTCGACCATCGAGGGCGCCAAGCAGGTGATCTCGCTGTTCCCGACCGCCTCGCAGGAGGCGATCAAGCAGTGGGGCACCAATGGCGGCGGCATCTTCAACGTCAACTCGGCGCACCCGTTCGAGAACCCGACACCGTTCACCAACCTGATCGAGGCCACCTCGATCAACGCGCTCGCCTTCGGCACCGTGATCGCTTTCGGGCGCATTGCCGGGGCACGCAAGGAGGCCAAGGCGCTGATCGCGGTGATGATCATCCTCGTCGGCGCCGCCGCAGCCGCGATCTATACTTCGGAGACGCTCACGCCGCAGCCGGCGATGATCGCAGCCGGCATCACCGACGCCCCGTCCAACATGGAGGGCAAGGAGGTCCGCTTCGGGCCGGCCGCCTCATCGGTCTGGGCGGCGCAGACGACCGGCGCTTCCAACGGCTCGGTCAACGCCATGCATGGCAGCTTCATGCCGCTCGGCGGCGGCGTTGCAATGTTCATGATCCAGCTCGGCGAGGTCCTGCCGGGCGGCGTCGGCTCCGGCCTTTACGGCATGGTGGTGATGGCGCTGCTTGCGGTCTTCGTCGCGGGGCTGATGGTCGGGCGTACGCCTGAATATCTCGGCAAGAAGGTCGAGGCGCGCGAGATCAAATTCGCCATGCTGGCGGTGCTGATCCTGCCGCTCGCCATTCTCGGCTTCTCCGCCATCGCCGCCGTGCTGCCGGTCGCGCTCGAAGGCTTGCTGAACAAGGGGCCGCGTGGGTTGTCCGAGATCCTCTACGCCTATTCGTCGGCGGCGGGGAACAACGGCTCGGCCTTTGCCGGGCTCACCGCCAACACCCCCTGGTGGAACACGACGCTGGCCATCGGCATGCTGCTCGGCCGCTTCGCCTATATCGTGCCGGTCCTCGCCATCGCCGGTGCGCTCGCGGCCAAGCCGAAGCTCCAGCCGACCGCCGGCACCTTGCCGAGCGACAGCCCGCTCTTTGTCGGCCTGCTCATCGGCATCGTCTTGATCCTGGGCGGCCTGCAATTCTTCCCCGCGCTCGCTCTGGGCCCGATCGTCGAGCATTTCCAGCTGCTTGCGGCTGCGGCTTCACGCTGAGCCGACAAAGGAAATCCAATCATGTCCATGTCTTTCGTCAAATCCGGCGCGATCGACCAGAGCGTCGTGACGACCGCGCTGAAGAGCGCCTTCGTCAAGCTCGACCCGCGCGCACTGACCGGCAACCCGGTCATCCTCGCAACCGAGGTGGTCGCGGCGCTCGCGACCGTCTCGGCTGGCGTTGCCATCGCCGGCGGCCTGCCGGCCAGCTTCCCGATCCAGATCGCGGCCTGGCTCTGGCTGACCGTGCTCTTCGCCAATTTCGCCGAGGCCATCGCCGAAGGGCGCGGCAAGGCGGCAGCTGACAGCCTGCGCGCCACCCGCGTCACCACCAAGGCCAAGCTGATCATCGACTCCGCCCGCAATGCGATAGTCCCGACGCCGGCTCATGAACTCGTGCCCGGCGACATCGTGCTGGTCGAGGCCGGCGATGTGATCCCAGCCGATGGCGAGATCATCGAGGGTGTCGCCTCGGTCAACGAGGCCGCGATCACCGGCGAATCCGCTCCCGTCATCCGCGAGAGCGGCGGCGACCGCTCGGCCGTCACCGGCGGCACCACGGTCGTCTCCGACTGGCTCAAGGTTAAGGTCACCTCGCAGCAGGGCTCCTCCTTCCTCGATCGCATGATCGCGATGGTGGAAGGCGCCGACCGCCGCAAGACGCCCAATGAACTCGCGCTCGCCGTGCTGCTGGCGGGGTTGACGCTGGTCTTCCTGATCGCCGTCGTCACCCTGACCGGGCTTGGCGCCTTCTCGGGCGTGACGCTCGATCCCATGGTTCTCGGCGCACTCTTCGTGACGCTGATCCCGACCACGATCGGCGGGCTGCTCAGCGCGGTCGGCATCGCCGGCATGGACCGGCTGCTGAAGGTCAATGTGCTCGCAACCTCCGGCCGCGCGGTTGAGGCGGCCGGCGACGTCGACACGCTGCTGCTCGACAAGACCGGCACGATCACCTTCGGCAACCGCATGGCGGTCGAGGTCGTGCCGGCTCCCGGCGTGCGGCCCGATGCGGCGCTGCGTGCGGCGCTGATCGCCTCGCTTGCCGACGAAACGCCCGAAGGCCGCTCGATCGTCGAGCTCGCCCGCAATCAGGGTGTGACGGCGCAAGTCCCGGCGGGGGCGACCTCGATCCCGTTCAGCGCCATGACGCGCCAGTCCGGCCTCGATGCCGACGGCAAGTCCTGGCGCAAGGGCGCGGTGGATGCGGTCATCCGGTCGCTCGACCTCTCCGAGAGTCAGGTTCCCGCCGAATTGCGCCAGGCGGTCGACCGCGTCGCGCGGTCCGGCGGCACGCCGCTCGCCGTCAGCGAGAACGGCGCGCTGGTCGGCGTCATCCATCTCAAGGACGTGGTGAAGCCCGGCGTAAAGGACCGCTTCGCCGATCTGCGCCGCATGGGCGTGCGCACCGTCATGATCACGGGCGACAATCCGGTGACCGCGGCGGCCATCGCCTCCGAGGCCGGCGTCGACGATTTCCTCGCCGAGGCGACGCCCGAGGACAAGCTGCGCATCATCCGCACCGAGCAGGCCAAGGGCCGGCTGGTCGCAATGTGCGGCGACGGCGCCAACGACGCGCCTGCCCTGGCCCAGGCCGATGTCGGCGTCGCCATGCAGACCGGCGCGCAGGCCGCCCGCGAGGCCGGCAACATGGTCGATCTCGATAGCGATCCGACCAAGGTCCTGGAGATCGTCGAGGTCGGCAAGCAGCTCCTGATCACCCGCGGGGCGTTGACGACCTTCTCGATCGCCAACGACGTGGCGAAATATTTCGCCATCATCCCAGCAATGTTCGTCGTCGCCCTGCCCTCGCTTGGCGCAATGAACATCATGGGCCTGTCGAGCCCGCAGAGCGCCATCCTCTCGGCCGTGATCTTCAATGCGCTCGTCATCGTCGCGCTGATCCCGCTGGCGCTGCGTGGCGTGCGCTACCGGGCGATCGGGGCCGCCAAGCTGCTCTCGCGCAACCTCACCATCTACGGCATCGGCGGGCTGATCGCGCCCTTCGTCGGCATCAAGCTGATCGACATGATTGTCGCAGCGCTGAAGCTCGCCTGATCGCTCATCAAAGGACAACGACCATGTGGTCCCATCTTCGCCCCGCCATCGTTTCGATGGTCTTCTTCACCCTCCTGCTCGGCATCGCCTATCCGCTCGGCGTCACCGGGCTCTCGCAGGCGATGTTCCCGGCGCAGGCCGGCGGCTCGCTGATCCGCAACCAGGCCGGCGAGATCATCGGCTCGGAATGGATTGGCCAGATCTTCAAGGACGACGCCTATCTGCGGCCCCGCCCCTCGGCAGCCGGCAAGGACGGCTATGACGCGGCCAATTCCTCCGGCTCCAATTTCGGGCCGCTGAACGAGGATCTCGCCACACGCATCAAGACCGATGCCGAGGCGATCCGCGCCGCTGACGGCGCTGGCTCGCTGCCAGCCGATGCCGTTCAAGCATCGGGTTCGGGTCTCGACCCGCATATCTCGCCGGAAAACGCGGCGCGCCAGATCGAACGCATCGCTAGGACGCGCGGCGCCCAGCCGGCGCAGGTCGCCGAGATCATCGCCCAGAACACGCAAGGCTATCTGCTCGGTTTCATCGGCCGGCCGCGCGTGAACGTGCTGACCACCAACCTCGCCCTCGACGCGCGCTATCCGAAGGCTCAAGCTAAGCCGTAATGACCACGGACGAGACCCGATTCCGGGAACAGGGGCGCCCTGATCCCGACGCCCTTCTGGCCCAGGCCGGCCGCGGTAAACGCGGCCGGCTGAAGATTTTTCTCGGCATGGCGCCCGGCGTCGGCAAGACCTACGAGATGCTCACGCAAGGGCGGCGCGCGCAAGCGGAGCATGGCGAGGTGCTGGTCGGCCTGGTCGAGACGCATGGCCGCCGTGAGACCGAAGCGCTGCTCGACGGGTTGGAGGTGATGGCGCGCCGGCCGATCGAGCATAATGGCCGCATGCTGATGGAGTTCGACCTCGATGCGGCGCTGGCCTGCAAGCCGCGCCTGCTGCTGGTCGACGAATACGCGCATTCCAATGCGCCGGGCAGCCGGCATCCCAAGCGCTGGCAGGATGTCGAGGAGTTGCTGGCGGCCGGAATCGACATCTGGACCACGCTGAACGTCCAGCATCTCGAGAGCCTCGTCGACGTGATCTGGAAGATCACCGGCGTGCGTCAGCGCGAAACGGTGCCCGACAGCGTGTTGAGCAGCGCCGACGAGATCGAATTGATCGACATCACGCCGAGCGAACTGCGCCAGCGCATGGCCGAGGGCAAGGTTTACCTCCCCGAAACGGCACGGCTCGCCGCGGACAATTTCTTCAAGCCGGAGAATCTGACCGCGCTGCGCGAGCTGGCCTTGCGCCGTGCCGCACAGACGGTCGACGACCATCTGAATCAGGCGATGAAGCGCGCCGGTGTCGAAGGGCCCTGGGCTGCGGGCGAACGCATCCTGGTGCTGATCGGGCCCGACGCAATGGCGTCCTCGCTCGTGCGCGCCGGCCGGCGCCTCTCCGACATGATGATGGATGCGCCCTGGACGGTCGCCCATGTCGAGCGGCCCAACCGTTCGGACGCCGATCCGGCACGCGGTCAGAGGCTGGCGGAAGCGCTCAAGCTCGCCGAACAGCTTGGGGCCGCCAATGTCGTGCTGACCAGCGACGATCTTGTCGCCAGCGTGCTGGAATATGCGCGCCGCAACAACGTCACCCAGATTGTCGTCGGAAAATCGCATCGCAAGGGTTGGCGCGCCTGGTTCCATCGCTCGCTCGCCCCTGCCCTGCTGGAGGCGCAGAACGGTGCAGCGCTTCACATCATCACCGATATCGCCTCCGTACCAGCCGGCCCGCCCCCGGCCGCGCCCAAGCGGGATCTTTCCTGGCGCGGCCATATCGGCGCGGCTGTCATGGTGGCAGCGGCGGTCGTCGTTGCGACATTGGTCGATCGTCAGGCGGAAAACGCCAACCTGGCCATGCTGTTTCTCGTCAGCGTGCTGGGAGCAGGTGTCGCCTTCGGCCTTTGGCCGTCGCTGACGGCGGCAGGGCTTGCTGCCCTCGCCTATAATTTCTTCTTTCTCGAGCCGCGCCTGTCGATGTGGATCGGCAATCCGGCGGATGTGCTGACCTTCGCCGTGTTCTTCGTCGCGGCCGTCGCCACCGGCAGCCTGACCGGGCGCATCCGCGACCAGGCCAAGGCGACGGCGCGGCGCGCCTCGGCGATAACGGCGCTGCTGGCAGCGAGCCGCAGGCTTTCGGGCGCCGCGCGCAGGGAGGACGCCGCAACCGTGCTGGCCGAGCAGCTTTCGGCGGCGACGGCCGGAAAGATCATCGTCCTGCTGCCGCAAGGAGACGAAATCGCGCCCACCGCCGGCGCGCCCTCACTGGAGCCGCTGACCACCGCCGACATGACGGCTGCGCGCTGGAGCTGGAACCGGGGCGAGCCCGCCGGAGCCGGCACCGGCATGCTGCCCAATGTCGCCTGGACCTTCCGGCCGCTGCAAGGCGTGCGGGCGCGCACGGGCGTGGTCGGGTTCGAGCCCAAAGCCCTGCTGGGTGCGGAGAATGAGCGCTTCGCCATGGCGCTGCTCGACCAAGGTGCGATTGCGCTGGAGCGGGTCGAGCTCGCCGCAGCCGCCGTCGATGCCGAGGCGCTGCGCCGGACGGACCGATTGCGCTCGGCGTTGCTGAACTCGGTCAGCCATGATCTGCGCACACCGCTCGCAACCGTGCTCGGTTCCGTGACGACGCTGATCGATTTCGGCAAGAGCGTCGAGCCGGCTGTCGCCGATGACCTGCTCCTGTCCATTCGCGAAGAGGCCGAGCGCCTCAACCGCTATGTCGGCGACCTGCTCGACATGACGCGGCTGGAGGGCGGCGCTCTGGTGACACGCCGCGACTGGACCGATGTCCGCGATGTGATCTCGGCCGCGATCACACGGGTGTCGCGGCGGCTGGAGAACCGCCGCATCCAGCGCGATTTTCCAGCCGAGCTCTCAGCGGTGCCGGCCGATCCGTCTTTGCTCGAACAAGCCCTGGTCAACATCCTGGAGAACGCGATCGCCTATAGCGATAACGGTTCGCTGATCGAGACGGCAGCCTATGAGGACCGGGGCAACGTCGTGATCTCGATCGAGGACGAAGGTCGCGGCATCCCGACCGCCGAGCTCGAACGCGTCTTCGAGAAGTTCCGGCGCATGGAAGAAGCGACCGATCGCGGCGGCGAGCGTGGCAAGGGGGCGGGCCTCGGCCTTGCC
The DNA here is from genome assembly GCF_964252745.1 of Allobosea sp. LjRoot9. Classification (NCBI taxonomy): domain Bacteria; kingdom Pseudomonadati; phylum Pseudomonadota; class Alphaproteobacteria; order Hyphomicrobiales; family Alloboseaceae; genus Allobosea; species Allobosea sp. LjRoot9. The sequence goes on along the minus strand of NZ_CAXUPC020000001.1, from coordinate 1,104,648 downwards.
ATCTCCAAGGGCTTCGTCGAGGCCATGGGCGGACGCATCGCGGCCGCAAGCCCGATCCAGGACCGGCCGGACGGTTCCAAGGGCGGCACCCGCATATTGATCAGCCTGCGCAAGGACGGCGCGGCGCCGGAGGTTCTGTCATGACCGCTTTCCGCCCCCGCATCCTCGTCATCGACGACGAGCCGCAGATCCACCGCTTCCTCGGCCCGGCGCTCGATGCAGCCGGCTACGAACATGTCCGCGCCGACGACGCCACCGCCGGCCTGCGCGAGATCGCGCGCAAGCCGCCCGACGCCGTGGTGCTCGATCTCGGCCTGCCCGACATGGACGGCAAGGAGGCCCTGGCCAAGGCACGCGCCTTCTATGACGGGCCGGTGATCATCCTTTCGGCGCGCGACCGCGAGACGGAGAAGATCGACGCACTCGACGCCGGCGCCGATGATTATGTCGAGAAGCCCTTCGGCGTCGGTGAGTTGCTGGCGCGCCTGCGCGTTGCGCTGCGCCACCGTATCGAGCGGCAAGGCGCGGAGGCGACGATCCGCTCGGGCGATGTCGAGATCGACCTCGTCAACCGCCGCATCAGCCGCGCCGGGGTGCATGTCAAACTCTCGCCGAAGGAATACGACCTGCTCGCCAGCCTGGCCGGCGGAAATGGCCGCGTGCTGACGCATCGCCAAATCCTGACGGCAGTCTGGGGGCCGGCGCATGAGCATGACGTGCAATATCTGCGCGTCTTCGTCGGGCAGTTGCGCCAGAAGCTCGAGGACGACCCCACGGCGCCGAAGCTGATCGAGACCGAGCCGGGCGTGGGCTATCGGCTGGGCGGATTGGTCTGACGCAGCCGTCGTCGCCTCTCCTCCTGTGGAGGAAAATCCACTCGCGGCGCGCCATGCCCGAGGAGGCGGAAAGAGAAATCTCCTCCTTTTGATCGGGAATAAGAAAAAACACGCTACCTCGCGTGAATTGAACCGATCGCCGCTCTGGCTTATTTGAAACGTTCGGAAGAACGAACGGGGCAAGCGGCGCAGTGGCCATTCTGAATGTGATCGACCGCGACGGTCGCGCCCATGAACTCGAAGCCGTCGAAGGCTGGCGGGTGATGGAGATCCTGCGCGACTACAAGGTCGGGATCGAGGGTGTTTGCGGCGGTTCCTGCGATTGCGCCACCTGCCATGTCGTCGTCGCGCCCGATTGGGCCAGGCGCCTGCCGGAACCGCGCGAGGATGAAATAGACGCGCTCGACACCCTGCCATTGATCGAGGCGACCTCGCGCCTCTCCTGCCAGATCATCTGGTCCGACGAGCTCGACGGGTTGACGCTCACTTTGGCGGAGGCTGCGTGATGGCTGCCGCCCCCAAGCGCGTCCCCTTGCCGGCGATCCTGCTCGCCAATGACCTGCTCGACGGCGATGTCGTCTTCGCTGTCACCGATGCCAACGGGCGCCTCGCCTGGACGCGCGATCCGGCGCTGGCGCTGGTCGCCTCGGACGATGCCGCCGCAGAGAGCCTCGAGGCTTTCGCGGCTGCCGAGCTCGCGGGCAATCGCGTGGTCGATGCCTATCTCGTCGATGTCACCATGGAAACCGGCCAGCCGGTTCCGCGACATTTCCGCGAGAAATTCAAGACGCTGGGGCCCAGCAACCGTCCCGATCTCGGCAAGCAGGCCGGGGACGGGATCTCAGCCGGGCAAAGGGCCTGACCGATGTACCGCTATGATGAATTCGACGAGCGTTTTGTCCGCGAGCGGGTCGCCCAGTTCCGCGACCAGGTCTCGCGGCGCCTCGACGGCTCGATCACCGAGGACGAGTTCAAGCCGCTCCGGCTCAAGAACGGCGTCTATCTGCAGCTCCACGCCTATATGCTGCGCATCGCCATTCCCTATGGCACGCTGTCGTCGAAGCAATTGCGCCAGCTCGCGCTGATCGGCGAGCGCTACGACCGCGGCTACGGCCATTTCACCACGCGCCAGAACCTGCAGTTCAACTGGCCGAAGCTGCGCGACGTGCCCGCAATCCTGGACCTGCTCGCGGATGTCGAGATGCATTGCATCCAGACCTCCGGCAATTGCATCCGCAACGTCACGGCCGACCATTTCGCCGGCGTGGCGCAGGACGAAATCGAGGATCCGCGCCCGACCGCCGAATTGATCCGGCAATGGTCGTCGCTGCATCCGGAATTCGACTACCTGCCACGCAAGTTCAAGATCGCGGTGACCGGCGCCGAGCATGACCGCGCCGTGATCAAGGCCCACGACATCGGCCTGCGCCTGCGCCGCCACCCCGACACCCATGAAGTCAGCTACGAGGTCAGCGTCGGCGGCGGTCTCGGCCGCACCCCGATGATCGGCAAGGTCGTGCGCGACTACCTGCCCAAGGATGACCTGCTCGCCTTCCTCGAGGCGATCATGCGGGTCTATAATCTCGAAGGCCGGCGCGACAACAAATACAAGGCGCGGGTCAAGATCCTCGTCCATGAGATCGGCGTCGAGGAGTTCCGCCGTCGCGTCGAGGAAGAGTTCGCACGGCTCGATGGGCCGTCAGTGAATGCAGATCCGGCCGAGGTCGCGCGTATCGCCGCCTATTTCAAGGCGCCCGATTATGAGGTCCTGCCGGCGACGAGCCGGGTGCTGGAGGCGACGAAGGCCGCCAATCCCGCCTTCGCGCGCTGGGTCGAGGTCAATACGATCCCGCACAAGGCGCCGGGCTATGCGGCGCTGACGATCTCGCTGAAGCCCGTCGGCGAGGCGCCGGGCGATGCGACCTCCGACCAGATGCGGCTCGTCGCCGATCTCGCCGAGCAGTACTCGCAAGCCGAAATCCGCGTGACCCATGCGCAGAACCTCGTGCTGCCCTATGTCCGCCAGCGCGACCTCTTCGCGATCTGGCAGAGGCTCGGCGAAGCGGGGCTCGCAAGCGCCAATATCGGCCTGATCACCGACATCATCTCCTGCCCCGGACTCGATTACTGCGCGCTGGCGACGGCGCGCTCGATCCCGATCGCGCAGGCGATCCAGCATCGTTTCGCCGATGACAATCGCCAGAAGGCGATCGGCGAACTCAACATCAAGATTTCGGGCTGCATCAATGCCTGCGGCCATCACCATGTCGGCCATATCGGCATTCTCGGCCTGGAGAAGCGCGGGATCGAATCCTATCAGATCACGCTTGGCGGCGACGCGACCGAGAACGCCGCGATCGGCGAGATCCTGGGACCAGGCCTCGCGGCGGAGGATGTTCCCGACGCAATCGAGCGGATCGTGAACGTCTATCTCTCCGAGCGGGCCGAGGGCGAGAGCTTCATCGAGAACGTCCGCCGCATCGGCCTTGCTCCCTTCAAGGCCGCCTTCCAGGAGGTCGCCCATGCCGTTGCTTGATCGGAACGGCACCAAGGTCGACGCCTGGACGCGCAGCGAAGGCTCGGGGGTCGACAATCTCTCGCAGGCGCTGGTGCCGTGGGAAGCGCTGACCGAAGCGCTTCAGCAGAAGACCCGCGACCAGCGCATCGGCGTCGTGATCCCCAACAACATCCGCATCGCCGAGCTCAAGCTGGTGCTGCGCCAGCTCTCGCTGATCGCTGTCAGCTTCCCGGCCTATTCGGACGGGCGCGGCTTCAGCCTCGCCAAGCTGATCCGCAATCACGGCTTCACCGGAACCTTGCGTGCGAGCGGCCCCCTGATCGCCGACCAGTTTGCCTATGCGCTGTCCTGTGGCTTCGACGAAGTCGAACTGCCCGAGGCTAGCGCTGCGCGTCAGCCGGTCGAGCAATGGCTCGAGGCCGTGGGCCAGATCAGCCATGGCTACCAGCGCGGCTATGGCGACAGCCACAACATCCTCGACCAGCGTCGCACGGCCCGCGCCGCCGGCCGCCTCGCCGCGTCGTAACGCGATGGCGCCCCGCGCGGCCGATAGAGACAGCACCGCCGGACCGGCGACATTGCGCGGATTGAAGGAGGACAGCATGGACAGCGAGATCGCAAATCTGCTTCCGAAGCAGCCCCATGAGCGCTGGTTCGATCTTTGCTTTCGCCTTATCATTGTGCTCTTGGCTGTCTTCTGGTTGCTGATGCCGCCAGCGGGGGGCGAGACGCGCCCCACCGATGTCAGAGCCACCACAGCGACGCGATGAGCGAAAGACAACCAGAGCCGACCACCGCGCGCCGCATCGACAGGCTGGCGACGCTGCCGCTCTTCCACAAGCTGGAAGGACGCAAGGTCGTGCTCGCCGGCGGCAGCGAGAGCGCGCTCTGGAAGGCCGAATTGATCGCGGCGGCCGGGGCCGACCTCCGTGTTTTCGCCGGCGATGCGGCTGACCGCTTCACGCCCCTCGCTAGAGCGTTTTCGAGCGAAGTGGATACCGGTTCGCGTGAAGAAAACGCGTCAGAACAAAAGGCTAGAGCAATTGAACGATCCAATCGGATCGAAAATTGCTCTAGCGAACCGCCCGCCGGCCATGTGACCGTGGTTGCCCGGCATTGGCAGCCGGACGATCTGGCCGACGCGGCGCTTGCCATCGGTGATATCGAGGATCTCACGGAGGCGCGCGCCTTCGCGGCGGCTGCGCGGCAGCTGGGCGTGCCGGTCAATGTCGTCGACAAGCCCGAATTCTGCGATTTCGCCTTCGGCTCGCTGGTCAACCGCTCGCCCCTGATCGTCGCGATCTCGACCGACGGCGCCGCGCCCGTCTTTGGGCAGGCGATTCGCGCCAAGATCGAAGGGTTGCTGCCGGCCGGGTTGAAGAGCTGGGCCCAGGCGGCCAAGGACTGGCGGCCCGCCGTGCAGGTGCGCGAGCTTCCTTTCGCGCTTCGCCGCGCCTTCTGGGAGCGCTTCACGGCGCGCGCCATCGCAGCTCCCGAACGAGAACCCGGCGAGATCGACAGGAGCGACCTCTTCAGCGCGCTCGACCGGCTTGAAAACGCCCATGACGGCACGGGCCGGGTGACACTGGTCGGCGCCGGCCCTGGCGACCCGGAACTGCTGACGCTGAAGGCCATCCGCGCGCTGCAGAGCGCCGACATCATCTTATATGACGACCTCGTCTCGTCTGGCGTGCTGGAATTCGCCCGCCGCGAAGCCAAGCGCATGCTGGTCGGCAAGACCGGCTATGGCCCGTCCGTCAAACAGAGCGACATCAACGCCCTGATCGTCGCGCTGGCAAGTCAGGGCAAGCATGTCGTGCGCCTCAAGGGCGGCGACCCCGGCATCTTCGGCCGCGCCGGCGAGGAGATCGAGGCCTGTGCCGCCGCCAATATCCCGGTCGCGATCGTGCCCGGCATCTCGGCGGCGCAAGGGGCTGCGGCCTCGCTTGGCCTGTCGCTGACCCATCGCGACCATGCGCGCCGCCTGCAATTCGTCACCGGCCATGCCCGCAGCGGCGACCTGCCGGACGATCTCGACTGGCAGGCCATGGCCGACCCCTATGCGACGACGGTGATCTACATGGCGCGCGCCACGCTCGCGGGCTTCCGTGACCGCGCCGTGGCGGCCGGGCTCGATCCGCAGACACCGGCCGTTGCCGTGCTGGCGGCGACGCGGCCGGACGAAGTCCGGGTGGCGGCGACGATCGCTACATTGCCTGATATGCTCGGCCAGCTGCCGGCCAAGGGCCCTGTGCTTGTCCTGGTAGGGCATGCGCTGGGAGCGGTAGCCGCTACCAGCGTATCGCAGGATCTGCGCCGGGCTTGAATTCGGCGCTGCGACACCAGCCTATTCGGACTTGTGCCTGATTTGTCCGCAAATCTCGTTGCGCGGAAAATGCCTGACCAAAAATACGGTGGAACGCCTTCAAGGGAGACGCGTTTTCTCCCATAGGGTTCAAGTTTGGAACGGGCCTGCTGCAGCATGCCGTTGAGGCTGGTGCGAAAATTCAGTACGTTTCGTTTGTTATTAAGAACGAATGTCGGTGGTTCCTAGCGAGCCTCCGGCATTGACCGCAACGGAGCCCTGACATGACGCAACCCATCTTTCGCCGTGTGCTTAGAGCCGGGCTCGTACTCGGGGCCTTCTCCTTGTGCTTCGGCGTCGTGGCTGGCGCACGCGCCCAGACCGAGTTGCTGAACGTCTCCTACGACCCGACGCGGGAGCTCTACCGCGACCTCAACGCGGCTTTCATCGCCGAATGGAACGCGAAGAACACCAAGAAGATCACCACCATCCGCCAATCCCATGGCGGCTCGGGCGCACAGGCCCGCACCGTCATCGACGGTCTCAATGCGGATGTGGTGACGCTCGCACTCGCGGGCGATATCGACGCCATCGCCCAGCGCTCGAAGAAGCTGCCGGAAAACTGGCAGACGCGCCTGCCCAACAACTCCTCGCCCTACACCTCGACGATCGTCTTCCTCGTCCGCAAGGGCAATCCCAAGGCGCTCAAGGACTGGGGCGACCTGGTCAAGCCGGGCGTGCAGATCATCACACCGAACCCGAAGACCTCGGGCGGGGCGCGCTGGAACTATCTCGCCGCCTGGGCCTATGCCGACAAGGCCTTCAACAAGGACGAGGCGAAGGTCCGCGACTATATCGGCAAGCTTTTGGCAAACGTGCCCGTGCTCGACACCGGCGCACGTGGCGCGACCACGACCTTCACCCAGCGCGGCATCGGCGACGTGCTCCTGGCCTGGGAGAACGAGGCCTTTCTCGCCTTGCATGAATTCGGCGCCGACAAGTTCGATATCGTCGTGCCGAGCCTCTCGATCCTGGCCGAACCGCCGGTCGCGCTGGTCGACGCCAATGTCGACGCCAAGGGCACGCGGGCCGAGGCGCAGGCCTATCTCGACTTCCTCTACACGCCGAAGGCCCAGGCGATCATCGCCAAGAACTACTATCGGCCGCGCAATGTCGAAGCGGCCGCCGCCAAGGATATCGCGAACTTCCCGAAGCTCGAGCTGGTCACGATCGACAAGGATTTCGGCGGCTGGGCCAAGGCGCAGCCGACCCATTTCGGCGACGGCGGCACCTTCGATCAGCTCTACAAGCCGGCGCGCTAGCTGATGGCGGCGGCGACCTCAGTTTGGCGGCAACCGAGCATCCTGCCGGGATTCGGCATCGCGCTCGGCATCACGCTGAGCGCCTTGTCCCTGATCGTGCTGGTGCCGCTGGTGGCGCTGGCGCTGAAGGCGGCGAGCGCCGGCCCGGCCGATATCTGGGCAGTGACGACCTCGCCGCGTACGCTGGCGGCGCTGCGCCTGTCGTTTTTGGGAGCGCTGTTCGCCGCCTGCATCAACGCCGTCTTCGGCATGATCCTCGCCTGGGTGCTGGTGCGTTACGAGTTTCCGGGTCGTCGTTTCATCGATGCAGCGGTTGACCTGCCCTTCGCCTTGCCGACGGCGGTAGCGGGCATCGCGCTCACGGCGATCTATGCGCCCAATGGCTGGGTCGGCAGCTTGCTGGCGCCCTATGACATCAAGGTCGCCTATACACCGCTCGGCGTGATGGTGGCGCTGATCTTCGTCGGCCTGCCCTTCGTCGTGCGCACCGTGCAGCCGGTGCTGGAGGAGATCCAGGCCGATGTCGAAGAGGCCGCGGCGCTGCTCGGGGCCGGCCGCTGGCGCACGATCTTCACGGTGATCCTGCCTCCGATCTATCCGGCGTTGCTGACCGGCTTCGTCCTCGCCTTCGCGCGCGCGGTCGGCGAATACGGCTCGGTGATCTTCATCGCCGGCAATGTGCCGATGGTCTCGGAGATCGCGCCCCTGCTGATCGTGATCCGCCTGGAGCAATTCGACTATGCCGGCGCCGCCGTCGTTGCGATGCTGATGCTGCTGATCTCCTTTGCCCTCATCGTCTTCGTCAACCTGATCCAGGCGCGGGCGCGCCGGAGGTTCGGCGATGTCTGATGCCACTCTGCCCCAATTCCGGACCGACACGGCCCGCAAGCGTGATATGCGCCGCATCCGCGGCGAAGGCGTTGTCGTCAAGGCTGTACTGATCGGGGTCTCGCTCGCCTTTCTCGCGCTGTTCCTGCTGCTGCCGCTGGCCTCGGTCTTCGTCGAGGCGGGTGCGCGCGGCTGGACGGCTTATAAGGCGGCCGTGACCGAGCCCGATGCGGTCGCGGCGATCCACCTCACCCTGCTGGTCGCCGGTATCGCCGTGCCCTTCAACGTCGTCGTCGGCCTCGCGGCCGCCTGGGCGATCGCCAAGTTCGAGTTTCGCGGCAAGAACCTGCTGATCAGCCTGATCGACCTGCCCTTCTCGGTGTCGCCGGTAATCTCGGGCCTCGTTTTCGTGCTGCTCTTCGGCGCGCAAGGCTATTTCGGCGCCTGGCTCAAGGCCAATGACGTGCAGATCGTCTTCGCCCTGCCCGGTCTCGTCCTGGCGACGGTGTTCGTGACCTTCCCCTTCGTCGCACGCGAGCTGATTCCGCATATGCAATCGCTCGGTTCGGCCGACGAGGAAGCGGCGCTGACGCTCGGCGCTTCGGGCTGGCGGACTTTCCTGACGATCACGCTTCCCAATGTGAAGTGGAGCCTGTTCTACGGCGTGCTGCTCTGCAATGCGCGCGCCATGGGCGAGTTCGGTGCGGTTGCGGTCGTCTCCGGCAAGATTCGGGGGCTGACCAACACCATGCCGCTGCATGTCGAGATTCTCTACAACGAGTACATGAGCGCGGCGGCCTTTGCCGTCGCCTCGCTTCTGGCAGGGCTGGCGCTCGTCACGCTCGCGCTCAAGACGCTGCTGGAATGGCGCTACTCGGATTCCATCGCCGCCAGCCGCCGCCATTGATGAAGGACGCAAGCATGTCGGTCGCAGTCACCATCGAATCGATCGAGAAGCGCTTCGACGCTTTTGCTGCCTTGCGCGGCGTCTCGCTCGACATCCAGCCTGCCGAACTCGTCGCCTTGCTCGGCCCCTCGGGCTCAGGCAAGACGACGCTGCTGCGCTTGATCGCCGGCCTCGAACAGGCTGATCGGGGCCGCGTGCTGTTCGGCGAGACCGATATGCGCGATCTCTCGCTGCGCGACCGGCGGATCGGCTTCGTCTTCCAGCATTACGCCCTGTTCCGGACCATGACGGTCGGAGAGAACGTCGCCTTCGGCCTGAAGTCGCGCCCGCGCGCGGAACGGCCGGACCCGGCGGAGATCAGAAAGCGGGTCGGTGACCTGCTCGAACTCGTGCAACTGCCCGGCCTCGACAAGCGCTATCCGAGCCAGCTTTCGGGCGGCCAACGCCAGCGCGTGGCGCTGGCTCGCGCGCTGGCGATCGAGCCGCGGGTGCTGCTGCTCGACGAGCCTTTCGGGGCGCTCGACGCCAAGGTCCGCAAGGACCTGCGCGCCTGGCTGCGCGATCTGCACCGCCGCACCGGACATACCACCGTCTTCGTCACGCATGACCAGGAGGAGGCGCTGGAACTCGCCGACCGGGTCGCGATCCTGAATGACGGCCGTATCGAGCAGGTCGGTTCAGCGGATGATGTCTATGACCATCCGGCGACGCCCTTTGTCTGCGAGTTCCTCGGCGAGGTGAACAAGCTGCCGGTCAAGGTCGTCGGCAGCCAGGCCTTTTTCGGCGATCGGCCCGTGCTGGGCGGGTTGTCGCAGAATCAGGGCGGACAGGCCGCGCTCTATGTCCGGCCGCAGCATCTGCGCATCGTCGACGATCTGCCGCTGGCGCTGCCTGGCGTGGTCGAGCATCTGCGCCGGAACGGCCCGCTGCGACGGGCCGAAGTCGCGGTCCAGGGGCTGGCAAAACGCCTCGACGTGGATCTGGCGAGCCAGGTCGCGCCGGCGATCGGCGAGCGCATCCGCTTGCGCATCACCCATGGCAGTCTGTTCGCGGCAGCCTGAGCGGTCTCGCTTCGGCCTTCACCAGCCGCTAGCCTAGGTGCGAGAGCCGGATGATTTCAGATGGAATCACAGAGTGATTCCATCTGAAATCTGAATCCGTCTCTCATCTAAAAGTGAGAGCAGGATCAATGCGAAAAACCGGTTCCCACTTTTTCGCATCCTGCTCTGGTGATTTGCATAGGAGCGAACGATGAAAGCGCGGGCGAAATGGGTCGAGGGCATGGCCTTCATGGGCGAGGCCGGTAGCGGCCACGCCGTGATGATGGACGGCGCTCCTGAATATGGCGGCCGCAACATCGGCATCCGGCCGATGGAGATGCTGCTGATCGGGCTGGCCGGCTGCACCGGCTTCGATGTCGTGCAGATCCTGAGGAAGGGCCGTGAGAGCGTCACCGGTTGCGAGGTCGAGGTAGAGGCGGAGCGCGCCACCGAAGACCCCAAGGTGTTCACCAAGATCCACCTCGCCTACAAGATCACCGGGCGTGGGCTATCGCAGGCGAAGGCGGAACGGGCCGTCACATTGTCGAAGGAAAAATACTGTTCGGCTTCGATCATGCTCGGGGCGACAGCTGAGATGAGCTACACGCTCGATGTGGTCGACGAATTGCAGAAGGTGGCGGCCGAATGAGCAAAACCCAATTCTCCGGACTGATCACGCCCGAGGCTCTCGAGCAGCGCCTGGGTGACAGCGATCTGGTCGTCGTCGACATCCGCTCCTCGGTCGATGGCGGCGGCAAGGCCGCTTATGAAGCGGGACATGTTCCCGGCGCAGTGCACAGCGACTACGCGGCTGACGGCTGGCGCGCCAAGGTCGGCAATGCGCCGGGCATGCTGCCGCCGCTGGAGCATCTGGCCACTCTCGCAGGACGGCTCGGCATCAAGCCTCATGACGACGTCGTCATCGTGCCGGCCGGCGTCAGTGCGACCGACTTTGCCGCCGCCGCGCGGGTCTACTGGACGCTGAAGCTGATCGGCCACGGCCAGCAGGCCATTCTCGATGGTGGCTTCAAGGCCTGGAGCGCCGATCCGCAGCGCCCGGTCGAAACCGGGCCATCCGCTCCGAAATCGACCGCCCCCTATCCGGTCGTGATGCAACAGCAGCTGCGCAGCAACACCGACGCAACCCTTGTAGCTTCGCGCAGCAAGCTCGCGACCCTGGTCGATGCGCGTTCAGCGAGCTATTTCGAGGGCCGCGAGAAAGCCGCCGAGGCGGCCCGCGCCGGGCATATCCCGGGAGCGGTCTCGCGCGACTATGCCGCGGCCTTCGACCCCGGGACAGGCGCTCTGAAGCCGATCCGCGATCTGTCCACGCTGTTTGCCGGCGTGCCGAACGGGCCGGCGATCTCCTATTGCAACACCGGCCACACGGCGGCGCTGAACTGGTTCGTGATGTCCGAGGTGCTCGGCCGCGACGAGGTCGCGCTCTATGATGGCTCGATGACCGACTGGACGCAGGATTCGGAGCGGCCGGTTTCGACGGAAGCCGCGGCATAGCCTTCCAGATTTGCCAAACAGGCTGAAACGGTTCAAAGGAAGCGCCGTGCGCGAGCCATGCCGCGCCGCTTCCTTTCAGAATTGTCGAGTCGCCTGCCGATGAACGCCGTCGCGCCGAAAATCTCTTTCGTTTCGCTGGGCTGCCCCAAGGCCCTGGTCGATTCCGAACGCATCATCACCTCGCTGCGCTCGGAGGGCTATGAGCTCAGCAAGTCGCATGCGGGCGCCGATCTCGTGATCGTCAATACCTGCGGCTTTCTCGACAGCGCCAAGGCGGAATCGCTGGAGGCGATCGGGGCGGCCATGTCGGAAAACGGCAAGGTCATCGTCACCGGCTGCATGGGCGCCGAGCCCGAGCAGATCCGCGATGCCTTCCCGAACGTACTCGCGATCACGGGCCCTCAGGCCTATGAGAGCGTCGTCTCGGCCGTGCACCAGGCGGTACCGCCGCGGCACGACCCCTTCGTCGACCTTGTCCCGGACCAGGGCATCAAGCTGACGCCGCGTCATTACGCCTATCTGAAGATTTCAGAGGGCTGCAACAACCGCTGCAGCTTCTGCATCATCCCGAAGCTGCGCGGCGATCTGGTCTCGCGGCCGATCGGCGAGGTGCTGCGCGAGGCCGAGAAGCTGGTCAAGGCCGGCGTCAAGGAACTGCTGGTGATCTCGCAGGACACCAGTGCTTATGGCCTCGACATCAAATACGCCCCATCGATGTGGCAGGATCGCGAAGTTCGCACGCGCTTCTTCGAACTGGCCCGCGAATTGGGCCAGATGGGCATCTGGGTGCGGATGCACTACGTCTATCCGTATCCGCATGTCGACGAGGTCATCCCCCTGATGCAGGAGGGGTTGATCCTGCCTTATCTCGACATTCCCTTCCAGCACGCTTCCCCCAATGTTCTCAAGGCGATGAAGCGGCCGGCTCACCAGGACCGGACGCTCGACCGCCTGCGCAAATGGCGCGAGATCTGCCCTGATCTCGCCATCCGCTCGACCTTCATCGTCGGCTTCCCCGGCGAGACGGAGGAGGATGTGCAGTTCCTGCTCGACTGGCTGAAGGAAGCCAAGCTCGAGCGCGTCGGCTGCTTCAAATACGAGCCTGTGAAGGGCGCACCGGCCAATGATCTGGGCCTCGCTCTGGTCCCGGAAGAGGAAAAAGAGGCGCGCTGGCACCGCTTCATGAAGGCGCAGGCCGAAATCAGCACGCGCATCGTCAAGAACCGCGTCGGCAAGCGCATTTCCGTGATCATCGACGAGGCCGGCCCGACCGTCGCCAAGGGCCGTTCGAAATGGGACGCGCCCGAGATCGACGGCAATGTCTATGTTGCGAGCCGCCGGCCGCTTAGAGCCGGCGACATCGTCACGGTGAAGATCGAGCGGGCCGACGCTTATGACCTGCACGGCGTCGCCGTCTAGAGCAATCTCCGATCCGATTGGATCGTTCAATTGCTCTAGGCCCTTGTTTTGACGCGTTTTCTTCACGCGAACCGGTGTCCACTTCGCTCGAAAACGCTCTATGGCCATCAAGGGTACTCGCAGAAATAGCGGATGATCTGGCCGCCCCGACCACGCACCGCTAAGACCTCACCACCGGCGCAGGCATTGCCGGTGTCCGCGACCTGGCGCACGGGCCGCTGACGCTGCGGCGGCGGTTCGTTGCAGACATGGGTGAGGCAGCCCGAACCGGCGCGACGCGGCTCGACCGCACGGGTCAGGCGGGCCCTGGCGTGATCCTCGCGCAGCACCTGCAGGATCGAGGGATCGCCGCCCCCTCCTCCGTTGCCGCCATTGCTGCCGCCGCCGTCGCCGCCACGGCCTCCGCCGCCACCCTGCTGGGCCATGGCGACTGTCGAGATGGTGAGCGAAGCCAAAACGAGCCCCGCGAAACGAATGGTCCGGTTCATGACCTGTCTCCCGAATGAGGATCAGCATGTGCTGACCCTCATTGGTCGCAGGCCAGGCCGAGCAGGTTCAAAGCCAGGTCGATTTTTCTCAAACCGGCCGGGAAGCCCGCCTTAGAGCGTTTTCGAGCGAAGTGGACACCGGTTCCCTCGCGACAAACGCGAAGCGTTTGCGCGGAGAAAACGCGTTAAAACAAAGAGCTAGAGCTGTTGAACGATCCAGCGGATCGGAAACTGCTCTAGGGGATCAGGACGGTCGAGCCGGTGGTGCCGCGGCTTTCCAGGGCGCGATGCGCATTGGCTGCATCCTGCAGCGCGAAGGTCGCGTTGACCGGCACGGTGACGGCGCCCGACGCGACGGCGCCGAACAGATTGGCCGCCATCTCGATCATGGTCTCGCGCTTGGCGATATGGGTGAAGAGCGTCGGCCGAGTGACGTAAAGCGAGCCCTTCGGCCCGAGCAGGCCGAGATTGAAGGGCTCGACGGCGCCCGACGCATTGCCGAAGCTCGCCAGCACGCCGAAGGGGCTCAGGCAATCCAGCGAAGGCAGGAAGGTGTCCTTCCCGACGCCGTCATAGACCACCGCGCAGAGCTTGCCGCCGGTGATCTCCTTGACGCGGGCCGGGAAGTTCTCCTCGCGATAAAGGATGGTGTGGTCGGCGCCATGCGCCTTGGCGAGCGCGGCCTTTTCCTTCGAGCCAACCGTGCCGATCACGGTCGCGCCCAGCGCCTTGCCCCATTGGCACAGGATCAGCCCGGTGCCGCCGGCCGCGGCATGGACGAGGATGGTATCGCCCGGCTTCACCTTATAGGTGCGGTGGAGCAGATATTCCGCCGTCATGCCCTTCAGCATCATGCTGGCGGCGGCTTCATAGGTAACGGCGTCCGGCAGCGCGACAACCGAATTGACCGCGACGATGCGCTCCTCGGCATAGGAACCGAGCGTCGCGACATAGGCGACGCGATCGCCGACCTTGAACTCGCTGACATTGGGGCCGACCGCCAGAACCTCGCCCGCGCCCTCATTACCGGGCACGAAGGGCAGCTGCGGGGCGGCGTAGAGGCCGGTGCGGAAATAGGTGTCGATGAAGTTCAGCCCGATGGCGCGGTTCCTGACCAGCACCTCGCCCGGCCCCGGCTGGGGCAGCGTGATATCTTCCCATTGCAGCATTTCGGGGCCGCCGACCTTGTGAACGCGGATGGCCTTGACCATGAATCCAACTCCCTGATTTGAGAACGGGACCATAGGGACTTGCATCCGTACCGTGCAACGGCTGGACTGCGCGGGGGACCGGCGTTGGACGCCGAGTCGGACTCGCGAAACTTGCGCAAGTGGGGCGGGCGCGTGACATGACCGAGCAAACGGCCCGTGGCGGCACCGCCGATATTCTCACGCAATTCACCCCCAAGCTGGTTTCGGCGCTGCATGAAGGCTACGGCTTCGACCGGTTGAAGGCCGATGCGCTGGCGGGGCTCACTGTCGCGATCGTCGCTCTGCCGCTCTCCATGGCGATCGCCATCGCCAGTGGAGCGACGCCGGCGGCGGGCCTGTTCACGGCCATCGTCGGCGGCTTCTTCGTCTCCGCGCTGGGTGGCAGCCGCTATCAGATTGGCGGGCCCGCGGGGGCCTTCATCGTCCTGATCGCGGCGACGATCGATCAGCATGGCTTCGATGGGCTACTGCTGGCGACGCTGGTCGCAGGCGCGTTCCTGATCGCCATCGGGTTGCTGAGGCTCGGCACCTATATCCGCTACATCCCGCATCCGGTGCTGGTGGGCTTCACCACCGGGATCGCCATCATCATCTTCGCCAGCCAGATCCGCGACTTGCTCGGGCTGACGCTGCCGGGCAAGGAGCCGGCGGCGCTGCTGCCCAAGCTCGAGGCGCTTGTCGGTGCGCTCGGCACGCTCAATCCTGCGGCCCTGGCGCTCTCGCTGCTCACCATCGGCATCATCCTGGGTCTCAAGCGCATTCGGCCGAGATGGCCCGGGCTCTTGATCGCGGTCGCAGCGGCAGCTGCGCTGGTCTTCCTGCTGAGGCTGCCGGTGGAAACGATCGGCACGCGCTTCGGAGGCATCCCGAGCGCCCTGCCCGCCCCGCACTGGCCTGGCTTTACCCGCGACAAACTGATCGCGATCCTGCCCGCCGCGCTCTCGATCGCGGCGCTTGGCGGCATCGAATCGCTGCTCTCGGCTGTGGTCGCGGACGGGATGACCGGGCGCCGGCATCGCTCGAACATGGAACTGGTCGCCCAAGGGGTCGCCAACATGGCGTCCTCGCTGTTTGGCGGCATCTGCGTCACCGGCACGATCGCGCGCACGGCGACCAATGTGCGAGCCGGCGGCGTCACGCCGGTCGCCGGCATGCTGCACGCGCTGTTCATCCTGCTGTTCATGCTGATCGCCGCTCCATTGGCGGCCTATATCCCGCTCGCGGCACTGGCCGGGGTGCTTGCCGTCGTCTCCTGGAACATGGCGGAGAAGGCGGCCTTCGCCGCGATCCTGAAGCATTCGCGCGCCGACGCCGTCGTGCTGCTCGCGACCTTCCTGCTGGTGATGTTCGAGGATCTGATGGTGGGTATCGGCGTCGGCGTCGTGCTCGGCTCATTGATCTTCATGCACCGCATGGCGCAGGTCGTGACTGTCGAAGCCGGCATGGAGGCCGCCTCCGAGGAAGATGAGGCCGATACGGGGGTCGCGGCACAGCGCAATGGCGACGTCTTCCACTACAAGATCAGCGGGCCATTGTTCTTCGGCGCAAGCACGCAGGTCATCACCGTGCTCGACCGGATCGGGAGCTATCCGGAGCGGATCGTGCTCGATCTATCGGGCGTACCTTTCGCCGATTCGAGCGCAGCCGTTGCCTTGAAGGCGGTGATCGACAAGGCGAAGCATCATGGTGCGACCGTCGAGATCAGCGGCGCAACCCTGGCCGTGCGGCGCGTATTGCTGCATGAGGGCATCCGCGAGCCGCTCGTCGCCTTCCGCAACGCCTGACCTGCGACGCAACGGCCGATGGTCAAGACCGTCTGCTTCAGCTAGCGACAGAGCATGAGCTCTTCTGAGGACAACGCGGTCGATATCGCGATCGTCGGTGCCGGGGCCGTGGGCCTCACTGCCGCGCTCGCGCTGGCCAGGGAGGGACGGCGCGTCACCGTGCTTGGCCCCGTCGCAGCGCCACGTGATGGGCGGACTGTGGCCTTGCTAGACGGCTCCTGGCGCCTCCTCGCCGAGCTCGGGCTGACCGATGCGCTCACCGGCGTGGCCGCTCCGCTGGAAGTGATGCGGCTTGTCGACGACACTGGCAGCCTGTTCCGCCAGCCGCCGGTCGAATTCAGGGCCTCGGAGACCGGGCTCGAGGCTTTCGGTTGGAATGTCGAGAACGCCGAGCTTGTGACGGCATTGGCGCGTGCAGCGCGCCAGCATGACGGAATCCGGCTGGTCGAAAGCCTGGTCTCGGCGATTGCGCCCGGTCAGGATGGCGTGACGCTGTCCGGCGAGGGCTTGTCGCCGTTGCGCGCCCGCCTCGTCGTCGGCGCCGATGGTCGCCAGTCCCGAGTGCGCGCCGCCGCGGGCATTGCCGCGCGCGACTGGCGCTATCCACAGGTCGCGCTGACGGCGATCCTTAGTCATCGCCGCGACCATCAGGAGACCTCGACCGAGTTCCACACCCGCAAGGGCCCCTGCACGCTGGTGCCTCTACCTGGCCGACGCTCATCACTGGTCTGGATGCTGGATCCCGCGGAGGCGGAGGCCGTCGCTGCGCTGGACGATGCTGGTTTCGCCCGCCGGGTCGAGACGCAGACGCATTCGCTGCTCGGTGCGATGAGCCTTGCCGGGCCGCGCGGGCGCGTTCCGATGGGCGGGCTGTCGGTCGAGCGGTTCGCAGCCGACCGCATGGCGCTGATCGGCGAGGCCGCGCATGTATTTCCGCCGATCGGAGCACAGGGCCTCAATCTCGGCCTGCGCGATGTGATGGCTTTGCGTGAGGCGCTGCTCGGCTCGGATGATCCGGGCGGCGACGTCGTGATGGCGGCCTATGACCGGGCCCGCCAGAGCGATGTGCGCCTGCGTACGGGGGCGGTCGACGCGCTGAACCGCACGCTGCTGACCGATCTGCTGCCAGCCGATCTGTTGCGCGGCGCCGGGCTTCTGGCGCTGTCTCGGATCGGCCCGCTGCGCCGCTTCGTCATGCGGCAGGGGCTGGCGGGCGGAACTGCCCGCTGAATCGCTCAGGAGCGCTCTCGAGCGAAGTGGATACCGGTTCGCGTCAAGAAAGCGCGTTAAAACAAAGATCTAGAATAATTGAACGATCCAATCGGATCGGAGATTGCTCTACCCTGCGCCGGGCTTGAGCAGTTCGTCGGTATCCACGCCGCTGGCGCCAACCTTGCGCAAGGCCTGGGCCTGATCGCGAAAGACCGGCGCGAGTGGCAGCGGCGTCGACACGAGCCGCCGTCCGCCTGGCTCCTCGGCCTGCGCATCAAGCAGGCCGCGCGCGGTCAGATGCGGGTCCGCGGCGGCCTCCTCCAGCGTGCGCACGATCGTGCAGCAACAATCGAGCGGCTCCAGCAGATCGCGCCAATGCGCGGCGGGGGCTGATGCAATGATCGCCTCGATGGCGGCTTTCGTGGCGGCCGGATCGGTTCTGTCGTCGCGCAAGCGCTCTTCAAGAGCGATCGCCTCGCAGAAGCCGTCCCAGAATTTCGGCTCCAGAGCGCCGACTGCGAGAAACCAGCCGTCCTGGGTGGCATAGAGCCCATAGCGCGGGCTTGCCCCGGTCAGGAGGCCCTCCCCGCCGGCGGGATAGCGTCCAACCGCCTGGCCTTGCGCCATGCCGTACCAGGCGAAGGCCGGCATCGCGTCCGACATGGCGATGTCGAGATGGCAGCCCTCGCCGCTGCGCTCGCGCTGGCGCAGGGCGAGCAGGATATTGAGCACCGCCGGCATCGTGCCGCCGCCGATATCGGCGACGAGCGCGGGTGGCAGTGGCGCGGGCGCGCCGCGCTTCAGCGACTGGCCGAGCAGCCCGCCGATAGCCTGGTAATTGATATCGTGGCCGGCTTCCTGCGCGCGCGGGCCGGTCTGGCCGAAGCCGCTGATCGAGCAATAGATCAGGCGCGGATTGATGGCCTTCAACGCCTCGAATCCGAAGCCGAGCCGCTCCATCACGCCGGGCCGGAACTGCTCGATCAGGATATCGGCGCTCGTGATCAGCGGGGTCAGGCGCGCCAGCGCATCCGCCGCCTTGAGGTCGATCTCGAGGCTCGCCTTGCCACGGTTGAGCACGGCGAAGGGGGCGGAGGTTTCGCCGAAGCGCGGCGGAAAGCGGCGCATGTCCTCGCCGCCCGGGCGCTCGATCTTGATCACCCGCGCGCCTGCCTCGGACAGGAACAGGCTCGCCAGCGGTCCCGGCAGCAGCGTCGAGAAGTCCAGAACCAGCAGGTCGTCCAGCGGCAGCATCGGCGCCTCGCTTCGGCACCGGCTTGGCCGCGCGCTCAGGGGAACAGGTCGGCGACCATCCTGCCCGTCTTCACCAGCCACAGGAAGCCCGTCAACGTGCCCATCGACACGATGGTGCCGACCAGGATGCAGGCCGAGGCGCGCTCGACGCCGACCTTGTACTGCGTCGAGATCACGAAGATGTTCAGCGCCGGCGGCAGCGCGGCCATGATGATGGCGGTGAAGATCCACTGGTCGGGCACATCGGCGATGGCCGAGAGCAGCACCCAGACCAGCAGCGGATGCAGCACGAGCTTGACCAGCACCAGCAGCGGCACTTCGCCGGGCATCGCCTTCATCGGCCGCAGCGCCACCGTGACGCCGAGCAGGAAGAGCGCGCAGGGCGCGGCCGCCTGCGACAGCCAAAGCGTCATCTTGTCGATCGCCGTCGGCAATTCGAGATGGGTGAAGGCCGCGATCACACCCGCCGCAGTGGCGAGGTTGAAGGGGTGGGTCAGGACCTTCCAGACGATCTCGCCCGTGGTGGCGAGCAGGCTCTTCTTCTCGACACCGGCGATCGCCATCAGGAAAGGGACCAGCGAAAACAACAGGATGCTGTCGAAGACGAAGACCAGCACCAGCGGCGCGCTCGAAGCCGGACCGAGCGCAGCCAGGATCAATGGCGGGCCCATATAGCCGATATTGGAGTAGGAGCCGGCCACTCCCTGCATCACCGACTGGGGTATGTCGCGGCGGGTGAATTTCATCCCGATCGCGAAAGACAGGGCAAACGCGCAGAAGGTCGACAGCGTCGTAGCGATGACGAAGCGCCAATTACTGAGCTCGCTGAGCGGCTTGTCGGCGATCAGCCGGTAGAACAGCGGCGGCAGCGCGACATAGATCAGGAAGAACTGCAGCCAGGCGAGCCCCGCCTCCGGCAATCGCTTGTAACGCCCGATGACGAAGCCGAGCAGGATCAACCCGAAAAAGGGCGCGACAAGATTGAAGATACCGGCAAGGTCGGCCATGCGGATGAGAGCTACCTGAGGCGGTGCGGTGGCCCGCGCCTGGCCGGAATGACGGCGTTGCCTGCCGTTTAGTCGCTTCATGCAAGGGTGCAAGCGCGTTTGCGCCGTGCCGGCAGTCAACCATCGCCGGGCAAGGGTATTATTCCTGGGAAAATAGACCTATTAAGAGTACTAGGTAATATTTCCTAGGCATTAAATCTCCACCTCGCCCTGCCCGCATAATGGACGATGGACGGGATTGGCCGCCTTCGTCACATTGCGGCATTGCACCATGGAGCCTCGCCATGACCGTCAAGACGCCGCGCCAGTTCTTCCGTCCGCTCGCCATTGGCGCGCCGGAGCCGTTCCGCGAGCTCCCGCTGAAACTGGAACGGATGATCCATTTCGTGCCGCCGCATCTGGAGAAGGTGCGTGCCAAGGTCGGCGAGCTCGCGGGCCAGGTCGATATCGTGCTCGGCAACCTGGAGGACGCCATTCCCGTCGAGGCGAAGCAGGCGGCGCGCGACGGCTTCATCGCGATGGGCAAGGGCGTCGATTTCGGCAAGACCGGGCTGTGGACGCGGGTGAACGCGCTGAATTCGCCCTGGTTCCTCGACGATATCACCGCGATCATGGCGGAGATCGGCGGCAAGCTCGATGTCGTGATGGTGCCCAAGGTCGAGGGACCATGGGACATCCATTATGTCGACCAGTTGCTGGCCCAATTCGAAGCCCGGCACAGCCTGCCCAAGCCGATCATGATCCACGCCATCCTCGAAACCGCCGAGGGGGTCAAGAATGTCGATATGATCGCAACCGCCTCCCCGCGCATGCATGGGATGAGCCTCGGGCCGGCCGATCTCGCGGCCTCGCGCGCAATGAAGACGACGCGCGTCGGCGGCGGCCACCCGGAATACAAAGTCATCGCGGATCCCACTCCGGATGGCGCCGCGCGCGCCGTCGCCCAGCAGGACCTCTGGCACTATACGCTCGCCAAGATGGTCGATGCCTGCGCGGCCGCCGGCATCAAACCATTCTACGGGCCCTTCGGCGACTTCGCCGATACGGCCGCCTGCGAGGCGCAGTTTCGCAACGCCTTCCTGCTCGGCTGCTCGGGCGCCTGGACATTGCATCCCTCGCAGATCGAGATCGCCAAACGCGTCTTCAGCCCGGATCCCACTGAGGTCGCCTTCGCCAAGCGCATCCTGGAGGCGATGCCGGACGGCTCCGGCGCTGTGATGATCGACGGCAAGATGCAGGATGACGCCACCTGGAAACAGGCCAAGGTCATCGTCGATCTGGCGAAACAGGTCGCGGGGCGCGACCCGGCACTTGCGCAACGCTATGGGTTATAATCACTAATTTCAGTTGGAACTTGTTGATTTTGACGTATTTGCGACGCAATCCTCAAGCAAGCGCCTGACAATATTTTAGCCGGGCACATCTTCCGTCTACCCGCTCCAGCATGGACCAAAGCCTACAATGCAAGCACGTTCGGCGAAATTCAGGATTGGACAGGTGGTCAAGCACCGCGTCTATCCGTTCCGTGGCGTGATCTTCGACGTCGACCCCGTTTTCGCCAACTCGGACGAATGGTGGCTGGCGATCCCGGAGAATCTGCGCCCGTCGAAGGACCAGCCTTTCTACCACCTCTTCGCCGAGAACGAGGAGACGGAATATGTCGCCTATGTCTCGGAGCAGAACCTCGTGATCGACGAGTCGGGGCGGCCGATCCGTCATCCGCAAGCCAAGGAATTTTTCCGCCGCGATCGCAAAGGGCAATACCAGATCGATCGCGCCGGATTGAACTGAGGCCGGCCCCGCGACGCACAGAAGCCCGCATCCATGCAGTCATGGAAAGGCCGGCGACCATGAAAAAGGCCGGCCCCTCTCGGGACCGGCCTTTTCCTTGTAACATCGTCTCCCGCCTATCAGGGCTTGGGAGCAGCTCCCGGAGCCGGCGCGGCGCCCGGCGCCGAAAGCCCTCCCGGCACGGCAGGCGCAGCCCCCGGGACGCCCGGAGTGGCGTTGGCGCCGCTGCCGCCAAGACGCTGGCGCAGCTCTTCCTGACGCTTGGCCAACTCGTCCTGCAAGGCCTTCTGCTGGTCCTCGAGCACCTTGGGATCGATCGGCGCGCCGTCGAAACCCTTGGCGAAATCGGAGAGCGGAATGGAGAAGGAGACCTCGCGCGCGCCCTGGTTCTGGACGCTGATGCTGAGATTGGTGCCCTTCTTCATCGCGTTGATGAAGTCGTCCTTGACCTGCGCCTCGGCGAAGCAGCCGTTCGGGAAGCAGATCGCATAGCGGCCCGGGGTGGGCTGCGCGGTATCGACGCCGAAGCGGATGCCGGGTTGCAGCAGCAGGCCGAGCGGCATCAGGAAGCGCACGATCTTGTTGGGATCGCCCTTGACGTCATAGACGGCGACCGCGAGCACCGGCTGACCCTGGTCGGAGACGAAATCGCGCGTAGTGTAGCAGATTTCCTTGTTGGCGGCCTGGTCCTTGCCGCAGACCTTGGTCCAATTGGTCTGCGAGGGCTCGGGCTTGACCTGAACAACGGTCGGGCCGGCTGCGGCCTGCCCACCCTGGGGAGCGGCGGGCTGCTGAGCCGGTTGGGCAGGCTGCGCCGGGCGCTGCGCGGGGCGCTGTGCCGGGGCCTGGGCAAAGGCGGCGACGGGGCCAAGACCCAGCGCTACGCTGAGGGCGGCGCCCAGAACGCGCGAGGACAAGCTAAACGAAGCGGACATCTGTCATTCCTTAATCTGCGAATTCGGGACCACGACTTCGCAAGCCGCGCGCGCCACCATCGACAGCCCAATCGCATATCAGCGCCAGCCACCGCAAGCCGAGCACATCAGGGGTGATTGAGGCGTTTGCATGACACCTAGCGTCGCCTTTAGCGAGTTCCGTTACAGGATTCCAGTCCGAATAGCTGCGTGACTGCGAAGTTGCCGTGTTATCCTCACGCACGGGAATCAGGTTTGACGATGTCTTCGCCTCGCATGGGCCGCTCAGCATTGCGCACTGCGGCCAAAGCAATCTTCTCTGCATTGACGCTCATCCTGGCGATGGGCGCGGATTCGCATGCCGAATCGCCCTCCTCTGCCCATGCCATCGCGATGCATGGCGAGCCGGCCCTGCCGCCGGGCTTCAGTCATCTGCCCTATGCCGATCCTGACGCACCCAAGGGCGGGCGCATCGTCTTTGGTCTGCAGGGCACGTTCGACAGCCTGAATCCGCTGGTGGTGCTCGGCGTCGCGCCCGACGCCGTGCCGCGCTACGTCCAGCAGAGCCTGCTCTACCGCTCAGCCGACGAACCCTTCACCGCCTATGGCCTGCTCGCATCCCGCGTCGAGCTCAACGAGGCGCGGACCCGGCTCGCCTTCGAGATCGACGAAAGAGCGCGCTTCTCCGATGGGACGCCGGTTACTGCCGACGACGTGCTCTTCACCTTCGAGATGCTGAAGACCAAGGGCAAGCCGTTCCACCGCTCCAGCCTCGGCCGCGTGACGAAGGCGGAGGCACCCTCGCCGCGCTCTGTCGTGTTCGAGCTCGGCGACGGCTCGAACCGCGAATTGCCACTCGTGATCGGCGCGATGCCGATCTTCGCCAGGCACGCCACCAATGCGGACACCTTCGGCGAAACCAGCTTCAAGCCGGCGCTCGGCTCGGGCCCCTATCTCGTCAGCGAGGTCAGGCCCGGCGAGGCACTGACGCTGAAGCGCCGCAAGGATTTCTGGGCCGAGAACCACCCGCTGACGCGCGGCCTCTTCAATGCCGATGAGATCCGTTACGATTTCTATCGCGACGCCAACGCCTTGTTCGAGGCCTTCAAGGCGGGCCTCTACGACATCCGGCTCGAACCCGATCCGACACGCTGGATGACCGGCTATGACGTGCCTGCCGTGCGCGACGGCCGCATCGTGCGAGAAGCGCTGCGCTTCCAGGCCCCCAAGGGCATGACCGGGCTCGTCTTCAACACACGCCGGCCAGCCTTCGCCGATGTCCGCGTCCGCGAAGCGCTCGGCATCATGTTCGATTTCGAATGGGTCAACCGCAACCTGTTCCACGGCGTCTATCGCCGCGCCGGCAGCTTCTTCTCCGATTCGGAGTTATCGGCGCTCGGCATTCCCGCCGATGCGCGGGAGAAGGCCTTGCTGGCACCGTTTCCGGGCAGCGTGCGCGACGATATTCTCGCCGGGAGCTGGGTGCCGGCTGCCAGTGACGGCTCAGGCCGCGACCGCGAACAGGCCCGCAAGGCGCTCGATCTGCTGCAGACGGCAGGATACGAGCTTCAGGATGGGGTTTTGCGCAATACCAGGACGGCAGAGCCCCTCGCCTTCGAGATCACCGTCACCAACCGGCCGCAGGAGCGTCTCGCACTGAACTATGCCGCTTCGCTCGGACGTCTCGGCGTCGGGGTCAGCGTCAGGCTGATCGACGATGTGCAGTACTGGCGCAGGCTGTCGGCCTTCGATTTCGACATGATCCAGTGGACATGGCCGGCCTCCGCCTCGCCCGGCAACGAACAGGTTGGCCGCTGGGGCTCGGCCAATGCCGACCGCAAGGGCGCGCTGAATTATGCCGGCGTGAAATCGCCGGCCGTCGATGCCGCCCTGCAGGCGCTTCTGGCGGCGCGCGAACGCGAGGATTTCGTCGCCGCCGTGCGCGTGCTCGATCGGGCGCTGCTCTCGGGCTTCTATGTCGTACCGCTATATTACCTGCCCGAGACATGGCTGGCGCATTCACGCGATGTCACCCTGCCAACACGCAAGCCGGCCTATTTCCTCGCCACCGAAGCTCTGGCGCGCCGCCCGGCGTCGTCGGCGCCAGCCAACTGAAGGCCAGTCGATGCGGGCAGAACAGGACGACGCCGCTTCCGCCCTGCTCGACGGGCTCGACCTCGACACGCTGCTGAAAGCCCTGACCCGCAGCCGGGGATATGAGGCGGCGCTGCGCGACCCGCCGGGACGCCGGGGCTGGAGCGACACGATCCCGACCTCGTTGAGCTTCATGCAGCTCGAGGAGCGTGTCGACCAACTCGCGCGATTGCTCGCCGTCAATCACGCGCAGCCGGGCGCGACCGTCGCTATCCTGGCGCCGCTCGGTCCGGAGGCAATCGTCGCCATCCTTGCCAGCTTGCGCGCGGGCCTGTCGCCGCTGATGCTGCCATTGCACGGCAACGAGCTCGAATTGCTGGGGCTGATCGAGGCGTCCAACGCAGTGATGGCGCTCGGCGTCGGCCGTGTCGGGCCGCTGCGGCCGCTGATCGTGCTGCGCAATCTTGCCGTCAGGGCCTTTGGCACGCGCTTCGTCGGCGGTTTCGGGCAGGATGTCCCCGACGGCGTCGCACCTCTCGATGGGCTGATGGCGAGCGCCGGCCTGCATCCGCTGCCCGAACAAAGCGGGCGACCGGCTCTCCAGGTCGTCAATGCCCTGAGCCTGGCGGGGCCCTTGATGGTTTCCGAGCGCGATGTGCTCGGCAAGTCGTTGGAGATATCGCGCCTGCTGAAGCCGTTGGCCTCGTCGCGGATCGTGACCACGCTGGTTGGCGGCGACCTCGCTGCTTTGGCGACCGGGCCGGGCATGGCGCTGCTGACTGGTGTCGAATTGTTGCCGCTCGGCCTGTTCAGCCTCGGCGACCTGCAGGCCTGCGTCGCGGGTGGACGCAATGTGCATCTCGTCCTGCCGGGCGCGATGGAGCCCGCGCTGGCACGCTCACGGCTGGCCGCCGACCCCTCGCTGGCGAGTGTCGTCCTGGTGCACCGTCCAGGAGAGGGGCGCGCCTTGCCGGCGCTCGACCGGCCCGACCTCGCCATCGTCGACATCGATGTCCGCTCGGCGGCGGAGATCGACGTCAGCCGGCGCTGATCGTCAAGCCGCCTTCTTGCGCTCGGCGATCCGGGCCAGGTCGGTCAGCAGGCGGCGCGTGCCCTTGAGCCGCTCCTCGGCGGTCTCGAAATCATCGATGAAGACCACGCGCATGTCGGGGCGCACCTTCGCCAGCGTGCCCTGCTTGGCGACATAGCCGACGAGGCCCTCGGGATTGGCGAACTCGTTGTCGCGGAAGGCGACGATGATGCCCTTCGGCCCGGCCTCAACCTTCTCGACATTGGCGCGTTTGCACAGAGCCTTGATCGCGACGATCTCCAGAAGCTGCTGCACTTCGTCCGGCAGCGGGCCGAAGCGATCGACCAATTCCGCGCCGAAGGACTGGATGTCGCCATCGTCGTCCAGCGTCGAGAGGCGCTTGTAGAGCGTGAGCCGCAGCGTGAGGTCCGTGACGTAATGCTCGGGGATCATCACCGGCGCGCCGATCTGGATCGTCGGCGACCATTGCGCGTCGCTCTCGAAGTCGACACCGGACTTCAGCGCCGCGACCGCCTCCTCCAGCATCTGCTGGTAGAGTTCGTAGCCGACTTCCTTGATATGGCCCGACTGCTCGTCGCCGAGCAGGTTGCCCGCGCCGCGAATATCGAGATCATGGCTGGCGAGCTGGAAGCCTGCGCCCAGCGTGTCCAGCGATTGCAGGACCTTGAGGCGGCGCTCGGCCTGCTCGGTCAGCTTGCGGTTGGCCGGCATGGTGAAGAGCGCATAGGCACGGATCTTCGAGCGGCCGACACGCCCCCTGAGCTGATAAAGCTGGGCGAGGCCGAACATGTCGGCGCGGTGGACGATGAGCGTGTTGGCATTGGGAATATCGAGGCCCGATTCGACGATCGTGGTCGAGAGCAGCACGTCGTACTGGCCCTCATAGAAGGCCGTCATGACGTCCTCGAGCTGGCCTGCCGCCATCTGACCATGGGCGATGCCGACCTTGGCCTCGGGCACCTGCTTGTCCAGGAAATCCTTGACGTCGGAAATATCCTCGATGCGCGGCACGACATAGAAGCTGCGTCCGCCGCGATAGCGCTCGCGCAGCAGCGCCTCGCGCACGATCAGCGGATCGAAGGGCGTCACGAAGGTGCGCACTGCAAGCCGATCGACCGGCGGCGTCGCGATGATCGAGAGCTCGCGCACACCGGTCATGGCGAGCTGGAGCGTGCGCGGGATCGGCGTCGCCGTCAGGGTCAGCATATGGACCTCGGCGCGGAACTCCTTCAGCCGCTCCTTGTGGTTGACGCCGAAATGCTGCTCCTCATCGACGATGACAAGGCCGAGATCCTTGAACTCGATCGCCTTTCCCAGCAGCGCATGGGTGCCGACGACGATATCCATCGTGCCGTCCTTGATGCCTGCCTTCACCGCCTTGAGATCGGGCGCCGAGACGAAGCGCGAGGCCTGGCCGACATGGACCGGCAGGCCTTTGAAGCGCTCGGCGAAATTGCGGTAGTGCTGGCGCGCCAGCAGCGTGGTGGGCACCACGACGGCGACCTGCTTGCCGTTCAGCGCGCAGGCGAAAGCAGCCCGCAGCGCGACCTCTGTCTTGCCGAAGCCGACATCGCCGCAGACCAGCCGGTCCATCGGCCTCCCCGCTGCCATATCGTCGAGCACAGCATCGATCGTGGCCTGCTGGTCCTCGGTCTCCTCGAACGGGAAGCGGGCGCAGAACTCGTCATAGAGCCCTTCCTGCGGGACCAGGCGCGGGGCTTCCTTGAGGGCGCGGGCGGCTGCGATCGCGATCAGCTTGCCCGCCATCTCGCGAATGCGCTGCTTCAGCTTGGCCTTGCGCGCCTGCCAGCCGCCGCCGCCGAGACGGTCGAGCGGAACATCGGTGTCTTCCGAACCGTAGCGCGAGAGCAATTCGATGTTTTCGACCGGCAGGAAGAGTTTCGAATCCGCCGCATAGTGGATTTCGAGGCAGTCATGCGGCGCCCCCACCGCCGTGATCGTGCGCAGGCCAATGAAGCGGCCGATGCCGTGATCGACATGAACGACGAGATCGCCGGGGCTGAGCGATGACAGTTCGGCGATGAAATCCTGCGGCCGGCGCGTCTTCTTGCGCGGGCGCACGAGGCGGTCGCCCAGGATGTCCTGCTCGCCGATGACAGCAAGCTTGCCGGCCTCAAAACCGGTCTCGAAGCCCCAGACGGCCAGCGCCGTGGTGCCGGGTTTGAGATCGAAGGCAGCGCGCAGCGAACCGGTCGTCTGCACGGTCTTGAGGCCGTGATCAGCCAGCACATGCGCCAAGCGCTCGCGCGAGCCTTCCGACCAGGCGGCGAGGATGACGCGGCGGCCATCGGCCTGCAGCGCCTTCACATGGGCAACGGCGGCATCGAACACGCTGCCGGCATTGTCGGCGCGCTCAGCAGCGAAGCTGCGGCCCTGACGCGCACCGAGATCGACGATCAGCTTGCCGTCGCTGTCGGGCAGCTGGAACGGCGTCAACGCGGCGACGCCGGCCTGGTCGACGATCCCGCGCCATTCCGCTGGCGAGAGGTAGAGCGCGTTCGGCAGCAGCGGCTTATAGGGCGCGCCGCCGGCGCTCGGCTGGTCCATCGCCGCCTTGCGCGCGTCGTAATAGTCCTTGATCAGGCTGATGCGCTCGCCCACCGCGTCATCGGCCTGGGCGTCGAGCACCAGCGGGACATCGGGCAGATAGGCGAAGAGCGTGTCGAGCTTGTCCGCCAGCAGCGGCAGCCAATGCTCGAGCCCGGCCGGGCGACGGCCTTCGCTGACCGCTTCATAGAGCGTGTCGTCGCGGCCGGGCGTGCCGAAGGTCGTGATGTAGCTCTGGCGAAAGCGCTTGATGCTTTCGCTGGTCATCTGCGCCTCGGACATCGGCACGAGATCGAGCCCGCGCAATTGCCCGGTGGTGCGCTGCGTCTCGGGATCGAAGGTGCGGATCGATTCCAGCGTATCGCCGAAGAAATCGAGCCGGATCGGCGCCGGCATGCCCGGCGGGAAGAGATCGACGATGCCGCCGCGCACGGCGAACTCGCCGGTCTCGCGCACCGTTGAGGTGCGCAGATAACCGTTCATGTCGAGCCAGCGCGCGAGCTGCTCGGTATCGACCATGTTGCCAGGCGCGGCCGAGAAGCTCTCGGAGGCGACCTTGCTGAAGGCCGGCACGCGTTGGAGCGCCGCATTGACCGTGGTCAGGAGCAGGCGCGGCTTGTCGCCGGACTTCGTCTTGGCGAGCCGCGACAGCGTCGTCATGCGATGCGCGACGATCGAGGGGGCCGGCGAGACGCGGTCATAGGGCTGGCAGTCCCAGGCCGGGAAGGACATCACCTCGAGATCGGGCGCAACGAATTGTAAGGCGTTCTCGAGCACCTGCAGGCGCTGGCCGTCACGAGCAATGAAGACGAGCAGGGCCGCGCCCTCGGCCTTCTTCGCCCGGGCGCGCACGAGATCGGCCAGGATGACGGCGTCGAAACCGTCCGGAACGCTGGCGAGCGTCGGCTTGTCGCCGCGATTCAACGCATCGAGAATGCGGTCGCTCTGGAGTTTTGCGAGTTGGGCGGGAGGCGGGATGCTCATATGGCAAGCGTCATTCTCAGGCTTGTCCCGAGAATCTCGGGGCAACGGGCCACTGGTTTCAGAGATGGTCGGGTCAAGCCCGACCAGGACGAGCGCGCAGGCACGCGCCTCATCGTCTCAGACATGAATCGGTTTGCCGTGGTGATGAAACGCCTTCAGCCGCCGGAACACGTCGGTATCGTAATTCGCGGGAACCTCGGCCTCGCCCGTGATCCATGACAGCAGGTCGCGGTCGAGCACCTCGATCAATTGCTCGAACAGATCCAGTTCGGCGTCGCTCAGCGTGCCGATCTCGGCGTCGGCGAAGCGGCCCATGATCAGATCGGTCTCGCGCATGCCGCGATGCCAGGCGCGAAACAGAATCTTTCGCCGGCGCGGGTCGAGATCGGCGCTGGTCCTCGTCGAGCCACTCATGTGAAAACCTCGGGCAAGAAATCTGGAACGGTGCAATGACGATCGGGCCGGCCCCGTCGCGGAGCCTGCCGTCGCGCGCTATATAGCGTTGCAACCCGGCGAAGTCAGCGGCAGAACACCTGAGATCTTCGCACTCCTGACATGTCCCGAGTAGCCGCTTGCGCCCATCCCTTCTCGACCCGCTGTTCGCCCCCGTGACGACGCTGCCGGGCGTCGGCCCCAAGCTCGGCAAGCTTCTGGACAAACTCCTCGGCGACGAGACGCGACCTGCGCGCGTCATCGACCTGCTGTTTCGCTTGCCGACCGGTGCGATCGACCGGCGGCCGAGCCCTTCGATCGCCGATGCGCCGATCGGCGATGTCGCGACCTTCAACGCGCAGGTGACCGAGCATCGCCCCGCGCCACCCACCAAGGCGAAGGCGCCCTATCGCATCATCGTCGAGGATGAGACCGGCGACGTGACGCTGGTGTTCTTCCACGCCGATGTGCGCCATCTCCTGCAGACCCTGCCGATCGGCGCCTATCGGCTCATCTCCGGCAAGCTCGAGCTCTGGGACGGCATGCGCCAGATGGTGCATCCCGACCGCATCCTCGATCCCAAATTCGCCGCGACATTGCCGGCGATCGAACCGGTCTACGGACTGACCGAAGGCCTCAGTGCGCGGGTGATGACGCGGATCGCAGGCGCGGCTGCGGAGAAATGCCCGGATCTGGCGGAATGGCAGGACCCGAGCTTCCTGGCCAAGAGCGGGTTTGCGCCCTTCTTCGAGGCGATGCAGGCCTTGCATCATCCGCCCGATCTCAAGGCGATCGAAGGCGACACGATCGCGCGGCGCCGCGTCGCCTATGACGAATTGCTGGCGAGCCAGATCGCGCTCGCTCTGGTGCGACGGCAGCAGAAGAAGAAGGCCGGTCGGGCGACCGCCGGGGATGGCGCGTTGCGGCGGCGGATCGAGAGCGCCCTGCCCTTCACGCTGACGGAGGGCCAGCGGCAGGCGCTCAATGACATCCATGACGACATGGAAAAGCCCGAACGGATGCTGCGCCTGCTGCAGGGCGATGTCGGCTCGGGCAAGACGGTCGTCGCCTTGATGGCAATGGCCGCCGCCGCCGAGGCCGGACGGCAATCCGTGCTGATGGCCCCGACCGAAATCCTGGCGCGCCAGCATGCCGAGCGGCTGGCCCCGCTCGCCGAAGCCGCAGGCCTCAAGCTCGCATTGCTGACCGGACGCGAAAAGGGTCCGGGCCGGGCCCGCGTATTGGAGGGGCTGGCGAATGGCGAGATCGCGATCGCGGTCGGCACCCATGCGCTGTTCCAGGAGGGGGTCGCCTTTCGCGATCTCGCGCTCGCCATCGTCGATGAGCAGCACCGTTTCGGCGTGCATCAGCGCCTGCTGCTCGGCTCCAAGGGCGAAGCGGTCGATATTCTGGTGATGACGGCGACACCGATCCCACGCACGCTGTCGCTGACCTGGTTCGGAGACATGGATATCTCCGTGCTGGCCGAGAAGCCGGCGGGGCGCAAGCCGATCGCGACCAAGGCGATCTCGCTCGACCGCTATGACGAGGTCGTCGGCGCGGTGGGGCGTGCGGTCGAGGCCGGCGCCCAGGTCTATTGGGTCTGCCCCTTGGTGCAGGAATCCGACACGCTCGATGTCGCCGCTGCGCAGGAGCGTTTCGATGCTCTGCGTGAATTCTTCGGCGACCGGGTCGGGCTGCTGCACGGCCAGATGCCTGGACGCGACAAGGATGCGGCGATGGCGGCTTTCGTGGCGGGCCAAACGCGCATCCTGATCTCGACCACGGTGATCGAGGTCGGCGTCGATGTACCCAATGCGAGCGTGATGGTGATCGAACATGCCGAACGCTTCGGTCTGGCGCAGCTTCACCAGCTGCGCGGGCGCATCGGGCGCGGCTCGGCCGCCTCGACCTGCCTCCTGCTCTACAAGGGACCTCTCGGACCGGTGGCCGAAGCACGGCTGACCATCATGCGCGAAACCGAGGACGGTTTCCGCATCGCCGAGGAGGATCTGAGGCTGCGCGGCGAAGGCGAGGTGCTGGGCACCAAGCAGTCGGGTTCGCCGGACTGGCAGATCGCGCGACCGGAAACGGATGGCGATCTGCTCGCCGCCGCGCGCGACGATGCCCGTCTGCTGATCGAGCGCGATCCGCATCTCGAAGGCCCGCGCGGCGAGGCTGTGAGGACATTGCTCTATCTGTTCGAGCGTGATGTCGCGATCAGGTTGCTGCGCGCGGGGTAGTAATCCCGATCAAATGCGCCCCGGCCGTTCGGGCCAGTGCTATTTGCCGGTATCCGTGCCCGGCATCAGCTTCGGCGCGGCCTCGCCCGGCTGGATCAGCCCCGCCGACATGATCAGCTTGGCGCCATCCTCGACGGAGATCGTCAGTTCGATGACCTCCTGGCGCGGTAGATAGAAGAAGAAGCCCGTCGTCGGGTTCGGCGTGCAGGGCAGGAAAACGCCGATCTGCTCGTTTCCATCAGGCAGTTTTCCGGCGATCTCGGGTGCGGCCTCCTGCGCGATGAAGACGATCGACCACATGCCCGGCTGCGGGAACTGCACCATCCCGACCTTGCGGAACGAGGTGCCCGATTGCGAGAAGATCGTCTCGAAGACCTGCTTCACGCCTTTGTAGAGGCTGCGCACCACCGGCATGCGATTAAGCAGCGCCTCGCCCGCCTCGATCAAGGTACGGCCGACTAGGTTGGCGGTGAGGAAGCCGAGCAGCGTCAGCCCGATCAAGCCGATGATGATGCCCAGGCCAGGAATCGGAAACGGCAGATAGGAATCAGGCAGATAGGAGTTCGGGATCAGCGGCTTCACCAGCCCGTCGATCAGGGTGATGAACCACCAGGTCACGGAGGCCGTGATCGCCAGAGGAGCCGCGATGACGAGCCCGGTCAGGAAGTAGCGCCGCAGCCGCGTGCCAGCCGTCGGGCGCAACAGGTCGGTCTGGATGATGAGGCGGGGATCGGGCGGGCCGGCGGTCATGCAAGGGTTCCGGTCAGTCGGGCGTTCAGCCGCGATTGGCCGGCCACCATGCGACAGACGTGCCAACGCTCCCAGCAGAATTCAAGGATCCAGCAGAATTCAAGGATCGTGGCATGGCCCGGCGACCAAGCTCGCCCCGAGATATTGCCGCTTGATGTCAGTCCGCCGCGAGCCGGCCGAGGCCGGCTCGCGAACAGTCGTCACTCCACCGTGACGGACTTCGCCAGATTGCGCGGCTGATCGACGTCCTTACCCATGAAGACAGCGGTCTGGTAGGCGATCATCTGGATCGGCAGCGCGTAGACGATCGGCGCAAAGAGCGGGTCCATCTCCGGCATGATGATCGTCGCCTCCGGGGTGATGCCGCATTCAGCCGCGCCCCTGGCGTCGGTGATCAGGATGATCCGCCCGCCACGCGCCGCGACCTCCTGCATGTTCGACGCGGTCTTCTCGAAGAGCGCGTCATGGGGCGCGACGACGATGACCGGCATATCCTCGTCGATCAATGCGATCGGACCGTGCTTGAGTTCGCCAGCCGCATAACCTTCGGCGTGGATATAGCTGATTTCCTTCAGCTTCAGCGCGCCTTCGAGCGCCAGCGGGAAACTCGTGCCGCGGCCGAGATAGAGCACGTCGCTCGCCTTGGAGAGCTCGCGGGCGAGCCTTTCGATCTCGGGCTCGAGCTCGAGCGCCTTCGCCAGGAGGCCGGGCAGCGCGATCAGATGCTGGACATGGCGGATCTCATCCTCCGCCGAGAGCGTGCCGCGTGCGCGGGCAGCGGCGAGCGCCAGGCAGGCCAGTGTGGTCAATTGGCAGGTGAAGGCCTTGGTCGAGGCAACGCCGATCTCAGGGCCAGCGAGCGTGGGAGCAACCGCGTCACTCTCACGGGCGATGGTCGAGGTCGGCATGTTCACGACCGACAGGATCGTCTGGCGCTCCTGCTTGGCATATTTCAGGCAGGCCAGCGTGTCGGCGGTCTCGCCCGATTGCGAGATGAAGAGCGCGAGCCCGTTCTCGGGCATCGGTGCCTCGCGGTAGCGGAACTCGGAGGCGACATCGATCTCGACCGGCAGGCGCGCCAGCCGCTCGAACCAGTATTTCGCCGTGAGCCCGGCGTAATAAGCCGTGCCGCAAGCGGAAACGGAGAGCCGGGACAGGCCCTTCCATTCGACGGCAGGCTCGAAGGGTTGCCTCAGCGTGCCGGCCGCCATGTCGAGATACTGCGTCAGCGTGTGAGCGACGACCTCGGGCTGCTCATGAATTTCCTTCGCCATGAAGTGGCGATGATTGCCCTTGTCGACCAGCATGCTGCCGGCGGCGACGCGACGTGCGCGCCGTTCGACCTGGACATTCGCCTTGTCGTAGAAGGTCGCGCCCTTGCGGTTGAGGACGACCCAATCGCCCTCCTCGAGATAAGCGATGAGGTTGGTGAAGGGCGCCAGCGCGACCGCATCCGAGCCCAGATACATCTCGCCGTCACCGACGCCGACAGCCAGTGGCGGCCCGTTGCGCGCACCGATCAGCAGGTCTTCCTCACCCTGGAACAGGAAAGCCAGCGCGAAAGCCCCGCGCAAACGCGGCAGGCAATGCGCGATTGCCGCGACGGGCTTCTTGCCGCGATCGAGCTCGCGCGTGACCAATTGGGCGACGATCTCGGTGTCGGTCTGCGTCTTGAAAACGTAACCGTCGGCCTCGAGCTCGACCTTGAGCTCGCGAAAGTTCTCGATGATGCCGTTATGGACGACCGCGAGCTTTTCGGTCGCGTGGGGATGGGCGTTGGTCTCGTTGGGCTTGCCATGGGTCGCCCAGCGGGTGTGGCCGATGCCGATCAAGCCTTCGAGCGGCTCGCTCGAGAGCCTGATCTCGAGGTTCTTGAGCTTGCCTTCGGCACGGCGGCGGGCGAGCAGGCCGTTTTCCAGCGTCGCGACGCCGGCCGAATCATAGCCGCGATATTCGAGCCGCCGCAGCGCCTCGACGACCTGGGGCGCGACCGCTTCCTTGCCCAGAATGCCCACGATGCCGCACATGCCAAAACCTCTTCAGACGTTGCCGTTGGCACACCGCATAGCGGGCAACGGCGAACATTCCCAATCACTCTAAATGTAGAACTATGAACGGCGGCCTGCAGGGACCGCCGCTTTTCAGGTTATTCCGGCGTTTTCTTGGCTGCGGACTTCTTCGCCATGGCCTTGTCGCGGAATGTCTTCGCCCAACCTTCACGCTCGATCTGACGGCCGCGGCCGATAGCCAGCGCATCGGCTGGAACATCCTTCGTGATGACCGAGCCCGAGCCGATGATGGCCCGGTCGCCGATCGTCACCGGCGCAACCAGCGCGGAATTGGAGCCAACGAAGGCGCCGGCTCCTATCACCGTTTTGTACTTGAAGAAGCCGTCATAGTTGCAGGTGATGGTGCCGGCGCCGATATTGGCATCGGCGCCGACACTGGCATCGCCGATATAGGTGAGATGGCTGACCTTGGCGCCTTCGCCGATATCGGCTGCCTTGATCTCTACGAAATTGCCGACCTTGGCATTGGCGCCAAGCTTTGCGCCCGGCCGCAGGCGACCATAGGGACCGACCGTCGCGCCAGGGCCGACATCCGCCCCCTCCAGATGCGAAAAGGCGTGGATGACTGCGCCGTCAGCGACGGTGACACCTGGGCCGAAGACGACATTGGGCTCGACCAGCACATCTTGCCCCAACCGTGTGTCGAAGCTGAAGAACACCGTCTCGGGTGCGATCAAGGTCGCGCCCTGCTTCATCGCCTCCAGTCGCTTGCGTCTTTGGAATTCAGCTTCCGCGGCAGCAAGTTGCGCGCGATCGTTGACGCCTTGCACCTCGCTCTCGGCCGCCTGCAGCGCAACCGCCTTCAGCCCCCGTTCGCGCGCGACGCCAACGGCATCGGTCAGGTAGAACTCGCCTTGCGCATTGGCGCTCCCGATCGCCTCCAGGATTGATAACGCCTGGCTGCCGTCGAGCGCCATCAGCCCGGCGTTGCACAGGCGGATCGTGCGCTGCGCCTCGGTTGCGTCCTTGTGCTCGACGATGGCCACGAGTTCGCCGTCCCTGGTCACGAACCGCCCATAGCCGGCCGGATCCTGCGCCTCGAAGCCAAGCGCGGCGACACTCGCGCCCTCTGCCAGCGCATGGCGAAGGTCGAGGAAGGTCTGCGGCCGGACGAGAGGCGTATCCGCGAAGGCGACGAGGATGTCGTCATGCTTGCCCGACAGCGCCTCGCGCGCCGCGAGCACGGCATGAGCCGTACCGCGTCGCTCGGCCTGGATCGCGATCGCAGCCGAGGGCAGCAGCGCGCGAGCCTCGCTTGCGACATCGGGCCGGTCGGGGCCGATCACGACCACAACCGTATCGGCTCCGGCCTCCGCCACAGCAGCGAGCGCATGGGCTAGAAGCGAGCAGCCACCGATCTCGTGCAGCACCTTCGGCCGCCGCGATTTCATGCGCGTGCCCTCGCCAGCCGCAAGAATGATGGCGAGGCAAGACCGGTCGGACTGCATTTTGGTCATGATTATCGTTTCCCTTGGCGCCCCAACGGCAAATCCTGCCGGTCACTTCCTGGGTCGTCGCTGGCGATCTGGTGCATGGTGGTGTTGCGAACGCCGTGGATAGCCGATCCTGTCGGCATTTGCCAAAGTCGCTTCCGAGAGCTGCCGTTGCGGCGCAACCGGTCGGCAGGCGGCGGCATCGTATACGGCGACGTAAGAAACAGTCTCTAGGAACGCGACCATCTGCATTTTCCGGACGCAAACGCTTTTCACGTTGCCAGAAAATGCTCTAGAAGCGCGAGAGGGCGAGGGCGTCGCCCGTCTATGTTGGATATCATGTCGAAATCCTTGAATCGTCGGCAGTTTCTGGAAGGCGCGGCGATCGGCCTGGCCTCCGCTCCGCTGATCGGCGCGACGCCGGCGGCTGCGCAAAGCAACTGGGCGGCGCTGGTTCAGTCCGTGATCGCCGAGGGCCAGAAATTCGACCCGGCCTTGGTCGTCGAGACCGCGCGGCAACTGGCGCGTCGCCCATTGGTGCCTGTCGTCACGACCGATTTGCCGGACGGTTATACCGCCCTGCCCTTCGATCAGTATTCGGGAATCAGGGCGCAACCCGGCGGCCTGATCTGGGCCGGAGAGAATCGCGGCTTCACCATCGAGCCACTGCATCGCGGCTATGTCTTCTCCAGCCCGGTCAGCCTGTTCACGGTCGAGGACGAGATCGTGCGCCGCGTCGCCTTCGATCGCGGCAAGTTCGACTATGGCCGCGTCACCCCGCCGCCGGCGAATGTCGATCTGCAATTCTCCGGGATGCGGATCGCGACCGGGCTGGAACGGCCCTATGAGGTTGCAATATTCCAGGGCGCAACCTTCTTTCGTTCGCTAGCTCGCGGGCAGAATTATGGTTCGACGGCGCGGGCGCTGATCCTGCGACCGGGCGAGACGCGCGGTGAAGAGATTCCGTTCTTCCGCGCCTTCTGGATCGAGCGGCCGAGCCCCGCTTCCGGCTCGCTCGTCATCCACGCATTGCTCGATTCGGAAAGCCTCACCGGCGCGGTGCGGATGACATTGCGGCCCGGCGACGTCACGCTGATCGATGTCGAGATGACGCT
Organism: Allobosea sp. LjRoot9; assembly: GCF_964252745.1. Lineage (NCBI taxonomy): Bacteria > Pseudomonadati > Pseudomonadota > Alphaproteobacteria > Hyphomicrobiales > Alloboseaceae > Allobosea > Allobosea sp. LjRoot9. Next base: position 1,067,558 of record NZ_CAXUPC020000001.1, on the reverse strand, counting down.
GTTCGCGCGGCAAGCGCTCGACCATGTCGGGCTGGGTTGCACGATGGGCACCTTCCTCTCGGGTCCGCAGAGCCGGCGCACCTTCGACGATCTGCGCCCCTCGGTTCACGAGGTGTCCGGGGTGCAGATGCTGACAGGCAATGGCGAATGGATCTACCGCCCCGTGAACAATCCCGCGACCTTGCAGGTTTCGTCCTTCATGGACTCCAACCCGCGCGGTTTCGGCCTGGTCGAGCGCGAGCGCGACCCCGCTGCCTTCCAGGATGACGACCAGCGTTTCGAACTGAGGCCGAGCGTCTGGGTCGAGCCGCTCGGCGAATGGGGCGCGGGTTCGGTGCAGCTCATCGAGATCCCCAGCGATTCCGATGTGAACAAGAACGTCATCCTCTATTGGCGGCCGCGCCAGGTGCTGGCACCGGGCAGCGAGACGACACTGGCCTATCGGCAGGCCTGGTGCTGGCAGCCGCCGGAGCGGCCGGCGCTGGCGGTCTCGGGGCGCGTGCGGCAAGGACGCGGCTCCCAAGCACGCCGCCGCCGCTTCATCGTCGACTTCACCGGCGACCGCCTGGCCGATGCCGCGGTCGTCGCGTCCACCCGCGCCAACATCACTGCGACGCCGGGCACGATCCAGAATGTCCGGATCTGGCCCTATCCAGAGCGCAAGCTCATGCGCGTCGGCTTCGAGGTCGATCCCGGCACGGAGAATTTGAGCGAGCTCAGGCTCGTCTTGCAGTCCGGCGGTCAGCCGGTCTCGGAAACGTGGTTGAATCGATGGACGTGGTGACCGCAGCGCGCCCGGATACGGCTGCCGGGACTGAAGCGCGACGCTATGCGGTCAGCGCCGAGCCGGCGACACCGCCCGAGAACCGGCTCCTCATGCCGGTGCAATCCTTTCGGAGCTGGAAGGCGTCCGACCGGCGCAAGCCCGCCGTGCCGAAGCTCTGGACGACGCCCTGGCTGAAACGATTATTCGTGTTCGGCGGTGGCATGGTGCTGACCGCCTACGGCGCCTGGGAAATGTACAATGTCGTGTCGGTGAGCCGCACGACCTCGCTGCAGTACGTCTTGCTCGTGCTGTTCACGGTCAATTTCTCATGGATCGCGCTCGCCTTCACCAGCGCATTGCTGGGTTTTTTCGGGCTTCTGGTCGGAAGCGGACGTACGAGCCGGGTCGAGACGCTGCAGCACCGCACCGTCGTGGTGATGCCGATCTACAATGAATCGACGGCGCGGACCTTCGCCGCGCTCGCCGCCATCAAGGAATCCGTCGAGGCGACGGGGCTTGGCGCCCATTTCGACTATTTCATCGTCTCCGACACGACCAATGCCGATGTCTGGATCGCCGAGGAACGCGCCTTCCTGGCGCTGCGCGAAAAGCTCGGCCCCGAAGCCCGCGTCTATTACCGGCATCGACCGAAGAACCACCACCGCAAGGCCGGCAATATCGCCGATTTCGTCACGCGCTGGGGTGGGTACTACGAGCATATGGTCGTGCTCGACGCCGACAGCCTGATGACCGGCACCTGCATCGTCCGGCTGGCAGCGGCAATGGAGGCCGATCCCGATTCCGGCATCATCCAGTCGCTGCCGCTGATCATCAATCGCAACACCTTCTTCGCGCGGCTCCAGCAATTCGCCGCCCGCGTCTATGGCCCTGTCATCGCGACCGGGCTCGCCATGTGGTCGGGCCGCGACGGCAACTACTGGGGCCACAACGCGATCATCCGCACGAAAGCCTTTGCCGATCATTGCGGCCTGCCTGACCTGAAGGGCAAGCCGCCCTTCGGCGGCCATGTGCTGAGCCACGATTTCGTCGAGGCGGCGCTGATGCGCCGTGCCGGCTGGTCGGTCTATATGCTGCCCGACCTGACGGGGTCCTATGAGGAAAGCCCGCCCTCGCTGATCGACATCTCGGTGCGCGACCGGCGCTGGTGCCAGGGCAATCTGCAGCATTCGCGCATCATCGGGGCGAAGGGCTTCGTCTGGTCGACGCGCCAGCATTTCGCCACCGGCATCATGGGCTATCTCGCCTCGCCCTTCTGGCTGATGCAGCTGGTCGTCGGTATTTTGATCGTGCTGCAGGTCAATTACGCGCGGCCGGAATATTTCACGCAGGAGTTCACGCTCTTCCCGGTCTGGCCGCGCTTCGACCCCGAGCGCGCCTTGAACCTGTTCGCGCTGACCATGGCGATCCTGCTCGCGCCGAAAGGCTTCGGGCTCGTCCTGACCCTGATCAACGGCAAGCTCCGGCGCGCCGGCGGCGGCGCGATCAGGCTGATCTTCTCAGCCTTGCTCGAGATCCTGTTCTCCGCCTTCTTCGCGCCGATCATGATGCTGATCCAGTCCGGCTCGGTCTTCCAGATCCTGCTCGGGCGCGACACCGGCTGGAATCCGCAGCGGCGCGACGACGGCTCGATCCCGCTGAAGGACATCATCCGCCGGCACCGGACGCACACGGTGCTCGGTGTCGTCGCCGGCATCTCGGCCTTCATGATCGCGACATCGCTGTTTGCCTGGATGTCGCCCACGATCGTCGGCCTCGTGCTGGCGATTCCCTTATCCTGGGCGTCGGGACAATTGGGGCTGGGCCTCTGGCTGAAGCGGCACAAATTACTGGTGACGCCCGAGGAAGGCGACCCGCCAGCCATCGCGCTGCGGGCGAACGCGCTGCAGGCTGAATTCGCCGAGGCGGGCTTCGACGAGGCAGACGGGCTCGTGGCGCTTCACGCCGACGCGGCTTTGCGCCACGCCCATGACATGATGCTGCCGGAGGGCCAGCCGCGTCGGCGCGGCGAGATCGAGCCCGACCGCGCCGTGGCGCAGGCCAAGCTCGTCGATGCCGAGACGATCGAGGATGCCGCGATCTGGCTGAAGCCCAAGGAGCGCATGGTCGTGCTGCACGACCGGGCGCTCGTCGGCCTGCTGGCGACCTTGCCCAAAGAGCGCGCCTCGGCCTGAAGCGGCGTCTTGCGCGATCAGAAGCTCATCGCGGCGGCGTTGATGACGCCGGCCGCCAGTGAGGCCGCTCCGAGGAAGAGCGCCGCGGCAAGTTCTCCCGAGGCGATCCGCGACGACAGGTTGGGCAGCACCAGCCGCACCAGCGTATAGACGACCAGTTGCACGATGATGGCGACGATGCCCCAGACCGCGAGATCCACGATCGTCGTGGAATGGACGATGGCGCTCGACAAGGGCAGCGCGAAGCCGATCAGGCTCAAACCCAGCGAGAGCGCGGCAGCGAGGTTGTTCTGACGGATCAGACCGAACTCGTTATGCGAGGTCGCGAGCGTGTAGATCAGCAGATACAGGCCGACGAGCGCCAGCGAGCCGGCGAAGAACAGGGCGAAATCCGGAAGTTTCGCCAAAGCGTCAGTTATCATGGATGGCCCTGTCCCGTTCGCCGGGACAGGATGGCTTCAACCCTGCTCGAAGGCAATGACGCAGCCCAGTGCCGCCGCCGCCGGCACGACGATGCGCTCCTCGCCCTGTGCGAAGGGAACGCCCGCTGCGCTCAGCCGCGCGGCGATGGCTTCGAGATCCGCCACCGTCACGCAAAATCCGAGAAAGCGCGCCGGCGTCGGGTCCGGCTCGACATGGTAGATCGCGCTCGCGGCCTCGCCGTCGAGCACGTCGATGCGACCGCGCGGCAGGTCCAGGACGTAATCCTCATTGCCCTCAAGGATCTCGGCCCCGCCGGTGAAGGCGGTGAGGAAGGCGCGGTGCTGCTCGGGCTCGTCCGTCACCAGGATCGCCGCAGACAGCCCGGTCGCACCGTTCTCATGCTGCTGGAAGGCCGGATTCCAGAAATTCTGCGGCTCATGCTGCTCGCAGACGAAGAAACCGCATTCGGGCGCGGCGGCATCGTCGGCAAAAGCGAGAGAAAAGGCGACGCGCACCTCCTCCCCGCTCGGGCGGCGCGCCTGCCGTTCGAAGAAAAACGGCTCGAAGGCGCCGATGCCGGCAGCCTTGAAGGCCAGATTGTCGGCCTTGGCGTCCTGGCTTTCCAGGACCAGCATCGACATGCCCTCGCCGCGCTCCAGGGCATCGCGCACGAAGGCTCCGAAGGAGAAGCGACCCGGCGCCGGTTCCGGAATCGATTCGGCATCGCCGATGGTGATCAGCTCCAGGAAGGAGCCTGGAAACTGGACGATCCGGTTCTGCGTGCCCCAGGGATGGCTGTTGCGTGCTCCAACCCGGAAGCCGAGCTTCTCATAGAAGGAGCCGGCTGCGTCGAGATCGCGCACGCCGATGACGAGATGGTCGAGGCCGCGAGGGGTGGTGGGAGCAGGCATGGCGATGTCTCGCAAGGCAGGAGGCTCGGACAGCTCCTTGTCTAGCAGGTCATCGGGCGCAGGTCATGGTTCGATATAGGTCATGGCGCGATGCAGGTCATGGATCGATATAGTGCGGCAGGAAGCGCGAGGTGTTCTTGGTGATCGGTGTCGCATCCTCGCGGATGCAGAGACCGCAGGCCTGCGAGGCGACCAGCCAGGAGCCGATCACCGCGTAGTTACCATCTGACTGAAACAAATTGGTCGCGGCGTCCTGCAGGATGAAGCCCTCAGCGCCATAAGGACCGTCATCGCTGTCCAGCACCTTGCCGCGTTCTAGCAAGGTGATGTTGGCGCCCTCGCGCGAATAGAGCGGCTTGCGAACCCGGCGCGACGACAGGCTTTCGCAGCGAGGATCGCCCTCGAAGAAGGCCGGCAGCAGGTTCGGATGGCCGGGTTCCATCTCCCAGAGGCAAGCAAGCAATCCCTTGTTCGAGAGCAGGGCCTTCCAGGGCGGCTCGATGAACTGGCAGCGCGAGCCCGCGAGCGCGCTGGCATAGCGTTCGCGGAAGAGCCATTCCCAGGGGTAGAGCTTGAACAAGGTCTCGATCGGCACGTTGGAGCCGTCGCAGAAGCGGCCATCGGTAAGCAGGCCGATCTCTTCGATGAAAGTGAAACGGGCGTCGAGCCCGGCCTGCTTGGCGCAATCGAGCAGATAATCGACCGTGCCCCTGTCCTCGGCGCTCTCCTGCACGCAAGCGAGATGCAAGCGATAGGGCGACGGCGCGCGCAGCCCGGCAAAGGCGGCGATCAATCGCTCATGCAATGAATTGAACTGGTCGCAGCCGGCGGGCAAGCTGCCGTTTGCCATGGCCTGCTCAAGCCAGTCCCATTGCACGACACTCGATTCGAACAGGGCCGTCGGCGTGTCGGCATTATATTCGAGCAGCTTGGCCGGCCCCCGTCCGTCATAGGCCAGGTCGAGCCGGCCATAGAGATTGCGCTCGCCGCGCTGCCAGCTCTCGCGGATGAAGGCCCATTGCGCTTCGGGAATAGCGAGCCGGGTCAGGACCGCGTCATCGTCGATCGCCTTCTCGATGAAGGCGAAGCAGAGTTGCTCGATCGCCTCGGTCGGCGCCTCGATATCACGCTCGATCTCTTCCAGCGTGAAGGCATAGGCCGCGCGCTCATCCCAATAGGTCGCGCCATCGATGGTGTGGAAGGCAAAGCCAAGGCGCTCGACCTGGGCCTGCCAATCGGCGCGTGCTTCGAAGACGACGCGGCGCATCTCAGGACGAGGATGAAGAACTGAAGGAATGCGAGGTCGAGCCGAAGCCGCCGCGCGAGGCGACGCTGGTCGTGCTGACACCGCTGGTGGAGCCACCGCTGCGCGCGACGAGCGCTTGTCCCGACGTCGTTGAATAGGCGCGCGAACTGCTGCCCCGTCCGCTGGAGCCGCCGCTGCCGCTCGATGAGGAGCGCGCCTGCTGGCATTCCTGCGCCTGGGAGCCCGACGGGCAAGCATCGCGCGTCGGCGGTAGCAGCGGCTGCGCCGCGCCGCCGCCCTGGGTCAGGCTGCGCGCCAGCATGATGCCGGCAAGGGCGGGAACGACGACCTGCGCTCCGTTCCAGGTTGCGCTCTGGCAGGAACCGGCGCCGTATTCGGTCTCGCAAGCGCTGGTGTTGCTGAATTTCCTGGCGTCGCGCAAATGATTGGCCGTGGCCTCGTTGAAGCGCTGCTCGCATTGGCTGGCGCTCAATTGCCCGCCGGCGCGGCACTCGGCCAGGGTGTTGTAGATCAGGCTGTCGTCATCATCGCTGCCTGAGAGCGACCAGACGGTCGCGACCAGCACCACCCCCGCCGCCGCCAGTCCGATCTGGGTCGAGCGCTTCATTGCGCCGCCCTCTCAGACGGTCATGCTGGCGGCCGCCAGCGTGCCGGAAATCACGGCGATGACGGCCAGCATCGCCGCCGAGGGAATACGATCCTCCTCGATCTTGCGCGAAAGCTCGGGAATGATGAGGCGGGCAAGGCCATAGACCGCGAACTGGATGAGCATCGCGGCGATGGCCCAGAGCACGCAGTCGGGAATGCTGCTCGCCTGCGCGATCGCCTTCTCGAGCGGAATCGAAAACCCCGTCAGATTGCCGCCGAACGCGATCGCCGCCGAGAGGTTCCCGGCGCGGATCAGCGCGATCTCGTCATGGGCGGTGAGTCGCAGATAGATAATGGCGAAACCCGCGATCAGCGCGGCGCCGACCACGAAATAGAGCAGAAATGCGGGAAGCCCCGCCATCGAGATCGCCATGCCGCTCGCCCCCGGGCCGCAAGATGCAGTCCGGTGACTATACGTGAGTTGTGCCGCAACGCCAGAGCACCAAAGCTCAGGCGATCTCGGAATTCGGCGGGTCGTATAGACCCCTTCCAAGCCCGGCCAGGATTGCGGTAGCTTGCCTTCATGAAGATACGCGCAGCCAGTTGTGCTTGTGGCCAGCTTCGCCTCAGTTGCGAGGGCGAGCCCGTCATCGTCTCCCTGTGCCATTGTCTCGAATGCCAGAGACGGACTGGCAGTACTTATGGGATCGCCGGCTTCTTCCCACGCTCCAAGATCAGCATCTCGGGCGTTTTCTCGGATTACTCACGGCCATCCGACAGCGGCTATGCGGTGATGCATCATTTTTGCCCCAACTGCGGCAGCACGGTCTTCTGGGAACCGACGCGAAAACCGGATGTAATCGCCGTCGCCGTCGGAGCCTTCGCGGATCCGGCATTCCCCGCCCCCACGAAGAGCGTTTATCGGGAACACCGGCATCCCTGGGTCGGCGCTCCCGAGTGAGGCGGCGGCTAGATGCATCGGCCCGAAAAGTGGGAATCGGTTTTCGGAACAAGCCGATGCAAGATCAAAACACTACAGCATCAGACCGAATACGATATTCGGTCTGATGCTGTAGTGCGTTTTCGAGCGAAGTGGATACCGGTTCGCGTGAAGAAAACGCGTTGAAACAAAGCGCAAGAGCAATTGAACGATCCAAATGGATCGGAAATCGCTCCAGCCCGGTTCAAACCAAGCGGCTTTGCACCACGGCGGCCTCGACGAAGCTTGCGAAGAGCGGGTGCGGCTCGAAGGGCCGCGACTTCAGCTCCGGGTGATACTGCACGCCGATGAACCAGGGATGGTCGGGATATTCGACCGTTTCCGGCAGGAGCCCATCGGGCGAGACGCCGCTGAACTTCATCCCTTGCGCCTCAAGCCGCTCGCGATAGCTCATATTGACCTCGTAGCGATGGCGATGACGCTCGGAAATCTCGGTCCCGCCATAGATCTTGGCGATCTTGGTGTCGGGATCGAGGATCGAGGCATAGGCGCCAAGCCGCATGGTGCCGCCGAGATTGCCATCGGCCGCGCGCTGCTCGAGTTCATTGCCGCGCATCCATTCCGTCATCAGACCGACAACGGGCTCCTCCGTCGGTCCGAACTCGCTGGAATTCGCCTTCTCGATATGGGCGAGCGAGCGGGCCGCTTCGATCACGGCCATCTGCATGCCGAAGCAGATGCCGAAATACGGCACCTTGTGCTGCCTGGCGAAGGTCGCAGCCTTGATCTTGCCCTCCGCGCCGCGGTGACCGAAGCCGCCGGGCACGAGGATACCGTGAACATGCTCAAGGAAGGGGGTCGGGTCTTCCTTCTCGAAGACCTCCGATTCGATCCAGTCGAGATTCACCTTCACCCGGTTGGCGATGCCGCCATGCGTCAGGGCCTCGATGAGCGACTTATAGGCGTCCTTCATGCCGGTATATTTGCCGACGATGGCGATGGTGACCTCGCCCTCGGGGTTCTTCACCCGCTCGGAGATACGTCGCCAGTTCGAGATGTCGGGTTCAGCGCTGGCATCCATGCCGAAGGCGGCCAGCACTTCGTTGTCGAGCCCCTCCGCATGGTAGGACAGCGGCACGTCATAGATCGATGCGACGTCCCTCGCCTCGATCACGGCGGTCTCGCGGACATTGCAGAACAAAGCGAGCTTGCGACGCTCCTCGCGCGGAATCTCGCGATCGGTGCGGCAGAGCAGGATGTCAGGCTGGATGCCGATCGAGCGCAATTCGGCGACCGAATGCTGTGTCGGCTTGGTCTTCAGCTCGCCTGCGGTCGGGATATAGGGCAGCAGCGTCAGATGGATGAAGATGCACTGGCCGCGCGGCAATTGCTGGCTGGTCTGGCGGATCGCTTCCAGGAAGGGCAGGCTCTCGATGTCGCCCACCGTGCCGCCGACTTCCATCAGGACGAAATCATAGCCCTCATTGCCGGTGAGGATGAACTCCTTGATCGCATTGGTGACATGCGGAACGACCTGGATGGTCGCGCCGAGATAGTCGCCACGGCGCTCCTTGGTCAGGATGTCCATGTAGATGCGGCCGGTGGTGATGTTGTCACCCCGGTTGCAGGGCCGGCCGGTGAAGCGCTCGTAATGGCCGAGATCGAGATCCGTCTCGGCTCCGTCATCGGTGACGAAGACCTCGCCATGCTGATAGGGGCTCATCGTGCCCGGATCGACATTGAGGTAGGGATCGAGCTTGCGCAGGCGGACCGTGTGGCCGCGCGCTTGAAGGAGAGCCGCGAGAGCCGCCGACGCCAGGCCTTTGCCAAGCGAGGACACCACGCCGCCGGTGATAAAAACATACCGCGTCATGGGAGGTCACCTTTAACGCCAAGGTTTCGATTCGCGAAGCGGAGCCGCGCAGGGCCGTTGTGCTTCACACGCTTGTCCACAGCCTGACGAGTCCGGTGACCCTCCAGGCTGCTTCTATCCGTCGGGGCTGATCCATCGAGGCCACTATAGCAGCGCCCCCGGATCAGGCTCGGCGGGAGCGGCCGGTTTCCCGGCGATTTCCCGTCAAAAGAGAAGGGCCGGTTTCCCGGCCCCTGCCCTGTCGTCATTGCTGCGGCGCCGCGGGGGGCGTCGGCGGCTGCGAGCCGCCGCTCGGCCCTTGCAATTGCCGCAGTTGGTCGAGCACGCCGCCGGCATTGGGGGCGCTCGGGCCGGTCGGGTTGACGGGCGCGCTCGTCGTGGGCGCGCCGTCGATGATCGAACGCTGCACACGGCCGCGATTCGCCATCACCGCGAGCACGATCGAGGTCAGGAAGAAGGCGCCGGCCAGAATCGCCGTGGCGCGGGTCAGCGCGTTGGCCTGGCCGCGGCCGGTCATGAAGCCGCCCGCACCGCCGCCGCCTGAGCCCATGCCGAGCCCGCCGCCTTCGGAGCGCTGCAGGAGGACGACGCCGACGAGTGCGACCACGATGATCAAATGGATGACGATGAGAACGTTCTGCATGGTCTCACGAAAATGGGTATGGAGCGGGCCGCTGCAAGAGCGCCCCGCCCCGTCTGCCCGTATCGGGCTTGTAGAGGTCGCGGCGCACATAGCACGCGTCTACGAAGCGCACCACCCGGCAAATCACGCTTGGCGACGCCCGGACTTAAGCGCAGGCCCGCGCGATCGCCAGGAAGTCCTCGGCCTTGAGGCTCGCGCCGCCAACCAGCGCACCGTCGACATGGGCGACATTCATCAATTCCGCCGCGTTGGAGGGCTTCACCGAGCCGCCGTAAAGCAGGCGAACGCCGGCAGCCGCCCCCTTGCCGAGAAGCCGGCCGAGGTCCGTGCGGATCGCCTCATGCATTTCAGCGACATCGGCAGCTGTCGGAGTCAGGCCGGTGCCGATCGCCCAGACCGGTTCATAGGCGATCACGAGAGTAGCCGCCGTCGAATCCTCCGGAACCGAGCCGCGTAGCTGCTTCTTGACGATCGCCAGCGCCTTGCCGGCCTCGCGCTCATCCTTGGTCTCTCCGACGCAGATGATCGGTACCAGCAGGGCGTCCCGCGCGGCTTGCGCCTTCGCCTTGACGATGGCGTTGGTCTCGCCATGAAGCGTGCGCCGCTCGGAATGGCCGACGATAGCGAAGCTCGCGCCGGAATCGGCGAGCATCGCGGCCGAGACCTCGCCCGTGAAGGCGCCGCCGGGATTGAGGCTGCAATCCTGCCCGCCGGTCGCGATGCGCGATCCGATCAATGCGGCGGTGGCGGTATAAAGCAGGGTCGCGGGCGGGCAGACCGCAAGATCGACGACCGCCTTGAGCGCGGCGTCATAGCCCTTGGCGACCTCGACCGCGATGGCGAGATCGGCCTTCAGCCCGTTCATCTTCCAGTTGCCGGCCACCAGCGGCCTGATGTTGCGCGTCACGTTTTGCCTCCGAATATGTTGCGCCGGCTCTAGCAATGCCCGGCCGATGCCGCAATCGTCCGGCACCACCGCAGTGCCGATCGACGCAGGAATGGCCGATCGACGCAGGAATGATTGCGAGTTGCGCAAGCGGTTCCTATAAGCGGCACCGACAAAAACCGGCGGCGCGCCCGCTTGCGCCGCATCCGGACAGGAAAGACTTAAATTCAATGATGATGCAGGGCATCCGCAAGGCGGGTCAGAGTTTCCTCGGGAAGCTCATCATCAGCATAACATTCGGCTTCCTGATCCTGTCCTTTGCGATCTGGGGCATCGGCGACATCTTCCGCGGCTATGGCCGCAATGAAGTCGCTCGCGTCGGCAAGGTCGAGATCGGCCTCGAACAGATGCGCACGACCTATCAGAACGAGATCCAGACGCTGACCCGCCAGCAGCGCCGCCAGATCACGCCTGATATGGCGCGCGCGATCGGCCTCGATCGGCAGGTGCTGTCGCGGCTGGTGACGGAAGCGGTGCTCGACCAGACGGCGCAGGGCATGCGGCTCGCCGTATCCGACGAGACGATTCGCAACCTGATTTTTGACGATCCGACCTTCCGTGACGCATCGGGCGCTTTCTCGCCGGCGCGTTTCAACGAATTGCTGCGTAACAACGGCTATACTGAGCAGGTCTATGTCCGCGAGCAGCGCGCCACGATCCTGCGCCAACAGCTCGCCGAGATGGTCGTGGGCGCAGTCGCCGCGCCCGTGGCCCTGCAGGAGATCGGCCACCGCCTGCGCAACGAGAAGCGCAGCGTCACCTTCGCCCGCGTGCCGGTGAGCGCTGCCGGTGAGATCGCCGCGCCGACCGAGGCGCAGCTCAAGACCTTCTTCGACGAGCGCAAGGCCGCTTTCCGCGCACCCGAATACCGCACCGCCAGCATGCTCTCGATCTCGGCCGAGACGGTCGCCGATCCGGCCTCGGTCAGCGAGGACGACGCCAAGGCGCGCTACGAGCAGGTCAAGGGCCAGCGCTTCAGCTCGCCCGAGACGCGCGCGATCCAGCAGATCGCCTTCCCGACGCCGGAAGAGGCACAGGCCGCCAAGGCCCGCATCGACGGTGGCGAGACCTACGAGGCAGTGGCGACCCAGCGCAACGTCGCCGAGAAGGATCTCTCGCTCGGCACCTTCGCCAAGAGCCAGGTCTTCGATCCGGCCGTACGCGATGCCGCCTTCGCCCTGGCGCAAGGTGCGGTCAGCGCTCCGGTGACGAGCGCCTTCGGCCCTGTCCTGCTGCGCGTGACCGCAATCACGCCCGAGCGCGTACGCCCCTATGAGGAGGTCGCGGCCGAGCTGCGCAGCGAGATCGCGACCAGCCGCGCCACGAGCCTGATTACTGACCTGCACGACAAGATCGAGGATCAGCGCGCTGCCGCCAAGCCGCTGGCCGAGATCGCGAGCGAGCTGAAGCTGCCCCTGCGCACGCTCGGCCCCGTCGATGCGGGCCTGCGCAAGTCCGACGGCTCGACCGAGACGGCTGTGCCCGGCGGCGACGCGACCGTGCAGGCGATTTTCCGCTCGGATATCGGCGTCGACAACGAGGCGATCCGGCTGCCGCGCGACACAGGCTATGTCTGGTTCGACCTGACCAAGATCGATCCCGGCCGCGCGCAGGGCTTCGACGAGGTCAAGGCGCAGGTCGAGGCGCAATGGCGCGCCGACGACGTCGCGAGCAAGCTCTCGACCAAGACGCGCGAACTCGTCGCACAGCTCGACAAGGGCGAGGCCTTTGACGCAGCCGCTTCGGTCGCCGGGCTCACGATCGAAAAGGCCGCCGATCTCGGCCGGCAAGAGCAACGCCCCGAATTGCCGGCCAACGTTGTCAGCCTGATCTTCGGCACCGCTGTCGGCAAGAGCGGCGCGGCGTCCCTCGCCGATGGCGGGCGCGTGCTGTTCAAGGTCGATAGCGCGACTGTGCCACCCTATGCCCGCACGACGCAGGAAGCGGAGAATTTCGCCCGTCTGCTCGCTTCGAGCATCAGCGAAGACGTCCTGTCGCAATATGTCGGCAAGCGGCAGTCGGAGCTCGGCGTCAGCGTCAACGAGGCTGCATTCCGCAACGCCACCGGCGGCGCGCAGAATTGACCATGCAAGCCCCTTTCGAACGCTTTGCGCAAAGCTACGAGGCCGGCACGGCGCAACTGCTGAGACAGGTGCTGGTCGGCGATTGCGAGACGCCGGTCGCCGCCTTCCTGAAGCTGCGGCACGCGACGACGGGCCCGGCCTTCCTCCTCGAATCGGTCGAAGGCGGAGCCGTGCGCGGGCGCTACTCGATGATCGGGCTCGAGCCGGACCTGATCTGGCGCTGCCATCACGGCGAGGCCGCCTTGTGCCGACCTGCGCTCGGCGACAGCTTCCTCACCGATCCGCGCCCAGCTTTCGAGAGCCTGCGCTCATTGCTGGACGAGAGCGCGATCCCCGACGGCGAAGCGGCGGAAGGCGAGAAACTGCCGCCGATGGCTGCCGGCGTGTTCGGCTATCTCGGATACGACATGGTGCGCCTGATGGAGCGCCTGCCTGAGCCGAAGGAGACCGGCACCGGCGTTCCCGACGCCACCCTGATCCGCCCGACGCTGATGGTCGTGTTCGATTCGGTGCGCGACGAGATCCATGTCGTGACCCCGGTACGGGCTCAGCCCGGCATCGCGGCCCGCGTAGCCTATGAGCAGGCGCAGGAGCGGCTGGACGCCGTGGTGATGGCGCTCGAAGGGCCGTTGCCGGCCGATGCCGCCATCGACATCGCCAATTTGCCGGAGCCGGCGATTGTCTCGAACACCAGCGAGGCGGATTTCCACGCCATGGTCGCCACCGCGCAGGATTATATTCGCGCCGGTGACATCTTCCAGGTCGTGCTGTCGCAGCGCTTCGAGGCGCCCTTCCAGCTGCCGCCCTTCGCGCTCTACCGGGCGCTGCGGCGGGTCAATCCGGCGCCGTTCCTGTGCTATCTCGACTTCGCCGACTTCCAGATCGTCTGCTCCAGCCCTGAAATCCTGGTCCGCCTGCGCGACGATACCGTCACCATCCGGCCGATCGCCGGGACGCGGCGTCGCGGCGCGACGGTGGCTGAGGACGACGCGCTCGCCGAGGAATTGCTGGCCGACCCAAAGGAACGTGCCGAGCATCTGATGCTGCTCGATCTCGGCCGCAACGATGTCGGCCGGGTCGCGCAGATCGGCTCGGTGAAGGTGACCGATTCCTTCTTCATCGAGCGCTACAGCCAGGTCATGCACATCGTCTCGAATGTCGAGGGGACGATCGACCCGCAGCACGACGCGCTGGCCGCCTTGTCCGCCGGCTTTCCCGCCGGCACGGTCTCGGGCGCGCCGAAGGTCCGGGCGATGGAGATCATCGACGAATTGGAACGCGATGCGCGCGGCGCCTATGGCGGCTGCATCGGCTATTTCGGCGCCAATGGTGAGATGGACACCTGCATCGTGCTGCGCACGGCGGTGGTCAAGGACGAGCGCATGCATGTCCAGGCCGGCGCCGGCATCGTCTACGATTCCAACCCGGAATCCGAGCAAGCCGAGTGCGTGAACAAGGCCAAAGCCCTGTTCAAGGCCGCGGAAGAAGCGATCCGCTTCGCCTCGCGGGCCGGGCGCGGGCAGTAGCTCGCTTCAACGCATGGCCAGCGTCGGCGAGGCCGGCGCCTCGTTCAGCCAGGCATGGCCGGCGCGGCCCTGCTCGTAGCCGAGCTTGAACAGCTCCTGCATGTAAAGCGCGTCGAACTCCGAGCGCGGCTTGCCCGCAAAGTCGTCCGGCACCGCCGTGAAGACGAAGCGCGCCTTCAGCCGCCGCGCCAGTTCCGAGATCGCAGCGATGTTGGAGAGCGCCTGGTACTTCACCAGGGTCGCGATCGAGCGCGTCGCCAAGCCTGCGACCGTCTGGATGCTCGCCTTGTATTCCGGCTTCAGCTTGCCGTTGCGAATGACGAAGAGCGCCAATCTGCGCTCATGCCCGAGATTGCGCCCCGCCGCGCCGTTCAGATCGAGCCCCGGCGGAGCGAAGAAGATCTGCGAGGCGACGCCGCCGTCGACATGGAGCTCGTCATAAAGCCGACCATTGCTGGAGACGCTGAGCCGCACCGGCGGGAACACGGCTGGGATCGCGGCCGAAGCCAGCAGGATGTCGACGAAGAGCCGGCGGCGGCTCGCCTGGCCGCTGGCCGCAATCGCGCCCATATCCCAGATCACCGGACGCTGGGCGTCGAGATTGGTGGTCTGCACCAGCAGGCGGCGGCCCTTGCGATGCTCGACCGCGATGGCGTCGAGCAGATCGTCGCTGGCATAGCGCTCGATCAGGCGACGCAGCGGCGCGGTGTCGTAGAGCGATTCGCCGACGAGGCCGATCACGCCCTTGTCGTTGAAGAGGTCCTTGTCGCCATAGCGGGTGTAGATCTCCTCGAGTTCGGCATCATGCGCAGGGCCGAGGAAGGCAAAAGGCGCGGCGAGCGAACCGGTGCTGACGCCGGTGACGACCTCGAATTGCGGGCGATCGCCGCGCGCGCTCCAGCCCTTGAGAAAACCCGCGCCATAGGCGCCGTCGGCGCTGCCGCCAGAGATCGCCAGGAAGGACGCCGATCTCTGGCAAGGCTCGCAGCCCGACCTCGCGATCTGGCGGTACTGAATGTCGAGATAGGTCTTCGTCTGCGCGTCGACCGCGTCGGCCCAGAAGCGGATCGCGCCGTAGCCGGTGAGTTCGGCCGTTGCGAGCCCTTCATAGGGCAAGGCCTGAGGCCGCTCGCCGGTGTTGCAGCCGGCCAGCAACAGCGCGGCCGTCACCATGCCAATATATCGGCCGATATATCGATTGAACGCCACGCACCGCCCTCGAGCACTCACCAGAAGCGCATCATGCTCGGCGATACCCTTGCCGCGCAATGGCGTTCGACCGCGCTGCAACTTGACCGCCCTGCCCTCGACCGTGCATGACCTTGCGCCTTAACTTGAGCCTTGAACCGATGCGCATCCTGCTGATCGACAACTACGACAGCTTCACTTGGAACCTTGTCCACCTGATCGGCGGGCTGGGGGCTGACGTCGTCGTGCGCCGCAACGATGCGGTCACGGTCACCGAGGCGTTGTCCGACGATTACGACGCGATCGTGCTGTCGCCCGGTCCCTGCACGCCCAACGAGGCCGGCATCTGCCTTGACCTCGTGCGCGAGGGCGCTGGAACCAGGCCGATCTTCGGCGTCTGCCTGGGTTTGCAGGCGATCGGCCAGGTCTTCGGCGGCGAAGTCGTGCGGGCGCCCCTGCCGATGCACGGCAAGATCTCGGCGATCCGGCATCAGTCGCGCGGCATGTTCCGTGGCATCAACGGGCCGATCCAGGCGACGCGCTACCATTCGCTCGTCGTCTCCCGCCAAACCTGCCCCGCAGCACTCGATATCGAGGCGGAGAGCGATGACGGGTTGATCATGGCGCTGTCGCATCGCGAATTTCCCGTGCAGGGCGTGCAGTTCCACCCCGAGAGCATCGCCTCCGAGCATGGCGCGACGATCCTGCGCAATTTCCTCGAGAGCTCCGAGCGATGGTCGCAGCAGCACCGCTCCGCCGCCCTGCCCCAGACCGCCTGATTTCGCAGAGTTCACATGGACGACTTCAAACCCTTCATCGCCAAGGTCGCGACCGGAGCTACGCTTTCGCGCGACGAGGCCAAAGACGCCTTCGACACCATCCTCTCGGGCGAGGTCACCAACGCCCAGGCCGCCGCCTTTCTGATGGCGTTGCGCGTGCGCGGCGAGACCACAGAGGAGATCACCGGGGCTGTCGCCGCCATGCGCGGCAAGATGGTCAAGGTCCAGGCTCCGGTTGATGCCATCGACATCGTCGGCACCGGTGGCGATTCGTCGGGCTCCTACAATGTCTCGACGCTGGCTGCGATCATCACGGCCGCCTGTGGTGTGCCTGTCGCCAAGCACGGCAACCGCGCCGCCTCCTCGCGCTCGGGCGCTGCCGACGTGCTGATGGCGCTCGGCGTCAGGGTCGGGCTCGACGCGGCGGCGACGGAGCGCTGCATCAAGGAGGCCGGCCTCGGTTTCATGTTCGCGCCGACGCACCACGCCTCGATGCGCCATGTTGCGCCGGTGCGCACCGAACTCGGCACCCGCACGATCTTCAACCTGCTCGGCCCCCTGTCGAATCCGGCCGGCGTGACCAGGCAGCTCGTCGGCGCCTTTTCCGAGACCTGGCTGGAGCCGATGGTGAAGGTTCTGGCCTCGCTCGGCTCGCAGCGGATCTGGGCCGTGCACGGCTCCGACGGTCTGGACGAGATCACCACGACCGGACCGACGCGGGTCGTCTCGCTCGAAGGCGGCAAGATCGAGAGCTTTACGATCAACCCGGGCGATGTCGGGCTTGCGCTGGCGAAACCTGCGGATCTGCGCGGCGGCGAGCCGGAACAGAATGCGGCCGCGCTGCGCGCCGTGCTCGATGGGCAGAAGACCGCCTTTCGCGATATCGCGGCCTTCAATGCAGCGGCTGCGCTCGTCGTTGCCGGCAAGGCGGGCGATCTGCGCGACGGGCTGGCCCAGGCTTTCGCCGCGCTCGACAGCGGTCGCGCCAAGGCCCGGCTCGATGCTTTGATCGTCAGCTCGAACGCGTGAGGCGGCGATGACCGATATTCTCGCGAAGATCGAGGCCTATAAGCGCCAGGAGATCGCTGCCGCCAAGGCCGCGATCCCGCAAGCCGAGATCGAGCGACTGGCACTGGCCGCCTCGCCGGTACGCGGCTTTGCCGCTGCGCTCGCGGCGAAGCATGCCACGGGCCAGTCGGCATTGATCGCGGAGATCAAGAAGGCGAGCCCGTCAAAGGGGCTGATCCGGGAGGATTTCGATCCACCCTCCCTCGCGAAGGCTTATGCGGCAGGCGGAGCCGCCTGCCTCTCGGTGCTGACCGACGCACCGTCGTTCCAGGGTCGGCCCGAATTCCTGACGCAAGCGCGCGAGGCCTCCGGCCTGCCGGCGCTGCGCAAGGACTTCCTCTACGACGCCTATCAGGTGTTCGAGGCGCGGGCCTGGGGTGCCGATTGCATCCTGATCATCATGGCCGGCGTCGACGACGCCACGGCGCGCGAGCTCAACGCCACGGCGCAGGGCCTCGGCATGGACGTTCTCGTCGAGGTTCATGACGAGGCCGAGCTCAATCGTGCGCTAGAGATCGACAGCCGCCTGCTCGGCATCAACAACCGCGATCTGCGTAGCTTCCATGTCGATCTCGCCGTCACCGAACGCCTGGCGCCGCGCATTCCCGATGACCGGATCATCGTCGGTGAAAGCGGTGTCTTCAGCCCCGCCGATATCGCCAGGCTGCGGCGCGTCGGTGTCGAAACCTTCCTGGTCGGCGAGAGCCTGATGCGCCAGGCGGATGTGGCACAGGCGACGCGCGCTCTGCTTGCAGGTCCAGGCAAGGAGGCCGCGGCGTGACCGGCCTCAGCCACCTCGATGCGCAGGGCCAGGCGCATATGGTGGATGTCGGCGACAAAGCCGAGACGACGCGTATCGCCATCGCCGAGGGCAATGTGGTGATGCAGGCAGCCACGCTCGACATCGTGCGGCGCGGCGATGCGAAGAAGGGCGACGTGCTCGGCACCGCAAGGCTTGCCGGCATCATGGCGGCCAAGCGCACGCATGAACTGATTCCGCTTTGCCACCCGCTGCTGATCAGCAAGATCGCCGTCGATCTCACGATCGACGAAGCATTGCCCGGCGTTCGCGTGCGCGTCGAGGTGAAGATGAAGGGCCAGACCGGCGTCGAGATGGAAGCGCTCACCGCCGTCAGCGTCGCCTGTCTCACGGTCTACGACATGGTCAAGGCGGTCGATCGCGCGATGCATATCGAGGGCATCCGGCTGGTGCATAAATCCGGCGGGAAATCTGGCGTCTACGAGGCGGAGCAGCCGGCATGAGCCTGACCCCGGTCAAGGTCGCGCTGCAGGCGCTGCTCGACAGCGTTCCTGGGCCGACATCCGTCGAGATCGTTCCGCTGGCCTCCTGCGCCGGGCGCGTGCTGGGCGCCGACATCGTCGCGCTCAGGACACAGCCGCCTTTCGCCAATTCGGCCATGGACGGCTACGCAGCCCGCGCCGCGGATCTTGCGCCGGCAAATGAACTGCGCGTCATCGGCGAATCGGCGGCCGGGCGCGCCTTTGCAGGAACGGTCGGCCCCGGCGAGGCGATTCGCATCTTCACCGGCGCGCCTATGCCCGATGGTGCCGATACGATCCTGATCCAGGAGAATGCCGATGGCGTCGGCGGCACGGTCATCCGCGTCCGCGAAGGCGCCCAGCCGGGGCGTTTCGTCCGCCCGGCCGGCCTCGATTTCCGGGAAGGCGATGTCCTCCTCCCGGCGGGACGCCGGCTCGACAGTGCCGCGCTCGGCCTCGCGGCTGCAGCCGGACACCCTACCCTGCCGGTTCGGCGCAAGCCCCTGGTCGCGATCCTGGCGACCGGGGACGAACTCGTCCTGCCGGGCGAAACAGTCGGCCCCGACCAGATCGTCGCTTCGAACAGCTATTCCCTGGCGGCGATCGTCGAGGAGATCGGCGGAACAGCCTTCGATCTCGGCATTGCACGCGATAATCATCCCGATCTCGCCGCCAAGATCGAGCGGGCGCGAGCCGCCGGCGCTGACGTGCTGATCACGCTCGGCGGCGCCTCGGTCGGAGCGCATGACCTCGTACAGGAGGCCTTGAAGCGCCAGGGCATGGAGCTCGGCTTCTGGAAGATCGCGATGCGGCCGGGCAAGCCGATGATGATGGGGCGGCTTGGAGCCATGGTCGCCGTCGGCCTACCCGGCAACCCGGTCTCGTCGATCGTCTGCGGGCATCTGTTCGTGGCGCCGCTGATCGAGGCGCTGCTCGGCATGCCCGATCCCGCGCGCGACCGCAGCGAACCGGCGATCCTCGGAATTGATATGCCGGCTAATGATGAGCGTGAAGATTATCTGCGCGCCGATCTTCAGCACATCGAGGCCGGCTGGCTCGCCAGCCCCTTCGCCAAGCAGGATTCCTCGATGCTGGGCAATCTGGCGCGCGCTCGGGCGCTGGTCATTCGCCCGGCCCATGCAGAGCCGGCAAAAGAAGGCGCACCCTGCCGGATCATCCGCCTCCGCTAGGTTAGCTTGCGGAACACAACACGAACGTGTATGATGTTCGTGATTTGTTTCGAATTCGCGCCGCGGGCGCTGGCGGGGACCATGCTGACACGCAAACAATTCGAATTGCTCCGCTTCATCCAGGAACGCCTGCGTGAAAGCGGCGTGCCGCCCTCCTTCGACGAAATGAAGGACGCGCTCGATCTCCGCTCGAAATCCGGCATTCATCGCCTGATCATGGCGTTGGAGGAGCGAGGCTTCATTCGCCGGCTGCCCAATCGCGCCCGCGCATTGGAGGTGATCAAGCTTCCCGATGGCGTCGGCATGCCACAAGGCGCGCGCCCGCGTTTCAGCCCCTCCATCGTGCAAGGTGGCCTCGGCCAGGGCGGCGGCCTCGGCAAGGCGCGCCCGGCCCCTGGTCCCGAAGAGGAGGCGCGTGCCACGATCGCAATCCCGGTGATGGGGCGGATCGCCGCCGGCACGCCGATCTCGGCGATCCAGAGCCGCAGCCACAGTGTGGCGCTGCCGGCGGACATGCTCGGCGCCGGCGAGCATTTCGCGCTTGAGGTGCGCGGCGATTCGATGGTCGAGGCCGGCATTCTCGACGGCGACACCGTCGTCATCCGCCGGCAGGACACCGCCAATACCGGCGACATCATCGTGGCGCTGATCGATGACGAAGAGGCGACGCTGAAGCGCCTGCGCAAACGCGGCTCGTCAATCGCGCTTGAAGCCGCAAACCCGGCTTATGAAACCCGTGTGCTCGGCCCCGATCGGGTCAAGATCCAGGGTCGGTTGGTCAATCTGATGCGGCGCTACTGAAGCCGGTCGGGCTCGGCTGCCACATCGCCCGTATCGCTCCTCTCCGGCTGCCGCGCAGGAGGCTGCTGCGCGGGCCTTGTGCTTGTCGCCGCGCGCTTGCGTATCCAGGGGCGATCGGCATCCTGCCGTTCTGCCTGGACGATACGCCAGCCGCCTGCAGTGCCGATGAGGGAGGTCGCGCCGTCGCGGTTCAGGGCCGTCCGGTCGACCAGCTTCGCTGCGCAGGGAGCCGACCAGGGTATCGGCGTGACGACGAGGTCGGCGCGCAGGCAATCCTCGATGACGGCGAGCCGGTCTTTCGCATAGGCGATCCGGCGACCATTGCGAGCGGTAACGACACAGCCTTGCGTATCGCAAGCCGCATTCTTGCGCAGGCTCGCATCCGTGGGCTGCCGCCCATCGCCATCGGCGACGAGCCATTGTTGCAGCACGAAGCTGCTTGGCCGGCCGGCCAGAATGAAACGGTCGTCGGCTCCGCGCACGACGAGGCCGGAACCGTCGCGTTCGACCACGATATCCGGCCGGTCCGGCTTGGCCGCGACCGTGACGCCCATCACCAGCGGCAGGATGGCGAGCAGCCGAAGCTTCGTGCTCCACAGCGTCAGCCAGAGCAGTGTCATCGCAAGGCAGACCAGCGCGGCCTCGCCGAAGGCGGGAATGATCAGCGTCGAGTGGTCGATCGCCGCGACCCAGTGGGCCAGCCGCAGCACCACCTCGGAGGCGGCGCCCATCAGCCACCAGGCCGGCCAATCGAGGCCGAAGGGGTAGGCCAGCACTCCGAACACCGCAGCCGGCATGACGAACAGCGAGACGAAGGGCAAGGCGAGCGCATTGCCGAGCAGCCCGAACGGATTGAAGGTCTGGAAATGATAGGCGCCGAACGGGGCCGTCGCCGCCGTCGCCAGCAGGGTTGTGATGACGGTGCCGCTGGCGGCGATCCAGAGTGGGCGCAGCGGCCAGGGCCATGGCGATGGCGGCGCGGTCTGATTGCGTTCCTCCCAGCGCTCGGCAAAGGCGATCAGCGCCGCTACCGCCCCGAATGACATCTGGAAGCTCGGCCCGAGCAGCGCCTCGGGCTCGCGCAGCAAGACGATGATCGCTGCCAAGGCAAGGTTGCGCATGCTCAGCGCCGGGCGGTCGATCAGGATTGCGCCGAGCATCACCAGCGTCATGATCAATGACCTGACGGTTGCGACATCGGAGCCGGAGAAGACGCAATAGGCGGTTGCTCCGATCATGGCGGCAACGGCGGCGATCTTCTTGATCGGCCAGTGCAAGGCCAGCGTCTGCGAGAGCGCCAGCAGCGCCCGCACAAGCCAGAGGATCGTGCCGGCGGCGAGCACCATGTGCAGGCCCGAAATCGAGACGATGTGGTAGATGCCAGCCGCGCGCAGATCGGCATTGGTCGTTTCCGTGATCAGGCCGCGCTTGCCGGTCACCAGTGCCGCCGCCATCGCGCCGGCCTGCCCGCCCCCGACGCTGGCGATGCGGGCGGTCAGGGCGTTGCGGGCGCGGTCGATCAGCACGGCTCTCGCGAGTTCGGGCGGAGGCGGGCCTGGCGCCGGTGTCAGCATGATCTTGCCGGGGATGTTGCCGACCGCGCCGATGCCGCGAAAGAACGCGTCGCGGCCGAAATCATAGCCGCCCGGTCGCGCCGGACCAGGCGGCGGCAGAAGGCGTGCATTGGCCGTGATATGGTCTCCCGGCGCGACTGTCTCCGCCTTGATATTGACGCGGACGCGTTTGGGCCGTCGCTCCGCTTCGACGCCGGCTATCCCGGTGACCAGCACGACGAGGCGAGCGCCTGCATCGCGCGCCTCGACTGATTCGACATAGCCGGTGAGCTGGCCGCTGCGCGGGCGATCCAGGATCGGCGCCATGATCGTCGCGGTGCGCAAGGTCGCCGCCGAGAAGCCGACGAAGACCGCAACCAGCCCAAGACAAACCGGCAAGGCGAGCTGCTGCCGGCGCAGAGCTATGGCGAGGCCGCTTGCAAGCGCGACACCGGCAAGCGGCGCCCATAGCGCGGGCTCCCGGTCGCCGGCGAAGTAGAGCAGGATGCCGATGCCCATCATGACCGGGAACCAGAGGAAGAGCCGCCGGCGCTCCGCCTCGGCGGCGAAGGCCTGTCGCGCCTGCCCGGGCCAATCCCGCCATGCCAGGCCGATACCGCTGCCGAGCCAGGAGACGGGCAGGCGCGACGGCAGGACGCCGGCCAGCGCGCCGCGTGATTTCACCCGCTCTGACGGTCCTGTATGCACCGCCGCCCCTTCCCCCTGCCCGCCCGCGATCTTGCGCTTAACGCGGGCGGCCGAGCCATGTTACAGGGGCCACGCCGGCTGTCATGCCATGACCGGTGGATTGTCCTGTTTTTGCCTTCCCTTCCTGTTTTGCCTTTGGGCTGCCGATTCACGAGCCCAGCCGGAGCCCAGCCTTCATGAGTGATGCGGTCGTCACGCGCTTTGCCCCCTCGCCCACCGGCTTCCTGCATATCGGCGGAGCGCGGACGGCCCTGTTCAACTGGCTCTATGCGCGCCGGCATGGCGGCAAGATGCTGCTGCGGATCGAGGACACGGACCGCGAGCGCTCGACGGAACCGGCGATTGCCGCGATCCTCGACGGGTTGAGCTGGCTCGGGCTCGATTGGGATGGCGACACCGTCTACCAATTCGCCCGCGCCGAGCGGCATCGCGAGGTGGCGCAGCAGATGCTGGCTGCCGGCAAGGCTTATCATTGCTATGCGACGCCGGCCGAGCTCGACGAGATGCGCGAGAAGGCCAAGGCCGAGGGCCGGCCGATGCGCTATGACGGCCGCTGGCGCGATCGTGATCCGGCGACGGCCCCGGTCGGCGTCAAGCCGGTCATCCGCCTGCGCGCGCCACAGACCGGCGAGACCGTGGTCGAGGACGAGGTCCAGGGCCGCGTCGTCTGGCAGAACGAGAACCTCGACGACCTCGTCCTGCTGCGCTCCGACGGAAACCCGACCTACATGCTGGCCGTGGTGGTCGACGACCACGACATGGGCGTGACCCATGTCATTCGCGGCGACGATCATCTGACCAACGCGGCCCGCCAGACCCAGATCTACCAGGCGATGGGTTGGCAGGTGCCGAGCATGTCGCATATCCCTCTGATCCACGGGGCCGACGGAGCAAAACTCTCCAAGCGCCACGGCGCGCTCGGCGTCGATGCCTATCGCTCCATGGGCTATTTGCCGGTGGCGCTGCGCAATTATCTGCTGCGCCTCGGCTGGAGCCATGGCGACCAGGAGATCTTCTCGACCGACGAGATGATCGCGCTGTTCAACCTGTCCTCGATCGGCCGTTCGCCGGCGCGTTTCGATTACGCCAAGCTGGAGAGCCTGAACGGGCTCTATATGCGCCAGTCCACCGATCGCGACCTGCTCGCGGCGTTGAAGACGATCCTGCCCGAGATCGGCCCGGCGCGCGGCCTGCCGGGCGCGCTTTCGCCGGATCTTGAGGCGCGCTTCCTTGCCGCTATGCCTGGCTTGAAGGAGCGCGCCAAGACGCTGATCGAACTGCTCGACAGCGCCTATTATCTTTACGCCGCGCGCCCGCTGCAGCTCGATCAGAAGGCTACAGCCCTGCTCGACGAGGCCGCACGCCAGCGCCTGCCGGGCCTGGCGGCGAAGCTCTTGGCCGTGAACGACTGGTCGCCGGAGGCGTTGGAGGCCGTGGTTCGCGGCTATGCCGAGGAGCATGGGCTCAAGCTCGGCCAGGCAGCGCAGCCCTTGCGCGCCGCCCTGACCGGCCGCGCCATGTCGCCGGGCCTGTTCGACGTCATGGCGGTGCTCGGCCGCGAGGAGACGCTGGCGCGTCTGGCGGATCAGTCATGACGTGGCGAAGGCTCCGTCCCCCTTTTGGCTCTGTTGAACCGCCTCTGCAAATGGTCTAGTGACGCGCCATGTGACCGGCTCCGCCGCGTGGTGGAAGGGGCACAAATATTGCTTGAATATCAGTTGGATGAACCAGCTTCCTGCCCGTATCCGCATTTGCCGTTCCGTCACAGGGCCGTCACGTCCAGGCCTTCGGATGACAGAGATGTCTCGTGCGCAACAATTCGGTGTTGGGCCTGATGGAACAGCGACTGGTCAGCAACGAGCCTGAAAGGATCGGTATCGATGAGCGGAAATAGCAGCCAGCTCCAGGTCGACGGAAAAACCATCGACATGGCGATCAAGAAGGGGTCGATCGGCCCCTCCGTCATCGACATCGCCAAGCTCTACTCGCAAACGGGCATGTTCACCTATGACCCGGGCTTCACCTCCACGGCGAGCTGCGAATCGCAGATCACCTATATCGACGGCGACGAGGGCATCCTGCTCTATCGCGGCTATCCCATCGAGCAACTCGCCGAGCATGGCGACTTCCTCGAGACCTGCTACCTGCTGCTGGAAGGCGAATTGCCGACCGCCGCGCAGAAGGCCGATTTCGACTATCGCGTGACGCGCCACACCATGGTGCACGAGCAGATGGCTCGCTTCTTCCAAGGCTTCCGCCGTGACGCTCACCCGATGGCGGTGATGGTCGGCTCGATCGGCGCAATGTCGGCCTTCTATCACGACTCGACCGATATCTCCGATCCGCAGCAGCGCATGATCGCCTCGATGCGCATGATCGCGAAGATGCCGACGCTCGCCGCCATGGCGTTCAAATACACCATCGGCCAGCCCTTCGTGTTCCCGCTGAACTCGCTCGACTACACCTCGAACTTCCTGCGCATGTGCTTTGCGGTGCCTGCCGAGGAGTACAAGGTCAACCCGGTGCTGTCGCGCGCGCTCGACCGTATCTTCATCCTGCACGCCGACCACGAGCAGAACGCCTCGACCTCTACGGTCCGGCTTGCCGGCTCGTCGGGCGCCAATCCCTTCGCCTGCATCGCGGCCGGCGCAGCCTGCCTCTGGGGCCCGGCTCATGGCGGCGCCAATGAAGCCGCCCTCAAGATGCTCGAGGAGATCGGCTCGGTCGAAAACATCCCGAAATACATCGCCAAGGCGAAGGACAAGAACGATCCCTTCCGCCTGATGGGCTTCGGCCACCGCGTCTACAAGAACTATGATCCGCGCGCCAAGATCATGCAGAAGACCACGCATGAGGTGCTCAACGAGCTCGGCATCAAGGACGATCCGCTGCTGGACGTGGCGATCGAACTTGAGCGCATCGCGCTGTCGGACCCCTATTTTATCGAGAAGAAGCTCTATCCGAACATCGATTTCTATTCGGGCATCACGCTGAAAGCGATGGGCTTCCCGACTTCGATGTTCACGGCGCTGTTCGCGCTTGCGCGCACCGTCGGCTGGATCGCGCAGTGGAAGGAAATGATCGAGGATCCGTCCCAGCGCATCGGCCGTCCGCGCCAGCTCTACACCGGCGCCGGCCAGCGCGAATACACCCCGATCGGCCGGCGCTGAAACATCCGGCCCAGCTCTAGGAAGGCCGCGGCGAGCAATCGCCGCGGCTTTTTTTATTGCACACAATTGATAACTGCGACGCATTCGTGCCTACGTTATCGTCCCCCCATCAATTGGGAGTGCAGCTTTATGTCGAACCAGAATGGCTTGAATCGTCGTGTTTTCCTGACCGGAGCCTCGGCGCTTTCTGTCACCGGATTTCCCGCGCTCGCCCAGGCGCAAGCCGCCTTCCCAACGCGACCGATTTCACTGATCGTGCCCTTCGCCGCCGGCGGCTCGACCGACATCGTCGCCCGCCTCGTCGGCCAGAAGATGGGTGAACTGCTCGGGCAGTCGATCGTCATCGAGAACCGCGCCGGAGCGGGCGGCAACCTTGGCTCCACCGCCGTGGCGCGCGCCGCGCCTGACGGCTATACCATCCTGATGGGCACGATCTCGACCCATGCGCTCAATCCCGCGATCCTCAAGACCGTCACCTTCGATCCGGTCAAGGATTTCACGCCGATCTCGCTGCTGGCCATAGTGCCCAACGTCATGGTCGTGCATCCGGACTTCCCGGCGAAAACGGTGCCGGAAGTCATCAAGCTGCTGAAGGAAAACCCCGGCAAATACGCCTATGCGTCGTCGGGCGTCGGTACGCCGCTGCATTTGTCGGGCGAGCTGTTCAAGTCACTCGGCGGCGTCAGCATGAACCATGTGCCCTATCGCGGCGCAGGCCCTGCCTTGAACGACGTGGTCTCGGGCGCGGTGCCGATCATGTTCGACAACCTGCCCTCCTCCGCGCAATTTATCCGCACCGGGCAATTGCGCGCCATCGGCGTCACCACCAAGGCTCGGGTCTCGTCCTTCCCCGACATCCCGACCATCGCCGAGGGCGGCCTGACCGGCTATGAGACCTATACTTGGAATGCGCTGTTCGGTCCGGCGAATCTGCCCCGCCCCATCGTCGACAAGCTCAACAGCGTGGCAAACGCGGCGCTGACCGATGCCAATGTGAAGCAGCGCCTCAACGACGTCAGCGCCGAGATCATCGGCTCTACGCCCGAAGCGCTCGGCGAACACGTCAAGATCGAGGTGGCGAAATGGTTCCCGATCGCCAAGGCTTCAGGCGCGGCGCTCGAATGAGCCTAGAGCCGGATGATTTCAGATGGGATCCCACAGTGATCCCGGCCGAAATCTGAATCCGTCTCTCATCTAAGGGTGAGGGACGGATCAATGCGAAAAACCGGTTCCCACCTTTCCGCATCCTGCTCTTGCTTCAAACCCGCGCCGTCGCGCCTGATTCAAGCAAGGCCAGCGCAGCCTCGACGGCATTTGCCGCCGGGCTCGCGCCGGCCGAACGCATGATCGTCTCGACCTCGTCGAAACCGGCCAATTGGCGAGCACGCGCCTCGTCGTCGGGAATGATCGCCAGAACCTCCCGGCTCAAGGCCTCAGGCGTCGCCGTCTCCTGGATGAATTCGGGCACGACACTGCGCCCCAGGATCAGGTTCGGCAGGATCACGCTCGGCAGCTTGATCAAGCGCTTGGCGATCGCGGCTTCCCAATTGGCGCCGCGATAGGCGGCAACCGTGGGGATCTGCGCCAGCGCGAGTTCGAGCGTGACGGTGCCCGACGCCGCGAGCGCCCCGCGCGCCCCACGGAAGGCTGCGAGCTTGCTGACCTCGCCGGTGACGATCTCGGGCTTGACCGGCCAGGAGGCGACGGCTTCGCCGATCAGGTCCCGAAGATGCGCGACGGCCGGCAAGACGAAGCGCACTTGCGGCCGCTCGGCGGCGATCAGCGCCACGGCCTGCCCGAAAGCCGGCATCAGGTGGTTGATCTCGGAGCGGCGGCTGCCCGGCAGGATCAGAATTTCCGGTCGCTCGCTATCGGCGCGGCGAGCAGCTTCATCGGCGTTCGGGCGCAGATCGGCCAGGCGCTCCATCAGCGGGTGACCGACATAGACCGTGCTTGGCCCATGCAGCCGTGCCAATGCGGCCGGCTCAAAGGGCAGCAATGCCAGAATGCGATCGACATGCGGCGCCATGCGCCGTGCCCGCCCGGAGCGCCAGGCCCAGACGCTGGGGCAGACCCAATGCACGATCGGGATCGCCGGCGCACGGGCGCGAACCCTCTTGGCGACGCGCAAGGAAAAGTCCGGGCTGTCGATCGTCAGCAGCAGATCGGGCGCGAAGGCGGCAACACCCTTCGCCGCATCCGACATCCGCCGCAGCAGCAGCGGCAAGCGCGCGATGACGGGCCCGAACCCCATCACGGCGATATCGGCTTGCGGGAACAGCGGGACGAGCCCCTGCGCGATCAAGCTCTCACCGCCCACGCCCATGAGTTCGAGCGGCCGCTCGCCCAAGCGCGCGCGCAGCGCCACGAGGAAACGCGTCGCCAGCGCATCGCCCGAGGCCTCGCCCGCGATGATGGCAAGCCGGAATGGCCGGCTCATATGACGCCCTCGACGAAGACGCCGAGCTGATCGGCAAGCCGGCCGAGTTTGCCGCGATCACCGACGAGCACGCGGCCGGCCCTGAGCGCGATACCGGCAAGACCCGCCTCTGCGATGTTGCGCAAGGTATCAGGACCGATCGCCGGCATGTCGACGCGCAGATCCTGGCCCTCCTTCGGGGCCTTGACCAGGACGCCGTCACCCTTGGCAATCTTGAGCCGCCCGCTGGAAGCGAGCTCGGCGACACGCCGGATCATCGCATCGGTGCCCTCAGCCGCTTCTATCGCGACGATGCGATGATCGGCCAGGACCGCCGCCTGACCGACATCGAAAGGGGCGAGCGCCGACAGCATGGAGAAGCCGCGCGCAACCAATTCATGCTGAGCCGGCGTGGCGGCCTTGCGGCCGAGTGCACCCATCGGGACTGTCAACTCCGGTGCGATCTCGGCGGGACCGTGAACGCGAAAGCCGCGCTCCTCGAAGAAGCGGACGACGCCGCGCAGCAAATGGTCGTCTCCGCCCTGAAAGGCGCGCGCGAAATGAGGCAGATACTTCAAGGTCGAGGCTTCCGGCCTCAGCGCGCCGAAGCTCGGGCGCGGCAGCGAGCCGATCAGGACGAGATCGGCGATCTCCCGACGGCGCAAATCGTCGAGCAGCCGTCCGAGCTGGCCGAGCCTGTACGAGGTGAGCTCGATGGCGCCGAAACGTGCCGGGTCAGCCGCACCATCGAGCGCGGCGACAAACAGGCCTTGGCCTTGCCGGGCTGCGATTTCGGCAAGAGCAGGCGGGAAATCGCCACCGCCGGCGATGATCGCGAGCGGCCCGCGCGCCACCGCCATCGACTCTGAATGAGCAGCGTTCACCGATCCGGCGCGTTGACGTCGCGCGGGACGCAGATCGCCCGCTCGTTGCCATTGCGGATGAAATCGAGAATTTCGTGAATCAGGGGATGGGCGGCGAACTCGCCCGCAACATCCTCGACACGCTCCGACAAGGTGCCTTCATCGGCGAAGAGCAGCCTGTAGGCGCGACGCAATTCATGAATCTGCTCGCGCGAGAAACCGCGCCGCTTGAGCCCGACCAGATTGAGACCGGCCAGGTGAGCCGGATTATCGCGCACCAGGCCGAAGGGGATGACGTCGTTCATGACGCCGGCGCCGCCGCCGATGAAGGCGTGATCGCCGACACGGATGAATTGCTGCAAGCCCGTGCCACCGCCAACGATGACGAAATTGCCGACCGTGACATGGCCTGCGCACATGACGTTGTTGGAGAAGATGACGTTGTCACCAATATGGCTATCGTGGCCGACATGCGAATTGGCGAGGAAGAAGCAACGGTCTCCAACCGTGGTCTCCATGCCGCCGCCCTCGGTGCCGGGATTGATCGTGACACCTTCACGGATCAGGCACTCGGCGCCGATCACCAGCGTCGACGGCTCGCCGCGATATTTCACATCCTGAGGCGGGTGGCCGATCGATGCGAAAGGATAGAGCTTCGTGCGCTCGCCAATGCTGGTGATTCCGGAAACCGCGACATGGCTGATCAGTTCGACATTGTCGGCCAGGGTCACGTCGGGCCCGACAGTGCAAAACGGGCCGATCTGCACGCCCGCCCCAAGGCGCGCTTTCGGATCGACGACCGACATCGGGTGAATGGTCACGCTCATGGAATCGCTGTCCTGACCTTGCTGATCGTCAAACGACCATGGCCGAAAGATCGGCCTCGGCGACCAGGACGCCGTCGACCCGGGCCTCGCCGCGATAGAAATAGAGGTTGCGCTTGCGAGTCACCTTCGTCAGGTGGAAGCGCAGCGTATCGCCTGGAATGACCGGCTTGCGGAACTTCGCCTTGTCGATCGTGGTGAAGAGCACGGTGCTGACGGCCGGATCGTCACTGCCCCTGGCATTGACGACAAGGACGCCGGCAGTCTGCGCCATCGCCTCGATCATCAGCACGCCGGGGAAAACCGGGCGACCGGGGAAATGCCCGGTGAACTGAGGCTCGTTCATCGTCACATTCTTGATACCGATGCCGGAATCCTCGCCGTCGATCTCAACGACGCGATCGACCAGCAGGAACGGATAGCGATGAGGAATGCAGGCCATGATCCTCTGGATGTCCGCCACACCCAGGGTTTTCGTCGCGTCGTTCATGGTGTCCCCATTATCCATCCGGGCCCCGCGCTGGGCACCGCATTTTCCATTCGTTCTAGAGCCGGAGCGATCTAGGTGATGCAATCCTTACCTGTCATGCCATGGCCGACAGCAATGGATCTTGTCAAACGTCTGAGCGATCCGAGGTCTTGCCACGCTTGGCTACCAGCGACTTCAGAAGCGCGCTCTCGCGCGCCCAGCTCAGCGCCGGCTGGGCGGGATAGCCACCATAGCGCGCACCGCGCGGCACATCGCCCGCGACGCCGCTTTGGGCCGCGACCTGCGCGCCCATGCCGATCGTCAGATGGCCGGCAAGGCCAACCTGACCGCCGAGGACGACGAAATCCTCCAGCGTCGACGAGCCGGCGATGCCGACCTGGGAGACGATGACGCAGTGGCGCCCGATGACGACGTTATGGCCGATCTGGACCAGGTTATCGATCTTGGTGCCCTCGCCGATCACCGTATCGCGGCTGGCGCCGCGGTCGATGCAGGTGTTGGCGCCGATCTCGACATCATCCTGGATGATGACGCGCCCGATCTGGGGCACCTTCATGTGCCCTTTCGGGCTCATCGCGAAGCCGAAACCGTCCTGGCCGATGCGTACGCCAGGGTGAATGATGACGCGGTTGCCGATGAGGGTCGACTGCAGTGTGCTGCCCGAACCGATCGCACAGTCGCGCCCGATGCGAACCTGCGGTCCAATCACGGCATGGGAGCCGACCACGGTGCCCGCCCCGATCTCGGCGCCAGGGCCGATGACCGCCCCGGGATCGACCGTGACCCCCGCCTCCAGAACGGCTGTCGCGTGAACGAAGGCGCCAGGCGCCACGCCTTGCGAGCCGAACATCGAGCCTGGCTTCAACGCCGTCGGGAAGAAGCGGGCGAGCACCAGGGCAAAGGCATGATAGGGGGTGTTGGAAACCAGCGCGGTGGTGCCCGTCGGCACCCGCATGGCGAAGCGCGACGACACCAGGCACAGGCCCGCGCCCGTCGCCGCCAGGGCGTCGGTGTATTTCGGGTTGTCCATATAGGCAAGATCGGACGGGCCTGCGGCTTCCAGTGCCGCCGCGCCGGTGATCATGCGAGCCGCATCGGTGCCTTCCGGCAAGGCGGCGCCCGAAATGGCTGCGACCTCGCCGAAGCTGAGCAAGGTCGCCAAGGGAAAGAATTGAGGGTCTGACATCGAGAAGATCCGGGACGGGGCAACGTGCCCCGTCGCGTCAGAAGCGCGTGCCGCCAGAGAAGCGGAAGGCCTGCAGACGATCGCCACCGAGCTTCACGCCAGAGGTCGGATCGCGATAGCCGTCATCCTTCGTCAGCGCATAAGCGTAGTCGAAGCGGATCGGGCCGAGCGGCGACTGCCAGAGCAGGCTGACGCCGACCGAAGACCGGATCATGTTCTTGTCGCGGACACAGGCGAGGTTGCTCTGATACCCCGAATTGACGGAGACGTTGAACTGACGTGCCTCGGTCCCGGCCGGGCAGCCCGTGAGGGCCACCTTGTTGCCGCCTTCGTAATTGAACAGCGTACCGGCATCGGCGAAGACAGCGCCGCGCAAGCCGAGATCCCGCGGCAAACCGAAGATCGGGAACTGCACTTCAAGCGTGCCACCGAAATAGCTGGTGCCGCCGAGCGCGTTGGTCGTCGGGTCGGTCGGATTAAGCGTCGTGCCGATATCCCGCGGGCCGATACCCGAGGGCGCAAAGCCGCGCACCAAGCTCGGTCCGAGGAAGTAGTGGTCGATCATGCGCAGATCGCCACTGGTCGCCTGGACGTGGCCACCCTGCACGCGAGCGAAGCCGACGACATCGTCGAAGATCTCGCGGTAGTAGCGGGCATCCGCCGCGATACGCAGGAACTTCGAATCGCCGCCGACACCCGCGAATTCAGGCTTGATCTCGGCCAGGAAGCCGTTGCGCGGGTTCTGGTAGTTGTCGAGCGAGTTGTAGTTGAAGTTCAAGCCAACCAGCGAGGTCAGCGTGGTGCCGACCGCCTCCTTGACCGCGATCGTCGCCTCGCCATTGCTCAAGCAGTTATAGACAGAATCCGCCCCGATCGCTCCAGCCGTTCCCGGCGTAATGCCGGCCAGCGGCGCGGAGCAGTCGTTATAGGGGCGGTCTGTCGTGTTCGGAACCTTGATCTCGGTCGTATAGAGCGAATAGCGCGGCGTGATCGAAAACTCTTCCGTGATCGGGAAGGTCAGGCGCACCTGCCCGCCATTCACGCGGCTTTCGAAACGGCCAGTGTTGTAGTTGTCGTTGTACTTCGAGAACAGATCGAAGCCCGCCCCGATCCGGCGGCCGAGGAAGTACGGCTCCGTGAAGGAGAAATCGACGCCCTGGGTGCGTTGTCCGAGCGTGCCGGCGATGCGGACGAACTGGCCGCGGCCGAGGAAGTTCGACTCCGACAGTGAGACTTCGCCGATGACGCCGTCCGAGGTCGAGTAACCACCGGCAATCGAGAACGAACCGGTCGCCTTGTCCTCGACATCGATATTGACGATGACGCGGTCAGGCGTCGAGCCCGGCTCGTTGGTGACACGCACCTTGCTGAAGAAGCCGAGATTGTTCAGGCGCCGCTCGGCCCGATCGACCAGGACCTTGTTGTAGGCATCGCCTTCACCAAGATCGAGCTCGCGGCGCACGACATAATCACGCGTACGGGTGTTGCCGCGCACATTGATGCGCTCGACATAGACCCGCGGGCCTTCGTCGATGACATAGGTGATGCCGATCTGGCGCCCGGCAGAATCGCGATCGCCGCGCGGACGAACCTGCGCGAAGGCATAGCCACGGCGCGAAACTTCCGTCGTCAGAGCCACCAGCGACTTCTCGACCGCCTCGGCGTTGTAGGTATCGCCGGCGGAAGTCGCAATGACGCGCTGTAGCGCATTGGGATCGATGTCGGGCAGCTTGGAATCGACCGCCACATTACCGACGCGGTATTGCGGACCTTCATCGACCGCGATGTCGATGACCCAACCGCCCTGCGCCTCGTCGAAACGGGCATTGTTCGAGACGATCTGGAAGTCGGCATAGCCATTCTTCAGATAGAAACGGCGGATAAGCTCGAGATCGGAGGAGATCCGGTCGGCCTCATAGACGTCCGACGTCTTGATGAAGCTGAGGAAGTTCGACTCGGTCGAGGTCATCAGACCGCGCAGACGACCCGACGAGTAAACGCCATTGCCGCTGAAGTTGATCGACTTGATGCCGGTCTTGCCGCTCTCGACGATGGTGAAGACCACATCGGAGCGCCCGTTCGGCAGCGGAGCGATACGGCCGCTCACCGAGGCCAGACCGTAACCGGCGCGACGATAGGCGTCCTTCAGACGCTGAACGTCGGCATCGATCAGCGTCTGGCTCATCGGGCCCTGCGCTTTCGACTGGACCTGCTGGAGCAGCACGTCGCTCTTCAGCCGGCGGTTACCCTCGAAGGCGACGCGATTGATCGTATCGTTCTCCCTGACCGCGATCACGGTCTGCGATCCGCGGCGGCTGACCTGCACGCTGGAGAACAGGCCGGTAGCCATCAGATTCTGGCGGATATCCTGCGGGGCAGTCGAGCCCTGCCCGGCCGCGTAGGAGCGGATAGTCTCCGCATCGACGCTTCTGTTGCCCTGGACAATCACGGCCTGCGCGAACGCTACGCCACCGCTTACGGCCAACATGAAGGCCGAAAGTCCGACTGATCGAGAGAGCCGCAGCTTGAAAGACAGGCTCTTTTGGGTCGACGTCATCGGGTCGCCTATTCCATTTTCTCGGGTCGCCACCCCAAACGGGGACCACCGCCTAGGGGCAGCGGCATGGCGACATTGCAGTCCAAACGCTTCTACAAAGTTTCCTGCAGGACGCAAACCGCCATTGTCGTTAACAAAATATTTTTAAGCGCTTCGTTGCCAGGAGGCCACGCGTCCTGCCGCGTTTCCGCCGCAAAGCGACGCGGGCAGGACGTGAAAATCCGGTCAAAGCAGCGAACGGACGTGCAGGATGTCATTCCAGGTTACGAACAGCATCAGTAACAGGACGAGGCTGAGCCCGATGCGGGCGCCGATTTCCTGAGCACGTTCACTGAGCGGGCGGCCGCGAAGTGTTTCTATCGCGTAGAACATGAGATGCCCGCCATCGAGCATCGGGACCGGCAGCAGGTTCATCAGGCCGATCGAGACGGACAGGATCGCCGCCAGGTTGATCAAAGCCAGAAACCCGCCATTCGACGCCACCAGACCGGAAACCTGGGCGATCCGGATCGGCCCCGACAGCTGGTCCGTCGATTCGCGCCCGCTGACCAATTTGCCGATGTAGTCATAGGTCCGCTCGACCACGAACCAGGTCTCGGAGACGCCATTGCGCAACGCTTCGAGCGGCCCAAAACGCTGGACCTTCCAGTCCTCCGCCTTGCGCGACGCCTCGACGCCGATGACTCCGATCCGCTGCTTGCCGAGCGGAGACGTCGTCTCGACCAAGGCAGGCGTCACCGGGATCGTCAGCTTGGCACCGGCGCGCTCGACGGTGACCGAGACCACCTCATTGGGCCGTACCGAGATGACGCGCTGCATGTCGTTGAAGCTGCCGATCGGCTGGCCGTCGATCGCGACGACGAGATCGCCCGCCTGCAAGCCCGCTCGTTCGGCAGCGCTGTCGGCCCTGACCTGATCGACCCTGGGGATCAGCACCTGCTTGCCGAACAGGAACACGGTGGCAGCGAATATGAAGATCGCGAGCAGGAAATTGGCGATCGGCCCGGCCGCGACGATGGCGGCTCGTTCGCCGATCGACTGCGCCGGGAAGGAACGCGCCCGCTCCTGCGGCGTCATCTGCGCGACCTCGGCATTGTCGGGCGCGCTCGACGCATCGGCGTCACCGGAGAACTTCACATAGCCGCCGAGCGGGATCAGGGAGATGCGCCAGCGCGTGCCGTGCTTGTCGTTGAAGCCGTAGATCTCGCGGCCGAAGCCGATCGAGAACACCTTCACATCGACGCCGCACCAGCGGCCGACGAGAAAATGCCCAAGCTCATGGATGAAGACGACGATGGCGAGGACGAACAGAAACGGCACGAGATAGCCCAATAGGGAGCTGCCCGCATTCCAGATTGTCGCTACGAATTCCATCAACAACTCCCGATCTGTCGCCCTTAGGTGACAGCGAAAGGGGCCTACTACAAGAGCGCTCGCGCGCGCTTTCTCGCATCTTGGTCAATAGCGAGGGCGGCCGCAACGTCTGCCGGAGCCGCCATCTGCGGCGCCGATTGGCTGCAGACGGCCTCCACCAATGCGGCGATTCCAGGAAAACCGATCGCGCCGGCGAGATAAGCCGCGACGGCTATCTCATTGGCTGCATTGAGGATCGCCGGCATCGCGCCGCCTTGTGCCAACGCCGCCATGGCAAGGCCGAGCGCCGGGAAGCGCACGAGATCGGGACGCTCGAAGGCGAGCGGCGCCGTCAGCGCAAGGTCCAGGAAGCGCGCCGGCGGCGCATCGAGCCGACCGTCCACACCCAGGCAATGGGCAGCGGCAACGCGCATATCGGGCACGGCCATGCCGGCGCTGACCGAGCCGTCGCGGAAGGTTACGAGCCCGTGGACGATCTGCTGTGGATGCACCAGCACGTCGAGCTGATTATGGCGCAATCCGAACAGGAAGCAGGCCTCGATCAGCTCCAGCCCCTTGTTCATCATGCTGGCGGAATCGATCGTGATCTTGGCGCCCATCGCATAGTTGGGATGAGCCAGCGCCTGCTCCGGCCGCGCCGCGGCGATTTCCTCGACGCTCCAGGTGCGAAAGGGTCCGCCCGAAGCCGTCAGCGTCATGGTGCGGATGGCTGAGATCGGCTCAGTGCCAAGGACTTGGAACAAAGCGTTATGTTCGGAATCGAGCGGCAGGATCCGCACGCCAACCGCTTGCGCGCGCGCCATGACGGCGGCTCCGGCGCAAACGAGGCTTTCCTTGTTGGCGAGCGCCACGACCCTGCCTGGCGTCAGTGCCGCAAAAGTCGCCTCCAGCCCGGCTGCTCCGGAAATCGCGCTGACGACGATATCGCTCGGCATCGCCACGGCATCGAATACCGCCGAGCGCCCCGCGCCATGGGCGATGCCGCTGCCCGACAGGGCTTCCGCCAGCGCCGCCGCGCCTCCCTCGTCGGCCAGCGCCGCGAAACGCGCCCCGGTCTCGATGGCGACCTTGGCGAGCGCCACGGCGTCCTTGCCGCCGACGACGGCCGAGATCGCGAGACGATCGGGATTCTCGGCGACGACCTCACGGGTCGAGCGGCCGATCGAGCCCGTGGCGCCGAGCAGGGTGACGGTGCGAAGCATCAGGTTCTCAACGTCCGATTCTCAACGTCAAAGACGCGTCAGGAAGAGCAGCAGGCCAGCGAAGATCAGCACGGCCCAATAGCCGTCCAGACGATCCAGGAAGCCGCCATGGCCGGGGATCAATCGGCTCGAATCCTTCGCTCCGAAGCGCCGCTTGATGGCGGACTCGAAGAGATCGCCAGCCTGGCTGAGGACGGAGGCCGCGAACGACGCGGCAACCGCGAGGCCAGGCCCGACGACCGTCGCCGCCTGAGGCGTCAGCGCCCAGAGCGCATAGCCTCCGAGCGTGCCCGCCATCGTGCCTCCGATCGCGCCGGACCAGGTTTTCTTCGGGCTGAAACGCGGCATCAATTTGGGGCCGCCCAGCGTGCGGCCGGTGAAATAAGCCGCGATGTCAGTGAACCAGACCGTTGCGAAGCTCCAGATGATCAGAGCCAGGCCAAGATCGGGAACCGCGCGCAAGGCCGGCGTGATGAGCGCGAAGGCAAGCGCATAGGCGACACCGCAGATTTCAAGCGCCAGGCGATTCTGGGTCAAGGGCGTCAGCACTGCTCCACACAGGGCCAACGCAGCCGCAACGCCCGCCAGCGCCGGCTGGCTTGCCGGCGAAAACCCGAGCAGCAGCCCTGCAAGCACGACTCCGATACCAGCCGCGACCGCGTTCTGGCGACTGACGATCGAGAGCCACTCATAAGCGACCAGGCCCGCCACGAGCGTCCAGACCAACCGGAAGGGCCAGCCGCCCCAAAACGTCGCAGCAAGAATGCCTGCCGCCAGGACAAGAGCCGACGCAACCCGCAGCTTCAGTTCGCTGGAGGCGACCGGCGCGGCATCGGAGCGGGGCTCATTCACGCTGCCCCCACATTGCGGTCTGCGGGCTCGGACACCCCACCGAAGCGGCGCTCGCGACGACGATACTCGGCGAGCGCGTCTTCCAGAGCGGCGCGATCAAAATCTGGCCAGAGCACCGGCGAGAAGACGAATTCGGCATAGGCTGCCTGCCAGAGCAGGAAATTCGAGATGCGCGTCTCGCCGGAGGTGCGGATCACCAATTCCGGATCGGGCAGATCGCTCGTGTCCAGGCGGCTTGAGAACAGGGCCTCGTCGATCGCGCTTGCCGCGATGCGGCCGGCCGCAACCTCGGCGGCCAGCGCGCGGGCCGTGCGGACGATCTCGTCGCGCGAGCCATAGTTGAAGGCGATGGCGAGCGTCATGCCGGTATTGTTGCAGGTAATGGCTTCGGCATGCTCGACCAGACGGCGCAGATCCGGGACAAGGTCCTCGCGCCCGCCGATGATGCGGACCTTTACCCCGGACGCGTCGAGCTCGGCGAGATCCTTTTCGACGAAACGCTTCAGCAGCCCCATGAGGAAGGAGACTTCGGCCTGGGGCCGGCGCCAGTTCTCGGTCGAGAAGCTGTAAAGCGTCAGCACCGCGATGCCGAGCTCGCCCGCGTTCTTGACCGTGCGGCGCAGGGCTTCGAGCCCGCGCCGATGACCTTCCTGACGCGGCAGGCCGCGCATCTGCGCCCAACGCCCATTGCCATCCATGATGATGGCGACATGGCTGGGGCCTGCGGGCTGCTGCCCCTGACGCTGGCCTGCTGACATTCCAATGCCTCGTTCGGCCTAGCGCCGTGATGAGCGTCGCGCGGGGCATTCCCGCGCAGGCTTGATCTCAGTCCTCGTCTCGGAAACCCGTGTCTTAGACGTGCAGAATCTCTTTTTCCTTCGCCGCCAGCGCCTGGTCGATCTCGGCGATATGCTGGTCGGTGACCTTCTGGACCTGATCGGATTGCCGGACCACGTCATCCTTGGTGAGATGGCCGTCCTTTTCCAGCTTCTTGATCAGGTCGATGCCGTCGCGGCGGACATGGCGCACTGCGATCTTGGCATCCTCGGCATATTTATGGGCGACCTTGACCATCTCCTTGCGGCGCTGCTCGTTCAGCTCCGGAATACGGATGCGCAGCACCTGGCCTTCCGTCTGCGGGTTGAGGCCGAGATCGGATTCGCGAATCGCCTTTTCAACAGCCGCGGTCATGCTGCGATCCCAGACCTGAACGCTGAGCAAGCGGGCTTCCGGCACGCTGACGGTCGCAAGCTGGCTGAGCGGCGTGCGGGCGCCATAGGCCTCGACCTGGATCGGGTCGAGCATGTTGGCGGAGGCGCGACCGCTGCGCAGCGAGGCGAGATCGCCCTTGAAGGACTGGAGCGAACTCTGCATGCGGCGCTTCACGTCCGCGAGATCGAATGTCGTCTGGGCCATTATCTTCAAGACCTTGAGAGCTTATACAAAACCGGGCGCGACCATGGCGGCGGGTCCGCGCAGGGTCAAGGATTTCATGCGCCGCCGCAGTTCCAGAACGGGGTCTCCGGCCGCGGCGGGGTTGACCGCCCGCTCATTCGGCTTCGCCATGGCGAGCCCCCTTGAAACGAGTCCAGACACCGGAGTCGGCCATGCCACGCTTGAATCGCATTATCGAGACCGCACTTTACGTCGACGATCTCGAACGCGCCGCAGCGTTCTACGAGAACGTTCTTGAAGTTGAGGCGATGCTACGCACCAAGACGTTGTACGCTTACGACATTGGCGGGTCGAGCGTGTTGCTGCTGTTCCAGCGTGGAGAATCGCTTGGCAGCCAGACATCGCCCAACGGAACCATTCCCCCGCATGACGGGTCGGGGCCACTGCATATCTGCTTCGCCGTCGACGCCGAAGAATTGCCCGTCTGGGAGACCAGATTGAAGCAGCACAGCGTCACTATCGAGGGCCGCATGACCTGGGAACGCGGCGGAGAAAGCCTCTATCTCCGCGATCCGGATGGCCATTTGCTTGAACTGATGAGTCCGGGCGTCTGGGCCACCTACTAGGGCATTTTCGAGCGAAGTGGACACCGGCTCGCGTGAAGAAAATTCGTTAAAACAAGGAGGTAGAGCATTTCCGCGATTCGGAGAAACGTGGAAATGCTCTGACCCCACACATCTGAGCGGGCAGCCCGGCTGGACCTCGACCCAGCCTCAGGGAGTGACGTAAGTCGCCCTGCCCTCGCCGCGCAGCACGGCCGCGAGCGCGCCGGTCTCGGCGATCGAGAACACGACAATGGTGAGGCCGGCATCGCGCGCCAGCGCAAAGGCCGCCGTATCCATCACCTTGAGGTCGCGCTTGATCGCCTCGGCATGAGTCAGCGTGTCGTAGCGTGTCGCCTTCGGATCGATCTTGGGATCGGCTGTGTAGACACCATCGACCTGCGTCGCCTTGAGCAGGTGGCTGCAATCGAGCTCGGCGGCGCGCAACGCGGCGCCCGTATCGGTGGTGAAATAGGGGTTGC
This sequence comes from Allobosea sp. LjRoot9, assembly GCF_964252745.1. Classification (NCBI taxonomy): domain Bacteria; kingdom Pseudomonadati; phylum Pseudomonadota; class Alphaproteobacteria; order Hyphomicrobiales; family Alloboseaceae; genus Allobosea; species Allobosea sp. LjRoot9. The sequence continues at coordinate 1,027,415 of NZ_CAXUPC020000001.1, read as the reverse complement.
CGGTGCCGCCGCCCAGAATCACCACCTTGCCGTTGCTGAGATGGTCGAGGGCGCGGCGGCGCGCATAGCTCTCGCAAAGCGAGGGCATCGGCACGGCCGACATCGCGCGCGCCGGGGCGCCAGCGGTCTCGATCGCGTGTTCGAGGGCAAGCGCGTTCATCACCGTGCCGAGCATGCCGATGGAATCGGCGCTCGGCCGATCCAAGCCCTTGTTCAGGCCCTGCAGGCCGCGAAAGAAATTGCCGCCACCGACCACGATGGCGATCTCGACGCCTTCGCGTGCGGCATGTGCAATGTCAGCCGCCAGCGCCGTCAGCGTGTGACCGTCGAGGCCAGATCCCGCTTGTCCCGCAAGGGCTTCGCCGGAGAGCTTCACAAGGACGCGTTTAGGTCTCACGGATTCGTCTCCCTGGCTACAGCATCAGACCGAATATCGTATTCGGTCTGATGCTGTAGGGTTTTGATCTTGCATCGGCTTGTCCCGAAAACCGGTTCCCACTTTTCGGGCCGATGCTCTAACGCGAACTCGATTCGTATCCGCAGCCATCTTCTTACAAAAAAGGCCGCGCTGGGCGCGGCCTTTTTCTCAATCGTCAACCGGCATTTCAGCCCGTCGTACCGCCGGCAGCTGCGACTTCCGCCGCGAAATCCTGCTCTTCCTTCTCGATGCCTTCGCCAAGCGCAAAGCGCGCGAAGCCGGTGAGCTTCACCGGAGCGCCGACCTTGCCTTCGATCTCCTTGAGCACCTGGCCGACCGACTTCGAGCCGTCATGGATATAGGCCTGCTCGAGCAGGCAATATTCCTTGGCGTAGCTCTTCAGGCCGCTCTCGGTGATCTTCTCGAGCACATTAGCGGGCTTGCCGGCGTTCTTTTCGGCCAGGATCGCCTTCTCGCGAGCCAGCACCTCGGGATCGACCGAAGCAAGATCGAGCGCGACCGGGTTGGTCGCCGCGACATGCATGGCGAGCTGACGGCCGAGCACGGCAAGCTCGTCGGCGTTGCCGGTCGATTCCAGCGCGACGATGACGCCGATCTTGCCGAGGCCGTCGGCGACCGCTCCATGGACATAGGAGCCGATCAGGCCGGTCGAAACCTTCAGCGACGCGACGCGGCGCAGCGTCATGTTCTCGCCGATGGTGGCGATGGCGTTGGCGACTGCCTCGGAAACCGTGCCGCCGCCGGGATAGTGATGGGCGAGCACCGCATCGACGTCGCCGCCGCGCTCAAGCGCGACATTGGCAATGCCATGAGCGAGCGCCTGGAATTCGAGGTTGCGCGCGACGAAATCCGTCTCCGAGTTCAGCTCGACGACGACGCCGCTATGGCCGGCGATCGCAACAGCGACGAGACCTTCGGCAGCGACGCGGCCGGCCTTCTTGGCGGCCTTGGCGAGGCCCTTGGTGCGCAGCCAGTCGATCGCGGCCTCGATGTCGCCGTCGACGGCGCTGAGCGCGGTCTTACAGTCCATCATGCCCGCGCCGGTCTTGTCGCGGAGTTCCTTCACCATGCCGGCGGTGATCGCTGCCATTTGCCTTGTCCTTATTGTCGTGCGGACTGCGCCCTCACCGGGGGCAGCCGCGCAATTCGTCTCGAAACATCACTTGAAGGAAGAACGCCGACGCTCCGTTTCCGGCCGCCGGCGCTCGTCTCGCATCATTGAAGAATGCGCTTTCGCGACGCGCCGATGACGCGCCGCGGAATTAAGATCACGCGTCGGCGAGATCGCGCGCCTGGGCGACCCAGCCGTCACGCTCGATGCGACCGGCGAGCTTCAGGTCGTGATCGACCTTGGTCACATCGGCAGGCGACATCGCAGCGAACTGCCAGAAATGGAACAGACCGCCATCATTGAGCTTCTGGACGAGCTCGGGGCCCATGCCGGAAAGCTTCATGAGGTCGTCCGGCGCGCCGCGCGGCGCGGTCAGCAGCTCGAAGGTCGGGCCGGCGTCGTTGGCGGGCTCGGCGACGACGTCCTCGACGATCGGAGCCTCGGCGGCGCCGAGATCGATGCCATGGTCGCCCGAAGCGCGCGAGATGCCGTCGATGGCCGAGCGCGCAACCAGATCGCAATAGAGCGCGATGGCGCGGCCGGCGTCGTCATTGGCCGGAACCGGGAAGGTGATGCCGTCCGGATCGCTGTTCGAGTCGATGATCGCGGCGACCGGAATGCCGAGGCGCTGGGCCTCCTTGATCGCGAGCGCTTCCTTGTTGGTGTCGATCACGAAGATCATGTCGGGCGTGCCGCCCATGTCCTTGATGCCGCCGAGCGCGCGCTCGAGCTTGTCGCGCTCGCGCGCCAGCATCAGGCGCTCTTTCTTGGTCAGGCCAGTGCCGCCGCCATTGAGGAGCTCATCGACCTTGCGCAGGCGCTGGATCGAAGCCGAGATGGTCTTCCAGTTGGTCAGCATGCCGCCGAGCCAACGCGAATTGACATAGTACTGAGCCGAGCGCTTGGCGGCGTCAGCGATCGAATCCTGCGCCTGGCGCTTGGTGCCGACGAAGAGGACGCGGCCGCCGCGGGCGACGGTGTCCGAGACCGCCTGCAGGGCGCGCGACAGCATCGGCACCGACTGCGAGAGATCGAGGATGTGAATGTTGTTGCGCGTGCCGAAGATGTAGGGCGACATTTTCGGGTTCCAGCGATGCGACTGGTGGCCGAAATGCGCGCCGGCCTCGAGCAACTGGCGCATAGAGAAATCTGGCAGAGCCATGGTATCAAACGTCCTTCCGGTTGAGCCTCTGGGGTGCGAATGAACGAGGCATAAGCTGCCAAGTCACCGGAACGCTTCGAGTATGAAGCGATGCTCCCCATGTGGGATGGGCTGCGCCATACAGGGGATGACGCGGGAATGCAAGGCGTTCGCCGGCTGGCGGGATCACAAACCGCATGAATGCCCCGGCCCGCGACGCTAGCTCGTTGCGCGGGGCCGGGGTCGTCGTGTTCGACCGAAGGCGATCAAGCCTTATTTCGGCAGGGCCGCGCCCATCTGCGTGACCACGGCGCCAATCTGCTTGCAGTAGGTTTCAGCCGTTGCGTTCTGCGCCTTGGCGATCGTCTCGATATTCTGTTGGATGCCCATCGCCGCGATGGTGCCGGTGCGGCCCTGGGCTTCAGCCGAATCGCCGCCGCTCTTGTCGGCGGGAACCGGCACCATGCCGAGCAACTTCTTCTGGATGTCGATGACGTCGGTGCCGACGAAGCCCTTGTCGTTGCAATAGCTTAGAATACCGAGCTGGTTTCGCCCGGCTTGATAGGCGAGCTTGAGCTGGTCAGCCTGGGTCTGGGCCAGCGCCGATGCGCCAGAGGCCAGGAAAGCACTCGCGGCAACCATATAAATAAAATTCTTAGTAGAGGTCATCTCGGCCATCCTTGGTTATAATTCTCAGCATGATCTTCATGCTTTACCTCCCCCCCCGCGGACTGATTAGCCTCGCATGTCCCGTAATGCAACAGAACGATGCTTAGCCAGCAATAGGGAGAGCTCTGCAAGGAAACGGCACTACAGCGAAACTGCGCTTACCGCGTGAGCCGACATCGCCGTGGCGATGATCTCGAAATCATGCACCTCGGCACGCAGGAGCCCGAAACGGAACTGATAACCCCAATTTCGCTGCCCTGCGGTCAGATGCAATCGGTCGAGCAGCGGCCTGATCGGCGCCTCCTGTGCCTCCAGCCAATCGACATCGCGTCGGAAAGGTTGGAAGCCATTGCCCATATCGGCTCGATACGGCTCCTTGTCCCGCACCCTCCCAATCGCCGTGAACGCCTGCAGCCGGTCCAAGCCACCGAATGTGCCGGTCGGCGAATAATAGACGACGTGGTCACCCGGCTTGATGCGCCGCAACGGTGCACCCTTGCCGTGGCAAACCTGCATGAATCCGCCGGACAGGCCGCGCCTGACATGCTCGGCGGCAGCCACTGCAAACCAGTGCCCGTTCATCGAGACTTCCTCACGCCTGCCCCGGCGCGAAGACCCGTAACCGGTGGCCATCGGGATCAAGCGCCACGAAGGTGCGGCCGAAATCGAGATCCGTTGGCACCTGCAGGATGGCAAGCCCCCGCGCCGCCCAATCGGCGTGGGCGGCGTCCACAGCTGCGGCATCAGCGACCGTCATGGCGATTTCCGCGCCGCCTCCAGCCGCCCCGGCCGCAGGTTCGACAGTGTGGCGCGACCACAGTCCCAGCATGATGCCGGACGGCAAGGCGAACATCGCGAAGGTCGCAGACGAATCGAGCGGCTCGCGGCCGAGCAGGTCGGCGTAGAAGCGGGCGCTCGCGAGCGGGCTGTCGACATAGAGAATGATGAAATTGGCATCCAGCATTGGAGGCTCCTGTTCTTGGAAGGCCTCGTCACACTAGATGTCGATGCTGCCAGTTTCCGGCAGTGTCCGTTATTCCGGCGGTGGGATGCCCTCGCTCTCGCGCCATTCCTTGAGGAGCGCCAGCCTGCGGCGTGGATAGCGCATCTCCAGCGCGGTCAATTCGGTAATGCGGTCGGCGCGGAAATGCCGGAACCCCTGCCGCAACTCGCACCAGGCGACGACGATCCGGACATGATCGAAAAAGCTCAGCGCGAAAGGCCAGATCACGCGCTCCGAGCGCGCCTCCTTGCCATTGCGATAGAGGATGGCGAGCTTGCGCTCGGAGCGAATGGCCTTGCGGATGAGGCCGAGATCGATGCGGCCTTCGCTGATCGCCGCGCCGGGCCCGACGAGCAGCGTCGAAGCCTCAGCGCGCTCACGCAGATCAGCCGGCAGAACCGCCGCGATCTTGGCCATGGCGTCGCGCGCCGCTGCGCCCAGGCGCTCATCGGCCCGGTCCGCGACCCAGCGCGAACCCAACACCAGCGCCTCGATCTCGTCTTCCGTGAACATCAGCGGCGGCAGCATGAAGCCCGGAAGCAGCACATAGCCGAGGCCGGGCTCACCCTCGATCGGCGCGCCCTGCCCCTGCAAGGTCGCGATATCGCGATAGAGCGTGCGGATGCTGATGCCGGTTTCCTCGGCGAGCTTGCGGCCGCTGACCGGCCTGCGATGCCGGCGCAGCACCTGAACCAGATCGAGCAGGCGCTGTGAGCGCGACATGTAAAGCTTTCAGCCCGGCAAATCCGCCGCTTTGATCCGCTTGATCCCCAACGCCGCCATATCCGCCCAGGCCTTGGCGAGCGAGCCGTTGAGATCGATCGCGCGGCAGGCCTCTTCGACGACCTGCGTCTCGAGCCCCGCCTTGGCTGCGTCCTGCGCCGTCCAGCTTACGCAGAAATCCGTGGCGAGGCCGACGACGACAGCGCGCGTGACGCCGCGCTCTTTGAGGTAACCGCCCAGGCCCGTCGGCGTCTTGCGGTCGGCCTCGACGAAGCCTGAATAGCTGTCGATCTCCGGCCGGTAGCCTTTCCGGACGATGGTCTGGGCACGGGGCAGATCGAGATCGGCGCGGAATTCGGCGCCCTTGCTGCCCTGAATGCAATGGTCCGGCCACAGCACCTGCGGGCCATAAGGCATCTGGATCAGTTCGAAGGGCTTCTTGCCGGGATGGCTCGTAGCGAAGGAGGAGTGGCCGGCGGGATGCCAATCCTGCGTCAGGACGATGCTCTCGAAACGCTTGCCCAGCGCATTGATCACCGCGACGACCTCATCGCCCCCGGTCACGGCGAGATTGCCGCCAGGGCAGAAATCATTCTGCACATCGACGACGATGAGCGCGGTGCGGGCGTCGATCATCGGTTTCTCCTGCGCTTGTGCGTATAGCGGCCGGACCGCGGCGGCGATGCTCAGCACCGTCGCGCCGGCAATCAGGCTGCGACGATCGACGGCGATAGAATTCAGCATGGAAACGGTCCCCATCCTTGTCCAATCCCGCAGCCAGGCCAGAGCGCCTGCAGCGGCGCAGCGCACCGTCATTCACCCCTCGGCCGTGCGCCTCATCCGTGTCACGCCCTTACGGGCAGCAAACATGCGCCCATAAACGTCGCCCGCCAGATCGGGCCGGTAGCAGCGCTGTTCGAGCAGCGGATCCCAGGAGTGCTCATGGGTGTCGATCAGGTCGAAATCCGCTTTCAGCCGGGCTTCCAGCTGGATGCGGTTCTTGCGATTCTGGTACTCCAGCAACACCAGCGAAGTCTTTGACAGATCGATATGATCCAGCACATCGCCCTCGCCGCCCTCGATATCGATTTTCACGATGTCCGGTGATGGCAGGCTGGCGGGATCCACGACGGCGACCTCGTAGCGCTCGACCATCGCGCCCGCCACGAAGGTATCGCCGGCATAGGATGCCAACCCGGATTCGCCGTCCCCGGCGAAGCGGCTCACAAAGCTCGCAGTCTTCTGTCCGCCCGGAAACAGAGCCGCGTTGACGATAACGATATCGCGGCGCTGATGCGTATTGCGTTTCAGGAACTCGAAGGTGCCGGGATGCGGTTCGTAGGAGGTCACCACGCTGCCCGGCCAGCGCGCCGTTGCCCAGAGCGCAAAAGAACCGACATTCGCACCGATATCGAGGATATCGAGGCCGACGCCGTCATAGCCCGCCTCGTACTCACCCTCCAGCACGTCCTTGATGGCCCAGTGCATCGCCTCGGGCACCGCAAGGCTCATCGGAATGCGCGCGATATAATGATTCACGACAGGCCCCCCGGCATTCAGGTTCGCTCCACTCCTCTGGTGAGAAACGGCTGCGCACCCGGATGAAAACGCTTTCCTGCTTCATTTGAAAGCATTGCTCTCAGCTCAGCACAAGGCCGGTATGACGCTAGAGCAGGATGCGAAAAAGTGGGAACCGGTTTTTCGCATTGATCCTGCTCTAACACTTTGATGAGAGCCGGTCGCGCAGGCGGAAACTCGCCTGACCCCAGGGCGGCTTTCGCGCCTCTTCAGCGCAATTCGACGCTGACCACGCCGGGCGCGGCGCGCACCGCATTGGCGATCTGCTGGTTGACCGGATAGCGCCCTGGCAACTCGATCTCGACCTCCTGCGCGCCGTCGTTCAGGATCATCACCAGCGCGATCTTGCCCTCGGCCCTGATGCCGTCGCTACGCGGACGGACACGCTCGGCGATCGAGGCCAGCGCCTTGTCGTCACGCAGATAGACCAGCAGATCCTGCTTCTGACGCGCGGCGAGATCGTCCAGCACCTCGACATCTTCGATGCGGGGCCGAACCTCCTCGCCGTCGAGCACGGCAGAAAGGCGCAGGACCAGCGCCCTGCCCGGCTCCAGCAGATCCCGGTAGCGCTGCAGCCCCTCCGAGAACAGGATCGCCTCGAACTGGCCGCTTGGATCGGAGAGGTTGACGATGCCCATCTTCGAGCCGGATTTCGTCCGCCGCTCCGATTTGTCGATGACGGAAACGGCGACCTTGGCGACCGAAGTGCCGTTGGCGCGCACGGTCTGGGCGAAATCGGCATAGCGCTGCACGCGCAGGCGCTTGAGCACATGCTCGTAATCGTCGAGCGGATGGCCCGAGAGGAAGAAGCCGACCGCGTCATGCTCGCGCCTGAGCCGTTCGGCCGGTGACCAGGGCTCAACAGGCGGGATGCGGAAAGCCTCCTGGACCATGCCGCCACCGAAGAAATCGGATTGTCCGGCCGCCGCCTCGTCGCGCGTTCGGTTGGAGAGTGCCAGCATGCCGTCGATCGCCGCCATGGCCCGGGCGCGCTCCGGCTCCAGCGCATCCAGTGCGCCTGCCGCAATCAGCGCCTCGATGGTGCGGCGGTTGACCAGCTTGGTGTCGATCCGTCGGGCGAAGTCGGCGAGATCCTTAAAATCGCCGCCGGCGCGGCGCGCGACGACGACGGATTCGACCGCAAGCCGCCCGACGCCCTTGATCGCGCCGAGTGCATAATGGATCGCATCATCGGCGACGTCGAACTCGACGCCGGAGCGGTTGATCGCGGGCGGCAGAACCTTGATCTCGAGGCGCTCGGCGTCGCGGCGGAATTCGTTGAGCTTGTCGGTGTTGCCCATATCGAGCGTCATCGAAGCAGCGAGGAATTCGACCGGATAATTCGCCTTGAGATAGGCGGTCTGGAAGGCCACCACGGCATAAGCGGCCGCATGGCTCTTGTTGAAGCCGTAATCGGCGAATTTCGCCAGAAGATCGAAGATCTCGGAAGCGATATCCTTGGTCATGCCGCCTTCGACGGCGCCGCGCACGAAACGGTCGCGCTGAGCGTCCATCTCGGCCTTGATCTTCTTGCCCATGGCGCGGCGCAGCAGGTCTGCCTCACCGAGCGAATAGCCCGAGAGCGCCTGGGCCACCTGCATCACCTGCTCCTGGTAGACGATGATGCCGTGCGTTTCGGCGAGGATCGGCTCCATCTTGGGGTGCAGATAGGTCGGGCTTTCCTGACCGAGCTTGCGGCGGCAATAGCTCGGGATGTTATCCATCGGGCCCGGCCGGTAGAGCGCGACCAGCGCGATCAGATCCTCGATCCGGTCGGCTTTCATGTCGACGAGCGCACGCCGCATGCCGGCGCTTTCCACCTGGAACACGCCGACCACCTCGCCGCGCGCCAGCATCTCGTAGCTCTTGGGATCGTCGAAAGGCAGGCTCGCGAGGTCGACCGCGATGCCGCGCTGGGCGATGAGCTTCACCGCCGTCTCCAGGGTGGTCAGCGTCTTGAGGCCGAGGAAGTCGAACTTCACCAACCCGGCCTGCTCGACCCATTTCATGTTGAACTGAGTGACGCGCATGCCGGTGCGCGGATCGACCGAGAGCGCGACGAGCTGTTCGAGCGGGCGGTCGCCGATGACGACGCCGGCCGCGTGGGTCGAGGCGTGGCGGTGCAGGCCTTCGAGCTTCTGGCCGATCTCGAGCAGGCGCGCGACGATCGGCTCCTCCGCCGCCGCTTCCTGCAGCTTGGGCTCGCCTGCAATCGCATCGACCAGCGAAATCGGCTTCGCCGGATTCTGCGGCACGAGCTTGGTCAGCTTGTCGACCTGGCCATAAGGCATTTCAAGAACGCGGCCGACATCGCGCAGCACGCCCCGCGCCAGCAGCGTACCGAAGGTGATGATCTGTGCGACGCGCTCCTCGCCATAATGGCGTTTGACGTAGTCGATCACCTCTTCTCGCCGGTTCTGGCAGAAGTCGATGTCGAAGTCCGGCATCGAGACGCGGTCGGGGTTGAGGAAGCGCTCGAACAGCAGGCCGAAGCGCAGCGGATCGACGTCGGTGATGGTCAGCGCATAGGCGACGAGCGAGCCCGCGCCCGAACCGCGGCCGGGCCCGACCGGAATACCGTGGTCCTTGGCCCATTTGATGAAGTCGGCGACGATCAGAAAGTAGCCCGGGAACTTCATCCGGGTGATGATGGAGAGCTCGAAATCGAGCCGCTTCTCATAGTCCTCGACCGTATAGCCGGAAGCCGGGCCGTGCTTGGCAAGCCGCGCGGCTAGGCCGGCGCGCGCCTGTGCTTCCAGCTCCTCCGCCTCGTCGCTCCCTTCCGCGCCGAAGCGCGGCAGGATCGGCTTGCGCAGGCCGACACGCCAGGAGCAGCGCATCGCGATCTCGACGGTCGCGCTCAAAGCCTCCGGCAGGTCGGCGAAGCGCCGCTTCATCTCGGCGCGGCTGGCGAACTGATGCAGCGGCGTGACGCGGCGGCGCTCGCCGTCGGAAACCAGACGCCCGGCGGCGACCGCCAGCAGCGCGTCATGAGCGTCGAAGTCGCCAGGCTTTGCGAAGAAGGGCTCGTTGGTGGCCACGATCGGCAGGTCGGCATCATAGGCAAGCCGCAGCAGATGCGCCTCGACCACGGCCTGCCCCTCGCGCTCATGGCGCTGGATCTCGACATAGAGCCGGTCGCCGAAGATGGAGGCGAGTTGGTCGAGCCGGGTTTTTGCCTGCGGCGCCTGCCCCGCCCGCAGCGCCATGTCGAGCGGACCGCCATAACCGCCGGTCAGGGCGATCAGCCCTTCATGATGCGCCGCCAGGCGCTCCAGCGACGAGATCGGCTGCCCCGAGCCGCCGGCCGCCAGGCAAGCCTCGGAGACGAGCTTCATCAGGTTGCCGTAGCCACCCTCCGTCATGGCGAGCAGGACGATGTGCGGTGTGTCCTGCTGCACGGGCTTGCGGCCGCCCTCGGCTTCATCCGCGAAATCGACCGAGAGCTGCACGCCCACGATCGGCTGCAAGCCGGAACCCGCCAGCTTCTCCGAGAATTCGAGCGCGCCGAACAGGTTGTTGGTGTCGGTCAGCGCCAGCGCCGGCTGCCCGTCCCCGGCAGCCATCTTGGCGATGGTCGAGACGGTCATCGCGCCTTCGAGCAGCGAATAGCTCGAATGGACATGAAGATGGACGAAGCCGACCTCCGACAGAATGCGCGCCTCGCCGGATTCTCGACTCATTCCACCCTCGCCTGCCCGCTGTTCAGAGTGCGACTCGTGGCGTCGCGCCAGCGTCATATGAAGCGGTTGCGAGGCAGGCGTCGAGGCGGTGGCATGCCACGCTGTGGATAGACATGCCGCGCTGTGGACAGGTCAGACGCGCGGCCCTGCCATCAACGCCGCCCAGATCCAGATCATACCGAGGAACAGGCCAAGCGACAGGATTTCGGCCAGCCCGACGACCAGTTTGCGCGCAGCGATCATGTCCATCTCCAATGTTCTCTATACGTCCAATTTAATTCATGTTTTGTTCTCGTCAATGCCTATAGGTCAGCTCCGCTCTGCGCATATGAATGGCAGTTAACAGAATATTAAACCGAGATGACTTGCCGTCAGAGCGGCACGACCAGCCCGTCTCGGATTGTGACCTGGCGATCCATGCGGCGGGCGAGATCGAGATTATGGGTCGCGATCAGGGCCGCCAGCCCCGAGGCGCGCGCCAGGGCCACAAGCGTACTGAAGACATGCAGCGAGGTATGCGGATCGAGATTGCCGGTCGGCTCATCGGCCAGCAGCAGGCGCGGTGTATTGGCCATGGCGCGGCCGATCGCGACGCGCTGCTGCTCGCCGCCGGAGAGTTCGCCCGGCAGATGGTCGAGGCGCGCGCCCAGGCCGAGGAAGGTCAGCAGTTCAGCGGCCCGCTCTTCCGCCAATTGCTTTGGCAGACCACGGATGCGCTGCGGCAGGACGACGTTCTCCAGCGCGCTGAATTCCGGCAGCAGATGGTGGAACTGGTAGACGAAGCCGATCTCTGTGCGCCGCAACCGGGTGCGGCCCTTGTCATCGAGCTTGGCTGTCGCCATGCCGCCGACGAAGACCTCGCCGGCATCCGGCTTTTCGAGCAGGCCGGCGACATGGAGCAAGGTCGACTTGCCCGTGCCGCTCGGCGCGACGAGCGCGACGAGCTCGCCTGGCCACAGCGCGAAATCCGCCTTGCGCAGGATTTCGAGCGGAGCATCGGTCTGGGGGTAGAAGCGCTCGACCTGGGAGAGGAAGAGTGCAGGTGTTTCGCGTTGCATGATGCGACCAGTTCCTGCCTTCAACCCATCCTGAGCGCTTGGACGGGGTCGAGACGCGCCGCCTTCCAGGCCGGATAGAGCGTCGCCAGCAGCGACAGGACAAGCGCCATCACCACCACGCTGGTGACCTCGCCCCAATCAATGACGGAGGGAATGTCACTGAGGAAACGCACGGTCGGATCCCAGAGATTGGCGCCGGTGAGCCAGTTCAGCGCCGCGGTGATCGACTTGATGTTCCTGGCGAAGACGATCCCGAGCGCGAGGCCCGCCAGCGTCCCGAAGACGCCGATCGCCGCGCCCGTGATCAGGAAGACGCGCAGGACCGTGCCGCGCGTCGCCCCCATCGTCCGCATGATCGCGATGTCCGATGTCTTGTCCTTCACCAGCATGATCAGGCCCGAGACGATGTTGAGCGCCGCGACGAGCACGATCAGGGCCAGGATGATGAACATGACGTTGCGCTCGACTTCGAGCGCGCTGAAGAAGGTCCGGTTGCGCTGGCGCCAGTCGGACAGCACGAGCGGTCGCGGCGCATCGGCCTCGATGGCGTCGCGCACGGCCTGGGTCTTGTCGGGATTGTCGACGAAGATCTCGATGACGTTCACGTCGCCGTCGCGGTTGAAATAGGCCTGCGCCTCCGTCAGCGGCATGAAGACGAAGGAGCTGTCGAACTCGGTCATCCCGATTTCGAACACGGCCTGCACCGGATAGGCCTTGATGCGCGGCGCCGTGCCAAAGGGCGTGGAGGCCCCGCGCGGCGTCACGATGGTGATCGAATCGCCCGGTTGCAGCGACAGGGAATCCGCCAGGCGCTTGCCGATGGCGACGCCGCCGGCCGTGTCGAAGCCATCGAGCGTGCCGCGCCTGATGTTGCCGCCGACGAAGGGGATCGATTTGAGGTCGGCCTCGCTGATGCCACGCACCAGCACGCCGCCATTGGCGTATTGCGACGACGCCAGCGCCTGCCCCTCGACCAGCGGGATGGCGAGCTTGATGCCCGGCACCTTCCGCAACCGCTCGGCCACCGCCATGTAGTCGTCGAGCGGGCGGTCGATCGGGGTCGCGAAGATGTGGCCGTTCACGCCGACGATCTTCTCCAGCAGCTCCTTACGGAAGCCGTTCATCACCGACATCACGATGATCAGCGTGGCAACGCCGAGCAGGATGCCGAGGAAAGAGAAGCCGGCGATGACCGAAACGAAGCCCTCACGCCGGCGCGTGCGCAGATAGCGCCCGGCCAGCAGCCATTCGAAACCGGCGAAGGGACGGGTTCCGGTGGGCTGAATCTGCGCGCCCGTATCGGCCGTCTCGGCCGGCAACGCCTGCGTCGCCATATTCATCGACCCCTGCCCTGCCGGTTGCGCGGGTTCACGCGGTCTTTCCCTTGAAGCGATCAAGCGCGGCCTCGAGCGAGACGAGTTCTCGCTCGCCACTGGTGCGGCGCTTGATCTCGACCTTGCCCTCGGCCAGCCCCTTGGGGCCGACGATGATCTGCCAGGGCACCCCGATCAGGTCGGCAGCGGCGAATTTGCCACCAGGACGCGTGTCCGTGTCGTCGTAGAGCGCGTCATAGCCCTTGGCGAGCAGCGTCTTGTAGAGCTGCTCGCAAGCGCCGTCGGTCGCAGCATCGCCGACCTTGAGGTTCAGCACGGCAATGTCGAAGGGCGCGATCTCATCGGGCCAGATGATGCCGCCATCATCATGGCCAGCCTCGATCAGTGCGGCAACGAGCCGGCTCGGGCCGATACCGTACGAGCCGCCATGGACAGGCACGGGGATCCCGTCCGGGCCGGCTACGGTTGCGCCCATCGGCTCGGAATACTTCGTGCCGAAATAGAAGATGTGACCAACTTCGATGCCGCGCGCCGAAAGCTGCTTGTCGGCGGGGATCGCGTCAAAATCCGCAGCCTCATGCATCTCCTCGGTCGCGGCATAGAGGCTCGTCCATTTATCGACGAGGCTCTGGAGACCGTCCACGCTGTCGAAATCGGTGTCGATCGCGGGCGTCTCGAAGTCGAGATAGTCCTTGTGGCAGAAGACCTGGCTCTCGCCGGTCGAGGCCAGCACGATGAATTCGTGGCTGAGATCGCCGCCGATCGGGCCGGTGTCGGCGCGCATCGGGATCGCCTTCAGGCCGAGCCGCGCGAAGGTGCGCAGATAGGCCGTGAACATGCGGTTATAGGCGTGGCGCGCGCTGGCCTGGTCGATGTCGAAGGAATAGGCGTCCTTCATCAGGAATTCGCGCCCGCGCATCACGCCGAAACGGGGGCGGACCTCGTCACGGAACTTCCACTGGATGTGGTAGAGGTTGAGCGGCAAGTCCTTGTAGGACTTCACATAGGACCGGAAGATGTCGGTGACCATCTCCTCATTGGTCGGGCCGTAGAGCATCTCGCGGTCGTGCCGGTCCTTGATGCGCAGCATCTCCTTGCCATAGGCGTCGTAGCGGCCACTCTCGCGCCAGAGATCGGCCGACTGTATCGTCGGCATCAGGATCTCGATGGCGCCAGAGCGGTTCTGCTCCTCGCGGACGATGCGGCTGATCTTGTCGAGGACGCGCAGGCCCAGCGGCAGCCAGGAATAGATGCCGGCGGACTGCTGGCGGATCATCCCCGCGCGCAGCATCAGGCGGTGCGAGACGATCTCGGCTTCTTTGGGCGTATCGCGCAGCAGGGGCAGAAAGTAGCGGGAGAGGCGCATGGAGGAACTCGTGGAACGGTGGACTCGCACCGAAACGATGCGAGTCAGTGGTGCCAGAGACACCATCGCCGTTCACAAAATGCAAATGCAAATCCAATTCGCACCACCGAAAATGGCGCGGAACCGGGGTTAGCGCGTCGGGAATTTGACCTTGAGCCTGGTGCTGACCAGAGGCGGAACGAAGGCCGAGACGTCTCCGCCCATCGACGCGATCTGGCGGACCAGCGTCGAGGTGATGTAGCGCGTATTGGCGGAAGCCGGGAGGAACACGGTCTGCAAATCGGGCACCATGGTCTGGTTCATGCCGGCGAGCTGCATCTCGTAGTCGAAGTCGGTGGCGTCGCGTAGGCCGCGGATCATGATCGTCGCGCCGGCGGCCTGAGCGGCCTGGACGGCGAGATAGTCGAAGGTCACGACCTCGATGGCAACGCCCTCCGCCGCCGCGATCGGCTCCGCGACCTCGCGCAGCAGCGCGGCGCGTTCATCGGCCGAAAAGATCGGGGCCTTGCCGGGATGCACGCCGATGGCCAGGACGAGCCGGTCGCAGAGCCGGCAGGCGCCCGCGATGACGTCGGCATGGCCGTTGGTGATCGGGTCGAAGGATCCGGGATAAAAGGCTGTGCGGCTCATGAGGAAGGGTTAGCCCCTGCCCGCCTCGCCGACAAGCGGCTCGCCGCGCTCACGCCGCACGGACCTGCGTGATGAACTGATCGATCCGCGACTTCAGCGAACTCGCAAGCCCGCTCAATTCGTTCGATGCCCGCAGGACGGCGGCCGCGGCTTCCGAGGTCTGCTGCGAGGCGTTCGAGACCAGGCTGGTGGCGTCGCCGATTCGGCTGAACTCATGGGTCGCGGCGCTGACATCGGAAACGATGGCATGGGTCACGCCATGCTGCTGGCGCATCGTTCCCGCGGTGCGGCGGACCGCGTCGCTCAGATCGGCGATCATGCCGCGAATGCCGGCGATGGCATCGACTGTCTCGCCCGTGGCCTGGTTCATGGTCGCGATCTGGCGCGAAATATCCTCGATGGCGCGCGCGGTCTGGGCCGACAGCCCCTTCACCTCGGAGGCGACGACGGCGAAGCCGCGACCGGCGTCGCCGGCGCGGGCGGCCTCGATCGTGGCGTTGAGCGCAAGCAGATTGGTCTGCGCGGCGATGCCGGAGATCAGGCCAGTGACGTCGGAGACGCGCGCGGCTCCGGTCGCCAGCGAATCCACGATCACCCCCATCTCGTCCGCGTAATCCCGCGCCGACCGTGCCGAGCGGTCGGAAGACTGGACGTCGCCATCAAGCCGATCAATCGCCAGACGCAGATCGCGCGCCGCCTCCTCGATCGAACTCATGCTGAAGATCGCCCGCGAGGCCGCCTCATGGACCGTACCGGCATTGGCCTGCGTCTCGCGCGCTCCCGCCGACAATTCGCTCGCCGTCACGCTGAGAGCCTCAGCGGCGTTGGAGACCGCGCTCGTGACGCCCAGCACGGAGCGCTCCAGATCGGATGCGAGATCGCTGAGCAAGGCCGCGCGCTGCCGCTGTGTGTCGCTATCGCGCTCCTCACGCTCCTGCAGGCGGGCCTGCTCGTCCCGCACCATGGTTTCGCGAATGCTCTGGACGGAAGCCGCGATCGCACCGATCTCGTCGCGTCGCTGCGCACCAGGGATGCGCAGATTGGTGCGCCCCGCCGCGGCCCCCGCAAGCGCCTCGGCGAGCCCGGCGATCGGCTGCGCCACGGAGAGGCCAAGCAGCAACGCCACCAGCAGCACGGGGCCGAGCACACTGAGGCTGGCCACCACGATCGCTCCCTTGAGCTTGTCGATGACGGCGAAGGCCGAACTCTCGGGCTCGGTCAGCCAGAGCAGCCAGGGCCAGCCATCGACCGCTATGGCGCGCCCGGTCACGACCAGCGGTGCGCCGTCGCGGCTCGTCATCTGGAGCATGGCGCCGCCCGAGGCGGCGAGCCGACGCGGATCCAGCGTCTCGACGGGCGCCGTGCCAGCCTGCCGCGCGGCGGGGTTCGAGCGCATGAAGCCGTCCGCGCCGACGACATGAGCCTCCGTATGGCGCGACGCGCTGGCGCTCGCCGCCAGAGCATCGTCGATCAGCGAGGTGTTGATCGCGAAGATGAGCGTGCCGGCCGGCTCGGAAGCCCCGGTATCGGCGTCAGAGAAACGCTGCGCCAGGAAGGCGCGCGATTCGCCGCCGACCGGGTCGTAGGGCGCGAAATCGATGACCGCCTGCTCGCCGATGGGCAGCTTGCTCGCGGCCTCGAAGATGGTGCCGAGCCCTGATCGGGCGAGGTCGGGCTCGCTGATCAGGCGCCCGAATTCGGGCCCCTTGGTCACGCTGTAGACGACGCGCCCCTTGGCGGAGACGAGGTAGACGTCGGCATAGCCGAACTGCTTCAGGATCGCGGAATAGGTCTCGTGGATCGCGACATGGCGCCAGGAATAACCATGCTTGTGATCCTGGCCGGTCCGCGCCACGCGTTCGGATGAAGATAGCGAACCATCGCCTTGATAATAGGACAGAATGGCGCTGCGGTCATAAGCGCCCAGCTCCATCCATTTGCCGATCTCGTCCAGCGATGTGACCGTATAGGCGCTACGCGCCTGCACCGAGAGTTCGGAGCGGATCTGCCGCCAGCGCCGCTCGATCGCCTTGGCATGGCTTTCGGCGAGAATGTCGAGGCGCTCGCGCACCGCTTCGCGGGTCCATTGCTGAACGGCGAAATAGGCCGATCCGCCTACGGCGAGCGCGGCGAGGCACGCCAAGCCGAGCATGGCGGCAGGAAGCCTGAATCTCAGACTGAACAAGCGCCCTGGTCCTCGCAGCGACACCGATGATGGTGGCAGGTGAATAGACCAGTCGGCGTTAACTTTCGCTGAAAGGCCCCGCCCTCAGGACGATGGCAGCCAGGATAGCGGCAGCAATGCCGCAGCGGCGGCGGCGCTGCCGATGATCACCGACGTCAAGACGATCAGGATAGATACGATCGAGACGTGGCGCCGGCCGGCGAAACTGGAATTGAGCTGCATGGGATGCTCTGGGCGAATCGAATGATGTTCGGCTTACTTTGCGTGAGGGCCCTGCCGGGCCGCGGAAAGGCGAGATCGTGGCGAAACCGTGACGGCGTCCGTCGAACAGCCCCTAGGCGCGTTTGACGATTGCTTTAGGGGCGAATTCCCGCCTAAACCGCCGCATGCTCACGATCAACGACATTACCTACAGGCTCGGTGAACGGCTTCTGCTCGATCACGCCAGCGCAGCGCTGCCCGATGGCTCGCGCGTTGGCCTCGTGGGCCGCAACGGCACCGGCAAGACCACGCTCTTCCGCATCATCACCGGCGATCTTTCGCCGGAAGGCGGCAATATCAGCCTGCCCAAGGGTCGGCGCATCGGCGGCGTCGCGCAGGAGGCGCCCGGCGGTCCGGAGACGCTGATCGAGGTCGTGCTCGCCGCCGACACCGAGCGCGCGGCCCTGATCAAGGAGTCCGAGACCGCCAAAGACCCGCATCGCATTGCCGAGATCGAAACCCGGCTTGCCGACATCAACGCCCATTCCGCCCCGGCCCGCGCCGCGACCGTGCTGCACGGCCTCGGCTTCGACGAGGCGGCGCAGCAGCGCCCCTGCTCGGATTTCTCCGGCGGCTGGCGCATGCGCGTCGCGCTCGCCGCCGTGCTGTTCTCGGAGCCCGACCTGCTGCTCCTCGACGAGCCGACCAACTATCTCGACCTCGAAGGCACGCTCTGGCTCTACGATTATCTCGAGCGCTACCCGCACACCGTGCTCGTCGTCAGCCATGACCGCGAATTGCTCGACACCTGCGTCGACCACATCCTGCATCTCGACCAGGGCAAGCTGACGATCTATCGCGGCGGCTACACCTCCTTTGCCAGGCAGCGCGCCGAGAAGCAGATGCAGCTCTCGAAGGCCAAGGAGAAGCAGGACGCCGAGCGCAAGCATCTCCAGGCCTTCGTCGACCGCTTCAAGGCCAAGGCCTCGAAGGCGCGCCAGGCACAGTCGCGCGTCAAGCGGCTGGAGAAGATGGAATCGATCGCCACCATCGTCGATCGCGACGTCCAGCCCTTCAGCCTGCCCGGCCCCGAGCGGCCGCTCTCGCCGCCGATGATCGTGCTGGACAACGCCAGCGCCGGTTATGGCGACCGCACCGTGCTGTCGAAGCTCAACCTGACGCTCCTGCCCGACGACCGCATCGCGCTGCTCGGCTCCAACGGCAACGGCAAGTCGACCTTCTGCAAGCTGATCGGCGGCAGGCTGCCGCCGCTCTCGGGCACGATGCGGAAATCATCGAAGCTGGAGACGGCCTATTTCGCCCAGCACCAGCTCGACGAATTGCGGCTGGAGGACACGCCGGTCGCGCATCTGCGCGATCTGATGCCGGACGCGCCCGAGGCCAAGGTGCGCTCCAAGGCTGCGCAGATCGGCTTCCCCGCGAGCAAGGCCGAGACGCCGGTGAAGAACCTCTCCGGCGGCGAGAAGGCCCGGCTGATGCTGGGGCTCGCGGCCTTCGGCGGCCCCCATCTGCTGATCCTCGACGAGCCGACGAACCATCTCGACATCGACAGCCGCACCGCGCTGGTCAACGCGATCAACGACTATCCCGGCGCGGTCATCCTCGTCAGCCACGACCGCTTCCTGATCGAGTCCTGCGCCGACCGGCTCTGGCTGGTGGGCGACGGCACAGTCAAGAATTTCGACGGCGACATGGAGGACTACCGCAGCTTCGTGCTCGGCACCGCGAAGGCGGCCAAGCGCGAGAAATCCGCCGCCGAGGCAGCCCCCTCAGGCAATGGCAAGGCCGAGGAGCGCAAGGAGGCTGCGGTCAAACGCATCGCGCAGGGCCCACTGCGGCAAAAGCTCAATCTCGCCGAGGCGCGCATCGCCAAGCTGACCGGACTGATCGAGAAGGTCGACGGCGTGCTCGGCAATGGCGCGGCCTTCGCGCGCGACCCTGACAAGGCACTGATCCTCTCGCGGCAGCGGGCCGAACTCGCCGAGGCGCTGGCGGCAGCCGAAGAGGAGTGGTTGGGCCTGAGCGAGGAATTGGAGAGCGCTTGAGGTTGCCAAGGACTATGAGGATGATCTGACGCAGCAGGCCCGGCAAGCGTTCCGGCTCGCCGGAGATGCACCTGATCAAGGATAATCGCTTCTGCTGCCGTATCGTCAATTCCTGACGGGCTTCAGAGCCGGGTCCCAATGTTCGACGATCTTGCCGTCCCTGACCCGGAACAGATCGAACCAGTAGCTGTCATAGGTCTTCAGCTCATTGCCGGGCTCTGCCCGGCTGCGACGCATCACGAGCTGGACGAGATCGCCCTGCGTCACGACGGCCACGAATTCGGTCGCGATGATCGCGGTGGCGGATTTGGGGTTCGGCCAGATCTTCGAGAAATACGCGTTGAATCCGGCCAATCCACTCGCCACGTTGGGATTGTGCTGGATGTAGTCATCGGCGAGATAGTCCTTCGCCCTGGTCCAGTCCTGCGCATCAAAGACCTTGGACCAGAAGTCGAGGACGAGCGCCTTATTGGCGGCTTCGGCTTGCGACAATTGCGAGACTGTCTGCGCCGAAGCGATCCGCGGCATGGTCGAAAGCAGGGCGAGGCCTGTCATGGCGACGGCTGCGAAACGAATGATCGATGACCGCCGCATATCCTGGTTCCTGCTCCCGATGCGGGAATGTGCCGAAGAGGTCAGCCCTGCCCGGGCTTAACGATCCGACTCAGCCTGTTGTCGGTGAACATGTAGATCTCGCGGCCGCCGGGCTCGGAATAGAGCACTTGCACCTCGCGCTGGCCCTTGCCGCTGTCGCCGATCAGCACATCGGTCGGGCGCGCGCCCTTCAGCTTGACCAATTCACATTCGGTGATGCCCTCCGCGATCTGCGGCGGCAAGGGGCGCGTCGAGGGATCGAGCGAGATATCGGCGCTGCATTCGCCGTCTGCAGTCAATTGCGCTTCCTGAGTCGAGACGCGCGCCGTGGCGCTGCTCGTCGTCGTGGTGGTGCGCCCGCCATTGGACTCGGAGGTGAAGGCGAACCCGCCCATATCGACGGAACACCCGCCCAGAGCGGCGGCGCAAACGAGCAGGACAGGCAATTTCACGCTTTTTTCTCCCAGCGGCCGGCGTCGTCCTGCTGCCAGTAGCTGGCGCTGGCGCCCGATGCCCGAACCGACTTCCAATCCTCGCGCGCCGCTGTCAGCGCGTCGGGATCGTCACCATCGAAAATCAATACGACGCGCTCGTAATCCTGCAATACGTCGGGAATGCGGACACCCTCCACACAGATGCGGACCTGCGCCGCGTTGGGGTTATGCGCCTTCGTCGTCAGCACAACGGGGTTCGCCGCCGCGTCGGCCTCGGCCGCCGTGACATGAGGCAGGAAGCTCTCGTCGGAATAGGTCCAGAGATGATCGTCGAGCGCGCTTAGTCGCTCTGGGCTGGACAACTCAACCACAACCTTCTGCCCGCGCGAAACAGCCCGATCGAGAATCGTCGGCAGGACCTGTTCGAGCGGGCGTGACTGCAGATGGAAGAACAGGATTTCCGGCATGAAAGCCTTTCTTTCCAAAATGTTATGGGATCAGTCTCTTAAGTCGAATCAGCTTTCGTAATGCTCCGCCACCAGATGGTCGAGCAGGCGCACGCCCCAGCCCGAGCCCCAGGAGCGGTTGGTCTCGGTGTTGGGCGAGCTCATGCCCGTGCCGGCGATGTCGAGATGCACCCAGGGGGTGTCGTTGACATGGCGCTGCAGGAACTGAGCGGCGGTGATCGAGCCGCCATAGCGGCCGGCCGAGTTCTTCATGTCGGCGAATTTCGAATCGATCATCTTGTCGTAGGCCGGCCCCAGCGGCATGCGCCAGACCGCCTCGCCTGTCGCCTTGCCGGCGGAGCTCAGCCGCTCCGACAGCTCGTCATTGTTGGAGAACAGGCCGGCGTGTTCCTGCGCCAGGGCAACCAGGATCGCGCCGGTCAGCGTCGCGAGATTGATCATGAATTTCGGCTTGAACTGATCTTGCGTGTACCAGAGCACATCGGCCAGTACGAGGCGGCCTTCCGCGTCGGTGTTGATGATCTCGATCGTCTGCCCCGAGAGCGAGGTAACGATGTCGCCGGGGCGCTGGGCATTGCCGTCAGGCATGTTCTCGACGAGGCCGATCACGCCGATGGCGTTGACCTTGGCCTTGCGGGCAGCGAGCGCATGCATCAGCCCTGTGACGCAGGCCGCGCCCGCCATATCGCCCTTCATGTCCTCCATGCCAGCGCCGGGCTTGAGCGAGATGCCGCCGGTGTCGAAAGTCACGCCTTTGCCGATGAAGGCGACAGGCTGGGCGCCGGACTTCGCGCCGTTCCAGCGCATCACGACGACGCGACTTTCGCGGCGCGAGCCCTGGCCGACGGCGAGGAGCGCGCGCATGCCGATCTTCTTCAACTGCTTCTCGTCGAGAATCTCGACCTCGACGCCGAGCTTCTCGAGCTTGGCCGCGCGATCGGCGAACTCTTCAGGGTAGAGAACATTGGGCGGCTCGTTGACCAGATCGCGCGCCAGTTCGACGCCGCCCGCGATCGCCTCACGCGCCTTCAAGGCTTTCTTGATCGCCGCAGGGTCAGACACCCGCAGCGTCACCGTAAGCGGCTCGGCCTCGTCCTTCTCCTTCGTCTTGGTCTTGTAGCGATCGAAAGCGTAAGCGCGCAGCCGCATCCCAAGCGCGATGTCCGCGGTCTGGTCGGCCGTCGGCTCACCGTCCGGCAGGGCCAGAATCACATCGGCGCTGCGGCCATGACCAAGGCGCCCGGCGATGGCGCCGCCAAGCTTGGCGAAATCGAGCTTGCCGCGCTCCGCTTCCGGGCCGACGCCGATTGCGATCAGGCGCTCATAGCCGGCTCCGTCGGGAGCCAGCAGGGTCAGCCCCGACAGCGCCTTGCCTTTGAAACGCTCGGCTACGGCAGCACGCGCGAGCAGGCTGCGGACGCCTTCGCCGAGCCATTCCTCGGCCGTCTTCGGCGGCGTCAGTGCATCCGATACGAGAATCACGAGATCCTGGCCGGAGATTGCGTTCAGGGCTTTGACCTCGAGCTTCAGGCGCGGCGACATGACGGGGCTCACGATTTAGGGATTGGGGCGTCGGGAAGGGCGAAACGAGACGAACACAAACGATTCCCGTTTGCGCCTTGATTGCGCCTATACCATAGGGTGAGTTCGTCGAACCGTCCAAGGGAGCACTTGCCTCCCAGCCTCGCATCGGAATCAGAAGCTTGTTCCTTAAGCGCCTCGACCGCTACATCCTGAAGATCGCGACGGTCGCGGCCATCGTCCTGCTTGTCGGGCTGACGAGCGTGATCTGGGTCACGCAGGCCCTGCGCGAGGTCGATCTGATCACCGGCAAGGGCCAGACGGTCCTGATCTTCTTCACCGTCACGCTGCTTTCGCTGCCGGCGCTGGTCGCAGGCATCGCGCCGGTCGCGCTGTTCATGGCGACGCTCTACACGCTGAACCGGTTGAACAGCGATTCCGAGCTGATCGTGATGAACGCAGCCGGCGTCGCGCCCCATCGCCTGACGCGCCCCTTCATCGTCCTGACGATCGCGACCTCGCTGATCGTCTGCTGGATGACGCTGTCGGTGATGCCCGCGGGATTTCGCATGCTGCGCGACCTGATCACGCTGATCCGCGCGGATTTCGTCGCGAACGTGGTCAAGGAAGGCCAGTTCGTCTCCCTCGATTCGGGCGTGACCTTCCATTACCGCGAGAAATCGGGCGACGCGCTGGTCGGCATCTTCATGCAGGACAGGCGCGATCCGAAGCAGCCTTCGATCTATATCGCCGAGCGCGGACGCACCGTCGATGTCGACGGCAACAGCTTCCTGATGCTGGAAAAGGGCACGATCCAGCGCGAGAACCGCCAGGATACGACCTCGATCATCTCGTTCGAGCGCTACGCGCTCAACCTGTCGGCACTGTCGGGCGATCCGACGGGAGGGGCCGGCGAAGGCGATGGCGACAAGGTCACCTACAAGCCGCGCGAACGCTCGACCTGGGCGCTGCTGAACCAGGATCCCAATGAAAGCTATTACAAGCTCCAGGAGGGGCGTTTCCGCGCCGAATTGCACAACAGGCTGTCGGCGCCGCTCTACCCGATCGCCTTCATGCTGATCGCCTTTGCGGCGATCGGCGAGGCGCGCACCACACGTCAGGGCCGCGCGGTCGCGCTCCAATCCGCCATCCTCATCGTCAGCGCGACGCGCATCGGCGCTTACGCTGCCTGGACGGCGAGCGTCAGATCAAGCTTCGCGGTCTGGCTGCTCTATATCCTGCCGCTGGCCGCCATCGTCATTTCCGTCTCGCTGATCGTCTTCGGCCAAAGGCTGCGTCCTTTCCTGGGACGCCTCACGGCGCCCTTGTTCGCGCCGTTCAACCTGCTCGCAGCAAGGCTTCGGCGCGCCTGATGCTTCTGATCTCGACCTTTGGCCGCTATCTGACAAAGCGGTTCGCACGCGCCATCCTCGGCGTCTTCAGCACGTTCTTCTTCCTGATCGGAACGCTCGACTTCGTCGAGCTGATGCGGCGCGCGGGCGATTCGCCCATCGCCACGACACCGCTGATCATCCAGCTCGCGCTCTACCGCGCGCCGGCAGTCGCCGAGCAGATCTTTCCGTTCGCGGCACTGTTTGGCGGCATGTTCGCGCTGCTGACGCTGAGCCGGAAGCTCGAGCTCGTCGTCGCACGCTCGGTCGGCGTCTCGGCCTGGCAATTCCTGCAACCCGCGGCCCTCGTGGCCGTGGTCATCGGCTTGGTCTCGATCCTGATCTACAACCCCGTGGCGGCCGAGCTGAAGCGCAAGGCCACCGCGCTTGAACTGCGGCTGTTCGCTCGCACCGGGCAGACGGCCAGCGGTCACGACATCTGGATGCGGCAACGCAGCGTCGACGGCCAGGCGATCATCCGCGCTGCCGGCGCGCTGCCGGACGGCGATGGCCTCTCCGACGTCGCGATCTTCAACTTCGATGCCAATGGCGGCTTCGTCGAGCGGATCGACGCGAAACGCGCCGTGCTCTATCGAGGACACTGGGAACTCACCGACGCGCGCGTGATCTCCGCCATGGAAGAACCGCAAAACTACAAGACCTACCTGCTCGCGACCACGCTGGAACCGGAGCAGATGCGGCAAAGCTTCACACCGCCCGACGCAGTCGGCTTCTGGGCAATGCCCACGGTGATCGAGAGGACGCAGCGCGCCGGGCTCGATACGACACGTTATGAACTGCGCTATCAGTCACTTAAGGCGCGGCCGCTGCTGCTCGTCGCCATGGTTTTGGTCGCTGCGTCCGTTTCCTTAAGATTTTTCCGGTTTGGTGGGGTAACTAGACTGGTGATAGGTGGCGTGGCGGCCGGCTTCGTGCTGTATGTTGCAACGCAGCTGTCGGAGGAGCTCGGATCGTCGGGAATCGTCAATCCGATCGTCGCCGCATGGCTGCCTGCGGCCGTCGGAACGATGCTGGGAGCCTTGACCCTCCTTCATCAGGAAGATGGGTAAGAGTACTGTGCCTATGGTTAATTTAGGATTGAGCGTATGAATGTGGGCGTGAGACGCATGGCGCGCTTTGCTACGGCGACCGCCCTCGCCTCGAGCTTGGCCTATATGCTGACGGCCGGCGGCATTGCCGTCGCGCAAGCGCCTGCTGCTGCCCAGAATCCCGCCGGGGCCAAACCGCAAGCCGGAGCCAAGCCGCAGGAGCGGATGGTCGTCGATGCCCGCGAACTGGTCTACGACAAGGACAACAACACCGTTTCCGCCGTGGGCGACGTCCAGATCCTCTATCAGGGGCGGACGATCGAGGCCGACAAGGTCGTCTATGACCGCGCCAGCAAGCGCGTCATTGCGACCGGGAACGCCCGGATCACCGAGACCAACGGCACGGTCATCACCGGCGACCATTTCAACCTGACCGACGATTTCCGCGACGGCTTCATCGATTCGCTGCGCGTGGTGAATCCTGACAATACGCGTTTTACCGCGCCGCGCGCCGAGCGCACGGACGGCGAGACCTTCATCTTCGACAAGGGCATCTACACAGCCTGCGAGCCCTGCAAGGACAAGCCGGAAAGACCACCGCTCTGGCAGGTGCGCGCCGCGCGGATCATCCACAAGAAGTCCGAGCAGACGATCTACTATGAGGATGCGCGCATCGAGTTCCTCGGCGTGCCGATGGCCTATGTGCCTTACATGTCGGGGCCGGATTCGACGGTGAAGCGGAAGTCCGGCTTCCTGTCGCCGAAGTTCCTGAATACGGGAGCGCTCGGCTATGGCGTCGGCCTGCCATATTTTCTGAATTTGGCGCCGGATTACGACCTGACCATCACGCCGACCTATCTGACGCGCCAGGGCCTGCTCGGCCAGGTGGAATGGCGCCAGCGTCTCGTCAACGGCGCCTACAAGATCCGCGCCTCGGGCATTTTCCAGCAGGAGCAGTCCAAGTTCCTGGCAACGCCGCTGGGCGCCGGCGACAAGGAATTCCGCGGCTCGATCGAATCGAACGGCAAGTTCTACCTGAACCCGCGCTGGTCGTTCGGCTGGAACGTGGCGATGTCGACGGATCGCTGGTTCTATAAGAACTACCGCATCATGAATGAGAGCATCAGCTCGACGACCTATCTGCAGGAGTCGATCTCGACGGTCTATCTCAACGGGCAGAGCGAGACGGCCTGGTTCGACATGCGCGGCTATTATTTCCAGCCGCTGACCTCGACCGATTGGCAGAAGCAGCAGCCCGTGGTGCTGCCGGTCATCGACTATGACAAGCGCATCAACAAGCCGTCCTTCCTCGGCGGTGAATTGACCTTCAACGCCAATGTCACGTTCCTGCACCGCGATGCGACGGCCTACCAGCAGATCCCGAGCCAGAGCACCTATCTGGTCACGACGCCGTCCTATTCGCTCTATGATGGCTGCGCAGTCTATCAGAAGAGCACCTGCCTGGTGCGTGGCCTCGCCGGCAATACCGCGCGCGCCACTGCTGAGGTGTCCTGGCGGCGCAACTTCATCGATTCGATCGGCCAGGTCTGGACGCCTTATGCGTCGCTGCGCGCCGATGTCTTCTCGATCAATCCGTCGACCACCGGCTACGCCAACGCCTATGCCAAGACGATCGCCGATACTTCGGACGAGATGTTCGGCCGGGCGATGCCGGCGATCGGCCTGATGTATCGCTATCCGTTCGTCGCCAAGACGAGCTGGGGGACGCATATCATCGAGCCGGTAGCGCAGATCATCGCGCGCCCGAACGAGACGAGCAGCCTGCGCGTCGCGAACGAAGATTCGCAGAGCCTGGTCTTCGACGACACCAACCTGTTCGAGTGGAGCAGCAAGTTTTCGGGATATGACCGACTCGAAGGCGGCACGCGCGCCAATGTCGGCGCCCGCTATACCGGGCGCTTTGGCACCGATGGCTACGCCAATGCCTTGTTTGGACAATCCTACAGCATCGCCGGGCGCAACTCCTTCGCTCGCGGGGATCTGGTCAATACCGGGCTTGATTCCGGCCTCGACACAAGCCGCTCGGACTATGTGGCGCGTGCGCAGATATCGCCCTTCAAGAATTTCGTCCTGACGGGCGCGGCTCGCCTGAACGAGAGCACATTCGAGGCGCAGCGCATCGACGCGGGGGCGACCTATACCAACAGCATCTTCACCGCGACGGTCGGCTATGGCCGCTATGAGCCGCAGCCCGATCTCGGCATCCCGCGCCGGCGCGAAGGCCTGTCGCTCAACGGCTCGGTCCTGGTTGCACAGAACTGGCGCGTGCGGGCCGGCGTGCTGTTCGACCTCGACAAGTACAAATACGACCGCGAAGTCTGGCGCGCCAGCTATGCTGCGGGAACCGCGACCATCGCCACTTACCCGAACACGACTCCGTTCCAGACGGCCTCGACCTCGTTCGGCGTGAACTACACCGACGAGTGCACTATTTTCGACGTCAGCTACACGCAGAACTACGCCGACAAGCAGGTCTCCGGCACGGCGAAAGATACCCGCACGATCATGTTCAAGCTTGAGCTCAAGACGCTCGGACAGCTCACCTATTCCCAAAATCTCGGTGGCTCTTCGACCGGCGACGGCGTCAGCCAGTGACGCCGACTGGCATCGACCTCTCGCGGAGGCAAAGGTGCCAGCGCCGCCCCTGGCCCTGACGCAGGGCGACCCCGCCGGAATCGGCCCAGAACTCGCATTGCTGGCCTGGCGCGAACGCGAACAGCGCGCGCTGCCCGCCTTTGCCTGCATCACGGACATCGACCATCTCGCGCAGACCGCGCAGAGGCTCGGGCTCGATGTGCCGCTGATCTCCTGCGGGTGGGATGCGGTGAACCGCTCCTTCGCGAAGGCCTTGCCTGTCATCGCGCATGGTCACGCCGTGACGGCAATGCCGGGACAGCCGGATCCGGCATCGGCCGCTGGCACGATCGGCTCGATCACCTCTGCGGTCGCGGCTGTGAGGCAAGGACAGGCCTCTGCCGTCGTCACCAACCCGATCGCCAAATCCGTGCTCTATGCCGCCGGCTTCGCCCATCCCGGCCACACGGAATTCCTCGCGCATCTCGCCGCTGATGGCGGCGCGGCGCCTCACCCGGTCATGATGCTGTGGTGCGAGGACCTCGCGGTCGTTCCCGTCACGATCCATATCCCGCTGCGGTCGGTGCCGGATGCCCTGACGCAGGAGCTGATCGTCGAAACCGGCCGGATCGTCGCCGGTGAATTATCGCGCCGCTTCGGCATCGCCTCGCCCCGCATCGCGGTGAGCGGCCTGAACCCGCATGCCGGCGAAGGCGGCGCGCTCGGGCGCGAAGACGATGAGGTGGTCGCGCCTGCCATCGCCAGGTTACGGGCGCTGGGCATCGAGGCGCGCGGCCCCTACCCGGCCGACACGATGTTCCATGCCCGGGCGCGCGCCGGCTATGATGTCGCGCTGGCGATGTACCATGACCAGGCGCTGATCCCGATCAAGACGATCGCCTTCGACGAGGGGGTGAACGTCACGCTCGGCTTGCCCTTCATCCGAACCTCTCCGGACCACGGCACCGCCTTCGACATTGCCGGGCAAGGCATCGCCCGGCCGGACAGTCTCTGCGCCGCGCTGCGGCTTGCCGCACGCATGGCGGCGCAACACGCGCAGGCTGCGGCGTGAGCCAGATCGACACCCTGCCGCCCCTGCGCGATGTGGTCGAGCGCCATGGCCTGATGGCCCAGAAAGCGCTTGGGCAGAACTTCCTGTTCGACCTCAACCTGACGGGACGGATCGCGCGGGCAGCCGGCCCGCTGGTGGGTGAGACCGTGGTCGAGATCGGACCAGGCCCCGGCGGGTTGACGCGAGCCCTGCTCGCCAATGGCGCCGGCCGGGTGATCGCGATCGAGCGCGACCGGCGCTGCCTGCCCGCGCTGGCGGAGATCGCCGCGCATTACCCAGGTCGTCTGGAGATCATCGACGGCGACGCGCTGGCTGTCGACCTCAGACCGCATCTTGCCGGCAAACCGGCCCGCATCGTCGCAAACCTGCCCTATAATATCGGCACGCCGCTGCTCGTGGGCTGGCTCAGCCTCGACCCCTGGCCGCCCTGGTGGCAATCGCTGACGCTGATGTTCCAGCGCGAGGTCGCCGAGCGGATCGTGGCGACACCCGAGGAGCGCGCCGATTACGGCCGGCTCGCCGTGCTGTGCAACTGGCTTTGCGACACGAAAATCCTGTTCGACGTGCCGCGCACCGCTTTCGTGCCCCAGCCAAAGATCACCTCCTCGATCGTGCAGCTCATTCCGCGCGCCGAGCCGGAGCCCTGCGACCGGCGCCTGCTCGAGCGGATCACGCTTGCCGCCTTCGGCCAGCGAC
Source organism: Allobosea sp. LjRoot9 (assembly GCF_964252745.1). Taxonomy (NCBI): domain Bacteria; kingdom Pseudomonadati; phylum Pseudomonadota; class Alphaproteobacteria; order Hyphomicrobiales; family Alloboseaceae; genus Allobosea; species Allobosea sp. LjRoot9. Next base: position 998,409 of record NZ_CAXUPC020000001.1, on the reverse strand, counting down.
GCAAGATGCTGCGCCAGAGCCTGAAGCCGATCCTGTCGGATCCGCTGCCGCTGATCGAGGAAGCCGGACTTGCGCCGACGGCCCGGGCCGAGGAAATCCCGGTCTCGGGCTTCGTGCGGCTCGCCAACGCCTTGGCACGGCAACGCTGATTAGAGCAGGTTCCGATCCGGTTGGGTCGGAACCTGCTCTACCTCTTTGTTTTAACGCGTTTTCTTCACGCGAACCGCTATCCACTTCGCTCGAAAACGCGCTAGGCAAGATGCCCGTAGTTCAAGGCCTTGATCTTGCATCGGCTCGCCCGAAAACCGGCTCCCAGGTTTCGGGCCGATGCTCTGGTTCGCCATCAGGAGGTCGCGCCGATGCGCCGCGCCATCGCGTCCTTGTTGAGCTGCATCACGGTCGCTGCCGGCTTGACGGGCGCTCGCCCGACCGAGGCCCAGCCGACGGATTATCCAATGAGGCCAGTCCGGATCGTCGTCGGCTTCGCGGCGGGCGGCGCGCCCGATGCGCTTGCCCGCATCGTCGCCGAGAAGCTGACGCAACGCTGGGGCAAGCCGATCATAGTCGAGAACCGGGTCGGCGCCCAAGGCAACACCGCCATGGCCGCCGTCGCCAAGGCGGAGGCCGACGGTTACACGCTGGCGCTGATGCCGGTCGGCAATGCAGCGGTCAATCCGGCGCTGTTTGCCAATCTGCCCTATGATCCGGTCAAGGATTTCTCCCCGATCACGCAAATCGCCAGCGTCGAGAACGTGCTGGTCGTTGCCTCCGGATCATCGATCGCGACCGCTCAAGACATGCTGGTGCGCGGGCGGCCCGGTCCGAACCAGCGAGGCCTGACCTATGCGTCTCCCGGCGCCGGCAGCCTGGCCCATCTCGCCGCCGAATTGTTGGCCCGTTCGACCGGCCTATCGATGACACACGTACCTTATCGCGGGGTCGCGCCGGCCCTGACCGACGTCCTGCGCGGCGATGTCGACTTGATCTTTGCGCAGCTCTCAACCGCCAAGCCCTTGATCGATAGCGGCCAGTTGCGAGCGCTCGGGCTCGCCAGTGCGCAGCGCAGCCCGGTGATGCCGGAATTGCCGACCATCGCCGAGGCCTTCGGATTGCCGGGCTTCGAGGCCGTCTCCTGGTATGCGCTGATGGCGCCTGCGGCGACGCCGGCTCCGATCGTCGCGAAGCTGAACGAAGCCGTGTCCCAGGCGATCAGATCCGCCGATGTTGCGGAGGCCATGCAGGCCCAGGGCGCAACGCCGATAGGCAATTCGCCAGCCGAGCTTTCAGCGGTGATCGCGGCCGACAGCGCGCGCTGGTCCAAGCTCGTCCGCGACGCGGGCATCCAGCCGAACTGACACGCCAGAGCCGGATCCAGCTTTTCGGGCCGATGCTCTGGCCGCTACGGCAGAGCCTCGCCGAGCAGGCGATCGACGAAATCCTTGAGGCCGGTCGCGCGGCTGCGCTTCAGCCGCTCCGCCGTCAGGATCGCCTTGATCGATTCATAGGCCGCGCCGAGATCGTCATTGACGATGACGTAGTCGTATTTCTCCCAGCGCGCGATCTCGTCACGGGCGTTGCCGAGGCGCTTGGCGATGACCTCGGGAGCATCCTCGGCGCGGCGCACGAGCCTGGAGCGCAATTCGGCCATCGAAGGCGGCAGGATGAAGATGGTGACGACATCCTCACGGGCTTTCTTGACGATCTGCTGGGTGCCCTGCCAGTCGATGTCGAAGAGCACATCCCGGCCATCGGCGAGCGACGTCTCGACATCCTTGCGCGGCGTACCATAGCCATTGCCATGGACCTCGGCCCACTCAAGCAATTCGTTGTGCTGGCGCATGGCGTCGAAGGTCGCGCGATCGATGAAGCGGTAATGCACGCCGTCGATCTCGGAGGGGCGCTTGAGCCGCGTCGTCACCGAAATCGACAAATCGAGGTTGTTCTCGTTCTGCGACAGATTGCGCGTCAGCGTCGACTTTCCCGCGCCGGAGGGCGAGGACAGGATCAGCATAAGCCCGCGACGGGCCGGGCGAACGGCGTCAGCCATCAGCGCTCACTCCACATTCTGCACCTGCTCGCGCATCTGGTCGACGACGGTCCGCAGCTCCAGGCCAATCCGCGACAAGCCCGCATCGCCCGCCTTGGCGCAGAGGGTCGAAGCCTCGCGACCGAACTCCTGCGAGAGGAAATCAAGCTTGCGGCCGATCGCGCCGCCCTGGTCGAGCAGCACCTGCAAGGCGACGACATGGGCGTGTAGACGGTCGACCTCCTCTCGGATGTCGGCCTTGACCGCCAGCAGGGCCGCCTCCTGATGCAAGCGCTGCGGATCGAGCGCCGGGCTTGCCTCCATCAGTGCCTGCAGCTGTGTAGCCAGGCGCTCACGGATCGCCTCGACGCCGCGGGCGGGGTGGCTCTCGGCCTCGGCCGTGAGGCGGGCGATGCTGTCACGATGCCCGGAAAGCACGGCTTCGAGCGCACGTCCCTCGCTTGCCCGCGCCTCCTTCAAGGCCAGCACGACAGCTTCCAACCCCTTCAGCGCGGATGCCTCGACGGCTCCGAGCGCGTCCTGGGCTTCTTCGGTGAACTCGACCACGCCGCGAATGCCGAGCAGCCCGTCATAGGAGGCGGGGCGAATGGCATCCGATGCGGGCAGGCGCGATACCGCCTCCAGAAGCGTGGCGAGCGCCGCTTCGTTGATCCGCGGACGCGGTGGGCCGGCATCGCTGGTCACTGCGAGGTTCACATGCAGGGTCCCACGCGAAAAGGCGCTGGAGATGCGCTTTCGCGCGGCTTCGGCGATGCTCTCGAAACCCGGCGGCACACGCACGCGCACATCCAGGCCACGCCCGTTGACGCTGCGGATCTCCCAGGCCCAGGCATGCATGCCCACCGTGCCGGCGACGCGGGCAAATCCCGTCATGCTCTCAATGGCCATTCAATTCTCTCGAGGCTGAAGCGATTTAGAATGCACTGCTTAACCTAAATCGAGGGTGCGACAATAGCGCTACGCGACCACCGCCAAACTTCTACGATACGCAACACGACAAAAACAGACATAAATACAAGTAAAACGAACAGCATATCTTTTACAAAATATTGTCCCTTATGAATTGAATCAACTAAAATAACGACACCATAAATATTGAATAAGAACAACAATTTATCGATTAAAATTATCGCCCACACTAAAAACCTATCTCTTAATTTTCGAAAATTTTCTGACATCCCCACCGCAAAGAAGGTGAATATAATTCCAAAGCCCGCCAAGACATATATATAGAAATCGCTCTTGATAAGAAAATCAGAAACCGGAACCTGTTCAACAACAGGTGATAAATCTCTCTTGTACCCGAATTTTGAGAGCAAGATCGCAGCGCACACGATCAGAAATGAAAGGCTCCAATTGCCCCAAAGCGAACTGCCAAACTCCCTCGTGAAAAAACGCTTTACCATGCCCCTCTCCAGAAACCGCGCCTTGCTCAACTTCAAGGCTTAAGTTGCGGTACTTGCTTGGGGCTGTTCAGATCGAAGCTCTTGTTCAGCAGGGGATCGCGCGCTGTCCCTTCCGAGGCGTCGAAGGCTCGGGCCCGACCGGTGACGCCGGCCTGGACGTTGGCGCCCGGCTGAGCCACGGGAGCCCCCGCACGGCGGCTCCCCGGGGTCGGGAAGGTCTCGACATCATCGGTATCGGTGTTGGCCCGCTGCGGTCCGGGCGCCTCGGTGCGCGTATCGGGCGCCGGCGGCGGCTCGACCTTGTCGACGGAGGATTCCGACGGCGGCTTGCCCGGCTCGCGACGCCCTGCCTCGAGCTGGCGCCAGCGCCCGACATTGCGGTTGTGCTGGTCCAGCGTCTCGGCGAAGGCATGGCCGCCACTGCCGTCGGCGACAAAATAGAGCTCCTTGGTCCGCGAGTGATTGACCACGGCCTCCATGGCGGCGCGGCCCGGATTGGCGATCGGGCCGGGCGGCAGCCCGTCGATGACATAGGTGTTGTAGGGCGTCGCCTGGGTGATCTCGTTGCGCTGGATCGAGCGGCCGAGCGTACCCTTGCCGCCGACGATGCCATAAACGATCGTCGGGTCGGACTGGAGCTTCATCTTGCGGTTGAGGCGGTTGATGAAGACGCCGGCGACGCGCGGCCGTTCATCGGCCCGGCCGGTCTCCTTCTCGACGATGGAGGCCAGGATCACCAGCTCCTGCGGCGTCTTGATCGGCAGATCGGCGGGGCGTTTGGTCCAGATCGCGTTGAGGGCGATGCGCTGGTCGCGCGTCATGCGGTCGACGATGGCCTGCCGGGTCGAGCCTCGCTGGAACTTGTAGGTATCGGGCAGGATCGAGCCTTCACGCGGCACCTGGATCACATCGCCGGTCAGAAGGTCGTTATCCTTCAGCCGCGCGATGATCTGCTCGCTGGTCAGCCCCTCCGGCACTGTGATCGAATGCTCGACGGCCTTGCCCTCGGCGATGATGTCGAGAATCTCCTGCTGGCTGGCGCGGGCTTTGAACAGATATTCGCCCGCCTTCAGCTTGGTCCAGTTGCCGGTCACCAGCGCCGAGACGCGGAAGGCCCAGGGGTGCTCGATCAAGCCTTCGCGCAGCAGGAGATCGGAGATCTCCGTCAGGCCGCTCTCCTTCGGGATGATCAGGACACGGTCGCTGGCGAGCGGGCCCGGCGCCTTGCTCTGGCTGCCGATCACGGCAATGCCGGCGCCGACGACGCCCGCCAGAACCAGCAGCGCCGTGAACAGGCCGCTCATCATCGCGATGAAGGGGCTGCGACGGCGGCGGCGCGCCTTTGGCGGCGGCGCGGGCGGAGCGACCGGCTTGAGTGCCTCGCTGGGGCTCTTGGGGGCGACGCGGGGCGACTGGTTCACGGTTCGGCGCTCGCATTTCTTCAAATTGATACAGGCTTCGTGCCGTCGGCGAGACGGGTACGACCAGCAAGCCAGCCTGTCGCGGTTTCGACCGGCAGACTAGCAGAAATTATGGCGAAAGCGCGCTGCCCCCCGAAATATGGAGCTCAGTCGACGTAGCGCCGCATCACCAGAGAGGCGTTGGTCCCGCCAAAGCCGAAGGAATTCGACAGCACAGCGTCGATGCGGCGCTTCTTGGCGACATGAGGCACGAGATCGAGATCGGTCTCGACAGAGGGGTTGTCGAGATTGATCGTCGGCGGTGCGATCTGGTCGCGAATCGCCAGGATCGAGAAGATCGCCTCGATCGCTCCGGCGGCGCCGAGCAGGTGGCCCGTGGCCGATTTGGTCGACGACATCGCCGGCTTGCGCGAGGCATTGGCCAGAAGCCGCTCGACCGCGCGCAGTTCGATCTCGTCGCCGAGCTGTGTCGAGGTGCCGTGCGCGTTGACGTAATCGAGATCGGACGCCGTCAGCCCCGCCCGATTCAACGCTGCGGACATGCAGCGATAAGCGCCGTCGCCGTCTTCCGAGGGCGAGGTGATGTGATAGGCGTCGCCCGACATGCCGTAGCCGGTGATTTCGGCGTAGATGCGGGCGCCGCGCGCCAGGGCGTGTTCGAGTTCCTCCAGCACGACAACGCCGGCGCCCTCGCCCATGACGAAGCCGTCCCGGTCCTTGTCATAAGGACGCGAAGCCTTCTCGGGCGTGTCGTTGAATCCGGTCGACAACGCGCGGCAGGCGCAGAAACCTGCAATGCCGAGCCGGTTGATCGCCGATTCCGTGCCGCCGGCCACCATCACCTCGGCATCGCCGAGCGCGACCATGCGGGCAGCGTCGCCGATCGCATGAGCGCCGGTGGAGCATGCCGTCACGACCGCGTGGTTGGGGCCCTTGAGCTGGTTCTCGATCGAGACATAGCCCGCCGCCAGATTGCTCAGGCGGCCGGGAATGAAGAAGGGCGAGAGCCGGCGCGGGCCGCGCTCCTTCAGCAGAATGGAAGCCTCATAGATGCCGCCGAGCCCACCGATGCCGGAACCGATCGCGACGCCGGTCGCGGTCTGGTCCTCATAGCTCTCGGGCGCCCAGTTCGCATCGGTCAGCGCCTGCTTGGCCGCCGCCATCGCAAAGACGATGAAATCATCGACCTTGCGCTGTTCCTTCGGCTCCATCCAATCGTCGGGATTGAAGGTGCTGTCGGTGCCATCGCCACGCGGAATGTTGCAGGCGATCCGCGCAGGCAGATCGCTCGCGTCAAAACTCGTGATCGGCCCGGCGCCGCTGGCGCCGGACAGAATGCGAGCCCAAGTCGGCTCGACGCCACATCCGAGCGGCGTCACCATGCCGAGGCCGGTGACGACGACACGTCGCATCGTAAAACTGCGTGAAACCATGGGACTTTCGGCGGCGAGCGACCTGAAGGCTGCTCAGGCGGTCTTCGACAGGAACTTGACGGCATCGCCGACGGTCACGATCGTCTCGGCCGCATCGTCGGGGATCTCGACGCCGAACTCTTCCTCGAAGGCCATCACGAGCTCGACGGTGTCAAGGCTGTCAGCGCCCAGGTCTTCGATGAAGTTCGCGCCGTCCACGACCTTCTCCGGCTCGACGCCGAGATGCTCGACCACGATCTTCTTCACGCGCTCGGCGACATCGCTCATGGGTCTCTTCCTTAAAGCTTGAAACACACCGCTGGATCGCGACGCGTATAGGGGAATTGCACTTCCCGTATCCCGCCTCACCAGAATGGTGCCGGCGGGCCGGAACTCTCGAAGCCTGCACAAACGCAACAACCGGGTCCTCGTCAAGTCCCCTCGGCACCTGCGCTGCAGCGCGACGGCGCTCAGTAACACAGGCCGCGGAGGCTGGCGAGAGTACAAAACCCTCTTTGAAAACTTTTGAAAAGCTTTATCAAGCCATTCAAATCATTGTCATTCCACCGTTGACGTGCAGAGTCTGCCCCGTCACGTAAGCGGCCTCATTGCTGGCGAGATAGGCAACCGCGGCAGCAACATCTGCGCCCGAGCCCAGCCGGCCCATCGGCACGTCGGACAAGATGCCCTCGCGCTGCTTTTCGTTTAGCGCCTGCGTCATCGGCGACTCGATGAACCCCGGCGCGACGATATTGACGGTGATGTTGCGGCTGGCGACCTCGGCCGCGAGCGCTTTCGACATGCCGATCAGCCCAGCCTTGGAAGCCGCGTAATTGCCTTGCCCGGGATTGCCTGTCGTCCCGACGACGGAGCCGATCGAGATGATACGTCCATAGCGGCGGCGCATCATCGTCTTCACGGCCGCACGCGAGAGCCTGAAGGCTGCGGTCAGATTGACGGCGATGACGCTGTCCCAATCTTCGTCCTTCAGGCGCAGGAACAGGTTGTCGCGCGTGACGCCGGCATTGTTGACGAGGATGTCGAGCCCACCGAGCTTCTCTTCCGCCGCCGGCACCAGCGCCTCGACCGATTCCTTGTCGGACAGATTGCAGGGCGCGATCACAGCCCGCTCGCCGAGCTCGGCGGCCAAGGCCTCCAGGGCCTCGACGCGCGTCCCCGAGAGCGCCACGGTCGCGCCCTGGCTGTGCAGTTGCCGCGCGATCGCGCCACCCAGGCCGCCGGTCGCGCCGGTGACCAGGGCCTTCTTGCCCGTCAAATCAAACATGGTCTCTCCCTGTGTTCGGCGCCCCGCCGTTTCACCCGTTCCGGGTTTTGTAATTTGCGATATCGTCGGCCGTGCCGACGGAGATCGTGGCGGCTCCCGCCGCAATCCGCTTGATCAGGCCGGCCAGCACCTTGCCGCTGCCAGCCTCGACGAATTGGGTGACGCCGGCATCGGCCATCGCCAGCACGCATTCGCGCCAGCGCACCGTGCCGGTGACCTGCGCCACCAATGACGCGCGAATGGCGGCCGGATCGCTCAGCGGCGCGGCGCCGACATTCGCCATCACCGGAACGACCGGCGCCTGCATCGAGACAGCCGCCAGCGCGGCACGCATGGCCTCGGCCGCAGGCTGCATCAGGGCGCAATGGAAGGGCGCAGAAACCGGCAGCAGCATGGCGCGCTTGACGCCGCGTTCGGCAGAAAGCGCGATGGCGCGCTCGATCGCCGCCTTGGCGCCCGACAGCACGACCTGGCCACCGCCATTGTCATTGGCCGCCTCGCAGACTTCGCCCTGGGCGGCGTCATTGGCTATGGAGCGCGCGAGATCGAGCTCCGCCCCCAAAAGCGCGGCCATGGCGCCCTGCCCCGCCGGCACGGCCTTCTGCATGGCGTCGCCCCGGATCCGCAGCAGGCGCGCCGCGTCCGTGATGCTGAAAGTCCCGGCTGCAGCGAGCGCCGAATATTCGCCGAGCGAGTGGCCGGCGACGAAGGCCGCGTCGCGCTTCAGATCGAGCCCCGCCTCGGCCTCGAGCACGCGAATGACGGCGAGGCTGACAGCCATCAGCGCCGGCTGCGCATTGGCGGTCAATGTCAATTCCTCGGCAGGCCCTTCCCACATCAGGGTGGAGAGCTTCTGCGAGAGCGCCGCATCGACCTCGTCGAACACGGCTTTCGCCTGGGGGAAGGCCTCGGTCAGGCTCTTGCCCATGCCTACGACCTGGGAACCCTGGCCGGGAAAGATGAACGCTGTGGTCATTTCAGGCTAACCTCGATCGTCACGCCATAGTGATCAAGACGGCGCTGTCACATTGCTGGAGAGCTCCCGTCAAGCAACTCATGCGACATTTCCGCTGTCCATATGGGTTCTTTGCACTGATTTTGGTTGCGCGAGGCGCCGTCAGCCTGTAACGACCCGCTTCTGCTTGTTCGGCCGGAGGCTGAACGGATGGCGGGCTTACGCCCGCAGGTTCCTAGTCAGGACCGTCATCCCGTGTCTCCGCCTTCGATGAAATCCTGTCGGGCCTGTTCCAGGGCTCGGAGGGCTCCGCGCCGGGCGAAGCAGGGTGAAACAGAAAGGCCACTCAATGGCATTGTACGAGCATGTCCTGCTCGCGCGACAAGACGTCAGCGCGCAGCAGGTCGAAACCCTTGTCGAGCAGTTCAAGGGCATCATCGAGGCGAATGGCGGCTCGGTTCCGAAGGTGGAGTACTGGGGCGTCAAGTCGCTCGGCTACCGCATCAAGAAGAACCGTAAGGCGCATTACTCGCTGCTGAACATCAACGCCCCCTCCGCCGCCGTGCTGGAGATGGAGCGCCAGATGCGCATCAACGAAGACGTCCTGCGCTTCCTGACCGTTCGCGTCGAGGAGCTCGAAGAGGGTCAGTCGGCCATGCTGCAGAAGCGTGACCGCGACGACCGTGGCGATCGGGGCGACCGCTTCGACCGTGGAGGCCCGGGTGGCGGCGGCGACCGTTTCGACCGCGATCGTGGCCCGCGCCGCGACCGTCCGCGTCGCGACGACGAAGTCACCGAAACCACCGGCGCGGAGGTCTGAGCCATGTCGACTGCATCAGCCGGCGCTCGCCGCCCCTTCTTCCGCCGCCGCAAGTCCTGCCCCTTCTCGGGCGAGGGCGCTCCGAAGATCGACTACAAGGATGTGCGCCTGCTCTCGCGCTACATCTCCGAGCGTGGCAAGATCGTGCCGTCGCGCATCACGGCGGTCTCCGCCAAGAAGCAGCGTGAGCTCGCCCAGGCGATCAAGCGCGCCCGCTTCCTTGGCTTGCTGCCCTACGTCATCCGCTGAGCGGGTTTGAGACTACCCGGCGGCGCCTCGGCGCCGCCGGTTCATCGAAACGACAACCCATGGTCGCCCAGTGGTGAAACTCCACCGGGTATGTTGAGGCGAAAAGCCTCTCACCCTGTCGGGCCGAAAGGCTAGCGAACAGCGGGACAGCAGGACGAAAGCATGCTTCCGATCGTCGGCATCGGCGCGGGCCTGGTAGCGGCCCTGCTCTTCGCGGTGGTGATCACTGGATCGCCGCTGGCGGCATTGCTGTATTCCGCCGCCCCCCTCCCGATCTTCATCGCAGCGCTCGGCTGGAACCACCGCGCCGGCCTCGTGGCCATCACCGCGGGCACGCTTGCGGTCGCCGTGGCGCTCAGCCTCACCGCCGGGGTTGGCTTTGCCGTCATCATCGCCGTGCCGGCCTGGTGGATCGCCTATCTCGCCTTGCTGGCGCGCGAGGAGGCAGGCGCTGTCGAGTGGTATCCGCTCGGCCGGCTGCTGCTCTGGATCGCCGGAACAGCCGCGCTTGTCACCGTCGGCAGCGCGCTGGTGATGACAACGGATTACGACGCCTATCGCTCCGTCATCGCCCGCATCATCGAAAACCTGCTCACCGAGATGGTGCGCGCCAAGTTGATCGCGCTGCCCGCCGATGTCCGGCTGCCGGAGCTCGCCCAGAGCCTCGCGCCGGCGGTTCCGGTCGGCATCGGCGCGTCCTTCGTCACCACGATCACCGCCAATCTCTGGATCGCCGCCAAGGCGGTCCGCATTTCCGGCCGGCTGCCGCGGCCCTGGCCGTTCATTCCCGCCACCACATTGCCGCGCCAGGCGCTGCTGCTGCTGGTGCTTGCCGTGGTGACGGCCTCGCTCGGCGGCTTCGTCGGCGTCGCCGGCGCGGCGATGACCGGGGCCTTGCTTGCCGCCTTCATGTTCAGCGGGCTCGCCCTCCTGCACGACGCCTCGCGCGGCAAGGCCTGGCGCACGCCGATGCTCGTCTCGGTCTATGTCGCGCTCATCGTCATGCAAGCCGTCCTGACGCCACTTCTAGCTCTGGCAGGCCTGCTCGACACCCTTCTCGGCCTGCGCAAGCGGGTTGCGCTGCCTCCACCACCTAACGCCTAACCCTATCAACCACACTCAAAACGGAGATTAAGACCATGGAAGTGATCCTGCTCGAACGCGTCGCCAAGCTCGGCCAGATGGGCGAAGTCGTGCGCGTGCGCGACGGCTTCGGCCGCAACTACCTGCTCGCCCGCGGCAAGGCGCTGCGCGCCACCGAAGACAACCGCAAGCGCTTCGAGACCCAGCGCATCGAGCTCGAGACCCGCAATCTCGAGCTGAAGTCGGAAGCCGAGACCGTCGCCGAGACGCTGAACGGCCACTCGGTCGTGATCCTGCGCCAGTCGGGCGAATCCGGCGTGCTCTACGGCTCGGTCTCGACCCGTGACATCGCCGAGTCCCTGACCGCCGACGGCTTCCACGTCGCCCGCAGCCAGGTGACGCTGAACACCCCGATCAAGACGCTCGGCCTGCACACCGTCCCGGTCGTGCTGCATCCGGAAGTCGCGGTGACGGTCACGATCAACGTCGCCCGTTCGGCTGAGGAAGCCGAGCGCCAGGTGCGCGGCGAGAACGTCACGGCTCGCGAGGAATTCGACCTCGACGATCTCGGCCTCGAGGTCGGCGCGGCCCTGGCGGAAGCCGGCGAGGACGATCGCTGAGCTTTCTCGATTTCGCATCAAGTCAAGGGCGCCATGGCAACATGGCGCCCTTTTCGTTTGGTGGGCTGTGAAGTGCGTGGATTGCGGATTCGGTGCTGGCGCAAACCGTCAGGGTGCTAGACTAAACTACGTTCCGATTCATCCCTGACCGAACCTGTCCGCAGCCCATGGCCACCGCCACCGCCCTCGTCGCCCGCCTCGAAAACCGCGAGGCCGAGTACCGCGTCCAGCCTCACAACATCGAGGCGGAGCAGGCGCTGCTGGGCGCGATCCTGGTCAATAACGACGCCTTCTATCGCGTCTCCGACTTCCTGCTGCCGGACCATTTCTTCGAGGCGATCCACCAGCGCGTCTTTGAGTTGATGTCGAGCCTTGTCCGCGCCGGCAAGATTGCGACGCCGATCACGCTCAAGACCTTCGTCGGTGAGATGGACCTCGGCGGCATCACCGCCTCGCAATATCTCGCCCGCCTCGCGGCGGAGGCGACGACGGTCATCAACGCGCAGGATTACGGCCGCACGGTCTACGATCTCGCCATCCGCCGCCAGCTCATCGGCGTCGGCGAAGAGCTGGTCAATGTCGCCTATGACGCGCCGGTCGAGATGGCGCCGCGCGAGCAGATCGAGGACGCCGAGCGCAAGCTCTACGAACTTGCCGAAAAAGGCCGCTACGAGGGCGGCTTCCAGAAATTCGACAATGCGCTGCGCACCGCGATCGACATGGCGGCCAACGCCTATGCGCGCGCCGGCGGCCTCTCGGGCATCTCGTCGGGCCTGCGCGATCTCGACCAGCGCATGGGCGGCCTGCAGCCCTCCGACCTGATCGTGCTCGCCGGCCGCCCCGCCATGGGCAAGACGTCGCTTGCAACCAACATCGCCTTCAACATGGCGAAGGCCTGGCGCGGCGAGCGGCAGCCGGACGGTACGCTCAAGACCGTTGATGGCGCCATCGTCGCCTTCTTCTCGCTCGAAATGTCGGCCGACCAGCTCGCGACGCGTATCGTCGCCGAGCAGTCGGGCATCTCCTCCTACAAGATCAGGCAGGGCCGCATCACCGAGGCCGATTTTGCGCGGCTGACCGATGTCGCGGCGCAGATCGAGAAGCTGCCGCTCTATATCGACCAGACCGGCGGCATCTCGATCGCCCAGCTCGTTGCTCGCGCCCGCCGATTGAAGCGTCAGAAGGGGCTCGACGCCCTCTTCATCGACTATCTGCAGCTCCTCTCCGGCTCGTCCAAGAACAGCCAGAATCGTGTGCAGGAATTGACCGAGATCACCACCAGCCTGAAGGCGCTGGCCAAGGAGCTTGCCGTTCCGATCATCGCGCTTTCACAGCTCTCGCGTCAGGTCGAAAGCCGCGACGACAAGCGCCCGCAGCTCTCGGATCTGCGTGAATCGGGCTCGATTGAGCAGGACGCCGACGTCGTGATGTTCGTCTACCGCGACGAATATTATCTCAAGGGCAAGGAGCCGCGCCCCGGCACCGAAGAACACAACAAGTGGCAAATCGAGATGGAAGCCGCCCATGGTGTGGCCGAGCTCATCATCGGCAAGCAGCGCCACGGCCCCACCGGGGCGATCGCGCTCCAGTTCGACGCCGAGGTGACGCGCTTCTCCGACCGCGCTGACGACCTCCGACTCCCGGATCGCGAATGAGCACCTTCGATTCAACCGACGCCGCGACCGCCGGCGCCATCCTTACCGTCGATCTCGGCGCGTTGGTCGCCAATTGGCGGGCGCTGGGCGCGCGTGCCGGCACGGAAGCGGGCGCGGTGGTCAAGGCGAACGCCTATGGCATCGGCATCGAACCGGCGGTGACGGCGCTCGCCAGGGCCGGCTGCCGCAGCTTCTTCGTCGCGCATCTCTCCGAGGGTATCCGGGCGCGCAGCGTTGCCCCCGATGCGGCGGTCTATATCCTCAACGGGCTTTTGCCCGACACGTGCGGCGTCTATGCGGAACACGGGCTGTCGCCCGTGCTCGGTTCGCATGAGGAACTGCTGGAATGGGCCTCCTTTCGCCAGACCGGCGCGCAGGTCCGGCCAGCGGCGCTGCATGTCGATACCGCGATGAACCGGCTCGGGCTCTGGCCCGGCGAGGGGCTCAATCTGGCCCGCGAGCGCAGCGGCGTGATCGCCGCAGCCGGGATCGGGCTGGTGATGAGCCATTTTGCCTCCTCCGAGGACGAGGCGGACCCGGCCAATGCCCGCCAGATCGCAGCCTTCGCCGAGATCGCGGCCGCATTCCCCGACACGCCGGCCTCGCTGAAGAATTCCTCCGGCCATTTCCTGAAGGACTGCCCGTCCTATCAGCTCACCCGGCCAGGCTATGCGCTCTATGGCGGCAACCCGACGCCGGGCCAGGCCAACCCGATGCAGCCCGTCATCGGCCTGGAGGCGCGCATCATCCAGCTGCGCGAGGTCGAGGCCGGTACGCAGGCCGGCTATAATGGTCGCTGGACGGCCAAGAGCCGGCGCAAGCTCGCCACCATCTACCTCGGCTATGCCGACGGCTACCCACGCAATGCGAGCTGGACCGATGCCGTCACGGGCGGCTCGGCGCTGGTCGGCGGCGTCATCTGTCCCTTCGTCGGCTCTGTCTCGATGGATCTGATCATCGTCGACGTCACCGAAGCCCCGGCCGACGCGGCGGTTCGCGGCGCGAGCGTCACCCTGATCGGCGGCCCACTCGATATCGAGACGGTCGGCGCCGGGGCCAAGACGATCGGCTACGAGATCCTGACCAGCCTCGGCCGGCGTTATGCGCGCCGCTATACCGGGCTCTAGAGCGGGTGGCCAAGCGCGGTCCGACCTATATCTGCCAGGCTTGCGGGGCGGTCTATCATCGCTGGCAAGGCAAATGCGACGCCTGCGGTACATGGTCCTCGCTATCTGAGGAAGCCCAGGCGGCGCCTGTTCCCGGTGGCCGCACCTCATCGAACGGCAAGGCGCGCGGACGCGTCTTCGCCCTGGAGACCCTGAAGGGCGACACGCAGGACGCGCCGCGCATCAAGGCCGGCATCGGCGAACTCGACCGCGTCACCGGCGGCGGCTTCGTGCCGGGCTCGGTGCTGCTGATCGGCGGCAATCCCGGCATCGGCAAATCGACCTTGCTGATGCAGGCCTGCGCCGCTCTCGCGCTCTCCGGCCGCCGCGTCGTCTATGTCTCGGGCGAGGAATCGACCGGCCAGGTCCGCTTGCGCGCCGAGCGCATGGGGCTGGCCGAGTCCCCAGTCGATCTGGCAGCGGAGACCAATGTCGAGGACATCATCGCGACCTTGGGCCAGGGCAGCCGCCCTGCCCTGGTGGTGATCGATTCGATCCAGACCATGTGGTCGGGCGAGGTCGAGAGCGCGCCGGGCACCGTCACCCAGGTTCGCGGCTCGGCGCAGGCACTGATCCGCTATGCCAAGACCAGCGGCGCCTGCCTGATTCTCGTCGGCCATGTCACCAAGGACGGGCAGATCGCCGGCCCCCGCGTCGTCGAGCACATGGTCGATGCCGTGCTCTCCTTCGAGGGCGAAGGCGCGCATGCCTTCCGCATCCTGCGCGCCCAGAAGAACCGTTTCGGCCCCACCGACGAAATCGGCGTTTTTGAGATGACCGGAATGGGCCTGTCGGAGGTGACCAACCCCTCGGCGCTTTTCCTCGCGGACCGGGATCAGGCGGCACCAGGCGCAGCGGTCTTCGCCGGGATCGAGGGCACGCGGCCCGTACTGGTCGAGATCCAGGCCCTGGTCGCTCCAACCTCGCTGGGCACGCCGCGCCGTGCCGTCGTCGGCTGGGAGAATAGCCGCCTGGCCATGGTGCTAGCCGTGCTCGAGACCCATGGCGGGCTCAAGCTTGGCCAGCACGATGTCTATCTGAATGTCGCGGGCGGCCTGCGGGTCAACGAGCCCGCCGCCGATCTGGCAGTCGCCGCCGCGCTGGTCTCATCGCTGAGCGGGGCGATCCTGCCGCCGGAATCGGTCTATTTCGGCGAGATCGCGCTGTCGGGCGCGATTCGGCCGGTATCGGTCGCGCCCGCGCGCTTGCGCGAGGCGTCCAAGCTTGGCTTCGAATCGGCCCTGATGCCTTCAGGCGGCGCAGATACGGGCGATGGCGGCGGGCTGATGCTGCGGCGCTTCGGCCATGTCACGGAGCTTGTTGCCGATATCGCGGCGCGTGCACCTCGCAGAGATGTGAAATGACTCGGACGCAATGGTGACGCAGGCCATGCGAGCGCGTATAGCAAAAACGATGTGGCCCGCCCATTTCACGCAGGCCTTCCTGAGTTCTTAAGCGAAGCGGCTTGTCCATGCCTGTCACCATCCTCGATCTCGTCGTCATCGGCGTGATTTTGATCTCGGCATTGCTGGCCGCCGTGCGCGGTCTGACGCGCGAAGTGCTGGCGATTGCCTCCTGGGTCGCCGCAGCCGCCGTGGCCTGGGTCTTCCACCCGCAGCTCCTGCCGCTCGCCAAGCAGTATATCCCCAATGACACGATCGCCCTGATCGCCTCGATCGCGGCGCTGTTCCTGGTGACCTTGATCGTGGTTTCGCTGGTGACGGCGAGGATTTCGGACTTCGTGCTGGATTCACGCATCGGCGCGCTCGATCGGACGCTCGGCTTCGTCTTCGGCGCCGGTCGCGGCCTGTTGCTCGCCGTCGTCGGCTATCTGTTCTTCAGCGCGCTGCTGCCCGAGAAGAACCTGCCGTCCTGGGCCAAGGATGCGCGCGCCCGCCCGATTCTGGAGGAAACCGGCCGCTCGCTCTTGACGATGCTGCCGCAAGACATCAACTCCGACATGATCAAGAAGATGCTCAAGCCCAAGACGGGCGAGGAGCCGACGGAGGCGCCGGCCGAGGAGCCTCGCGCCCCCGCCAGCCCAACCGCCGACCCACAGCGTCGCACCCAGGTGCCCAATGCCAACGACAAGCAGGCATTGCAGCGGGTGATCGAAGCTGGCAAAGCAACCACGCCTGCCCAACCCCGTCCGTAATTCGAGCGTAGAGACCTCCCAGTCCTGCCGCATTGGAGCCCGTGATGACGCTGCAGACCGAAGCCGAAGCCGCTTTTGACCCCAATGCCGATCGGCTGCGGGAGGAGTGCGGCGTCTTCGGCATCTTCGGACATGCCGACGCCGCCGCGCTGACGGCGCTCGGCCTGCACGCCTTGCAGCATCGCGGCCAGGAGGCTGCGGGCATCGTGACCTTCGACGGCAAGCGCTTCCACTCCGAGCGCAGGCTCGGCCTCGTCGGCGACGCCTTCTCTGAAGTCTCCGTCATCGAGAAGCTCAAGGGCAAGCAGGCCATCGGCCATGTCCGCTATTCGACCACCGGCGAGACCATCCTGCGCAATGTCCAGCCGCTCTTCGCCGAGCTCCATGGCGGCGGGTTTGCGGTCGCGCATAACGGCAACCTGACCAACGGCCTGACGCTGCGGCGCAACCTCGTCCGCGACGGCGCGATCTATCAGTCGACCTCGGACACCGAGGTACTGCTCCAACTCGTCGCGCGCAGCCGCAAACCGCGCTTCATCGAACGCTTCGTCGAGGCCATCCGCCAGATCGAGGGCGCCTATGCCTTCGTCGGTATGACCAACAAGAAGCTGATCGGCGCCCGCGATCCGCTCGGCATCCGCCCGCTGGTGCTGGGTGAGCTCGATGGCTGCCCGATCCTGACCTCCGAGACCTGCGCGCTCGACATCATCGGCGCGAAATTCGTTCGCGAGATCGAGAATGGCGAGGTGGTCGTCATTTCCGAGAGCGGCATCGAGAGCCACAAGCCGTTCCCACCGATGGCCGAACGGCCTTGCATCTTCGAGTACATCTATTTTGCCCGGCCTGACTCCATCGTGAAGGGCCGCAGCATCTATGAGCGCCGCAAGCAGATGGGCGCCCAGCTCGCAGCTGAAGCTCCGGCCAATGCCGATGTGATCGTGCCCGTGCCCGATTCCGGCGTGCCCGCCGCGCTTGGCTTCGCCCAGGCGAGCGGCATTCCCTTCGAGCTCGGCATCATCCGCAACCATTATGTCGGCCGCACCTTCATCGAGCCGACGCAGAAGGTCCGCGAACTCGGCGTGCGCCTGAAGCATTCCGCCAATCGCAGCGTCGTCGAGGGCAAGAGCATCGTGCTCGTCGACGATTCGATCGTGCGCGGCACGACCTCGCTGAAGATCGTCAAGATGATGCGCGAGGCCGGTGCACGCGAGGTGCATTTCCGCATCTCCTCACCGCCGATCACTCATCCCGATTATTACGGCATCGACACGCCCGACCGCGAAAAACTGCTCGCCGCAACACATTCTCTCGAAGAGATGCGCCAGTTCGTCGGCGCCGATTCGCTGGCCTTCCTCTCGGTCGACGGGCTCTATCGCGCCATGGGCCATGCCGGACGCGACCCCGTCCGCCCGCAATTCACCGACCATTGCTTCACCGGCGATTACCCGACCTCACTGACCGATGTGATCGGCGAGAGCGCCAAGCAGCAGATTTCGCTGCTGGCCGAAGCCGGCTGATCCCCGCTCAAGGAATTCCATGTCCAAGCCTTTGGAAGGGCGCGTCGCGCTCGTCACCGGCGCATCGCGCGGCATCGGCCGGGCGGCGGCGCTCGCCTTCGCCCAGGCTGGCGCGCATGTCGTCGCGCTTGCCCGCACCACCGGGGCTCTCGAAGAGCTGGACGACGAGATTATGGCGTTGGGCGGCAGTACGACGCTCGTCCCGCTCGACCTCGCAGATACCGCCGCGATCGAGAAGCTCGGCCCGGCCCTGCTGCAGCGCTGGGGCAAGCTCGACATCCTCCTGGCCAATGCCGGCATCCTGGGGCCGTTGACGCCCCTGACCCATGCCTCGCCGAAGGAATGGGCCAATGTGTTCGATACCAATGTCACAGCGAATTGGCGCTTGCTGAAATCGGTCGAGCCGGCGTTGCAGGCGTCGGACGCCGCCCGCGTGATCCTGATGTCCTCGGGCGCCGCGCATAAATGCCTGGCCTATTGGGGGCCGTATTCGATCTCCAAGGCCGCCGTCGAAGCGATGGCGCGCACCTATGCCGCCGAGACCGTGACGACACCGCTGAAGGTGATGCTGGTCAATCCGGGCCCGCTGCGGACAAAAATGCGCGCCGAGGCGATGCCGGGCGAGGATCCGCTGACGCTCAGGACGCCGGAGGAGCTGGCGCCGCATCTGGTCGAGATCGCTTCGCCCGCATGGAGCGAGACCGGCAAGATCTTCGATTTCCCGCAAGGAAAAGTGCTGACGCCGCAAATGCCGGCCTGAGGGAGCCTTATCGACAGGCCTGACGGCTCGACCGTTGGCGAGTCGACCGTTGGAGTAACGATGCTCACACGCTCCGTCCTGTCGCTGTCCGCCTTTGCCGCTCTCGGCCTGGCATCGGCCGTGATGATGACGGGGCGTGCCGTCGCGGATGGCGGCCCCATCACCCCGTCCGCCTCCCCGGTCGAGGAGTTGCGCCGAACCTGCCGCTCCGGCTCCGAGCCGTCGCTCGCGATGCCATCGGCTGACGCGCAGACACTGATTGCGCAGGCGCGGGAGTTGATCGCACGCCATGACCGGGCTCTCGCGGCCTGCAACCGGCTGATCGACGGCGGAAACCTCTCGGGCGGCGAGCTCGCAACCGCCCTTCTCGATCGTGGGGACCTCCTCGCGCCGGGATCGGGCGATGCTTACGCCCGCGCACTTGCCGATTACGACCGGGCCATCGCCCTTGCGCCGACCCTCGCCATCGCCTTCGCTAAACGCGGCAAGGCGCATCTGCTGTATATGAGGGACCTTCGGCGGGCCTTGCGCGACCTCGATACGGCCATCCGCCTCGACCCGTCGCAAGCGGATTTCCTTGTTACGCGCGCATCGATTCAGGCGTCGCAGGGAGAGCCGGACAAAGCTCTCCCCGACCTCGATCGAGCCATCGCCCTGGCGCCCGCATTGGAAAAGGCCTGGACCGTTCGCGGCTTGACCCATTTCAACAAGGGCAACACCGCTCGAGCCATCGCCGATTTCGATGAAGCCATCCGTCTCGCCCCCGATGCGGATGACAATTATCGCTTCCGCGCCGTAGCCAGGCGTGCGGCTGGCGATCAGGACGGGGCTCGAGCGGATGAAGCCAAGCTGGGCGAGCTGTCGTCTCGAAATACCGCCCCCTCATCGCGGTAGGCGGCACGATCTTCAGCGTTCGGGCGGCTGAGAATGACGGAGAAGGCGCGGGGAACCCCTCTCCTTACAGGAGAGGGCTCCCGCACCTGCTGGATTTCAGGCGGCGTCCCCCTTCCCGCCAGGGAGAAGGCAAGAACCGCGCTACTTCTTGCCTTTGTCGTAAGGGTTTTCGCCGCCGCGCGTATGCAGGCGGATCGGCGTGCCCGGCAGTTCGAAGGCCTCGCGCAGGTTGTTGACCAGATAGCGGGTGTAGGACACCGGCAGATGGTCGAGCTGGTTGCCGAAGAGCGCGAAGGTCGGCGGGCGCGCCTTGGCCTGCGTCATGTAGCGGATCTTGATGCGCCGGCCTGCGACGGCTGGTGGCGGATGGGCCGAGAGCACGCCTTCCAGCCAGCGGTTGATTCGGGCCGTCGAGACGCGACGATTCCAGACGTCGTAGCTCTCGAACACCGCCTGCATCAAGCGGTCGATTCCCTCGCCGGCAAGCCCCGAAAGCGGCACGATCGGCACGCCGCGCACCTGCGCGAGCAAATGCTTGGCCTTCTCCTTCAACTCCGCCAGCAAGCCGTTCTTGTCGGCGACGAGATCCCATTTGTTCAGGCCGATGACGACGGTGCGGCCCTCGCGTTCGGTGAAATCGACGAGCGTCAGATCCTGCTTCTCGAATGGGATCGTGGCATCCAGCAGCACGACGACGACTTCGGCGAAGCGGATCGCGCGCAGCGCGTCCTGCACCGACATCTTCTCGAGCTTTTCCTCGATGCGGGCGCGCTTGCGCATACCGGCCGTATCGAACAGTTTTACGGGGCGGCCACGCCATTCATAGTCGACGGAGATGGTGTCGCGGGTGATGCCGGCCTCGGGGCCGGTCAGCAGCCGTTCCTCACCGATCATCCGGTTGACCAGTGTCGACTTGCCGGCATTGGGGCGGCCGATGATGGTGACGCGCAGCGGCTTGTTCGGATCGTTGTACTCTTCGTCTTCATCGCCAGCGGCGGCCGGGACATCCACCCAGCGCTTGTCGCCATAGCTCTCGTCGAAGGCCTCTTCCTCTTCCGGCTCGTCATCGACGAAGGGCGCGAGCGCCTCCAGCAGGTCGGAGGTGCCCTCGCCGTGCTCGGCCGAGAACGGCACGGGATCGCCGAGGCCCAGCGCATAGGATTCGAAGATACCGTCCAGCCCCTTCTTCCCCTCGGCCTTGTTGGCGAGCAGGATGACGGGCTTGCCGGATTTGCGCACCAGATCGGCGAAGGGCTGATCCATCGGCGTGAGACCGAGCCGCGCATCGATCATGAACAGGATGACGTCAGCCTGGGCGATCGCGGTTTCCGTCTGCGCGCGCATCCGGCCCAAGAGCGAATCCTTGTCGGCCTCTTCCAGGCCGGCCGTATCGATTACGTTGAAGCGCAGATGTCCGAGCGAGGCTTCACCCTCACGCCGGTCGCGCGTCACGCCGGGCCGGTCGTCGACGAGCGCGAGCTTCTTGCCGACGAGCCGGTTGAACAGCGTCGACTTGCCGACATTAGGGCGGCCGATGATGGCGACGATGGCGGTCATTGCGTGTCAACTATTCCTGTTTCGCCTGCGTGGTCCAACGACGTCGGCTCCTTCGCAGTCGATAAAAACGCACGGTCATCCCGGATCCCCCTAGGGTCGCTCGGGATGACCAGCGCTACAAATGAAATTCTCGCAAACCTCGTTCGTGGGAACTCAGTTCTTCGTCTCGACTGCACCGCCGCGAACCAGAGCGAGGTAGAGATCGGTGCGCTGGCGCAGCACCTGCGGCGCTTGTGGGTCGGTGACGATCGCATCGAACCAGCGCCCGGCATCCTCGAAGAGATTGGCCTTGAGCGCAGCGATGCCCAGCATCTCCCGCGCCGAATGGCGCCAGACGCCCTGAGGCGTCACCAGCGGCTCCAGCGCCGTCTTGACCTCGGCATAGGGCGCGAGATCAACGCGCAGCATGCCGGCGCGCAGGCGCGCCAGATCGCGATAGAGCTGATCGAGCCCGCCATCATTGGCGAGCGCATCGAACGCCGTGACACCGGCAGCGGCATCGCGCTTGGCGGTCTCGGCAGCAAGACGGAAGCGCGCGATCTGGCGATAGCCGGCGGGAGCGCCCTCAGCGAGCTCCTTCAGGATCGTTTCGGCCTCCGCGCCATTGCCGTCGCGCGAGGATTTCAGCGCGGCTTCGAGCCGCGCGCCGACGGCCTGGGAGGCCTGGTTCTCGCGATGGAGCCAATACTGCCAGCCCGCGACAGCGAGCACGGCCAGCACGGCCAGCGCGACGAAGACGTTGCCGTATTTGCTCCAGATGGCCGCCGCCTTGTCGCGGCGCACCTCTTCATCGATTTCGCGAAAAATATCGGCCATGGCCCGTCAGAATTCCCTTGTTGCCGTGCCGGTTAGCATTTCCGCGCGGCGATTGCGAGCCGGAACACGACACCGACCTGCATAGGCTTTGGACTCTCCAGCCCTCATCCTGAGGAGCGCTTCCGTAGGGAGCGCGTCTCGAAGGATGGTCCCGGACGCTCTGGAACCGTCTGGAGCATCCTTCGAGACGCAAGCCTCCGGCTGCTCCCCAGGATGAGGGCTACGCGCCGCGATGCAGCAGGCTGGCGTCGCCATAGGAGTAGAAGCGGTAATTTTCCGCGATCGCATGGGCATAGGCGCGTTTCATGATGTCGAGACCGCAGAAGGCCGAGACAAGCATGAACAACGTCGAGCGCGGCAGGTGGAAATTGGTCAGCAGCAGGTCGACGGCACGGAAACGATAGCCTGGCGTGATGAAGATCGCGGTATCACCGGAGAAATGCGCGATGACGTTATCCTCGCCGGTTGCACTTTCGAGCAGGCGCAGCGAGGTCGTGCCGACCGCGACAATGCGCCCGCCCTTTGCCTTGACCGCATTCAGCGCAGCGGCCGTCTCGACCGAGACGCTGCCCCATTCCGCATGCATGCGGTGCTCGCTTGTGTCGTCCACCTTCACAGGCAAGAAGGTCCCCGCTCCGACATGCAGCGTAACGAGGTGGCGCGAGACTCCGTATGCATCGAGCGCGGCGACAAGATCCGGCGTGAAATGCAGGCCAGCCGTCGGAGCGGCGACCGCACCGTCCTCGCGGGCATGCATGGTCTGGTAGTCGCTTGCATCCTGGTGGTCGGTCGGGCGCTTGCCGGCGATATAGGGCGGCAGCGGCAGTTCACCGAGCCGCGCAATGGCCTCATCGAGCATTGGCCCTGACAGAGCGAAGCGCAACTCGACCTCGCCGCCCTCGCCTTTGGACAGAACCTCGGCTTCGAGTCGGCCGAGTTCGCAGACATTGCTCGCTCCGGCCTCACCGAAGACGATCATCTCGCCAATAGTGAGCTTCTTAGCCGGGCGGGCGAAGGCGAGCCAGCGATCGGCGCCCTCGCGCTTATGCAGCATGATCTCGATGCCGGCGGACGTCTCACCCCGGAAGCGGCGGCCGCGCAGCCGCGAGGGGATGACGCGGGTGTCGTTCAGGACAAGCGCATCCCCCGGCTGGAGCAGGCCGACGAGGTCGCGGATACCGCGATCCTCGAAAGGCTCGAGCGCATCAGGCCTGACGACGAGCAGACGCGCCGCATCGCGCGGGCTGGCGGGCCTCAGCGCGATGCGGTCTTCTGGGAGGTCGAAATCGAAGAGCTCGACATCCACAGCTTGGATCAGGCCACGTCGGCCAGAACCTTCATCGAGACGATGGAGTCGGGATCGCGCACGGGCTCGCCGCGCTTGATCTTGTCGACATTCTCCATGCCTTCAACGACTTCGCCCCAGGCGGTGTACTGCTTGTCGAGGAAGCGGGCATCGTCGAAGACGATGAAGAACTGGCTGTTGGCCGAGTTCGGGTTCTGCGAGCGAGCCATCGAGCAGATGCCGCGCACATGTGGCTGCGCATTGAACTCGGCCTTCAGGTCGGGCAGCTCCGAGCCGCCGGTGCCGGTGCCATGCGGGCAGCCGACCTGAGCCATGAAGCCGTCGATGACGCGGTGGAAGACGATGCCGTCATAAAAGCCCTGGCGCGAGAGCGTCTTGAGGCGCTCGACATGGCCGGGAGCCAGGTCGGGGCGCAGCTTGATGACGACTTTGCCCTTGGTGGTTTCCATGACGAGGGTGTTCTCGGGATCGAGCGACATCAGATCTGCCTTTCTGTAAACGGCGCACGGCCGTGGAAGCGAATGGAAAAAGGTCGCCCCGCGATACTCGCTCCGAGCTGCGGCGACAACCTCATCGGTGTGCAATCGCGAACGGCGGCGACGACGGAGTCCGTGAAACGCTGGCGCAGGGCCGGGTCGGTCCGCCTGGTTTCCCAGCTCACGCGCGGTTGGCCGAAGAGCGAGCCGTCACGGCGCAGGCTGAACCTGACCGTCGCCATGACGCCTGTATCGGGGCCATCGATGACGGGCGGATGCCAGCAGCGCCGCAAGGCAGGCGCGATATCGATGAGACGAGCGAGCGCCTCGCCTTCGAACGGTTTCGTCGAAGGCGCAAGCCCGCCCACGACACCGACCTCGCCGCTGCCCGACTCACGCGGCGGCCTGATCCTGCGATAGCCGCTGCCGGGTATGTCGTCCCCGCTGAACGGACCGCCGACGCCAGGCATGTAGCGCTGCCCCGACTGCGGCGGCAGAATGGGGTTCTGCGAACCGGATGGCGGCGGCAGGACGGGATTTTGCGACCCGGAGGCCGGCGGCAGGCCGAGATCGCGCGTCTCCTGCGCGCCGGCTGAGCCCGCGACCAGCAGCAGAGCGAGACAGGTGAGAGCCGCGCGCAGCATTGTCACGGCCCTCCCCTGACTGGTCCTGCTTGTGGTTCGCCGTTACTTGGCGTCGGCCTGCAGGCGCATGCGGACGATCTTGTCGGGGTTCGTAACCTGGCCATTGGCCGATTGGCTGCCCTTCTTGATCTTGCGCACGGCGTCCATACCGGAGACGACCTCGCCAAACAGCGTGTACTGGCCGGTCAGGGAACCGCAGCCCTCAAAGCAGATGAAGAACTGCGAATTGGCGGAATCCGGCGATTGCGAGCGGGCCATGCCGACCGAGCCGACCTTGTAAGGCGTCGGGGTGAATTCGGCCGGCAGGTTCGGCAGATCGGACTTGCCGGTGCCGGTGCCGGTCGGGTCGCCGGTCTGGGCCATAAAGCCGTCGATGACGCGGTGGAAGACGATGCCGTCATAGAAGCCGCGCTTGGTCAGCGCCTTGATCTGCGCGACATGCTTGGGCGCGAGATCGGGCCGCAGCCGGATCGTCACAGGCCCGTCCTTGGTCTCCAGGACCAGTGTATTGGCCGGGTCCGGTGCCTGGGCCTGGGCCATGCCGAGCGAGGCGATGAGGGCAAGAGCGGCGAGAGAGCTGCGCAGCATAGACGATCTCCATGGCAACCGGCGAGCCCGGCTGGTCAGGCACTCGCCTAGCGGCATCCTTTGGCCGGAACAAGGCGGGAAAACGCCCCAGATAGAACTTTGCTGCACCGCACAAGTGCAACGCAGAATAAACTTGCAAAAAGATCAGGCTGCACATGCCTAAAGTGGTGACAGCCCCGTCATAATCCGCTAATCATTCGTGGCTGGACACGCTTTGCGATTATCAAAGCGCTGCGGACCAGGTCTCGGGAGGAACAAACGCCCGCCTAGTATATGAGTCGCGCGCGATGAGATGCGTGCCGTTACTGCGGTAAAAACAGACTTCCAAGGCAAGGCATTGGCCTTGCCTTTTTCTTTTTGAAGTCCAACGCGCGAAGACTAAAGATCGAACTTCGCCCAGATATACCAGACGAGCGCAAAGACCACCCCGGCGATGACCGAGGTGATCAAGGCCTTCTTGAGCAGGCCCGGAAGAACCGGCGCGCCCGGTTCAGTGCCGTCCGTGACCTCGCCGGCCTCAGCCTGACTGCGCACGCCGAAAGGCAGCACGGCAAACAGCACCGTCCACCAGATCACGAAATAAACGGCGAGCCCGCCGGCAATGGTCATGAGCGGTCATCCCTTGTCTCATCGCCGGCGAGTGCGATGCAGGAAAAGGCGACGCGCGCCTGCGTCGGCACGCCGAAACGGGCCGTATGGCGTGCCGGCAACCCGCCCGGAAAATGCTTCACATATTCGGCGTTGCAGGCGGCATAGTCGTCGGGGTTGGTGATCAGCATCGAGACCTGCACGACGCGATCGAGGCTGCTGCCCGCCTGCGCCAGGATCTCGGCGATCTTCGCCAATGCGTTGCGAACCTCCTCGGCTGGCGTGTCACCGCGAAAGACGCCACGCTCGGGATCATGCGGCGCCGAATGGCCGGAGACGAAAATCAGGCCGCCCGCCCGCGTTGCGGCGCTGAAAGGGCGCGGCGATCCCGCTTCCGGCTCGCCGAAGAAGGTGATCTCGTCCATCGCACTCAGGCCTGCTCGAGCTCGACGAGCGTGCCGCAGAAATCCTTGGGGTGCAGGAACAGCACCGGCTTGCCATGGGCGCCGATGCGCGGCTCTCCGGATCCCAGAACGCGCGCCCCTGTCGCCTTCAATCGATCGCGGGCAGCCAGGATGTCGTCGACCTCGTAGCAGATGTGGTGGATGCCGCCATCGGGATTGCGCTCGAGGAATTTCGCGACGGGCGAGTCAGGGCCCGTCGGCTCCAGCAATTCGATCTTGGTGTTCGGCAATTCCACGAAGACCACAATCACGCCATGCTCGGGCTGCGGCAGCGGCTGCGAAACCCGCGCGCCCAGCGTATCGCGATAGAGCGCCGTCGAGGCCGTGAGATCCTTCACGGCAATGGCGACGTGGTTGAGGCGTCCGATCATGGCTTTCCCTTCATCGAGCTTACCATCCTGGCTCTGAACCACACGGTCATCCCGGACAAGCTGCGCAGCAGCGCCGATCCGGGATCCATTGTAGAGCGCAGTTCCCTACGATGGATCCCGGATCTCCGCTTCGCTGCGTCCGGGATGACGCGGTGGTTCCGAGCAAAGTCGTGCCAGCTTAAACCTCGATCACCAGCGCA
Source organism: Allobosea sp. LjRoot9 (assembly GCF_964252745.1). Taxonomy (NCBI): domain Bacteria; kingdom Pseudomonadati; phylum Pseudomonadota; class Alphaproteobacteria; order Hyphomicrobiales; family Alloboseaceae; genus Allobosea; species Allobosea sp. LjRoot9. The sequence continues at coordinate 971,954 of NZ_CAXUPC020000001.1, read as the reverse complement.
TGCACCAGCGGCTTCTTGCCCCATTCCTCATTGACGGCACTGCGCAGGCCGCGCTCCAGCGCATTGCGGAGCGCCTCGGGATCGCGCCGGCGCGCCTTGGGGATGCCGTCGATCAATTCGGAGACAGCCTCGGCGACATATTCGTCGAAATCGGTGCCATCGCGCGTCCTCGGCGGCAGGCCCAGCACCGCGATCTCGGGATCGCCGGCGAGCCCGCCCTTCTCGTCGATAGCGACCGCGACCGAGATCATACCGGCGAAGGAGAGCTTCCGGCGCTCGGAGATGGTCTTCTCCAGCGCGTTCACCAGCAGCGTACCGTCCTGATAGAGGCGGCCATGCGTGACCTCGTCGACCTTGCTGGCGCCGTCGGGTGTGATCGCGACGACATCGCCATTGCCGGCACGCACCACGGTCTTGACGCCGAGCCCACGTGCGAAGATGGCGTGCTCCGACAGATGCAGATCCTCGCCATGGGCGGGGATGACGATCTTCGGCTTCAGCCAGCCATAAAGCCTGGCCATCTCCTCGCGGCGCGGATGCCCCGAGACATGGACGAGATGGGTGCGGTCGGTGATGATCTCGATATTGTCGCGCGCGAGCGCGTTCAGGATGTTGCCGACGGCCTTCTCATTGCCGGGAATGGTGCGCGACGAGAAGATCACCCGGTCGCCGGGCGAAAGCGCGATCTCGGGATGATCGTCGGAGGCGATGCGCGAGAGCGCCGCGCGCGGCTCGCCCTGGCTGCCGGTGAGCAGCGCCACGACCTTGTCGCGCGGCAGATAGCCATAGGTGTCGGCCGAGCGGAAGGCCGGGATGCCGTCGAGATAGCCGCATTCGCGCGCGACATCGATGACGCGGTCCATGGCGCGCCCAACAACGACGACCTCGCGCTGATCAGCCATCGCGGCCTCGGCGACGGCGCGCAGGCGCGCGACGTTGGAGGCGAAGGTGGTGACGGCGACGCGGCCCGGTGCGGAATGCACCAGTTCCTTCAGCTTGGCCGCGACATCGGCCTCGCTCGGGCTGGTGCCGTCGCGCATGACATTGGTCGAGTCGCAGATCAGCGCGAGCACGCCTTCGTCGCCGAGTTCGCGCAGCCGCTTCTCGTCGGTCGGCAGGCCGACCTGCGGCGTCGGGTCGATCTTCCAGTCGCCGGTATGGACGACGAGGCCGACCGGGGTGCGGATCGCCAGCGCGTTCGATTCGGGGATCGAATGCGCCACCGGCACGAATTCGATGTCGAAGGGGCCGAGCGTCACGCGGCCGCCCTGCGCCACCACATGCATAGGCACCTTGGGCGCGCCCGGCTCGGAAAGCCGGCGCGTCGCCAGGAGGCCGGCGGCGAAGCGCGTGCAATAGACCGGCGCGCGCAGGCTGGGCCACAAGGCCGCGAGCGCGCCGATATGGTCCTCATGCGCGTGGGTGATGATGATGCCGAGCAGATTGGCGCGCTCTTCGATGATGTAGCGCAGGTCGGGCAGGATGATGTCGACGCCGGGAACCTCGGGGCCGGCGAAGGACAGGCCGCAATCGACCAGGATCCATTTCCGCCGCCCTTCCGGCCCGAACCCGTAGAGCGCGGCGTTCATGCCGATCTCGCCGAGGCCGCCGAGGGGAACGAAGACGAGTTGATCACTGGAACGGGTCACTGAATATCCTGACTGGAATATGGATCGGCGTATGAACGCGGGAGATGAGCGGGAGCCCTACCATGCTGGGCGGCAGGTCTCCATAGCGCGACCGCGCCAATGCGTGTGGTTCAGGCCGGCGGGCCGAAAAACAGATCGCCGGCATCGATGGCACGGCGGCCGGTGGCGGTGTCCATTTCGAGCCGGCCGGATGGGTCGAGCCCGATGAAGCGCCCTTCGAGCGGGCCTTCCGGCAGCCTGATCGTGATCGTTTCGCCGAGAAAGGCGGCGCGATCCAGCCAGGCGGCGCGCGTTGGACCGAAACCACCGGGCTGCTGCCAGGCGCTGAAGCGCGCAAGCCAGGCCTCGCTGAGCGCCGTCAGCATCGCCTCGATGCTGGCAGCAGGCCGATGCTGCTTCAGGAAACTCGCCGGATAGGGCGTGTTTTGCGCGCAGGAGGCGATGTTGACGCCGAAGCCGATGATCACATTGAGCCGCCCTGCCCGGCTCTCACCTTCCAGCAGGAGGCCCGCCGTCTTGGCGCGCTCGATCAGCAGGTCGTTTGGCCATTTCAGAGCAAGATCGGGAGCCGCCAGCCCCGTGACGGCAGCTGCGGCGTCATGCAGCGCCAATCCGGCGACGAAGCCGAGCTGCGGCGCAAGCGCCGGCTCGCAAGGTGCGGTCAACAGCAGGCTGACATAGAGATTGCCGGGCGGCGACCCCCATTGCCGGCCATGGCGGCCACGACCGGCGTTCTGGCTGCGCGCGACGATCCAGAGCTTACCGGCATCGCCCTGGTCGAGCGCACGTCGCGCCTCCTCCATGGTGGAGCCGACCTCGTCACGGACGATCAGACGGTAACCGGCGGCGCGGGCTGCTTCGGCGATCATGGAGCGTTCCCGTCATTCTCGGGCGAAGCCCTCGGGTCCGGCCTTTGGCCGGCCCAAGGACAAGCCCCACGCAAACCCGAGATCTCTGTCGAGAGATGCTCGGGTCGAGCCCGAGCATGACGGGTGCTGCATTCAGAACAGCGACTTCGCCGCCGCGGCCGCCGAATTGAGCAGCGGCGCGGGGGCCAGCGACAGCACCAGCACGAAGGCCGCCGAGATCAGGAGCACGGCGCGCACGCCGATATCGCCCTTCTCGAAGGCGGGCTTGGCGTCGTCGAAATAGATGATCTTGACCAGGCGCAGATAGTAATAGGCGCCAACCACGCTGGTCACCACGCCGACCACGGCCAGGACATAGAGCTTGGCCTCGATCGCGGCGAGGAAGACGTAGAACTTCGCCCAGAAGCCGGCCAGAGGCGGAATGCCGGCGAGCGAGAACATCATCATCGACAGCGCGAACGCCATCCAGGGATTGGTGCGCGAGAGACCGGCGAGCTCGCTGATGTTCTCGACCGGCTTGCCGTCGCGGCGCATCAGCAGGACGCAGGCGAAGGCGCCCAGCGTCGTGGCGAGATAGATCGCCATATAGACCATGACGCCCTGCACGCCGTTGGCGGTGCCCGCGGCGAGGCCGACCAGCGCATAGCCCATATTGGCAATCGAGGAATAGGCGAGCAGGCGCTTGATGTTGCTCTGGCCGATCGCCGCGAAGGCGCCCAGCGCCATCGAGGCGATCGCGATGAAGATGATGATCTGCTGCCAGTCATGCAGCGCGCCCGGGAAGGCGCCGACGAAGACGCGCACCACCATCGCCATGGCCGCCATCTTGGGAGCCGAGGCGAAGAAGGCGGCGACCGGGGTCGGCGCACCCTCATAGACGTCGGGCGTCCACATATGGAACGGCACGGCCGAGATCTTGAAGGCGACGCCCGCCGCGATGAAGACGATGCCGAAGATCAGCCCAATGCCGGCATGACCGCCCTGGGTGGCAGCCGCGATGCCCGGGAAACTCACTGTGCCGGTGAAGCCGTAGACCAGCGACGAACCGTAAAGCAGCATGCCCGAGGAGAGCGCGCCGAGGACAAAGTATTTCAGGCCGGCCTCGGTCGACTTCGCATTGTCGCGGTCGAAGGCGGCAACGACGTAAAGCGCCAGCGACTGCAGTTCCAGGCCGACATAGAGGCTGATCAGATCGTTGGCCGAGATCATCATCATCATGCCGATCGTCGCCAGCACGACGAGGATCGGGAATTCGAAGCGCATCGAGCCGCTGCGGCGCAAGGCATCGGAGGAGAGTAGGATTGTGGCCGCCGCGCCCAGCAGCGTCAGCACCTTCATGAAGCGGGCAAATCCGTCAGCGACGAAGCTGCCATTGAAGGTGATGAGCTTGCCCTCGCCCGAGAGCACCAGGACGAGCGCGAGCACGAAAAGCGCGATCGCCGCGCCTTCGAGCAGGCGCGTCGAACGCTCCCCCTTGATCGCGCCGACCAGCACCATGGCAATGGCGCCAAGCGCGAGGATGATTTCCGGCAGAGCGGGGCCGAGGGCGGGAACGGTCATCACGGCCAAACCTTACTGAACGACCAGCATCGCCGTTTTCGCGGCGGTGAGTGCGGCCTGATAATTCTTGATGAGGGCTTCGGTCGGCGCAGCGAACGCGTCGAGGATCGTGCCGGGGCGGATGCCGTACCAGACCGTCAGCATGACGAGCGGCACGAGGATCACGATCTCGCGGTTGTTCAGATCCATGATGCCCTTGAGCTCCGGCTTAACCAACTCGCCGAACATGACGCGGCGATAGAGCCAAAGCGCGTAAGCCGCGGACAGGATGACGCCCGAGGTCGCGATGAAGGCAACCCAGGGATTGGCCTTGAAGGCGCCCAGCAGCGTCAGGAACTCACCGACGAAGCCGGCCGTACCGGGAAGACCGACATTGGCCATGGTGAAGACCATGAAGATGACGGCGTAGATCGGCATGCGGTTGACCAGCCCGCCATAGGCCGCGATCTCGCGGGTATGCATGCGGTCATAGACGACGCCGACGCAAAGAAAGAGCGCGCCCGAGACCAGCCCGTGGCTGACCATCTGGAACATAGCGCCCTGGATGCCCTGCGCCGTCAGGGTGAACAGGCCCATGGTGACGAAGCCCATATGCGCCACCGAGGAGTAGGCGATCAGCTTCTTGATGTCCTCCTGCATCAGCGCCACCAGCGAGGTGTAGACGATGGCGATAACCGAGAGCGCGAAGACGAAGGGCGCGAAATATTGCGACGCCTCCGGGAACATCGGGATCGAGAAGCGGATGAAGCCGTAGCCGCCCATCTTCAGCAGGATCGCCGCCAGGATGACGGAGCCTGCGGTGGGCGCTTCGACGTGTGCGTCAGGCAGCCAGGTATGGACCGGCCACATCGGCATCTTCACCGCGAAGGAGGCGAAGAAGGCAAGCCACAGCCAGGTCTGCATGCCGACCGGGAATTTATGCGCCAGCAGCGTCGGGATGTCGGTGGTGCCGGCGTTCCAGTACATCGCCATCAGCGCCAGCAGCAGCAGGACCGAGCCGAGCAGCGTGTAGAGGAAGAATTTGTAGGAGGCGTAGACCCGGCGCTTGCCGCCCCAGATGCCGATGATCAGGAACATCGGGATCAGGCCGGCCTCGAAGAACAGGTAGAACAGCACGAGGTCGAGCGCCACGAAGACGCCGATCATCAGCGTCTCCAAGATCAGGAACGCGACCATGTATTCGCGCACCCGCTTCGTTACGGATGTCCACGACGCCAGGATGCAGAACGGCATCAGGAAGGCGGTCAGCACCACGAAGGGGAAGGAGAAGCCGTCGACGCCGAGCTTGAACTTGATCGCGTCGGAGACCCAGCCATGGGTCTCGACCATCTGGAAGCCGGGATTGCCCGGCTCGAAGCGGCCCCAGGCGACCAGCGCCAGCACGAAGGTCGCGATCGTCGCCGCCAGCGCCGCATAGCGCGCATTCGAGTCGACCGAGGCCTCGTCGCCGCGCTGCGCCAGGATGAAGGCCGCGCCGACCAGCGGCAGGACGAGAAGACCGGTGAGGATACCGAAGCCGAACATCATCTCACCCGCGCGCCACGAGATACCAGGTCACAAAGCCCGCAACGCCGATCAGCATGGCGAAGGCATAGTGATAGACATAGCCGGTCTGGAGGCGAACCACCCGGTTGGTGACGTCGACGACGCGGGCGGAAATTCCGTCCGGCCCCATGCCGTCGATGACGAAACCGTCGCCCTTCTTCCAGAGGAACTTGCCGAGCCACATCGCCGGCTTCACGAACAGGAAGTCGTAGAGCTCGTCGAAATACCACTTGTTCAGCAGGAATTTGTAGAGCGCCGGATTGGCGGCCGCGAGCTTGCCGGGCACATCGGGCCGCAGCACGTAGCAGTAGAAGGCAAACAGGAAGCCCAGCACCATCGCAATGAACGGCGAGGCCACGACCCAGCCCGGCACTTCATGCATCGCGTGCAGGATGTGGTTGTCCTTGCCCATGAACAAGGCCGACTTCCAGAAATGCTCGAAGTCGTGGCCGATGAAGGCGTCCTTGAAGACGAAGCCGGCCGCGAGCGCGCCGAGCGAGAGCACGGCAAGCGGGATCAGCATCACCCACGGGCTCTCATGCGGCGTGTGGTCATGGCCATGGCCGTGATGATCGTCATGAGCGTGGTCGTCATGGCCGTGAGCATCGTGGCCGTGAGCGGCATGGGCGTCCGCGCCCCAGCGCGGCTTGCCCTCGAAGGTCATGAAATAGAGCCGCCAGGAATAGAACGAGGTCATGCAAGCGGCTGCGACCAGCAGCACGAAGGCATAGGAGCTGGCAAAACCGCCATGCGCCACCGAGGCATAGGCGCTCTCGATGATGGCGTCCTTGGAGAAGTAGCCGGCGAAGCCCGGGAAGCCAGTCAGCGCCAGCGTGCCAATGGTCATGGCCGCGGCCGTCAGCGGGATGTGCTTACGCAGGCCACCCATGTTCCGCATGTCCTGCTCGTGATGCATCGCATGGATGACCGAGCCCGCGCCGAGGAAAAGCAGCGCCTTGAAGAAGGCGTGGGTGAACAGGTGGAAGATGCCGGCGCCGTAATTGCCGACGCCGAGCGCCACGAACATGTAGCCGAGCTGCGAGCAGGTCGAATAGGCGATGACACGCTTGATGTCGTTCTGAACCAGGCCGACCGTCGCGGCGAAGAAGGCGGTCGTCGCGCCGATGACGACGACGACGGTCAGCGCGACCGGCGCGTATTCGAAGATCGGCGAGAGCCGCGCAACCATGAAGACACCGGCGGTGACCATGGTCGCGGCATGGATCAGCGCCGAGACCGGGGTCGGGCCTTCCATCGCGTCCGGCAGCCAGGTGTGCAGCAGGAACTGCGCCGACTTGCCCATGGCGCCCATGAACAGCAGCAGGCTCGCCAGCGTCAGCGCATGCCACTCATGGCCGAGAAACTTGAAGCTTTGATTGGTCAGATCGCCGACGCGCGGGAAGATCGCATCGAAGCCGACCGAGCCGAACAGCACGAAGACCAGGAAGATGCCGAGCGCGAAGCCGAAATCGCCGACACGGTTGACGATGAAGGCCTTCATTGCCGCCGCATTGGCCGAGGGCTTCTGGTACCAGAAGCCGATCAGCAGATAGGAGGCCAAGCCCACGCCTTCCCAACCGAAGAACATCTGGACGAGGTTGTCCGCAGTGATCAGCATCAGCATGGCGAAGGTGAAGAGCGACAGATACGCGAAGAAGCGCGGCCGATGCGGATCCTCGTGCATGTAGCCGATCGAGTAGAGGTGCACGAGGCAGGAGACGGTGTTGACGACGACCAGCATCACCGCGGTCAGCGTGTCCACGCGGAAGGCCCAGTCGACGCGCAGATCGCCTGACGCCATCCAAGTTGCGATCTGGACGCGGGTGGTGCCGTGGCCGAAGCCGACCTGGAAGAAGGCGATCCAGGACAGGACCGCCGAGACGACCAGCAGCGAGGTGGTAACGATCTCCGAGCCGCGCGCGCCGATCAGCCGGCCGAAAAGGCCAGCGATCAGGAAGCCGATCAGAGGGAGGAAGACGATCGCGTGATACATGGGCTGGATCCGGGCGCTCTTTGCGCTCAGCCTTTCATCATGTTGATGTCTTCCACCGCGATCGTGCCGCGGTTGCGGAAGTAGACGACGAGGATGGCGAGCCCGATAGCGGCTTCAGCCGCCGCAACCGTCAGCACCAGAAGCGCGAAGACCTGGCCGACGATATCGTTCAGGAAGCTCGAGAAGGCGACGAAGTTGATGTTGACCGCGAGCAGGATGAGCTCGATCGACATCAGGATGACGATGACGTTCTTGCGGTTGATGAAGATGCCGAGCACGCCGAGCGTGAACAGGATCGCGCTGACGGCGAGATAATGGCCCAGTCCGATCATCAGACCGTCTCCTCGATGCCGGCGCGGGAAGGAACCTGCTTCACTTCCATTGCAGTCGCCTTGGTGCGGGCGTTCTGCTGGGTGACGTCCTGGCGCTTGATGCCGACACGCTCGCGCAGGGTCAGCACGATGGCGCCGATCATGGCGACGAGCAGGACGAGCCCGGCCGCCTGGAAGTAGTAAATGTACTGCGTGTAGAGCACCTGGCCGAGCGCCGCGGTGTTGGTCAGATTGGCCGGGATCGGGGCCACCGGCGTGCTGACGATCTTGGGATCGATGACCCAGGCTCCGACCACCAGCAGCAATTCGACCGCGAAGATCAGGCCGATCAGCGCTCCGATCGGCAGATAGTTCAGGAAGCCCTGGCGGAACTCGGCGAAATCGACGTCGAGCATCATCACCACGAAGAGGAACAGCACCGCGACCGCGCCGACATAGACCACGATCAGCAGCATCGCCAGGAACTCGGCGCCAAGCAGCATGAACAGCCCCGCCGCGTTGACGAAGGCGAGGATCAGGAACAGCACCGAATGAACGGGATTGCGCGAGGTCACCACCATGAACGCCGAAGCGACGGTGACGCCTGCGAAGAGATAGAAGAAAGCCGCTGAGGCGTTCATCCTGGCCAGCCTTTCCGCCCTTGCGGGCGGTCCTCGTTGCAAAGCGACCGACTCTCGGGCCGGGCGCAGTTTGGAGCGTCTATAGTCAGGCCCATCGCGAGCGACAACCGCGCGACGGGCCCTGTCCCCTTACCGGTAAGGAGCGTCCATCGCGATGTTGCGCGCGATCTCGCGCTCCCAGCGCGCGCCGTTCGCGAGCAGCCTGTCCTTGTCGTAGAACAGCTCCTCGCGGGTCTCGGTCGCGAACTCGAAATTCGGTCCCTCGACGATGGCGTCGACCGGGCATGCCTCCTGGCAGAAGCCGCAATAGATGCACTTCGTCATGTCGATGTCGTAGCGCGTCGTGCGGCGCGTGCCGTCATTGCGGCGCGGCCCGGCCTCGATGGTGATGGCCTGGGCCGGGCAGATCGCCTCGCAGAGCTTGCAGGCGATGCAGCGTTCCTCGCCATTGGGGTAGCGGCGCAAAGCGTGCTCGCCCCGGAAGCGCGGCGAGAGCATGCCCTTCTCGAAGGGGTAGTTCAGCGTCGCCTTCGGCTTGAAGAAATAGCGCATCGACAGGACGAACGCCCCGACGAACTCCTTGAGGAGCAGACCCTTGGCGGCTTGAGCGAGTGTCATCGCACAAAATCCTTATGCATCGTCAGGGTGGTCATCATCACCGCACCGGACCCCAGCCCGTGACCTGCAGCACGAAGGCCACGACCACGACCGAGACCAGCGAGAGCGGCAGGAAGACCTTCCAGCCCAGGCGCATCAACTGGTCGTAGCGGTAGCGCGGCACGAAGGCCTTCACCATCGCGAACATGAAGAAGACGAGGCAGACCTTGAGCGCGAACCAGAACACGCCCGGCAACCAGGTGAAGGGCGCGATCGGGAACGGCGGCAGCCAGCCCCCGAGGAACAGGATCGTCGTCAGCGAGCACATGGTCATGATCGCCACGTATTCGCCGAGCATGAACAGCAGATAGGGCGTCGAGGAATACTCGACCATGAAGCCGGCGACGAGTTCCGATTCCGCTTCCGGCAGGTCGAAAGGCGGGCGGTTCGTCTCGGCCAGGGCCGAGATGAAGAAGACGATGAACATCGGGAAGAGCGGCAGCCAGTACCAGCGCAGCATGCCCCAACTGGTGTTCTGCGCCTCGACGATCGCGGTCAGGTTGAGCGAACCGACGCAGAGCAGCACCGTGATGATGACGAAGCCGATCGAGACCTCGTAGGAGACCATCTGCGCCGCCGAGCGCAGCGCGCCCATGAAGGGGTATTTCGAGTTCGAGGCCCAGCCGGCCATGATCACGCCGTAGACCCCCAGCGACGAGATCGCCAGGATGTAGAGCACGCCGACATTGATGTCCGCGATCGCCCAGCCTTCCGCCACCGGAATGACCGCCCAGGCGCCCAGCGACAGGAAGCAGGAGATCAATGGCGCCAGCAGGAACACGCCCTTATTGGCGCTGGACGGGATGATCGGCTCCTTGAAGGCGAATTTCAGCAGATCGGCGAAACTCTGGAACAGGCCGAAGGGCCCGACCACGTTGGGGCCGCGACGCAACTGCACCGCCGCCCAGATCTTGCGGTCGGCGAGCAGGATATAGGCGATGAAGACGAGCAGACAGACCAGCAGCAACAGGCTCTTGCCGAGCATGATCGCGAGGTCGAGGACGAGATCCCAGTTCATGGCCGCTTACTCCGCCGCCTGCCGCAACCGGCCTGAGGCCAGCGCCGAACATTCGGCCATCACGGCGGATGCGCGCGCGATCGGGTTGGTCTGGTAGAAATCACTAACGGGCGAGACGAAGCCGGCCTTCTCGGCCTTGCCGCCAAGACCTGCGAGCTTGCCGAGCCCGCTCGCATCCGACGCTGGCAGGCTGTCGAGAGCCGCGAAATGCGGACAGGCCTCGTAGAGCGCTTTGCGCAGGCCTGCGAGCGAGTCGAAGGGCAAGGTCTTGCCGAGCGCGGCGGAAAGCGCACGCAGGATCGCCCAATCCTCGCGGGCGTCGCCCGGCGGGAAGGTGGCGCGATCGGTCATCTGCACCCGGCCCTCGGTATTGGCGTAGGTGCCGGACTTCTCGGTATAGGCCGCGCCCGGCAGGATGACGTCGGCGCGATGAGCGCCCTTGTCGCCATGCGTGCCCTGATAGATCACGAAAGCGCCCGCCGGCACGTCGATCTCGTCGGCGCCGAGCAGGAAGAGCACATCGAGCGCACCCGGGCTCAGCATGCCGGCGACATCGAGACCGCCCTCGCCTGGCACGAAGCCGAGATCGAGCGAGCCGACGCGGGCGGCGGCCGTGTGCAGCACGCCAAAACCGTTCCAGCCTTCGCCTGCACCGCCCAGCACCTGCGCCGCCTTGGCGGCCATCGACAGGATCGCCGCGCCGTCGGCACGGGTGAGAGCGCCCTGCCCGACCAGAACCATGGGCTTGGCCTTGGCTGCGGTAGCCGTCTTGATCAGTTCGGCCAGCGTATCGCTGCCGGCGCCGAGATAGTCATAATCATAGGTCAGATCGACCTTCTCGCCGATCAGGCTGACCTTGAAATCGCCGCGCAGCCAGCGCTTGCGGATGCGCGCATTCAGGATCGGCGCTTCCTTGCGCGGGTTGGCGCCGATGATCAGCAGCGAATCCGCCTCGTCGAGACCAGCGATGCCCGCGTTCAGGATGTAGGAGGATCGGCCGAACTTCGGATCGAGCTTCGTGCCGTCCTGGCGGCCATCGAGATTGGCGCTGCCGAGCGAAGCCATCAGGCTTTTCAGCGCGAACATCTCCTCGACCGCGGCAAGATCGCCAGCGATCGCGCCGATCTTTTCAGGCTTGGCCGCCTTCACCTTCGCAGCGATCAGCGCGAAGGCCTCGTTCCAGCTTGCGGGCTTCAGCGTGCCGTTCTGGCGGATATAGGGCCGGTCGAGCCGCTGCGTGCGCAGGCCGTCGACGATGTGGCGGGTCTTGTCGGAGATCCACTCCTCGTTCACCGCCTCGTTGATGCGCGGCAGGATGCGCATCACCTCGCGGCCACGGGAATCGACGCGGATCGCCGAGCCGACCGCGTCCATCACGTCGATGGATTCGGTCTTGGTCAGCTCCCAGGGCCGGGCCTTGTTCTGATAGGGCTTCGAGGTCAGCGCGCCGACCGGGCAGAGATCGACGATATTGCCCTGCAATTCGGAGGTCATCGCCTGTTCGAGATAGGTCGTGATCTCCATGTCCTCGCCGCGACCGATCGCGCCGAGATCGGTGCCACCTGCGACTTCGGTGGTGAAGCGGACGCAGCGCGTGCACTGGATGCAGCGCGTCATCGAGGTCTTCACCAGCGGGCCGATATATTTGTCCTCGACCGCGCGCTTGTTCTCGGCATAGCGGGAATTATCCACGCCATAGGCCATGGCCTGGTCCTGCAGATCGCATTCGCCGCCCTGGTCGCAGATCGGGCAATCCAGCGGGTGGTTGATCAGGAGGAACTCCATCACCCCCTCGCGCGCCTTTTTGACCATGGGCGATTTGGTCGAGACGACCGGCGGCTCGCCATTGGGGCCGGGGCGCAGATCGCGCACGCCGATGGCGCAGGAGGCCTGGGGCTTGGGTGGGCCGCCCTTCACCTCGACCAGGCACATGCGGCAATTGCCGGCGATGGAGAGGCGCTCATGGAAACAGAAGCGCGGCACTTCGGCGCCCGCGGCCTCGCAGGCCTGGAGCACGGTGTAGTCGGCGGGAACGTCGACCTCGATGCCGTCGATGAGGAGTTTGGTCATTGTCTCACTCCGCCGCCATCAGTCGAACCGGCTCGGAATGCGGGTTCGCGGCATAATCGTCGATGCGCTTCTCGATCTCGTGACGGAAATGCGCGATCAGGCCCTGGATCGGCCAGGCGGCGGCATCGCCGAGCGCGCAGATGGTGTGGCCCTCGATCTGCTTGGTGACGTCGAGCAGCATGTCGATCTCGCGCTTCTGCGCCCTGCCCTCGGCCATGCGGCTGATGACGCGCCACATCCAGCCCGTGCCCTCGCGGCAGGGCGTGCACTGGCCGCAGCTCTCATGCTTGTAGAAATAGCTGATGCGCGCGATCGCGCGGACGATGTCGGTCGACTTGTCCATGACGATGACGGCCGCCGTGCCCAAGCCCGACTTCAGCTTGGAGAGCGAGTCGAAATCCATCGGCGTGTCGATGATCTGCTCGGCCGGAACCATGCGTACCGAGGAGCCGCCGGGAATGACCGCGAGCAGGTTGTCCCAGCCGCCGCGCACGCCGCCGCAATGGCGGTCGATCAATTCGCGGAAGGGGATGCCCATCACCTCTTCGACATTGCAGGGCTTGTTCACATGGCCGGAGACACAGAACAGCTTGGTGCCGACATTGTTGGGGTTGCCGAGCGAGGAGAACCAGGCCGCGCCACGGCGCAGGATGGTCGGCGCGACCGCGATCGACTCGACGTTGTTCACGGTGGTCGGGCAGCCGTAGAGGCCGACATTGGCCGGGAATGGCGGCTTCAGCCGCGGCATACCCTTCTTGCCTTCAAGGCTCTCCAGCAGCGCCGTCTCTTCGCCGCAGATATAGGCACCAGCCCCATGATGCACATAAAGATCAAAGGGATAGCCGTGCTTGTTGTTCTTGCCGATGAGGTTGGCCTCATAGGCCTCGTCGACGGCGCGCTGCAGCGCCTCGCGCTCGCGGACATATTCGCCGCGGATATAGATGTAAGCCGCGTTCGCGCCCATCGCGAAGGAGGCGATCAGGCAGCCCTCGACCAGCGTATGCGGGTCGTTGCGCATGATCTCGCGATCCTTGCAGGTGCCCGGCTCCGACTCGTCGGCGTTGACGACGAGATAGCTCGGCCGGCCATCGCTGACCTTGGGCATGAACGACCATTTCAGGCCGGTCGGGAAGCCCGCGCCGCCGCGCCCGCGCAGGCCGGACTTCTTCATCTCGTCGATGATCCAGTCCTTGCCCTGTTCGAGCAGGAATTTGGTGCCATCCCAGGCGCCGCGCGCCATCGCGCCCTTCAGCGAAAGGTCGTGCCGGCCGTAGAGATTGGTGAAAATGCGGTCGCGATCAGCAAGCATCGTCTTCGCCTCACTTCACCGGCTTGTCGCCGAGGGCCGATTCCGGCCGCCAGCCTGTCGCGAGTTTTTTCGCCTGCGAAATCCAGTCGTCGCGCGTCGCGCGGCCCTTGAAGCCGGTCAGTCGCGCATCGACCCAGGCGAGTTCCTCGGCCTTCCAGCTCGCGATCTGGTCGAAATGCCAGACGCCCATCGCGTTGAGCATCTTCGCAAGCTTGGGGCCAACGCCCCAGATCAATTCGAGATCATCGCCCTTGCCGCCGCGCGCAGCGCTCAGCAATTCCGGCTTCGACTCCGCGACGGCCGAGGCCGGCTCCGGTTCGGCCATCGGCTTGGTGGGGGCCTTGGCTGCTGCTGGCTTGGCCGCCGGCTTGGCAGCTTCCGTGACGGCCTTCGCCTCAACCTTGCCGCTGGCGGCCGGCGTGTCGCTGGCTGCACTCGAGGGCTGAGCCGGAGCGGAAGGCTTCGGCCGGCTTGCAGCCGCCGTCTCGCTCGCGGACTTGGTCTCGACGGCGGCGGGCGTTGCCTCGGCAGCCTTCGCAGCCGCTTCGGCAGCGGCCTTGGCCGCGGCGGCTTCAGCGGCAGCCTTGCGCTGCTCGGCAACGCGCTTCTGCCAATCGCCGGCGCCGATCACCGTGCCGTCATAGAGCGCGGGATCCTTCAAGGTCTCGCCGCCGCCGAGCGGCTCCGAGCAGGAGCGATCATTCTGCGGGCCGGGCTTGGTCGGCCGTCCCTGACGCAGATCGTCGAGGAGGGCGCGGAAATTGTCGGGCGTCAGGTCTTCGTAATAGTCGAAATTGATCTGCGCCATCGGAGCGTTGCAGCAGGCGCCCAAGCACTCGACCTCAAGCCAGGAGAGCTTGCCGTCGGCGCTCACGGTCGATTGCGGGCCGATCACGTCCTCGCAGACTTTCTTCAGCGCTTCCGCGCCGCGCAGCGCGCAGGGCGTGGTCCCGCAAAGCTGGATGAAATGCTCACCCACCGGCTGCAGGTTGAACATGGTGTAGAAGGTCGCGATCTCCATGACGCGCATCGGCGCCATGTCGAGCTTCCTGGCCACTGCCTCGATCGCGGCGCGCGGCACCCAGCCCTGATGCTGTTCCTGTGCTTTCCACAACAGCGGGATCACGGCCGAGGCCTGCCGGCCGGCCGGGTATTTGGCGATCTGCTGGTCGGCCCAGTTCTCATTCGCCGCATCAAAGGCGAAGGAAGCGGGCTGGACGTGATCGGGGGCTAGACGACGGACGGACATTAGCGGTCCACCTCACCAAAGACGATATCGAGGGAGCCCAGGATCGCGCTGACATCCGCCAGCATGTGCTTGCGGCACATGAAATCCATGGCCTGGAGATGGGCGAAGCCCGGGGCCTTGATCTTGCAGCGATAGGGCTTGTTGGTGCCGTCGGAGACGAGATAGACGCCGAACTCGCCCTTGGGCGCCTCGACCGCCGCATAGACCTCGCCGGCGGGCACCTTGTAGCCCTCGGTGTAGAGCTTGAAATGGTGGATCAGCGCTTCCATGGAGCGCTTCATCTCGCCGCGCTTGGGCGGCACCATCTTGCCGTCGAGCGAGGAGATCGGCCCGCCGCCGTCAGCCGCCAACAGCTTCTCGCAGCACTGCTTCATGATGCGGACGGACTGGCGCATCTCCTCCATGCGGATGCAGTAACGGTCGTAGCAATCGCCGTTCTTGCCGATGGGGATGTCGAAATCCATCTCCTCATAGCATTCATAGGGCTGCGACTTGCGCAGGTCCCAGGCGGCGCCGGAACCGCGCACCATCACGCCCGAAAAGCCCCATTTCCAGCAGGTATCGAGATCGACGACGCCGATATCGACATTGCGCTGCTTGAAGATGCGGTTGTCGGTGAGCAGGGTCTCGAGATCGTCGCAGACCTTGAGGAACGGATCGCACCATTCGGCGATGTCGTGGATCAGCGAGACCGGCAGATCCTGGTGGACGCCACCGGGCCGGACATAGGCCGCATGCATGCGCGCGCCACAGGCCCGCTCATAGAAGATCATCAGCTTTTCGCGTTCCTCGAACCCCCAGAGCGGGGGCGTCAGCGCGCCGACGTCCATCGCCTGCGTGGTGACGTTGAGGATATGCGAGAGGATGCGGCCGATCTCGGAATAGAGCACGCGGATGAGCTGGCCGCGGCGCGGAACCGTGACGCCCATCAGCTTCTCGACCGCGAGCGAATAGGCATGCTCCTGGTTCATCGGCGCGACATAGTCGAGCCGGTCGAAATAGGGCAGCGCCTGGAGATAGGTCTTGGCCTCGATCAGCTTCTCGGTGCCGCGATGCAGCAGGCCGATATGCGGGTCGACACGCTCGACGATCTCGCCGTCGAGCTCCAGCACCAGGCGGAGCACGCCGTGGGCCGCAGGATGCTGCGGGCCGAAATTGATCGAGAAATTCCGGATGTTGTGTTCGGTCATGTCCGGCTCCGATCAGGCTGTCTTCGCCTTCTCGTCGCCCGGCAGCACATAGTCAGTGCCTTCCCAAGGCGAGAGGAAGTCGAAATTCCGGAATTCCTGGTTCAGCTTCACCGGCTCGTAGACGACGCGCTTCTGCTCGTCGTCGTAGCGGACCTCGACGAAGCCGGTCAGCGGGAAGTCCTTGCGCAGCGGATACCCCTCGAAGCCGTAATCGGTGAGGATGCGGCGCAGATCGGGATGGCCCGAGAACAGGATTCCGTAGAAGTCGTAAGCCTCGCGCTCATACCAGTTCGCCGCTGGGAAGATCTCGATCACGGAGGGAACGGGCGTCGCCTCGTCGGTCTGGACCTTGACCCGGATGCGGTGGTTATGGCGCGGCGAGAGCAGATGGTAGACGACGTCGAAGCGCTTCTCGCGCTCGATATAGTCGGCACCCGCGATGTCGGTGAAGTTCACGAAGCGGAAGCGCGGATCGTCACGCAAGACCTTGAGAACCTGCACGATCGACGCGGCTTCGGCGTGAACCGTCAATTCGTCGAAGGCGACGACGGCTTGCGTCACCGCGCCGGGTAGCGCGGCCTTGATGTCTTCCCCGAGAGCAAGGAGATCGCTCATGACAGGCCCTCAGCGCTCGATCGTGCCGGTGCGGCGGATTTTCTTCTGCAGCAGCAGCACGCCATAGAGCAGCGCTTCCGCCGTCGGCGGGCAGCCGGGCACATAGATGTCGATCGGCACGATGCGATCGCAGCCGCGCACCACCGAATAGCTGTAGTGGTAATAGCCGCCGCCATTGGCGCAGGAGCCCATCGAGATGACGTAGCGCGGCTCCGGCATCTGGTCGTAGACCTTGCGCAGCGCAGGGGCCATCTTGTTGGTCAGCGTGCCCGCGACGATCATCACGTCGGACTGCCGCGGTGAGGCGCGCGGCGCGAAGCCGAAACGCTCGACATCATAGCGCGGCATCGAGAGCTGCATCATCTCGACGGCGCAACAGGCGAGCCCGAAGGTCATCCACATCAGCGAGCCGGTTCGCGACCAGTTGATCAGGTCGTCCGTCGCCGTGACCAGGAAGCCCTTATCGGCGAGCTCGCTGTTGATCTCGGTGAAGAAGGGATCGCGCGCGCCGACAGGCAAGCCGTCGGGGCCGAGCAGGCCCTTGGGCGCAGGCGCGACCAGCGGGTCGCCGCGATCGATCGCTGTTGTTGCCATGATCTGAACCCTTGTAACCCGTAACCGTCAGAGAAGTCGCAAAATCAGTGCTGCGGCCGGACGACTAGTCCCACTCCAGCGCCCCTTTTCGCCACTCGTAGACGAAGCCGACGGTCAACACGCCCAGGAAGATCATCATCGAGACGAAGCCATACCAGCCGAGCCCGCCAAACGCGACGGCCCAGGGGAACAGGAAGGCGACCTCAAGATCGAAGATGATGAACAGGATCGCGACCAGATAGAAGCGGACATCGAATTTCATGCGCGCGTCGTCGAAGGCGTTGAAGCCGCACTCATAGGCCGAGAGCTTTTCGGCATCGGGCTTCGAATAGGCGATGGCGAAGGGAGCCACCAGCAAGGCGATGCCGATGATGGCCGCGACGCCCAGGAAAATGACGAGCGGCAGATAGTCGTTCAGCAGGGACGGTACTGGGAGTGTTTGCATGGACATGTCCCCGCTTCGGGCGGCCAGGCGACGGCGCGCTGGCACAGTCGATTAGACCCTGCATTAGAATGAAGCAAGACTCCGCCGCGCTGCACAATCGCGCGAGAGGGTTGATTTCGACGCAGATTGGCAGGGATGTCGCAGCGCCTCTCCGCTCGGCTCGCCGTTCCGCAGCGACTGCGGTCGCTTTTTGCAGCATAGCGCAGGCTTCCCACTGGCTGTTTGCCACGCAAAGCGACACACTCGCGCCGAATCGACGTCTTGCGGCCAGGGCCGCCCCGGAGGGAGAAAGACCGCCATGGTGCTGCCCATGCAACGCTCTTTTCTGCTCGCCGCGGCGCTCGCCGCCTCCATTTCAGGAGGCGATCGCGCCAACGCCGAGGCCCTCGACCTGATGCGCGCGACCTGCGCCGACTTCGTCGCGATGAATGGCAACGACCAGAATCAGCTCTCGCTCTGGCTCGCCGGATATTATGCCGGCGGCGCGCAACGCCCCCTGCTCGACCTCGACAAGATCACGAGCGCGCCCGCCCAGCTGGCCGCGCTCTGCGCCAAGACGCCGCAGTTGCCGCTGGTCGGCGCCGAAACCCGCGCCGTCTTCCTGCCGACGCCGGCGCCCTGAGTGTGAGGTCGATCTCTTTGCCACTGGCGGCGCTGGTCCTCGCCTGCGCCCTGCAGCCCATCGCCGTCTCGGCGCAGGAGGGGCAGCTCATGCGTGCCCCACTGCCGCCGCAGCGCCCTTTCGATCTCGATTTGCCGGCGCAATCGATCTTACCTGTGATCGTGGTTCCAGCACCGGCAGCGCCTGCGCCAGGCCCAACTCCAGGCCCAAGCTCGCCGTTCGCCGCCGAGCCAGAAGATGAGGAAGGGCCGGAATGGCCCAAGCTCTCGCCCGGTCAGAAGGCCGGGGCCGAGCCGCAGTTCGACCCCAATGAAAAGCCCGAGCGGCCAGGCATCTCGACCGATCCCGGCACCTCCATCATCTGCCTGCCGCAGCGGCTGAAGGACATTCTCGGCAAGGTCGCCGACAAATACGGGGCCGTGAAGGTGACATCGACCTGGCGGCCGCCCTGGCGCGCGCGGCGCGGCTCCTATCACAAGCGCTGCGAGGCGATGGACTTCCGTGTACCGGGCGTGCGCCCGCGCGTCGTGCTGGACTATGCCCGCTCGCTACCTGAGGTCGGCGGCAACAAGGTCTATTGGAACGGGCTGATCCATATCGACACCGGGCCGCGCCGCCCCTGGTAAAACAGGCGACGGCCGCGTGATCAGTTCGGCGCGCTTTCCATGCCCTTCTCGGCCAGGATACGCTTGGCGGCATCGCTACCGAGAAAGGCGAGGAACGCCTTGGCTGCCTCCGGCTGCGTGCTCGCCGCCGCGATACCGCCGGTATAGGTCGTGTAGCTCTGGATCTCGGTCGGCAGCGGCCCGACCAGCGTCGCCCCCTTCACGGCCAGGATCTCGCTGATCTGGTGGATGGCGAGATCGGCCTCGCCGGTGACGAGACGCTGCGCAACCAGACCGCCCGGCACCAGCACGGCCTTGGCCTTGATTGCATCCGCGATGCCCATCGTCTCCAGCAGCTTGGCGAAATAGATCCCGCTCGAGCCGCCGGCCGCAGGATCGATATAGGCGACCTTTCCGGCGGCGAGCAGCGTGGCCTTGAAAGCCGCGACAGTCGCGATGTCGGGGCGCGGGGCGCCGTCCTTGACCGCCACGCCGACCGAGGTCCGCGCCAGGTTCCTCGGCGTGCCCGCAGCGATCTTGCCGGCCTCGACGAGTTCCTTGACCGCCGCAGGCGTCAGCACGGCAAGATCGAACGCCTCGCCCCCAGTGATGCGGCGCAGCAACCCGCCGGCGGTGTCGTTGTCGATGACGAGCTTGTGGCCGCTCTGCTTCTCGAAATCAGCGGCGACGGCAAGCACGATCGGCTTGAACGCTCCCGCCGTCAGAACCTTGACCTCGGCGGCTCCCGCAGGCCCCCAGGCGCAAAGGCTCGCTATCATGAAGCTGGCGACAAATGTGAAGCGCATGGACATCTCCGGCCGGCGCCATCTCTTGGCGGCTCAAGGCGATGGGAGATTAAGCCAGTCGGGCCGCGCGGCAAGCGGTCGGCGCCAAGCGCACCGGAAATGGCGCTGGGCGATGTGCCTATCGGATTGCGATGTAAGGGAAAAATGGCGCGGGTGACGGGGCTCGAACCCGCGACCTCCGGCGTGACAGGCCGGCACTCTAACCAACTGAGCTACACCCGCGCAGGGCGGCTAAGGCCTCGGCCTCAGCGTGGTTGGGATTATGGCGAGAGGCGGAAAGTGTCAAGCGCGCTGGCCAGCTAAATTGACAGCCGGCGACAGAAACCTGTTCGCGCGGACATCGGCTCGCCCATCCCGACGGAAGCGACCGGACGCCGGATTTGCCGCCAGACCGGCGCCAAGGACGTCCGCCACACCCGATGCGGCTCAATCCTCGCCGGATGCCTCGCCATGATCGGGCGACGCCAGACAGGGATCGAGCAGCACATGACGATCGTCCTGGCGGTTATACCCTCCACGCAGAATCACTTGGTCGCCGAGCTTCAGCTCGTTCCCGCTATAGGTGACACAGAGAATCCGGACTCCAGGGTCGGAGCACACGGCAACATACCAAAGCGTTCCATCGGTCTGGATCAGGCTGACCGGGCCTTTGATCGCCATGTCGACACGCGCGTCGGCAGGAACAGTGCTCGGCAGTTGTGTTCTCACGGTCTCGCAGGTCGCCGGCATCCGAGCGGCCTGCTCCGGCGGCGAGAAAGCCGGGCGATTGGCAAAGAAATCCTCGGGCACGGCCGACTGCCCCTGTGCGACGGCCAACCCGCAAAAGCTCAGACAGACCCCCGCCAGCATATTTCTAAGAAACCTCACTCCACCTCCCACAGCTGTCTCGCCAAACCTGTCTCGATCACGGCAGGGTCACAGGACGGCGTAGAAAGATGGCGGAATTCGATCGCTGCAGGCTCTGCGGCGCAATGGCGACAGCCTTCGCCTGCGCTAGCCGAGCGCCAGTATCCTGGGTGGGGCGTGGTGGGCGGTGCAGGGCTCGAACCCGCGACCCTCTCCGTGTAAAGGAGACGCTCTACCAACTGAGCTAACCGCCCCGATGCGGTGGGGTTTAAGGCCTGGCGCCCCTGCCATCAAGCGCCGAGATGGAGCGAATCGCTCGCTTCTCCCCTTTTCATGCTCCGCGCAAAGAAAAAGCCGCCGGCGCTGAACGCCGGCGGCTCCCTGGTCAAGCTGTTCGCCTCAGTGGGCCAAGCTGTTCGCCTCAGTGGGCAATGAGGCCGCCTGCGGCATCATCTTCGCCGGCCTTCGGCCGCAGCGCGGTCAGATCCTCTTCCCAGACGATCGGAACGGGCTGGCGCGTCAGCGCATGCTGCAGCACCTGCTCCATCCGCGAGACCGGGATGATCTCCATGCCCTCCTTCACCGACTTGGGCAGGTCGACCAGATCCTTGGCATTATCCTCGGGGATCAGCACCTTCTTGATGCCGCCCCGCAGAGCCGCCAGGAGCTTCTCCTTGAGACCGCCGATCGGCAGCACCCTGCCCCGCAGCGTCACCTCGCCGGTCATGGCGACGTCGCGCTGGGTCGGGATGCCGGTCAGGATCGAGACGATGGCGGTGGCCATCGCGATGCCTGCCGACGGGCCGTCCTTCGGGGTCGCGCCCTCGGGAACGTGGACGTGGATGTCGCGCCGGTCGAACAAGGGCGGTTCGATGCCGAAATCGATGGCACGCGAGCGGACATAGGAGGCCGCCGCCGAAATCGATTCCCTCATCACATCCTTGAGGTTGCCGGTGACGGTCATCTTGCCCTTGCCGGGCATCATCACGCCTTCGATCGTCAGGAGTTCGCCGCCGACCTCGGTCCAGGCAAGCCCGGTGACGACGCCGACCTGATCCTCGGTCTCCGCCATGCCATAGCGATAGCGCGGCGGGCCGAGATACTCCTCAAGCACCGGCGTGGTGACAGCGACCTTCTTCTTCTTGGAGAGAACGATGTCCTTCACCGCCTTGCGGACGGTGTTGGAGAGCTCGCGCTCCAGGTTGCGGACGCCAGCCTCCCGCGTATAGCGGCGGACCAGCGTCATCAGCGCATCGTCGTCGATCGACCATTCCTTGGATTCGAGGCCGTGCTTCTTGATCGCGTTCGGAATCAGGTGACGCCGGGCGATCTCGGTCTTCTCATCCTCGGTGTAGCCAGCAATGCGGATCACCTCCATCCGGTCCAGCAGGGCCGGCGGGATGTTCAGCGTGTTGGCCGTGGTGACGAACATCACGTTCGACAGGTCGTAATCGACCTCGAGGTAATGGTCGTTGAAGGTGCCGTTCTGCTCGGGATCAAGCACCTCCAGCAGGGCTGCCGAGGGGTCGCCACGGAAGTCCTGGCCCATCTTGTCGATCTCGTCGAGCAGGATGAGCGGGTTGGAGGTCTTGGCCTTCTTCATCGACTGGATGATCTTGCCGGGCATCGAACCGATATAGGTGCGGCGATGGCCACGGATCTCGGCCTCGTCACGCACGCCGCCGAGCGACATGCGCACGAATTCGCGGCCCGTCGCCTTGGCGATCGACTTGCCAAGCGAGGTCTTGCCGACACCGGGAGGACCGACGAGGCACAGGATCGGGCCGGCGAGCCGGTTCGTCCGCTGCTGCACGGCGAGGTATTCGACGATGCGGTCCTTGACCTTGTCGAGGCCGAAATGATCGTCGTCGAGCACGCCCTGCGCGACCGAGAGATCCTTCTTGATCTTGGAGCGCTTGTTCCACGGGATGCCGAGCATCCAGTCGAGATAGTTGCGCACCACCGTCGCCTCGGCCGACATCGGCGACATCTGGCGCAGCTTCTTCATCTCCGCGACGGCCTTGTCACGGGCCTCCTTGGAGAGCTTGGTGCGGGCGATGCGCTCTTCCAGCTCGGCCAGCTCGTCACGGCCTTCCTCGCCGTCACCGAGCTCCTTCTGGATCGCCTTCATCTGCTCGTTGAGATAGTACTCGCGCTGCGTCTTCTCCATCTGGCGCTTGACGCGCGAGCGGATGCGCTTCTCGACCTGGAGCACCGACATCTCGCTTTCCATCAGCGAGAGAACCTTCTCCAGCCGATGCGCGACATGGGTGATCTCGAGCACCGCCTGGCGGTCCGCGATCTTGACGGCAAGATGCGAAGCGACAGTGTCGGCGAGCTTGGAGGCTTCGTCGATCTGCGAGACGGCGGCGACGATCTCGGGCGAGATCTTCTTGTTGAGCTTCACATAGCTCTCGAACTCGCTGACGACCGAACGGCCCAGCGCCTCGACCTCGACCTTCTTGCCGTCTTCCTCAGCCAGGCCGACGGCCTCGGCCTGATAGAAGGCGTCATCGGCGACGTAAGCAGTCGCCTTGGCGCGGCCGACGCCCTCGACCAGGACCTTCACGGTCGAGTCGGGCAGCTTCAGCAGCTGCAGCACGCGGGCAAGCGTGCCGATTTCATAGATGTCCTTGGTCGCAGGATCATCGTCGCCGGCATTCTTCTGGGTGGCGAGCAGGATCAGGCCATCGGTCTTCACGACCTCCTCGAGGGCGCGGATGGACTTCTCGCGGCCAACGAAGAGCGGCACGATCATATGCGGAAAAACGACGATGTCGCGCAGGGGGAGCACCGGGTAGAGGCCGGTCTCGCCGGGAACGAAAGGAGCGCGGGGCGCCGAGCCAGTCATGACTTGTCCTTTGTGGTTGCGCCAGGCCTACCCCCAAATGGGCGGAGCCACCTGACGTATGCGGCCGGGACGACTATCGCCACGTCCGCCCTCGCGCATCACACCCTCAACAGGCATGCGACTCTCGCAAGTGCACCTAAAGTGGAGACTTCCTCGCCGGCTTTCAAGCGAGCCTTTGAGGCATCCCCAGGTTGGATTGTCGCGGGGTGAAACAGGCGACCATCCAACCTGCCCCACGACGCAAAACGCGCGCCAACAGGCGCGCGTTTGCAATGTCTTGGGTGCTTGGCGGGCATCTCAGGCAGAGGCCGACTTCGCCTCTTCCTCACGCTCCGAATAGATGAAGAGCGGTCGCGATTTGGACTCGACGGCCTCCGGACCGATCACGATCTGCTCGACGCCTTCCAGCCCCGGCAGCTCGTACATCGTCTCGAGCAGGATGCCTTCCATGATCGAACGCAGGCCGCGCGCACCGGTCTTGCGGTCGATCGCCTTGCGGGCGATCAGGCTGACAGCCTCGTCGGTGAAGGTCAGCTCGGTGTCCTCCATCTCGAACAGGCGCTGATACTGCTTCACCAGCGCGTTCTTCGGTTCGGTCAGGATGGTCTTCAGCGCCGCTTCGTCGAGATCCTCCAAAGTCGCCAGGACCGGCAAACGGCCGACGAATTCCGGGATCAGGCCGAACTTCAGCAGATCCTCGGGTTCGACCTCGCGGAAGATCGCGCCGGTGCGGCGATCGTCAGGCCCCTTAACCGTCGCGCCGAAGCCGATCGAGGTGCCCTTGCCGCGGCTGGAGATGATCTTGTCCAGCCCCGCGAAGGCGCCGCCGCAGATGAACAGGATGTTGGTGGTGTCGACCTGCAGGAATTCCTGCTGCGGATGCTTGCGCCCGCCCTGCGGCGGCACGGAGGCGACGGTGCCTTCCATGATCTTGAGCAGGGCCTGCTGCACCCCCTCGCCCGAGACGTCGCGGGTGATCGAGGGGTTGTCCGACTTGCGGCTGATCTTGTCGATCTCGTCGATATAGACGATGCCGCGCTGCGCCCGCTCGACATTGTAGTCGGAGGCCTGGAGCAGCTTCAGGATGATGTTCTCGACATCCTCGCCGACATAACCGGCTTCCGTCAGCGTCGTCGCGTCGGCCATGGTGAAGGGCACGTCGAGAATGCGGGCGAGCGTCTGCGCGAGCAGCGTCTTGCCCGAACCCGTGGGGCCGATCAGCAGGATGTTCGACTTCGCCAGCTCGACGTCATTGTGCTTCGAGGCGTGCGAAAGGCGCTTGTAGTGGTTGTGGACCGCGACCGAGAGGACCTTCTTGGCGTGGTCCTGGCCGATGACGTAGTCGTCCAGCACCTTGCGGATCTCGCGCGGTGTCGGAACGCCGTCCTTCGACTTCACCAGCGCGGATTTCGATTCCTCGCGGATGATGTCCATGCAGAGCTCGACGCATTCATCGCAGATGAACACGGTCGGGCCCGCAATGAGCTTGCGAACCTCGTGCTGGCTCTTGCCGCAGAAAGAGCAGTAGAGGGTGCTCTTCGAATCGCCGCCGCTGACCTTACTCATCGTCCATCTCCATTCTCGGAGCCGGACGACCACATCAGCCTGAGCGGATGCAACCGTCGTCTCTCCGTCATTAATAGACGCTCAGATCACGATCATTAGGTTAACGCCCTGTTCCGGAACACCCGGTGGACAGAGCCGACCCAAAATCGGACCGTTTAGGAGCGCCAGTCCGCTCGCCCGATTCCCCATGCAAACATGGGGCCGGTCCCCTTGCAATATGGCCCTTCACAGCCGCCGCGCCAACCCACAGGCAACGGGGCGGCTGGTCGCAGCCCGCGCGGCCGATCAGGCCGTCGCGTCTTCGGGCCGCTTGTCGATGACTTTGTCGATCAGGCCGAAATCGCGCGCCGCCTCGGCGGTCATGAAATTGTCGCGCTCCAGCGCCGCTTCGATGTCGGCATAGGAGCGGCCGGTGTGCTTGACGTAGATCTCGTTCAGCCGGCGCTTCAGGCTCTCGACCTCGCGGGCGTGGATCAGGATGTCGGTGACCTGGCCCTGGAAGCCGCCCGAGGGCTGGTGGACCATGATGCGGGCGTTAGGCAGCGCGAAACGCATGTCCTTGGCGCCAGCGGTCAGCAGCAGCGACCCCATCGAGGCGGCCTGGCCGACACACAAGGTCGTGACCGGGCAGCGGATGAACTGCATCGTGTCGTAGATCGACATGCCCGACGTCACCACGCCGCCGGGCGAGTTGATGTAGAAGGAGATTTCCTTCTTGGGGTTCTCGGCCTCGAGGAAAAGGAGCTGCGCCACGATCAGCGAGGCGGAGTAATCCTCGACCGGGCCGGTCAGGAAGATGATGCGCTCGCGCAGCAGCCGCGAATAGATGTCGAAGGCGCGCTCGCCACGGCTGGACTGCTCGACCACCATCGGGACGAGATTGTTGTAGGTCTCGATCGGATCGCGCAGCATGAAAATCGTCCTTGGGTGGCGGCGCCGGATTCGGCGGATGGAGAATCAGCGAATGTCTCGGAGGACACCCACATAAGCACGGCAAAGGCGGCTGAAAAGAGAAGCGCCGCCCAGCATGAAGCCCGGCGGCGCGAATATTGCGATTAAGGTTGCCGACAATCAGGCCGAAGCGTCTTCGGCCTTGTCCTCGCCCTTGGCGTCAGCCTTCTTGGCCTTCTTGGCGGCCTTCTTCGGCTTGGCCTCGGCAGTCTCGTCCGCCTCGTCATCGGCGTAGAGCGCTTCGCGCGTGACGCTCTGATCCGCAACCTTCACCTGCTCCAGCAGGTGGTCGACGACCTTCTCCTCGAAGATCGGGGCGCGAATTTCGGCCAGGGCCTGCGGGTTCTTCTGATAGAACTCCCAGACCTGCTTCTCCTGGCCGGGGAACTGGCGGGCGCGCTCGACCAGGGCCTTGGTGACCTCGTCATCCGAGATCTGGACCTTGGCCTGCTCGCCGATCTCGGCCAGGACGAGGCCCAGACGCACGCGGCGCTCGGCGATCTTGCGGTAATCCGCCTTCGCAGCCTCTTCGGTCGTGCCCTCGTCCTCGAAGGACTTCTTGGCTTCCTTCATGTCGACTTCGACATGGCTCCAGACGCTGGCGAACTCCTGCTCGACCAGGGTCGGCGGCAATTCGAAGGTGTATTTCGCGTCGAGCGCATCGAGCAGGCTCTTCTTCAGCTTGCGGCGCGACTGCTCGCCGAAATCGCGGCCGATCTGCTCGCGGATCGCGGTCTTCAGCGCATCGAGCGACTCCATGCCGAAGGCCTTGGCGAGCTCGTCATCGATCTTGACGGCCTCGGGCGCCTGCACCTCGGTGACCGTGACCTCGAACTCGGCCGGCTTACCGGCAAGATGGGTCGCGGTGTAGTTCTCGGGGAAGGTCACCTTGACCGTGCGGGTCTCGCCGGCCTTGGCGCCCTCGAGCTGCTCCTCGAAACCGGGGATGAACTGGCCGGCGCCGAGATCGAGCGGAATGCCCTCGCCCGTACCACCGTCGAAGGGCTTACCCTCGAGCGTGCCGACGAAGGAGATCATCAGGCGGTCGCCGCTGGCGGCCTTGGCCTTCTCGCCCTTGTTCGAATAGGTGCGGTTCTGGCCGGCCATGCGCTCCAGCGCGGCGTCGACATCGGCGTCAGGCACCTCGGCGACGGGCTTGGTCAGCGACACATCCGACAGGTCGGCGAGCTCGATCTTGGGCAGAACCTCGAGCGCGACGGTGAAGGCGAGATCGCCCTTGGCCTCCATCGCGGCCTCGATCTCGTCCTTGTTCTCGGGGAAGCGGATCTGCGGCTCGAAGGCGAGCTTCAGGCCGTTATCCGTGACGATCTTCTGGTTCGCCTCGTTGACCGCGTTCTGCAGCACATCGGACATGACCGAGCGGCCATAGAGACGGCGCAGATGGGCGACCGGGACCTTGCCGGGGCGGAAGCCATTGATCTTGGCCTTGCCCTGCAGGCCCTGAAGGCCATCATCGAGCCTGGATTTGAGGTCGGCGGCGTTCAACACCACCTGAAACTCGCGCTTGAGGCCCTGGGACAGGGTTTCGGTCACGTTCATCGTTTTCGATCCGCCAACAGCGTTACTTCAATGTCCAAAGCGCGACGCCGGGAGACCGCCGCCGCGCTCGCGAAATCCATTTTTCTTCAGCGAACGATTCCCGCGCCACGACGCTAACGTCATGATGCGATCGCACGCCTGCTGGTGCGGGCGGAGGGACTCGAACCCCCACGACTTTCGCCGCTGGTACCTAAAACCAGTGCGTCTACCAATTCCGCCACGCCCGCCGGCCCGATAGCGCTGCACGCGAGCAAACGCAGCGCGGCCATCGTTGGGCCGCGGTGCTATACGCATTTCGAGCAGGCCATGCAGCAAAAAAATGCGACGTTTCTGCGAAGGTCGCCCTGCCGCACCGTATCGCGGCGCATCGTCAGGCCGCGCGAAGGCTGCCTCTCGCCAGATCGCACGTCACAGATTATGCCGGGCGCATGACCGACAAAGGCCTTCCTTCCTCCTCGCGATCGACCCTTACGCCAACAAGGCGCGCCACCCTCGCCGGCCTTGGCGCCACGACGACGATCGCGCTTGCCGGGCGGGCCTCATCCCAGGCCAAGCCGCCAGCCGGCTCTGCCGAAGCCGAGCCGCCATTGAGCCTGCTGGTTGCAGCACCCGGCAAGGCGCGCCTGCGGCCAGCACCCGCGGGCGAAACCGACATCCTGGCGTTGAACGGGGCGTCTCCAGGCCCGGCTCTGCGAATCAAGCTGGGCGAGACGTTGCGCCTCAAGCTCGACAACCGAACCGCCCTGCCGCTGTCCCTGCACTGGCAGGGGGTGCGCGGCACGGCCGCCATGGATGGGGTCGGCGGCTTCAGCCAGCCCGCGGTCGCTCCAGGCGCGAGCTTCGAATACCGGCTGACGCCGCCGGATGCCGGCACCTTCCTCTATCGGCCGCTGCTCGTCGGCGATTCGTCCGAGCCTGCCGGTCGAGGCCTTGGCGGATTGCTGATCGTCGAGGAGGCGGAGCCGCTGGCGGTCGACCTGGATCTGCCGGTGATGGTCGCGGATTGGCTGCTCGGCGACGACCACGCCATTCGCCCCTTCGCCGCGGCAAGCTCCGAGAGCGCGGCCGGTGGCCGGCTCGGAAGCTGGCTGACGGTCAATGGCGCTCCGCCGCCGCAGCGTGTTGCAGTCGCTCCTGGCGCGCGCGTCCGCCTGCGCCTCGCCAATGCCTGCAACGCCCGGATCATGCGGTTGCGCTTCGACGGGGTGAAGGCCTCGGTCGTCGCCGTCGACGGGCAGCCGACCGACACCTTCGAGCCGGTGCGCGCGCAACTGCCTTTCGCGCCGGGCACGCGCTACGATCTGATCGTCGA
Organism: Allobosea sp. LjRoot9; assembly: GCF_964252745.1. NCBI lineage: Bacteria > Pseudomonadati > Pseudomonadota > Alphaproteobacteria > Hyphomicrobiales > Alloboseaceae > Allobosea > Allobosea sp. LjRoot9. The sequence goes on along the minus strand of NZ_CAXUPC020000001.1, from coordinate 943,120 downwards.
CATGCCCGAGGAGCTGGGCGCGACCGCGATCGTGACCGCGTTGATCGGCGCCGGCGTGCCGCTTGTCCGGCTGGTGACTGAGGGCGCAAAGAAAGCGGCCGCGACTGCGCCTGCCGCGCTGAAGCCCAACCCGACGCTTCCCGCCGCTGTGCGCCTCCAGGATGCGGTCCGCCCCCAGATCGTCATCGAGGGTGGGGCGAAGGTCATGCCCGAGCTCAAGCTGGATCTCGCCGGCCTCGATCTCTCCAGGCCCTGGCGGATCAATGGCGGCGTCGGAGACGCCAGCAAGCCGCTCGTCAGCGTCAAGCGCGGCACGCCGATCGTGCTCGCGATCGAAAACAGGACGGCCTTCCTCCAGCCGATCCATGTGCATGGCCACTGCTTCCGGCTGCTGCACCCGCTCGACGATGGCTGGGAGCCCTATTTCATGGACACGGTGCAGATTCCCGAGGGCAAGCGGCTGCACATCGCCTTCATCGCCGAGAATCCGGGGCGCTGGATGATCTCCTCGACGGTCCTGGAGCGTTTCGATCTCGGGCTCTGGTCCTGGTTCGAGGTGACGTGAGCCTACGCCCAGGCGCCCCGCCAAGGCGCTTGACGCTCGTTTAGCCAACATCAAGCACGCCCTGGAAGCTATTGCACCTCCAGAGCTATCAGCGACAGCGTGAGCCTGGGCTGGTCAATCCAGGCCAAGCTTCGTCAGCACCGCGCGTAGGATCTCATCCTTCGGCAGCTCGACCGGCATCACCAGCGGATGTTCGTCCTCGCCGGGCTCCTCCAGCGCAGCGAACTGGCTGTCGAGCAGTGCGGGCGGCATGAAATGGTGCTGTCGCGCCGCCATACGCGCACCGATCAACTCGCGCGAGCCCTTGAGATAGACCAGGGCGACATCAGGGCGATCGCCGATGATGACGCGGCGATAAGCCCGCTTCAGCGCCGAACAGGTGACGATGCCATTCTTGCCTGACGCCCGAAGCTCGTCGATCCAGGCGGCGATGGCTGCGAGCCAGGGCTTGCGGTCCTCGTCGTTCAATGGCGTGCCGCCCGCCATCTTGGCGACATTCTGCGGCGGATGGAACGAATCGGCATCGCGGAACGGCCAACCCAGACGCTCGGCCAGGCGCTCGCCCAGTGAGGTCTTGCCCGAGCTCGCGACGCCCATGACGACGATGACGGCGGGCCCGCCGCCCTTCTTCGAATTGCTCATGGCGCGTCAGACCGGCTTCTTGGGCTCGACATGGCCGCCGAAGCCGGCGCGCATGGCCGAGAGCACCTTCTCGGCGAAGGTGTGGTCCTTGCGCGAGCGGAAGCGGGTATAAAGCGAGGAGGTCAGCACCTCGGCCGGCGTCGCGGTCTCGATCGCGGCCTGCACAGTCCAGCGCCCCTCGCCCGAATCCGAGACATTGCCGGTATAGGCCGACAGATCCTCGTCGGCTGCGAGCGCCGATGCCGTCAGGTCGAGCAGCCAGGAGGTCACAACCGAGCCGCGCCGCCAGACCTCGGAAATCTCGGCGACATCGAAATCGAAGCCGTATTCCGGCGGCAGGCCCTCCTTGGCGGAGGCGTTGCGCAGCAGGTCGAAGCCCTCGGCGAAGGCCTGCATCATGCCGTATTCGATGCCGTTATGGACCATCTTGACGAAATGACCTGCACCCACCGGCCCGCAATGCAGGTAACCCTCCTCGCTGGTCGGGTTGCGACCGTCGCGATGGCTGGTCTCAGGGATATCGCCCTTGCCGGATGCAAGCGCCTTCAGCAGCGGGTCCAAGCGCGCGACGGTCTCTTTGTCGCCGCCGATCATCAGGCAATAGCCGCGCTCCAGCCCATGCACGCCGCCGCTGGTGCCGATATCGAGATAATGCAGGCCCTTGGCCGAAAGCTCCTGGCCGCGCCGGACATCGTCCTTCCAGAAGGCGTTGCCGCCGTCGATCAGCGTATCGCCAGGAGACAGCAAGTCGGACAATTCGGTCAGCGTCGCCTCGGTGATCTCGCCGGCCGGCAGCATGACCCAGATGGCGCGCGGCGCGGCAAGCTTGGCGACCATGTCCTTCAGGTCGGAGGCGACGACCGCCCCCTTCTCGGCGAGTGCGGCGCCAGGCTTGGGGTCACGGTCATAGACCACGCAATCATGCCCGGCCTGCATCAGCCTGCGCACGATGTTCGCACCCATCCGGCCGAGGCCGACCATTCCTAGCTGCATCGTTTCAACCCTTCATGGCCGGGGCGTCTCGACCGCCGGTCCGCTTCATGGCGCTTCTCGTTCACCGCGCTTCTTGCATCCCGACCGCCTCCGCGACAAGCCAATCACGCAGCAGGACGAGCGCCGGGCTCGGTGGCCGATCCGCCGGGCGGGTCAGCCAATAGCCGTGCCGGCTGCGAAAACCGAGCCCGGCCGGGTTGACGAGGCGGCCGCCCGAGAGCTCCTCCACAACCAGCGCACGCGGCACCAGCGCCACCCCCTGCCCCGCGATCGCCGCACGGATGACCAGGGCATAGAAGCCGAAGCGGATCACCCGCTGTGGAACAAGGTCAGCCACGGTATTGGCCTCGGCAAACTCGCCCCAGCGCAGCGGCGTGGGCGGATGGTCGAGCACTGGGAACCGCGCGATATCCCTGACATCGCCGATCGGTCCCAGGCGCGCCAGAAGGTCAGGCGCCGCGACCAGCGCGACATCGCGCCCAAACAGATAGTCCGCCTGCTGTCCGGGCCAGTCGCCCTCACCGAAGCGAAAGGTCGCGTCCGCGGCTTCGGCCGTGCCATGGGCGACGAAGTTGGTGAACTGGACCTCGATTTCGGGATGCTCCTCGGCGAAGCGCGAGAATCGCGGCACCAGCCAGCGGTCACCAAGGATCGGCAGCACATGCAGCCTGAGCATCGGCTGCTCCTGGCGAAAACCTGCAACACCGCCGACCGCCGATGCCAAAGCGACGAGCACCTCCCTGGCCGGACCGATGAAGGCGTGGCCGGCCTCGGTCGGCTCCAGACCACGCCGGTTACGCGCAAACAGGCTCGCGCCGACAATCTGCTCGACGCCGCGCAACTGCTTGCTGACAGCACTCTGGGTCAGATTCAGTTCGTCGGCCGCGCCCGAGCAGGAGCCATGACGCGCAACCGCCTCGACGACGCGCAGACCCATGGTCGAAGGCAGCCGCCGCGGCAGCGGCGCCGAGAGAAGCGAGGGTGCGTCCGAAAGCATCGCCCACACTAATCCACGGCGATGCCCAGCGAAAGAGCTATTCCAAAATGGAATGGTCGTCGGAAATCATCTCCTTTGCCGGCGCAAACGCATGCGCACTAACCTGCCTGGCGTTACGTCAGAGCGGAGAGCCAGCGTGAACCAGCCATTGCGTCTGTGGGGCGGACGTTTCACCGCCGACCCCGATCCTACGCTGACCCGCCTGTCCCGCTCGGAGGCCAGCGATTTCGGCCTCGCACCATACGATCTTGCCGGCTCGCGCGCCCATACCCGCGAACTCGGCCGCGCCGGCCTGCTCGACGAGGCCGAGGTCGCGACGATCCAGAGGGAGATCGACACGGTCGAGAAGCTCCACGCGACAGGGCTGATCGAACCCTGGCCGGAGGACGAGGATGTCCAGACCTTCCTCGAACGCGTCCTGACACAACGGCTCGGCCCTCTCGGCGGCAAGATTCGCGCCGGGCGCTCACGCAACGACCAGGCCGCCAACGACCTCAAACTGTATCTGCGCCACCATGCCCGCGGGCTGATGACGAATCTGCTCAGCCTGCAGGACGCCATCGTCGCGCAGGCCCGCGAGCATATCGCGACGCCGGTGCCGGGTGTGACGCATCTTCAGGCGGCACAGCCCATCACCTTCGGCCATCATCTGATGGCCCATGCTCAGGCCTTCGCTCGTGATGCCGAGCGGTTGATCGACTGGGACAGGCGCAATGCCGTCTCCCCGCTCGGCGCCGCCGCGCTGGCGGGTTCCGCGATCGCGCTCAACCCCGAGCTTGTCGCCGAGGAACTCGGCTATGACGGCTCATTCGAGAACTCGGTCGATGCTGTCGGCTCGCGCGACCATGTCGCGGAGTTCCTGTTCGTCACGGCCATGCACGCGGTCAATCTCTCCAGGCTGGCCGAGGAGATCGTGATCTGGTGCACGCAGCCTTATCGCTGGATTTCGCTGCATGATTCCTTCGCGACCGGATCCTCCATCATGCCGCAGAAGAAGAATCCCGATATCGCCGAATTGACGCGCGGCCGCTCGGCCCGGCTGATCGGTGGGCTCATGACGATGCTGGCGGCGCTGAAGAGCCTGCCCTTGTCGTATAACCGCGACCTCGCCGAGGATAAGAACGCCTGTTGCGATGCAGTCGATGGCTTGGCGCTGGTGCTTCCCGCCATGGCCGGCCTGGTCGCCACCATGACGGTCGATGTCGCGACCATGCGGGACGCTGCGTCACGCGGTTTCACGCTGGCGACCGAGGTCGCCGATTTCCTGGCGCGCAGAGGCGTAGCCTTCAGCGAGGCGCATGAGATCACCGGTGCGCTGGTGCGCCTCTGCGAGGAGACATCCTGCCAATTGCACGAGATCGACGATGCCGGGCTGGCCTCGATCGATCCCCGCCTCACGCCCGATATCAGGGAACATCTGACATTGGAGGCGGCACTCGATGCGCGTATGGCCAAAGGTGGCACGTCGCCTGCACGCGTGGCCGAGCAGATCGATCGGCTGATGCAGCGCCTCGCCGTGCAGCGTGACTGGGCCGACGGATATCGGGGACCGCAACCATGACTTCAAGCCAGATGCCGGGGACGGCGCTCGACCCGACGATCCTCAGCCTGCCCCGTGTCGGCAGGCTGCATCTCGGACGCTGGATTTCCGCGACCCTGGTCCTGCTTGCGCTTGCGCTCGTGGTGAAGGCTTTCGCCGAAGGCGACATCGCCTGGAAGGTGGTCGGCCAGTTCTTCACCGCGCCCGCCATCCTGGGCGGCCTCGCCAACACCGTGATCATGACGGTCTGCGCCATGGCGCTGGGCATCGCGCTCGGCGTCCTCTTCGCGATCATGGCGATGTCGCCCAATGCCGTGATGCGCGGCTCAGCGGCGTTCTACATCTGGTTCTTCCGCGGCACGCCGCTGATCCTGCAATTGCTGATCTGGTTCAACCTCGCGCTGGTCTTCCCGACGATCGGCATTCCGGGCCTGTTCTCGGCACGGACGATCGACCTGATCGGTCCCTTCATGGCGACACTGCTGGGCCTGGGCATCAACCAGGGCGCCTATACGGCCGAGGTCGTGCGCTCCGGCATCCTCTCTGTCGATCACGGTCAGGTCGAAGCGGCCAAGGCGATCGGCATGACCCGGCTGACGACGTTGCGCCGGATCGTGCTGCCGCAATCGATGCGGGTGATCATCCCGCCTGTCGGCAACGAGGTGGTCAGCATGGTCAAGCTGACCTCGATCGCCAGCGTGATCCAGTTCTCTGAGATCCTGCGCAACGCTCAGACGATCTACTACGCCAATGCCCGGGTGATCGAATTGCTGATCGTCGCAGCCGGCTGGTATCTGATCGTGGTCTCGATCCTTTCGCTCGGGCAGGTCGTGCTGGAGCGGCATTTCGCCAAGGGCCGCGCCGGTGCGGGAGCGCGCAATGGTTGAGGCCCCCGCGAACCGCCCCATGGTCCAGGCGCTGTCGCTGACGAAGCGCTTCGGCAGTCTCGCGGCGCTCGATTCCGTCTCCCTCGACGTCGCGCCCGGGGAAGTGGTCTGCATCATCGGCCCCTCCGGCTCCGGCAAGAGCACGCTCTTGCGCTGCATCAACCAGCTCGAACGCATCGATGCTGGCGCGATCTGGGTCGATGGCGAACTCGCCGGCTTCCGGCGCACCAGCGACCGGTTGATCGAGTTGACCGACAAGGAGATCGCGCGCCAGCGCCTCGCCAGCGGCATGGTCTTCCAGCGCTTCAATCTCTTCGGCCATATGACGGCGCTGCAGAACGTGATCGAGGGGCCGGTGACCGTCCTGAAGCAGCCCAGGGCCGCTGCCATCGCCGAGGCCGAGCGCCTGCTGGCGCGGGTCGGCCTCGCCGAGAAACACGGGGCCTACCCGTCCGAGCTTTCGGGAGGCCAGCAGCAGCGCGTCGCGATCGCCCGCGCGCTCGCGATGAAGCCCAGGCTGATGCTGTTCGACGAACCGACCTCGGCGCTCGATCCGGAACTCGTCGGCGAGGTGCTCGCCGTGATGCGCGACCTGGCCAAGAGCGGCATGACGATGATCGTGGTGACGCATGAGCTCGGTTTCGCGCGCGAGGTCGCCGACCGCGTCGTCTTCATGGATCAAGGCCGCCTGATCGAACAGGGCCCACCCGCCCAGGTGCTGAGCGCACCCGAACATCCCCGCACCCGCGACTTCATCGCCGCGGTCCTGCCTTAAGCTCTTGCCTTGAACCCATGCCTTCAACCCTTGCCTGAACCGATCCGGAGGATTGCCATGACCCTGACCTCACGAAGCCTGCTCGCCGCTTTGGCGTTCTGCCTGCCCGCGGCGGTTTCCGCTCAGGAACTGCCGGCCCGCATCAAAACCGCCGGCAAGATCATCGTCGCGACGCAGCCGAACTATCCGCCGATCATCTTCAAGGACCCGGCGACCAACACCCTGACCGGGCTCGACATCGAAATCGGCGAAGCGATCGGCAAGGAACTCGGCGTCACGATCGAGTGGCAGGAAACCGCTTTCGCGCAGATGCTGCCTTCGCTCCAGACCGGCCGCGTCGATATGGTCATGGCCGGCATGTCGGATAAGCCGGCTCGGCGCGAAACCGCCGATTTCATCGACTATTTCTCGTCGGGCGCGCAGTTCTACACCATCACGGCGCTGGCCCCGGGCTTGAAGACGATGGAGGACCTTTGCGGCAAGACGGTCGGCGCCAGCCGCGCGACCAGCTGGCTGTCCGAGATGGAAGCCTGGAGCAAGGAAAACTGCGTCGCCAAGGGCAAACCGGCACTGACGATCGTCGGCACAGAAGGCTCGATCGATGCCCGCACCCAGCTCAAGACCCAGCGCCTCCAGGCCGCCGTCCAGGGCAGCGAGGTGATGCCCTATTTCCTCAAGCTCGAGCCCAACACCTATGTGCCGATCGGCGCGCCCTTCACCGATGTGCGCGGCGGCATTCCCTTCGTGAAGACCACTGAGGGCAACCAGTTGCGCGATGCGGTCAAGGGCGCGCTCGACCGCCTCAAGGCCAAGGGCACCTATGACGCGATATTCGTGAAATACGGTTTGCCCAGCAGCGCCTTGCCGAAGATCACGATCAACGAGGGTAAGTAGGCCCGCAACGAAGGCAATAGGCCTGCATAGCCGAACATCCGGAGGGAGGACGGCCTCATGGCCGTCGCTCACTCCGGATGGCGATGCAGGTTGCGCCACCGCCCCGGCGTGACGCCGAAAGCCCGGCGGAACTGGCGCGTCAGATGGCTCTGGTCGGCGAAACCGCAGGCGGCGGCGACATCCGCGATTTCAAGTCCCGACCGCAGCATGGCACGGGCCCGGTCGAGCCGGCGCATGACGAGATAATTATAGGGGCTCGTGCCGAAGCTCGCGCGGAAATGGCGGGCCAGCGCGAAACGATCGAGCCCGGCAACGGCTTCCAGCTCACCTGATGTAACGACCCGCTCCGCATGGGCGTCGAGAAACGACCTGACGCGCTCCGAGGCTGCCTGGGCATGGCGCGAGCCCACTGGGCGCGCGGCGGATGGGTCGAGCGCCAGCAGGGCCTCGGCCAACCCCAGGACGATGTCGTCGGCTTCGTCGGCCGGCAATGGCGCTTCGATCGCGCGCAAGCCGCGTGCGATCGCGCGGACGAGACGCGGATCAGACGAAACCGCCGCCGAGATGAAGGGCAGCGCACGGGCCTCATCGCCCAGCGCCTCCCGCAGGAGCCGGGGCTCCAGATACAGCATGCGGTAGCGGAAGCCGGATTCGACGCCGGCGCGGCCATTATGAATCTCGTCCGGATGCAGGACGATCGCATTGCCCGCGCAGCTATCCTGCCGGCTGCCGCGGTAGTCGAAGCTCTGCACGCCGCTCAGCGTCAGGCCCAGCGCATAGGTGTCGTGCCTGTGCGGGTCATAAGCGTGGCCGGTGAAGAAGGCCTCGATCCGCTCGATGCCGTCAGAGCCCGGCCCCACGCGCAGCCAGTCACCCTGTGAGGGGCCGCACGATCGTTCAAGACCACCCGGCCCTGGCTCGTCTATCGATTGTGCCATGCCTTACGATACCAAGATCCGTTACGACACCAAGATCGCCATAGCGGTGCGCGAGGATCTCGCCACCTGGCAAAAACTCAACGTCGCCAGCTTCCTCGCCGGCGGCCTCGTGGGAGCTTACCCCGAACTGAGGGGCGAGGACTACAACGATGCATCGGGCCGGTTCTACGGCCCGCTGATCCGCCAGCCCGTCCTGATCTTTGCCGCGACCAGCGAGCAGCTCACATTGATGCTCCAGCGGGCCCAGCAGCGCGGCGTGCGGCCGCATCTCTACACGCAGGAGCTGTTCGCGACCGGCAATGACAGCGACAATCGCGCCGCCGTCGCCGCTGTCGCGACAGCGGCGCTCGATCTCGTCGGCCTGGCGATCCATGCCGAGCGCAAGGAGGCCGACAAGATCACCAAGGGCCTGTCGCTTCACGGCTGAAGCGGCTGCCCCGGCTCTAGGGGAACATCATCGCCAAGGGCTCGATCGACCAGATCGGCTCGATCCGCATCAATCGCGTCTTCACCCCGGCCGGAAAGGCCGGGTCGCCGCGCCAACGCAGCATGACCGCTTGCGCCGTCTCCGCGCTCTTGAAGCCGAGCGCGATGACCTCGGAGACTGGCCGGCCACGCTCGTCGCGCTCCGTTCCGACGAAGTTCAGCCGGCCATCGCCCGACAGGGCGATGGGTCCGATCCGGTCAAGCAGGCTCGACCGGACGCCGGACGCTTCGGAGGCAAACTCGAAGAAGACGACGGCTTCCATGGCGGCTCAGCCGTTGCGGAAGGTGTAGCTGTAGCCGTTGATCGCCGGCACGCCGCCAAGATGCGCGTAGAGCACCTTGGAGCCGGCCGGGAAGAAGCCCTTCTTCACCAGATCGATCATGCCCTGCATGGATTTCCCCTCATAGACAGGGTCGGTCATCATGCCTTCAAGACGGGCCGAGAGGCGGATCGCCTCGATGGTCTCCTGTGAGGGCACGCCATAGACCGGGTAGGCATAGTCCTCGTTCAGGACGATATCCTCGTCAGTGATGTCCTTGCCGCCGACGAGGGCCGAAGTCTTCTGGGCGATATCGAGAACCTGGGCGCGGGTCTGGGCCGGAGTGAAGGAGGCGTCGATGCCGATGACGTTGCGCTGGCGGCCATCTTTGGCGAAGCCGACGACCATGCCGGCATGGGTCGAGCCGGTGACGGTGCAGACGATGATGTAGTCGAATTTGAAGCCGAGTTCGGCTTCCTGGGCCCGCACTTCCTCGGCGAAGCCGACATAGCCGAGACCACCGAATTTATGGACCGAAGCGCCAGCGGGAATCGCATAGGGCTTGCCGCCCTTTGCCTTCACATCGGCGAGCGCCTTTTCCCAGCTCTCGCGGATGCCGATGTCGAAGCCCTCATCGACCAGCTGGACCTCGGCGCCCATGACGCGCGACATCAGGATATTGCCGACGCGGTCATAGACGGCGTCCTCATGCGGCACCCAGCTTTCCTGGATCAGGCGGCACTTCATGCCGATCTTGGCCGCGGTCGCGGCGACCATGCGGGTGTGGTTCGACTGCACGCCACCGATCGAGACCAGCGTATCGGCGTTGCTGGCGATGGCGTCGGGCACGATATATTCGAGCTTGCGCAGCTTGTTGCCGCCGAAGGCCAGGCCCGAATTGCAATCCTCGCGCTTGGCGAAGATCTCGACATGGCCGCCGAGATGGGCGGACAGGCGCGATAATTTCTCGATCGGCGTGGGGCCGAAGGTCAGCGGATAGCGCTCGAATTTGCTCAACATGGCAGGCTCGTCTCCCTCAAAAATGATCGGGAGAAAATATCGAATCTCAGTTGAGACGTCCTTCCAAAGTGAATGCTTGTTTTTTCTGAAGCTTCCGCAATTATCGGATTGCTGCGCCGTGCGTTCCGAAAATCGGCATAAAAATGGACGTTTCTTCCATGGTTGAAAAACTCGACCGAACCGACCTCAAAATCCTGCGCCTGCTGCAGGCGGATGGGCGGCTCGGCAATGCCGAGATCGCCAAACGGGTCAATACCAGCCCCGCCACCTGCCATCGGCGGATCCAGCGCCTGTTCAGCGAGGGCTATATTTCCTCGGTGCGCGCGCAGGTCTCGCCGCAACATGTCGAGATGGGCACGCTGGCCTTCGTCGGCGTGGTGCTGGATCGCTCCACGCCCGAAAGCTTCGGCGACTTCGAGGCCGCCATCCGGAACATGCCCACCGTCCTCGATTGCCACATCGTCGCCGGCGATTTCGACTATTTCCTCAAGATCCGCGTCAAGGACATGGCCGATTTCAACAAGCTGCACGCTGACAAGCTGATCGCGCTGCCCGGCGTGCGGCAGACGCGGACCTTCTTCGTGATGAAGGAGGTCGTCGACAACGCCCCGCTCGCGTTTTGAAGCCCTCCTTGCGCTAAACCTGGATCAGCCTCTGCACTTGATTGGCGTCGAGCTCGGCCATCGGCCCAGACAGCACGACCTCGCCGCGCTCCATCACGAACATCGTGTCGGCGAGATCGCGGGCGAAGTCGAAATATTGCTCGACCAGCACGATCGCCATGTCGCCCTTGGAGCGCAGATAATCGATCGCGCGGCCGATATCCTTGATGATCGAGGGCTGGATGCCCTCGGTCGGCTCGTCCAGCACCAGCAATTTGGGCCGGGTGACCAGCGCCCGCGCGATGGCGAGTTGCTGTTGCTGGCCACCCGAGAGGTCTCCGCCGCGCCGCCCCAACATCGACTTCAGCACGGGGAATAGGTCAAACAGTTCGCTGGGAACGTAGCGCTCCTTGCGGGGCAAGGGCGCATAACCCGTCTCCAGATTTTCCTTCACGCTCAGCAGCGGGAACACCTCCCGCCCCTGCGGCACATAGGCGATGCCGGCGCGCGCGCGATCCTCGCTGCGCAGCTTCGAGATGTCCTCGCCGCCAAAGCTGATCTTGCCGCCCGAGATCGCCTGATGGCCGACGATGGCGCGCATCAGCGAGGTCTTGCCGACGCCGTTGCGGCCCATCACGCAGGTGACCTTGCCGATCTCGGCCGTGACCGAGACGCGGCGGAGCGCCTGGGCTGCGCCGTAATGCAGATCGATGGCGTCGACGCTCAGCATTGGTCAGCTTTCTGCCGCATGATCTGATCGGAAAGCCGGTTCCCACTTTTCCAGATCATGCTCATCGTCCCAGATACACTTCGACGACGCGCTCATTGGCGCTGACCTGGTCGAGCGGGCCCTCGGCCAGAACCGAGCCCTCATGCAGCACGGTCACCTTCACGCCGAGTTCGCGGATGAAGCCCATGTCGTGCTCGACCACGATGACCGAATGATCCCTGGCGATCTCCTTGAGGAGGGTGGCCGTCTCGGCCGTCTCGCCATCGGTCATGCCGGCGGCGGGCTCATCGACCAGCAGGAGCTTTGGATCCTGCGCCAGGAGCATGCCGATCTCGAGCCACTGCTTCTGGCCATGCGAGAGCGAGCCGGCGAGCCGATCGCGCGCATCGCCGAGCTTGATGATGCCGAGGATGTCGTCGATGCGCTTGGCGTCCGCAGCCGCCGTCTTCCAGAACAGGGTCCTGGCCACCGTGCGCTTCGATTTCAGCGCCAGCAGGATGTTGTCCTCGATGGTGTGGAAATCGAACACCGTCGGCTTCTGGAATTTGCGACCGATGCCGAGATTGGCGATCGCCGCCTCGTCGAGCTTGGTCAGGTCGACGGAGCCGCCAAACATCACCGTGCCGACATCGGGCTTTGTCTTGCCGGTGATGATGTCCATCATCGTTGTCTTGCCGGCGCCGTTGGGGCCGATGATGGCGCGCATCTCGCCTGGCTCGATGGTCAGCGAAAGCCCGCGAATGGCCTTGAAACCGTCGAAGGAGACGCTGACGCCGTCGAGATAGAGCAGCGAGGAGGTGAGTGCGCCGGGAACGGGAGCGTTCATGTCGTCACTCCGCCGGGGCCGGTTCGGCCGCTGGCGACGGCTCCGGCGGCGCCTTGCGCCTGGTCCACCAATCCTGCGCCGTGCCCAGGATGCCCTTGGGCATGAACAAGGTGACGAAGACGAAGAGCGCCCCCAGCGCAAACAGCCAGTACGGTGCCATGAAGCCCGAGGTGAAGACGGTCTTGGCGTAGTTGACGACGACCGCGCCCAAGGCCGCGCCGACCAGCGTGCCGCGTCCACCGACGGCGACCCAGATCACGGTCTCGATCGAGTTCGCCGGTGCGAATTCGCTGGGATTGATGATGCCGACCTGCGGCACGTAGAGCGCGCCGGCGACCCCCGCCATGCAGGCCGAGATGGTGAAGACGAAGAGCTTGAAACGGTCGACCCGGTAGCCAAGGAAGCGCGTGCGGGATTCCGCATCGCGGATCGCGATCACGACCTTGCCGAGTTTCGACGAGACGATGCCGCGCGCGATCAGGAAGCCGGCGATCAGCATGACACAGGTCATCGAGAACAGAGCCGCGCGCGTCGACTGCGCCTGGACGTTGAAGCCGACGATCTCCTTGAAATCGGTCAGGCCGTTATTGCCGCCAAAGCCCATATCGTTGCGGAAGAAGGCGAGCAGCAGCGCATAGGTCAGCGCCTGAGTGATGATCGAGAGATAGACGCCCGTCACCCGCGAGCGGAAGGCGAACCAGCCGAAGACGAAGGCAAGCAGGCCAGGAACAGCCAGGACCATCAGCATGGCGAAGGGAAAGGAGGAGAAACCGTACCAGTACCAGGGCAATTCGCTCCAGTTCAGGAAGACCATGAAATCGGGCAGGATCGGGTTGCCATAGGTTCCGCGCGAGCCGATCTGGCGCATCAGATACATGCCCATGGCATAGCCGCCGAGCGCGAAGAAGGCGCCGTGGCCGAGGCTCAGGATGCCGCAATAGCCCCAGACCAGATCGAGCGAGATCGCCAGCAGCGCGTAGCAGAGATATTTGCCCCAGAGTGACATCGTCGAGGTCGGCACATGCAGGAGCGAGCCCGGCGGCAGGAGCAGGTTGGCGAGCGGGACGAGGATCGCCAGCGCCGCGAGCACCGCGAGGAAGACGAGGCCGCGCTTGTCCATGCCCTGGATGAGGAAGCGGGTGATCATGCTTCCACCGCCCTGCCCTTTTGCGCGAACAGGCCGCGCGGGCGTTTCTGGATGAACAGGATGATGAAGACGAGCAGCGCGATCTTGCCGAGCACCGCGCCGGCATAGGGCTCGAGCAGCTTGTTGGCGATGCCGAGCGTCATCGCGCCGACCAGCGTGCCCCAGAGATTGCCGACGCCGCCGAAGACCACGACCATGAAGCTGTCGATGATGTAGCTCTGGCCAAGATTGGGGCTGACATTGTCGATCTGCGAGAGCGCGACCCCAGCCAAGCCCGCCACGCCCGAGCCCAGCCCGAAGGTCAGGGCATCGACACGCCCGGTGCGAATGCCCATCGCCGAGGCCATGCGCCGGTTCTGGGTGACGGCGCGCATCTGCAGGCCGATCGGCGTCAGCTTCAGGATCGCCAGCAGCGCCCCGAACACCAGCGCCGCGAAGACGATGATCCAGAGCCGGTTCCAGGTGATGGCGAGGCCGCCGAGATCGAAGGCGCCCGACATGAAGGCGGGAGCGCCGACCTCGCGATTGGTCGGGCCGAAGGCGGTGCGCACCGCCTGCTGCAGGATCAGGCTGATGCCCCAGGTCGCGAGCAGCGTCTCCAGCGGCCGGCCATAGAGGAAGCGGATGATGCCACGCTCGATCGCGATGCCGACGAGAGCGGCGACGAGGAAGGCCAGTGGCAGGGCGATCGCCAGCGAATAGTCGAACAGGCCGGGGAAGCGGGTGCGGATGACCTCCTGGACGATGAAGGTGGTGTAGGCACCGAGCATCACCATCTCGCCATGCGCCATGTTGATCACGCCCATCACCCCGAAGGTGATGGCGAGCCCTATCGCCGCCAGCAGCAGCACGGAGCCGAGCGAGAGCCCGTACCAGAGGTTCTGAGCGGTGCGCCATAGCGCCAGCTTGCCCTCGATATCGGTGATCGCCCGTGCCTGCGCGTCCTTCAATGCGGGCGTGGCGTCGCCGGGCAACGAGCGCAGCGTCGCGAGCGCATCCTGGTCGCCGCGCTCGCGCAGCACGTCAATGGCGGCGAGGCGGTCGAAGGGCGGCGCGTCCGTCTTGGCGATCAGGATGGCGGCCTGGGCCTGGCGCAAGGCAGCCTTGGCGCGGGTGTCGGTTTCCTTGCCGATCGCGGTCTCCAGCACCGGCAGCACGCTGACATCGCGAGACTTGAACACGGCCTCGGCCGCAGCGATGCGCTTGCCGGCATCGGGATTGAGCAGGCCGAGCCCGCCAAGCGCAGCCTGGATATTGCGGCGGACGCCATTGTTGAGCCGCACGGCGCCGAGGCCCGGCGGTTCCGAGGCAAGCGTAGCGCCCGTCCTGGCGTCGAGTAGCTTGCCATCCCTGGTCTTGACGACGACCGCGCCGCCTCCGGCCAGAAGCCGGCCATCAGCCAGCGCCTCGATGATGATTGCGGCCTGCGGATGGGCGTTCGCGATCAGGATCTCGATGGCGCGATTGGTGTCGGAAAAGCTGTCGGCGCCGAGCCTGGTAAAGGCCTCGTCGGCGGCTTGGGGCGAACCCTGGGCCGACGCGGCGCCCGGCTGGAGCGCAAGCAGCGTCGCTAGCGCGATCATGCGCAGAAGGCAGGACACAATTCGCATGGGCTCGTTTCGGTTTCGCGGCTCGGCAGCTTGCTTGGCAGTGACGGACTTGGGCAGTGACGGACGCCTCCGGCTCGAAGACCGCAGGCGTCTCGTCGAAATCCGAAGGACGGCCGGGCTTATCCGCCCGTGCCGTCCCTCCCCCTCATGACCTCACGCGCCGCCGCACTTGCCGGTCTTGACGTTGAAGTTACCGCACTTCTTCTCGACCCAGTCGCCGATCAGGTCCTTGGAGCCGTCGAGCTCCTTCGACCAGGCGTCGCCAGCGACGAGACCGGTCTTCGAGACCACGTCGAACTGGCCGTCGGCCTTGATCTCGCCGATCAGCACAGGCTTGGTGATGTGGTGGTTCGGGAGCATCTTCGAGACACCGCCGGTCAGGTTCGGCGCCTCGATGCCGGGCAGCGCGTCGATGACCTTGTCAGGATCGAAGCTCTTGGCCTTCTCGACCGCCTTGACCCACATGGCGAAGCCGATGACATGGGCTTCCATCGGATCGTTGGTGACGGCCTTCTCGTTCTTCTTGTAGGCCTTCCACTGCTTGATGAAGGCTTCGTTCTCCGGCGTCTTCACCGACTGGAAGTAGTTCCACGCAGCGAGATGGCCGAGCAGCGGCTTGGTGTCGATGCCGGCGAGCTCTTCCTCACCCACCGAGAAGGCCACGACCGGGATATCCGTCGCCTTGATGCCCTGGTTGCCGAGCTCCTTGTAGAACGGCACGTTGGCGTCGCCGTTGATGGTCGAGACCACGGCGGTCTTCTTGCCGGCCGAGCCGAACTTCTTGATGTCGGACACGATCGTCTGCCAGTCAGAATGACCGAACGGCGTGTAGTTGATCATGATGTCCTCGGCCTTGACGCCCTTGGACTTGAGATAGGCCTCGAGGACCTTGTTGGTCGTGCGCGGATAGACGTAGTCGGTGCCGGCGAGCACCCAGCGCTGAACCTTCTCCTCCTTGGCGAGATAATCGACCGCGGGAATGGCCTGCTGGTTCGGCGCGGCGCCGGTGTAGAAGACGTTGCGCTCCGACTCCTCACCCTCGTACTGAACGGGGTAGAACAGGATCGAATTCAGCTCCTTGAAGACCGGCAGCACGGATTTGCGCGACACCGAGGTCCAGCAGCCGAACACGGCCGAGACCTTGTCCTTGGCGATCAGCTCGCGCGCCTTCTCGGCGAAGAGCGGCCAGTTCGAGGCGGGGTCGACGACCACGGCCTCGAGCTTCTTGCCGAGCACGCCGCCCTTCTTGTTCTGCTCGTCGATGAGCATGAGCATGACGTCCTTCAACGTCGTCTCGGAAATTGCCATCGTGCCCGAGAGCGAATGCAGGATGCCGACCTTGATGGTCTCCTGCGCTGCGGCCGGCAGGAGCGTCCCCAGAAAAGCGGCGCCTGCAAGTGCAGCGCCCAAAATAACGCGACGAGTATTGCTCACGGACATGTCCCCCGAACCAATCCTGTTGAATGCACCCTTGAGCGGGTGCCGAGAGGCCTCCCCGGCCCGGAGGAGCGGGCTCGCAAGCGACATGCCAACGAGCTTTTTGGGATGGTTGCGCCCGCAAATCTCTGCCGCAGGGGCAGGTTTTGCCGAATTTCCTGCGAGATGGGCCGCCATGCGCGCAAGGATGATGCGAGATGGGCGTATTTGCTTATTTATTAGGCGAACTTTCCGCCCAACTTTTCGGCAGACAATCCAGAGAGCTTCATTTTGCCGGCTGTCGCGGCATTTCGCCTGACGAAGGAAGCGCTTTTTTTGACATTTACGCCGGCCTGAGAATCGCCCTAGCCTGTCCTTGTCGGTAACAACTGAAAGGAGGTGATCCAGTGTCTCATTGTCATCAACCGCTGGTGCAAAGCGGGTGGACCTGGACTCATTCCCAATGGGGTTCTTGTTCCGCGTGAGTTTTCGCGCCTTTGGGTCCGGCTCGCCGGGCCGCGGTTCGACAATGGAAGGGCTGCCCGCAAGGGCGGCCCTTCTTTCATTTGGGACGCTTTCATCGGAGGATGCGGCGATACCGGTTCTGGCGTCGGCGCGGCGCTCATGGCAGACAGGGACCGTGTTTTCTTCGCCCTCCCCCGTTTTGACGAGCCGATATCGTGTCATCGCCCGTGCCTGAGCCGAGCCGTGAGGCGATCCTGGACTTCATCGAGACCGAGCGTGCCGCCGGCCGCGATGCCAGCCGTCGCGAGATCGCGCGTGCCTTCGGGCTGTCCGGCGGCGGCAAGATCTGGCTGAAGCGGCTGTTGAAGGAGATCGAGGAGGATCAGGCTGTCGACGCTCCCGGGAACGGGACGCTGGCCGCGCATCCGCGCGGCGCCTTGCCCCCCGTCCTGCTGAGCGAGATCAAGTCCAAGGATCGCGACGGCGACCTCGTCGCGGCCCCCCTGGAATGGAACGAGGCCGACCAGGGCGTGGCGCCGCGCATCCTGATCGAGCGAGCGCGCGAGTTCCGCGCCAAGCGCAATGCGGCTCCGGCAGCCGGTGTCGGCGATCAGGTCCTGCTCAAGCTGACCCGGTTGAAGGGTGTCGACGGCTTCACCTATTCCGGCCGCGTGCTGAAGATCATGGGCAAGGGCAAGGCCCAGGTGCTCGGCATCTTCCGCGCCCTGCCCGATGGCAGCGGTCGCCTGATCCCGATCGACAAGAAGGCGCAGGGCCGCGAGGCGCTGATCCCGAAGGGCCGCACGGCCGAGGCGCAGGATGGCGACCTCGTCTCCGTCACGCTGCGCAACGAGACGCGCTTCGGGCCTTCCGAGGCGCATGTGCGCGAGCGGCTTGGCTCGATCAAATCGGAGCGCGCCGTCAGCCTGATCGCGATTCACGCCCATGGCATTCCCAACGTCTTCTCGCCGGCGACCATCGCCGAGGCCGATGCGGTGCGCCCCGCCGGCACTGCCGGCCGCGAGGATTGGCGCGATCTGCCGCTGATCACGATCGACCCCGCCGATGCCAAGGACCATGACGACGCGGTCCATGCCGCACCTGACGCCGATCCCGATAATCCCGGCGGCTATGTCGTCACCGTCGCCATCGCCGATGTCGCAGCCTATGTCCGGCCGGGCTCCAGCCTCGACCGCGAGGCGCTGGAGCGCGGCAATTCGGTCTATTTCCCCGACCGGGTCGTGCCGATGCTACCGGAGCGGATCTCGAACGATCTCTGCTCGCTGCGTGGCGGCGAAGACCGGCCGGCTCTCGCAGTACGGCTGGTGCTGAAATCGGACGGCTCCAAGAAGACCCATTCCTTCCACCGCATCCTGATGCGCTCGGCCGCCAAGCTGTCCTACCAGCAGGCGCAGGCCGCGATCGACGGCAAGCCCGACGAAACCACCAGCCCGATCCGCAACACCATCCTGATGCCGCTCTGGGCCGCCTATGGCATCGCCTCCCGCGCCCGCGACGCGCGCCAGCCGCTCGATCTCGATTTGCCCGAGCGCAAGCTGGTGCTGAAACCCGACGGCGCGGTCGACCGCGTCATCGTGCCCGAGCGGCTGGCGGCGCATAAGCTGATCGAGGAGTTCATGATCCTCGCCAATGTCGCGGCCGCAGAGACCCTGGAGAAGGCCGGCAGCCTCTTGATCTACCGCTGCCATGACGAGCCATCGCTGGAGAAGATGCGGGCGCTCGGCGAGGTTCTGGCCTCGATCGGCATCAAGCTGCCCAAGGAGGCCGCGCTCCGGCCGGTGCTGTTCAACCGCATCCTGGCCATGATCAAGGGCTCGGAGAACGAGCTCTTCCTCAACGAGGTCGTATTGCGGACCCAGGCGCAGGCCGAATATGTCGCCGAGAATTACGGGCATTTCGGCTTGAACCTGCGCCGCTACGCCCATTTCACCTCGCCGATCCGGCGCTATGCCGACCTTATCGTCCACCGCGCTCTGATCACCGCCATGCGGGCCGGAGATGACGGTCTGCCGAAGACGACGACGCTCGCCGAATTGCGCGAGGTCTCGACCCGGATCTCGGCGGCCGAGCGCCGCGCCATGGCGGCCGAGCGCGAGACCACGGATCGCCTGATCGCGCATTTCCTGGCCGACCAGATCGGCTCCAGCTTCGATGGCCGTATCGGCGGCGTGAACCGCGCCGGCCTGTTCGTGAAGCTGGACGGCACCGGCGCCGACGGCTTCATCCCGGCCTCGACATTGGGCGCCGACTATTATCGCTACGACGAAGCCGCCCACGCCATGATCGGGGAACGCAGCGGCGAGAGCTGGCGCCTGGGCGACCGTGTGCATGTGCGCCTCGTCGAAGCCGCCCCGGTGGCAGGCGCTCTGCGCTTCGAATTGCTCTCCGAGGGCCGGCATGTGACACCGGGACGCTCTGGCAATCGCTCGGCGCGGCCCCCTATATCAGGGCGCGCGAGGGCGAAGCCGTCCTTCGGCAAGGCGGGCGGCAAGAAGCCCGGCAAGAGGCGCTGATGTCTGTTCAAATCAATCATGCGGTGGGGCGGCCGGTCGAACGCGACTGGCGCAGCGCCATCGGGCGCGGCCTGATGGGGCGCTGCCCGCATTGCGGCGAAGGCAAGTTGTTCCGCGCCTTCCTCAAGCCGGTCGATACGTGCGAGGCGTGCGGCGAGGCGATGCATCATCAGCGCGCCGACGACCTGCCGCCCTATATCGTCATCACCATTGTCGGCCATATCGTCGTCGGCGGCCTGCTGATGGCCGAGAAATATGCCAACTGGCCGATGTGGCTGCATATGGCGATCTGGCCAGCCCTGACGGTCCTGCTCTGCCTCGTGATGATGCAACCGGTGAAGGGCGGCGTGGTCGGCCTGCAATGGGCGATGCGCATGCATGGCTTCGACGGCGAGCCGCCACGGCCGGAACGCCAGCCCGCAGCCACGTTGCTGCGCCCGTGAGCGACCATGTCGTCACGCTGACGCAGGCCGAACGCGCGCGCGTCAAGGTCAATCTGCGCCCCAAGGATGCGGCGACGGTGCTGATCATCGACCGCTCGGCCAGGACGCCACGGGTCCTGATGGGCAAGCGCCATCCCGGCCATAAGTTCATGCCCGGGAAATTCGTCTTTCCCGGCGGCAGGATCGATCCGGAAGACCGCCGCATGACGGCGACCGGCGCGCTCGACCAGATCTGCGAAAACCGGCTGATGGCGCGTATGCAGCGCCCAAGCCCGATGAAGGCGCGGGCGCTGGCGCTGGCCGCCATTCGCGAGACCTTCGAGGAGACGGGGCTGCTCTTCGGCTCGAGCGAGCTCGGCAGGCCCGAGAAGCCACCGGCCGGTAGTTGGGCGGGCTTCGCCAGCCACGGCATTTTCCCCGACCTCAGCGCTATTACATTCGTCGCGCGGGCCGTGACGCCGCCGCGCCGGCCCAAGCGCTTCGACACGCGTTTCTTCACAATCGACTACGGCGCCCTCGCCGGGAAGGTCGAGGGGGTGACGGGCCCCGATTCGGAGTTGATCGAACTCGTCTGGGTGACGTTCGCGGATGCGCAGAAGCTCGATCTGCCGACGATCACGCAGGTGATTCTGAAGGAAGTCGATGCGCGGCTGAGCGCGGGTTTCGCGCCTTATCTGCCGGTTCCCTATTATTGGGAGAAGAACGGCCACTTCGTCCGCGAGGAATTATAGAGCATTGCGCGAAAAAGTGGGTACCGGTTTTTCGCGTGAGCAATGCTCTAAACTTTAAGAATCGATCACATTTTTTCGCATTCGGACGATACCGTCCGAATGCGACGTGATCGAGCGACCAAACCCGACGTCGCGGCGCCATGCTGCGCCGCATGACGCGACGAGGCGGAAACAGCCAGGCACGCGCCATTCTTTCTTGACTTCGCCGGCTCGTTGCGGCATTCCCCCACCCGACGGTTTGCCGGGTCCGCCCGGCCATTTTCTTTTTATAGGGCCTCACCAGCCCCTCAGGCTCGAGGATAATCCCATGGCCAAGGCCGTGACCATCAAGATCAAGCTGCTCTCGACCGCGGATACCGGTTTCTTCTATGTCACCAAGAAGAACTCCCGCACGATGACCGAGAAGATGTCCAAGAAGAAGTACGACCCCGTCGCGCGCAAGCACGTCGAGTTCAAGGAAACCAAGATCAAGTGATCCTGGTTACGCTTCAGGCATAACAACGCTCTCGAAAAACCGCTCGTATCCCGGGCGGTTTTTCATTTCGGCCTGCCGCGATGCGCCCGTCAGTAGGACGGCTTGGGCACGAACAGGCAGAAGGGCCGCTGCGACGGCGCGATCACGGTCCCGGTCAGGGTGCCCCCGCTCCGGCAGATGTGAAAACGCCCGTCTTTCGAGACCCGCGTGGCACTTTCCGGCACGAAATGACCATCATGGGTCATATAGCCGCCGGGAACGATGCGGGGATCGGGTTCGCGGGCATCCTGGTCCATTCCCATGGGCCAGCAATCGCGGTCGCTGCAGCAGTCGTAAGGGTACCAACTATGCGCGTAGACAAGCCCTCCGCCCCACGGTGATGCCGTAAGGCAGAGCGCCAATGCGAGGGTACGCATGGGTCGCTCCATAGGTTGAGGATGTCAGGCCAGCATCTTCGCAATCCGAACAGCCTGGATTGCGAATCGTCATCAGGGTATCACGCTGGAGCCCTACCGTGGATCGATTTGCTGCGCTGCAATCTCCGACGCCGTGAGCGGCCTGGCCAGGCGGCCAAGTTTTGCATCCGCCTGCGACGAATATGTCACTTGGCTCGGGCAATAGCTGGCGTAGCATGGGCTTCTCGCCCGATCTTTGCAGGCCGAAAGGCTTATGGGCTCGCGCGGGCCGTTGAGACGGTGCCGGCGCCTGCCAGTTTGAACCTATCCTCCTCCCCGATCGGACATCGTCCTTGACCAGCGGCGACAAGCATGCCGAGCCCCTCGCTCCCGGCCACAGCCCGTGGCGGCGCTTCCTGAAGCTGCTCGTGGAAGTCGATTCGTCGCGTTTCGCACTCAGCCGGCTGAAGGCGGCGCTGATGCTGCTCGCCATCCTCGCGCTCTTCGCCGGGTTCGGCTACGCTCTGCCGGCGCTGTTCTCGCGCTATTTCTGAAGACCGCCCTTGGATCACAGGACGCAGGCTGTCGCCCTAATCCCGGGGCTGCTCCGTCTGCGTCAGGTTTCGAGAGGTGGTCGGCCGGCGACGGTTCTGATGAGGCCAGAAATCCGTCACCGACCGGCCGAGCCCATCGGTTTCCCAGGAGATGCGGCGGATCCGGGAGCCCGAAGGGCGTCTCAAAGCAGCAACAGTTAGCCGCTGCGTTGAAACGACCCTACAGGCAGGCCCTCCCGAATCAATCCAATTGGACTGATTCACCAATATTCATCGATGCTTAACCTTACCTGCTAACCGTTCTGGGGTGCTAGAGCAGGATGCGAAAAAGTGGAAACCGGTTTTTCGCATAGATCCTGCTCCAACTTTTAGATGAGAGCAGGTTTTCAGGCGGCATTGGCCACGATGACGCGGTTTCGCCCGGCATCTTTGGCGCGGTAGAGCGCATCGTCGGCGCGCTTCATCATCTCCGCCGCCGAGGCATCGCCCGCACGCCGGCTCGCGACGCCGATCGAGACCGTCACCGTGATGGAGCGGGTGTTGCGGTGGATGCTGAAAGGCTCGGCCTCGACCCGCTCGCGGATACGCTCTGCGACTGCGCAGGCCGCGTCCAGAGAGGTATCCGGCAGCACCACGACGACCTCCTCGCCGCCCATCCGGGCAACCAGGTCGATGCCGCGCGTGCAGGCGCGCACCCGGTCGGCGAATTCGCGCAGCACCTCGTCGCCGGCATCATGCCCCCAGGTGTCGTTGACGACCTTGAAGCGATCGACATCGAGGACAAGCATGGCGAGCGAGCGGGCCCTGAGCGCCGATTCATCGAACATCGTGCCCATGCGGCTGTCCATGAAGCGGCGGTTATGCAGGCCGGTGAGCTGATCCATCACCGCCATTTCCATGGACGACTGGACGCTGTCGCGCAGCCGCTCGGTAAAGCGCTTGCGGCGCACCTGCGTGCGTACGCGCGCCAGGAGCTCGTTGCGGTCGACCGGACGGATCAGGAAGTCATGGGCCCCGATCTCGAGGCCGCGCAGGATGCGCGCGCGATCCTCGGCTTCGCCCAGCATCAGCACCGAGACGTTGCGGGTGCGCTCGAGCGAGCGCAACTGGCTGCAGATCCGCAGGCCGTCATAGGCCTTGAGGTCGAGACTGACGAGAACGCTGTCGTAATCACCCTCGGCAGCCCGCACCAGGGCCTGATGCGGATCGGCCTCGATCTCGACGATGTGGAAAGCCGAGAGCGCACTCGACAGCCGCTCGGTCACGGTCGGCCGGTCCTCGATCACCAGGATGCGGCCGTTCAGGCCAGTCTCGGAGGCCGCGGCGGCAAGCGGATCGGCGATGCCGAGCCGGCGCGAGGCGAAAGCGCGGTTGCGCAACTCGTCCGTGACGGATTTCAAGCGAACAAGGCTGCGGACGCGGGCAAAGAGCGCGGTGTCGTCCAGCGGCTTGGTCAGAAAATCGTCGGCACCGGCGTCCAACCCCTTCAGGCGGTCGCCGGGTTGATCGAGCGCCGTCACCATCACGACCGGGATATGGGCCGTGGTCGCGCCGTTCTTCAAGCGCCGGCAGACCTCGAAGCCGTCCATGCCCGGCATCATCACGTCGAGCAGGACGATGTCCGCCTCGCCGCGTTCGCAGATAGCCAGCGCCTCGATGCCATTCAGCGCGGTCACGACGTCGAAATACTCCGCTGAAAGCTTCGCCTCCAGCAGCTTCACATTGGTGACGATGTCGTCGACGACGAGGACACGGGCTGACATGGTTTGCTTTCGAAGCCTCAGGCTGGGCCAGCGTAGGCGCGGACGGTCTCCAGGAATTTCGCAACCGAGATCGGCTTGGAGAGGTAAGCCTCGCAGCCTCCCTCGCGAATACGTTCTTCGTCACCCTTCATCGCAAAAGCCGTCACCGCGATGACAGGGATGGATTTGAGGGTGTCATCCTCCTTGATCCATTTGGTGACTTCGAGTCCCGAGACCTCGGGAAGCTGGATGTCCATCAAAATCAGATCGGGATGATGCGTGCGCGCGAGTTCGATGGCCTCGATGCCATCGGCAGTCTTCAGCGTCGCATAGCCATGCGCTTCAAGCAAATCATTGAAGAGCTTCATGTTGAGCTCATTGTCCTCGACGATCAAAACCGTCTTCATCATGCCGCCCTTCAATCGCGCCACAGACAGGCCATCTCGATCCTGCCATCACAAGTTGGCGGCCTCATTCAAAGATTACGTTAGCATGAGAGCCGTTGACGAAACGCAAACCTGAAGCTCGATTCGGAAGGCACTCCCGCCATGGCAAGATCACCCTCCATCGAGGACGCTGAACATCTCGCGCTGCGCGCGCTGGGCTTCCTCGCTGCAGATCCGGCGCGTCTGGAGCCCTTTCTGGCCCAAACCGGCCTCGGCCCCTCGAATCTGAGGGCTGCGGCGCAAGAGCCCGGGTTCCTCGTCGCGGTACTCGACCACCTCGCCGGCAGCGATTCGCTGCTCTTGGAGTTTGCCGGAAATTTAAGCTTGAATCCGGAAATCGTCGCGCAGGCGCGCGGACGGCTCGCCGGGCCGCCCATGGACGAGGCCCCGTGACCGACCGGGCCGCCCAGCCCGTGCGGCGCGTGTTCTGCCGCGATTGCCTCATCGATCATGAGGAGGCAATCGCTGCACTGCGCCGTTGCCCGGCTTGCGGCTCACCCCGGCTGCTGCGCCATCCCGAGCGCGATACCCTGAGCCTCGCCCATATCGACTGCGACGCCTTCTATGCGGCGATCGAGAAGCGCGACGATCCCACGCTGCTCGACAAACCGGTGATCATCGGTGGCGGCAAGCGCGGTGTGGTCTCGACGGCCTGCTATATCGCCCGGACCTATGGCGTGCGCTCGGCCATGCCGATGTTCAAGGCGCTGGAGGCCTGCCCCGAAGCCGTGGTCGTCAAACCGAACATGGCGAAATATGTCGCGGTCGGGCGCGAGGTCAGGCGATTGATGCAGGAGCTGACGCCGCTGGTCGAGCCGCTCTCGATCGACGAGGCTTTTCTCGACCTCGCCGGAACCGAGCGCCTGCATCACGCCAGCCCCGCCATCACGCTCGCGCGCTTCGCCAAGCGGATCGAAAGCGAGATCGGGATCAGCATCTCCGTCGGCCTGTCCTATGCCAAGTTCCTGGCGAAGGTCGCCTCCGACATGGACAAGCCGCGCGGCTTCTCCGTCATCGGGCAGGCGGAGGCCGTCGCATTTCTGGCGAGCAAGCCGGTCAGCCTCATCCCCGGCGTCGGCCAGGCGAGTGCAGCCAAGCTCGCCGAATCCGGGTACCGCCTGATCGGCGATCTGCGCGAAGCGCCGATCGACAAGCTCTTCCGCCTGGCCGGCAAGGATGGGCCGCGCCTGAAGAAGCTCGCCAACGGCATCGACGAGCGCCAGGTCACGCCCGACCGCGAGACCAAGAGCGTTTCCAGCGAAACCACGCTCGACGTCGATCTTTCGCGCTTCGAGGATCTCGAGCCGGTGCTATGGCGGCTCTGCGAGAAGACCTCGAAACGCCTCAAGGCCCAGGCGCTCGCAGGCCGGACCATCACCATGAAGCTGAAGACGGCGGATTTTCACGCGATCACGCGCGCCAGCCGCCTGCCGGAGCCGACACAACTGGCAGCCAGGCTGTTCGCCGCCGGGCGCGACCTGCTCAAGCGCGAATGCAACGGCCAGCGCTATCGGCTGATCGGCATCGGCGCGAGCGACTTCAGCGCACCCGAGGAAGCCGACCATGGCGACCTCGCCGATGTCGCGACGCCCAGGCTGAAGGCGATGGAGGGCGCGCTCGACGCGCTGCGCGCCCGCTTCGGCGATGCATCGATCGGCAAGGGCCTCAGTCTGCGCGGCCCACAGCGGGCCAGCGGCGCGAGCGTTACTTCGCGCAATCCTGCTTCGGAAGAAGATCCAGACGCGTGAGCGTGCCGCGCAGGGCGAAGCTGCCATAATCGAGCTTGATCGCGCCGGTCACGCCATTCTCATAAAGCTCGAAGGAAATGGTGTAAGATGGCGTAGTCTCGCCGGAATCGACCTTGAAATAAGAGATCGACACCGGCCAGCGCGCCAGCGTCTCGAACTCCGGCCGCTGCAGCGGCGCCTCGGAGGGCTTGGCCTCGATCCGCTTCCCGATCACCGAGAGCGTGTCATAGACCTCCTTGCCGCTATTGGCGCCGTCATAGAGGCGCACGTTCAGCGTGGTCTTGCCGGCACGCGCCGCCTCGATCACCGCCTTCATCTGCGCATTCGGGAACAGGGCGTCCGTCGTCTGGCGCACCGTCTCGGGCTTGGGTGCGCTGAGCTTGATCTCGTAGCCGCCACCGGATTTCTGGACCGAGCCGTCGACGATCTCGGCCGGTGCGCCGCCCGCCGAGCTTTCGGTCTTGAAACGGTAGCTCGCCCCGTCACCTGCCTCGAAGCTCGTCGTACGCGCGTCGATGGTGCGCGGGCCACCTTCGCTGCTGCTCACCTGCGTGACCTGGCGGAAGGAGAGCACATAACCCTCGCAGGCATCGCCGGTGAAATCGAAGGCGATACGGCCGCGCGCCGCCTCGATGCTGGTGGCGGGCTTGTCGTCGTCGAGCACGAGATCATAGACCGCGCGGTGGGGCGCCAGAACCACGCGCCCGACCGATTGAGGCTGGGCCGAGGCGTCGACGCTCGCCAGCACGGCAACCGTGCTCAGGATACTCGCCAGGGTACTCGCAAGGCCAAATCCGTTCATGCTCATGACACTTGCCAATCTGCTAGGTGATCGAACGAATCTAGGTGCATTGCAGCAGTGGCGCAAACAAGGCGTAAGGCGGCCCTCGTGAACGCCGGTCCGAGCCGCCTTGCGAGCATATCGAGGCTGCTTGCGGCTTGCCCGGCCATCGGCCATGAAGGTTTCATTCCATCGAGCCGGAGGCCGCCCCATGAGCGCAATCGAAGCCAAGCTTGCCAAACTCGGCATCACCCTGCCCGCGCCCGCCGCGCCGGTCGCAAATTACGTGCCCTATGTGATCACCGGCAAGCTGCTGGTGATCTCCGGCCAGATCTGTTTCGGGCCGGATGGCAAGCTTTCCGACAGCCACAAGGGCAAGCTCGGAGCCGAGATCTTCAACGAGGCCGGCATCGAAGCGGCGCGGCTCTGCGCTATCAACGTGCTGGCGCAGGCCAAGGCCGCGCTCGGCGATCTCGACCGGATCACCCGCTGCGTACGCCTCGGCGGCTTCATCAATGCGACGCCGCATTTCGCGGGCCTGCCGGCGATCATGAACGGCGCCTCGGATTTGATGGTCGAGGTGCTCGGCGACAAGGGCCGCCATGCCCGCTCGACCATCGGCGTCGCCGAACTCCCGGCCGACGCTGCCGTCGAAGTCGAGGCGATGTTCGAGATCGCGTGATGGCGCAGCTTGCGACCTCCGGACTCGGTTGGCTCGTCGCCCGACCGATCGCGCATCGTGGCCTGCATGATGCCAAGGCCGGGCTGATCGAGAACAGCCTGTCCGCAGCCGAGGCCGCCATCGCCGGCGGCTTCGGCATCGAATGCGACGTCCAGCTCAGCGCGGATGGCGAGGCGATGGTGTTTCACGATTTCGTGCTCGACCGATTGACGGCCGAGACCGGCCTCGTCAACGAGCGGAGCGCGCAGGCGCTGGCCGGGATCGCCCTCAAGGGCAGCAGTGACCGCATTCCGACCCTGAACGGCTTTCTCGATGCGGTCGCGGGACGCGTGCCGCTGGTGATCGAGGTCAAGAGCCGCTTCGACGGCGCTCTCGCTTTGGCGCAGCGCACGGCCCAGATCGTCAACCAGCGCTCTGGCCAGCCGATCGTGCTGAAATCCTTCGACCCCGTGATCGTCACGGCATTGCGCGAGCTCGCGCCCGGCATCCCGCGCGGAATCGTGGCGATGAGCGACTATTCCTATCCCGACTATGATCACCTCGACGCCACCCAGAAACATGCGCTGGCCAATCTGCTGCATTTCGGCGAGAGCCGGCCGGACTTTTTGTCCTGGAAGGTTGCTGATTTGCCGAGCGCGGCTCCCTATCTTTGTCGGGAGGCGTTGGGCTTGCCGGTGATGAGCTGGACGGTGCGCAACGCCGGGGATCGCGAGCGGGCCGCATTGCATGCCGACCAGATGGTCTTCGAGGGCTTCAAACCTTGAGTGTTGACGGACGCGACGACCTCAGGGTGCGCGTCGCGACGTCTTTGAAGACCGTCCCCGCCGCTGCATGGAACGCCTGCGCCAACCCGTTCGCGTTGCGCGCCGCCATGGCCGCGACCTCCCCGGCTCCTATCTCCCCTGCTCCTGCCTGCCAGGATGCCGCCTCGGCGATCGACGAGGACAATCCTTTCGTCTCGCATGCCTTCCTGCTCGCTCTCGAGGAGAGCGGTTGCATCGGCAGGCGTTCCGGCTGGTCTCCGGCCTATCTGCTGGTCGAGGATGCGCAAGGCACGCTGCTGGCGGCATCGCCGAGCTTCCTCAAGAGCCATAGCCAGGGCGAATATGTCTTCGACCATGCCTGGGCCGATGCCTATGAGCGCGCCGGCGGGCACTACTACCCCAAGCTCCAGATCGCCGCGCCCTTCACACCCGCGACCGGGCCGCGCCTGCTGGTCGCTGACGGACCGCGCGCCGATGAGGCCCGCGCCGGGTTGATCGCCGGGCTGGAAGCATTGTGCGGGCAAGCGAATGCATCATCCGTCCACGTCACCTTCGCCCAGGAGCCTGACATCGCGGCGCTGCGCGAGGCCGGTTACCTGGAGCGGCACGATCTTCAGTTTCACTGGCGCAACGAAGGCTTTGAAACCTATGATGATTTTCTGGCGACGCTGGCCTCGCGCAAGCGCAAGGCGCTGAAGCGCGAGCGGCGCGAGGCGCTCTCTGCCGACATCACCGTCGATGTCCTGTCCGGGTCCGATCTGACCGAAACCGTCTGGGACGACTTCCACTCCTTCTACGAGGACACCGGCTCGCGCAAATGGGGCCGGCCCTATCTCAACCGCGCCTTCTTCTCGGCCGTGGGGGCAGCGATGGGCGAGCGCATCGTGCTGATCATGGCCAGGCGCGCCGGCCGCTACATCGCCGGCGCGATCAATTTCCGCGGCGCCAACACACTTTATGGCCGCAACTGGGGCTGCATCGAGGATCACCCCTTCCTGCATTTCGAGCTCTGCTACCATCAGGCGATCGACTATGCGATCGCCCACAAGCTCAGCCGCGTCGAGGCCGGCGCGCAGGGCGAGCACAAGCTGGCGCGCGGCTACCGACCGGTGCTGACGCGCTCGCTGCATCATCTCGCCGATCCCGGGCTTCGCCGCGCCGTCGCCGCCTATCTCGTCAATGAACGCCAGCATATCGCGCAGGCGCAGGAGGCGCTTGCAGCGGAAAGCCCCTTCCGGAAAACTGGGGGCGCCGATGACTGAGGCTGCTTCCACGGGCAGCGCCAGCATCTTCTGCGACGATTCCGAACTCGGCTATCGCCGCAGCCTGACGGATTTCTCGGTGCCGCTGATGCTGGATGACAGCTATCGGCTCGCCCATCTGCCGCTCGTTGCGCCGAACCATCCGCGCGTCATCCCGCGGGTGGAGGGCAAGTTCTACGAGAGGGGGCGGCATCCGCTGGTTTTCTCGCTTGTCCTGCCGGTTCCGGACGAGGCCTTGCGAGGGTCTGCCGCCTTTCTCGCTCTGGAGGCTGAGATCAAGGCCGCGCCCTTCGCCGCCAAGATCGCCTGGGATATCTTGCCGCGCCGCAAGGACAGGCTGCACGCGACGGTCTGCGGCTCGCTCGGAACCGGTGCGGAGCCGACCATCGCGGACGAGACGCGGCAGGCGCTCCGCGCTATCCCGCCTTTCGCCGTCGAACTGCGCGGCCTGTTCTCGGGCAACGTCAATCGTGGCCGGCTTTATCTCGCTGCCTATCCGGAAAAACGCGACGGCATAAACATGCTGCAAGCCGTACAGCAGGTCTTCGGACGCGCGCCTGGCGATCTCTGGCTGGTCGGCCTCTACAATCTGACGGACGACCTCGATGCCAGGGAGACCGCGGCGCTGGCGGACATCGTGATGCGCCGGCGGGACCGACCGCTGCTGCGTCTCGAAGCCATAGCGTTTGAAATCCTCGGCGCCTGCGACGATCTCGTACTCGACAGCGCGGTCGAAGAGATCCTGCCGCTTGCGGCTGCGCGCATCTCGACGGGTTGACGGCACGACGGGCGAGCCACAGGTTGCACTCTCCCGCCTCCAGCCTGCCGGTCCCGTGATGAGCGCCTACGATCCCTCCAATGTCTTCGCCAAGATCCTGCGCGGCGAATTGCCGTCCCACACGGTCTATGAGGACACCGACACCATCGCCATCATGGACATCATGCCGCGTGCCGACGGACATGTCCTGGTCGTCCCCAAGGCCGCCTGCCGTAATGTATTCGATGCGCCGCCCGAGGCGCTGACATCCGTTGCCCTCAGCGTCCAGACGCTGGCACGGGCGGTAAAATCAGCCTTCAACGCCGATGGCGTCACGATCCAGCAGTTCAACGAGGCCGCCGGCGGGCAGGTCGTGTTCCACCTGCATGTCCATGTCATGCCGCGCTTCGATGGCGTCGCGCTCAGGCCCCATACCGGCGCCATGGAAAAGCCCGATGTGCTGGCCGCTCATGCCGAAAAAATCCGGGCCGCGCTAAAAAATCCGAGAGCCGGATGATTTCAGATGGGCTCACGAAGTGATCCCAGCTGAAATCTGAATCCGTCTCTCATCTAGGAGTGAGAGCAGGATCAATGCGAAAAACCGGTGCCCACTTTTTCGCATCCTGCTCTGAGCGATGTCACAACCGTCGGCGCTGTCTCGTCTTGCCTTCATCGTACACTGAAGGAGATCAAGATGACCCAACGCCTCAATGCCTTCCAGGTCGCCCCCGCCGCCCTCAACGCCGTGATCGCCATCGAGGGATACATCGGCGAATGCGGGCTCGAACATAGCCTGCTCGAACTGGTGAAGATGCGCGCCTCGCAGATCAATACCTGCGCCTATTGCCTGCACATGCACGCGGCAGATGCGCGCAAGGCCGGCGAGAGCGAGGTACGGCTCTACCTGCTGAGCGCGTGGGAGGAATCCGAACTCTACACCCCGCGCGAGCGCGCTGCACTGGCCTGGACCGAGACCCTGACCCGACTTTCCGACGGCGCCCCAAGCGATGAGGCCTTCGCTGACCTGCGCGAACATTTCAGCGAGGTCGAATGCGTCAACCTGTCGGTGGCCATCGGCGCCATCAACATGTGGAACCGGATCAACTGCGGCTTCCGCACCCGGCATCCGCAGGATCGCAGCCGGACCGCCGCCGCATGACCGCCAAGCCAGACAGCGCATCCAGCAACGCGTTCGAGCAGCACAGGTCATTCCTGACCCGGTTGGCCTACCGCATGCTCGGCTCGGTCAGCGATGCCGAGGACGTGGTGCAGGATGCCTGGCTGCGCTGGCACGAGGCCGAGCACGAAGACATCATCAACCCGCGCGCCTATCTGGCGCGCGTGGTGACGCGGCTCTGCCTCGATCAGATGAAATCGGCCCGCAGCCGCCGCGAATTCTATGTCGGAACCTGGCTTCCGGAGCCGATCGTCGAGAAGCTTGGTGGCAGCGAACCTGTAGACGACGAGCTCGATGCACCGATCGCCCTGATGCTGGCGCTCGAACGGCTCTCGCCGCTGGAGCGGGCCGCTTTCCTGCTGCACGACATCTTCGATATCGGCTTTGCCGAAATCGCCCGCATGCTGGAGCGCAGCGAGGCCGCCTGCCGCCAGCTCGCCACCCGGGCGCGCCAGCATGTCCGGCTCGACCTGCCGCCGCGCAACAGCGTCTCTCGCGAGGAGGCTGCGCGCTATGCCGAGGCCTTCTTCAAGGCCTCGCATCAATCCGACCCGACCCTGCTGCAGCAATTGCTCGCACGCGATGTCGTCCTGCACAGCGATGGCGGCGGCAAGGTACCGGCCTCGATCAACCAGATCTTCGGTCTCGACAAGGTCGCGCGCTTCTTCGCCGGCATCGCCCAGAAAGTCGCAAGGCTCGGTCTCGTGACCACGCACTATGAGCCTGTGCTGATCAATGGCTTGCCGGGCTATGTCAGTCTCGAACGCGGCGAGACCATGCAGGCGACCGCGCTCGATATCCGCGACGGCCTGATCCATGCCATCTATATCATCCGTAACCCCGACAAATTGCGGCATGTTTCGCCGCCTGTCGGCTCAAATGACGGCCCGCTCTAGATCAGCAGCCACGCCCCAGCGATCAGCGTCGCCTCACCCATGAGCACGGCGAGCATCACCCTGCGCCGGTCGAAGAGCATGATCGCAAGCGCCACCGTGAGCGCACCGATCCGCAAGCCCAGGGGCGCCGCCGCCAGGGCGCCGGGCGGCACGATGATCAGCTTGGCGACGACGCCGGCCAGGAGCGCGGTCGCCACCGCCCTCACCCATTCAAGCGCCGGAGAATCGGGCGAGATCCGTCGTGCGAAGGCAACCGCGAGCCAGCGCCAGATCTCGGTCGGCAACACGGCAAAGAGCAGCAAGGCGAGATAGGGCCAGTAGGCACCGTCCAGACCGGGAATCGGCGCCGTCATGCGGCCCTCCCGCGCCTGCGGCCGATCAGGAAGGCGATGCTGCCGGCGACCAGACCGGCAACGATCAGATCGAAGCCGCCGCCGATGAAGCGGTCGCAGATCGGCGCCAGCGCAAGACCCAGCACCATGGCCGCGACGTCGCCGCGATGCCGAATGCCGGCTGCCAGCGAAACCAGGAAGAAGATCGGCGTCAGGCAGAGCAGCCCCGCTGCGAACGGAATCGGCAAGGCGTTGACGAGGTAGTAGCCCGAGAAAGTGCCAATCGAGCTGACGGCCATGCAAGTGTTGGCGAAGCCGAGGAAATAGGCGACGCGCTGCGGCGGCGGCACGGCAGGCAAGCGCCGCAAGCCCTCCGTCCAGGCCGTCACGGCGACATAATGCGACAGGGCAAGCTGAAGCCAGACGCTTTGCCCCGGCCGGCGCAGCAAGGGCAGGATCGCCACCGTCATCGGCAGGAAGCGCAATGAGGCGAAGCCGATCGCGATCGCAATCGCGCTCCAGGCGGCACCGGCGGCGATCGAGGCGAAGAAGATCACCTGCGACGGCCCGGCCCAGACCAGCATGGTCGACAGCACCGCAACCTCGACGGGATAGCCGACATCCCGCGCCAATGAACCGATTCCGACGAGCCCGAAGCCGACGACCCAAGCCGGCAGGGAGAGCGCATCGCGCATGCCGGCCAGCGCCACACGCTGCCAGCTCCAGTCGGCCGATACGCTCATGAAGGGATGTGCACGCTTGCCCGATAGCCACCGAGGACCACATAGCCCCCACTTTCACGCGGGCGCTGCAAGCGTTCTAACCCGCACGATGCGGCAAACCGATATCCGGTGTCGCGCGGTCAGCCCTGCGTCAGCCGCAACCGACCGATAGCCCGTAGCGAGCGCCTCAGCGGCCGCCCTTCATGACGATGCCGATGAGCTCGTTGCCGAAATCGATCAATTCCTTGGGCACGCCGCCAACCGCCTTCACGCCGAGATAGATCAGGTAGATGAAGGCCGGCACGAGAATCCAGCCCAGGATCTCCTCGAACAGCTTGCGCCGCCGCCGGCGCTGCTCGCGCTTCTCGAACCACCCAAGCTTCTGCTTGCGTGCCGGAGCCTCCGGCACGGATTCCGACGCCTGCGCCAGAAGGGGGGCGGGTTTTCGCTTGAACCACACGGTCTCAGGCCTTGGTCAGAGGAACTTTCGGTACGGTCCTGACAAGACGCTGCGTCTTCGGCGCCTCGGGGGCGCCGCCGGGCTTGCCAGCGGAGCCGCCTTTGGCAGGTCTCTTCGGTGATGTCGAGACCACAGGCTCGCTCGCCGCCTTGGCGCGCGGCTTGCGCTCGCGCTTCTCGCCTGCCGCCGCGACGTCCTTTTCGGGCTTCGGCTTCACCGGCCCTTCCGGGAATTCGAGCCCCAGCACCTTGATGCCGGTCTCGGACTGGACGACCACGACCTTGACCGTGCCGCCATTCTTCAGGCGTCCGAACAGGACTTCGTCAGCGAGCGGCGTCTTGATCGTCTGCTGGATCAGGCGGGCCATCGGGCGGGCGCCCATTGCCTCGTCATAGCCGTTTTCGACCAGCCATTCGCGCGCCTCGTCACTGAGCTCGATGGTGACGTTGCGATCGGCGAGCTGGGCTTCGAGCTGCAGCACGAACTTGTCGACGACGCGGGCCACGACCGTCTTCGGCAGATGGCTGAAGGAGACGACGGAATCGAGCCGGTTGCGGAACTCCGGCGCGAACAGCTTGTTGATCGCCTCGGTGTCGTCGCCCTCGCGCTTCTGGCGGGTGAAGCCATAGGCGTTGCGAGCCATATCGGCGGCGCCGGCATTGGTCGTCATGATCAGGATGACGTTCCGGAAATCGACCTGCTTGCCGTTATTATCAGTCAATTTGCCGTGGTCCATGACCTGCAACAGGATGTTGAACAGGTCGGGATGGGCCTTCTCGATCTCGTCGAGCAGCAGCACCGAATGCGGATGCTGGTCGATCTTGTCGGTCAGCAGCCCGCCCTGGTCGAAGCCGACATAGCCGGGAGGCGCGCCGATCAGCCGCGAAACGGTGTGGCGCTCCATATATTCCGACATGTCGAAGCGCACGAGCTCGACGCCCAGCGACGAGGCGAGCTGACGTGCGACCTCGGTCTTACCGACGCCGGTCGGACCGGCGAAGAGATAGCAGCCGATCGGCTTCTCGCCGTCGCGCAGGCCGGCGCGAGCCAGTTTGATCGACGAGGACAAGGCCTCGATCGCCTTTTCCTGGCCGTAAACGGTGCGCTTCAGCGTGCTCTCGAGATTGCGCAGCACCTCGGCGTCGTCCTTGGAGACGGTCTTGGCCGGGATGCGCGCCATGGTCGCGATGGCGGCCTCGATCTCCTTCACGCCGATGACCTTCTTGCGCTTGTTCTCGGCCACCAGCATCTGCGACGCGCCGGTCTCATCGATGACATCGATCGCCTTGTCCGGCAGCTTGCGGTCATGGATGTAGCGGGCCGAGAGCTCGACCGCCGCCTTGATGGCGTCGGCCGTGTAACGCAGCTTGTGGAACTCCTCGAAATAGGGCTTCAGCCCCTTAAGGATCTCGATCGCGTCAGGAATCGACGGCTCGTTGACGTCGATCTTCTGGAAGCGGCGCACCAACGC
Organism: Allobosea sp. LjRoot9; assembly: GCF_964252745.1. Classification (NCBI taxonomy): domain Bacteria; kingdom Pseudomonadati; phylum Pseudomonadota; class Alphaproteobacteria; order Hyphomicrobiales; family Alloboseaceae; genus Allobosea; species Allobosea sp. LjRoot9. Next base: position 907,955 of record NZ_CAXUPC020000001.1, on the reverse strand, counting down.
CCGATCCTTCTCGAAATACTGGCGGTATTCCTTGTAGGTGGTCGAGCCGATGCAGCGCAGCCCGCCGGAGGCCAAAGCCGGCTTCAGCAGATTGGAGGCGTCCATCGCGCCGCCCGAGGTCGCGCCCGCGCCGATCACCGTATGGATCTCGTCGATGAACATGATCGCCTTGGGGTGGGCCTCGATCTCCTTCATCACCTGCTTGAGGCGTTCCTCGAAATCGCCGCGATAGCGCGTACCGGCCAGCAGCGTGCCCATGTCCAGCGAGAACACGGTCGCGTCCTCCAGGACCTCCGGCACCTCGCCGCGGATGATCTTGAGCGCCAGGCCCTCTGCGATGGCGGTCTTGCCGACGCCGGGCTCGCCAACCAGCAGCGGGTTGTTCTTCTGCCGGCGGCAGAGAATCTGGATGGTGCGCTGGACCTCGGCTTCGCGGCCGATCAGCGGATCGATACGGCCGTCTCGCGCCTTGCGGTTGAGGTTGACGCAATAGGCGTCGAGCGCGCTTTCCTTCTTCTTCTTGTCCTTGTCGGCGTCATTGCCCTGATCGGCAGCGCGGGAATCGCGCTGCTGCTCAGGCTCCTCCTCGGCGCCGCGCACGGGCTTGGCCTCGCTCGCACCGGGGCGCTTGGCGATGCCATGGCTGATGTAATTGACCGCGTCGTAGCGGGTCATGTCCTGCTCTTGCAGGAAATAGGCGGCGTGGCTCTCGCGCTCGGCGAACATGGCGACGAGCACATTGGCGCCGGTCACCTCCTCGCGACCCGATGATTGGACGTGGATCACCGCGCGCTGGATCACGCGCTGGAAACCCGCCGTCGGCTTGGAATCGTCACGCCCGTCGGTGACGAGGTTGGTCAGCTCCGCGTCGATGTAATCGACCAGATTGCGCCGCAGCGTGTCGAGATCGACGCTGCAGGCGCGCATGACCGCCGCTGCGTCCTGGTCATCGACCAAGGCGAGCAGGAGATGTTCCAGCGTGGCGTATTCGTGGTGGCGTTCATTGGCGAGGGCAAGAGCCCGGTGAAGCGCCTGTTCGAGACTGCGCGAGAAACTCGGCACGGATAGCGCTCCTATTCCGATGTCAGAGGTGAGACCGAATCCAGATCGTCCAAACGCAAGGCTACTTCTTCTCCATCACGCATTGCAGCGGGTGCATGTGCTTGCGTGCAAGATCCATGACGAGTGTCACCTTGGTCTCGGCGACCTCGTATGTGAAGACACCGCATTCGCCGACGCCGTTCTGATGCACATGCATCATGATCAGCGTCGCCTCGGCGCGGTCCTTGTTGAAGAAGCGTTCGAGAACGTGAACGACGAACTCCATCGGCGTGTAGTCGTCGTTCAGTAGCAGCACCCGGTAGAGATTGGGTTTGCGCGTCCGCGTCCGCGTCAGGACCGCGGTCCCTGTCCCGTCCCGGCCGCCATCTGACGGCGCGTTGGGGCGCTTGGGGCGCTCGACCATCTCGGCGGACGAACGTGGCACAATCACGGCGCGCCGATCCGTGCCGCCCCTTGCCTCACCCGTCATCGTCGCTGCTGTTCTCAAGATCGTTTCCCGGCGTTCCCACCCGACATAATGCTTCGTCCGCGAATTTACAGACCTCGCGGCTGCTTCGCCAGTCCGTTTGGCGCGATGCCTCCCAAGATTGCAGTGCAAGCCTGCATTGCTGTGCAAGACAGCTCTCGCTTGACCCACCCACGCCCCGGACCTAAGCCCGGCGGGCATCCTCGCCCAGGAACCTTGCCCAGGAACCTCGCCCATGACCGCCAACGCCATCGTCAGCATCGGCTCCGACCTCGCCCGGCCGGTCCGTTTCGGCAACAGCCTGCCGCTTTCGCTGATCGCCGGCCCCTGCCAGATGGAAAGCCGCGAGCATGCGCTCGAGATGGCCTTCGCCCTGAAGGAAATCTCGGAACGCCTGGACATCGGCATCGTCTTCAAGACCTCTTTCGACAAGGCCAACCGCACCAGCGCCCGGGGCCAGCGCGGCATGGGCCTCGACGCCGCCCTGCCCGTCTTCGCCGAGATCCGCGAACGCACCGGCATGCCCGTCCTGACCGATGTGCATGAAGCGAGCCAATGCGCCGCCGTTGCCGAGATCGTCGACGTGCTGCAGATCCCGGCCTTTCTCTGCCGCCAGACCGATCTCCTGGTCGCGGCGGCTAAAACTGGCCGCGTCGTCAACGTCAAGAAGGGCCAGTTCCTGGCGCCCTGGGACATGGTCAATGTCGCCGCCAAGATCACCGAGAGCGGCAACCCCAACGTCATGCTGACCGAGCGCGGCGCCTCCTTCGGCTACAACACGCTGGTCTCCGACATGCGAGCCCTGCCGATCATGGCCGAGATCGGCGCGCCGGTGATCTTCGACGCCACCCATTCGGTGCAGCAGCCGGGCGGCAAGGGTTCCTCCTCCGGCGGGCAGCGCGAATTCGTGCCGGTGCTGGCCCGGGCCGCCGTCGCCGTCGGGGTCGCCGGCGTCTTCATCGAGACCCATCCCGATCCGGACAAGGCCCCCTCGGACGGCCCCAACATGGTGCCGCTCGCCGACTTCCCTGCGCTGATCGCAGAGCTGCAAGGCTTTGACCTGCTTGCCAAGGCACGGCGCTTGCCTACGCTGGCTTATGTCTGAAAGCTCCGCTGCTTCGCCAACGCCTGCCTCGCTGCGCCCACTCATCCTCGTCCTCGGAGCCTGCGGCTTCGCATCGACCTTCACGATGCGGATCGTCGATCCGCTGATTCCGACGCTGGCGAACGAATTCGCACAGACCGTGCCGCAGATCGTGGCGATGGTGACGGCGTTCTCTCTATCCTATGCGCTGGGCCAGCCCTTCCTCGGCCCTATCGCCGACTCGATCGGCAAGGTGCGCACCATCCTGATCTGCCTGATCGTCCTGGCCACGCTCTCGACCACCGCAGCCTTCTCCTGGTCCTACGAGACGATGACGGTGCTGCGCGCGCTGACCGGCATCGCCTCGGGCGGCGTCATCCCCATCGCCATGGCGGCGATCGGCGATCGCGCCCCGATGCGGGAACGCCAAGTCGCGCTCGGGCACTTCCTGGTGCTGATGATCGTGGGGCAAATGTCGGGCTCTGCCTGCTCCGGCCTGATTGCGACCCATGCCGGCTGGCGCGCGGCCTTCCTGTCGGCGGCAGTCATCGCTGTCCTGGCCGCTCTCCTCGTCGCCTTCGTGCTGAAGCCGCGCCGCAATGTCACACGCCAACCCTTGAGCCTCTCGGGCGCGATCGCGAACTACAGGACGGTGTTCTCGAATCCCAAGACCAAGCTGCTCTACGGCCTCGTCATCACCGAGGGCACCCTGCTCTTCGGCGTCCCGTCCTATGTCGCGGCGATCCTGGCCGACCGCTCGGGTGTCGGCCCGGCACAAGCCGGCTTCGCCATCGCCGGCATGGGCTTCGGCTGCCTGGTTTATGGGCTTCTGACCCGGATCCTGGTCGAGCGCCTCGGCCCCTCGCTGATGACGCGCGTCGGCGGGGCTATCTGCGCCTGTGCGCTCGCGCTGTTTGCCTTCGACTGGCCCTGGTGGAGCGCGATCATCCTCTTCAGCTTCCAGGGGTTCGGCTTCTTCCTGCTGCACGGCACCTTCCAGGCGCAGGCGACGGAGCTCGCGCCGAGCGTGCGCGGATCGGCGGTCGCCCTGTTCGCCTGCTGCTTCTTTCTTGGTCAGGCGATGGGGCCGGTGGTGATGGGCGTGCTGATGCACCTCATCGGCACGGGCGCCGCGATCATAATCTTCGCCATCGCGATCGCCACACTCGGGCAGCTCACGCCGCGCATCCTGCCGCTGGCGGGTAGTCGAACTTAACAGCCAGCCCTAGAAATCGACAGGGTGTGCCAACTCAACGATATTTTGTCTCGCGTGAATGAGCGCAAAAGCGATATGTCTCAATCGAAATTGCACAATCAGTCGGAGGCTAGGCCGACTGCAGAGCTGATCGAACTTGCCTTGGCTGAGGCGGACCAGATCGATGACGGTCCCGTTCCTTTCCTCGTTAGCCTGATGGAAAGCGGAACCCGAGAGGTCCTAGACGCGGCGTGCGATCTTTGTATCTCTCCCGAACCAAAGCGGCGGGAGTTGGGTGCACGAATCCTTGGGCAACTCGGGCCGAGAGATCCGCACAGAAATCGAAGCTTTCCCGAAGAATGCTGTGCTGCTCTGCTGAATCTGGTCAAGCAGGAACGCAATCTTGATGTGCTCGTTGCCGCCATCTTCGCGTTTGGCCACCTCGGCAATCCTCGTGCAGAGGCAGCGCTCATTTCACGCTCGCGCCACCGTAGCCCTCGCGTTCGCCACGGCGTCGCGTTTTCTCTGGTTGGGTGCTGCTGGCCGCATTTTTCGGGCGATGCCGTTCGAACATTGCTGACGCTGATGGAGGACCGCGGCGCTCAGACTAGGGATTGGGCTACCACCGGAATTGGGGCGGCCTTGGAGTTTGATGGGCCTGAGATACGCGAAGCGCTGATGCGCCGCGTGATGTTGGATGAAGATGCCATCACCCGCGCCGAAGCTCTTCACGGGTTGGCGCGACGCGGCGATATGCGCGGCTTGCCCTATCTCATTGCCGAGATGTCTGCGCCCGAATTCGATACATATCTGTTCGAAGATGCGGGTAAGCGATTTCTTGGCATCGACGAGGAGCAGAACGTCCCAGCAGACGCTCTGCTCGACAAGTTGAAAGCACTCACTCAAAGCGCCTGACTGGATTTGCCCACGTTGGCGTCAGCGGCCGCGATAGGGCGCAACGCCCTGATCGGGCAACCAGAGGCCCTTGGGCGGCTCGCCCGTCTGCCAGAACACGTCGATCGGGATGCCGCCGCGCGGATACCAGTAGCCGCCGATGCGGAACCAGACCGGCTGCAACAGCTCGACCAGCGTCTTGCCGATATTGACGGTGCAATCCTCGTGGAAGGCGCCATGGTTGCGGAAGGCGCCGAGATAGAGCTTCAGCGACTTGGATTCGACCAGCCAGTCGCCCGGCAGATAGTCGATCACCAGGATGCCGAAATCGGGCTGGCCGGTGACCGGGCAGATCGAGGTGAATTCCGGGCAGGTGAAGCGGGCGAGATAATTCGTGCCGGCATGCGGGTTGGGCACGCGGTCGAGGCGTGCCTCCTCCGGCGAGGCGGGCAAGGCGCTGTGCTGGCCGAGCTGCAGGGTCGAGGCGTCGAGGGTCATCGCGAATGCTCCTTGAAGGCGGCCTTTTATGACCTCGGAGCCGCAAACGCCACCCGCCCCTTTCCGTTCGGCGCTGCGTTGGCTAGAAGCGCGCCATCACTCCTGTCCTGCCGTTCTCCGGAGCTTCCCATGACCGCGATCATCGACATCATCGGCCGTCAGATCCTCGACAGCCGCGGCAACCCGACCGTCGAGGTCGATGTCGTGCTCGAAGACGGCTCGATGGGCCGCGCCGCCGTTCCCTCCGGCGCCTCGACGGGCGCGCATGAGGCAGTCGAGCTGCGCGACGGCGACAAGAGCCGCTATCTCGGCAAGGGCGTGCTCAAGGCGGTCGAGGCCGTCAATGTCGCAATCGCCGAACAGCTCGTCGCCATGGACGCCGAGGATCAGGTCGCCATCGACGCGGCGATGATCGAGCTCGACGGCACCCCCAACAAGAGCAAGCTCGGCGCCAACGCCATCCTCGGCGTCTCGCTCGCCGTCGCCAAGGCCGCCGCCGAAGCCTCCGGCCTGGCCCTCTACCGCTATGTCGGCGGCACGCAGGCGCGTGTCCTGCCTGTGCCGATGATGAACATCGTCAATGGCGGCGCCCATGCCGACAACCCGATCGACTTCCAGGAGTTCATGGTCATGCCGATCGGCGCACCCTCCTTCGCGGAGGCGCTGCGCATGGGCTCGGAGATCTTCCACACGCTGAAGAAGGCGCTGCACGACGCCGGCCACAACACCAATGTCGGCGACGAGGGCGGCTTTGCGCCGAACCTGAAATCGGCGGAAGCCGCGCTCGATTTCGTCATGCAGGCGGTCGAGAAGGCCGGCTACAAGCCCGGCGAGGACATCGCGCTGGCGCTCGACTGCGCCGCAACCGAGTTCTTCAAGGACGGCTCCTATGTCTATGAAGGTGAACGCAAAACCCGCGATCCCAAGACACAGGCCAAATACCTCGCCAAGCTCGTCGGCAATTATCCGATCGTCTCGATCGAGGACGGCATGGCCGAGGACGACTGGGAGGGCTGGAAGGCGCTGACCGACGCGATCGGCTCGAAGTGCCAGCTCGTTGGCGACGATCTCTTCGTCACAAACGTGACGCGCCTGTCGCGCGGCATCAAGGCGAAGACGGCAAACTCGATCCTGGTCAAGGTCAACCAGATCGGCACGCTGACCGAGACGCTGGCTGCCGTCGAAATGGCGCAGCGCGCCGGCTACACCGCCGTGATGTCGCATCGCTCGGGCGAGACCGAGGATTCGACCATCGCCGATCTCTCGGTCGCGACCAATTGCGGGCAGATCAAGACCGGCTCGCTCGCCCGCTCCGACCGGACGGCGAAATACAACCAGCTCCTGCGTATCGAGGAAGAGCTGGGCGCACAGGCGATCTATGCCGGGCGCGACGCGCTGAAGGCCCTCGCTTGAGGCGCTTTCGCGCTAAGTGGCTACCGGCTCGCGCGAAGAAAACGCGTTAAAACAAAGATCTAGAGCAATCTGACGATCCAATCGGATCGCCACATTGCTCTAGCCAAACCCGCTAAAGGCGCGGCAACAGGCTAGACGCCCGCGACAGCGTCCAAAAGCCCGCCGCGCCGACAGTGCCAACGGCACTCGACATGACATCGCCGACGCGCGCGACCGGCTCGGGCACGGCCCGGCCAAGGATCGTCGGCGCCGGCCGCGCCACAGCCACAGGCTCGAATCCGTCCGACGCTGAAGCCGCTTCGACCACCTGGACGGCCGGCAAGATCAATTGCGGCGCCGCTTCCGCGACCTGATGCGAACGCTCGCCCGCCGACGCGGTCTTCTCACCCGCCGGCGCGGCCTTGCGGATAGGGGGCAGCACCTGCGCCGTCCGTGCATGAACCTCGGCAGCCACGACCGGGTTGGGCTGAGGCGCCGACGGCAATCCGGTCTCGGGCTGCGCCCAAGCCACCGCCATCGGCATCGCCGAAGCAGCCGGCACGATCAGGCCGCGCGCGGTCAGCGACTGCGTCAGCACCTCGCCGCCCCCCGCATCGTGATGGCGCTCCCTGATCTTGCCGTCCGGCGCGACGGGAGAGATCCAGCCTTGAGATTCGGCCTTCGCCGCGATCAGGCCAGGTGCGGTCGTGACAGCCTGGGGCAGAGCGAAAAAGGCCGCCGCGACCGCAGACGCCACGATCGAGACCGCGGCCTGGTTGCCGACATGGCCGAGAAAGCGCTTCGAACCGGCGAATACGGAGGAAAGGGACATATTCGGTTCTCCATGAACCTGCTCAGAGAACCGCCTGCAGCCGGCGCGAGAAAGGCCGAAGCAGGGTGCAATTGCGATCGATTGTCTCGGTTTGTTTCCGCTGCGCCGCAAAGTCTCTGCTGCACTGCGAAAAAATCGCACAGCTCCCATGCATCCCACCATCTAACGGGCGAGCCGACCGGCGCGGTAACAAGGGGCATGCACAAGGTCCTGCCGCTTTCGGAGTCCATGCTGGCGCGAGATCGCCAGCGCTGGCGGCTCGCCTTCGGCGGCATGGTCGTGGCCATGGTGATCTTCGGCGCGAATTTCGTCGTCAGCCGGCACGCCATCCTCAACGGACTCAGCCCGCATGACCTGCTGGCGCTGCGCTTCGGCACGGCCGGGCTCATCCTGCTGCCGACTTTCCTCTCAGGCGGCCTCTCCACTTGCGGAGGCGTCGGCTGGGGCCGGGGCGCCACGCTCGCGATCATGAGCGGGCTGCCGATGAGCTATCTGCTGCTGACCGGGCTGACCTATGCGCCGGCAGCCCATGGCGCGACGATCGGCCCGGGACTGGTGACCGTGATCGGCATCGTCGGCGGCGTCATCCTGTTTGCCACGGCGCTGACGCGGCAGCTCTTCCTCGGCATCGGTGCGGTGCTCTTCGGGCTCGCCTGCCTCGCCATCGCCGGCAGCACACACACCAATCCCACGATCCTTCTCGGCGATCTCTGCTTCCTCGGCGTCGGGCTGATCTGGGGATGCTACCCCTTGCTGATCCAGCTCTGGCGCGTCGATGCGCTGAAGGCGACCGCGATCGTCTCGGTGCTGTCGATGGTCTACCTGCCCTTCTATGCGCTGTTCTATTTTCGCGGCTTCGATGTCGCGCCCTGGTGGGTCATCGCGCTGCACGGCATCAATCAGGGCGTGCTCAACGTGATCCTGGGCCTGTGGATCTGGAGCTGGGCGGCGCGCGTGCTGGGCCCGGCCGTGGTTGGCCGTTTCCCGCCGATGATCCCCGTCATCGGCACACTGCTGGGCATCCCCGTCCTTGGCGAAATCCCGAGCGGTCTCCAGATCGCCGGCATCGGGCTGATCATCGGCGGCTTGTTCGTCGCCTCCTGGCGGCGCTCAGCTCCGACTGCGCTTGAGCCGCATCAGGCCGAGATTCCAGACTATGCAAATGGCGAGCCCCAGCCCCAGCGATAGGCCGGAACCGAGCGCCACGGCACTCAGATGGACGCTGCCGATCGCCAGCCCGAAGCCGATCAGCCCGAGCGCGCTGTTGGCGATGACGGCCGCCATGGCCGGCCCGCCGATGCGCGGCTGAAGCATCGCGATCATGCTCGACAGCACGACCGGGAACGCCGCGAGCACGCCCGACCAGGCCGGGCCGACATGGCTGCTGAGTGTGGTGACCGTGCCCGCCAGCATGGCGACGGCGCCCGCGCGCAGCGGGATCGCATACCAGGTCCGGGCTGACACCGCCTTCGGCCGCGCCGCGAGATAGGGCCGGAACAGCAGGTGCAGCGCGCCGAAGCCGACCACCGTGGCGCAGACCAGAACAATGAAGGACGGCTCGAGCGCCCGTAGCGTCATCGCAGCCACCAGCCAGGCCGCCAGCGCCGCACCGAGGCTGAGCAGCGTGCCAAAGCGCTGCGCCAGCAGGACATAGGCCAGCGACAACCCGGTATTGGCGAGATTGGCGGACATGCTGCCAAGCGCACCAGCCGCCAGGAAAGCGGGCTCGTGCTCCAGCGCGAGGAAGACATAGACCGGCCCCGCCGAGATCGGCAGCGTCGCGATCATCGCCGCGACCATCGGCCCGGAACGCTCGGCCAGCAGCGAACAGCCGACGACGACCGACGCCGCGACCGCCATCTTGGCGAATAGCAGGACGAACCAGGGATCGATCACGCCGGCTCGCCAGAGGTGTCTCCCCGCGCCCAGCCTTCCTTGGTCTCGGCGATGAAGTCCTGGAGCCGCCCCTCAGCGATCGCGGCGCGCAGGCCCGCCATCAATTCCTGATAATAAGCGAGATTGACCCAGGTCAGCAGCATCTTGCCGAGCATCTCCTCGGCCTTGACGAGGTGGTGCAGATAGGCACGCGCATAGCCATTTGCGGCTTGGCAGGACGATTGCGGGTCGATCGGCCGCGGATCCTCGGCATGCTTGGCGTTCTTCAGGTTCATCCGGCCAAAGCGCGTGAAGATCTGGCCGTGGCGGCCGGCGCGCGTCGGCATCACGCAGTCGAACATGTCGATGCCGCGCGAGACCGCCTCGACGAGATCGTCGGGCGTGCCGACGCCCATCAGATAGCGCGGCTTCTCCACCGGTAGGTGCGGCTCGACCGTCTCGATCATCGCCAGCATGATGTCCTGCGGCTCGCCGACGGCGAGGCCGCCGATGGCGTAGCCCTTGAGATCCATGGCGACGAGTTCGCGCGCACTCTCGATCCTGAGCGCCGGCACCGCCCCACCCTGGACGATGCCGAAGAGCGCGCGCCCTGCCGGATTGCCGAAGGCCGCCTTGCAGCGCTCAGCCCAGCGCAGCGACAGGCGCATCGCCTTTTCCGCCACCTTGTCCTCGCAAGGCAGCGAGACGCATTCGTCGAGCTGCATCACGATGTCGGAGCCGAGCAGGTCCTGAATCTCGACCGAGCGCTCGGGCGTGAGCACATGCTTCGAACCGTCGATATGCGACTGGAAGGTGACGCCCTCCTCCGTCAGCTTGCGCAGCTGGGAGAGCGACATCACCTGGAAGCCGCCGGAATCGGTCAGGATCGGATGCGGCCAGTTCATGAACTTGTGCAGGCCGCCGAGCTTCGCCACGCGTTCCGCGCCCGGCCGCAGCATCAGATGATAGGTGTTGCCGAGCACGACATCGGCGCCGAGCGCCTTGACCTGTTCGGGGTACATGCCCTTGACGGTCGCGGCGGTGCCGACCGGCATGAAGGCGGGCGTCCGAATGACGCCGCGCGGCATGCGGATCTCGCCGGTGCGGGCCGCACCGTCGCGGGCGGCGAGATGGAAGCTGAAATCGGTTGTCGTGGATTGGAAGGTCATGGCCTGCGAGTTAGCCCAGCACAGCGCCTGACGGAAGTGCGGTGCGCGCTGGGCCGGCGTGACGCAACGGCTCGGCCTCAGCCCAGCGCGCCTGCATAGACCTCCGGCTTGAAGCCCACCAGCGTCTTGCCGCCGAGATCGAGCACCGGGCGCTTGATCATCGAGGGTTGTGCCAGCATCAGCGCGATCGCCCTCCCGGCATCCAACCCCTGCTTGTCGGCATCAGGCAAAGCGCGAAAGGTCGTGCCGGCACGGTTGAGGACTGTTTCCCAGCCATGCTCATCGACCCAGCGCGCCAGGGAGGCGCGGTCTATGCCGCTCGCCTTGTAGTCGTGGAAGGCATGGGCGACGCCCCGCGCCTCCAACCAGTTGCGCGCCTTCTTCATCGTGTCGCAGTTCTTGATGCCGTAGATCGTGATTGTCATAGCCGCCTCGAATCCCTTCAGCGCCGTGCCAGCTTCTCATAGCGCTTGATCAAGCGCTCGCGCTTCAGGCGCGAAAGCCTGTGAATCCAGAACATGCCGTCGAGCTGGTCGATCTCGTGCTGGAGACAGACCGCGAGCAAACCCTCAGTGTCCTCGGACCGCTCGCTGCCGTCCTGGTCCCGGTAGCGGACCGACAGCTTCGCATGCCGCTCGACCTCCTCGGTCACGCCGGGCATGGAAATACTGCCCTCCTCATGCCGGATCATCTCCCGGGAAGCCTGAACGATCTCAGGATTGACATAAACCCGGACGCCATCCGCAGCGGCCAGCTCGATTACGACGACGCGCCGCGCGCAGCCGATATGCGGGGCCGTGATGCCTATGCCGGGAGCCGCCCGCATCGTATCGACGAGATCATTGACGAGCGCGCCGAGCTCCTCGTCGAAATCAACAACCGGCTCGGCCGGCACACGCAGCCGCGCATCGGGATAGCCGACGATCGCACGCACCGTCATGGCGAGCAGACCGCTTCGCGTCCACCCGCAAGCCGCATCATCTCAACCCCGTTCGACTGTTCAAGAAGCATTGCAACCTGTTGAAATATCGTACCATCTGAGCCGGGCTGACTGCTTGAGCATCACCGCTACGGCCAGCGTTCCGGTAGCCCCGGCCCTCCCAGGCGTCTAGTCGGAATTTCATTGGCGCTCAATAGCCCGGGCCTTCGCATTGGCGCGCTTTGCAGGCCCAGATTGCTTCAATCTCCACCCTCGCCGCGTCACGCGCCGTCGAATTCCTTCCGGAACTTTTCGCTGACCGCGACGCTCTCGCGGAACCGACCGATCGAGAAGGGCTCGAGCGGCGTCGGTGTCGCCCCGTCGACGATCATCTCGCTCAGGCAAAGCCCGACGCCCGGCCCGATCTGGAAGCCATGGCCGCAGAAGCCGAAGGCGTGGAACAGGCCCGGCACCGTCAGGCTCGGGCCGATCACCGGGATCATGTCGGGCAGATAGCCCTCGATTCCCGACCAGACACGGATGACGTGGCACTGCGCCAGGATCGGAGCGACCCTGGCGAGCGCGCGCATCGCCGCCAATGTCTTGGCCGGAGGGACCGGCGCGCGATGATTGACCTGATCGGCCACCGTGCGCGGATAACCCGCGAGGATGATGTTGCCGCGCGGGATCTGCCGGAAGATCACCGAGCCGTCGATAGACTGGATCGAAGGCTCGATCAGATAGGGAAAGGGCTCCGTCACGAATTGCGGTGGGCCGGCCGGGACAATCGGTGCGGTCTCGCCGAAGCGCTCGGCGATTGCGACCGCCCAGGCGCCCGCCGCATTGACGAGAGCGCCACAGCTCCAATGCGCGCCATCGGCCGTCTTCACCGAGAAAGCGTCGCCGCTGCGCTCCACATCGGTGACGCAGGCATTCTCGATGATGGTCACGCCCAGTGCTCGTGCGGCACGCGCGACGGCTGGCGTCACCAGCCTTGGATTGGCCGTTGCGTCGCGCGTAGAGAAGGTCGCGGCGACCGCCCGCTCGCTCAGCCAGGGCCAGCGCTTGCGCAGCTCGCATGGTCCCAGGCGCTCGATGGCGAGGCCATGGGATTCGGAGACCTGCGCATAGCCTTCGAGCTTCACTCTCTCCTCGTCGTCATAGGCGAGATAGAGATGGCCGGTCTGCGCGAACTCGCAATCCTCGCCGATCAGGGCCTCGATCTCCTCCCACAACGCCTGGGCGCGCAGCGAGAGCGGGTATTGACCGGGAAAGCGGCCCTGGAGCCGCAGATTGCCGAAATTCGTGCCGCTCGATTGCGCGCCGACGACGCCTTTCTCGATCAAGACGACGCGCTGCTTGCGCCGGGCCAGGAAGAAGGCGGCCCAGACGCCGATCAAGCCACCGCCGACGATCACAACATCCGCCATATGCCTGCTCATGGCGCTTCGCCCGCCACGCAGAGCGCGATCGGCTTGACCGGCGCCTGCGCCCGCAGCCGGCCGGCCTGTTCGCCTGCGATCCCGGCTGCGCCCGCGACGATCTCCTGCAACGCCGGGCCGCAGACACGGCCCTGGCAGCGCCCCATGCCGCAGCGTGTCATCGCCTTGACCCGGTTGATTTCGACCGGGCCGAGCTGCTGCGCCATCGCCTGCCTGACCTCGCCGATGCGGATTTCCTCGCAGCGGCAGAGCATCACTTCATCCGGCAAGGCGCGGATCTGTGCGACCGGCCAGGCGAAAGCTTTCGCCAGCCCCTTCTGGAAGCCGCGCAGCCGGGCGAGCTTGCGGCGGAGCGCAAGGCGCGCCCGCTCATCGACCGGCTCGCCCAAATCGGCGAGCACCGCCATCGCCGTGAGCCCGCCGCTGGCCTCGGCCGCGTCGGCCCCGCCGATCGCCGCGCCGTCGCCGGCGAGATAGAGACCCGGCGCGGCGCGGCCATCAGCGTCGCATTGCGGCAGCCAGAGCCGGAAGGCCTCGTCAAAGCGAAGCGTCGCGCCGGCGAGCTCGGCCAGTTGCGTCTCAGGCTTAAGACCATAGCCCAGCGCAATGGCGTCGCAGGGGAAATGTCGCTCGCGCCCGCGCCAGTCGCGCAGGATCAAGCCTTCGACATGGCCGTCGCCGACCACCTTAGCCGGTGTCACACCATGCAGGACCGGACCGCCTGCCAGCATCGCACCGCCCAGATAGGACAGGCCGCGCCACAGCGTGCGCGGCGAACGAGCCAAGGCCGGCAGCGCCGCCAGCTTGCTCGCGAAAGGCGTGGTGTCGGCAATGACCACCACCTCGCCGCCAAGCTTGCGGTATTGCGCCGCCGCGAGGGCCAGCAGAGGCGATGAGCCGAGGAAGGCGACACGCCGACCGATCAGGCAACCCTGGTCCTTGAGCGCGACCTGCGCCCCACCGAGCGTGAACACGCCCGGTAGCGTCCAGCCGGGAAGCGGCGCGATCTTGTCCATGGCGCCGGTTGCGAGAACGAGCGCGTCGAAACGCAGCGTCGAGGCAACACCCGCTTGGACCAAATGGAGCGTACAGCCCTCGACCGCCCAGACCAGCGTCTGCGGACGATAGTCTATCTGCGGCAGCAGCCTGGCGAAGCGGGCGTGCAGCGCCTCGTATTTGCCGGCCTCCGTGCCCATCAGCGCCGCCATGTCGAGGTCGAGACCAGGCGACGGTCGGCGATAGCCCTGGCCGCCGGCCTGCCGGCCCTCATCGACCAGCACCACGCGATGACCATGCGCGCAAAGCCGCTCTGCGGCATTGATGCCGGCCGGGCCGGCGCCGACGACAACGATCTCAGCCACGCAAGGCATCCAACCCTGGCGGCTGGCTGCGCAAGACCATGCCCGCTGCCACGTTGGTGGTGCAGGCGCGCAATCGCCCACCCGTATCCGACCAGACCCAGCAATCCTGGCAGCCCCCCATCAGGCAAAAGCCGGCGCGTGGCTCGCTGCCGAATTCCGTGCGCCGCAAGAACGAGCGTTGCGTCAGCAGAGCGGCGAGCAGGCTCTCGCCTTCGGACGCCTCCACCGCCTCTCCGTCGAATTGGAGCGTGATGCGCGGCCCTTGCCGCGACACGGCCCGCACGAACTGGCCGGCGTGATCATCCATCCCCGTCTCCGCGCCATTCTATTGCAATGCAATAAGATAATGCGGATGATGATAGGCACGTCGTCAACCTGTCAAGCCGCGTGCCGCGCAGCCTCTCTCAGACCCGCGAGATCGCGTGGGCGGTGGCGATGATCAGGGAGGAGTAGCGCGTCACGACCTCTTCGCGGCTGTAGCGCGAACACGACACCGCGACATTCACCGCCCCTTCGGGCCGGCCGCGATGATCGAGGATCGGCGCCGCGATCGAGGCGTCGCCTAGATAGAACTCCTCGAAGGCTGTCGCGTAACCCTGTGCCCTCGCCTCCCGGATCTTGCTCACCAGGCTCTCGCGCTGCCAGGTCGTGGACGGCGTATGGGGCTGCAGGTCGGAGCGATCGATAATCGCCATCGCTTCGGCCTCGGGCAGCCGGGACAGCATCGCGATGCCAGGCGCCGTGCAATAGGCCGGCATCCGCGTGCCGATGATGACATCCGTGTTCAGCACATGCCGGCTGAGGAAGCGCGAGACGAAGATGATCTCGGTGTCCTCGAGCATGGTCAGATTGACCGTCTCCTCGGTCTCCTTGCTGAGATGCATCAGATAGGGCATCGCCCGATCGACCAGGCGGCTGCTGCGGAAGAAATGGTAGCCGAGGTCGAGCGTCTTGGCGGTGAGCTCGAAGCGCTTGGTCTCGCTGTCCTTGCTCAGGAAGCCGAGCTTGACCAGCGTATGCGTGAAGCGCTGGGCCGCGCTCAGATCCATCCCGGTCACGGATGCGACCTGCGACAGGTTCAGCGTCGGATGCTGACGGCCGAAGGCCGAGAGCACCCGAAAGGCCTTCTCGACCGACATCACCATCAAGGCGTCGTCTTTCCTCTCGGCCTTATCGTCCGAGGTGGCGGCGCGTTTGCGGCCGGCCGGGCTCGCGTCAAGCGTGGACATGCAGGTCTTCTCCTTCCCCGGATCAATGGCCGCGACCACCCCGGTTGACAAGGTAACCTCATTGGCGTTGATTGAATAATAGAAATTATCGCATTGTAATAGAAACTCATCAGGAGACGGAATCCATGCAGGCATTCGTTCTAAGCGAGGTTCGCGGCCCGGTCGGGATTCTGACGCTGAACCGCCCTGAGGTGCTGAATGCGTGGAACGCACCGATGCGGGCGCGACTGGTCGAGGCGCTCGATGCGCTCGAAGCCAATGAGGCGGTGCGCGCCATCGTCCTGACGGGCGCTGGCGACCGTGCTTTCGGGGCCGGCCAGGACCTGAACGAGACCAAGACCTTCGATCCCGACCGCGCCGAACTCTGGATGGGCGAGTGGGAGCGCCTCTATGATCGGCTGCGCTCGCTCTCCAAGCCGCTCATCGCCGCGCTCAACGGCGTCGCCGCCGGCTCGGCCTTCCAGGTCGCTTTGCTCTGCGACCTGCGCATTGGCCATAACGGCGTCACCATGGGCCAGCCGGAGATCAATTCCGGCATCGCCTCGGTGACCGGCCCCTGGATCATGCGCGAAATGATCGGGATCGCCCGCACCATCGACCTGACCCTGACCGGGCGGATGATGGATGCCGACGAATGCTTCCGGATCGGCCTGATCAACCGGATCGTGGCGAAGGAGACGGTGATGGAGGCGGCGCTGGCACTCGCCACGGAGCTCGCCGGAAAGCCACCTGTCGCGATGCGTCTCAACAAGGCTCGCTTCCGCGAGGTTACGGAGGAAAGCTTCCGCGAGTGCCTCCAGGCCGGCATCCGCAACCAGCGCGAGGCCTACGCCACCGGAGAACCCGCCCGCATGATGGAAGAATTCCTCGCAAAAAGAGCCGCGCGGAAGACAGCCTGAGCCTGACGTCACGATCACCCATGGGGAAATTGCGGAAAACCGCTTGAAGGGGAGATGTCCATGACCAGTAAGACGATGATTCCGAACCGGCGCGACCTGCTTCAACTGGCAGGTGGCGCGGCCGCCGGAGCGATGCTCGCACCCGCCTTGATCGGGCGTGCCAATGCGGCGACGCAGATCACGGTCGCCGATCCCGGCGGACCTTTCGGTCCCGCCTTCCGCAAGGCCTTCTACGATCCCTTCGAGAAGGCGACCGGCAACAAGGTTGTCAACGTCGCCCGTGAAGCGGAGCCGACCGCCCAGTTCAAGGCGATGGTCGAGACCAAATCCTACACATGGGACGTGTGCACGCTGACGCTGTCGGCGCGCGACATCCTGGCCTCCCAGAATCTGCTCGATCCGATCGGCTTCTCCCATGCCGACGTACCGCAATTGATGCCGGAGGCGATTTCGGACAACTTCATGGGCACGGACGTCTATTCGACCGTCCTGGCCTATCGCACCGACCGGGTGAAGAACGCGCCGACGAGCTGGACCGACTTCTTCAACGTCGAGAAATTTCCGGGCCGCCGCGCCCTGCGCAAGAACCCGATCGACTCGATCGAGCAGGCGCTGCTCGCCGACGGCGTGCCGCTCGACAAGCTCTACCCGCTCGATATCGAGCGCGCCTTCAAGATGCTCGACAAGATCAAGCCGCATATCGCGGTCTGGTGGACCGGCGGCGCCCAGTCGACGCAATTGCTGCAGAGCGGCGAGGTCGACATGATCCCCGGTTGGAACGCGCGTTTCCAGGCCGCAATCGATGGCGGCACGCCGGCCAAGATCGTCTGGAACCAGGGCCTTTACTCGATCGAGGGCTGGGCCATGCCGAAGGGCGGTCCGCGCGCCGAGGCAGCGCGGCAGTTCATCAAGTTCTGCTCTTCGCCGCAGGCGCAGGCCGTCTACACCGAGATCCTGGCCTATGGGCCGACCAATCTCGACGCTTACAAGACGATTCCCGCCGACCGCGCCAAATCGCTCCCGACCGCGCCGGACAACCTCAAGCTGATGGCGATCGCCAATGAGGGCTGGTGGAGCGCCAACCGCGCCGCCGTGACCGAGCGCTTCAACGCCTGGCTGCTGACCTGAGACCGGTGACTGTGGTGGCGATCCAGCCTCACGGCGGCGAGAGGCCGTCCAAGCTCGTCGTCGAGGGACTGTGCAAGCGCTATGGCGCGACCACGGCCCTCGAAGCGAGTTCGCTCAGCGTCGGTGAAGGCGAGTTCCTCACGCTGCTGGGCCCCTCGGGCTCCGGCAAAACGACGTTGCTGCAGTTGATCTGCGGTCTCGTGGAGGCCAGCGAAGGCCGCGTGATCATCGATGGGCGCGACCAGTCGCGCACGCCGGTGCATCAGCGCGACATCGGGCTGGTGTTCCAGCACTACGCGCTGTTCCCCCATCTCACGGTTGCCGAGAACATCGCCTTTCCGCTCAAGATGCGCGGCAGGGCGGCAGCCGAGATCACCAGGCGCGTCACTGATACGCTCGAGATGGTCCATCTCGGCCATCTCGCCCAGCGCTTTCCGCGCGAATTGTCGGGCGGACAGCAGCAGCGCGTCGCGCTCGCCCGCTGCTTCGTCTACCAGCCCTCGATCATCCTGATGGATGAGCCGCTGGGCGCGCTCGACAAGAAGCTGCGCGAGCACATGCAGATCGAGATCAAGCGGCTGCATCGCGAAAGCGGCGCGACCATCGTCTATGTCACGCATGATCAGGAGGAGGCGCTGGCGCTCTCCGACCGGATCTGCCTGATGAACCATGCCAAAATCGAGCAGCTCGGCACGCCGCGCGAGATCTATGAGCGGCCGCGCACCGCCTTCGCAGCCGACTTCATCGGCATTTCGAACATCTTCCGGGGCACGGCGACCGCCAATGGCTCGCTCGAAACCGCGCATGGCCTTTTCGCCCTGCCCGATGGCGCGCATTGCGACAATGGCAAGGGCGCCCTGGTGATCCGCCCCGAGCATCTGCATCTCGGCACCGAGGTCGGCAACAGCGTCACCGGGACGGTCAGCGAGATCGTCTATGCAGGTTCGGAGACACGGATCATCGCCAGGCTCAGCGATGGCGCCGCGCTCGTGCTGCGCCTCGGCCCCGGCGAAACGGTTCCCGGCCTCGACGAGCGCATCGTCGCCGGCTGGCAGCGCGACAAGGCGGTGCTGGTGTCATGAGCGGCACGATCGCAGCTAGGCAGCATCGGACGGGTTGGCGACTGCCGCGGTTGGGCCCGCTCTGGCTCGCGCTGCCTGGCGTCATCTTCCTCTGCGTCTTCTTCGCCTATCCGGTCGCGCAGCTCCTGGGCTTGAGCCTTGTCGATCCCGCGACCGGCGCCTTCTCGACGGCGACCTATCAGCGTATCGCCGGCACGGATGTCTATCTGCGCGTCCTCGGCATCACCTTCCGCATCGCTGGCTACACGGCATTATATTCGCTGCTGATCGGCTATCCCTTAGCCTATTGGCTGGCGCGCCTGCCTGACATGTTCCGCGGCCGCATGCTGCTCTTCGTCATGGTGCCGTTCTGGACGAGCTATCTCGTCAAGACCTTCGCCTGGATGATCGTGCTCGGCCGCGGCGGCATCATCAACGCGCTGGCGACGGGTTCGGGGATCGTCGATCAGCCGCTGGCGCTGCTCCACAATGAGTTCGGCGTCATGGTCGGCATGGTTCACGCCATGGTGCCGCTAGCGGTGATGACGCTTCTGCCGGTCATGGCCGGCATCGACCGGCGCCTCGTCCAGGCGGCGCAGACGCTCGGGGCCTCGCCGGCTCATGCCTTCTGGCTGGTCTATTTCAAGCTCTCGCTGCCTGGCGTCGCCGCCGCAGGACTGCTCGTCTTCATCTCCTCGCTCGGCTTCTTCATCGTGCCGGCATTCCTCGGCGGTCGCCGTGAGACCATGCTGGCGCAGCTCATCATCACCCAGATCCAGGAACTGCTGAACTGGCCCTTCGCGGGAGCGCTCGCGGCCATGATGCTTGCAACCGCGCTGATCTCCTGCTGGCTCTATGACCGGCTCTTCGGCCTCTCGACCATTGCGGGCGGCTCCGCACAGGTCAGCACGGGACGCGTCCGCGATCTCGGCCTCGTTATCCTCGGCTGGATCGCGGCGTTGGCGGGCAAGCTCGCCGCGCTGACCCGCATGGTTCTCGGCAAGCGCGGCAGCGGTCTGATCCTGCCGCTTTTCGCCTGGGTCACGATCGCCTTCCTCGTGGTGCCGACACTGCTCGTGATCCCGCTCGCCTTCACCTCCTCGCAATTCCTCGAATTCCCGCCGCCGGGCTATAGCCTGACCTGGTTCGAGACCTATTTCGCCTCGCCGCTCTGGATCCAGGCAACGATCCGCTCCTTCCTCGTCGCCTTCGCCACCGCGGTCGCCGCAACGATGGTCGGCGGCTTCACGGCGCTGGCGCTGGCCAACAGCCGCACGCGTTGGGGCGGGCTTATCTTCGCTTTCTTTCTCGCGCCGATGATCGTGCCGCGCATCGTGATCGCGGTCGGGCTGTTCTATTTGTTTGCCCGGATGGGCCTGATCGCGACGGATCTGGGCCTCATCATCGGCCATACCGTGCTGGCGATCCCGTTCACGCTCGTCACCATCGCCGCCGTGCTCAAGAGCTACGACCAGCGTCTCGACCAGGCCGCCGCCACGCTCGGCGCCAATCGCCTGCGCACCCTGGTCGGTGTGACGATTCCCTTGGTGAAAGGTGGCCTGGTGGCCGCCTTCCTCTTCGCCTTCATCACCTCCTTCGACGAGCTGACGATCGCGATCTTCGTCAGCGGCGGCATCAAGACGACCCTGCCGAAACAGATGTGGGACGACATGATCCTGCAATTGAACCCGACCCTGGCGGCCGTATCCGTTGTCGTCTTCGTGGTGGTCACGGTGATGCTCGTGACTGCAGAACGCTTCCGCCGCGCGCCTTGAACCCGATTTGCGACGATCCAGAGTGTCCCATGCCTTTCGATGATGACGGCTTTGTCGGTCTGCTGAGCGAACGCGCCCTGCGCGATCCCGACGGGACCTATGCCCGCTTCAATGGCGAACCGGTGAGCTATGGCGCGCTCGACCGGCAGGCCTGCGCCTTCGCGGCCTATCTGCGCGCAAGCGGCATAGCGCCCGGTGAGCGCGTCGCGGTGATGATGAGGAACAGCATCGCTGCGATCGCCTGTGTTTTCGGTCTGGCCAAGGCTGGCGTCGCCTGGGTTCCCGTCAACGCGCAGCAGCGCGGCGACGGGCTGCGCTATCTGCTGAGCCATTCCGGCCCGCGACTCGTCATCGCCGACGAGGACCTCGCCGCGCTCGTCTCCGAGGCGCTGCCTGCGAGCGATGCGCCCGCGATCCTCGTCCACGGGCCGACCGGCGGTCTCGACGCCATCCTCGCCGGGGAGAGCGCTTTCGAGCAGCCGCCGCCGGCGCCTGATGCGGTGTTCGCGATCATGTACACATCGGGCACCACGGGTCGTCCCAAGGGCGTCATCGTCTCGCATCGTATGCTGCGGCTGGCGGCCGAGGGCGTCGGCCTCGTCTCCGCGGCGCAGGCGGGAGAGGTACTGTTCGTCTGGGAGCCGCTCTATCATATCGGCGGAGCACAGCTCCTGCCCCTGCCGATGATCCGCGACGTCACGCTCGCCATGGTCGAGCGCTTCAGCGCCAGCCGCTTCTGGGCGCAGGTCAAGGCCGAGGGCGCGAGCCATATCCATTATCTCGGCGGCATCCTGCAGATCCTGCTGAAGCAGCCGCCCGGCCCGCTCGACCGCGATCATGGCGTCCGCATCGCCTGGGGCGGCGGCTGCCCGCCCGATATCTGGCCGCAATTCCAGCAGCGCTTCGGCGTCGAGATCCGCGAATGCTACGGCATGACGGAAGCCTCCAGCATCACCACCTGCAACGATAGCGGCGTGGTGGGCTCAGTCGGTCGTTGCATGCCATGGTTCGGCGTTGCGCTGCTTGGCCCTGACGGCCTCCCCGTAGCCACCGGCGAGCGTGGCGAGATCGTTGTCGAGACCACGCTGTCGGGCGCGATCTTCCCGGGTTATCTCAACAATCCCGAGGCTACTGCAAAGGCGCTGCGCAATGGCAGGCTGCACACCGGCGATCTCGGCTCCTTCGACGCCGACGGGAACCTCTATTTCCACGGCCGCATGACCGACAGCGTGCGGTGTCGCGGCGAGAACGTCTCGGCCTGGGAGGTCGAACATGTCGCCGCCGAGCACGAGGCGGTGGAGGATTGCGCCATGATCGGCGTCGCAGCCGATATCGGCGAGCAGGACATCAAACTGTTCGTCAAGCCGAGCGAAGGCGCGATTCTCGATCCTGCGACCCTGTCGGAGTGGCTCGGCCGTCGGCTCGCCCCCTATCAGAACCCGCGCTACATCGCGCTGGTCGACGAGTTCGAGCGCACGGCAAGCCAGCGCATCATGAAACACAAGCTGTCGCCCCGGCTCGATGATTGCTGGGACCGCGCAGCATTGGCGGAGCGCTGAGATGGCTGCCTGCGACATCCTGATCTCTGGCACAGGCGGCTTTGCCGCGCGCATCGCCTTCGACATCGCCGCGACGGCGGAGCAGCCGGTGCTTGTCACCATTGCCGGCCGCAATCAGGAGCGGCTGCGCTGGCTGCGCACAGCCGCCAACGCCCGAGCTGCCCTGTTCGGCAAACCGGCGCGCTTCGACACATATGCGATCGACCTGCTGGCGCCCGACGCTGCCGACGCATTGCTCGCAGCGACCGGCCCGCGCATCCTGGTGCAGGCCGCCTCGATCCAGACCTCGCAGGTCATCGCCCAGCGCGGCAATGCCTGGACCCGCCTTGTCACTGAGGGCGGCCTGAGCGCGACCGCCGTCTTCCAGGCCCTGATCAGCGCCCGTGTCGCGGCGGCGATCACGCGTTCGGGCGAGCCGATCACACTCGTGAACTGCAGCTTCCCGGATGTCGTCAACGGCATCATCTCGGCGCTCGGCCACGACGTCGCCTGCGGCATGGGCAATGTCGCCATCCTGTCCAATGTCTTCGCCGGCTCGGCTTCGGTTCCCGCCGGCGCGGAGATCAAGATTCTCGCCCATTATCAAAACCTCGCGGCCTGGCGACGCCCGCCGGCGCAACGGGGTGGAACGCCGCCGCGCGTCTGGATCGACGGCAGTGAGGTCGACGATGTCTTCGCGCGCTTCGCAGACATCCAGTTGACGCCGGAGCCGGTGATCGAGATTTCCGGCGCCAGTGGCGTGCCGATGCTGCTCGCCATGGCGGCAGGCCGGGAGTGGCGCGGCCATGTCCCGGGGCCAAACGGCCTGCCGGGCGGTTATCCCGTGCGATTGAGCGAGGGAACACTGAAACTCGATCTGCCGGCGGGGCTTGCCCAGGAGGAGGCCATAGCCTGGAACGCGGCGTTCGAGCAGGAGAACGGTCTGGTGGTTTCACCGGCTGGCGAGGCCCGCTTCACCGGCGTGCTCCACGAAAGGCTGGCGGCGCAGTTGCCCGAACTCGCAACCGGCTTTCGGGTCAGCGAGCTGGAGAGCCTGTGCCAAACCCTGCTCGGCATCAGGGATCGGCTGATGAACATGGCTTCTGATGATTGCTAGAGCGATGTCCGATCCACTTGGATCGTTCAATTGCTCCAGATCTTTGTTTTAATGCGTTGTCCTCACGCGAACCGGTATCCGCTTCGCTCGACAACGCTCTAATTCGGCGCTCCGCTCTTCTTCACTTCGCCTTGCGTGATGAGGCGGGCGCTGCGCTGCCCGCTGATATAGATCCACAGCCAGCTCAAAGCGACGGTGAGACGGTTGCGCAGCCCGATCAGGAAGAAGATGTGCGCGATGCCCCACATCCACCAGGCTAGGCGCCCTTTCAGCTTGATCCAGCCGAAATCGACGATGGCCGCGCGCTTGCCAATCGTCGCGAGATTGCCGGCGTTCTTGTATGTGAATGGCTGCGGCGCGGCTCGATCGCTCAACCGGGCCTTGATCACCTCGGCGACATAGACGCCCTCCTGTTTTGCCGCCGGCGCGACGCCGGGAACAAGCTTTCCATCCGCCGTGGCGACATGGGCGGTATCGCCGATCACAAAGATGTTCGGATGCCCGGGAAGGGTGAGGTCGTCCTCCACAAGAACCCGCCCTGCCCGGTCGGCGGGCGCATTCAGCCAATCGGCCGCCGGCGAGGCCGCGACGCCCGCCGCCCACAAAATCGTCCTTGCCGGGAGAAACTCTTCACCGAGCTCGACACCGTCCTCGCCGCATTTTGAAACAGCGTGCCCGAGCTTGATCTCGACTCCGAGACGCGTCAGCGCCTGGTGGGCGTAGGCCGACAGATCCTCGCTGAAGCCGGAGAGGACGCGCGGACCGGCTTCGATGAGGACGACACGTGCGCCGCGCGTGTCGAAATTGCGGAAATCGGCGCGCAGCGTGTCCCGGGCGAGCTCGGCGATCGTGCCGGCGAGCTCCACGCCGGTCGGGCCTGCGCCGATGATCACGAAGGTGAGGAATGTGGCGCGGCGGGCTTCATCCGTTTCCCACTCCGCCTGCTCGAAGGCCGACAGGATGCGACGCCTGATCTTGGTTGCATCCTCGAGGGTCTTCAGACCAGGCGCATAGGGTTCCCACTCATCGTGGCCGAAATAGGCATGGCGCGCGCCGGTCGCCAGAATCAAGGTGTCGAAAGCGATCGCCGGCTCACCGTCCAGCAGAACCTCTTTCTCCCAGATGTTCACGCCAACGACGCTCCCAAGCAGCGTCGTGACGTTCTTGTGCCTGTGCAACAGAGAGCGGATCGGCCAGGCGATCTCCGATGTCGCGAGCGAGGCAACCGCCACCTGGTAGAGCAGAGGCTGGAACAGGTGATGATTACGCCGATCGATGACTGTCATGCGCACCGGCGTGCCTGCAAGATCGCGCGCCGCTTCAAGGCCGCCGAAACCGGCCCCGACGATGACGACATGATGTGCGGACGGAGCAGTCATGGGTTCACCGGCGCCGGGATAATGGAGGCTTCTGACGTTAGCATCCGGAACGTAAAAGTCTCCTGCAGATGGAGCTCGACCATTGCGCCGGAGTGGCTGAGATAGGCGATCGAGATCTCCTGACCGATATCGAGCTCGAAATCGCCGCCACGGGTCGTCAGCACGAAGCCGCCTTCGATCGCCGGCGCCCAGATGATCTCTCCATCCACCACAGGCTTGATGTGATGGAGGAGTGGATCCCCCCTCTGCTCGCGGCGGTATAGGTCTCCGCCCCCGCACGAGCGCATAAGAGCCTTTGCCCCGGCAAGCAGCAGTTGGCTGACCGCTGGCGCATCAGGTCGAAGGGTACGCGCAACTCGACCAGCGCCTTGACGTCTCGCTGCGCAGCCGATGCGACTGCCTCGAGAGGATCAGAGATCCACCGGCCGCCCGGACTTTTCTTCCTCGAGGGTCACAGCGATATCCGCATTCGCGGAGAGGCGAACCTTGTTCCCTTCGACGCCAGCCACGAAGCCGGCCTCGATGTAATGATGATGGCCTTCATGCTTCCCGTAGCTGTCGCTCATCTTGAGCTTGATCCGGTCACCGTCGAAGCGATCGACCGTCCCGACATGCACACCGTCGGCTCCGATGACCTCCATGTTCTCCTTGACGCTGTCTTTCATCGCGGGCTTCTCCCTGGTGAGTGTTGGTCGATCATGAAGCCGTGCCGGATATGCATAGCCGCGGCAGGAAACGCGTCGATCGGCGCGAGCAAGGCTGTAACCCCCGACCGGTCAGGCCAGTTCCAACTCATCCTCGTCCACGGTCTCCGGCTTCTTTCCGTTGAAGGTCAAGCCGTCGCGCCCATCGCCTGCAAGGGTCATCTCGGCCAATGGATCTTGTGCTGAGCTCTCCGTTCATCGACTGCATGCGGGCGGCCTGGGATAGCGTCGTTTCACGCGACCTTGCTGGGCGAGCCGGAACGAAAACGGCTCCGCATCATTGCGGAGCCGGCTTCCATCGAGAGCTACGGGTGGACAGAGGGGCCGCAACGCGTCACGGCAGGAACAGTATCAGTTCGGTCGCATCAGGCATCTAAGTGTGAAGGCGACCTCTCGCGCCTGTCGCCCGTAGTTCCGGCAAGAAGGCACAAGGCCATCCAGCCGGGGACCGGGAGATACGCGTCACGAACATCGGGCCCCACTCCCTCCGTTGTGGTTTTGGCGTTCGGCGCCGCTGATTGGATCGCGCGCGGCTGCCCAGGCCAGTTGGGGACATGGGGCGCTTCGCCGACTGCCGAATGTCGCGCCTGGTCAGTTACTTGCGCCTCGCTGGTCAGCTGTCGGGCCATCGACATCGATTTGGCTTTCATGAGTCAAGGCGCCTGAGTGCGGAGATGTTCTTCAGGATGATCGAGCGACGATGCGCGGGCAGTTCGATGTAGCGAGCTCGCTCCAATTGCGTCAGCGAGCGTGAGACCGTCTCAATCGTCAGGCCGAGATGGTCCGCGATATCAATGCGCGACATCGGCAGGTCGACACACCCAAGCCCCGAAAGCCGATCCGAGATGTCGAGGAGGAAGGTTGCCAGTTTTTCAACGGCGCTCTTGCGCCCCAGCAGCATGATGTGAGCCTGCGCGCGCTCCAATGCCTGCAGCATTGCCCCCATAACCTGTTGAGCGAATTCAGGATCATCAGCTGCAAGTTCGGCCAGCTGTTGATGGCGATACTGCAACAACGTTACGGGCTCGACGGCATCAGCACTCATGCTCCGCACCTCGCCCGTTTCAATTCCGAAGATGTCGCCAGGCACGTGGAAGGCGTCGATCTGGCGGCGACCATCGCTGAGGACGCGGTAAGTTCGGACGGTCCCCGTCATGACACGATAATAGGACTGCGCTTGGTCGCCCTGGGCAAAGATACCCGCTTCCTTCGCGAAGCTGCGCCGAGCCTCGTTCGGCGCCGATGCTGGACGGGCCTCGGATTGCCGCGTAGCGCCTCGAGCCATCCACGACGGAAATTGCATGACATGGGGTGCGGAAATTGTTTGCATGGCGCCCTCTGCAGATGGTTGTGTCTTGCAGAAGAGCTACCGTTTCGCGCTTTCCGGCGAAATTCAGATGCTGTCCTAAGGGATGTTCCTGAGGGCCGTGCGCTTGGAGGCAAGGGCGGTACGGATGGTCTCGACGAGGGAATCATCCTGCAGAGGTTTTTCAATCACTTGATTGAAGCCGGCCTTGCCCGCCTTTCGGCGAATGTGATCCGAAATCCGGCCTGTCATCAGGATTGCAGGCAGGTCGACATGGCGCGTGCGTAGGTGCTCGACGAGCTCAATGCCGTTCATCCCGGGCATGTTGTAGTCAACAATCAGGCAGCCCCGGGTCGGCATGTTCGGCTCGGCGAGAAGCTGAGCGCCGTCGCAATAGGCGCGTACCTGCAAGCCCTCGATCTCGAGAACGAATTTCAGTGACTGCCGAACCGCATCGTCGTCGTCGACGACGATGACCGGCCCTGTGTCGGTTGACATCGTTTGGCCCTATCCAATGCCATCGGACACAGCACGTGCCAGATAGTCATGCCGGATTGGACCAGAAGCGCCAGGATTTCCAATTCAGGGAAACCCCTTATGGTCTCATGGTCGTTTCGCCGCCACTTTCGACCAATAGGGCGAAGCGTACCAATTCGGAGAGGCTGCCCGCGTGCATCTTCGTCATGACATTGGCACGATAGATCTCGACCGTCCGTGGGCTGATGTCGAGTTCGAAGGCGATGACCTTGTTAGCCTTGCCGGCAACAAGTCGGTTGAGAACCTGCTTCTCCCGTTCGGATAAGGATTTGAGCCGCCCCGCTATCTCGGTCGATTGAGCTTGATGTTGCGTTTCGCGCAGGTGCCTATCAAGGCCGATGCGCACCGCCGCCAGCAACAGATCGTCATTGAAGGGCTTCTCGATGAAGTCGATAGCCCCCTGTTTCATCGCCTCGACCGCAAGTGGCACATCTGCGTGCCCCGTCATGACGATCACGGGCATTGTGAAGCCGCGGGCTTTCAGCCGGCGCAGGAACTCGATCCCATCGATACCCGGCATCCGGACGTCGGTCAGGATACACCCGGTCAATCCATCTTCCACCGTGGCGAGAAACGCGGAGGCTGATTGATGAAGTCGGACGGGCAAGCCATCCGACGCAAGGAGAAACGACAGGGACTGCCGTACGGCCAGATCGTCATCGACGACATGAACGATCGCTTCATTTCCCATCGGCCATTTCCTCGGGATCTACAGATCGCAGGGTGAAGCTGAACGTCGTGCCCGTCCCCGGAATCGATGTGACCCAGATACGGCCGCCATGCGACTCGACAATGGTCCGGCAGATCGAGAGACCAACCCCCATACCCTGTTTCTTTGTCGTCACGAAGGGCTGAAACAGCTGGTCGGCGATGTCGGGGGAAATGCCGGCGCCAGTATCAGATACGGAAACCTCGACGAATTTCTCCGAAAGATCGGCTCGTGTTGCGACGACGAGTTCCCGGCGCGGTCTGTCCTGCATCGCCTCAATAGCATTGCGGATCAGATTCAGGAGAACCTGCTGGATCTGGATTCGGTCGACGAGCACGAAGGGCGCGCTCTCGTCGAAGCGATATATGATCCGAACGCCCTTCTCCTTGGCCCCGACCAGGGCGAGCGCGCTGGCTTCCTCGATCAGCTTGGGAAGTGCCTCGACATGCCGCTCGCTTTCGCCCCGCGCCACGAATTCCCGCAAGTGCCGGATGATTTGACCGGCCCGAAGAGCCTGATCGGCGGCCTGGTTGACGCCGTCGCGCAGGAGCGCAACCTGGTCTCCCTCCATGCGCTGCAGGATGCGGTGGCACCCCTTCAGGTAGTTTGCGATCGCGGTGAGCGGCTGGTTGATCTCGTGGGCGAGCGTCGATGCCATCTCACCCAGCGCCGTGAAGCGGGACACATGAACGAGCTCGGCCTGAAGCTCCTGGAGGCGCGTCTCAGTCTGTTGCCGTTCCGTCAGATCCCGAATGAAGCCGGTGAAGTAGCGGCTGCCGCCCGAGTGCATTTCGCCGACCGACAACTCCATCGGAAAGGTAGAACCGTCCTTGCGCTGGCCGACGACGACGCGGCCTGTACCGATGATCCTGCGTTCGCCGGTAGTCAGATAGCGATGCAGGTATCCATCATGTTGCTCACGATAAGGTCCCGGCATCAAAATCTTGATGTTCTTCCCCACGACCTCTGCCGGCTCGTAGCTGAACTGGCGAACCGCTGCGGTACTGAAAGACTGGATTATGCCCTGTTCGTCGATGACGATCATGGCGTCAGGAATAGTCTCCAGAATGGAACGCAGGTGGGCTTCGCGCGCTTTGAGCCTGCCCTCGGCAGCCATCTGCTCGGTGATGTCGCGCATCACCTTGGCAAAGCCGTAAATGGCGCCGGAACGGTCGCGCAATGGCGTGACGGTCACATGCGCGGGAAAGTGCGATCCGTCTTTGCGAACGCGCAGACCATATTCCTCGGTCCGTCCGGATTGCCTCGCCTTTCCGAGCTCGGACTCAGGCTTGCCTGCCGAGATATCATCGGGCGTAAAAAAGGCCGAGAAATGCCGGCCTAGCATTTCATTTTCGCGCCATCCGCTGATGCGCTCGGCACCCGCGTTCCAGCTCGCAACCAGGCCGTCCGCATCGATCATGAGCAAACCGATATCGGAGACCGCCTCTACCAGAAGCTCTGCGGGAGACGCGAGCGTCTGAGCCCCGGATCCCGCCTCGGTATCGCTGGCCAAACAAATCTCCAATGCCGGAGCAAAACGGTGTCCGACTGAACGCGGATGTCCTAGTGGAATCCGTCAGGCGACATCCGTCAAGCATTGGCCTGTTCTCTGGCAAGATCGCAAGCTCGGTACGCTGACAAAGCGCATTCCGATTCCCGGCACAGCTTTGAGCCCGTCGATGCAGATGGCGACACCGCATCCCTGCTAGACTGCTGACGAGTGCCGGGACTGCTGAGAGGTGAAGCGCTGATCGAACGCCGTACTGATCACCCTGACGAGGTTTTGGGATGCAGGCACGACATGAATCCTGGCGCCGTCACGGATCGCAAGGCCATCCCGGATCATCGGCTGTAGTCGCTCCAAATCGTCATCAAGCTCGCCGAGCTCGAAGCCATGCTGCCGGCAAAGCGCCGCAAGATCAGCGCTGAAGTCACATGTCAGCCGCTCGATGATGCTAGCGCGCAAATTGTCCTGCGGCGTCAGCGGAACACCGCGCGCCGTTGCTAGACCGCCGCTCGACAGGGCCGAACGGTAAGGCGCAACGGTCGCGGCGTTCTGCGCATAGCCTTGAGGCAACCGAGATATCGCAGAGCTGCCGAGGCCGATCAGAACCTTTGCGTCATCTGTCGTGTAGCCTTGGAAATTGCGCCTGAGTTCGCCTGCCTTCGCACTCCGGCAGAGGGCATCGTCCGGCTTGGCGAAGTGGTCAAGCCCGAGTCGGACATAACCCGCCGCGAGGATGCGAGCCGTGGCGGCCTCGAATTGAGCCGAGCGTTCCGCGCTGCCTGGCAGTGCGGCTTCCGGCAGCAGGGCCTGATGCCGCTTCAGCCACGGCACATGGGCGTAGCCGAACAGCGCGATCCGGTCGGGATCGAGCGACAGGGCCTGATGCACCGTGCTCAGCACATTCGCGACGTTCTGGTGCGGAAGGCCGTACATCAGGTCGAGATTGAGCCCCTCGACACCGGCGAAACGGAACCACTCCGCGACGCGCGCCGTCAGCTCGAAGGATTGCAGTCGCCGGATCGTCTTCTGGACAAGGGGATCGAAACTCTGCACGCCGAGGCTGACACGATTGATCCCTGTCTCGGCCAGCGTGGTCGCGAGCGCCGGAGATATCGTTCGTGGATCGACCTCGATCGCGAGTTCCGCATCGGCACCGATGTCGAAGCTCTCGCGGATCGCCGCCATCAACCGCCGGAAGTCGGACGGAGCCAGGATCGTCGGCGTGCCGCCGCCGAAATGAAGATGGCTGAGCCGTTTTCGTCCAGGCAGCGCTTTGCCGACCAGTTCCAGTTCGCGCAACAGCAGATCGAGATAGGCCAGGACCGGCGCAGGGCTGCGTGCCACCGTGGTCTGGCAGCCGCAATAGAGGCAGAGCTCTGCACAGAACGGCACATGGACATAGACCGAGACCGGCTCGTCGCCGTCGAGTTCGGAGAGCCAGCTCCGATAGAGTGCGGCATCGACCTCACCGGTGAAATGCGGCGCTGTCGGATAGCTGGTGTAGCGCGGCACCTGGCGCGCGGCATAGGAAGTGGCTTGACTGGTCATGGCAGCACTCTGCGCATGCCGACCGGAGCACGCCTTGATGTGACGCAAATCTCAAAGCTTGCTCGGCACCCCGCCGGGCGCCCGCGCCTTACCGCGCATCTGAACGCGGTCGATCGCGAAGCCGCGCTGCTCCAGGGCATGCTGGTCCTGGCTCCAGATATCGGAAGGTTGCATGTCGATCGAGATCGACGGCAGCGCCAGCTCCGCAGCCAGATTATTGGCGAAGCTGACGAGAGATTTGACTAGCACGGTGCCAGGCAGGCGCAGCATAGCGAGCTCTGTCACCTGCAGCGTAGCGTCCCGCCCCAGCGCCTGGACCACGCGAAAGGCGAAGAGGGCATGAATGCAGCCCCTGCGATCACGCAAGCCGGCGATGCCGTCCCCCTTGCGCCCTGCCCGTATCGCCCCGCGCAGGAACCGCCTCCAATCGTCGAAACTGACTTTCGGATGCGACATCGCAACAAGGCTATAGGCGCTGCGCGCCTGAGCCGGCGTGACCCGGACCGCCTCGAAGATGTCCTCGTCAACCACCACGCTGCTCCCGAGCAATCGGGTGCAGACTGGCTGCCCCGCGTCGCACCCCGCATTGATCTAGATCAAAACCGCGCGTCCATGGACCGCTTACGCTTCTGCCGATAGTTGAACCGTAGTAATACTCATGCGTGTTCTTGGGGGTACGCGACCGTGGATTGCCAGCCATCTGCCTGCAGTGCCTCCCCTCACCTCGAGAGCGGCTGCCTCGCGTGCGAGGTTCGCCTTGTCAGCGTGTGCGCGTCGCTGTCGATCGATGAACTGCAGCTGCTCGACTCACTTGCTCACGAGGCCGTCTTTCCCGCCAAGGAGACGCTATTTACGCAAGGGCAACCGGCCCATTCCGTCTACAACATCACAGCCGGCGTGGTACGACTCTACAAGCTGTTGCCCGACGGGCGTCGTCAGATCGTCGGCTTCGCGCTGCCTGGCGATTTCCTCGGACTTGCCATGCGCGACGCCTTCGGCTTCTCGGCCGACGCGATCAACACTGTCACCGCCTGCGCCTTCTCGCGTTCGGCCTATTCGGCGCTGGTCGATACGAAGCCCCATCTACTGCAGCGCCTGCACCAATTCGCGACACATGAGCTGACCCTTGCGCAGGAGCAGATGATGCTGCTCGGCCGCCGCACAGCCGAGGAGAAGCTGATCTGCTTCCTGCTCGCCATGCAGGAGCGCTGGGCCAAACTTGGAAAGCGATCCGTGACCGTACCCCTGCCCATGAGCCGTCAAGACATCGCCGATTTCCTGGGCCTGACGATCGAAACCGTGAGCCGGGTCCTCACCAAACTAGCCAAGGACAAGACAATCCTGATCGTACCCGATGGGGTACGGCTTATGAACCTCGACTACATGGCGCGCGTCGCCGCTTGAATCTCACCCGCGGCACACGGCGTTCTCTCCTCCTCGCTTGACTTGGATCAACGTTCGCTCGCCGCAACCCGGCTAAGCCTCCCATCGAACAGCGCAGAGATGCGCTGACCATGACATGGGGGCAGCGTATGTCAGCGATAGGATACTCCATCAGGCGCGCGACGACCGGTGAAATCGCCGGCATGCTGATTGCCGCTGCCGCCGTCATGCCCTTCCTGATGGTTGCGGCGCTGACCGACCATAGTGGTTATGCCTTCCATGCCACATTGGCGATGTTCGCGTCGTTCGCCTCGGTCTTCCTGATCGGCAATCGCTGCTTCCGGCCCGGCCAGGTGCCGGCGCCACAGGAGATCGACGGCAAGCCGAACTACAATATGGGTCCGGTGAAATTCGCTACGGTGGCCTCGATGTTCTGGGGCATCGCCGGCTTTACGGTCGGCCTGATCATCGCGCTGCAACTCGCCTTCCCGGCGCTGAACCTCGACTTGGCATGGACAAGCTTCGGCCGCCTGCGCCCGCTGCACACCTCGGCCGTGATCTTCGCCTTTGGCGGCAATGTCCTGATCGCGACCTCGTTCTACGTTGTACAGCGCACTTCTCGCGCCCGGCTCGCTGGCGATCTTTCGCCTTGGTTCGTGGTGCTCGGCTACAACTTCTTCATCGTCATCGCAGGCACCGGCTACCTGCTCGGAATCACCCAGGGCAAGGAATACGCTGAGCCGGAATGGTATGCCGATCTCTGGCTGACCATTGTCTGGGTTACCTATCTGCTGGTCTTCCTGATGACGCTCGCCAAGCGCAAGGAGCCGCACATCTATGTCGCCAACTGGTTCTACCTCGCCTTCATCCTGACGATCGCCGTCCTGCATCTCGGCAATAACCTGGCCGTCCCGGTCTCGGTGCTCTCGCCGAAGTCCTACATCGTCTGGTCGGGCGTGCAGGATGCGATGTTCCAGTGGTGGTACGGCCACAACGCGGTCGGATTCTTCCTCACCGCCGGCTTCCTCGCAATCATGTATTACTTCGTGCCCAAGCGCGCGAACCGGCCGGTCTACAGCTACCGGCTCTCGATCATCCATTTCTGGGCGCTGATCTTCCTCTATATCTGGGCCGGCCCCCACCACCTCCACTACACTGCCCTGCCCGACTGGGCGCAGACGCTCGGCATGACCTTCTCGATCATGCTCTGGATGCCCTCCTGGGGCGGCATGATCAACGGGTTGATGACGCTGTCTGGCGCCTGGGACAAGCTGCGCACCGATCCTGTGCTGCGGATGATGGTGGTCTCGCTCGCCTTCTACGGCATGTCGACCTTCGAGGGGCCGCTGATGTCGATCAAAGCGGTCAACTCGCTCTCGCACTACACGGACTGGACCATCGGTCACGTCCATTCCGGGGCGCTCGGCTGGGTCGCCTACATCTCCTTCGGCGCAATCTACTGCCTCGTTCCCTGGTTGTGGAACCGGCGCGAACTCTACTCGCTCAGGCTGGTCAACTGGCACTTCTGGATCTCGACGCTCGGCATCGTCTTCTACATTTCGGCGATGTGGGTCTCGGGCATCCTCCAGGGTCTGATGTGGCGCGCCTACACCTCGCTCGGCTTCCTCGAATACTCCTTCATCGAGACAGTCGAGGCGATGCATCCCTTCTACGTCATCCGCGCGCTCGGCGGCGCACTCTTCCTCGCCGGGGCGCTGATCATGGTCTTCAACCTCTGGATGACGGTGAAGAGCGAGGCGATCGACGCGCCGCAGGCCGACTATGACCGTGGCCTCGTCCCCCAACTCGCCCCCGCCCAGTGAGGACATCAGCCATGTCGAGCATTGACGCCCGCGCGCCCCTGCCGCGCCAGTCCCGCTGGTCGAAGCACAAGATCTTCGAGACGAACTCGATCATCCTGATCATCGGCGTGCTGCTGGTGATCTCGATTGGCGGTCTCGTCGAGATCGCACCGCTGTTCTACCTCAAGAACACCATCGAGAAGGTCGAGGGCATGCGCCCCTACACGCCGCTCGAACTCGCCGGCCGCGCGATCTATGTGCGCGAGGGCTGCTATCTCTGCCACAGCCAGATGATCCGGCCGCTGCGTGACGAGATCGAGCGCTACGGGCACTACTCGCTCGCGGCTGAGAGCATGTATGACAAGCCCTTCCAATGGGGCTCCAAGCGCACCGGGCCAGATCTCGCCCGTGTCGGCGGCAAATATTCCGACGAATGGCATGCCGGCCACCTCGCCGACCCTCGTTCTCTGGTGCCGCAATCGATCATGCCGGGCTATCCGTTCCTGGCCAGGACCGAGCTGATCTTTGCCGACATTGCTTCCGAACTGCGCGCCAATCGCGGCGGCGGCGTGCCCTATACCGACGAGATGATCGCCCAGGCGATGACCGACCTGAAGGCGCAGGCGACGCCGGACCATCCTGGGCAAAGCGCGCTCGAGGCCCGCTATCCCAAGGTCCAGGCCCGCGATTTCGATGGCAATCCGGCCCGCATCAGCGAAGCCGACGCCCTGATCGCCTATCTCCAGGTGCTCGGCACGCTCGTCGACTTCAAGCTCTACGACGACAAAGCCAACATCCGCTGAACGAGGCCATCATGGACACGACCTATCAATGGCTCGCGAACTTCGCCCAGTCGGCCGGGCTGCTCTACTTCATCAGCATCTTCGTCGGTGTCTGCGGCTACGCATTCTGGCCCAAGAACCGGGCCCGCTTCGAGCAGGCGGCGTACACCCCGCTGAAGGAGGATTGAGCGATGGACCAGGCTCACAAGGGCGACCACGAGGTCGATCACGTCACCGGCACTGCGACCACCGGGCATGAGTGGGATGGCATCCGCGAGCTCAACACGCCGCTGCCGCGCTGGTGGCTCAACATCTTCTACGCCACCATCATCTGGTCCTTCGGTTACTGGGTCGTCTATCCGGCTTGGCCGTTGATCAGTACGACGACCAAAGGCGTCATCGGCTATGCGACGCGACTGGATGTCGAGACCGACCTGTCCGAGCTGCGGGCGTTTCGCGCCACCCAGACGCAAGGGCTCGCCGAAGCATCCCTGGAGCAGATCAAGGCCGATCCGTCGCTGTCTCGCATAGCCATGGCCCAGGGCAAAGCCGCCTTCGGCGACAATTGCGCTGCCTGCCATGGTGTCGGCGGAGCGGGTTCGAAGGGCTATCCCAACCTGAACGACGATGACTGGCTCTGGGGCGGCTCGCTTGCCGCGATCCAGACGACGTTGCAGCACGGCATCCGAGTCGCGACCGATAACGAGACGCGCGTCAGCCCGATGCCGGCCTTCGGCCGCGACGGTGTGCTCAAGCGCGACGAGATCAACGCGGTCGCCAACCATGTCCGCGTTCTGGCGGGCCTGCCGACGGAGCCGAAGGCCGATCTGGCCAAGGGCGGAGCGCTCTTCGAGCAGAACTGTGCCGCCTGCCATGGCCCCGCCGGCAAGGGCAATCAGGAACTCGGCGCACCGAACCTGACCGATGCGATCACGCTCTATGGCATGGACATGGCCTCGCTGACCGAGACCATCACCAACAGCCGCAGCGGCGTGATGCCGGCCTGGGGTGCGCGGCTCGACGCCACGACGATCAAGGCGCTGACGGTCTATGTCCACTCGCTCGGCGGAGGGCAGTGAGATGGACGTTGCCGAGGCCGACGGGCTGCCGCTCTTCGCAACCTCTAAGAAGGTCTATCCGCAAAGCGTGTCGGGCCCATTCCGCCGCGCCAAGTGGACGATCCTCATCCTCTGCCTCGGCATCTACTATCTCTTGCCCTTCCTGCGCTGGGATCGCGGGCCAAACCTGCCGAACCAGGCCGTCCTGGCCGACATCGCTCATAACCGCTTCTATTTCTTCTTCATCGAGATCTGGCCGCAGGAAGTCTACTACTTCACCGGCCTGCTGATCCTGGCAGCCTTCAGCCTGTTCCTGATGAACGCCATCGCGGGCCGGCTATGGTGCGGCTATCTCTGCCCACAGACGGTCTGGACTGACCTTTTCCTCGCCGTCGAACGCGCCTTCGAGGGGGACCGGCGCGAGCGCATGAAGCGCGACGAGGCGCCCTGGACCGCCGGGACGCTGCTGCGCAAGACGGGCAAGCATATCGTCTGGCTCATGATCGCCTGGTGGACCGGCGGTGCATGGGTGCTCTATTTCGCCGACGCACCGACGCTCGTGCACCAGCTAGCGACCTTTACGGCGCCACTCTCGGCCTATGTCTGGATTGCGATCCTGACCTTCACGACCTATGCGCTCGCCGGTGTCATGCGCGAGCAGGTCTGCAAGTTCATGTGTCCCTGGCCGCGCATCCAGGCTGCACTAACCGACGATGACGCGCTCAACGTCACCTATCGATACGACCGTGGCGAACCACGCGTCTCGGTGAAACAGGCACAGCGGCTGCGGGATCAGGGTGCACCGGCCGGCGACTGCATTGACTGCCACCAATGCGTTGCCGTCTGCCCCACGGGAATCGACATCCGCGACGGTGCCCAGCTCGACTGCATCCAGTGCGGCCTGTGCATCGACGCCTGCGACAACGTGATGGCGAAGATCGGCCGACCCGATCGCCTCATTGGCTACGACACCGAGGACAACGTCCAGCGCAGATTGGCCGGCGAGAAGACCGTCTATCGCCCGATACGGGCGCGGACGCTAATCTATGCCGCGCTGATCGTGCTGGTCGGCGGCGCGATGCTCTATCAGCTTGCAACCCGGCGCACGGCCGAGATTTCCGTTCTGCACGACCGAGCTCCCCTCTTCGTCAAGCTCAGCGATGGCTCGATCCGCAACGCCTACGCCCTGCGCCTGCTCAACAAGCGTCCGGAGGCGCGGCCCTTCGCCCTGACGGTCGCCGGTATTCCCGGCATCCGAATCGAGGCCATCGGCGCGCAGGCGACGGCCGATCTACGCCCGATCGTGACGGTCGAGGCCGATACGTCGCGCGAGGTCCGGGTGCTCGTCACGGTGCCGCCCGATGCTCATCTCAACGCCTCGCAGAGCATCACCTTCACAGCCTCGGACCTGTTCGCCGGCGAGATCGTGCGGGCCCAGGATCACTTCATCGCACCTTAGGGGACGCCATGTCCTGTTGCGGAGCTTTCGCCATGCCGATCGACCTTCCTGCCCAGCCGGCACCACAACGCCGCCCCTTCGAGCTCAGCGGCCGCATGGTGCTGTTTGCGATGATCGCATTCTTCGTCGTCGTAGCGGGCGTCAACGCGATCATGATGACAGTCGCAATCCGGACCATGCCCGGCGTCGACGTCAAGAGCGCTTATGAGACCAGCCAGCGCTTCAATGGCGAGATCGCGCGCATGCACGCCCAGGCCGAGCGTGCCTGGCAGGCGCAGGCGCAGATCACCCGCGACGGCGGCGGCGCGACAGTGACCCTGAACCTGCGCGACCATTCCGGCACCGCTCTCACCGGCCTCGCTGTCGAGGCGAAACTACAGCATCCCGCTTCCCGCCAGGAGGACCGCGAGGCGCGCCTCGTCGAGACAGCGCCCGGCCTCTACTCGGCAACGATACCGGCGATCCATCGCGGCGCCTGGACGCTCGCGGTCGAGGCCAGGCGTGACAACGAGGCGCTCTTCGTCTCGCGCAGCCGCATCCAGCTGGCGGAGTGAGATTATGGCCGCGCAACAGGATCTCTCCGTCTTCGTCCACCATCGCGACGGCATCGACGGCATGGAGCTGGCTGTCGATGGCATCCGCTGCGCCGGCTGCATGCATGCGATCGAGAGGGGGCTGAAGCGGGACTCAGGCATCCTCAGTGCGCGCGTCAATCTCGCGCTGAAGCGCGTCACGGTCGAATGGCGCGAGGGCGTGCTGCGGCCCGAAGCGGTAATCGAGCGGCTCGCGCGCCTCGGCTTCAAGGCCCACCCCTTCCTGCCCTCCGAGCAGCAGGACAGCGTCACGCGCGAGGAAGCGCGGCTGCTGCGCTACCTCGGCGTCGCCGGCTTCGCCGCCATGAACATCATGTTGCTCTCGGTCTCGGTCTGGTCCGGCAATGCCAGCGACATCAATCCGGTGACGCGCGACCTCTTTCACTGGCTCTCGGCCCTGATCGCATTGCCGACGGCGGCCTATGCCGGCCGCCCCTTCTTCGAAAGCGCGTTGCGGGCGCTGAAGGCGGGCGCGGTCAACATGGACGTGCCGATCACGCTCGGAGTCGTGCTCGCGCTCGGCATGTCGGTGGTCGAGACCTGGAATCACGCCGAGCACGCCTATTTCGACGGCGCAGTGATGCTGCTCTTCTTCCTGCTGATCGGGCGCTATCTCGACCAGCTGATGCGTCGCCGCACTCGCGACCTCGCCGGCAATCTCGCTGCCCTCAAGGCTGAGACGGCAACCCGCTTCGAGCGCAATGGTACGACGATCGTGGTTCCGATCGCGGCGATCTCGCCCGGCGATCTCGTCCTGGTCCAGCCAGGAGAGCGCGTCGCCATCGATGGCCTCGTCGAGACCGGCCAGTCCGAGATCGACCAGAGCCTGGTCACTGGCGAGACGATGCCGATGCTGGTTGCGCCGGGTGGACGCGTCCATGCCGGCACGACGAACCTCTCTGGCGCCTTGACCGTACGCGTCGAAGCGGCGGGCAGCGGCACATTGCTCGACGAGATCGACCGGCTGATGGCCCAGGCCGTCGAGAGCCGCTCGCGCTATGTTCATCTATCCGACCGCGCGGCCCGGCTCTACGCGCCGCTGGTGCATGCCACCGCTCTCGCCACGCTTCTTGGCTGGATCGCCTTCGGCCTGCCCTGGCAGCAGGCATTGATCATCGCCATCACCGTGCTGATCATCACCTGCCCCTGCGCGCTCGGGCTCGCGATTCCCGCCGTCCAGGTCGTCGCGGCCTCGGCACTGTTTCGTCGCAAGGTCATGCTGAAGGAGGGCGACGCGCTTGAGAGGCTGGCCGAAGCCGACATGGTCGTTTTCGACAAGACCGGCACGCTGACCTTGCCCGAACCCGAACTGCTCAACGCAGACAGCCTCGATGCAAACATCGTGCGGCAGGCGGCGGCGCTGGCGGCGGCGAGCCGCCACCCGCTGGCGCAGGCGATCAGCCGCGCCGCAGGCAATCCCGCGCCCGTTCGCAATGTGCATGAACACCAGGGGCTCGGCCTTGTCGCCTTGGTTGATGGCAGCGAGATGCGCCTCGGCAGCGTCTCCTTCTGCGAGGCGCAGGCGGAAGCGGAACTTGTCACCGCGACTTTCCCAACCACCTCGCTGATCGCATGGCGCCATGGCGATGCCTGCGCTGTCTTCGCAATTGGTCAGCGCCTGCGTCCGGACGCACACGCCTGCATTGCAGCGCTGCGCCAGCTTGGGCTTGGCGTGATGATCCTGTCGGGCGACCGGGAGGCTGCCGTCGCCTCTGTCGCGCAGGAACTTGGGATCGCGACATACCGCGCCGCCATGCGTCCGGACGAGAAGCTCCTCGCGCTCGCCGATCTCGCGGCCGGAGGCTGCAAGATCCTGATGGTCGGAGATGGGCTCAACGACGCCCCAGCGCTGGCGAAGGCGCATGTCTCGATCTCACCTGTCAGTGCCGCGCATCTGGCGCAGGCCGCCGCCGACATTGTCTTCCTCGGCGACAGCCTGGCTCCCGTCGCCTCCAGCATCCTCATCGCCCGCACTGCGCGCCGGCTGATGATACAAAACCTCTGGTTCGCCGTGCTCTACAATGCAGTCGCGGTTCCGATCGCGATTGCGGGCCTCGCAACGCCGCTGGTCGCGGCTGCGGCGATGTCAGGTTCCTCGCTGATCGTCACGCTCAACGCCCTGCGCGCCGGGCGCACCGCAGCGTCTGCGGCGACGGAGAGGACACCCTCATGAACATCCTCGTCATTCTGTTTCCGCTGGCGCTGGGGCTCGGCCTGGCAGGCTTGGCAGGGTTCTTCTGGTGCATGCGCACGGGTCAGTACAACGACCTGGAAGGATCGGGCTGGCGCGTCCTACAGGATGACGATCTGGTCGACGATCAGTCGCCGCACGCAAATTCGCTGCGACAGCCAGAGCAAGCGCTCTGAGAAAGCGCAAGGTACCAGCCTGGCATCATCACGACCGAACGCCCTTGATCGGCTCCCTGAGCCGCACGCCCGGCGCGACTTGGTCCTGGGGCGAGACACTGCCCGTGGCCTCAGCCCTCGCTTGCCGCGTAGAGGGGCACAGTTGTCGGTGAAATCCCTGTCTCGGCCGGCCCATGAGCGGAAACATCCGTCGAGAGCGTTCCAGCCTCGATAGAAAACGTCACTCGCTTGGTGTCGGAATCGAGTCCACCGGGCTCAACCACGAAACCCAGTTCTCCAGCCATGCGCAGCATCGCGGCATTTTCGTTCAGGACATCGCCATAGACGGTCCTGTACCCCGCCTGCCGGGCGTAGCCGACGATCTCGGACAGGAGCCGGAAACCCAGCCCCCTGCCCTTCATATCCGAGCGAACGAGGATTGCGAACTCGGCAGAGCTGCGCTCCGGATCGCCTGCGATGCGCACGACGCCATAGATCGGCCCCTCCCCGAAACCCGAGCCCGGCTCGATGGCGACGAAGGCCATCTCCCGGTCGTAATCGATCTGCGAGAGGCGAGCGGCCAGGTCGTGCTCGAAACGCTTCACAGAACCGAGGAAGCGCATGCGCAGATCCTTGGCCGTGCATTGCTCGACCATTTCAGTGATTGCGACCTCGTCTTCCGGCCGGATCGGGCGCAGCTCAAGAGGCGTGCCGTCGGTAAGGGCGATCGCTCTCTCCAGCCTCTGCGGATAGGGAGTGATCGTATAGCCACCAGCCGATACCTGCTCTGCAGCGATCACGATCCGCGCATCCAGGGCGATCACGCCGCTCGCATCCGCCAGCAGGGGATTGATGTCGAGCTCCAGCACATCGGGCAGGTGCACCGTGATCTCCGAGAGCCGCAACAGCACGTCCTCGATGGCGCCCGGGCGGACCGGCGGCACGTTCCGGAAACCGCCGAGCAGCTGGGCGACGCGCGTATGCGCGACCATGTCACCGGCAAGGACGGAATTCAGCGGCGGCAGCCCGATGCTGCGATCGGACATGACCTCGGCCGCCGTACCGCCCTGTCCGAACAGGATGACCGGGCCGAAGGTCGCGTCGTGCGCGATGCCAACGATCAATTCCTGCGCATGCGGGCGCGAGATCATGGCCTGGACGGTGAAGCGCAACGCCTGCGCTTCGGGGCGCGTCTGACGCACGCGCCCAAGCATCGCCTCAGCCTCCCGCTGCACCTCCAGACCGGACGCCAGACCAAGCGCGACGCCACCTACATCGGATTTATGCGTGATGTCCGGAGACAGGATCTTCAGGGCCACGGGACCGCCGATCTCCTCCGCGATGCGCCCAGCCTCGGCCGGCGTCGCGGCGATGCGGGTCTCCACCGTCGGAATGCCCAGCAAAGCGAGCAGACGTTTCGCTTCCTGCTCGTTGAGCAGGAGCCTGCCATCGTGCCGAACCGCGGCGATCAGTTCGCCAGCGGCGGCGACGGCCGCCGGCGCCAGCATCACCCCGGCTGAGGGCGTCTCCAGGAGCAGGGTCTGGTTGCGCCGGAACTCGACGAGATGGCCGAAGGCGCGCACGGCCTGCTCGGGACTGGCGAAGCTCGGCACCCGCCCTTCACGCAGCACGCAGTGCGACTCCGCGGACGCCTCGCTGCCGAGCCAGTTGGCCAGAACCGGGACGTTGCGCCCGGCTGCTGCCGCGGCCGCAACAGCACGCGCCGCTTGCGCGCCATCGGCCAGCGCCGTCGGACAGTTGATGGCGAGAATGGCGTCGCTTGCCGGCTCCCGCATCAGGATCGCCAGCGCCGCACCGTATCGCTCCGCCGTCGCGTCACCGAGGATGTCGACCGGATTACCATGCGACCAGCTGTGCGGCAGCACCAGATCGAGTGCCGAGCGACTCTCGGCGCCGAGTTCAGCCACCTGCAATCTGCGCTCCGCCAGCGCATCGACAGCCAGCACGCCGGCACCGCCGCCATTGGTCAGGATCGTCAGGCGATCACCGGAGACCCGGACGCCGCTCGCCAGGATCGCGGCAGCGGCGAACAGCTCGTCGAGTTCATGAACCCGCAGGAGACCGGCCCGGCGAAAGGCCGCGTCATAAACCGCGTCCGAGCCCGCGAGTGCACCGGTATGCGATAGGGCTGCTTTGGCTCCGGCGCTGCTGCGCCCCGACTTGACGACGAGGACCGGCTTCGTCCGGGCCGCTGCACGCGCCGCCGACATGAACTTGCGCGCATGGGTGATGTTTTCGACATAGAGCAGGATCGCCTGCGTCGCGGCATCCGAGCCGAGGTAGTCGAGCGCATCGCCGAAATCGACGTCGCTCATGTCCCCGAGCGACATGACATGGGAGAAGCCGATCTGCCGCTGCTGCGCCCAGCCCAGCATAGCGGTGATGATGGCGCCCGACTGGCTGACGAGGGCGATGCCGCCCGGCCGCGGCGTGGCCTGGGCGAAGCTCGCATTGATCGCCCGCGGGGTCGAGATCAGGCCAAGGCAATTGGGGCCGACGATACGCATCAGGTACGGGCGCGCCGCGTCCAGCAGCCGCTGGCGCAGATCGCTCTCGGCACCCTTGCCTTCGAAGCCGGCGCTGACGACCACGGCCGCCCGGCAACCGCGCTGGCCGAGCTCCGCGACGATGCCGGGAACGCTCGCCGCCGGCGTCGCGATCACCGCCAGATCGGGCACCACGGGTAGCTCCGCGATGGAACGATAGGCATGGGTCGAGGCGACCGCGCGCGCATGGGGATTGACGCACAGGATCGGCCCCTTGAAGCCGGCACCAAGCAGATTGGCGGCGATGACCTGGCCGACAGAACCCGGGGTATTGCTGGCCCCGATCAGCGCGATCGACCGTGGACTGAAAAGCGCATCGAAATTGCGGATGCTCATGGCGGTGATGCCCCTCCGGGCCCCGTGCCCGCGGCGAGATTGCCGATCCCTGCTCCAGCAACCTTGCTCTGGATCAAATCATCGGCCGCCATTCGGTGAAATGATCGGTCAAGTGAACGCTCCACTCGGGACCATTGCCATGCTTCAGCGAATTACACTCCATCTGGCGCGAACCCCTTCTCATCCGGAGGGCGACAGCCGGGACGGCTACGAGATTGCCGCTCCGTTGACCGAGGACGGCCGGCTCGACGCCGAGCAATGGCACCTCGAGCGTGAGCGCTGCCGTGTCCGGCGGTTCCGGCCCGGCGAACCCGACCGCCATGGCTGGCTGCTCCACCGCGCCGGCGGCGACGGCGGCGCGACTTGGCTGATCGACTACGACGATAGTAGGCGCGACGACGACGAAGGTACCTTCAAGCTCGACCGGCATCGCATCGCGGTCGGCGAATACATCTCGGTGCGTGGCGATGACGATGACTTCGTCCCCTTCAGGGTGGCGTCTATCCGAAGGATCGGCACCGTCTCGCTGGCGCTATCGGGCCGGCCCTAGTCCTGACGGCAGATCCCCGGAACCGACATTGCTCGCGCGTTGCGCAAACACAGCCCCTGACAGGAGAGATATGATGGCGGCGCTGAACCAGACTGCCGGCCTTTCCACCTATGCGAGCCTGATGGTGCCAGTGCATCTCGGCGGCAATGCCGAGGGACCGATCAGGCTCGCCGCCTCGCTCGCCGAGCGTTTCTCGAGCCGGCTGATCGGGGTCGCGGCCGCGGAGATCGTGGTCCCCTACTATGGCGACAGCACAGAGGCGGCCACAGCCCTCCTAGTGGAAAACGCCAAACGCGCAGCCAGCGACGACGTCACCGAGGCCGAGACGCTGTTTCGACGGATCGCCGGCAGCAACAGCGCCGTCGAATGGCGCTCCGGCCTGACCGAGACGCGAGGCTTCATCCTGTCTCAATCGCGCGCGGCGGATTTGCTCGTGCTCGGCCGGCAAGGCGCTGACGATGCCAACCGAGGTCGGATGGCGGTCGCGGCGAACGATCTCGTCATGGATCTTGGTCGGCCAATCCTGCTGGTTCCGCCGCAGGTCGAGTATCTTTCGGCCAGGCACATCGTGGTCGCTTGGAAGGATACACGCGAAGCAAGGCGTGCCGTATGGGACGCGCTGCCTTTCCTGGTACGAGCCGAGTTGGTCTGTGTCGCTTCGGTTGGTCCGGAAGCGAACGAGCAAGGCATTGCGGATGTCTGCAGCTACTTGTCAGAGCACCATGTTGCGGCGCGCCCCATGTCGCGCGGCGGAGACATCGTGTCCGAAACCCGCGAAATCATCGACATCGCGCAGCAGCAAGGTGCCGACCTGATCGTCGCTGGCGCCTAT
Source organism: Allobosea sp. LjRoot9 (assembly GCF_964252745.1). Taxonomy (NCBI): domain Bacteria; kingdom Pseudomonadati; phylum Pseudomonadota; class Alphaproteobacteria; order Hyphomicrobiales; family Alloboseaceae; genus Allobosea; species Allobosea sp. LjRoot9. Next base: position 863,621 of record NZ_CAXUPC020000001.1, on the reverse strand, counting down.
GGGCATAGCCGCATGCGCGAATGGCTGTTCGGTGGAATGACCAGCGAGCTGCTGGACACGACACCGCTGTGCTGCCTGATATCCCACTAAGCCAGGCAAGCAGACAGAATGGAGCGCCTCGGACCTACGGCCAAATTACAGCGACCGGTGCGCTCTGAATTGACCGGGCATTTCCGGACCATGGACAACGGCGCAGCAGTACTGACGACAAGCGCTTCAAGCGACGAGCTACTGGCGCCGCCACCACCGGGCTTCTTCCAAACCCTCGGCCCTGGGCTCGTGACTGGCGCAGCCGATGATGATCCCAGCGGGATCGCGACTTACAGCCAGGTCGGCGCGCAGTTCGGCTACGGACTCGCCTGGACGATGCTGTTCAGCTTTCCGTTGATGACCGCCATCCAGGCGATCAGCGCACGGATCGGCTCCGTCACCGGGCGCGGCATCGCCAGCAATCTGCGGCGACACTATTCGCCCTGGCTCCTGCGCGCCGTCGTGCTGCTTCTCATCGTCGCCAATGTCTTCAACCTCGGCGCGGATCTGGGTGCTATGGGCGCCGCGCTTAAACTGTTGCTCGGCGGATCGCAGCATCTCTACACCATAGCATTCGGTGTCATCTCCGTGTTGATACAGACCTATGTGAGCTATGAGCGCTACGCCGCCATGCTGAAGTGGGCGACGTTGTCACTCTTCTCCTATGTCGCGGTCGTGTTCGCTGCTCAGGTGCCCCTGGGAACGGCGCTTCACGGCGCATTGGTTCCGCAACTGACCTTGGACAGTGCCCATGCCATGGCGCTGGTCGCGGTCCTCGGGACCACGATCAGCCCCTATCTCTTTTTCTGGCAGGCGGGGCAGGAGGTCGAGGAGCTGCACCGGCGTCATCTCAAGCCGCTGTTTGTGGCGCCAAAGGCAGCGAGCGGGGAACTTGCACGTATCCGCCTCGACACGATCGTCGGCATGGGCTTCTCCAATCTGATCGCGCTCTTCATCATCCTGGCGACAGCCGCGACGCTCAACGCCCATGGCGTCACGGACATCCAAACCTCGGGCCAGGCGGCGGAAGCGCTGCGCCCCATTGCCGGCCCCTACACCTTCGCGCTCTTCACCATCGGCATTGTCGCCACGGGCATGCTCGCCATCCCCGTCCTGGCAGGCTCCGTCGCCTATGCGGTGAGCGAGACCTTCAGATGGCCTGAGGGACTTGATCACCGGCCCCATGAGGCAAAGGCTTTCTATGCGACAATCGCGACGGCAACCCTCGCGGGGCTGGCGCTTAACTTTGTCGGCATCGACGAGATCAAGGCGCTGTACTGGAGCGCCGTGCTCAACGGCGTCCTTGCAGCACCGCTCATGGTGGTGATCATGCTGGTTGCCACGAACCGGCGCGTGATGGGGCAGCTGACCCTGCCGCGGTCACTGGCGGTTGTGGGATGGCTCGCGACCGCGGTGATGGCCGCTGCGACAGCAGGCTTCTTTCTGCTGTAACGACGCCACTCAGCCGAACACGAACGGCCCCGGAGCCGCACCGAGCGCATGTGACCCGGATCGATCGTCGCGTGCCGGTGGCCTGGTCCGGGCACCCGAATGCTGCTCCAGCCACTCGAACCAGTGAGGCCACCAGGAGCCCTCATGATAGGCTGCGCTCTGCAGCCAGCGATCGGGGTCGAGATGGCGCTCACGTGGCTTGGCGGTGGCGATGCGGACATGACGGTCCGCCCGGCCGGGCGGCGAGACGATGCCCTGGTTGTGGCCGCCATTGGTGAGGGCGAAGGTCACCTCGGATTCCGTCAGGTTGTGGAGCTTGAAGACCGAGCGCCAGGGTGCGACGTGGTCCCACTCGGTGCCGACGGCGAAGATCGGGCGACGGATATCGTGCAGCGACACCGGTTGTCCGTCGATCACGAAGCGGCCCTCGGCGAGGTCGTTGTTCAGGTAGAGCTTGCGTAGATATTCGCTGTGCATTGCGGCCGGCATGCGGGTCGCATCGGTCGACCAGGCTGCGATATCGCCGAGCGGCTCACGCTGGCCGAGCAGGTAGTTGCGGATCATGCGCGACCAGATCAGGTCGTTCGACCGCAGGAGATGAAACGTCCCCGCCATGCGCGAGGCCTCCAGCACGCCCCGCTCGGCCATCATGTCGTCGAGGATCGCGAGTTCGCTCTCGTCGACGAAGAGGCTGAGCTCGCCCGCTTCGCGGAAATCCGTCTGCGCCGCCAGGAAGGTCAGGGTCTGAAGCCGCTCGTCGAGATCGCGCGCCATGGCCGCCGCCGTCAGCGCCAGCAATGTCCCGCCGATGCAGTAGCCCACCGCATGGGCCTTGCGCGCCCCCGAAGCCTCCAGCGTGGCCGCGAGCGCCGGCAAAACTCCGAGCGTGCGATAGTCGTCCATGCCGAGTTCGCGATCGCTCTCGTCCGGATTCTTCCAGGAGATCATGAACACCGTGAAACCCTGGTCGACGAGATGCTTCACCAGCGAGTTTTCGGGCCGCAGGTCGAGAATATAGTATTTCATGATCCAGGCGGGCACGATGAGCACCGGCTCCGGATGGACGACAGCGGTGGTCGGCTCGTACTGGATCACCTCGGCGAGCCGGTTGCGATGGACAATTCGCCCCTTCGTCGTAGCGACCGTCTCCCCGGGCGTAAAAGCGTCGGCGCCGGCAGGCCGCTTCTTCTCCAGGGTCCGTTGCCAATCGTCGAGCGCGAAGGACGCGCCGGTCAAGAGGTTGCGCCCCCCGCTCTTCAAGGTCGCATCGAGAACCTCTGGGTTGGTGAGCGGACTGTTCGACGGCGCGACGCAGTCAAGCGCCTGACGGCCGACGAAGCGCAGCATGGCAAGGTGATGCGGGGTCGTGCCATGGATGTTGCATGTAGCCTCGTCGAGCGTCCGCTCCAGCGCGAGCAGCGTCTCCGCATAGAGAGCGAAGGGCCATTGCCGCCAGCTCGGATGGCGAAAGCGCTTGTCCTGGGGCAGTGCACGCTCGCAGGGGATGCATTCGCCGCCATGGGCCAGCATGCTCAGATTGAGCTCGGCCAAACGACCCGCCTCCGTCGCGCAAGACATCGCGATTTCGGCAGAACGCGCAGGTGAGACCGCCAGGTGCACGGCCCAATCGAACCACGCCTCGGCCAATCCCATTGGTGAGAAGCCTGCCGACATCGTGCCGATTGCAGCGTGTAGCAGGCGGTCGATCGGCTCCTCCGCGCTAAAATCGTCCGCCGCATCAGGCTTCGCCGGCGCGACGGGATCCGAGCGGTTGATTGGACCTTGCAATGGCGCACGCGGCGCGGTGATCTTGGCCTGGACCGTCATCTGAACACTCCCGCAGCCCGTTCTCGATCAATGCAGCCTTACCGACATCGACCGGCGCCGCCTTTGATGCGGATCAAGGCGGTATCCGCGGGATCGTCGATGCTACCTCCTTTCAGAGGCCGCGCAGGGTGCGTGGCCAGGCAGGAGGCAAGCCATGACGAACCCACGCAGCCCTCGGGGCCACGACGGAACGAGCACAAGCGGCACGCAGCCGTTTGGTTCCTTCGAAAGCATGTCCAAGTCGATGCAGGGGCAGTTCGCAGCAATCGCGGCTATCCCGCGCGCCATGCTCGAAGCCCAACTGACCATGGGGTCGGAGCTCTTCGGCTTCATGGGGCGGCGGATGAAGGCCCAGGCCGAACTCTGTCACGAGCTCAGCCAATGCCGCGAAGTCTCGGACGCTGTCCAGGCGCAGCGCAGATTCAGCGAACGCGTCACTAGCGACTATTCCGAGGAATTCGGTCAGATCGCGACGATGCTGCGTAACGAGCTCACAAGCGTCACGGATGCGGCGAGCGAGGCCGTCACCGAGGCCAGCAAGGCGGCCAAGCTCGCAGCCTGAGTTCAGGGCTCCGAACGTGAAACGGACAGCACGATGGCTTTCGCCCACGCAGTCAAGCGAAGCATCGTCGTCTGCCCATTGGCCGGCCTGCTGATCGGCTTCGGCCTGCATCAGTTCGGTGAGGATGAACTAGCCCGGTCGGTCTGGGCATGGGCGACCTTGCCCGCGTTGGCCGTGCTGTGCGCCGAGATCGTCATTGCGCTTCGCCGTGGCGAGTTCGGCCTGGACATCGTCGCGGCCTTGTCGATGTCGGCGGCGCTCGTCTTCGACGAGCCTCTCGCCGCCGTCGTCGTCGCTTTGATGTATGCCGGGGGCCAGTATCTTGAGGACTTCGCCGAGCGTCGCGCCCGCAGCGATATGACCGCCCTGCTCGATCGCGCGCCGCGCGCGGTGATGCGGTACGAGAATGGCCATCTGCGCAAGGTCGCGACCGGACTCGTCCTCCCCGGTGACACCCTGCTGATCCGTAGCGGCGATATCATTCCCGTGGATGGTCGCGTCGCGCGCGGCGCGGCGGTCCTGGATATGTCCGCACTGACCGGAGAAGCACTTCCACAACGAATGGAAGAAGGGTCCGTCATCGCCAGCGGCGCGCTCAATTGCGGCGACGCCTTCGATCTGACCGCGCTCAGGCTCGCTCGCGACAGCATCTACGCCGGCATTGTACGTCTCGTCGACGCTGCCCAGAAAAGCAAGGCGCCGATGGCGCGCCTAGCCGACCGATACGCCCTCGCCTTCCTGATGGGCACGCTTGTTATGGCCGGCGGCGCCTGGTGGCTCTCCGGCGATGCCAGCCGTGCAGTCGCCGTCCTCGTCGTCGCAACGCCCTGTCCCTTGCTATTGGCTGTTCCGATCGCCCTGGTCGCCGGCATGTCGCGGGCCGCAAAGGCGGGGATCCTGATCAAGAGCGGCGCTGCGCTGGAGAAGCTGGCGCTCCTGCGCGCGATCGTCTTCGACAAAACCGGCACACTGACATCGGGATCAGCGCAGCTCGTCGAGATCATACCCACGACCGGCCATTCGGCTGACGAGCTCCTTCGCGCGGCCGCATCGCTCGGCCAGATATCAAACCACATCGTTTCACATCAGCTCGTCTCGGAAGCCCGGCGGCGCGGGATCGAGCTGGTTATCCCGACAGACGTCTCCGAAGCGGCCGGCGAAGGCGTGACGGGCCTCGTCGCCGGCAAGCGGACGATCATCGGCAAGCCCAGCTTCGTGCTGAAGCAACTCAAGCTGGGCCAGCCAGACAGCGGGGAGCCATCGGGAGCGCTCCAGATCGCAATCGCAATCGGGCAACGCTACGCTGGCCACATCATCATGTCCGATCGTCTTCGCCAGGGCACGCCAGACCTGCTGCGGGCGCTGCGCGACAGCGGCATCGCCCGCATCGTGCTCGCCACGGGGGATCACCGCGAGGTCGCGGAGGCGCTCGCCGCAGACCTCGACCTCGATGCCATCGAAGCCGATCTCACGCCGGCGCAGAAGATCGCTACCGTCACCGCGGCACAGCGCTATGGCCCCGTCATGATGGTCGGTGACGGGATCAACGACGCGCCCGCACTCGCGGCGGCTGATGTCGGCGTCGCCATGGGTTTAAGCGGCTCGGCCGCCTCGATCGAGACTGCGGACGTGGTTCTGCTCGTCGATCAGCTCGATCGACTTGTCACCGCTCTGCGGATCGCCAAGCGATCACGCGCCATCGCGATACAGAGTGTGGTGGTTGGCATCGGCCTGTCGACGCTCGGCATGATTGCCGCCGCCTTCGGAGGGCTGTCCCCGGTCGAGGGCGCCCTGCTGCAAGAAGCCATTGATGTCGCAGTCATTCTCAATGCGCTGCGCGCACTCGGCGACCAGCATGTCCTCGGCCGCCCGCTTCGTCCTCAAATGGACGCCGTAGGGTAAGTCATCGCCTGCACTGCCCTCGCCAGTTTCGCATGAGCCCTCTGAACCGCCAGAGGACGGCCTCCAAGGGCTCACTCGAGGCTCAGCGAGGAAGGCCTACGCAGCGGCTCAGGCCGGTTCCCGCAGCCTCCCCGTCACTGACTGATGAGACACGGGATCGACAGCTCGATCATAGCGTCCATTTCGGCGACCAGGTCAGAATACTGCAGTTGATGGTGCGTATAGCCGCCGCCAACGATCAAATCCGCTCCCTCATCCGAGGCAAAGATTCGAAGCCGCTCCATCGTCGGCATTCCCCTCTTTTTCAAGGCAACCGCTCCTGCGGCAATGCCGTGACATTGCAGGAACGCGGCGACGTCCGAGATCCCCGATACAGGCTGTGACGCATCATTCTCCTGGTCGAATAGCTGAACCACGGCCACCTGCTTCATCAACCGCAGCACAGGCAAAGCGTCACGAACCACGCGCCTGCTGGCACGATCGTCATGCCAGAGCACAATGGCGCGCCGACGTAAAAACGGCTGCCCCGCAGAATGAGGCACGAACAAGAGCGGCCGCCCAACGTCGAGCAGCAATTTTTCGAGATCGGAGCCTCCGCTTCCCCCATCAAAGACGGAATCCTTCCCAACGACCAGGACATCCGACGCGCGGCCGTGCCGGATCAACGCGGGCAGGCGCTGCGCGCATTCTGCGATCCACTCGCCTCGACACTGTTGCCGCCCGGCCAGGGCGATGAACCGCCGCCCGGCCTCGTCGAGTTGGTGCTGTGTCGCGATCCTCTGCTCCCGTATCAATTCGCGGACCATTCCAATCGTGTCATGCGGCGAAACCTCAGGCGTCGCCGGCTCCTGCGCCATCAAACCCACGAGGCGGGCATCCAGCCGCCGGGCCAACCAGATGGCATGGTCGATGCGTCCGGCTCCGGGCTGGTTGTCCGAAACGTCGACTAAAATGCTGGCATAGGACATCGCCTGCTCCTTGAGGCCACCGATGCGGCAATGAAGAGCAACTCGCTTCTGGATCCATTGATGTCGATCAATGCCCGCGATCCTGGTGCCCCTAACCTCGCATCAGAAATGAGACCGAGGGTTGGGTTCATGGACAATCAGACGGAGACCATCTCGTTCCTGTCCTCCGCGGATGGGTTGGCAGGCGACAGCCAAGACCACCAAACCGTCGCGACCCATATCTCGACCGTGCTCCTGCTCGGCGACAAGGCCGTCAAGCTAAAGAAGGCCGTCCAGTTTCCCTATCTCGACTTTTCGACGCCCGAACGTCGCCTGGCCGCATGCTATGACGAATTGCGATTGAACCGGCGCACCGCCCCGGCCATCTATCGGGCCGTGCATCGCATCACCCGCGAAGACAACGGCCGGCTCGCGCTGAACGGAGCGGGTCAACTGGTCGATGCCGCGATCGAAATGACGCGTTTCGATGACGACCAACTCTTCGACAGGCTGGCGTGCGCTGACCGCCTGACGCCCGATCAGATGGACCAGTTGGCGGCGCAGATCGCCCGGCTGCACGAAACCGCCGAGGTCGTCTCGGGCGAAGGCGCAGCGCGGTTCGAGCGCATCATCCGTGGCAACGAGCGCGCCTTGGCGAACTGCCCGGTCTTCCCGCCTTCAGAGGTCGCCGATGTGACCCGCGCCTGCCAGTTCCATTTTCAACAGAAGGCAGCACTCCTCGATCAGCGGGCTCGCTCCGGTCACGTGAGGCGCTGCCATGGCGACCTGCACCTGCGCAACATTTGCATGATCGGCGGACAGCCAACCTTGTTCGATTGCCTGGAGTTCAACGAAGAGCTTGCCACGACGGATGTCCTCTACGATCTCGCCTTCGTGCTGATGGATCTCTGGCATCGCAAGCTGCCTCTTCACGCCAACATCCTGTTCAATCGCTACCTCGATCTGACGGGCGACGAGGACGGCGTGGCGCTGCTGCCGCTGTTCATGGCCGTGCGCGCCGTCATTCGTGCGCATGTCACCGCCATGGAAATCGCGGAAACCGAGCTGGCCTGCGCCTGGAAGCAGGCCGAGGCGAGATCCTATCTCGATCTGGCACGGGATCTCCTTGCCGAGAGTCCAGCCATTTTGGTGGCAGTGGGAGGCTATTCCGGCTCGGGCAAATCGACCGTTGCGACTCGGATCGCGCCAGAGATCGGACCTGCGCCGGGCGCGCGCATACTCTCCAGCGACCGCATCAGGAAAAGACTGTTCGGCGTCGCGCCGCAAACTCGGCTCGGCCCGGAGGCCTATGCTGAAGCAATCTCGGAACAGGTCTATGCTACCATCACCGACCGGGCGGGCGCGCTCGTGGCGGCAGGCCATGGTGTGGTGGCCGACGCCGTGTTCGATCTCGCCCCCCGACGCGATCGGCTAGCGACGGTGGCCGCGGGCTGCAATGCGCCGTTTCGCGGTCTGTGGCTCGATGCACCAGCGGACATGCTGATGCGTCGCGTTGCCACTCGCAAGAACGATCCTTCTGATGCGACGCCCGACGTGGTGATGGATCAGCTTGTCCGTCAGTCGGCACCGACCGACTGGCTGACGCTACACACGGCCGGAGATATTGAGGTCGTCAGCAACGCGGCGCGTCTCGCCGTGGGCCTGCCATCTGCAATCGAACGTCACGCGCCGGCTTGCTCGGGAAGACGCTTCGCATCCGCCCCACCGGCGGCCGCGGCCCGCGCGCGCGCCGTCTCGCCGGAGCCTCGCCGGTCACTCGACCGGGCAGCTCTCCTCGCGCGCAACCCACCTGGCCCGACTTGCTCCACTTCGGGTGCGCGCGTCCCACCAGGCTCTCAAACCATCATCGAATGGAGGAAACCATGAACCAGATCGCAATGACGTCTTCGACCACCGGTATTGCCAAGCCAATTCTGAAGGTTGGCTACAAGGATGTGATGGTCCACCTCGACGGCACCGCTGAGGACGAGGTCCGCATCGCCCATGCCGAAGCGATCGCCGCCCAGTTCGAGGCCCATCTGACGGGCCTGTATACAAATGCGCTCCCCGATGCCGCCCTTTATGCCGGGGAGTTCGGCACTTCGGTCGTTGCCGATGCCTGGGACGCCGCGCGCAGGGCTGGAGATGCAAACCATGCCCGATTGACGCAGCGTTTCGCCCGCCTCGGTGTCGCAAACGAGGTGCGGCGATTGGAGAGCTTCCCCGGCCTGCTGGAGAAGGAAGTTGCCACCGAAGCGCGCTGGGCTGATCTCATCGTGGCCTCTTGCCCGCATGGAACATCCGATTGCGAGCGCTGGAGCAGCTTGATCGAAACGATCATGTTCAACAGCGGGCACGGGCTCTATCTCGTGCCGCCCGGCTTCAAGCCGCGGCAGGCGATCCGCACCGTGCTCATCGGTTGGGTCGATACGCGGGAGGCTGCCCGCGCCGTCTCCGAGACCCTGCCCCTGCTCGGACTGGCGACGCAGGTCCATCTCGCGAGCGTCCAGGAGGCCGGCAAGGGTAAGCTCGGTGGTGCCGAGGCACTGGCGGACATCGCAACCCATCTCGACCGGCACGGCATCGCGACGACGGTAAGCCTTCTGCCAGACAATGATACGCCAGCTGCCATGCTCCTCGCCGAGGCCCATCGGGTTTCGGCCGACCTGATCGTCGCGGGCGCTTACGGCCATACGCGGCTGCGCGAATGGATCCTCGGCGGGGCGACCTATGATCTGCTCCAGAGTTCCGACCTGCCGATCATGATGGCGCATTGACGAGTGCCGGTGACCAGGGCTGCAAGCAGCGGCCCTGGCAAGATTTCCAGCGAGCGCCAGGCGGCGCATCATCGCGGAGAATGTCGCCGGTGTGCGATCCATATCGGATCAACTGGCGTGGATAGAACCGATGTCGGGCATCGTGATCACGCCTTCGGAGATGCGTGAAGTTAAGACCGTCGCGTCCTCACGGCCTCCCGTATGAAGGCGATGGTGCTGCGCAGGATCGGCCAGCGCCCGACCTGCGAAACACGGCCCGATCCCTCTCCTGGGGCGAATTACTGACCCGTGCTGGGACAGGAGAACGCCCTCAAGGCGTGATCGCGATCTTCAGGACACCGTCACGCTGGGCAGCGAAGAGCTCATAGGCCTCTACGATCCGCTCCAGCGGAAACCGGTGGGTTACGAGCCCGCCGAGATCGACCCGTGCCGAGGCAACCACGTCCATCAGGCGCCGCATCCGCTCCTTGCCGCCCGGACACAGGGTCGTGACGATCCGGTGATCGCCGAGGCCGGCCGCGAAAGCTCCCAGAGGAATGGTGAGATCGGTCGAATAGACACCAAGCGAAGACAGGGTTCCGCCCGGGCGCAGCACGCGCAAGGCGGCCTCGAACGTCTCCTGCCGCCCGAGCGCCTCGATCGCGACATCGACGCCTCGCCCATCGGTCAAGCGCATGATCTCAGCGACGGGATCGCTCTTGGAAAAGTCGACAACCTCGTCGGCGCCGAGGCGGCGCGCCATATCCTGCCGTGCGGGGATACTTTCAACTGCGATGATGCGCGTCGCCCCCATTAATCGCGCGCCCGCAGTGGCGCAGAGTCCGATCGGCCCCTGCGCGAACACGGCAACGCAGTCGCCGATCCTGACGCCCCCCTTCTCTGCTCCCGAGAAGCCTGTCGACATGATGTCGGGACACATCAGAACCTGCTCGTCACTCAAGCCCGAAGGCACCGGCGCGAGATTGGTCATCGCATCGGGAACGAGTAGAAAATCGGCCTGAGCACCGTCGATCGTGTTGCCGAAGCGCCAGCCGCCCATGGCCTTGAAGCCATGCCGCTCGCCTGGCCCGTCCTGCGAGTGGCAGCCGCAGAGGCAAGCCATGCTGTGGCCTGAGGGCGTGATCGCGCCTGCGATGACGCGCTGCCCCTCCTTGAAGCCCCGCACGGCGGAGCCGAGCTTCTCGATGATTCCGACCGGCTCGTGGCCGATCGTCAGGCCCCGAGCGACCGGATACTCGCCCTTGAGGATATGGACGTCCGTGCCGCAGATCGTCGTAGTTGTGATGCGCAGCAGGGCGTCGAGCGGACCGATATCGGGCACCGGCTTGTCTTCGAGCACAATCCGGCCGGGCTCAACGAAGACAGCAGCGCGCATTTTCGCTGGCCGTGACCGTGAGCGCGTTTCAATCGGGGATTGGGTTGTTCGAGGATCGACTGCGATGTGGCTCATATCTGCGCCTCGTGTCGGAACCGGAGTATGGCAAGGCGCCATCTTTGCTCGAAACCGGCTTCACTCCTTGATCTGGCGCAATCGGGCGAGACGTTAAAAACGAAATCCGCGGTCGTGTCCCGTAGCGTGGTGTAGCTTGTGATGGCCACCACGTTGGCCGGCTGGGCCGGGAAGGTCAGGCAGCCAATGTTGGGATGCCGACGATTGGATCATCGCTCAATGGCGCGATGCTTTCCAGCGTGATGTATCGGGCGCGCTGGACGGCCCACTCGTCGTTTTGTTCGAGCAGAATGGCGCCGACGAGCCGCGTGATGGCGGCCTCGTTGGGAAAGATGCCGACGACCTCTGTGCGGCGTTTGATCTCGCCGTTGAGCCGCTCCAGGGGATTCGTGCTGTGCAGCTTGGCGCGATGCTGCGTCGGGAAGGTCATGTAGGCGAGGACATCGGTCTCGGCGTTGTCCATCAGGGCGGCGAGCTTGGGGACGGTCGGCCTGAGCTGATCGGCGACGCGGCGCCATTGCTGGCTCGCGGCATGGGCGTCGTCCTGGGCGAAGGCCGTGGCGATGAAGGCTGAGACGACGCGCCGCCCGCTGCGGCCGGCATGAGCGAGCGCATTGCGCATGAAGTGGACGCGGCAGCGCTGCCAGGTCGCGGTGAGCACCTTCGAGACGGCGGCTTTGATGCCCTCATGGCTGTCGGAGATGACGAGTTTGACCCCGCGCAGGCCGCGCCGCGCCAGCTTGCGCAGGAAGGCGGTCCAGAAGGTCTCGGCCTCGGACGGGCCGATATCCATGCCCAGCACCTCGCGCCTGCCGTCGCTGTTGACGCCGACGGCGACGATGACCGCGACAGAGACGATCCGGCCGGCCTGGCGGACCTTCACATAGGTCGCATCGATCCAGAGATAGGGCCAGTCGCCCTCGATCGGCCGGTCGAGGAAGGCCTGCACCCGTTCGTCGATCTCCTCGCAGAGCCGCGATACCTGGCTCTTCGAGATGCCGCTCATCCCCATCGCCTTGACCAGGTCATCGACTGAACGCGTCGAGATGCCCTGGATGTAGGCCTCCTGGATCACGGCCGTCAGCGCTTTCTCGGCCATGCGACGCGGCTCGAGGAAACCCGGGAAATACGAGCCCTTCCTCAGCTTCGGGATGCGCAGCTCGACCGTACCGGCGCGCGTCTCCCAGTCACGCTCGCGATAGCCGTTGCGCTGTGCCAGGCGCTCCGGGCTCTTCTCGCCCAGGCCTGCGCCGGTCAGGCCGCTGACCTCAAGCTCCATCAGGCGCTGGGCGGCAAAGCCGATCATCTCGCGCAAAACATCCGCATCAGGGCTCTTCTCCAGCAGCCCGCGCAGGTTCATCATCTCGTCGGTCATCGGTGGATCTCTCGGTTCGGGGTTGGTCGTCGCAACCCAAACCTAACCGGCAACCGCCGATGACCACCTCACCTACACCACGTGACGGGACACGACCAAATCCGCCTATCCTTTCTTCTTCGTGGCGAGGCGGCTTTTTCTAGCTCGTCCACTTTCCGCGAATACGATCTCGCGGAGCAGAGCAAGCCCACCGCGGAACCGGAGCCAGGCGGCAAGGGGTGGACGCTCGTCCAAATCGTCACTGATCGATGGGCTGCCTTGGCAGGAACCAGGGCGCCCCTTGAAAAGACGGCGAACCCGAGCAGCCAATCCTGATACTGATTTGATGGTCATTGCATCACCGCATGGCCAGTTTCCAGCCGGTCTTGCGAACTTTACTGGGAATGAGCCAATCGGGATTGACCTGGATCAATCAGGAATATTCCCAAAGCATCGCTATAGGCTCCCGAGCTGAGCACGTCTCAGTCCGCGCAGGCTGTTGCCCAGGAACCAGCGCTCCGCGCGCGCGAGGTCATCAAGCACGAGTTGTCGCTCGATCGCTTCGCCGCTTCCGATCAGGCTTCGGCGTAGCACGCCCGGCAAGACGCCATCGCTCAGCGGCGGCGTCAGCAGGATCCCGCCTCGCTCGACGAAGATGGTGCTGCGCGCCGCTTCCGTCACGAAGCCGGCGCGGTTCAGGAAGATTGCCTCATCGGCTCCCTGCATGATTGCCGCCGCATAGGCGGCCTCAAAGAGCCGGCGGCGTGTCGTCTTGTGCCGTAGGAATGGATCGGCGGCATCGGTCCTGCCCGCTGCGACGATGACACCGAGCAGCCGCTCCGGTTCCTCCGCCAACACCGGTGCGGCGAAATCGAGAGCCCCATCCCGGCGCAGTTCGAGGCGGATGCGCCGGTCGTCTCGCGTGTCGAAACTTGCCGCCAGGCTGTCGAGTCTGACTTGCGCATCGTGACGGTCGAAACTGAAGCCAAGCGCACTTGCCGAGCGGTCGAGGCGGTCGAGATGCAATTGCAGGCGCACGAAACCCGTTTCCGCTGACCAGCGCAATGTTTCGATCAGGCCGTAATCCTCGGCGAGATCGGTCAGGACACGGGCCTTGAGCAAGGCTTCGGCGTATTCGCTCGCGGCCTCTGAATCCGCCACGATGCCGCCGCCGATACCATAGCGCCCCGCCCCATCGGGAAAGATCGCCGCGGTGCGAATGGCAACGTTGAAACGCAGATCGCCATTGGGAGCGATTGCGCCGATCGCTCCGGTATAGACATCCCGCGGCTCGTCCTCGATCTCACGGATGATCTGCATCGCCCGCAGCTTGGGCGCACCGGTGATCGAACCGCACGGGAAGGCCGCCCGCATGAGCTCTTCGAGCGAAAGCCCGGGCTGCAAATTGGATGTCACGGTCGATGTCAGCGTGTGGAATGTCGGGTAGGTCTCGACCTCGAAGAGGCTCGGCACCTCGACCGAACCCAGCAGGCTGATCCGCCCCAGATCGTTGCGCAACAGGTCGACGATCATGAGATTTTCGGCGCGTTGCTTCGGGTCGGCCTGCAGCGCCGCCATGGCGGCTCGATCGGCTTCGGGATCGTCGAGACGTGACGCTGTTCCCTTCATCGGGCGCGTCGTCGCCCGACCGGATTCGACCTCGAGGAAGAGCTCCGGCGAGACCGACAGGATCGTGGCGTCTTCAAAGGCAACGATCCCGCCATGCGACACCGGCTGGCTGGCTCGCAACGCGGCATAGAGCGCGAGCGGGTCGCCATCGTAGTGGAAGTCGACCGGGAAGGTCAGGTTGATCTGATAGGCGTCGCCGGCATGCAGATATTCGAGCACGCGCGCGACCTTGGCGGCATGCGTGGAGGCGTCGAGCCGCGGCTGAACCAGACCGAGCGGCCGCGGCGGAGCCAGACCCGCGAAGTGCCTATCGAGTTCAACCGGCGCGACCTCGAACGGCTCCCGGAACAGCCCGAACCACAGCAGGGGTAATGCACGGTTCAAGGGCATCGACGCCACGAGCCGAGGCTCGAAGGCATAACCCAGCTCGTAACCCAGGAAGCCGGCAGCATGCAGCCCACGCGCCAGGCCATCCTCGATCCTGCGCAACGCGGCCGGAACGTCGTCGCCATGAACACAGGAGACGATCTCGACCGGATCGCGATAGAGCCGCGCCGGGGTCGATTTGGCGAGGCGATCCTCCAGCAGCACGAATGGCTGCCGCGAGCTCAGCATGGTCTGGATCGAAAGCGGCATCTGCGGTGTGGCTTCTGACTGGATAGGCGGTGCAACGCCCGAATCGGCCGCGCGCATTCCAGATAGAAGGCAATGCGCGACATGCCGAGGGGGCATCTGAGCCTGGGCCTTCCGCCCGTGTCCGGCAATCCGATGTCGCGGCCACGACATCGGCTTCATCCGAGACTGCCCCGATCAGCTCTTGCCGCCCTTGCGGAGCAGATAGGTATCCATGATCCAGCCCTTCTCCTCACGGGCTTGCCGTCGAATCCGCTCGATATCGCCCGCCACCTCCGACAGCTTTCCAGCTACGAGGATCTCGTCCTCGGTGCCGAGATAGGCGCCCCAGTAGATATCGAGATCATCCACATCGATGCGCTTGAAGGCCTGGTCGCCGTCGAGCATGACGACGACGCTGTCGAGATTGTCGGGAAATCCCTCAGTGAGTTTGCGCCCGGTCGTGATCAGCACGGGCTGGCCGATGCGATTGAGTGCGACGCGATGCCGGGCCGCCAGTGCCTGCACGCTGCTGATACCGGGGATGATATCGTATTCCAGCGCACATCCCTTGGCCTGGATATGGCCGATGATCCGCAATGTGCTGTCATAGAGCGTCGGGTCGCCCCAGACGAGAAAGCCCCCGCATTCCCCGTCCCCGAGCTCCTCCATGATGAGGTTCTCATAGTCGTCCGCCAGCTGCGCATGCCACTGGTCGACGCTGCCGCGGTAATCTTGTCCTGCAGCGGCACGCGTTGGGATCGGCATCGGGACCATGCGATAATCCGAGCCCTCGATGAAGCGCTCACAGATGTCCTTGCGCAGTCGCTGTAGCGCCGCCTTGTCCGTACCCTTGTCGGGGATGAAGAAGACATCGACCTGGTTGAGCGCCTTGATCGCCTGGACCGTGACATAGTCGGGATTGCCAGCCCCGATCCCGATGATCAGAATTTTGCGCATGCGGCCCTCATCATCCAAGCTCGCATCTCAAGCTAGGCTCTCCGGCATAGCATGTGGCAAGGCGATGTGAGCAGCGGCGCTGCGGTCCTTTCGCGCCGCCGCTCATCTGCGGCTCAAGGCATGATTTTCTAGATGATCGAGGCGCCGACAACGCTGCTATCCACCGAGCTGTCCGATGCGGGCGAGCGCCGCTGCAAAACCATTGAGCGAGATGTTGAAGGCGACAGGATCGCCGCTGGAGAGGTTCAGCGCGGCGGCGGTCAAGGTCTTGCCGGTCTTCATCGCCTCGGTGGCGACGGTCGGAAACGACACCGGAAGCAGGCAGCCTGCGGGAATGCAGGTCGAGAAGCGTAGGCCCTGGCCAAGATCCTTGTCGTCGAGCCGCAGGATCGCGCCGTTTTCGAGCTTCAATCCGAACGGCATCAAGATCGTGCCCTCGGCACGGCCGTCCTTCGGCGTACGAAGCTCGATCGCGAAGAGGCGCTGATTGTTCTGACTGTTGCCCTGCGACTGGGCGAGCACACAGAGCTTCTGGCCCTCGGTGACGCGGCAATCGACCGTCCAGTCGCCATAGCTCTCATTGATGGCACTCGCGCCATTGGGAAGTGTCGCCGGCCCGGACGCGGGCTGGCTCACGGACGGCACTTGGGGTTGAGCCTGGGCCTGCGTTGCCGCCGGTGCCGGACGCGCCGGCGGCCTGACCGCGACCGGCTTGGGAGCGGGCTTCGGCGGCGCAACCCGCTTGGCGGCCTCAGGCTTGGCCGCGGGAGCTTCCTCCGTGACCTCGCTGACGGGGGCATCCTGCGCGGATGCCCAGCGAGGTAGGGAAACGCAGATCGCGATGGCGGCGAGGCCGACGAAAAGGAGAAGCGGAAGGCGGCGGCGTTCGCGGGACATGGTCTGGCTCTTGAAAATGGGCGTTGGGTTGAGTTCAGCAGACGAAGGCGAGCGGGCGTGCTGTCTCGGGATGAGGCATCACGCCCATGCGCACGCCGTAGATGGACTCGAGTTGTCCAGGCGTGAGGATGTCGTCGGGCGCCCCCCGCGCGATCAGCCTTCCCGAATGCAGGGCGATGATCTCGTCGCAGAAACGCGCGGCCATGTTGACGTCGTGCAGCACGATGACGACGCCGAGCCCGCGCTCGCTGGACAGGCGATGCACCAGCGAGAGCACTTCGACCTGATGAGAGACGTCGAGCGCCGAGATCGGCTCGTCGAGCAGCAGGCACTCGGCATCCTGCGCGACCAGCATGGCGAGCCAGACGCGCTGGCGCTCGCCGCCTGACAGCGTGTCGACGAGACGGTCGGCAAAAGCCTCGACATCGGTCAGCGCCATCGCCTCAGTGACCTTCTCGCGATCGACGGTCCCGAAGCGCCCGAGCGCGCCGTGCCAGGGATAGCGCCCGAGCGCGACGAGTTCCCTGACCAGCATGCCGGAGGCCGGCGGCGTCTGCTGCGGCAAGTATGCGACCTTGCGGGCGAAGGGCCTATCGCCCCAGTCGCCAAGCGCCTTGCCTTCGAAGCGGACCGTACCGCTGCTCGCCGGCTGCTGGCGGGCAAGGATCTTGACCAAAGTCGATTTGCCCGAGCCGTTATGGCCGATCAGCCCGACCATGCGCCGAGCCGGCAGGGTCAGGGTCAATGGCTCCAGAAGCACGCGCCCGGGAATCGAGAAGGAGACCGCATCGAGTGCGAACAGGGCCTCCTCGCCGGCGGAGGCCGGCCAGGACCCTGCCCGCCCCGAAAAGGCTGTCTCGGCAAGGCTGGAGGCGGTCTTGAACAACGGCTGCATCGACTGAACCTGATCGAAACGGTGAGCGAGATCGCCCGCCGGCCCCGCTACGCTCACTGATGCGGCCGGACAACGATCTCGCACACATGGCGCGAGAACCCGCATCGCTTAGACAATGCGGAATTCCATCACAACAACAATGATTTAGATAGATTCTAGAGAAGGCGGTGCCGGGCTGCGGATCTTGGACATTCCAGTCTCTGCCCACGGCCCGCCTCTTCGCCACGGGCCAGGACCGCCCTCTCCTACCCGGCAGAATGCGTCACAACCGAAACTTGGGCTGCGGCCTGTAAGCTGAGCTTCACCTCCTGGGTGCTCGCTGCCCGGTTTCGCCCTCAACAGACGTTCGCAGAGATAGTGGAATGCCACCGCATATTAGGCTTCCCGAGGCTACCTGGCTCGCGCGAGATGGCTACCGATGCCCCCGAACGGCTGTATGGGATATCAGCTGGCAGGGCGTTGAGATTAGGATGATGGCGTAATGGCATACACTGACGAGCTCGAGCCGCTCCTGGCCCTCGAGCAGGAGCTTCGGCGAAAGATCGCTCTGCGGATCGCTGAGGAAGCCGGCGAGCAGCCTGGCGGCACTCCGTCCGAGAATCAGATCGGGGTTGCCGATGCGGTGATCGCGAACTGGATCGACGCGGGGGAGGAAGACCAGGACCTACGCGCCTTCCGGCCGATAGGCCCCCTCCAGCAGCTGCTCGCCGATCACTCGCTGATCTGTGAGCGCATCCTCGATATTCGCGATCGGCGGCTGTCATGACGGGCAACGCAACCACCGGTCCCTGCCTAGCTGACTGGCGTTTTTCAGATCCACCTGCCGCGGGCGAGGTCCGGACGTTTTCGTTGCAAGGACTGCCTGTCGTATAGCTCGCTCCACCGAATCGCGCCGGGAAGAAGTCCATGCCAAAGCTCTGCAAGTTCACATCACCCGTCGACGGAAAGCCCGTCTACGTCAACCCTGCGCAAGTCAGCGTCGTCTACACCTTCAAGGGCGAACCGCCTGACACGATCATCGGGTTTCGCAAGGACTTCATGCTGGGCGTGAGGGAAAGCCTGGAGGAAACCGTCAACATTCTCGACAAGGCGATGGCCGAGGAGACGGCCGGCGGTTAGAGCAGCGGCGCCCCGGTATCGATTGATTGGCTGCGAGAACCGGATCCGGGAAATACTGAATTCCAGAGTATAACTCCGGCTGAAACTCGCAATCTGTTAAATTGGTATAATTATAATCTATCAACTCAATATTGCACCGCACATCCACTACGACTAACACGCGGCCTGAACTGGCGCCCGCGCCAGGAATCCTGCTGCGAGTGTTACGATGACCAGCCTGCGCCGCCCCTTCCTTGCGATGACCTCGCTTGCCTGCGCCTGGCCCCTGGCCGCAGGCGCCCAGACACAGCCCGCGGCCGACACCGTCGTGCTCGACGAGATCAGGGTTCAGGGCGAGAGCGCGGCGCGCGGCTACCAACCGCTGCGTTCCTCGGTCGCCGGTGGCGCAGAGAAGCCGCTCGTCGATATCCCGCAATCCGTGACGGTGGTGTCGCCGCAGGTGCTGCGCGATCAGGCAGCGCGCAGCCTCGACGACGCGCTCGCCAATGTCGCCGGCGTCGTCCAGGCCAACACGCTTGGCGGCACGCAGGACGCCTTCGCCAAGCGCGGCTTCGGCGACAATCGCGACGGTTCGATCATGCGCGACGGTCTGCGTGTCGCCTCCCCGCGCGCTTTCGACGCCACGGCCGAGCGTGTCGAAGTGCTGAAAGGCCCGGCGACGCTACTCTTCGGCATCGTCGACCCCGGCGGCATCGTCAACGTCATCACCAAGAAGCCGGAGCTCACAGCACGCAACTCCATCGAGACGCGGATGAGCAGCTTCGGCGGCGGCAAGAATGGCGGCGGCACGACCATCGACATGACCGGGCCGATCGGCCAGAGCGGCTTCGCCTACCGCCTGGTCGGCGATGTCCAGACCAGCGACTATTGGCGCGAATACGGCATGAACCGCACGCGCATGCTGGCGCCCTCGCTGACCTATTTCGGGCCCGACACGACGATCCGCGTCTATGCGCAATACTCGCAGTACAAGGTGCCGTTCGACCGCGGCACGATCTTCGATCCCGCTACGGGGCGGGCGGTGCGCGTCTCGTCGCGGCACCGTTTCGACGAGCGCTACAACGTCACCGAGGGTGAGAACCAGCTCGCCGGAATCGAGATCGACCACCGCTTCAACGCGAACTGGTCGCTGAAGGCGCACTACGCCTACAGCCACAACTGGTACAACGACAATCAGGCGCGCGTGATCGCCTATAATTCCGCGACGGGCTCCGTGACCCGCCGCGCCGACGCGACCCAGGACTCCAATCTCGACGTCCACGCCCTGCGCGTCGATCTGACCGGGCGCGAGAAGCTGTTCGGCTTCACCAACGAGTTCCTGATCGGCGCCTCCTACGACTACAGCAAGGTCATTCGCACCGACCTGATCCGCAGCGCCAACGCGACCGGGTTCAACATCTACCGCCCGGTGCACGGGCGCCTGGCCGCAAGCCGGAGCGTCGTCGCCTCGGACAGCGACCAGACCGAGCGCCTGGAGACGGCCTCGGCCTATATCCAGGACACGCTCTGGCTGACCGATCAGCTCAGCCTCGTCGGCGGCGCGCGCATCCAGGCCTTCGACCAATATGCCGGGCGCGGCCGGCCGTTCTCGGTCAATACCGACATCAGCGGCAACAAGGTGATCCCGCGCGCCGGCATCCTCTACAAGCTCACCCCGGCGGTCTCGGTCTATGCGAGCTACACCGAATCCTTCAAGCCGAACTCCTCGATCGCACAGGCGATCGGCGCATTGCCGCCCGAGGAGGGCAAGTCCTACGAAGTCGGCGCCAAGGCGGAGCTGCCCTTCGGCCTGACCGCCACGGCGGCAATCTTCGACATCGACAAGCGCAACGTGCTCTACACTGAGACGGTGGGCGGCACGACGATCGCCCGCACCGCCGGGCGGGTGCGCTCGCGCGGCGCCGAGTTCGAGCTCGCCGGCAATCTGACCGAGCAGCTCTCGATCGCCGCCAACTACGCCTATACGGACCTCAAGGTCTCGGATGATCCGACGCTGGCGCCGGGCTCCAGCCTGCCCAACGTGGCGCGCAACAGCGGCGCCCTGTTCCTGACCTATGATTTCGGCCAGATCGGGCCAGGGCGGCTGCGCGCCGGCGCCGGCGCGCGCTATGTCGGCCGTCGCCCGGGCGACGCGGCAAACTCGTTCTACCTGCCGGAATACACCGTCGCCGATCTCTTCGTGTCCTATGAGACCAGGCTCAACGGCCACCCGCTCGACCTGCAGCTCAACGTCAAGAACCTGTTCGACAAGGTCTACTACCCCTCTGCGGTCAACAATCTCAATGTCGCGGTCGGCGAGCCCTTCCAGGCGGTATTGACGGCGCGGCTCGGCTTCTGATGCGCAGGTTCGTCCTCGGGGCGTTGCTCGCCGGATTAATGGCGGGGCTGGCCGAGGCCCAGCCCGTCGCTTTTGATGATCTCGCCGGCCGGTCGGTCTCGTTGAAGGCCCCGGCCTCGCGCATCATCGCGTTGCCGATCCCGGCCGCGCCGACCCTGATGGCGCTGGACCGTTCGCCCGCGCGGCTGCTCGGCATGCATCCGATCGTGCGCTCGATCGCGCGCGAGAGCCTGCTTGCGCGCATCTTCCCCGGCATCGCCAAGGTCGAGACCAACTTCGTCATGCCGGGCGCGACGGCCTTCATGCCGAATGTCGAGGCCATCGCGGCAACCCGGCCGGACCTCGTCCTGCAACGGGGCGAGCGCGGCACCGACATCATCGGCCCGCTGATCAATGCCGGCCTGACCACCGCATTGGTGATCTATGGCGATGAAGAGATCAGCCGCCGCAACATCGCGATGCTGGGCGCCGCAATCGGCGCCGATACCCGCGCCGAGGCCATTATCAACTGGCGCAAGGCGGTGGCGGAACGGCTCGCACCCTTGCGGACGCCCGAACTCCGCGCAAAGGCACCGCGCATCCTCTTCCTCTCCCGCTCGGCCGGGCGCTTCGTCGCCACGGGCGAGGAGAGCATCATGGGGTACGCGATCTCGCTCGCGGGCGGGCGCAATGCTGCCGATGGGCTGACAGGCTCCAAGACGGCTTCGGCCGAGCAGATGATGATCTGGGATCCCGACGTCATCCTGCTCAACAGCGCCATCCCTGACCTGACACCGCAGACCGTCCTCGACGATCCGATCCTGTCGGGCACACGGGCGGCCAAGGACAAGCGCGTCTACAAGATCCCGACCGGTGCGTATCGCTGGGAGCCGCCGACGCAGGAGAACCCCTTCCTCTGGCTCTGGCTGGCGGCCCTTTTGCACGAGACCGGCCCGGCCATCGATCTGCGCCACGAATTGCGCGAGGGACTGCGCGATCTCTATGGTTTCGCAGCCTCGGAAAGTGATCTCGACCAGGTCCTGCGGCTCGATGTGAACGGCTCGTCCCGGGCCTATTCGCGCTTCGCCCGGCCATGACCATCGCGGTGGGCGGATCGGTGTCGTATTACCGTGGCGCGACCTTGGTCATGGTGGCTCTCGCGGTCGGGCTCGGCCTGGTCATGGTCGCCGCCCTCTGCGCCGGCCGGCTTTCGCTTTCGCCCGGCACCGTGCTCGGCATCGTCCTGTCCCGCATTGTCCCCGTCGATCCAAGCTGGAGCGAATTGCAGGAGCGCATCGTGCTGCTGGTCCGGCTGCCGCGCGTCCTGCTCACCGCCATCTGCGGTGCCGCACTTGCAGCCGCCGGAGCCGCCATGCAGGGCGTGCTGCGCAACCCGCTGGTTTCCCCTCATATCCTTGGCGTCTCCTCCGGCGCCTCTTTCGGCGGCGCTGTCGCGATCCTGCTCGGCCTGTCCGGCTGGCTGCTGATCGGCTCGGCTTTTCTCGCAGGGGCCGCCGCCTTGCTGCTGGTCGGCGCCATCGCCCGCGTCGATGGTCGCTCGGGCACGGTCACCGTCGTGCTGACCGGCGTCATCGTCGCGGCGCTGTTCAGCGCGCTGGTCAGCCTGACGCAATTCGTCGCCGAGCCCGACAGCTCGCTGCCGGCGATCGTGTTCTGGCTGATGGGCAGCTTCGCCACGGCGAGCTGGCGCCAGCTCGCGGCTGCCGCTCCCGTGCTTGCGCTCGCCCTCATGCTCGTGCTCGGCCTGCGCTTCCGCATAAATGTGCTCTCCCTCGGCGAGGACGATGCGCGCGCACTCGGCCTGCCGGTCGAGCGCGACCGTTGGCTCGTCTTCCTGGCTGTCGCGCTGATGGAGGCGACCGTCGTCGCCTTCGCCGGCGTCATCGGCTGGGTCGGGCTCGTCGTACCGCATGCCGCGCGCATGGTGGCCGGCGAGGATCATCGCCTGCTGATCCCGGCATCAGCCCTGCTCGGCGCATCCTATCTGGTGCTGGTCGACACCATCGCCCGCACGGCGGTGGCCGCAGAGATCCCACTCGGCGTTCTGACCGCGATCGTCGGTGCTCCGGTTTTTGCCCTGCTGCTGCGCCAGCGTCAGCGCCGGGAGTTGGCGGCATGATCGCGTTGAAAGGCGCGGGCATCCGCCGCGGCGAGCGCTGGATCTTCCGCGGGCTCGATCTATCGCTGGCGCCGGGGTGCTGCGTCGCCGTACTCGGCCCGAACGGGCGCGGCAAGACCACGCTGATCAAGGCCGTCACGGGGCTCGACAAGCTCAATGAGGGCACGCGCGAGGCGCCGCCGCTCGTCGCCTATGTGCCGCAGGTGATCGCGCCCCTGCCCTATCGTGCGCTCGATGTCGTGGTGATGGCGCGCGCCCGGTCGCTCGGCCTGTTCGGCACGCCGCGCCGCGCCGACTACGACATCGCGCGCGCGGCACTGGTGCGCATCGGCGCCGAGGCTTTCGCCGAGCAGCGGCTCGACCGGCTCTCTGGCGGCGAGCGCCAGCTCGTGCTGCTGGCGCGCGCCTTGGCGACGCAATCGCCCGTCCTGGTACTCGACGAGCCGGCCTCGGCGCTCGATCTCGCCAATCAGAGCCGCCTCGTCGCCGTGCTGCGCGACCTGCGCACCGCCGGCGAGCACGCGATCCTGTTCAGCACGCATCTGCCGACCCATGCGCTTGAGGTCGCTGACGAAGCCCTGCTGCTGATGGGGCCGGAGGATCAGCGCCAGGGCCCCGTCGACACGGTGATGAGCGAGAGCAATCTGAGCGCCCTCTACGGCACGCCGCTGCGCCGCCGCCAGGTCGCGATCGAAGGCCATGGCCTGGTCGAGACGATCATCCCGCTGCATTGACGGGACCGGTCCGGCCCAGGGTCTCGACTGTCCATGTCATGGAGCGCCCAAGATCGTGCGAGCCAACCCGCGCAGGCGGAATTTATCAGGTTTATTATGGCATTATTGCTATAATTCTCAACCCGCCTAGCCGTCGAATGATCCCGGGCCCTGGGCGATCTGATAGCTAATCGCCGAATAGCCTGCGGCGCGCTTGGCCGCCATACGGCGAGCACCGGCACCTCTCGGTCGACTGGAGGCTCCGTCGTCGGCCCTACCGATCAGGCCACTTTTGCGTCATTGCCGCGTCCGATTCTGCTCAGGCGCTCGATGAATTTCGGCTTTCTCTCGTGCGTTGTCCGGATCGAGGCCAGGCGGCGGTTGAATTCGTCCTGTCTTCCCGCCTCCGTGGCCAGCGCCTGAAGGTCGAAGAGCAGACCTGCCGCCCGGTCATACCCAGAGGCGTTGCGGCGCTCGATTTCTTGGTCGATCTCCCGCCAGACATCGGCGCCGCGCTGCCTGAGGGCGTTGAGCCGCGTACGCCGCGTCTTTTCGGCCTCTTCGGCCTGCCGGCGCCGCTCCGCCTCGCGACGTTTGGCGTCCGCCCGCTCGCGCACCTCGGCTAGCTCCCGCGCCCGAATTCTCAGCTCGCCGGCGGTGCGGCATGTCGTGGAGGCCGAATGGACCTCGCGTGCCCTGCTCCTGAGCTCGGCGGCCACGTGGGGATCGCCATCGACGATACGCAGCAGCAACTCGGTCTTCTCATCATCGGAGATGGCTGCAAGGATTTCCCGCAGATCATCCTTCGAAGGGATCGCGACCTCGCCACCCTGCTCGGCCGCTGCCAGCATGAGGTCCGGGTCCACGCCGAAAAAGGCCGCGAAAGCTTCGAGCGGGCCGGTTACCGGAGCAATGCCTGGCAGCGGCTCGGCGTCGTCGTCCGCGACCAGTTCCTGCTGCACGGCCATCAGCCACAACAGGTAGAACAGCCTGAGATCGCCCGAGAGCACGTCACTGCGCAGCGGCGCAAGACCGGCGAGCCAACCGGACCCGTCGTCCCAGTCGTCCTGCGCCTCGGTCTCGTCTGGAAAAATATCGACTATGAGGCTGTCGCCGGACGCCCACACCTTGACCCAGTCCGTCTCGGACAGAAATGGCGCGAGCCTCGCACGTTTCAGAAGGCGCTTGGGCAGCCGCATCATCAGCCGTCGCGAGCCCCAATTCGTGAGATAGAGATGCAGGTCGAACCACTGTTCCACGAACTTGCGCGGATCGCCCCTGAGGTCGCCCCACTCGTAGTGATTGGTGAAGCTCGTCGCGGTGATCCGCGCCCGAGACGAAATCGATCGCAACGCCTTCTGGGCCGCGCGATCGAGGGGGCGATCGATCGCCTGAAATTCGTAATACAGATACTCGCTCATGGGAGGAGGCCTTCGTCGATCACGGGAAGGTCAAGGGCGGAGCGCAAGCGGCCGGCATCCCGTCGATACAGCATGGCATGGGCGGCTGGCGCCAGAAGGTCGGCGCGCGGTTTGAAGTCCGCGATGCGCTTGTTGAAGGGTGTTTCGCCACAGCCAGGGACAAGGCAGTCGCGCTTTCCCTTGGGGCACTGGTTGAAGGAGCAAAGCCGTCCGAGATAGCGGTCGCTTGCAGGCTCGATCAGGAACACGTCCAGCTCATGACCGACGACGCTCATGCCGGCACCGGCCTCGTACGCTTGCCGCAGCGCGCGGACACCAGCCTGTCGCAATTCACCGAGGCGGCCCTGCGACTCGATCCAAACAGCGAGATCAAGGTCGCCACATTCATGCCAGACCTCGACACTCTCACGGCGGAATTCCCTGAAGCGGGGAACCTCTTTCCATAGCGGCCGAGCCACCGAGCCGATCACCGCGATCGCCCAGACCTCCGGAAAAGCCGTCCAGGCGTCGGTAACGATGTCGGCCGCCAAGCGGAACTGGCGCTGGCGCTCCAGAAGGTAGCGGTTCTGTTTCTCGATCTCGGCGCGCCGCATGTCCTATCCTAGGCGCCTCGTCAGGTCGCGTTTGTGGGCGAAACGGGCGGGAAGATCTGCGTTGGTCAACCGGCAGCCAAGCACCGCCGCCTTCCCACCCCGCGAGTTCACCCAACTTTCGCGGCTCTGTCGAGCGCCTTGTCCCGCACTCTGATTGTCACGCTGTGCCGGTGGCAGAGGCCCTTCGGCGTCGACCTTGTCCTAGCTGGGCTTGGTGTCGGTTGTCGCTGGGTTGCGCGGAGGGGCAGGCTGCGATGTCACGTATGGCTCTGAGCCTTCTTCGCCCTTCGGTCTGAGAGCAGGATCAATGCGAAAAACCGGTTCCCACTTTTTCGCGTCCTGCTCTAGCGTCCGCGGCAAGACACCGGAGCGATATCGGCTTAGACAGTGATGTGACGAGCCATCAGGGGTGCTCCGCTTGCCTGGAAGCGTCGCCAGGCCCTGAATGCCGGAGCATGAAACCGCGCTATTTCTCGGTTTCGAACAAGCCCTTGA
This sequence comes from Allobosea sp. LjRoot9, assembly GCF_964252745.1. Lineage (NCBI taxonomy): Bacteria > Pseudomonadati > Pseudomonadota > Alphaproteobacteria > Hyphomicrobiales > Alloboseaceae > Allobosea > Allobosea sp. LjRoot9. The sequence continues at coordinate 837,529 of NZ_CAXUPC020000001.1, read as the reverse complement.
CGAACTGCTTCTGCATCGCCGCCACCACGATCACCGGCGGCAGCAGGGCCAGGATCACAGCCGCCATGACGAGGTGCCATTGCGGCTGGAAGTCGGAGGCGCGGGCCATGCGCTGAATACCCATGATGACGGTGTAATAGGACACGTCCTTGGTCATCAGCAGCGGCCAGAGATACTGGTTCCAGCCATAGATGAAGGTGATCACGAAGAGCGCTGCGATGTTGGTGCGCGACATCGGGATCAGGATCCACCAGAGGAAACGCCAGGGTCCCGCCCCGTCGATGCGCGCAGCCTCCGTCAATTCGTCCGGCACGGTCATGAAGACCTGGCGGAACAGGAAGGTCGCGGTAGCGCTCGCGATCAGCGGCAGCGAGAGGCCGGTATAGCTGTCGAGCAAACCGAAACCGGCGACGACCTCGTAAGTCGGCAGGATGCGCACCTCGACCGGCAGCATCATCGTCGCGAAAATGATCCAGAATGCCAGCACCCGCAGCGGAAACTGGAAATAGGTGATAGCGAAGCCCGATAGGATCGAGACCGCGATCTTGCCGAAGGTGATGGCGAGCGCGACGACGAAGCTGTTGAACAGCATCGGGCCGATCGGCGGCAGGCCATAGGAGCGCATGCCTTCGCCCAGCACCTGCCCGTAATTCTCCAGCAGATGCGGTCCCGGCCAGAGCGGCAACCCGGTCAGGCTGCGCGACAGATCATGCGTCGAGGCGACGAACGCCATGTAGACCGGCAGGACCATCAAGGCCGTGCCGAGAATGAGCACGGCATGGCTGGCGATGATGCGGAAACGGGTGCTGCTCATCGCCGGCTCAGTAATGGATGTTCCGCTCGATATAGCGGAACTGGATGATGGTCAGCGTGCCGACCAGGAGCATGAGGATGACCGACTGCGCGGCCGAGCCGCCGAGGTCGAGCGACTCGAAGCCATCGCGGTAGATCTTGAAGATCAGGGTCGTCGTGGCCGTCCCCGGTCCGCCGCCTGTGGTCGCGTGGATGACCGCGAAGGTGTCGCAGAAGGCGTAGACGAGATTGGTCACGATCAGGAAGAAGGTCGTCGGCATCAGCAGCGGCAGCACGATCTTCCGGAAGCGTACGAAGCCATCCGCGCCATCGAGCGAGGCCGCCTCGAGCAGCGATTTCGGGATCGTCTGCAAGCCGGCAAGGAAGAACAGGAAATTATAGCTCAGCTGTTTCCAGGCCGAGGCGATGATCACCAATGTGAGCGCCTGCCCCGAATTGAGGTGGTGGTTCCAGTCAATGCCGATGGCGGCCAGGCCGCGCGCGAAGATGCCAATGGTGGGGTTGAACAGGAACCACCACAGCACGCCGGCAATGGCCGGGGCCACGGCATAGGGCCAGGTCAGCAGCGACTTGTAGATGGAAGCGCCCTTGACCACGCCGTCGGCGAGAACCGCGAAGAGCAGGGCAAGCCCCATCGAGAGGAGCGTTGTCGCCAGCGCGAAGAACAGCGTCAGGCCAAAGGCATGGGCATAGTCGGGCTCGGCGAAGAGCTTGATGAAGTTGTCGAAGGCGACGAACTCCTCCGATAGGCCGAAGGCATCCTGACGGAACAGCGCGCTGCGGAGCGACTGGATCGCGGGCCAGACGAAGAAGACGAAGGTGATCGCCAGCTGGGGGGCGAGCAGGATGGCCGGCACGACCATGCCGGGGAAGGTAACGCGCTTGCCGCGCATGGGCGTGAAACCTCGATGATGAAGGGCAGCCGCGATGCAGCTGCGCCTCGGCGATCAGGAATTGGACTTCTGGAACTGGCGCAGCAATTCGTTGCCGCGCGTGACGGCGGCGTCGAGCGCCTGCTGCGGCGTCTTCTTGCCTTGCAGCGCATTCTCGATCTCCTCCTCGATCACCGCGCGGATCTGGACGAAGTTGCCCAGCCGCAGGCCCTTGGAGTTGTCGGTCGGCGGGTTGAGGTTGATTTCTTTCACCGCGACATCGGTGCCGGGGTTCTTGTCGTAGAAACCCTGCTTGCGCGAGAGATCGTAGGCGGCGGTGGTGATCGGCAGATAGCCGGTCTCCTGGTGCCACCAGGCCTGCACCTCCGGCTTCGAGAGATAGGCAAAGAACTGCGCCACGCCCTTGTAGTCGGCCGGCTTCTGGCCGCGCAGCACCCACAGGCTCGCGCCACCGATGATCGAGTTCTGCGGCGCGCCCTTGACGTCGGCGTAATAGGGCAAGAGCGCCATGCCGACATCGGCCTTCATATTGGTGACGATGCCCAGCCGTGCGGCGGCCGACGAGACCGTCATCGCGCATTCGCCGGAGAAGAATTTCGGCTTCGAGCTGTCGCCGCGCCCGCCATAGTCGAAGACCTTGGTCTTCTGCCAGTCGACCAGGTTCTGCAGATGCTTGACCTGCACCGGGCCGTTCAGCTTCAGCTCGGCATCGAGGCCCGCCAGCCCGTTCTCTTTCGTCGAGATCGGCTGGTTGTGATAGGCGGAGAGGTTCTCGAACTGCATGTAGGACGGCCACTCGGTGGTGAACCCGCATGGCACGCCCGCAGCCTGGAGCTTCTTCGCGTAAGCCTCGACATCGGCGAAGGTTTTCGGCGGCGCTTCCGGGTCGAGCCCGGCCTTCTTGAACAGGTCCTTGTTGTAATACAGGATCGGCGTAGAGGAGTTGAAGGGGAAGGACAGCATGTTGCCCTTCGTGTCGGAATAGTAGCCGGAGACGGCCGGCAGATAGGCGCTGGCGTCGAATGGCGCGCCCTGCTCCTTCATCAATTCATGGACCGGATAGATCGCGCCCTTGGCCGCCATCATCGTCGCCGTGCCGACCTCGAAGACCTGCACGATATGCGGCGGTTGCTTGGCCCGGAAGGCGGCGATCGCGCCCGTCATCACCTCGGGATAGGTGCCCTTGTAGACGGCGACGATCTTGAAATCCTTCTGGGTGGCGTTGAAGTCGTTGGCGAGCTTCTCGACGCGCTGTCCCATCTCGCCGGCCATGGCGTGCCAGAACTGGACTTCCGTCTGGCCGAAGGCCGGCGACATCGCCAGGATGCCGGCGGCTATAACAGTATGTCTCAACAGGGCCTTCATTTTTCTCTCCCTTGGCTGTTGTTTTGTTGATTTTGGCCGCGCTTAGCGCAGCTCTTGCCTCGCACTCAGGAACGGAGCGAGTTGGTCTTCACGGATGTCGAGGCCGAGACCCGGCCTCGTCGGCACGCCCACAAGCCCGTCATCGCCGATCGGGCAATCGGCGAAGGCGCTGCGCAGCGGGTTGAACGACGCGTCGTATTCGAAGAACGGGAAACGGCTGCCTGGCCGCGTGCGATGGGGCAGCGTCGCGGCAAAGTGGAGCGACGCGTTGAAATTGACCGCGCCGCCCCAGACATGCGGCGCGACCGGCACATTGAAGGCTTCCGCCAGCGTGGCGATGCGCAGCCCTTCGGTCAGCCCGCCGCAGAGGGCGAGGTCCGGCTGGGCTATGGCGAAAAGGCCCGAGCACAGGAAATCCCGAAATCCGGCGAGCCCGTAGAGGGATTCACCTCCCGCGAGCGCCAGGCTCGTCCCGGCCGCAACGCGCTTCCAGCCCGGCATGTCGTCATGCAGGATAGGCTCTTCCAGCCAGATCAGATCGGCGTCCGCGACGCGCCGGGAGAAATCCAGCGCCTGAGCGACGTCGCCGGCCTCGTTCAGATCAACCATCAGCCCGATATCGTCGCCGATCCCGCCGCGGACATCGGCGACGAGCGCCGCATCCGCGGGCGCACCGATGCCCGCGCGGATCTTGATGTTGCGGAAGCCCTGAGCCAGGTAGCCGTCGATATCGTCGCGATAATGAGCGTAGGGCGCGGCGCCGGGCTTCAGAAATGGCCCGCTGACATAGCAGGAGAGCCTGTCTCGCATCGCGCCGCCCAGCCTGGCGGAGAGCGGAACGCCCTCGCTGCGGGCGCAGGCATCCCAGACCGCGATATCGAGCGCGCTGATCGCCATATGGGTGAGCCCACGGCGATCATTGACGATGAAGCGGGCGAGCTTGCGCCAGATCTTTTGCGGATAACGCACATCCTCGCCCAGCAGGGCAGGACCCAGCACAGTCTGGATCAGCGCCGCAGCCGGGGCCGGCATCGCCCAGGTCTCGCCCCAGCCGACGGCGCCTCCCCGTGTCGTCACTCGGACGAACAGCGTTTCGCGCCGATCGAAGGAGCGGACCGCATTGCCGATCGTCTCAGGCAGCTTGCAGGACAGGACGAAGAGTTCGATGCGATCGACGGCGGTTTCCAAGGCGCTTCCCAAATGACGGCTTCTTAGGAGTTGCCGGACGCTATTATCTTTTACAAACCAAATCTAATTTGTTTAATTGAGCCATATACATTTGGAAACCTGATCTATGCGCTTCACGATCGCTCAGCTCGAGGCATTTTTCTGGACTGCGCAGCTCGGCTCGCTGAACAAGGCGGCCGGCCATCTCCACATGGCGCAGCCGACGATTTCATTGCGCCTGCGTGATCTCGAAAGAGCCCTCGACGTCACGCTGTTCCAGAAGAATGGGCGCAGCCTTGCGCTGACGGCCGAGGGCTTCGCCCTGGTGCCGCGTGCTGCAGCCCTGCTGGAGGAAGCCGACAGGATCAGGCTTCAGACCGATCCCGCCGCCGTCAGCGGCAGCATCCGCGTGGGCTTTGCCGAAGGCTTCGCGATGACCTGCCTGCCGAAGCTGCTGGAGACGGTGCGCGAGGACTATCCGCTGCTGAAGCCGGAATATGTCGTCTCGATCAGCTACGAGCTCGAACGCGAACTGAACGACCGCCATCTCGACCTTGCGGTTCTGGTCAATCCGACCGGCCGGCACGGCATGAGATTGTTCCCGCTCGGGGTTCAGGACACCGCCTGGGTCGCCTCGGTCGATTGGGGGCTCGGCCCCGAGGTCAGGCCGGCAGATCTCTACCGCCTGCCGATCGTCAGCAACCAGCCGCGCTCGGCGATGTTTCGCCAGATCAAGGACTGGTTTGCGACCGCGGGCCTCGAACCGCAGCGCCTCGACCTGTGCAGCAGCGTCGCGGTCATCGGCCATCTCGTCTCGTCGGGAGCGGCGCTCGGTGTCCTGCCCGCCAAGATGATGGAGGCGGATGTGCTGGCTGGACGGGTTCAGGTCCTGCGACCGGTTCCCGACCTCAATCACGGCAGGGTCTATGCGAGCTATCCCGATGGCGGATTGACCGCGCCGGTAAGCGCCATGCTGAAATCGATCCAGAAGGCGCTCGCTTCCATGGACTATCTGCGCGTCGACAAATCCGGTTGATGGTCGCCGGGAATGGCTGTCCTCAGGGGTCCGAGAAGTAGTCCATCTCCCGCGTCACCGTCTCCAGGACCCGAATGACCGCCGCAGTCCGGGCGTGATCGGAATCCGCCCTGTCGGCCACATAGACGCGGCCGGCCTGAAGCGGTGGGTCGGACTGGAACGTCGTGATGGTTCCCCCCGACGGAAAGGCCTCCACCATTCTTGCGGGAAAGGCGCCGATCCCGATTCCGGCGGAGACCAGCTGAAGCGACGCATTCAGGCTCGAACAGATGCAAAGCGGGCCGGGCTGTTCCTGCCCATCGGCGAACCAGCTCGTGGTGAGCCTGTACATCGGCGTGGGCGGAGGCGTCGTTATGATGGTCAGCCGGGCAAGTTCGCCCGGCGTCTCCCCACCCCGCAGCCCCGAGCCGGCAGCGGCAGCCCAGACATTTCCCTGAATCCCGAGCGAGGACAGGCGAATGTCGCGCTGGCCGATGGGATCGACCAGAATGGCGATATCGAGCCGCCCGTCGATCAGGTTTTGCTCCAGCCCCGTGCTGGTTCCCACGGTCCATTCCGGCCTCAATAGCGGAAATGCCTCGCGCAGGGCCGGGATGATCCGCGGCAGGCACGCCACGGCAAATCCCTCCGCGACGCCAAAGCGAAGGGCGCCGCTGACCTCGGCGACCAGCGAGGAGGCCTGAAGCTCGCGATGGGCAGCCAGCACCAGCTGGGTATGCCTGAGAAATGTATGTCCCTCTCGCGTCAGCCGAATGCCACGCCCGGCACGCTCCAACACCGGCGACGACAAGTCCGACTCGAGCTGGCGCAGGCGCAGCGACAGCGTCGGCTGCGCGATGTTGAGCTTCTCCGCCGCTTTCTGCACGGAGCCGAGCTCAGCGGTCCAGTAGAACGCCTCGAGCTGCGCGATGGAGAAACGACTCATCAGAAAACCCTATGAATTACAGCTCAATTATCCAATTAGACCCGATCTCCCTATGAATATAGCCCTGAGGACCGGCGGGCCCAAAGACCCGCGCTCAATCCGTCGCCGGTCGACGGGGTTCGTTCGGGGGAGACATCTCATGACCTATCGCCGCGCCTGGATCGCGCTGCTGATCTTCACGGCCGTCATCATCAACTACATCGACCGCATCGCGCTGTCGGTCGCCTCCAAGCCGATCGCGGCCGAGTTCGGTCTGTCGCCGATTCAGATGGGCTATCTGTTCTCCGGATTTCTCTGGACCTATGTGATCTGCCTGATCCCGCTTGGCCTTCTCGTCGAACGCATCGGTGCCAAGCAGATGGTCGGCGGTGGCATCGCGATCTGGTCGGCAGCCACGGCGCTGACCGCTGCGACCACCGGCCTGTACTCGATCTTTGCTGCGCGCCTCGTGATGGGAGCGAGCGAAGCGACGACATTCCCGGCTTGCGGACGTGTGATCCGGGACTGGTTTCCCGAGAAGGAACGAGGCCTCGTCACGACGCTGTTCAATGGCGGCTCGTCCGCAGGGCCGGCGCTGGGGGCGATTCTCGTTGCAGCGCTCGTCAGCACCTTCGACTGGCGCACGGCCTTCGTGGTCCTCGGCGTGATCGGCTTCGTCTGGCTGGCGTTCTGGTGGACATGGTACGGGACGCCCGAAAAGGTTTCGTGGCTTCCCGATGCCGAGCGCCAGAAGATCCTTGCCGAACGCAATGGTGAGAGCGCGAGCGATGCGGCAAACGACCCTGCCCCTTCATCGCTGGGCTATCTCCTGTCGCAAGCCAGCGTCTGGGGCTTGATCATCACCCAGGCCTGCCTCGTCTACACCGCCTATCTCTTCCTGACCTGGCTACCGACCTATCTGCAGTCGACCCGCGAACTGTCGACGATGAACACGGGCTATCTCACCGCGATCCCCTATCTCGTCACGATGGTGCTCGGCCTGATCATCGCCCGCATCAGCGACCGCAGCCTGTCATCGGAGGGCATACGGGCCGGCCGGCGCCGCTACTTCATCGCCGCGATGGCTTTGCTGGCGACCACGATCCTGCTGGCTCCGGTCGTTGGCGAACTCTGGCAGCTGCTGGCCGTTTTGACCGTGGTTCTGACCGGTTGCACGACAGGGGCTGGCCTCAATTTCACGCTCGCCAGCGACCTTTTGCGCAATCCGCGCGACGTATCCCGCGTGATCGCGATCACGGCCTTCGGCGGCAACTCCTTTGGCCTGATCGCCCCGATCATCACGGGCTATGTCGTCTCGGGAACGGGCGGCTACAGCTGGGCCTTCCGCATCGCGGCAGCGCTGCTGGTTTGCGGAGCGATCGCAACGCTGACGCTGGCCCGCAAGCCGATCGTGCCGCAACACGCGCCGGTCGCAGCTTGAGGCCTCTCTCCAATCCCGCGAAAGCGAGACAGACATGATCCAGCACTATTCGCGGCCGCGCCGCCCCGTGACAGACCTGCTTCGTCAAAACATCATGGAGGATTTCCCGGAGATCGCCAGGATCCCCGACGAAGCGTTGCGGGAGAAGGTCGTCGATGCCTGGGCCTATTCGCTATGCTGCTCGGACTTCACGCGCATCACCGAAATCCCGCCCGACGGCAATCCGGGAGCCCCTGTGCTTCGGCAGGGGACGCAAGCCGATCATCTGCGCGGCGTGTTCCGCTACGCGAAGGTCATCGCGTTGGAATTCGAGCAGGCCTATCCGGAAACGCAGATCGACTGGAACATCCTCCTCGCGGGCGCCGCCTGTCACGACGTCGGCAAGCCCTATGAGTTCGACCCCAGCAATAGGCAGCGCTGGGCGGCGGCACCGGCCGATAGCGGCTTTCCGACCTTCCGGCACTCCGTCTTCGGCATGCATGTCTGCCTGACCGTAGGATTGCCCGATGAGGTCGCTCACATCGCCGTGGGGCATTCCTTCGAAGGGCAACATATGGGCGTCAGTGCGGAATGCACCATTGTGCGCCAGGCCGACCATGGCTGGTGGCATGTCGCCGGAGCGCTCGGGCTCATCAAACCGGAAACGATGACCGGCCTCGCAGCGAATCTGACCGCCAGGAAGCCCGCAGTCTGATGCCCCTAGAGCATTTCCGCGTTTCTCCGAATCGCGGAAATGCTCTACCTCTTTGTTTTATCGCATTTTCTTCACGCGAACCGGTGTCCACTTCGCTCGAAAATGCTCCAGACGCGCGGCCTCGGCTTTACGCCGTCAGCGCGTCCATCTCCTGATCGACATAGCGCGACATTTGTTCATCGCAGATCTCCATGAACAGCGCCTCGGCGCTCGTCACGGGAGCATCGAGCCGGCGCACCATGCCGAGCTCCAGCCTGACCAGTGGCTCGAAGCGGCGGGAGATGCCGCCAAGCCGCTCGTGATGCGCGGCCGTGATCGCATCGACGATCGCGACGCCTGCCCCTTCGAGCACGAGCAGCGAGGCCAGCGGCAGCAACGGCGTCTCGACCGGCATCGCAGGCGAGACGCCATGCCGGTCGAGCAGCGCCTGGACCTGTGTGTCCATCAGCGTGCGCCGCGAGGCGCTGACCAGGCTTTCGCCCTCCAGGTCAGCGGGGCCGAGAACCTCCCTCGCCGCCAATCGATGGCCAGGCGGCAGGATGCAGCGGCAGGGCAATGAATAGCGCCGCATCGTATGCAGATTGGCGAGCGGCACCGAGATGCTGATGAAGCCGATATCGTATTGGCCGGTCATGACCTGCTGGGTCACGGTCTGCGACCCCGCCGAGTCGAGCCGCACCGCGACGCCCGGCGCCCGCCGCAGGAATTCCCCGACCATCTTCGGCAAAAGCGAACTGGCCAATATGGGCAGCGAGGAAATCGACAGCGTGCCGCGCCGCCCCTTGCGGATTTCTGCCACCGCCGAGGAGATCCGGTCGAGCCCGACGAAGGAGCGCTGAACCTCGTCGAGCAGCAGTCCAGCCTCGGCGGTAGGCACCAGCCTGCCCTTGGTTCGGTCGAACAGGCGCAGGCTTGTATCGAGCTCCAGCTCCTTGAGGAGGCGGCTGACGGCCGGCTGGGACAGGTTCATCGTCGCCGCCGCCGCGGAAACGCTGCCGGTCAGCATCATCAGGCGGAAGGCCTGCAGGCCGCGATGGCTCAACTGGCGAGGCATGGCAGGACTATCAGCTTTTCGCATACGAGGTGACGAGAATTCTATTTGAGCGCATGCGGCGGGAGATGCAACCGTCGCATCTGCCCGCAAACAGCCTGCTGAATGCTCCAAGACCCATCGATGGAGCCATAAGGAAAGAGAATGCGGCAGCCGTTCACCAGCAAGGAACCGACGATCTCATGTACAGGGTTGGTTTTGACGTTGGCGGCACCTTCACCGATTTCACCATTCACGACGGAGCCAGCGGCGCGATACGCCACTTCAAGGTCGCCTCGACCCCGTCCGACCCGTCCGAGGCGATCGCGACCGGGTTGTCGGCGCTGATCGCAGAGCTCGGCATCGCCGCCAGCGACATCGGCTTCGTCGGCCATGGCACCACGGTCGCGACCAATATGGTGATCGAGCGACGCGGCGTGCGCACCGGGCTGATCACCACCAAGGGTTTCCGTGACGTGCTCGAGATCGGCCGCCAGGTCAGGCCGCATCTGTTCGACTACTCCGTCGGCAAGCCCGAGCCGCTGGTGCCGCGCCAGCACCGCATCGAGGTCGCCGGCCGGATCGATGTCGAGGGCAACACGCTGACAGAGCTCGACGAAGCCGCGATCCGCATTGCTGCCGAGGCGCTGCTCGCCGCGCGCGTCGAGGCGATCGCGATCTGCTTCCTGCACAGCTATCTCAGCGGCGAGCATGAGCGGCGCGCGGCTGAGATCGTGCGTCAGGTCGCACCCGACCTTTATGTCTCGACCTCCTCGGAGGTACTGCCCGAATTCCGCGAATATGAGCGCTTCTCGACGACGGCGATCAACAGCTATGTCGGCCCGAAGATGGACCGCTATCTCAACCGGTTCCTCGGCCGGCTGACGAATCTCGGCATCGTGGCACAGCCTTATACGATCCATTCCAATGGTGGGCTGATGTCGGTCGAGACGGTTCGCGCCTACCCGGTGCGTACCTGCCTTTCGGGACCGGCTGCAGGCGTCGTCGGCGCAGCCGAGGTCGGCAAGGAAGCAGGCTTTCCCGATCTCATCACCTTCGATGTCGGCGGCACCTCGACCGACGTTTCCCTTGTCGAGGCGGGCGCCCCAGCCTTCGCCGCGAGCCGCATGGTCGCCGACCACCCGGTGCGCACACCGATGGTCGACATCCATGTCATCGGTGCGGGCGGCGGCTCGATCGCCTGGATCGACGATGCCGGTGCGCTCAAGGTCGGCCCCCACAGCGCCGGCGCCGATCCAGGCCCTGTCGCCTATGGCCGCGGCGGCACCGAACCGACCCTGACCGACGCCAACATCATCCTGCACCGGCTCAACCCAGTGACGCTGCTCGGCGGCCGGATGAAGGTCGATGAGGAAGCGGCACGCCGGGCCGTCGAGGATCGCATAGCCAGGCCGCTGGGCCTCACCGTCGAGGAGGCAGCGCTCGGCATCATCCGTATCGCGGTTGCCAATATGAGCCGGGCAATCCGGGCGGTCTCGACCGAGAAGGGCCACGACCTCGCGAATTTCGCGCTCTTTCCCTATGGCGGGGCCGGGCCGCTCCATGCGGTCGCGGTGGCCGAGGAATGCGACATCAAGCGCGTTCTGGTGCCGCAGGAGCCGGGCACGATGTGCGCGCGCGGCATCCTGATGTCCGATCTCAGCCTCGATTTCGTGAAGAGCGAGATCATCATCGCGAATGACGCGAGCTGGCCGCGCATCGCCGCGCAGTTCGACGGCATGCAGGAGCGCGGTCTCGCCTGGCTCGACAATGAGGCCGTAGAGCCCGGGCGCCGCAGCTTTCTGCGGGTGATCGAGGCCCGCTACAAAGGCCAGAACCATGAGGTCCAGGTCCGCCTCGACAAGGTGCCGTCCAGGGTCGCCTTCGCCGAGCTCGTTGCCGGCTTCCGCGAGGCGCATCGCCGCGAATATGGCTATGATGTCGAGGATCTCGCGATCGAGGTGGTGAATTGCCGTCTCAAGGTCGTCGGCGCGATCGACCGCCCCAGGACGAAACCACCCGGCGCACAGGCTGCATCCCCGCTCGCGCGCGAAAATCGCCTCGTCCACTTCTCCGCTGGCTGGGTCGATACGCCGGTCCATGACCGCGCCAGCCTCGGCGCAGGCGCACGGCTCGAAGGTCCGGCCGTGATCGAGGAGATGAGCTCCACCACCGTCGTCGGGCCGGGCCAGCATGTCCGCATTGATGCCATCGGCAACCTGATCGTGGAGCTGTGACCATGACCGCCTCCCTCCAGACCAGTCTCGCCGCGCTGCGCAGCGATGACGAAGCCCGCCTCGCCGATCCGATCGCGATGGAAGTCTTCTCCAACCGGCTGCTCTCGATCACCGAGGACATGGGCAACACGCTCGTCCGCTCCTCCTTCTCGACCAATATCAAGGAGCGCAAGGACTGTTCGGTCGCGCTCTTCGACGGCGCCGGCCGGCTCGTCTGCCAGGCCTCGCATGTGCCGCTGCATCTGGGTTCGCTGATGGGCAGCGTCACCGCCGTGCTCAAGGCCTGCCCGGTGGCGCGCATGCGCGATGGCGACGCCTTCATCTGCAACGATCCCTACCTCGCCGGCGGCACCCATATGCCGGACATCTCGATCGTCACGCCGGTCTTCATCGACGGGGCGTTACGTTTCTTCGCGGCGAATATCGGCCACCATTCCGATGTCGGCGGCTCGGTGCCGGGCTCGATCTCGGGCACGGCGCGCTCGATCTTCGAGGAGGGCCTGCGCATCCCGGTGATCCGGATCGTGCGCGCCGGCGAGCTCGACGACGATCTGCTCAATCTCGTCTCGCAGAATTCGCGCGAAGCCGAGGAACGCTCGCTCGATCTCAAGGTCCAGATCGCGACGAACGAACGCGGCAAGCGCCTGTTGCTGGCTCTCTCGCTCCAGATGGGGTTAGCCGCGATGACGGGCGCGATCGACGACCTGCTCGCCTATACCGCGCGACGCCTGCGCAACCGCATCCGCGACATGCAGGACGGCCAGGCGAGCTGCATCGCCTGGCTCGACGATGACGGGCTCGGTGGCGATCCCGTGCCGATCCAGGCCAATGTCACCGTGCAAGGCGAGAGGCTGATCCTCGATTTCAGCGGCAGCGCTCCCCAGGCGCGCGGCGCGATGAATGTCGCCGAAAGCGCGCTGCTGGCGACCTGCTACTACGCGGTCAAGACGCTGCTCGACCCCGAGCTCCTGCCCAATAGCGGCATGTTCGCCTGCGTCGAGGTTTCCGCTCCGCCAGGCAGCATCGTCAACCCCGCCTACCCGGCTCCGGTCGGGGCGCGCTCGATCACCTGCAACAAGGTGGCGCGCGCCCTGTTCGGCGCCTTCGCCCAATTGCTCCCGCCCGAACGCGCGATGGCCTCTTCGCAGGACGTCGTGCCGGTCATCATCTTTTCCGGCCAGCGCCGGCGCGACGACGGCACCTTCGTCTACTTGGAATCGATGGGCGGTGGCGTCGGCGCGCGCCATGATGGCGACGGCATGGACGGCGTCCATGTCCATATCACCAACACCTCGAACTTGCCGGCCGAGGCGCTGGAGAACGAATACGCCCTGCTGGTCGATGAATATGCCCTGGTCGAGGATTCCGGCGGCGCGGGGCGCCATCGCGGCGGGCTCGGCATCGCTCGCCAGATCTCGGCGACGCGCGACGGCATCGTCTTCTCCGCCCGCTCCGACGGTCACCGCGCCGGCGCTCCTGCCTTGTTCGGCGGGTGCGACGGCCGCACCGCCCGGCTGCTGCGCAATCCGGGTACGGCGCATGAGGACGAGCTCTCCTCGAAGATCTCCAACCTCGTACTCAAGGCGGGGGATTCGGTGCGATTGGAGACGCCGGGCGGCGGCGGCTTCGGCTTGCCGGCCGAGCGCGAGCTCAAGGCCCTGGCCCAGGACATCCGTTCCGGCAAATGCTCGCGGAGCGCCGCCGAGCGCGACTATGGTGCTGAGCGCGTGACGCAGGCGCTCGCCCTGGCGGATTGATCATCAAGAACACGGTGCGCGTGGCTGGGCCTTGCGCCCTTCCCGGCTCCGAACACAACAAAGGAGCGGGATGATGAACGAGATCACGATGCGGCCAAGCCGCCGGGCTTTCCTGGCGGGCGCAGCGGCCTTCGCCGGCAACCTTGCCGGCCCCGGCGCGATCAGGGCGGCGCGCGCGCAGGGCAAGGACATGCTGCGCTTTGCCCTGTCGAGCTATCCGTCGAGCCTGCGGCCGTTCCAGCACGCCGGCACCAGCGCCGGCGCCGTCAAGCTGATGATCCATCGCGGGCTCGTCGGCTACGACGCCACCGGCAAGCTGCGCGGCGAGATCGCCGAAAGCTTCCGCGCCGATGGCGAGCGCGCCTATGTCTTCGAATTGCGCGAGAACGCCAGATTTCACAATGGCGATCCCGTTACCGGCGAGGATGTGAAGTTCACGATCGAGCAGATCGCCGGCGCGAAATCGACCGCCTATCTCAAGGCCGCCTACGAGATCGTCGAGCAGGTCGAGGTCGAGGGACGCAGCGTTCGCATCCTGCTGAAGGCCCCCTCCGCCACATTCCCCTTCCACCTCGCCAGCTTCAACGCGCCGATCATCTCGGCGAAATCGAGCGATGCGGAGGCGATCGGCTGCGGCCCCTATCGCATCACCGAGATCGAGCGCGGCACCCGGATGGATCTCGCCGCTTTCGACGGCTATTTCCGGCCGGGCTTTCCGAAGACGCCAAAGCTGCGCTGCATCGCCTATGCCGACGAGAACCTGCGCGTCGCGGCGCTCCAGGCCGGCGATGTCGACCTGATCGAATATGTGCCCTGGCAGAGCATGGCAGCGATCGGCGCCAATCCGGCCCTGAAGCTCGACGCGACGGACGGCCCCTTCATGGGCCTCGTCTTCAACACCAGGCAGGGCCCCTTCGCCAATCCCAAATTGCGCCAGGCCGTGGCCTATGCGGTCAACCGCGCCGATGTGGTCAGGGCCGCCTTCTTCGGCCATGGCACGCCGATGGAAGGGCTGCCGATCGTCCCGAATTCGCCCTTCTACGATGCGGCGCGCGAGGCGCATTGGAAACAGGACATCGCCAGGGCAAAGCAGCTTCTGGCCGAGGCCGGCATGCCCGACGGCTTCCAGACCACCCTGCTCTCCTCGGCGCAATACGGCATGCACAAGGACACCGCCGAGGTCGTGCAGCAAAGCCTCGCGGCGGTCGGCATCCGTGCCACCCTGCAATTGCCCGACTACTCGACGCGCCTCCAGCTCGGCAATCGCGGCCAGTACGAGCTCGCCGTCGTCGGCTATGCGCTCGACTATGAGGACCCCGACGCGATGTCGAGCTTCCTCGCCGGCAGCTCGCCCTCCTATCAGCGTTCCCATGGCTTCGAGAACAAGGCCATCACCGACCTTCTCGCCAAGGGCCGCGCCGAACTCGATCTCGCTGCGCGCAAGGCGACCTATGACGAGATGATCCGGCTTGCGCTCGCGGAGGCGCCCATGGTCGGGCTCGCCTGGCGCTCGCAGGGCTACGCCTTCCGCCGCGAGGTCTCAGGCTTTCGCAGCCTGCCCGGCTCGCTCTCCTTCTATTCGCCGGTCACCATCGAGGAGACGAGCCTGGTCTGAGCCACCGCCATGGCCGCCAATGCCCGTCCTTTATCGGCTGCTTGCATGGAAGAGCTCGCAGATCCTCATTGCGAGAAGCAAAGCGACGAAGCAATTTAGGAGGTTCCGCTCGACGATCCCTGGGTTGCTTTGCCGCGCTCGAAATGACGCAGCAGCTTGAACGGAAAACGCGCTAAGGCTTGGCAAAAGGATCGACCGTGGACAGCTCAGCGCTTGACCGACATCGCCGGCGCTGGTTGCCGATCCGCTATGTGCGGGCGAGACCGCGCCTGTTTCTCTGCACGGCCCTGGGCGTTCTGGTCAGTCTGGTCCTGCCCGACATCTGGCGCCCGACAACGCGTGCGCTGGTGGCCTGGAATGCGGCAACGATCGCCTTCCTCGTCAGCATCGTCGTGATGATGCTACGCGCGACGCATCACACGATACGTCGCAAAGCCGCCATTCAGGACGAAGGTCAATTCCTGATCCTGTCGCTGGTGATCCTGGCGGCCATTGCGAGCATTGGCGCCATCGTGGCCGAACTGGGCTCGGTCAAGGACGTCACTGGGATCGCGAAAGGGCTTCACCTCGGCCTGGCCTTTCTGACGATCGTCTCGGCCTGGGGCTTTGTCCATGTGATGTTTGCGCTGCACTACGCGCATGAATATTACGACGAATGGCGGTCCCATCCGGAAGCAGTGCCGCAATTGCGTGGCGGCCTCGACATTCCCGGGAATGAAGATTGCCCCGACTATTTGGACTTTCTCTATTTTTCTTTCGTGATCGGCGTCGCCTCGGCAACGGCCGATATCAACATCGCCTCCCGCTCGATCCGCCGGCTAGCGCTGGTCCACTGCGTCCTGGCCTTCTTCTTCAATCTGGCCATTCTCGGCCTGACCATCAACATTGCCGCCAGCCTGATCTGACATCAGCCCGGCAGGCTGCCGAAGCCCGCCACGGCGAGCGGCCCGGCTCCGCGCCAACCGCATGGCGCGTGGTGTCCGGCCATGTCAGAACGCGGTGTGGACAGGGAGAATCTGAGCGTATGTACGACGTGATCGTGGTGGGCGCCGGCTCAGCCGGGGCGCCGCTGGCCGCCCGGCTTTCGGAGGATCCGAACCGCCGTGTTCTGCTGCTGGAGGCCGGGCGCGACTGGCGCGCCGCCGAGGCGCCGCACGCGCTGCGCAGCGCCAACATCATCCCGTTCATGCATGATCCGGCGCACCAGGCGGAATGGCAGTGGCCGGAGCTGATGACCCGCCGGACCGCGGTGCAGGAGCCGCGTTTCTACTGGCGCGGCCGGGCGCTCGGCGGCTCCTCCACGGTGAATGCGCAGATCGCCATTCGCGGCGTCGCGGAAGCCTTCGACACCTGGGCTGAGTATGGCTGCGAAGGCTGGTCCTCGGAGGACGTTCTGCCGGTCTTCGACGCCATTGAGGGCGATCCGCAGGCCGGCACCGCCGGCCCTTTGCCGGTGTACCGCGCGCCGGAAAGCAGCTGGGGCCATGTCGACCTCGCCTTCCGCGATGCGGCGCTGGCTGCCGGCTACCCCTGGCTTGGCAACCTCAACGCGCTGCAAGGCGAAGGGATTGCGACCAACCCGATCAACTCCCGCGACGGCGCGCGCATCTCCACCAACGACGCCTATCTGGAACCGGTGCGGGGACGCGCGAATCTGGAGATCCGTGGTGGCGCCATGGTCGACAAGATCCTGTTCGACGGACACCGCGCCCGTGCGGTGCGGGTGCGCTTCACTGGCACGGAGTGGACGGAGATCGAGGGCCGCGAGATCGTGCTCTGCGCCGGCGCGATCCACAGCCCCACCATCCTGATGCGCTCGGGGCTAGGCCCTGCCGCGCAACTGGCGGCGCTGGGAATTCCCGTGCTGCGCGACCAGCCTTTTGTGGGGCGCAACCTGATGGACCATCCGGTCCTGCGCCTCAGCCTGGCCCTCAAGCCCGGCTTCGTCGCGCATGATCCCGATGCCCGCCACACCAATTGCTGCCTGACCTATAGCAGCGGCCTCGGCGGCGGCGGCCGGCGCGACATGATCATGGTCTCCTACAACCATCGCGGCTTCGTCGGCGCCACGCCCGGCCCGGGCGGAGGGGTGGGCGTATCGCTCTACGATGCGTTCTCGCGCGGCGAGTTGCGCCTGAGCTCGGCCGACCCCGACGCCAATCCCGTCGTGGACGAGAACATGCTGGCCGACCCGCGCGACCGGCTGCGCATGCGCGACGCGGTGCGGCGGCTGGCCGCGCTCGCCCAGCAGCCGGCCCTGCGCGCGGTCTGCGACGATATCCGCTTCTGCGAGACCCCGCTCAGCCCGGCCGAGGCGGCAGCCTTGCCGGAGGCCGAGCTCGATGCGCTGATGCTGCAGGAGGCCAGCGACATCCAGCACGCCGCCGGCACCTGCCACATGACCGCCTATCACGACCCGCGCGGCGTGGTGGACCCGGATCTGCGGGTGCGCGGCGTCGAGGGGCTAAGGGTCGCCGACGCCTCGATCATGCCGACAGATTGCCGGGCGAACCTGCACTTCACCTGCGTGATGATCGGCGAGGCCCTGGCGCGGCGGATGCGCGCCTAGAAAAGGGCCTGCGCTGCCCCACCGCTCAGGGCGCCCGCGATTGGCCGAGTTCGTGCAGCAGCGCGGCCCCGGTGCGTAGCCCGCTATAGAAGCAATCGAGCGTCAGGTTCTCGTTGGGCGCATGGTTCGCCTCGTCGGGGTTCGCATAGGGCGTGACGAAAGCGGGAATGCCGAGGATCTTGGTGAAGACATAGCCCGGAAGGCTGCCGAAGCCGGCCGGGATCAGCAGCGGCTCCACGCCTTGCGCGGCGACGAAGGCCCGGCGCAGCATCGGGGTGAAGGGCGAGGCGATCGGCGTCTTGGAGGGCTGCATGCCCTTCTCGGCCGCGATGAACTCGACCTCCGGCGCATGCTTGGCGACATGAGCCGCTATCTTGCGCAGGACGTCTTCCGGATCCTGCGCGCCCACCAGCCTGACGTCGCATTTCACGAAGGCCTCATTGGGCAGCACCGTCTTGGAGCCGGGCCCGCCATAGCCGCCGTGGAAGCCGTTGATGGTCAAGGTCGGGCGGAAGCAGAGGCGATCGTAGAAGGGCCGCTCCGCCGGCGCGTCGAGCCGTGCGAGCCCGAGGCTGTGCTTGAATGCCTCGACATCGAGCGGCAGGCGCTCGACCGCGGCGAGCTCCTCCGGCGAAGGTGGCTCGACACCGTCATGGAAGCCTTCGATGGTGATCTCGCCAGCCTCGTTCTTCATGGTGCCGAGCAGATGCACCAGCGTCCAGATCGGGTTGGGCACGACGCCGCCGAAATTGCCGGAATGCACGTCGCGGCTGGCATGGTGGCAGCGCAGCTCGAAGGAGGCCACGCCGCGCGAGCCGAACTTGATAGAAGCCGCCCCGCTGGCATGGCGCGGACCGTCGGCGGTCACCGCGAGATCGGCCTTCAGCACGTCCTTATTGGCGCGCACGAAGCCGGCGATGTTCGGGCTGCCGATCTCCTCCTCGCCTTCCAGCATCAGGATGACGTTGCAGGGCAGCACGCCATGCACCTTGAGATGGGATTCGATCGCCAGGATCTGCGCGAAATGCTGGCCCTTATTGTCGCCGACGCCGCGCGCATAGAGACGGCCGTCGCGGATCGTGGGCTCGAAGGGCGGCGAGAGCCATTTCTCGAGCGGGTCCGGCGGCTGCACGTCGTAATGGCCGTAGAGCAGCACGGTCGGCTTGCCCGGCGCCTTCTCCCAGCGCGCGACGACCATGGGATGCCCCGCGGTCGGCATCAGGCTGGTCTCGAGCCCGATATCGCTCAACATCTCCACCAGCAGAGCCCCGACTTCGGCGATGCCGATATTTTCGGCGCTGATGCTGGGATGTCGAAGATAGGCGATCAGACGATCGAGGAAACTAGCTCGGTTCGTTTCGATATACTCGAAAACAGCAGCCAGCGCATCGGAGGAAGGCATGACTTTGTCCCTGACAGAGGAAGGGTAGGTTGAGGGCGTAGAACGCCTCATGACCTGTTTCTAGATAGTTGAGCCGAATGCTTGATGAAACGGTTTATCGGGATGCCGGCATCTTCGCATGGCTTTCTTCGGCTTTCCGAAAGCCTCCCGGGCCTCACTGGCGCGGCCTGAGCCGTAACCAATTCGCCAGCCCTTTCTGACAGCACCGGATGATTTAGGGCTGCGTGCGCCGCAATCCGGGCATCAGACGAAAACTGATCAAAGCCGCGAACGGAGGCATTGACCTCCTCGCAGCTTTCGTCATAGCGTATCAAATAACAAAATGATGTTTCATTATATGAAATGAAACACAGAGGAACGCCCTTGTCGACGAAACCCGATCCAGATGCGGCCAAAGCCGCACCGGCCGGCACCAGCACACTCGATCTCGCCTTGCGGGCAGTCGAGTATCTGGTGCAGCAGAGCCGTCCGGCCGCGCTGGCGCAGATCGCCGGCGCGCTGGGAGCATCGAAAGCCACGATCTACCGGCATCTGGTGACGCTGCAGCGCCACGGCTTCGTCCGGCAGGATGCCGAGACCGGTCGTTACGAAGCCGGCATCAAGCTGATGGTGCTGGGCGAGTCGCTGCGGCAGCGCTTCGACATCGTCAGCGCCGCCCGCGAGGAGCTGATGACGCTGCGCGATCGCACCGGCCAGGCCGTCACGGTCTGCGCCGCGATCGACGCCGAGCTGATCGTCCTCGAACTGATCCAGGGCCGCACGCTCATCGAATTCGCCACGCGCCCCGGCACGCGGCTCGCCTTCCATGCCAGCGCGCATGGCAAGATCTGGCTCGCCTTCGGCTCGCAGAAGCGCACGGCCGCCATCGCCAATGGCGAGCTCGAGGCCTGGACGCCAGCGACGATCGTCACGCGGGATGCCCTGCTCGCCGATCTCGACGCCGTCCGCGAGCGCGGCTGGGCCACCGCCCCCGACGAGGTCATCACCGGCGTCAACACGCTCGCCGCCCCCGTCTTCGACCATCGCCAGATTCTCGTCGGCTCGATCGCCATCGTCGGCGCGACACAGTTCATCCCTCCCGTCCCCGATCCCGAACAGATCCGCGAAGTCGTCGGCAGCGCCGCACGCATCTCGCGGGGATTGACCTGGAAAGACTGAAGCCATGAGCTATTCGCTGGCCGTCGATATCGGCGGCACCTTCACCGATATCGTCCTGCGCGACTCCAAGGGCGGCCTCAGCGTCGACAAGACGCTGACCACGCATCACGACCTGCTCGAAGGCTTCTTCCGGGGCGTCGATTCCGTACTCGGCAAGGCCGGCGTCGCAGCCGGCGCCGTCGATGGTCTGGTGGTCCACGCCACCACCGTCGTCACCAATGCTCTGATCGAGCGGAAGGGCCTGCCGACGGCGCTCGTCGTGACCGAGGGCTTCCGCGATGTGCTCTCGATCCGCAACGAGCACCGCTACGACATGTACGATCCCCAGATCGAGTTCCCCGAGCCGCTGGTGACGCGCGAGCTTACCTTCGGCCTGAAGGAACGTGTCCTGGCCGACGGCACGATCGCGATCGCGCCCGATCCGCAGGATATCGCGCAATTGGTGCGCGATATCCGCGCCAGCGGCGCGCGCGCGCTGGCGATCTGCTTTCTCAACAGCTTCGCCAATCCCGCCAACGAGGCCCTGGTCGCCGCAGCGCTGGCGCGCGAGCTCAACGACGTCTTCATCTGCACCTCCTCGGAGGTCGCCCCGCAGATCCGCGAATATCAGCGCGCCTCCACCGCGACGGTGAACGCCTATGCGATGCCGATCTCGCAGCCTTATCTCAAGCGCTTGAGCGACAGGCTGCGCGTCGAGGGTTTCGCCAACACGCCCTTGATCATGCTGTCCTCGGGCGGCGTCGTCGGCGCGGAAACCGCCGGGAAGAACCCGGTGCGCATGATCGAGAGTGGCCCCGCCGCCGGCGCGCTCGCGGCCTGCCATTATGCCGAACTGCTCGGCATCGACCGTTTGATGTCCTTCGACATGGGCGGCACCACCGCCAAGGCCTGCCTGATCGAGAACCGCACCCCGCTGGTCACCGGCCTGTTCGAGGTCGACCGGCGCTATCGCTTCAAGGAGGGCAGCGGCCTGCCCGTCACCGTACCCTCGATCGACCTGATCGAGATCGGCGCCGGCGGCGGCAGCATCGCCCATGTCGACGATCTCGGCCTGCTCAAGGTCGGCCCGGAAAGCGCCGGCTCCAATCCCGGCCCCGCCTGCTATGGCCGTGGCGGCCAGAGCGCGACCGTGACCGACGCCGACCTCGTACTCGGCCTGATCGACGCCGAAAACTTCCTCGGCGGCGACATGTCGCTGGACAAGCCGGCCTGCGAGGCCGCAATGGCGCGGCTCGGCCAGGCGCTCGCTGTCTCCTCCGTCCAGGCGGCGCGCGGCATCTACCGGATCGTGACCGAGGCGATGGCCTCGGCCGCGCGCACCCATGCCACCGATCGCGGCGTCGACTATCGCGGGCTGCCGCTGTTCGCCTTCGGCGGCGCGGGTCCCTTGCATGCCTGCGGCGTCGCCGACCTGCTGCAGAGCACCTGCGTGATCGTGCCGCCGCAATCGAGCGTGCTGTCGGCCTTCGGCACGCTGGTGACGCCGGTCCGGCTCGATCTCGTGCGCAGCGACCTGACCTTGGTCGCCCATCTCGACTGGGCCCGCGTCGACCGCGTGCTCGGCGACCTCGAAAGCGAGGGCATGGCTGCACTCGGCCAATCCGGCTGCGCGCCCAAGGACGTCACGATCCTGGTCGGCGCCGATATGCGCTATGTCGGCCAGCAGCACGAGGTCACCGTCATCTTCGAGACCGACCCGCGCCAAAGCCGCGATGCCGGCGCCCTCGCCCAGCAATTCGAGGCGGCCTATCGCACGCTCTACGGCGTCAACCCCTCGCATGTCCCCATCGAGATCGTCACCTGGCGCGTCGTGGCGCGTGGCCCCTCGCCGCATTTCGACGGCCAGGCCCGTCCGCAGATTGCGCAGGGGCAGGCCAAGCGGCATCGCCCGGTCCATACCTGGCAGGATGACCAGCCGGTCCCGGTCTATGAGCGCGCCGCGCTCGCTGAGGGCCAGACCATCACAGGCCCCGCCATCATCGAGGAGCGCGAGACCACGACCGCGCTTCCCCCCGGCTGGAACGCCACGATCGACAGTCTCGGCTGCATCATCGCCAGGAAAGGCTGAATCCAATGGATGGCGTTGAACTCGAAATCCTCTGGTCGAACCTGATCGGCATCGTCAACGAGCGGGCCAAGGCGCTGCAGCGCATCGCCTTCAGCCCGATCGTGCGCGAGGCAGGCGACCTCGCCTGCGCGCTCTTCGACCAGCGCGGCCGGATGGTGGCGCAGGCCAATACCGGCACGCCCGGCCATATCAACTCGCTCGCCTTCGCCGGCGCGCATCTCGTGCGCATCTTCGAGGGGCGCTGCGAGCCCGGCGACGTGCTGATCACCAATGATCCCTGGCTTTCGGCCGGGCATTTCTTCGACATCACGGTGCTGACGCCGATTTTCGACGGGCAAAACCTCATCGCCTATATCGGCTCGACCATCCACCACACAGATATCGGCGGCTACGGCATCGGCGCCGGCGCGCGCGACGTGCATGAGGAGGGGCTGTGGATTCCCCCGCTCAAGCTCTATGAGCGCGGCAAGCCCAACGAGGTCCTCCACGACATCATCCGGCGCAATGTGCGCACGCCGGACGCCGTCTTCGGCGACCTCTCCGCCCAGGTCTCCAGCGGCGAGGCGGCGGCCGAATACCTGATCATGCTGTGCCGGCGCTATGGCGTCGCCGATATCGAAACCCTGTCGGACGAGATCATCAACCGATCGGAAGAGGCGACACGCAACGCCATCCGCAAGCTGAAGCCCGGCACCTATCACGGAGAAACCAGCTTCGACGTGCCCGGCGGCGAGATCATCACGCTCAAGACCGCCGTGACGGTCGATGTCGAGGCCGGCGCGATCATCGTCGACTTCGCCGGCTCGTCGCCCCAGACCGCCACCGGCATCAATGTCGTGCTGAATTACACCCACGCCTATTCGACCTTCGCCATCCGCTCCTGCCTCAACCCCGATCTGCCCAACAACACCGGCTCGCTCGCGCCCATCGAAGTGCGCGCGCCGGAGGGCTCGATCATCAACTGTGCCTATCCGGCGCCGGTGAACGCCCGCCATGTGGTTGGCATGTATGTGCCGATGCCGATCCTGAAGGCGCTGCATCAGGTCATGCCCGAGCGCGTGCTGGCCGAGGGCTCGGGCGCGGTCTGGACCATGCAGATCCAGGGCAAGCGGCAGGACGGCCAGGCCTTCACCTCCTCCATGTTCAACTATTCCGGCGGCATGGGCGCCCGCGCCAACAAGCCAGGCCCCAGCGCGACCTGCTATCCGACCGGCGTCGCGGCGGTGCCGATCGAGATTCTGGAGGCGACGATGCCGATCGTGTTCGACCGCAAGGAGCTGCGGCGCGGTTCGGGCGGCAAGGGGCGCATGCAGGGCGGCGACGGCCAGAGCATCCAGTTCCATATGCGCACCGATGCGCCCTGGCTGTTGAACGCAGTGCCGAGCCGGCTGAACCGCGGCCCCGACGGCATCGACGGTGGGCTGCCCGGCGCATCCGGCCACTTCCTCGTCAACGGCAAGCCGGTCAGCGAAGCCAAGAAGCTGACGATGCAGCCTGGCGACGTCGTGCTCCTCGAAACGCCTGGCGGCGGCGGCTACGGAAAACCAGCAGCCTGAGCGAGGCGTGATGCCTCGCCACCAAGACCATAAAGGGCGCGCCGCAGCTTGCGGCGAACGACCCGAAAACAAGGGAAACGGGAGGAACCCATGAAGACATCCAATGCCGTGGTGGCCGCGCTCGCCGCCTGCCTCGCATCGGCTCTGCCGCAGATGGCGGGCGCACAGGACTACAAGATCGGCGTCTCAGCCGGGCTCACCGGCTATGCCGCAACCGTCGACCGCGCCTGGCGCGACGGCGTCGAGCTCGCGGCGGCAGCCGTCAACGCCAAGGGCGGCGTGATGGGCCGCAAGATCCAGGTGATCGTCGAGGACAACCGCTCCGAGCCGCAGGAATCCGTGACCGTCTACCGAAAGATGCTCAGCTCCGACAAGGTCGACGTCTTCGTCAGCGGCTGCGTCTCGGCCGGCAATTTCGCCGCCGCCGGCCTGCTGCTGCGCGCCAAGGTGCCGATGATGCTGTGCTCGATCCTGCCGCAACTGGCCGAGCATCTGCCCTGGGCTTTCACGACGCTGCCGCCGGCCGGTTTCGAGGTCGACAAGCGCCTCGAATTCCTCAAGGAGAAGACGCAAATCCGCAAGATCGCGGTGCTGCATGACCCCACGCCCTACGCCAATCTCCAGAAGACCGTGGCCGAGCGCAACGCCGCGAAATACGGGCTCGAAATCGTCTCCATCGAGCAATACAAGCAGGATGACGCCGATCTCAGCGTCCAGATCAGCAAGGCGCGTTCGGCCGGGGCCGGCGCCATCCTGAAGATCGGGCTCGGCGGCACCACGCTGACCGCCGCCAAGAACATCAAGCAGCTCGGCGCCGACATGCTGCTCTTGACGAGCCTCGAGGATCTCGCCGTGTTCGGCCCCGTCGCCGAAGTGCTGGGCGACAAGTTCTTCTTCGTCGCCTCGCCCTCGCAGGTCTATGAGGCGCTGCCGGACGGCCCGCTCAAGACCAGCATCAAGGCGTTCCTCGATCCCTGGCGCGAGAAGTACCGGGATCGCGACCCGAACTGGGCCTCGCGCGGCTGGGACGGCGTGATGCTCACCGTCGCCGCGGTCGAGCAGGCCAAGTCCTTCGAGGGCGAGAAGCTCCGCGCGGCCTATGAGGAGCTGAAGGGCTTCCAGGGCACGACCGGCGTCTATAATTTCCGGCCCGACCTGCATCAGGGCATCACCGAAAACCCCTTCGTGCTGGCGACGATCCAGAACGGCGCAGTCAAGGTGGTGCAATGAACCTGGCCACGGCGCCGGGCGTCGCGGCTCCCGCGCCCATATTGGCGGCGACAGGGCTCTCGGCCCGCTATGGCCATGTCCAGGCGCTGCATCCGCTCGATATCCGGATCGGCGAAGGCGAGCTCGTCGCCGTGCTCGGTCCCAACGGCGCCGGCAAATCGACCTTGCTGCGGGCGCTGATGGGGCTGGTCTCGAATGCGGGCGAGGTCCGCTTCCGGGGCGCGCCGCTGCCGCGCCAGGATGTCG
The DNA here is from genome assembly GCF_964252745.1 of Allobosea sp. LjRoot9. Taxonomy (NCBI): domain Bacteria; kingdom Pseudomonadati; phylum Pseudomonadota; class Alphaproteobacteria; order Hyphomicrobiales; family Alloboseaceae; genus Allobosea; species Allobosea sp. LjRoot9. The sequence goes on along the minus strand of NZ_CAXUPC020000001.1, from coordinate 812,348 downwards.
TCGCGGTCGCCTCGCGCGGCATCGTCCTGGTGCCGGAGGGGCGCGGCATCTTCGGGCCGATGAGCGTGGCCGACAATCTCGAGCTCGGCGCCTATCGCCTGCGCGACAAGCCCGAATTCGCCCGCCGGCGCGAGCGCGTGCTGACGCTCTTCCCGCGCCTGAAGGAGCGGCTGGGGCAGATGGCGGGTTCGATGTCGGGCGGCGAGCAGCAGATGCTCGCCATCGGCCGGGCGCTGATGGCCGGTCCCAAGGTCCTGCTCCTGGACGAGCCTTCGCTTGGTCTGGCGCCCCGCGTCACCGACGAAATCCTGGAGACGCTCGGCCTCCTGAACCGCGAGGGCCTCGCGATCGTGCTGGTCGAGCAGAAGGCGCCGCTGGCGCTGAAGCTCGCAGCGCGAGTCTACCTGCTTTCCCTGGGGCGCATCGTCGCCGAACTCGATCCGCGTGACATCACATCCCATGACGATCTCGCCCAGCATTACCTCTCCTGACCGGCGCCGCCTGCGGCTCGTCGGCCTGCTGCCCTGGCTCTTCGCCGGCGCGGTCGTCGGCTATGCCATCCTTGTCGGCGGCTATGCGGCCACCGTCGTCTCCTTCGCGCTGATCTATGCCGTCTTCGTCACCGGCCTGAACCTGTTCATGGGCTTCGCCGCCCAGGTCTCCTTCGGCCAAAACGCCTTCGCCGCGATCGGCGGCTATGTCTCCGCCGTGCTCACTGCGAGCCATGGCTGGAGCCCCCTGCCCGCCATGGCGCTGGGCATGGCAGCTGCTGTCCTGGCTGCCGCCATCATCGGCTTTCCGACCTTGCGCCTAAAGGGCCATTACCTCGCCATGGGCACGCTCGCCATCGGCCTGATCGCCTATGAGATCACGGTCGAATGGCAGTCGGTGACGCAAGGCTATATGGGCATTTCCGGCATCCCGCCGCTTAGCCTGGCGGGCTACGAGGTCTCCTCGGATCGCGGCCAGCTCGTCATGCTGGCACTCGTCGTCGCTGGCGGCGCTTTCGCCACGGCGCGCATCCGCCGCTCGCGCTTCGGCCGCGCCTTGTCGGCCGTGGCGGGCAGCGAGGAAGCAGCCCAAGCGCTGGGCATCGATGTCGCGCGCTACAAGTTGATGGCCTTCCTGCTCTCGGCGGGCTTTGCCGCGCTGGCAGGCTCGCTCTTCGTCCATGTCGTCGGCTTCGTCAGCCCGGAGGTGTTCGGGCTGCACATGGTCATCGTCACCTTCACCATGCTCTATGTCGGCGGCATCGGCACCGTCGCCGGGCCGTTGATCGGCGCGCTCATCGTCAGCCTGCTGCCCGAGACCTTCCGCGCCTTCAAGGACTATCAGGACCTCGCCTATGGCGCGGCGCTGATCCTGCTCCTGATCTACGCGCCGCGCGGTCTCGCCAGCCTGTTCTCGACGCGAGGCCGCTCATGACCCGCCGCCTGCGCCTCGAAGGCGTGACGCGCCGCTTCGGCGGCCTCATTGCCGTCGACGATGTCAGCTTTTCCGTGCCGGCCCAGGGCGTGACGGCCGTGATCGGCCCCAATGGCGCCGGCAAGACCACGCTGTTCAACCTGATCTCGGGCTTCCTACCGCCGAGTTCAGGACAGATCATCTTCGAGGAGCAGGACATCACCGGCCTGCCGCCTGTCAGGATCGCGGCGCGCGGGCTGGTGCGCACCTTCCAGCTCGTCAGGCTGTTCGAGGATCTGAGTGTGCTCGACAACGTCAAGGTCGGTTGCCATCTGCATGGCAAGGCCGGCCTGTTTTCGGCCCTGCTGCGCCCGGCCTCGGCCCGGCGCGAGGAAGCCGAGGTCGAAAGCCGCGCCCGCGAGCTGCTGGCTTTCACCGGCCTTGCCGCGCTGGCCGGCGAACCCGCCTCCAGCCTGCCCTATGGCCGGCAGCGCCTGCTGGAACTGGCCCGCGCCATGGCCGCGGGTCCGCGCCTGATCCTGCTCGACGAGCCGGCGGCGGGACTGAACGCCGAGGAATCGGCCGCCCTGTCGCGGATCATCAGGCGCATCGCTGAGACCGGCACGACGGTGCTGCTGGTCGAGCACGACATGACCCTGGTGATGAACACGGCCGACCGGATCGTCGCGGTCGATTTCGGCCGCAAGATCGCCGAGGGCACGCCGGCGCAGATCCGCTCCGACCCGGCCGTGATCGCGGCCTATCTCGGCGCCCCCGCCAGCAAGGAAGCGGCCCATGGCTGACTGGTCCTATATCCCCCAGGTCCTCGTCAGCGGGCTCGGCATCGGCTGCGTCTACGGGCTGATCGGCATCGGTTTCTGCGTGATCTACAATGCCAGCGGCATCGTGAACTTCGCCCAAGGCGCCTTCGTGATGCTCGGCGGCATGATCACCCAGACATTGTTCAGCCGCCACGGCCTGCCCTTGCCGGTGGCGGCGCTGGTCGCGGTCGCAGCGGTCGCTGCGCTCGGCGTCGCGATCGAGCGGATCGTCGTCAGGCCGCTCTGGAACCGCAAGGCAACGATGTTCGTGATGATCCTGGCGACGCTCGCAGCCCAGATCGTTATCGAGCGCTTGACGCTGATCGCGGTCGGCGACCAGCCCAAGACGCTGCCGGTCTTCACCGACCTGCCGCCCCTCATGATCGGCAGCGTCGCGATCGGCACGCAATTCCTCTGGATTGTCGGCGGCTCGCTCGCGATCGTCGCGCTGCTTGCCGCCTTCTTCGCCCTGACGCGGACCGGCAAGGCGATGCGGGCCTGCTCAATCAACCGCGAGGCGGCAGCGCTGCAAGGCATCCCGGTCTCGCGCATGCTGGCGCTGGCCTTCGCGCTCAGTGCGGCATTGGGTGCCATCGCCGGCATATTGATCACGCCGACACAGTACACCGCCTTCAATGTCGGCGTGCCCTTCGCCATCAGCGGCTTCATCGCCGCGATCGTCGGCGGCTTCGGGCGTCCCTTCGGGGCCTTTCTCGGCGGGCTGCTGCTCGGCCTGATGCAGGCGCTCGCCATCGTCGTCTTCGGCGCCGGCCTCAAGACCGTCGCGGCCTTGTCGGTGCTGCTGCTGTTCCTCTTCATCCGCCCATCGGGAATTCTCGGCGCGGCCAAGTGAGCGCGCCTGCCACGACTGGAGACAAGCCATGGACATCCACAAGATCGACTGGAGCCAGCTCCCCTGGACGCCGGTGCGCCCGGGCGTCGAGCGCAAGGCCTTTTCGGGCAGCGCCGCGACGCTGGCACTGCACCGATTGATGCCGGGCCATGAGCCAAAACCCCACAGCCATCCCCATGAGCAGATCGCCTATATCGTCAGCGGCACGATCCGCTTCGTCGTCGGCGGCGAGGAACACCTCCTGGGACCGGGCTCGCTCCTTGTCGTGCCGGCCAATGTCGAGCATTGGGGCGAGGTCGTCGGCGACGAACCCGTGATCAATCTCGACGTTTTCACACCGCGCAGGCCTGAATACGCCTGATGAGAGAAATCGCCCATCCTCTTGAATTGATTCGCGAACCTTTTTGCCCACCAGTTTCAACGGAAACGGCGCCATCTCGGCCAGTGGCACATTCCTCGATTCTCGCGTCGAGACTGCGCCATCAAAGCCCGGGTTCAAACATCCAGGGCGTCTTCGAGGGAAGTGGACACAGGTTCGCGTGAAGAAAGCACGTCAAAATAGATGACTTTAGAATGGCGCGGCAGCCTTCACGCCTCCGCCGTCACCCAGAGCCCGCCCGCAGCGTGGGAGCGCAGCGCGGCCTCGACCATGGCGACGCCGGCGAAGCCATCCTCGATCGTCGGGAAGGTGACCATCGGATCGAGCGGCGCGCCCTTGCGCCGGGCTTGGATCGCCTCAGCCACCTCCGCATAGATCGTAGCGAAGGCCTCCAGATAGCCTTCCGGATGGCCCGAGGGAATGCGGCTGACGCGCTGCCCGGCAGCGTTCACTGCCGCCGTGCCCCGGCGGATGAGACGTGGCGCCTCCCCGAGCGGCGACCAGACGAGCTGGTTTGGCTCCTCCTGAGACCAGTCGAGGCCGCCTTTCTCGCCAAAAACCCGCAGCCGCAGGCCGTTGTCGCAGCCCGGCGCGACCTGGCTCGCCCAGAGCGCGCCGCGTGCGCCATTGCCGTAGCGCAGCAGGATCTGGGCGTTGTCGTCGAGCCGGCGTCCCGGCACGAAGCTGGTCAACTCGGCCAGGATCTGCTCGGGAGCCATGCCGGTGACGAAATGCGCGAGCTGATAGGCATGGGTGCCGATATCGCCGATGCAGCCGCCCGCGCCCGAACGCGCCGGGTCGGTGCGCCATTCCGCCTGCTTCTGGCCGGTAGCCTCGAGCGGCCCGGCGAGCCAGTCCTGCGGATATTCCACCTGCACGACCCGGATCGCCCCGAGCTCGCCTGCCTGCACCATGGCGCGGGCATGGCGGACCAGCGCATAGCCCGAATAGTTGTAGGTGACCGCGAAGATCAAACCGCTTGCCCGCACCTTGTCGCGCAGCCGGCGCGCCTCCGCCAATGTCGCGGTCAGCGGCTTATCGCAGATCACATGCAGGCCGGCTTCGAGAAAGGCTTCGGCCACCGATGCATGCATATGGTTGGGCGTGACGATCGCGACCGCCTCCACGCCGTCGCCGCGCGCGGCCTCGGCTCGGGCCATGCTGCGATAGTCGGGATAGGAGCGCTCCAGCGGAAGCCCGATCGCCTCAGCCGAACGTCGCGCCTTGTCAGGCGAGGCAGAGAGCGCGCCTGCGACCAATTCGTAACGGTCGTCGAGGCGGGCGGCGATGCGGTGGACGGCGCCGATGAACGCGCCTTCGCCGCCCCCTACCATCCCCAGTCGAATGCGTGGCTCGGCCATCGCGGCATCTCCTCGTTCAGGTCAGGCCCAGCATGCGGCGCAGCTGCGCATCGTCGCTGCCGGCGCCGGCGAAATCGTCGAACGCCTTGTCGGTGACGCGGATGATCTGGTCGGCGATGAAGGCCGCGCCCTCGCGTGCGCCATCCTCGGGATGCTTCAGGCAGCACTCCCATTCCAGCACCGCCCAGCGATCATAGCCGATGGCGGCGAGCCTGGAGAAGATCGCCTTGAAATCGACCTGCCCATCGCCCAGCGAACGGAAACGGCCGGCGCGGTTGAGCCAGGGCTGGAAGCCGGAATAGACGCCTTGCCGGCCGCTCGGATTGAACTCCGCATCCTTGACGTGGAAGGCCCGGATGCGCTCGGCATAGATGTCGATGAAGGCGAGATAGTCGAGCTGCTGCAGCAGGAAATGCGACGGATCGTAATTGATCGCGCAACGCGGATGATTGCCGACGCGCTCCAGGAACATCTCGAAGGTCGCGCCGTCGAAGACATCCTCGCCGGGATGGATCTCGTAGCAGAGATCGACACCAGCCTCCTCATAGGCGTCGAGAATCGGCCGCCAGCGCCGGCCAAGTTCATCGAAGGCGGTCTCGATCAGCCCCGGCGCGCGCTGCGGCCAGGGATAGAGGAAGGGCCAGGCCAGCGCCCCGGTGAAGCTGACGCTGCCGCTGAGCCCAAGGCGGCGCGAGGCTTGCGCGGCCTTCATGAGCTGGTCGACGGCCCAGGCCTGGCGAGCCTGCGGCTTGCCCCTGAGGGCCACTGGGGCGAAGGCGTCGAAGGCCTCGTCATAGGCGGGGTGGACGGCGACGAGCTGGCCCTGGAGATGGGTCGAGAGCTCGGTGATCACGAGGCCATGGCTTGCCGCGATGCCGGCAACCTCGTCGCAATAGCTCTGCGAGCCCGCCGCCTTGTCGAGATCGAACAGGCGGGCATCGAAGGTCGGGATCTGGACGCCTTTGTAGCCGAGCCCGGAAGCCCAGCCGCAAATCCCGTCGAAACTGTTGAACGGCGCAGCGTCGCCGGCGAACTGCGCCAGGAAGAGCGCCGGTCCTTTCATCGTAGCGGGCATCGATCTCTCCTGCGTCCAGCGTCTCTGGTTGATGCTGCGGACCAGCTTTCCAGCCGGTCCGAATTGGCCTCCAGAGCGTCTGCCCCGGAGGAATAGGCAGCAAATTGCCGGCCCTGTTCAGCTCGCCGCAGCGCGCCAATAGGACGCCGCCTCCGCATCGGAGAGCGGCGCAGGCCGCTCCATGCGCGACTCCACCGCGATCGTGCCGCCATGCTCCCCGGCCCGCAGGATCGCATGCATGGCTTCCAGCACATGTGCCGCGAAAGCGCCCGACGCGCGATGCGGAGTTCCGTGCAGGACAGAGCTTGCCAGCTCGGCGATGCCGAGGCAGCGGTAATTCGCCCGGTCGGGTGCGCTGGCGGGCCAGTTCGGCGAGCGCCAATTCGGCTTGCCATAGAGCCGGTCTGCGGAATCGAGCACCTGCCAATCCTCGCCGCGCGCGGTGATCTCGACCGTGCCGCCGAAGAAATTCGGATCGGGCGCGCGCAGCGAGCCCTCGGTGCCGTAAAGCTCGATCGGCGGATGGCCGTGCTTCCACACATCCCAGCTCATCGACAGCACGATGTCGGCGCCTCCCACGAAATGCAGCAGCGCCATCACGGTCGTCGGTGTCTCGACCGTGATGCGGTCGCCTTTGCGCGCTCCTTCGGCTGTGACCATCCGCTCCGCGAAGCCAACGGAAGCGCGCGCCTGCACGCTCTCGATCGGCCCGAGCAGGTTGCACAGCGCACCGAGATAATAGGGCCCGATATCGAGGATCGGTCCGCCGCCAGGCTTGAAGAAGAACTCCGGGTTCGGGTGCCAATGCTCCATGCCGTGGGACATCAGGAAGCAGGAACCGGCCAGGACGCGCCCGACCTTGCCGCTGTCGATCGTCTCCCGGGCGAGCCGCCCACCCGCGCCGAGAAAGGTGTCGGGCGCGCAGCCGAGCTTCAGTCCGCGGCGATCAGCCTCCCGCACCAGCCGCAAGCCATCCTCGGCCGAGACGCAGAGCGGCTTTTCCGAGAAGACATGCTTGCCTGCCGTGAGCGCGGCATGGCTGACGGCGAAGTGGGCGTTCGGCGTCGTCAGATTGACGACGATATCGACCTCCGGATCACGCAGCAATTCGTCGATCGTAAGCGCCCGGATGCCGAATTTTTCAGCCCGGGCGCGCGCGCTTTCCGCCAGAAGATCGGCGCAGGCGACGAGGCGCACGCCTCGAAACAGCGCGAGGTTCTGCATGTAGATGGTTGAAATGACTCCGCAACCGACGATTCCGACACCAAGTTCGGTCATGCCCTGCTCCTCAGCGCCAGGATGAGACGGTAGCGAAGGCGCGCCGGGCAAAGCGGGCGACATCGTTGGGCTTGTCGTGCTCGGCGACGAACAGAGTCACGCCGATCTCCTGCAGCACCGGCAGAAGCTTTCCCCAATCGAGCACGCCATGGCCGGGATCGGCCCAGCCGTCCTCGTCCAGGCATTGGCCAACTGGGGCAATGTCCTTGACATGGACGGCTTTGACACGGCCGGCATAGCGCCTGACCTCGGCCGCAGGATCGGCCCCGCCGCGCACGATCCAGGCGAGGTCCGCCTCCCACAAAATGTCGGGCGCCTCCTGCAGCATGATGTCGAGGAAGCGCCGGCCATCCGCCGCCCTGCCATATTCCCAATGATGGTTGTGCCAGCCGAAGGTCAGCCCCTCGCCGGTGACGACCCTGCCGATCCGGTTGAGCTCCTGACCGATGGCCTTCCATTCGGCCTCGCCGCCCTCGCGCTCGCCGAGCGGCGGAGCAGGTGCGTAGATCGTGCCGACGCCGAGATCGCGGCAGAGCTTGACCGTCGCCACCGGGTCCGCCCGCAAGCGGTCCAGGCCGACATGCGATGTCGGCGCCGCGATGCCGTGATGCTCGAGCAACCCCTTCAGCCTGTCCGGTTCGTTCAGAAGCCCGCCGAAGGGCTCGACCTTGCGATAGCCGAGGCCCGCCAGCAGCTCGAACTGCGTCTCCAGCGGTTCGAGCATCCTGGCCGAGTAGAGCTGGAACGAAAGACCATCGAGCGGCGTCATGAAGTGTCCTTTCGGTTATGCGGAGGGTCAGAGACGCCGGCCAGTGGCGGCATCGAACAGGTTGAGCTTGTCGGCCGGCAGCCTGAGCTGCATCGCCTCGCCCGCGACGGTGCAGGTCTCCGCCGGCAGGCGCATCGAGAGCGGATGGCCGCCGACCCGCAGCCAGGCGAGCTGATCGCTGCCCATCGGTTCGACCATCTCGATTTTAGCCGGGACCCCGCCGCCGGTTTCGACATGCTCGGGGCGGATGCCGAGCTCGACAGGCGCGCCGTCTTGCGGCGGGGCCTCGAAAGCGTAGCCGTTCAGCGGGATGGCGATGCCCTCGGTCAGGAAGCAGGGCGCGCCCTCCTTCACTGCGAAGACGCCGGGCAGGAAGTTCATCGCCGGCGAGCCGACGAAGGAGGCCACAAACCGGTTCGCCGGCCGGCGGTAGATCTCGTTCGGCGTGCCAAGCTGCTGGATCACCCGGTCCTTCATCACCGCGATGCGGTCGGCCAGCGTCAGCGCCTCGATCTGGTCATGGGTGACGTAGATCATCGTCGCCGCCAGACGCTGATGCAGGCGCTTGATCTCGACCCGCAATTCGGCGCGAAGCTGGGCGTCGAGATTGGAGAGCGGCTCGTCGAACAGATAGACCCCGGCATCGCGCACCAGGGCACGGCCAATGGCGACGCGCTGGCGCTGGCCGCCCGAGAGCTCGGCCGGGCGGCGATCGAGCAATTCGGTGATCTGCAGCGTCGCGGCGGCAGCGTTGACCCGCCGCTCGATCTCGGGCTTCGGCATGCCGGCGACCTTGAGGCCGAAGGACATGTTGCCGCGCACGGTCATGCGCGGATAGAGCGCATAGGACTGGAACACCATGGCGATGCCACGGTCCTTCGGCTCCTCCCAGGTGACGTTCTTGCCGCCGATCCAGATCTGCCCGGCCTGCACGTCGATGAGGCCTGCGACCGCGTTCAGCAGCGTCGACTTCCCGCAGCCGGAGGGGCCGAGCAGGACGATGAACTCCGATTGCGCCACATCGAGATCGAGCTTCTCCAGCACGCGCACCGCGCCGAAGGAGATCTCGACCCCGCGGATGGAGACGTCGCAAAGCTTGCCCATGGTCAGCCTTTCACCGCGCCGGCGGCGATGCCGCGCACGAACCAGCGCCCGGAGGCGAAATAGACGGCGAGCGGGACGAGCGCCGTGAGGATGGTGGCGGCCATGTCGACGTTGTAGGCCCGCTCGCCCTGGGTGGAGTTGACGATGTTGTTGAGCTGCACCGTCATCGGCAGGTTCTCGCGGCCGGCGAAGATCAGCCCGAGAATGAAGTCGTTCCAGATGCCGGTGACCTGCAGGATGACGGCGACGATCAGCATCGGCGTCGCCATCGGCAGCATCACCGACCAGAAGATGCGGAAGAAGCCCGCCCCGTCGACACGCGCCGCCTTGAACAATTCCTGCGGCAGCGAGGCGAAGTAGTTGCGGAACAAGAGCGTCATCGTCGGCAAGCCGAAGATGGTGTGGATCAGCACGATGCCGAGGATCGAGTTGTTGATCCCGGCAAAGGCGAAGACGCGCACCAGCGGGTAGATGAAGATCTGGTAGGGCACGAAGGCCACGATCATCAGGGCGCCGAAGAGCAGGCCGGCCCCGCGCACCTTCCAGAAGGACAGAGCGTAGCCGGTGAGCGAACCCACCGCGATCGAGGCGACGACGGACGGCACCAGGATCTTCACCGAATTGAGGAAGCCGACGCTGATGCCGTCGCATCTCAACCCGGTGCAGGCCGCCGACCAGGCCTTGACCCAGGGCTCCAGGGTCGGCGCGCGCGGCAGGGCCAGGATCGCTCCGAGACGGATCTCCTCCATCGGCTTGAGCGAGGTCACGAGCATCACATAGAGCGGCGTCAGGAAGAACAGCGCCGTCACGATCAGGAAGGCGTAGATGCCGATGCGGGCGGGCGTCAGCCGGCGCGGCCGCATGCCGGCGGGTTGGGTCACGGCGATCGCGCTCATGCGTGCGCCCTCCGCGTCCGGCGGCTCTGCCAGACCAGCCAGGGCGCGACCACGGCCGCAACCGTGATCAGCATCGAGGTCGCCGCCGCTGTGGCGAGGCCGAGATTGCCGCGCTCGAACAGGTGGTCCATGACGAATTTGGCCGGCACCTCCGAGGCGACGCCGGGGCCGCCATTGGTCATCGCGACGGAAAGGTCGTAGAGGCGCACCACGCTGGTCGCGAGCAGGACGGCGGCGGTGGCGAAACTCGCGCCGAGCATCGGGATCACGATCGAGAGATAGACCCGCCAGGGCGGCAGGCCGTCGATCCTGGTCGCCTTCCAGATATCCTCGTCGATGCCGCGCAGGCCCGCCAGCATGATCGCCATGACCAGGCCCGCCGCATGCCAGACGGCGGCGAAGACCAGCGTGTAGATCACCATGTCCTGGCGCACGATCCAGTCGAAGCGGAAGGACGGGAAGCCGAAATCCCGGACCATCTTCTCAATGCCGAAGCTCGGGTTCAGCAGCCACTGCCAGACCAGGCCGGTGACGATGAACGACATCGAATAGGGGTAGAGGAAGATCGAGCGCAGCGTGTTCTCGGCCCGCACGCGCTGGTCGATCGCCACCGCCAGCAGGAAGCCCAGCGCCAGGCTCGCGATCAGGAACAGCGAGCCGAACACGGCGAGATTGGCGACCGAGACCTGCCAGCGTTCATTGCCCATCAGGGAGGCGTATTGGCGCAATCCGACAAAGGTGGAATTCGGCAGCATCCGCGACGATGTCAGCGAGATCCACACGGTCCAGGCCGTGCAGCCGAGATAGACCACGACGAGGACCAGCAGCGCCGGCGACAAGGCGAGGCCCGCTGCGAGCCGGGACGCGGTTCGGTGTCTCACGAGGGGCATGGCAAAGCTCCGCCGCCGAGCGACCTAAGGGGAATGAGTGATGCTCCGGGGAGCCCCTGGAGCCGCCCTCGCCTGTCAAGGCGAAGGCGATGAGGCAAGCGAGGGTCCGAATGGGCCTTCAGAAAGGCTGCTTCAGCACGTCGGCAACCTTCGCCATGAAGGCGTCGGCGCTCATCGCCGGCGTGTTCCAATATTGCGAGATCACATCCTCCATCGCGCCGGTCAGGGCGGGAGGCGAGAGCATCTCCTGGGAGGCGACCTGATGCTTCTTGTCCGCCAGGAGCTTCACCGCCTTCTGGGCGCAGGCGTCCAGGGTGCTGACATCGAGATCGAGTCGAACCGGGATCGAGCCCTTCTTCTGGGCAAAGCGGATCTGCGTTTCCGGCTCGAGCATCACCTTGGCGAGCGCCAATTGCGCCTTCTGCTGGGCAGGGTCCTTGAGCTTGGGAAAGGCGAAGACGTCGCCTCCCATCACATAGCCGCCCTCGTTCGAGAGAATGGCGCAGCCGAACTCCTTGCCCGCCGTCTGGCCGGCCGCGGCGAACTCGCCCTTGGCCCAGTCGCCCATGATCTGCATCCCGGCCTTGCCCTGGATCACCAGATTGGTGGCGTCGTTCCAGTTCCGTCCGGGTGCGCCTGGGTCGATATAGCCGCGCAGCTTGCCATAGGTCTCGGCGACCGCCCTGAATTCGGGGCTCCTGGCCGCGGCCGGGTCGCGCTTGCCATGGATCGACGCCCACAGGGCGGCGCCGCCCTTGCCGACCAGCACGGCGTTGAAGAGGCCGCGTTCCCAGACCTTCTGGCCGCTGAAGGCCAGTGGAATCAGGCCCGCAGCCTTGAGCTTCTCGAGTGCGACGAGTGCCTCGTCCCAGTTCGCCGGCTCGGAGGCTCCGGCCTTCTCGAGCGCGGCCTTGGACAGCCACAACCAGTTCTGCCCGTGGATATTGACCGGCACCGCATACATCTTGCCGTTGCGGCTGGTGGCGTCGATGATCGCCTGAGGCATGAAGCTCTTCCACTTCTGCTCGGTCGCGATCTGGTCGACATCGCGCAGCAGATCGTTCTCGACCAGCTCGTCGAACTGCTTGCCGGTGTTGAACTGCATGGCGGTGGGCGGCGTGCCGCCGACGACGCGGTTGATGGCGGCGGTGCGGGCGTTGACGCCCCCGGCGATCGCCGTGTCGACCCAGGTTCCGCCCGCTTTCGCGAATTGTTCGGCGAAGACCTTCACCGCCGCCGACTCGCCGCCTGAGGTCCACCAATGGATGACCTCAGCCTTCATCTCCTGCGCATTCGCCTGGAACGCGGCGCCTGCCGCGCACGCCAAGGCGAGAGCCGTCAAGCAAGGCTTGAGTTTCATGGTCCTGTCCTCCCTGTGTTCGCATCGTCGTTGAACCCGTGTCCGGGCGCGCTGCGATTTCGATTTGTAATCGATTACATTTTTTTCCATACTGCCACAGGAACGACGCCTGTCAAGCCGTTCCGAGACGGTGTCTTGGCAGGCCGCCGGGATAACGATAGGGCAGATCGAGGCTAGAGCATTGTGCGAAAAAGTGGGCACCGGTTTTTCGCGTGAGCAATGCTCTAAACTTTTAGAATCGATCACGTTTTTCGCACTCGGACGGTTCCGTCCGAATGCGACGTGATCTAGGAACGATAATGGACGAACGGCTGCGCAAACCAAGGATCGACGACGTCGCCAGGCGGGCGGGCGTCTCCACAGCCACCGTGAGCCGCGCCCTCGCCACTCCCGACCAGGTCAAGCCGAAGACGCGCGAAGCCGTGGAAAAGGCGGTGCTGGAGACGGGTTATGTGCTCAATGTCGCGGCTCGCAATCTGCGCACCAACCGCACCCATGCCGTGCTCGCCGTGGTGCCCGACGTCGCCAACATCTTCTTCTCGCAGGTGCTGCGCGGCATCTCCGACACCTTGCACGAGCATGGCTACAGGCTGGTGATCGCCGATACCGGCAACGATCCCGAGCGCGAGCGCGACCATGCCGAATTCGCCCAGGCCGGCTGGGTCGACGGCCTGCTGCTGCTGAACGGGCGTCTTCTACCCACCCCGGCGGGAGGGCGTCGCCGCCTGGCCGTGCCGACAGTCAGCCTGTGCGAGCGCATCCCGGGCTCCGACATCCCCTATGTCGAGACCGCCAACCGCGAGGCAGCGCGAGCGATGACAGAGCGCCTGCTGCAATTGGGGCATCGCCGCATCGGCTATGTCTCCGGCCCGCCCAACAACATCCTGGAGCATGACCGTTTCGCTGGTTATCGAGATGCGCTGGCGGCGCGGGGCCTCGCACCTGACCCCACGCTGGTGTGCCCGGGCGACTATACGCTGGCCACTGGCGAGGCCGCAGCGAGCGCCTATCTGGCGCTTGCCGAGCTTCCCGACGCGGTTTTCGCCAGCAACGACGCCATGGCGATGGGCCTGATCCGGGGCTTCACCGCCGCCGGCCTCTCGGTGCCGGAGGCGATCTCGATCGCCGGCTTCGACGACATCGAATTCGCCGGCGCCTACAACCCCGCCCTCACCACCGTGCACCAGGCCCGCAGCGAGATTGGCGCGCGTGCGACCACGATGCTGATCGATCTGATCGAAGGCCGCCAACCGGCCAGCCGCGAGGTCCATCTGCCGGCCGAGATCGTCATGAGGGACAGCACGCGCGAGCGCTGAGCCAGAGCAGGATGCGAAAAAGTGGGCACCGGTTTTTCGCATTGATCCTGCTCTCACTCCCGGGATGAGAGACGGATTCAGATTTCAGCTGGGATCACCAAGTGATCCCAGCTGAAATCATCCGGCTCTCGGCGTTTTCGAGCGAAGTGGCCACCGGTTCGCATGAAGAAAACGCGTCAAAACAAAGAGCTAGAGCAATGTCCGATCCAATTGGGTAGGACATTGCTCTAAAGGGCAAGATCCAGGACCCGCCCTTCGAACAAGCGATCATAGGATCCCTTGATGTGCATGCGCATCGCGTCCCGCGCCGCCTCGGCGTCGCGGGCGCTGATCGCCGCGAAGATGCGCCCATGCTCGTCCAGCACGCCGGCAAGGCCGCCCGCCGGTCCCAGCAGCGAAAGCCCGTGCAGCTTCATGCCGACATTGATGTGGTCCTTCAGCGCCTGCATCGACGACAGGAAGAAGTAGTTGTTCGCCGCCTCGGCGATGGCGATGTGGAAGGCGTAATCGGCGTCCTCGCGATGGCGATGCGCATGGGTGGTGTCGCGCAATAGCTCGAAGGCGCTGCCGATGGCCTCCAGCGCCGCTGCGTTATGGCGCTTGGCGGCATAGAAGGCATTGGCCGGCTCGACCTCGAGCCGGAACTCGTAGCAGCGCTGCACATCCGCGATCGTGCCGACCGGCGCGAAGGCCAGCGCCCTGCCCTGCTCCGCCTCGGTCCCGCGCACGAAGGTGCCCGCGCCCTGGCGGGAAAAGATCAGCCCGTCCTCGCGCAAGCGGCGCAGCGCCTCGCGCACCACCGGCCGCGATACGCCGTAGATCGCCGACAGGTCGTGCTCGCCGGGCAGCCGCGAATGGCTGGCGTACTCGCCCGAGGCGATGCGGGCGCGCAATTGATGATGCACGCGCTGCACCAATGGCGAGGGCGGGGTGACGTCCGCAGAACGCGCCGGCTTGCCTGAGCTCTGATCCATGGCCGCATGCTTACAACTATTTACAAATCAGTCAATCGCCCGGCCAAAGCGCCGATAAAAGCCCATATCGGCATACAAATTACAACATGTTGACATATCCAGTCGGATGATGTTCAACCCCGTCAAGGCCCGAAGAGGCCGGCTCATGGAGGCATACCAAGGACCGTGCGCTACGGCGCAACCGCCCGCTTCCATGATCCGCCGCCCCGATGGGTGTCTTTCAGCAGGTGGATGATGGCTGACGTCAGGACGAACGGTTTCAAGCGCGATCTCGGCAAGCGGCAGATGCTCGGCATCTTCTCGACGCTGGCCAGCCCCACCCTCACCGAGCTCTTCGCGCAGGTCGGCTTCGACTGGATCCTGATCGACACCGAGCACAGCCCCAATGAGCCCGGCGATGTCGTTGCCCAGTTGCAGGCAATGTCGGCCTTGCCCGCCGAAGCGATCATCCGCCCGGCCTGGAACGACATGGTGCTGGTCAAGCGCGTGCTCGATCTCGGCGCCCAGACCCTGCTCTTCCCTTATGTCCAGAATGCCGAGGAAGCGGCCCGCGCCGTCAGCTACACCCGCTATCCGCCCCATGGCGTGCGCGGCGTCTCCGGCAGTTCGCGCGCGGCGGCCTATGGCCTGATTCCGGATTATTTCGCCAAGGTGCAGCAGGAGATCTGCGTCATCGTGCAGATCGAGACGATCGAGGCGCTGGCCGATATCGAGAAGATCGCGGCGGTCGATGGCGTCGACGCCGTCTTCATCGGCCCTGCCGACCTCGCCGCCTCGATGGGCCATCTCGGCAACACGCAACATCCCGAGGTCCAGGCCGCGATCGATGACGGCTTCCGCCGCCTGAAGGCCATCGGCAAGCCGGCCGGCTACCTCACCAATAACGAGGCCGAGGCCGTGCGGCGCGTCGCGCAAGGCATCGATTTCGTCGGCGTCGCCAACGACACCACGATCGTGGTGCGCGGCTCCAAGGCGCTGCTCTCGGCGGTGAAGGCGAGCTGAGATGGCGCCGCTCCGGCTCCTGGCTGACGACCTGACCGGCGCGCTCGACAGCGCGGCCGCGTTCGGCTCGCCCGCCGAGCCGGTCGCGGTGTGCTGGCGTGGCGAGGCTCCCGCAAAGGGCGCCATCGCCATGGACAGCCGCAGCCGCGAGATCTCGGCGGAGGAAGCCCGCAGGGCCGTCGCCGCGATTGCTCCCGCCTTGTGGGCGCGCGGCTCGGGCCTCGCCTATAAGAAGATCGACAGCCTGTTGCGCGGCCAAGAGGTCGCCGAGATCGCCACGATCATCGGCCTGCTGCGCCCGGCCCATTGCATCATCGCCCCGGCCTTCCCGGCGCAGCGCCGGGTCACGCGCGCCGGGCGGCAATGCGCCTGGGTGAATGGTGACTGGCGCCCGGTGCCCGCCGATCTCGCCGCCGGGCTTGCCGTGGCAGGGCATGCCGTCACGCAAGCGGTTCCAGGAGATGCCCTGCCCCCGGGCATCAGCTTCTGGGATGTCGAGACCGACGTCGATCTTGACGCCATCATCGCGGCCGCCTCCGGACTCGACGACGTGCTCTGGGTCGGAAGTGCGGGGCTGGCGGCGGCGCTCGCGCGGGCAGCCGGCATCATCCGTCGGATCGATGACCGCCCGCTCGCAGGCAAGGTTCTCGGGCTCGTCGGCTCGGACCATGCAGCGATCGGCCAGCAACTCGACCGGCTCGGCCCGCTTCACATCGTTCTGGGTCCTGCCAGCAATGCCGAAATCGCCCGGCGCCTCACCAGTGACGGCATCGTCTTCGCAAGCGTCGCGTTGCCGGACGGCACCTCGCGCCGCGACGCCGCCGCGCTGATCGACGCGCGGCTGGCCGCCCTCCTGCAGGACCTCGACCGTCCGGACACGCTCTTCGCCGCCGGCGGTGAGACATTGCGCGGCATCTGCGAAAGCCTCGGCACTGAGCGCCTCGACGTCACCGGCGAGATCATGCCGGGTGTGCCGCGCTCGATCATGCGCGGCGGCCGCTGGGACGGCGTCGCCGTGATCTCGAAATCGGGAGCCTTCGGCGCTCCGGACCTTCTTCAACAGCTCGCCGCGACCCGGATCGCGGCCTTTGCCGGAGCGGCAGCATGAAACCTCACCTTGCCATCACCATGGGCGATCCCGCCGGCGTCGGCCCCGAGATCATCGTCAAGGCCTGCCTCGCCCTGAAGGACAGGCTGGCGAGCGGCGATCTGCGCCTGCTCGTCATCGGCAGCAATCCCGCACTTGCCGAGGCGCGCCGCCTGCTCGGCGCCGACATCGCCATTCCCGAGGTCTCCGAGAGCGAGGCCTGGCCGCATCTCGCCTGTCTGCAGGCGGGGCCTGAGGGCGAACCGATCCGCCCGGGCGTGCTCTCCTCCGATGGCGGCCGCTTCGCCTATCTCGCGGTCGAGAAGGGCGTCAAGCTCGCCCAGGCCGGCCGCATCGGCGGCATCGTCACGGCGCCGCTGAACAAGGAGGCGCTGAACAAGGCCGGCTACAAATTCGCCGGCCATACCGACATGCTGGCGACGCTGACCGGCGCCAAAGGCTCGGTGATGATGCTCGCCCATGGCGGCATGCGGGTGAGCCATGTCACCACCCATGTCGCGCTCAAGGACGTGCCCGCCAAGCTGACGCCGGAGCGGCTGCGCTATGTGCTCGACCGCACCGACGAGGCGCTCTCCGCGCTCGATCTCGGCCGGCGCAAGATCGCCGTCGCGGCGCTCAACCCCCATGCTGGTGAAGGCGGATTATTCGGCCGCGAGGATGACGAGGTCTCCGCGCCGACGATCGCCAAGGCGGTCGCTGATGGCCTCGACGTCGTCGGGCCGGTGCCGGGCGACACGGTCTTTGTCAAGCTGCGCGCCGGCCAATACGACGCCGTCGTCGCGATGTATCACGACCAGGGCCACATCCCGGTGAAGCTCCTGGGCTTCAACGTGAATCCAGAAACCGGCACCTGGGATTCGCTCTCGGGCGTCAACATCACGCTCGGCCTGCCGATCGTGCGGACCTCTGTCGATCACGGCACCGCCTTCGACATCGCCGGCAAGGGCATCGCCAACGAGCTCAGCCTGATCGAGGCGATCGAATACGCCGAAAAACTGGCGGCAGCGCGCGGCCTCAGTGCCGACCGCGCGGCCTGATAGCGCCAAAGCTGAAAGCGCCAAAAGCCAAAAGCACAAAGGGAGGCGACCATGAACATCCACGCGCCCAGCCAGATCGCCATCGCGAGCCTCGCCACGCCGATCGCGATCACCCGGCCGAAGATCATCGAGTTCGGCTCCGGCACGGCGTCGCTCGCCGGGCGTTGGGCTGCGGCCCAGGGGCTCTCGCGCATCCTCGTCGTGGCAGATGCCTTCAACGCCGCCCGCGTCGATCTGCTCGGCCTGACCGGCGAGGTCACGATCTTCGGCGAGGTCCGCCCCGAGCCGGACGTTCCCAATCTCGAAGCGGTGCTTGCCGTCGCCGAGCGGGTGAAGCCTGA
The DNA here is from genome assembly GCF_964252745.1 of Allobosea sp. LjRoot9. Taxonomy (NCBI): domain Bacteria; kingdom Pseudomonadati; phylum Pseudomonadota; class Alphaproteobacteria; order Hyphomicrobiales; family Alloboseaceae; genus Allobosea; species Allobosea sp. LjRoot9. The sequence goes on along the minus strand of NZ_CAXUPC020000001.1, from coordinate 794,380 downwards.
CCTCGTCATCGGCTTCGGCGGCGGCAGCGCCATGGATCTCGCCAAGCTCGTCGCTGTCCTGCCGGGCTCCGGCCAGTCTCTCCAAGAGGTCGTCGGCCCCGAGAAGGTCGCCGGCAAGCGCTCGGCCCTGATGCAGGTTCCTACCACTGCCGGCACCGGCAGCGAGGCGGGAACGCGCGCGCTGGTCACCGACCCCAAGACGCAGAACAAGCTCGCCGTGCAGAGCCTGCACATGCTCGCCGACATCGCGGTGATCGATCCCGACCTGACGCTGAGCCTGCCGCCGGCGGTCACCGCCGCGACCGGCGTCGATGCCATGGCCCATTGCGTCGAGGCCTTCACCAGCCTGAAGGCGCATCCGCTGATCGACATGTATGCGCTTGAGGGCGTGCGCCTGGTCGGCCGCTTCCTCGGCCGTGCCATCGCCGACGGTTCCGACATCGAGGCCCGCGCCGGCCTGTCGCTCGCCTCGCTTTATGGCGGCTACTGCCTTGGCCCGGTCAACACGGCCGCCGGCCACGCCGTCGCCTATCCGCTCGGCACGCGCCACCACATCGCCCATGGCGCCGCCAACGCGCTGATCTTCCCGCATACGCTCGCCTTCAACGCGCCGGCCGTGCCGGAAAAGACCGCCGCGATCCTCGCCGCGCTCGGGCTGAAGGCCTCGGCTCGGCAGGAAGAGGTCTTCGAGGGCGCCCATCGCTACTGCGCCGAGCTCGGCTGCGAGATGAAGCTGTCGCGTCTCTCCGTGCCACGCGACGATCTGCCGGCCATGGCGAGCGAGGCTCACGCCATTCGCCGTCTGCTCGACAACAACCCGCGCGACATCAGCCGCGACGAGATCCTGGCCCTCTACGAAGCCGCCTACTGAGCGCCGCTCGCCAGACTGAAACAGGGAGAGACGCGATGACTGTCCATGCCACGCCGATGATCGTCGAGCGCCTCGCGGCAATCGTCGGGGCGCGGCATGTCATCGGCCCCGATGGCGACCAGGAGCCTTATCTCGTCGACTGGCGCGGGCGCTATCGCGGTACGGCCGAGGCGATCGTGAAGCCGGCAAGCACCGCCGAGGTCGCGGCCGTGGTCAAGCTCTGCGCCGAACTCGGCTTCGCCATCGTCCCGCAGGGCGGCAATACCGGCATGTGCGGCGCGGCGACCCCGCTCAGTGAGCGCCCGAGCGTGGTGCTGCGGCTCGACCGCATGAACACGATCCGCGCCATCAGCCGGCTCGGCGATTCGATCGCGGTCGATGCCGGCTGTATCCTCGCTGATGTCCAGAAGGCGGCCGAGACGGCCGACCGCCTGTTCCCCTTGAGCCTCGGCGCCGAGGGCTCCTGCCAGATCGGCGGCAACCTCTCGACCAATGCCGGCGGCACGGCCGTGCTGCGCTACGGCACGACGCGCGAGCTCACGCTGGGGATCGAAGCCGTGCTGCCGGACGGTTCCGTGCTCGATCTGATGACGAGCCTGCGCAAGGATTCCACCGGCGTCGATCTCAAACAGCTCTTCATCGGCGCCGAGGGCACGCTCGGCATCATCACCGGCGCGGTGCTGAAACTGTTCCCCCGCCCGCGCCAGCGCAGCGTCGCGCTGGCCAAGGCCGAGAATATCGAGGCGGTGCTCGATCTCCTGGCGTTGGCCCGCACCGAACTCGGCGACCGGCTCGGCGCCTTCGAGGTGATGTCGCGCGGTCAGGTCCAGGTCATCGCCGAGAACGTGCCTCATATCGCGATCCCCTTCGCAGCGGACGCGCCCTGGTTCGTGCTGATCGAGCTCGTCGACACGCTGCGCGGCATCGACCTCGCCGCCGAGATGGAGACGATGCTAGCCTCGGCCTTCGAGCGCGGGCTGATCGGCGACGCCCTCGTCGCTTCGAGCGAGGCCCAGGCCGCCGCGCTCTGGGCCATCCGCCACAGCGTTTCGGAAGGCTCCAAGCGCGCCGGCTACGTAGTCTCGCATGACAGCGCCGTGCCGCTCGAACATCAGGCCGAGTTCGTGCGCCGGGTCGAGGCGCGCATCGCGGCGCTCCGGCCCGAGGCGCGCATCGTCATGCATGGCCATCTCGGCGACGGCAACATCCATGTGCTCGCCATCCTGCCCGGCGTCGCCGCCGACCAGCGCGAGACGCTCGCCCCTATCGTCAGCGCGATCAACCGCGCCGTCGACGAGGAGACAGCGGCGCTCGGCGGCAGCATCAGCGCCGAGCACGGCATCGGCATCGCCAACAAAGAGCGCCTCAACCATGTAACGGCGCCGCGCGAAATGGCCCTGCTGCGGCAGGTCAAGGCGCTGCTCGATCCGCAGGGGCTGATGAATCCGGGCAAGGTCCTCAGCGACTGACGAGATCTTGGGTGTCGATCTTGGGCGACCCAACAACGCGATACGAAAAAAACGATGCAAGGGAGAACAGAGATGAACCGCCGCGATGTCCTGGCTGCACTGAGCCTCCTGCTCGGCCCGGCTCCCGCCTTCGCGCAAGGCGCTGGCTACCCGTCGAAGCCGGTCAGCATGATCGTGCCGTTCTCGGCAGGCGGCACCGCCGACATCTTCGCCCGCATGGTCGGCGAGCATCTGCAGAAGAGCTGGGGCCAGCCCTTCGTGACCGAGAATGTCGGCGGTGCCGGCTCGATCGTCGGGATCACGCGGATCGCGCGTGGGACGCCGGACGGCAGCATCCTCGGCCTCGCCTCGACCTCGGGCCTCTCGATCAACCCGACGCTCTACGGGGCGAAGCTGTCCTATCGCCCGGCGCAGGACCTCTTGCCCATCGCCCAGATCAGCATGGTTCCGAACGTGCTCGTGGTGAACCCCGACAAGATCAAGGCCCGCACCGTCCCGGAGCTGATCGCCCATCTCAAGGCCAATCCGGACAAGGTCTCCTTCGGCTCGGCCGGCGTCGGCACCTCGCAGCATCTGGCCGCCGAATTGTTCAAGCAGATGACCGGCACGCAGATGACGCATGTGCCCTATCGCGGCTCGAGCCAGATGGTCACGGACCTCATCAGCGGCAATATCGACCTCGCCTTCGACAATGTGCCGCTGCTGCTGCCGCAGGCAGCGGGCGGCAAGCTTGCCCTGATCGCGACCGCGACCGCCAAGCGCGCGGCCTTCGATCCCAACCTGCCGGCGCTGTCGGAATACCTGCCTGGCTTCGAGGCTGTCGCCTGGCACGGCTTCGTCGCTCCCGCGGGGACGCCCAAGCCCGTGATCGACAAGCTCTCTGCCGAGATCCGCAGCTTCATGCAGAAGCCGGAGACGGCCAGGAAGATGGACGAGGTCGGCGCCATCGCGGTTGCGCTCGGCCCCGACGAATTCGCCGCCTACATCGCCTCCGAGACCACCCGCTGGAAGGCGGTCATCGAAGCGGCTGCCATCAAGATCGACTGAACCGCATCGACAGCGGCGCCCGGCCACGGGGCGTGACGCCCGCGCAGACCAGAAGGAGGCCTTCCGAAATGGGAGCCCATTCGACCGATATCGCACCCGCCGGCCTCTCCGAGCGCAGCGGCATCCTGCATCCGCGCGAGGGCGATGCGCAGCGCATCGAGGCCTATCTGCCCTCGCCTTGCGTCCAGAACCACGCGGCCAACATCGCCATGCTCGGCAATGGCGATCTCGCCATCGTCTGGTTCGGCGGCACGCAGGAAGGCATCCCGGACATCTCGGCCTATTTCTCGCGATTACCCAAGGGCGGCGAGCGCTGGTCGGCCCCGGTCAAGCTCTCCGACGATCCGGCGCGCTCCGAGCAGAACCCGGTGCTGTTCACCACGCCCGGTGGCGAGCTCTGGCTGATCTGGACCGCCCAGATCTCCGGCAACCAGGACACGGCGCTGGTGCGCAAGCGCGTCTCGCATGATCACGGCCTGAGTTGGGGGCCGATCGAGACCTTGTTCGAGGCGCCAAAGGGCCATGGCCTGTTCGTGCGCCAGCCCCCCGTCGTGCTCGATAATGGCGATTGGGTGATTCCGGTCTTCCATTGCGTCAGCGTGCCCGACGCCAAATGGGTCGGCGACCACGACATCAGCGCGGTGCGTGTCTCCTCCGACGCCGGCAAGAGCTGGGTGGAGCATGCCGTGCCCGGCTCGACCGGCTGCGTGCATATGAACATACTCAAGACGAAGGACGGGCTCGTCGCGTTCTATCGCAGCCGCTGGGCCGATTTCATCTATGCCAGCCGCTCGATCGACGGCCGCAACTGGACGGCGCCCGAGCCGACCGCACTGCCCAACAACAACTCCTCGATCCAGGCGACTGCGCTGGCCGATGGCCGCATCGCGCTCGTCTTCAACCACTCCAGCGCGGCCGACGCGACCGACCGGCGCACCGGCCTCTATGACGACATCGAGGACGACGAGGCCACTACTCCGCAGGCCGAGGCCGCTCCTGCCCCGGCCGAGCCGCATCGCACCGCCTTCTGGGGCGCGCCGCGCGCGCCGATGACGCTGGCGCTCTCCTCCGATGGCGGCCGGAGCTGGCCGGTGATGCGCGACCTCGAGACCGGCGACGGCTTCTGCATGACCAACAACTCCAAGGACCAGCTCAACCGCGAGTTCTCCTATCCCTCGATCACGCAGACGCCGGACGGGGCGCTGCACATCGCCTTCACCTATTTCCGCCGCGCCATCAAATACGTCCGCGTTGCGCCCGATTGGGCAGCCCAAGCCTGAACAAGACCAAGAACGGCAAGACCAAGAACAGGGAGACCGCAGATGCCTGCACTCGCTCAAGTCCACCCGCTGAACCCGGCGTCAGCGTCGCAGCGCGACCTCATCCACATCCGCGGCCTCGACAAGACCTATGCCGGTGGCAGCGTGCATGCGCTGTCGGCGATCGATCTCGACATCAAGGATGGCGAGTTCGTCTGCGTCGTCGGCCCCTCGGGCTGTGGCAAGTCGACCTTGCTGCGCATCCTCGCCGGGCTCGACGATTACGACACCGGTACGGCGGCGCTTGATGGCAAGACGATCTCAGGCCCCTCGCGGGATGTCGGCGTCGTCTTCCAGGCAGCAAACCTTCTGCCCTGGCTGACCGTGCGCGAGAACATCGCCTTGCCGCTGCGCGTCGGCGGCAAGCAGGTCGGGCAGGCAGAGGACATCGACCGGTTGCTTGATGTCGCCGGCCTCAAGGATTTCGGCGAGCGCTTCCCCTATGAGCTCTCCGGCGGAATGCAGCAGCGCGCCGGCATCTGCCGCGCCCTGGTGCGCTCACCCCGCGTCCTGCTGATGGACGAGCCTTTCGGCGCGCTCGACGCATTGACCCGCGAGCGCATGAACCTCGAACTGCAGCGGATCTGGCAGGCCAGCCGCAAGACCGTGATGCTGATCACGCATTCGATCTCGGAGGCGATCTTCCTCGCCGACCGCGTCGTCGTGATGTCGGCGCGGCCGGGCCGCGTCATCCGCGAGCTCGAAGTGCCGATCCCGCGCCCGCGCAGCAACGACACCATCATCAGCCATCCCGCCTATCCGGCGCTGGCCAAGGAAATCCGCGGATTGCTCAACGCGCAGGGAGACGAGTGATGAGCCAGGCGCAAACCACCATCATTGCAGACAGCGTCGCGATCGAGCGCGCGCCCCCGAAGCCCAAGGCCAAAGCCAAGGACGGCACGGGCGTCAACGGCACCGCGATCACACTGATCGGCCTCGTCGTCCTGTTCGGCGGCTGGGCGCTCGCGGTGAAGTATCTCGAAGTGCCCTCCTACATCCTGCCGACGCCATTGGCGGTGTGGAAGGCGCTGTGGTCGGGCATCGCGGTCAGCCCATCGAGCCCGCTCGGCTATTACCTGCCGCTTTGGGGCACGCTGAAGAACGCCGCGATCGGACTGGCGATCGGCTCGGGGCTTGGCCTGACCCTCGGCTCGCTGATGGCCGAGAGCCGCCTGATCGAGAAGTTGATCATGCCCTATGCCTTCGCGCTGCAGAGCCTGCCCAAGGTCGCAATCGCGCCCTTGATCGTGATCTGGTTCGGCTTCGGTGACGGCTCCAAGATCGCGATCTCGGCATTGCTCGCCTTCTTCCCGATGCTGATCAACAGCTTCACCGGCCTGCGCGCCGTCGAACCCGAGCGCGTCGACCTGATGCGCTCGCTCTCGGCCACGCGCTTCGAGACCTATCGCATCGTCAAGCTGCCCAATGCCGCGCCCTATATCTTCGCCGGGCTCGACATGGCGGTGGTCTACGCCCTGCTCGGCACCATCGTCGCGGAATTCCTCGGCGCCCAGCAGGGCATGGGCGTCGTCATCACTCAGGCGCAGGCGGTGACCGATGTGGCAGGCGTCTTCGCCGCCCTCGTCATCCTCGGCGCCATGGGAATCCTGCTCCACGGCATCGTCCGCGGACTGGAAAAAAGAATCGTCCACTGGGGCGATCGCGGCCGGAAATAACCAAGCAAAACCAACAACCAACCCTGGGAGAACGTCATGATCAATCGCAGGCAATGGCTTCAGGCCAGCAGCGTCTTCGCTGCGGCCCTCGCGCTGGGACCGCGCTCGTCCTTCGCGCAGGCGACGCGGACCGTAAAGGTCGGTGTCGGGCTGAAATCGCTCAACTCCAGCGTCATCAATCTGCTGATCGGCGAGGCGCTCGGCTACAATGCCGAGGAAGGCTTCAAGGTCCAGGGGTTGGCGCTCGGCGGCAACGCCAACGTCCAGGTCGCGACCGATAAGGGCGACGTCGATGTCGGCATCGGCGTGCCCTCCTACGCCCTACCGATCCTGGCCCGCAATGAGTGGGGCAACTCGCAATGGTTCTACCAGTACACCTACCCCTATAAATGGGACATCGCGGTCAAGCCCGGCTCGACCGCCAAGGCCTATACCGACCTCAAGGGCAAGAACATTGGCGTCTCCGATTTCGGTGGCACCGAATATCCGGTCACCCGCAACGTGCTGAAATCGCTCGGCGTCGATCCTGACAAGGATGTGAAATGGACGGCCGTCGGCGCGGGCGTTCCAGCCGGCGTCGCCCTGCAGCGCGGCGCCATCGACGCCCTTGCCTATTACGACACCGGCTTTGGCATCATCGACGGCGCCGGCATCCCGCTGGATCTGCTGCCGCGCCCCAGCAACCTGCCGATGATCGGCGGCCAGTTCCTGATGGGCCTGCGCCAGAGGATCCAGGCCGAGCGCGATCTCTTCATCGGCTTCGGCCGCTCGACCGCCAAGGCCTCGCGCTTCATCCTGGAGAACCCCTCGGCCGGCGCGAAAGCCTTCCTCAAGCTCTATCCCGAGACCGCCCCGCGCGGCTCCAGCGAGGAGCAGGCGGTGAAATCGGTGCTGGAGGCGATCAGCCGGCGCATCAAGCTCTATGAGCCGCCCTATGCCGGCGCCAAGATGGGCAGCATCCGGGTCGACGAATTCGTCACCGAGGCGAAGATGAACGACTGGACCATCGCTGATTTCACAAAGATCTACACCAATGACCTGATCGATAAGATCAACGACTTCGACGTCGAGAAGATCAAGGCGCAGGCGCGGTCCTTCACCGGATGACGCCGGCGCTTTCGACACAGGACGGGCGCGCGAAATGCGCGCTCGTCACCGGCGCCAGCTCCGGCATCGGCGCGGCGACCGTGCGCCATCTGCTCGATCTCGGCTGGAGCGTCATCGGCTTCAGCCGCAGCGCGCCCGATCTGAGGCATGAACGCTTTTCGGCCGTCTCCGTCGATATCACCGACAGGGCAGCGCTCGACGCCGCCCTCGCGTGCCTTGGTCCGGTCGATGCGCTGGTCCATGCCGCCGGCATCCTGCGCGTCGGCACGCTCGGCCAGCTCGACCCCGAAAACGGCCGAGCGATGTGGCGATTGCACGTCGATGCGGCCGAACAGATGATCGAGCATCTCGTACCGCGCCTCCCCGATGGCGGCCGCATCGTCCTGATCGGCAGCCGCACGGCGGCGGGCTCGGCCGGACGGGCGCAATATGCCGCGACCAAGGCCGCGCTCGTCGGCATGGCGCGTTCCTTCGCGATCGAACTCGCGCCACGCCGGATCACAGTCAATGTCGTAGCACCTGGCGCGACCGATACGCCGATGCTGAAGGACCCCAAGCGCGCCTCCGTCGCACCCAAGATGCCGCCCATGGGCCGCCTGGTGAAGCCCGAGGAGGTCGCGGCCCTGACCGGCTTCCTGCTCTCGGACCCGGCAGCGAGCATCACCGGACAGCAGATCGTCGTCTGCGGCGGCGCCTCGCTTTAATGCAGTCGGCTCGCATCTGTGCGAGCAAGGATATTTCGTCTGGCTTTTCCCCGGGAAGCCGGGCAGATGGTTTCTGGAGGAAGCGTCCTGGATATCCGGAGCCGTGACAGAAAAGGCCCATAGCGGTTCGGTCGCCGCGCTCGGCGCGATCGTCGCGGGAGCGTTGATCCTGCAGGTGGCCGGCACGATCGTGAACACGGTCGTGCCTTTGCGGATGGCGATAGCAGGCCAGCCGCCGCTCCTGATCGGTCTGGTCGGCTCGGCCTATTCTATCGGCTTTCTCGTCGGCTGCTTCGCGATTCCCACGCTCGTGCGCCGCATCGGCCATATTCGCGGCTTCGCCGTCTTCGCCGCGCTTCAGGCCGCCTCGACCTTGAGCTTTCCGATGATTCCCGAGGCCTTGTGGGGCGTGTCGCGGCTCGTCATGGGCCTGTCGGCGGCCGGCCACGGCATCTGCATCGAGAGCTGGATCAGCGGCCAGGCCAAGGGCAGCAATCGCGGCCGCATCTTCGGCATCTACCAGATCCTCAACCGCCTCGCCTTGATCGGCTCCCAGATCGGCGTCGGCTATGTCGCGATCCAGGCGCATGACGTCTTTCTCTACGCCAGCATGGCGTTCTCCTTCGCGCTGATTCCCGTGGCGCTCACCCGGGCTCGCGGCCCCGAATCGAGCGAGGTCGTCTCGGTCAGGCTGAAGACCTTGTGGCGGCACGCGCCGGCAGCCGTCGTCGGCTGCCTCTATGTCGGCCTGATCGGCGGCCCCTTGACCAATGTCGCGCCTGCCTACGGCATCCTGATCGGCCTCGACCAGCGAGCGACGATCCTGCTGACCGCCGCGATCCAGATCGGCGCGCTCCTGCTGCAATGGCCGATGAGCCTGCTCGCAGACCGCATCGCCAGCCGCGTCATCATGCTGACCGCCGCGAGCGCGGTCACCCTGGCGGCAACCCTGCTCGGGGTGCTGCTATATCTCGGTTCGACGCATGACCGGCTCTGGCTCTTCGGCCTGTTCATGCTGATCGGCGGCTGCAGCATCCCGCTCTATACGGTCGCCGTCACCCATGCCTATTTTCGCCTGGGGCAGGAGCAGGCGGTCGGGCTTTCGGCCCGGCTGCTCTTTCTCTGGGGCGTGGGCTCGGCCATCGGACCGCTCGCGGCGACGCTGTTCATGCAGCTTCTGGGCCCGCAGGGTTTGCTCGCCTATCTCGTCGTGCTGTCGATCGCGACGGCCGCCTATCTCGCCCTGCGCATGTCGCGCAACCCTTCGCCGGCCATCGTCGAAAGCGAGCGCCGCACGCCGCCGACCATGCCCGACATCGAGATGGGCAAGCGCTAGGGGCTCATGATTTGAATGGGAACCACAGCGTCATTCCGGGGCGACCCGCAGGGTCGAGCCCGGAATGACACGCGGTTCCAAGAAAGAGCCTCATGCTGTAACGGCGCCAATCGTGCCCGGACCGGCGGGAGAGGCGCTGGAACGCCACCTCTCCCACCGGTCCGTGGTCCTCATTCAGCGTAGGATTGCGTCGCCCAGGCCGCCCGCAGCCTCGGCCCGACCTTGGCGCCGAACGGCCCGAACCATTTGTCGAACAGGGCCTCGGCCTCACCGGATTTGAACATCTTGCCCATGGCGTGGTTGACGATCCACAGGATCGTCGGATTGAGCTTGGGCACCATGAAGCCTTGCGGCGCATAGCCGTATTCCTCGCCCACGATGGTCAAGGCGTCAGGGTTCTTCGACTGCCGGATCAGGCTGTAGAACGCCCCGTTGTCGCTGAAATAGGCGTCCGCGCGCCGGGTCTCGACCGAGATCAGCGCAGCCGCATGATCGTCGACGTTCTGGATGCGGATATTGAGCTTCTTGTCGGCAATGAGCTTCTTCAGGTCCGGTTCGCTGCTGCCGCCGGTGGCGACGGCCACGACCTTGCCGTTCAGATCCTCGTATTTGGTGATGCCCGAGGCCTTGAGAACCAGAAGCTGGCTCGTCGAGACATAGGAGACGGAGGAGAAATCGACTTGCTTGTTGCGGCCGAAGGTATTGACCGTGCCGCCGCATTCGAGGTCGACCGTGCCGTTGGCGACCAGCGCCTGACGGTTCTGGATGTTGACCGGCACGTATTTGACCTGGATCTCCGGCAGCTTCAGCTCGGCCTTGATCTCCTCGATGATGCGCTGGCAGAACTCGACCGCGTAGCCGGCCGGCTTCTTGTCATTGTCGAGATAGCCGTAAGGGTAGAGCGTCTCGCGGATGCCCATGGTGATCGTCTTGGTGTCGCGCAACTTCTTGACGATCGCATCGACCTCTTGCGCCTGGGCGGAGGCCGCCATGCCGAGCGCCAACAGCGCGCTTGTGACGGTGACAAGGTTCAGTCGCATGGTTTTCTCCCGCATGGTCTTCTCCCGTTTGCCGTGATCGTTCAGTTTGTCGCCCCGCCCGCCCGGCGGGGAGCCGTCAAAATCCAAGGCGCGCCCGTTCTTGCAGCTCCTCGCGCGTCATCTGCGCGAAATCGAGAGACGGCAGCAGGTCGTTGTCATCAGCAAAATCACGGCCATAGGCGCCCGAAAGCATGGTCAACCCGGCCTCATGCAGCACCGCCGGGCGGCCCACAAGCCGGCCGAGCAGAACCGTCGGCAACAGGCCGAAGGGCGCGTCCTCCAGCACATAGCGGCTCTCCAGCGTCGTCGGGCCGAAGCCGCCGCGCCCCTGGCCATGAAGATCGGCGTTCATCTCCGCGATGCTGGCGACGGGCAATTGATAGGAGAAGGCATAGTGCTCCTTGATCGTGCGCACCGAAAGCCCGAAGGCTTCGGCGATCGCCAGCCGCTCGGCGTCGAGCGCCTCCATCACGCGGCCCACCGCGGGAGTGACATTCTCGGCCTGGCCCCAGCTCTCGCCGCGCTCCATCCGCGTCAGGTTGAACAGCGCAATCGCAAGATGGTTCTGCGGATTGAGGTTGCTGAGCGCGATCGCCAGGAGCCCGTCGCGCTTGACGAAACGCTCGCCGAACAGGGCCGTGCAAAGCGCATGGCCCTCATCGAGGCCCGCTTCGGGCACGGTCGCGATATCGATCTTGGAGCGCAGCGAATTGACGCCGACCTTGGTTGGGCTGGTCTTGCGGCCGGTCGTCAGCGTCGTGCCCCAGGCGATGATCGGCGCGCGCACGCCGCGAGCAGCGAGCAGCTGCGAGAGATAGAGCGCGCCGAACGAGGCATGCGAGCTGATGATGACCGGCTGCCCCTCGCGCAGATGCGCGGCCGTGGCCTCCAGCGCCATCTTATGGGCATTGCCCGGCATCACCAGCATCACCACGTCCGACTCGGTCACCGCCTCCTTGGCGCTGGATGCGATCCGGGGCTGAAAGCTTGTCTCGATCGCGGTCGTCGCAAGCAGCGGGGCGCCGGCCGCTAGCTCGCGCGTGCTCTGGCCCGACGGCGACCACAGCATGGGGTCGTGACCGCCGACGAAGAGCTGGGCGGCGGCGCCATAGGCCGCGCCGCCAGCGCCAAGAATGCTTACGCGCATGGGAAAGATGCCTTTGCTCGATCCTGAGGGGAAGAACGGCCGCAACGAAGCTGCGCGGCCGTGAATAGTTTGGGCAGTGCGGGCATCTCCGGTTGAAGAGATGATCCGTTATAGCGGAAATGAGTCAAGCTGGCCTGCCCTGCCCGGTTTTGCCGTAGAGCAGCACCATCAGGCCGCGGGCCGGCCGGTGCGAGGCATTGCTGATGGAATGGGCAACGTCGACGGGATAGCGCGCCGTCTCGCCCGCCTTGACCGGATAGGTCGATGCGCCGCTCGTGATCAGGAACTGCCCCGACAGCGCCGTGAAGTGCTCGCAGGCACCCGCTGCATGTGGCGCGCTGTCGAGCCTGCCGCCACCGGCGATCTCGACATCGTACCATTCGGTCGTGCCCGCCAGGCTTGGAGGGCTGAGGATGCGCAGCCGGCAGGAGCCGTCGGCGCTGCGGATCTCCGGCGTGTGCTCGGACGGAACGATCTCGATCGTCGTATCGCTCGGCACCGCCTGCCCGCCTTGCAGCAGCGCCGCGAAATCGATCTTCAGCCCCTGCGTCAGGCTCCACAGCACGGCGAAGGTCGGATTGGCCTGCCCGCGCTCAATCTGCGACAGCATCGACTTCGACACGCCCGATAGGCCTGAAAGCTGCTGCAGCGTCAGCCCGCGCGCCTTGCGCTGGCGCTGGATGATCGGGCCGATCTGCGGGGCGCTGAGCTCGGTCATGGCGATGCGCTAATGCGTCAGGACCTTGGTCAGGAACTGCTTGGCGCGCTCCGTCGCAGGGTCGGTGAAGAACTGCGCCTTGGGCGTGTCCTCGAGGATCTCGCCGCCATCCATGAACAGCACCCGGTCGGCGACGCGCTGGGCGAAGCCCATCTCATGCGTCACCACCATCATGGTCATGCCTTCCAGCGCCAGCGCCTGCATAACCTCCAGCACCTCGTTGATCATCTCGGGGTCGAGCGCGGAGGTCGGCTCGTCAAACAGCATCGCCTTGGGGTCCATCGCCAGAGCGCGCGCGATCGAGACACGCTGCTGCTGGCCGCCCGAGAGCTGGCTTGGGCGGCTCGCCAGCTTGCCGCCGAGCCCGACCCGCGCGAGGAGCTTCTCCGAGCGGGCGTCGGCCTCGGCCCGCGAGCGCTTCAGCACATGGATCTGCGCCAGGCTGACATTCTCGAGCGCGGTCATATGCGGGTAGAGCTCGAAATTCTGGAAGACCATGCCGATCCGCGCACGCAGCATCGGCAGATCGGTCTTCTTGTCCGAGACCGAGACGCCATCGACCGTGATCGAGCCCTGCTCGAACGGCACGAGACCGTTGACGCATTTGATCAGCGTGCTCTTGCCGGAGCCCGACGGGCCGCAGACCACCACGACCTCGCCGAGCTTCACCGAAGCCGAGCAGCCGCGCAGGATCTTCTGCTTGCCATAGGATTTGTGCACGTCCTCGAGAAGGATCATCCCGCGCGGCCTTTCCGGTAGAATTCCAGCGCCTTGGTCGATGACAGGCAGATGATCAGGTAGACCACGGCGACGAGCGTATACATTTCCGTCGGCCGCCCATCGCGTGCGGCCACGATGCTCGCCGTCGTCAGGAAGTCGTGCAGCGCCACGACATAGACGAGCGAGGTGTCCTGAAAGACGATGATGATCTGGTTCAGCACCAGCGGCGTCATCGCCTTCAGCGCCTGCGGCATGACGATATGGCGCATCACCTGCGAGCGCCGCAGGCCCGTCGCCAGCCCGGCCTCGGTCTGGCCCTGGCGGACATTGTTGATGCCGGCGCGGATGATCTCGCAGTAGAACGCCGCCTCGAACATCACGAAGGCGATCAGCGCCGAGGCGAGCGAGCCGATCGGCCGGCCGATCGCCAGCGGTACCAGGAAATAAAACCAGAACAGCACCAAGACGAGCGGCAGCGAGCGCATCACCGTGACATAAGCCGCGGCCGGCCCTGCAATCAGCCGGTTCGATGACAGTCGCATCAAGGCAAGGCCAAAGCCGATGACCAATCCGCCGATGGTCGCGACCGCGACCAGCAAGGCGCTGAGCGCCATGCCCTCGGCCAGGAAGCTCCATGATCTTGCGATGACGCCCCAGTCGAAATCGCTCATGAGCCTGCCTTGCGCAGGGCGGCGCCGCCGACCCTGTCGTCGATCAGTCGCATCAGGCCGGTGACGCAGAGCCCAATCAGGAGATAGCCGATGGTGGCCACGGTGAACGCTTCCAGGCCCTGGAAGGTGTAGTTCTCGATATGGCGGCTCTGCGCCGTCAGCTCGAGCACGCCGATCGTCAGGCTCAGCGACGACAATTTGACCGTGACCAGGAACTCCGAGGTCAGCGGTCCGACGATGGCGCGCAGGCCCAGCGGCACCACGACCAACCGGAATGCCTGCATCGGACGCAAGCCCGTCGCCAGCGCCGCCGGCATCAGATGATTGCCGACGGCCTCGATGCCCGCACGGACCTGTTCGGCGACGCGCGAACCAGCAAACAGCCCGATCGCGACCACGGCGGTGACGAATTCAGGATAGGGCAGATCCCGCTTGATCCAGAGTCCGATGGTCTCGGGCACGATCTCGGGCAGGACGAAATACCACAGGAAGAGCTGGACCAGCGGCGGGATGTTGCGGAAGACGTCGATATAGATCCCGGCAATCACCCGAAGAATGCCGCTCGGCAGGCTGCGGACCACGCCGACGACGAGGCCGACCGAGAGCGCCAGAGCCCAGCTGGCGAGGCTGATCGCAACGGTCCATTGCAAGCCGCTCCAGAGCCACTCCGTATAGGGCTCCTGCAGCAGGATGGACCAGTTCCAGCGATAGTTCATGCCGTCGCAGCGGCGTGGCGTGGAACCCTGGCAGCGCCGGGCCGGTCTCGGATGTTCATCAAGCCCCCCGGAATTCCGCTATAGTGGAATAATTCGAGTGTGAGGACTGTTTGTCAACAGGCTTTGCCGTTTCGGTCGTGCCTGCCGGCGCGGCCGCGCGCCAATCCCGACGGAGCAGCGGGCTTATCGCGCCGGATGCTCCGTCATCTTCGGCAGGAACCAGGCCAGCAGGCCGATCGCCGGCAGGAACGCGCAGACCCGGTAGACGGTCTCGATGCCGACCCAGTCGGCGAGTTCGCCCAGCATGGCGGCGGCGACCCCGCCGAGACCGAAGGACAGCCCGTAGAACAGGCCGCCGATCAATCCGACGCGGCCGGGCAAAAGCTCCATCGCGTAGATCAGGATCGCAGCAAAGGCGCTCGACATGATCAGGTTGATCACCACCGTCAGCGCGCCGGTCCAGAACAGGTTGGCGAAAGGCAGCATCAGCGTGAAGGGCAGCGCCCCCAGGATCGAGAACCAGATGATCTTGTTGCGGCCGATCTTGTCGCCCAGGATGCCGCCGCCGACCGCCCCGGCCGCCGAGGCCACCAGGAAGAGGAACAGCATCACCTGGGAGGTCTGCACGGAAACGCCGAATTTCCCGATCAGGTAGAAAGTGTAGAACGAGCTGAAGCTCTGCGAATAGGCGTTCTTGGAAAACAGCAGGATGACCAGGATCGCGATCGGCAGGACGACGCTCGCGACGCGGCGGGTCGGCGACCGGGCCACCGACGCCAGCTTGACCGCGACCGGAGCGGCCGCCTGCTGGCGCCGCAACTGAGCATGGCGCCCGGCGGTCCAGGTCATCAGAATCATCGCGAGGAGCGCCGCGGCCGAGAACCAGGCGAGGCTGGTCTGGCCGCGCGGCACGATCACGAACGCCGCCAGCAGCGGCCCGAGCGCGCCTCCCGTCTGCCCGCCGAGCTGGAAGATGCCCTGCGCCAGCCCGTGCTGCCCGCCGGACGCGCTGCGCGCCATCCGCGTCGCCTCAGGATGGAAGATCGACGAGCCGATGCCGACGCAGGCCGCCGCCAGCAAAAGCAGCGGATAGCTGCCGGCATAGGCGAGCCCGATCAGCCCGGCGAGCGTGAAGCCCATGCCGACGACCATCGAATAGGGCATCGGGTGCTTGTCGGTATAGGATCCGACGAGCGGCTGCAGCAGCGACGCCGCGATCTGGAAGGTCAGGGTGATCATCCCGATCTGCCCGAAATCCAGCGCATAGGCGGCCTTGATGATCGGGTAGATCGCCGGGATCAGCGACTGCATCATGTCGTTGAGCAGATGGGTCGTGCTGAGCGCGATCAGCACGGGCATGGCGGCGCGCTGCGAGACGCCGACCGGACTATTGAGATTCATCGCCGTGTTCTCATGTCGTTGCCGGGGCGTTTTGTCGCAACGGCCCGGACGTGTTCGTCATGGTGGATGTCACGACATGAAACAAGCCGGCAAAATCACGACACCGACCTGCGCGGAACGCGCGGCGCCGAGCCTGTCACGGGGGGCTCGCGCAAGGGCAACGGGACGCTTGACGGCGGTCGATCCAGGGTCACGCCCGTTGCAGCGACACACGCTTCACTGCGACCCGGCGTGCCGCTGCCAGCGCCGACCGCGCCCAGGTGACGAGCTCGTCTGGCTCATCCAGCAGCCGCTCGGGCGCGCGCCAGAAGGAGAGGTCTATGACCTGCCCCTGCTTCTCATAGCTCAGCGGCGGAAAGGCTTCGGCTTCCTTGAACTCCGCCCGGTTGTGATCGTCGACCCGGAAAAAGAGCGTGTCCTCCGCCACCACCGCGAACATCACCTGGTCGCAGAACACACCGGTCTTGCCGAACATGCGCCGCAGCGTGACGCGGCCGAGCGGCGCAAGCTGCTCGCGCAGGAATTCAGCGAAGCCTCGGCTGGCAACCATCTGGCGCGTTTTCCGTTCAGCTTGCCCATCGCAATGACGATCCGATGGACGAGAGTTATGCCCTCACCCGCGCCCTGATGTCAGCAGCAGCGCGTCAATCGTTCCACGCAAATGGCCAGGATCTCGCTCTCGGGCCGCCCCCACCAGTCCCGCGAAAAGATCTCGGTCTCGACAGGGCCGCGATATCCCGCCTGCTCCACCAGCCCCCGGATCCTTGCGATGTCGATCACGCCGTCGCCCATCATGCCGCGATCGAGCAGGAGATCGCGCGTCGGCACCAGCCAGTCGCAGACATGGAAGGCGCTGATCCGGCCCGCCTCCCCGGCCTTGCGAATTCCCTCGGCCAGCAGCGCATCCCACCAGACGTGATAGACGTCGATGGCGATCCCGATGCCGCCGCGCCGCTCGGGATCGAGCGCCTCGCAGATGGCGAGCGCTTCCGCCAGGCTCGTCACGCAGGAGCGGTCGCCGGCATACATCGGATGCAGCGGCTCCAGCGCCAGGGCGACACCGCAAGTGCGGGCCTGTTCGAGGAGCAGCGCCAGCCCTTCGGTGACCTGTGCGCGAGCAGCATCGAGATCCCGCTCGCCGGCTGGAAGGCTGCCGACCACGAGCACGAAACAGGGCGCTCCGAGCAGGGCCGCATCGTTCAGCGCGCGCAGATTATCCTCGACATTCGCCTTGAACAGCGCCGGCGTCACCGCCGGGACATAGGTGCTGCGGCAATAGCCGCTGAGCACAAGGCCGGCCTCTCGGATACGCCTTGCAATGGCGGAAATATTGCGCCCGTCGAGATCACGCCGCCAGGGCGCGATCGCCCCGAAGCCGAAGCGCGCAACGAGATCGACGACCTCCTCGATCGGCAGGCGATGCCCGAGCGTCGCCGTGTTGATCGCGCAGCGATCGAGGGACAAGGGCGCAAGGCCGTGGCGTTCCGTCATCATGCCGTCATCGGAAAAGGAGGGGCGCAGCCAATCCAGGAGCGGCCAATCCAAGAGACGGCTTGCCGACCTCGGCCCTCATCCTGAGAGGCCGACCTGAAATGCATCGAGCGATATCAAGGACCTCCGATCGCTCGCCATCACCCGCATCGTCATTCCGGACGCAACGAAGCGGAGATCCGGAATGACGGTGCATAGGTGATCAAATCAGAGCCCTCGAAATCGCAAGGTTCATTTCCCGCTAGGCTCCCTGCCCTAAACGAAGCGCGGCGGCCGCTTCTCGATGAAGGCGGCCTTGCCTTCAATGGCATCGTTGGAGAGTCCGAGCGGCACGGTGATCTCCTCCTCCATCAGAAGTCCGGCCTGATAGCCGTTGCGCAGGCCGACAGAGACGCTGCGCCTGGAAGCCGCGACCGCCTTGGGCGACTGGCTGGCGATCAGCCCCGCAACCGCGAGCGCCCGGGCTTCAAGCTCATCATCCCCAACGAGCTCCTCGACCAGCCCGATCCGATAGGCCTCTTCCGCGCCGATCGTCTGCCCCGTCAGCATCAGGCGCAGCGCCTGGCCACGCCCGACCAGCATCGGCAGACGCTGCGTCCCCGTCGCGGTCGCCATCGCGCCGAGCTTGACCTCGGGAACGCCGAAGCTGGCGCTGCGACCGGCGATGCGGAAATCGCAGGCCAGCGCCAGGACCATGCCGCCGCCCAGCGTATGCCCGTTGCAGGCGGCGATCACCGGCACCGGGCCGCGCTCGATGGTCTCGTTCAGCTTCGTCTCCACCAGTCGCGCCTCTTCGATCCAGGCGGCCGTAGCCTCGAATTCGCGGATATTGGAACCGACGGAGAA
Organism: Allobosea sp. LjRoot9; assembly: GCF_964252745.1. Classification (NCBI taxonomy): domain Bacteria; kingdom Pseudomonadati; phylum Pseudomonadota; class Alphaproteobacteria; order Hyphomicrobiales; family Alloboseaceae; genus Allobosea; species Allobosea sp. LjRoot9. Next base: position 776,101 of record NZ_CAXUPC020000001.1, on the reverse strand, counting down.
GGCCTGCCCGCTGCCTATCAGCACGACGCAGCGCGCGCCATGATCACGCTGCGCGCTTTCCAGAAAGGCAGTCAACGCTCGCCGCGCCGCGATGGTGAACACACCGAGCGGCTTGGAGATGATGCGGATCAGCACGACGCCGGGCGCAGCCAGCACCGCGTCGAAAACGTCGTTCTTCAGGAGGCTGTCAGTCATCATTCGACCCTCACGCTGCCTGAAGGCCGGCACGAATCGCCGGGGCCGGCTTGCGGGCCAGGCTGAGTCCGATCGGCTCCGGCCGGAACAATCGCGCATCCATCAGCTTGAGATCGCTCGCCACCTGCAGCGGCGTGCCCGCCCGGGCGAGAACGTCGCGTTCGAGATCGACGCCCGGCGCGACCTCCACCACGGTCAAGCCCTCGCGCCGCAGCTTGAGGACGCAGCGCTCAGTGACATAGGTGATGTCCTGCCCCCTTGCGACGGCATTGCGGCCGCTGAAGGTGACATGGCCGACCTCAGGCACGAATTTGGAAATCTTGCCGTCCCGCCGGATGCGCAAACCGCCATCCTCGGCCGCCACCTGCAAGCCGCCCGCCGTGAAATAGCCGCTGAAGACGATCTTGCGCGCCCGCGTCGTGATGTCGACGAAGCCGCCGCAGCCGGCGGTGAGATAAGGCCGTGACGGCAATCGCGAGACATTCACGCTGCCGAAGGCGTCGACCTCGAGGAAGGAGAGCAGTGAGCAGTCAAAGCCGCCGCCCTGGAAATAGGTGAATTGCTGCGGCGTCGGGAAGATCGCCTGCGCATTGGCGGCGCAACCGAAGGCGAAGCCGGTCAAGGGAATGCCGCCGACGGCACCCTGCTCGATCACCCAGGTCACGGCCTCGGCCTGGCCCTCCTCGATCAGGATCTGCGGCACCAGCGCCGAGATCCCGAAGCCGAGATTGACCGCCCCGTCATCCGTCAGCTCCATCGCGGCGCGGCGCGCGATCACCTTGTCGACGCTGAAGGGCTCTGGCTTGAAGCTGCTGATCGGGCGGCGGACTTCGCCGCTGATCGCGGGATCGTAGAGGATCTCCGTCGCTTGAGCCTGGTCGGGGTCGACGACAACGTAGTCGACCAGCGTCGAGGGAATATGGACCTTATGGGCCGGGATCGTTCCTGCGGCGGTGGTCCGCTTCACCTGGCAGATGACGATCCCGCCCGAATTGCGCGCGGCGAGTGCGAGGTCGACCATGCCGAGCACGGCCCCCTCCTGCTCCATCGAGATGTTGCCGCGCTCATCGGCCGTCGTCCCGCGAATGATCGCGACCTGCGGGAAATGATTGGGGAAATGCAGCCAGGTTTCGCCAGCGAACTCGACGACCTGCACCACCTCGCCGCGCTTCGCCGCGGCCGCGTTCATCTTGCCGCCGTTGAGGCGCGGATCGACGAAGGTGTCGAGGCCGACCTTGGTCAGCACGCCCGGACGCTTGGCCGCCGCGTCGCGGGCCATGTCGTACATCACGCCTGACGGCAGATTATAGGCAGCAACCTCGTCGCGCTCGATCATCTCCCAGATCGCCGGCGACGGCAGCGAGGACGGCCCGCTCGGAAAGGAGCCGGCGAGGATGGTGTCGAGCAGGCCCTGGCGCGCGAGATGGTCGATACCCTTGACGCCATACATGTCGCCGGCCGCGATCGGCGAGAACACCGTCAGGTTCCGCGGATGCCCCTCCCCGGCGAAGCGTTCGCCGACCGCCTTCAGCATGTGGTCGGGGCAGTTGAGTCCCGCCGACGAGCCGATCGCCAGAACCGCTCCGTCGGGAATGAACCGCGCTGCCTCGGCCGCGGAGATGATCTTGTTCATCATGGCGTTCTCATCGGGTCGGAGCCGGCTATGTCCGCGCCTCGCCGGGCGGAGTGCTGTCCTGCGCAATTGAGGATGGCTCGACGAAGCCAGGGCAGCGCAGAGCCGCCCCAACCATCGAAGGTACAGCGCTTCACCGTGAGCCTCATCGTTTCACTCCCATGGGCGCAGTTTAAAAACTGACTTGATCGTTCTAGTAGATCGATTTACTAACGAGCTCAACAAGGCCATGCAACTGAAAAAATGAAGCCGGGAAACGCTGGGATGGATCGACCACAGCTCGGAAGCGCCCTGGTCACGGGCGCAGGTCGCGGCATCGGCCGCGCCATCGCGCTCGCCTTGTCGGATGCCGGTTTCAACATCATCGCCAATGACTTGGCCGAATCCGATGATCTGCCGGCCACCATCGCGGCAATCGAGGAGCGCGGCGGCCAGGCGGTGGCGCTGCCCGGCGACATCAGCGACCTCTCCAGCCAGCAAGCCCTGGTCGATGAGGCCTGGGCCGCCTTCGGCGGCCTGCATTGCCTCGTCAACAATGCCGGCATCTCCGTCGCCAGGCGCGACGACATCCTGAAGGTCACGCCCGAGAGCTATGACCACCTGATGGAGGTCAATCTGAGGGGCCCATTCTTCCTGACGCAAGCCGTGGCGCGGAAGATGGTGCAAGCGCCGTCCGAGCATTTCCGCAGCATCGTCACGATCTCCTCGATCAATGTCGAGTTCGCCTCGGCCGACCGGGCCGAGTACTGCATTTCCAAGACGGGGCTCGCGATGATGTCGCAGCTCTTCGCGGCGCGCCTGGCCGGAGACGGCATCAATGCCTACGAGATCCGTCCCGGAATCATCCGCACCAACATGACTGCCGTGGCGAAGGAGCGCTACGACGCGCTTTTCGCAGCTGGCCTCACCCCGCTCGCCCGCTGGGGCGAGCCCGAGGATATCGGCAAGGCCGCCGCGATGCTGGCCTGCGGCTCCCTGCCCTATTCGACCGGCGAGGTCGTGCGGGTCGATGGCGGCCTGGCGGTTCGCAGGCTGTGACGATCATGAGCGGCAGAGAACTTCCCCCGGGCGAATACTGGTTCGAGGATCTTGAGGAGGGTGATCGCTACCAGACCGGCTTCCTGGTCGTGACCGAGGCCCATATCGTCTCCTTCGCCGGCCTCTCCGGCGATTTCTTCGACATCCACATGGATGACGACTTCGCCCGCTCGCAGGGCTTTCCGGCCAGGGTCGCCCATGGCCTGCTCGGCCTGGCGCTGACGGACGGGCTGAAGAACCGGGCCTCGGTGCGCATCATGGCCGTCGCCTCGCTCGGCTGGAACTGGCGCTTCAAGGGCCCGATCTTCGCGGGCGATCGCATCGGCGCGCAGATCCGCGTCGCCGGCAAACGCCTCTCCAGCAAGGGCCAAGGCATAGTCACGCTCGCTTTCGAAGTCGTGAAACGCGGCGGCGAGATCGCCCAGGAGGGCGAAACCACGCTTCTCACCCGCCTGCGCCCTCAAGCCCCGGAACGGACGCCCGCATGATCACGCTCGCTCTTCCCCGCGCAGACCGCTCGCTGGAACGCTTCGCCTTGCCCGAGCCTGTCCGCTGGGACACCGCCCGCCCTGGCGAAACGCTGGCGCGCGCGGTCCTCTCGGCCGCCCATGTCGTTGCCGATCCGCTCGCCGATATCGCGCCGATGCGCGAGATCGCGATCGATTTCGACGCCACACAGCGCTTCCGTGAGCATCTCTGGGATCTCGGCCTCGGCGTCGCCGAGGCGATGGATACCGCCCAGCGCGGCATGGGGCTGGATTGGCCTTCCGCGAAAATCCTGATCCGCAACACCCTCGCCAGCGCCCGCCATCGGCCCGGCGCGGTGGTGTTCTCAGGCGTTGGCACCGAACAGCTCGCCCCCGAGGACGCGACGATCGAGAGCGTCATCGCCGCCTATCTCGAGCAGTTGTCCTATGTCCAGGGGCTCGGTGGGCGCGTCATCCTGATGGCGAGCCGGGCTCTCGCCCGGGCGGCACGATCCCCCGCCGATTATGCCCGCGTCTATGCCCGCGTCCTCGCCGAGGCCGACCAGCCGGTGATTCTGCACTGGCTCGGCGAGATGTTCGATCCGGCGCTCGCCGGCTATTGGGGCGGCCGCAACGTCGATGCCGCGATGGATTCCTGCCTCGGCATGATCGCCGACAATGCCGGCAGGATCGCCGGCATCAAGATCTCGCTCCTCGACAAGGAGCTCGAGATCGCGATGCGCCGCCGCCTTCCCGAGGGCGTCGCGATGTATACCGGCGACGATTTCAACTACCCCGAACTGATCGCCGGCGACATCAAGGGCTTCAGCCACGCCTTGCTCGGCATCTTCGATCCGATCGCACCCATCGCGTCGGCCGCCCTCAAGGCCTTGACGCAAGACGGCGTCGCGCCCTTCCGGGACATCCTCGACCCAACCGTGGAACTCTCGCGCGAATTGTTCCAGGCGCCGACGCAGTACTACAAGACCGGCGTCGTCCTGCTCGCCTATCTCGGCGGCTATCAGGAGCATTTCACCATGCTCGGCGCCCAGCAGGGCGCCCGCTCGGTGCTGCATCTCGCCCGCGTCTTCCGTCACGCCGCGACGCTCGGCCTGTTCCCAGACCCCGACCGGGCGGCGCAGCGGATGCGGCATGTCCTCGCCCTCCACGGCATCGCCTGAGCCCGCAGCTTGACGGGCCGCCCCACCACGATCAGATCATCCATCCAGAGGCAGAAACAGACGAATCCGTGGCAGATTTCGAGCATCGCAAGGCGCAATCGCAAGTGAACCCGCGGCCCACTCTGGTGGATATCGCGAATGCGACCGGCGTCTCGAAGGCCACCGTCTCGCTCGTGCTGCGCAACAGCCCGACGATCCCCAAACGCACCCATGAGCGCGTGCTCGAGGCGGCGAAAAACCTCGGCTATGTCTATAACCGCGGCGCTGCGGGCCTGCGCTCGACGGAGTCCCGCTTGATCGCCATGGCGGTCAATGATCTGATCAACCCCTATTTCGCCGAAATCGTCGCGGCGATGGAAGACGCGCTGACGGAGCAGAACCGCATCGTCTTGATGTCGAACACCGCCGAATCCGTCGCGCGCCAGAGCGCCTTCGTCTCGGCCGTGCGCGAATATAATGTCGCTGGCCTGCTTGTCGTGCCCGCCATGGGCACGGACGCCGCCTTCGTCGACCAGCTCCGGTCCTGGCGGCTGCCTTGCGTGATGGTCTCGCGCTCGGTTCCGGGAGCGGAGGTCGATCTCGTCCAGGCCAATCACCGCGCCGGCATGATCGAGGCCACAAGGCACCTGATCGAGCTCGGCCATCGCAGGATCGGCATGATCGGCCTCAACCAGAACATCTCGACCGGCCGCGAGCGGTTCGAGGGCTATCGGCAAGCCCTGTTCGATGCCGGGATCGCGCTCGAACCGCGCCTCGTGCTCTCAGGCCCGGCGACGCGCGACACCGGCATGGCGCATGTTCTGACCGTGCTCGATCTGCCCGAGCCGCCCACGGCGGTCGTCTGCTTCAACGATGTCATCGCCTTTGGCGCCATGCTCGGCCTGCGCTCGCGCGAATTGACGCCGGGGCGGGATTTCTCCGTCATCGGCTTCGACGACATCGCCGAGGCGACCCTGTGGCGTCCCGCGCTCACCACCGTCGCCGTGGCGCGGCAGACCGTGGGCAGGACCGCCGCCCAGTTGCTGCTGCGCCGGATCGAGGCTTTTGATGCGCCCGTCGAAACCGTCCTGCTGCCCACCAAACTGGTCATCAGGGACACGACCGGTGCACCGCCCGCCAGGCTGCGCTAAAACCCGCCGCGCTCGAGACCCATACTCCGAAGATAGGTCTCCAGCCCGCTGATCTCGCTGGACGAGACGATCGCCCCGACATAGCCGTCGGGACGCACAAGCACCCAATCGCCAGGTGTCAAAGCATAAGCGTCGCGCAGGTGGTCGCCCTCATCGAGAATATCGCCGCGCGGACCGAGCGTATGGATGCCGAGCCCGGGACGCGGCGCCACTGCATCGCGCTCGACCTCATAGCCCAACAACGTCCAATCCGCGCCCTTGAACAGTTCGAACAGACGCGTCGCTTGTCCGGCAGCGCCGCGGATCGGTGCATCGGGCGCGCGGTCTCCGGCGAGCAGGCCGCCGCCGCGTTCCGGCTTTTCCAGCGCGAGCGACGACCCCGCATAACCAAGGTCGAGCTGGTGGACTTCGCGGCCACGCCGCATCTCGCCACGCTTGGCCGCATCGAGCAGTTTGGTGGCAAGGCCGAGCATACCCGCTGCGATCGGTCGACGTTCCTCCTCATAGCTGTCGAGCAAGGCGTCAGGAGCACCGGCCGCGACCGCCGCCAGTTTCCAGCCGAGATTATAAGCGTCCTGGACACTGGTATTGAGCCCCTGGCCGCCCGTCGGCGGATGAACATGAGCGGCGTCGCCGACCAGGAACACGCGACCGACACGGTAACGATCGGCCAGCCGCGCATTCATGGCGAAGGCCGATGCCCAGGACACCGATTGGATACGAATATCGTCGCGGCCGGTGCGCCCGGCCACCATTGCGGAGAGGCCCTCAGTGGAAAGGTCAACATCGCCTTCAAGCGGGATCGGCGCCTGCAGCTGGAACAGCTCGGTCCCGGTAAGCGGGCATAGCGACATCTGCCGCTCCATCGAACCTTCGCTGAAGCGGTGCCAGGCATCGCGTCCCAGGCCTGTCAGGACGACATCGGCGACAACGGCCCGAACGCCAAGCGTCTTGCCCGGGAAGCCGATATCGAGCGCGTGGCGCACGAAGCTACGGCCGCCATCCGTGCCAATGAGATAGCGCACGCGCATGACCTCCTCGCCGGCTCCGGAGACGAGCCGCGCCGTCACGCCAGCCTCGTCCTGCTCCAATCCGACCAGTTCGCAGCCGAACTCCGGCCGATGCCCGAGCTCGACGAGGCGCTCGCGCATCACGCCCTCGGTCAGGAATTGCGGCACCATGAGCGGGAGGTGGTAGGGCTCGGCAGGCGTCGGATCCTCATGCGCCATGACATCGGATTCTGTGTAGCTGCCGTCGTCGCGATATTCCCATTGCGGCGGATAGAGGCCTCCGGCCGCGACGACGCGGTCGAGAATGCCGAGATCCTCGAAGACCTCCTGTGTTCGCGGCTGGATGCCCTTGCCGCGCGAGCCACGGAAAGGCCCGTCCATCTTCTCGATCAAGCGGAAGGATAGACCGCGACGTGCAAGCTCTATCGCGAGTGTGAGGCCGGCCGCACCCGCGCCGCAAATCAACACGTCGGCCGTGAAATCCTCTGTCATCGCCGTCTCCTTATGTGTAATATGCACATAATTGGAGAGTCGGCATGTCGTCAAGAAAAAATGTGCAAAATACACATATATCTGAGCAGCTCAGGGTTCTGCACGGGGCGCTGATCGACATCGTCAGCATCATGAACCGCCCCCAGCGTGACGAGATGATGGTCCGGGAGGCCGGCATTTCGCTCGATCGCGCCCTGTTCCCGCTGCTCGTCGGCATCGAGCGGCGCGGGCCGATCGGAGTCGTCGATCTCGCCGACCGGGTCGGGCGCGACTACACCACCGTCAGCCGGCAGGTCGCCAAACTGGAAAGCCTCGGCCTCGTCGAGCGCCAGGCCGGAGCCGCTGACCGTCGCGTTCGGGAAGCGATCGTGACGCCCAAGGGCAAGGCCATGACCGACGCCGTGGACAAGGCACGCGAACGGATCGGCCGCGCCATTTTCGCCAGTTGGGATGAGCGTGATGTCGCGGAGCTGGTACGGCTCATGCGCAAATTCGCCGACGCTGTGAACGATGACGCCCCCGGCCATCCGGCGCCCCCACACACCGGACAGTGACCCGCCTCCGCGAATCCTGCTATCCCGCCTTCCCTCCCTCACAGCTTGAGACCTTGACCGCCATGCCGCAGGCCACACTCTCGATCGGGATCATCGGCGCCGGAATCATGGGCGAGCGCCTGCTACGCGCGATCCTCGAACAGGCGCCCGACAGCCTGGGGGTCAGCGGCATCTGGGACCCGGCGCCCGCCGCCATGGCGCGCATCGCCGCCGCCTTCCCCACCCTTCCACAATTGACCGACGCCGCCGCGGTCATCGCGGCCAGCGACTGCGTCTACATCGCCTCGCCGCCGGCCTCGCATCTCGACCATGCCCGCGCCGCGCTGGCTGCCGGCAAAAGCGTCTTCGCGGAGAAGCCGCTTGCGGTCGATGTCACTGATGCGCGCGCCTTCGTCGCCAGCGCCGGCGAGCGCGGCGCGGTCAACTTCCCCTTCGCCTCCTCGCTCGCGGTCGCGACCCTGCAGGACTGGGTCGCGCAGGGGGAGATCGGCACGGTCTCGCGCATCACGATCGAGGTCGCCTTCGCGACCTGGCCGCGCTCCTGGCAGGCCGACGCCGCAGCCTGGCTCGACAAGCCGGCCCAGGGTGGCTTCACCCGCGAGGTCGTGTCGCATTTCCTGTTCCTCAGCCGCCGGCTGCTCGGCCCGCTGCATGGGCTTTCAGCCAGCGTGAGCTTCCCGGAAGCCGGCAAGGCGGAACGCGCGATCGAGGCCCGGCTTTTCGCCGGCGAGGTGCCGGTCGTGCTCAAGGGCAGCGTCGGCACGACCACGAAGGATGATCACAACATCTGGATGCTGGAAGGCGACAAGGGCGCGGTCCGGCTCTGCGACTGGTCGATCGCCGAACGCCGCCTGCCCGATGGCAGCTGGCAGCGCGCGCCGGGCGCGATGTCGAACGAGCAGGCCCGCCCGCTCGCCCTGAAGCGCCAGCTCGAAGGCGTCGTGCGCCTCACCCAGGGCCAGCCGCATCATCTGGCGACGCTGGCCGAGGCGCTGAACGTCCAGGAGATCGTCGAGGGCATTTTGGCGAGCTAGTGGGCGCGGACGCGGGTTCCCCGCGCCTGCTGGACTTCGGGCTGCGCAACCTTCTCTCGCGGAGAAGGAAAGCGACCTGCCCCAACGCGAACCCGAGATTGAGTCACCCCGGAAAGGTCGATACGGTCCCGCTCCCAAAGATCCGAACGGGAGAAACGGCGATGGCCTGGGCTCGACTGGCTAGTGTAGCGATGGCCCTGATGGCCTTGTCTGGCGCGGCCCATGCGGATGCGACGATCCCGACCAAGGACATCGCCGGCGTGAAGGATAATCCCATGCTGAAGCGCTATGAGGGCTCCTTCATCGTCAGCGGCTCGAGCTCGGCCTTCACCGATTTCAAGGTTCCGCTCTCCAGGCTGGAGCAGACCGACAAGCGCGACGCGATGAACAATATCCTGTTCGTGCCCAAGCAGGAGCAGGAGGTCGAAGGCGCCTTCACCCGACTGGTCTATGTCACGCCCGCCAATCGCTCGCCATTGGAGGTGTTGCGCAACTACCAGGACGAGATCGAGGCGGCCGGCGGCTCGGTGCTGTTTGCCTGCAAGACCGAGGGCTGCGGCGGCGAGCACACCCGCTCGTCGAGCGGCGGCGGCGGCGAATCCAGCCTGATGATGTATTTCTTCCGCGAGGCGGACATCAAGGATGCGAGCTTCTCGAACGGCGCCTGCGCCGTCACCGGCACGATCAGCGACCAGCGCTTCTTTGCGGCCAAGCTGCCGCGCCCCGGCGGTGAGGCTTATGTCACGGTCCAGACCTATCAGCTCGGCGACAACAGCTACTGCACGGCGCTGACTGGCCGCACGGTCGCGGTGGTCCATATCGTCGAGCCGAGATCGCGCGAGAAGAAGATGACCGAGGTGAAGGCGCAGGAGATGGCGCGCTCCCTGGGCTCGACCGGCAAGATTGCGCTCTACGGCATCCTGTTCGACACTAACAAGACCGAGATCAAGCCGGAATCGGCCGCGACCCTGCAGGAGATCGCCACGCTGATGAAATCGGATGCGAGGCTCGCTGTCATCGTCGTCGGCCACACCGACAATCAGGGCGGCTACGACTACAATGTCGATCTCTCGCGTCGCCGCGCCGACGCCGTGATCAAGGCGCTCGCCGCCGACTACAAGCTCGACGCCAAGCGCTTCCGCGCGGCGGGCGTCGGCATGGTCGCTCCCGTCGCCAGCAACGACGCCGAGGAGGGCCGCAGCCAGAATCGCCGCGTCGAGCTGGTGAAACTGAACTGAGGTCCGGAGCGTTTTCAAGCGAAGTGGGCACCGGTTCGCGTGAAGAAAACACGTTGCTACAATGGGCTACAGCAATGTCCGATCGAATTGGATCAGACATTGCTGTAGTCTTGCGCCGCAAGGCTGCTCTTCGCGCAGAGCATGGAACGACGCCTGCACGCCACGCGTTCAATGAGCGGGGCGTGGTTTCGCAGAGGTTCATGCCATGATCATCGCCGGTCTCGTCGCAATCTCGCTGTCGTCTGGCATGGTGCTGCCGGTCGCCGACAGCCCGCCCCGCTTCAGCATCGAACAGGCCTGCCGCCATGCCGGCGAGCCCGTCACCGGCGTCGGCCGCCCCAACCAGGCCTGCCGCGACGACGAGAGCAAGGCAGCGGCCGATCTGCAGCAGCAATGGACGAAATACCCGCCGGTACAGCGCGCCACCTGCGTCGAGGGCGCGGGTCTGGGCGGCCCGCCGAGCTATGTCCAGGTGCTGACCTGCCTGGAGATGGCCGCGCATAAATGAGCTCGGCCGCCCCGTCACGGGGCTCCCCGTCACTACAGCATCAGACCGAATATCGTATTCGGTCTGATGCTGTAGTGTTTTGATCTTGCATCGGCTTGTTCCGAAAACCGGTTCCCACTTTTCGGGCCGATGCTCTAGCGCAGGATCGCCGCCCTCAGCAGCAGATAGAGCACGGCCGCATTGAGCAGATGCCAGAGCCAGTGCGTGCCCATGCTCCAGCCGTTGCAGAGCGCTCCGTCCAGCGTGCGAAGGGCCAGCGATAGGGCAAACACCAACCCCGCCAAACCGACCAGCCGCGCCGTATCCCGGCCGCCCGGCCGGCGCAGCAAGGCGCCGGCAACGCCGGCAAGCCCCAGCAGGAAGGCGGCATAGCCGGCCGAGCCGCGCGCCGGCTGCGGCAGCAACGAACCGATCCCGCTGGAGAGCAACAGCGCAAAGGTGAAGAAGGCGAACGTCCCCAGCACTGCAGCCTGCCAGGGCAAGCCGCAGAAGCGCATCAACGCCAGGCCGAAATAGGAGAAGGCGAAGAGCTGGATCGGCACGACATCGGCGGCCAGCGTCCAGCCCTGCGGCATGGTGTGGTAGAGGAAGGAACCGATGCCGATCACGAAGACCAGCAGGGTGAGCGCCAGAGCCGGTCGGTCCGGACCGCCGCTGCGCCGCCAGAGCTGAAAAGCCGCGACAGCCGCCAGCAGGAAGGCTCCGTTCGTCAGAGCATTCCAGGGCTCGGCCCAGAACGCGCCGCTCAGCCGCTCGCAATAGCCGTAGCTCAGCACCGTTCGATTCTCCTGAAGGTCCTCTTGCCTCCCGAACGCCCGTCTTGCCAGAACTCCACGACATTGGTGTTGCGCGCCCCGCGATGGGTTGGCAGCAAGCCTTCCCTCGGCCACCCTGCACGGGGCCGATCACGCCGGATTTGGCGAATATCATGAGGAAACCTTAAACCGAAGCCGACAAATCCACCGCATGTCCAAACGGAGTTTTAGATAGTCGGCGGCATGGTCGCGCCCATGCACGCCCCGGGACCGGTCATCGACGTCGCCGCAACAGCTGCGCCGACTCCGGCGCAGGCTGGCCTCTATGCCGAGCAGCGGACGAAGGGTTTCGGACGTCTGCGCTTCTCCCCCTCCTTGGAGCGCGAATACCGCCGGCATATGCGCCAGGATCAGCGCATCAGCGCGCTGATCTGCTCGGCGACCGCGCTCGCGATCTGGCTCGCCTTCATGGCGCTCGATCTCTGGCGGCTCGACCTGCCGCATGAGCTCGCCGAGCGGCATTACGATGTCTGGATCACAGTGACCCTGCGCCTGATCGTGCTGGCGATCCTGCTGCTGCTGGTCCAGCGCCTGGCGAGCCGGGGCCGCAATGAGGCCAGGCCTCCATCGCCCAGTTATCCCTGGCTATCGTTCCTGGCCTTGGTCCTGATCGGCACCTCCAGCGCCATCAGCGCCAATGTCATGAAGCTGCGCGACCTACCCCATGCCGACATGGCGCAGTTCGTCATCATCATCGCGGTCTTCCTGCCGGTTGGGATGACCTTCCGCCAAAGCCTCGGCGCTGCGACGTTGATCGCCGTCGCGACCGCCCTGCTCGGCGGCGTGATGCTCGATCCGAGCCATATGCGCGAGCATATCCGGCTCTCGACCCTGGTGTTCTTCGCCGTCTTCGTCGGCGCCGTCGGGGCCTATCTCCGCGAATACGCTCAGCGCGACCAGTTCCTGCTGCGCCGCCTGCTGCATCACTACGCCATGTTCGACGCGCTGACCGGCATCGGCAATCGCCGCTTCTTCGAGCAGCACGCCGCGACCGCGCTGCTGCAGGCGCAGCGCGAGGGCTCGGGCGTGGTGCTCGCCATCCTCGATGTCGATCATTTCAAGAAATTCAACGACCGCTACGGCCATCAGACCGGAGATCTTGCACTCAGCCTAGTCGCGCGCAGCCTCAAGACCGGCCTGCGCCGGCCGATGGACCTCGCCGCCCGGCTCGGCGGAGAGGAATTCGGCCTGCTGCTCTACGGAACCGGGCCGGAGCAGGCCCAGGTCCTGCTCGACAGCATCGTCGCCGCCATCGTCGAGCTTGCCATTCCTCATGACGCCTCGGCGACGGCGCCGCATCTCACCGTCAGCATCGGCGCGGCCTGCTTCGACGGGCGCGAGACGCTGGAGAGCCTCTACCGGCGAGCAGACGCGGTTTTATACGAGAGCAAGACCGGCGGCCGGAATCGGGCGGGATTGGACTGGCCGAGATCAGTGGTTGCCCTGGCCAGCCGCAGACCGCAAACTCGGCGCCGCAAATGAATCAAGGGAACGGGCAATGCCGCGCCAGACGCTGACGATGCTGGGCCTGCTGGGCTTTGGCCTCATGGCCGCCTCCACTGCTCCCGCTCGCGCCGAGACCTGCGACGACCTCTGGTATGCCCGCAACGAGATCTACAAGGCGCAGGGCTATTGCTTCCGCACCGCGCGCGGCATCAGCGCCTTCGGCAATGCCGGCTGCCAATACGATGCCGTCGAGGATGTGCCGCTCTCCAACAGCCAGCGCCGCACCGTCGCCGATATCGCCCGCGAGGAGCGGGCCCGGCGCTGCCCGCGCTGAGCGATCGATGCACGACCTTTGCTGTGGAAGGCGCGCTGCGGCGCAGCGAGCCCGGCGCTGCGCTGTGCTAAAGGCACCGGTCCGACAGGCACATCAAGGCGACGCAACCACGGCATGACGACGGCCATCGACATGGGGACCGCCCGGAGCGGCGAGCCGGCCTTGCTCGATCTCGCCGAATTGCTGGCGACGCGTCTGCTTGTCCAAGGCAATTCCGGTTCGGGCAAATCGCATCTGCTGCGCCGCCTGCTCGAACAGAGCGCCCCGCTCGTGCAGCAGGCGGTGATCGATCCCGAGGGCGATTTCGTCTCGCTCGCCGACCAGTTCGGCCATGTCGTGGTCGATGCGCAATGCGGCGAGGCCGAGCTCCAGCGCGTCGCGCTCAGGGTCCGGCAGCATCGCGTCTCGGTGGTGCTGAACCTGGAGAACCTCGAGGCCGACGAGCAGTTGCGCGCGGTCGCTGCCTTCCTCGGCGGCCTGTTCGATGTCGATCGCAGCCTCTGGTTCCCGATGCTGATCGTCGTCGACGAGGCGCAGCTCTTCGCACCGGTGATGGCGGGCGAGGCCTCCGACGAGGCACGCCGGCTCTCGCTCGGCGCCATGACCAACCTGATGTGCCGGGGCCGCAAGCGCGGGCTGGCCGGCGTCATCGCCACCCAGCGCCTGGCAAAACTCGCCAAGAACGTCGCGGCGGAAGCCTCGAACTTCCTGATGGGCCGCACCTTCCTCGACATCGACATGGCCCGCGCCGCCGACCTCCTCGGCATGGACCGCAAGCAGGCCGAAATGTTCCGCGATCTCGAACGCGGCCAGTTCGTCGCGCTCGGTCCCGCATTGTCGAAGCGCCCGCTGCCGCTGCGGATCGGGCCGGCGACCTCGCTCGATCGCGGCGGCGCGCCCGGCCTGATGCCATTGCCGGAACAGGCGCCCGAAGAGGCGGGAAAGCTGATCTTCACCGCCGGCGCCGACGAGCTTCCGGTCACCAACTGGCCGCCGCGCCCGGCGCCGCGGCCGCGCCCCGCCGCCAATGACGTGCTGCGCCAGATCGAGACCTATCGGCCCTCGCCCGCACCTGAGCCCGAACCGGACATTCCGATGGAGCCGGAAGAGCGCGAGGCGATCATGGTCGAGATCCTGCGTGAATTGATGGCCGACCCCGAGACGCGCACGCGCCAGATCGCGGTGCTTTATCAGGATTTCACCGTGCGCTGCCGCATGCGCCGGCTCGGCCGCCAGAGCCTGAGCCTCGACGATTTCCGCCGCAGGCTCGCCGTGGCGCGCGCCGGCGCGAGCGAGGAGGTCACCGCCTCCGGGGCCTGGCAGGCCGCGATCGAGGCCTCCGCCGCGCTGCCCGACGATCTCCAGAGCCTGTTCCTGTTCATCGCCCGGGCCGGCATCGAGCGCACGCCCTGCCCCACCGACGCCGAGCTTGCCGCCGTCTATGGCAGCCATTCGCCGAGCCGAGCGCGCCGCCTGATCGGCTATATCGAGGAGCGCGGGCTTCTCGTCTGCCATGTCGATTTTCGCGGCCAGCGTACGCTCGCTTTGCCGACGCTCGGGCTGGAAACCGCACCGGGCCTCGCCCAACCACGCGCCGCGGGTCTGCCGCGCGGAGCGCGGAGCTAGAGGCCTGGTGCGCCGGGCACTGCTCGTCGATGTCGACGGCGTCCTCGTCCGAGGCAGGCCTTGCGATGGCCGCCCTTGGACGAGTGAGCTAAGGCAGGATTTGGGCCTCGACCCGGATTTGCTGCATCAGCACTTCTTCGCCAGGCACTGGCCAGACATCGTCATCGGCCGTACCGCTCTGGAAGAGAAGCTCGCTCCCGTGCTGGCCCAGATCGCGCCGCATCTGACGTATCAGGACTTCACGGCTTACTGGTTCGCCAACGACGCTCGGCTTGATCTCGAACTGCTCGCCGCGCTCGACCTGCTGCGCTCATCGGGCATCATCATCGCTCTCGCGACGAACCAGGAGCATATGCGCGCCCGGCACCTGCTCGGCTCGCTCGGGCTGTCCCGGCACGTCGATGACATCTTCTATTCGGCAGCGATCGGGGCCCGGAAACCCGAGCCTGCCTTCTTCCGGGCCGTACAGGACAAGCTCAGTCTCACGGGGCAGGCCCTGCTGCTGCTCGACGACAGCCTCGAGAATGTCAAGGCTGCGCGCCGCCTCGGCTGGCAGGCAATCCACTGGACGCATGACAGCCGGCTGGACCGGGAGATGGCCCGGCTGATCGGAGCCGACAGCCTGCGCTAGAGCAATTTCCGATCTGATTGGATCGTTCAATTGCTCTAGATCATTGTTTTAACGCGTTTTCTTCACGGGAACCGGTACCCACTTCGCTCGAAAACACTCTAGGCTCTCAATGCGCCTTGCCGACCGGGGGCATCGTCATCCTGTCGACCCAGGCGATGCCGATGGCCGACAGGATGAAGACGGTGTGGATCGCGGTCTGCAGGATGACGCCGGTCGCGGTGTAGTTCGTCGCGGTCGTGCTGCCGATATTGCCGGCCTCGATGAAGGTCCGCAGCAGGTGGATCGACGAGATGCCGATGATCGCCATGGCGAGCTTGATCTTGAGCACGCTGGCGTTGACGTGGCTCAGCCATTCCGGCTGGTCGGGATGGTCTTGCAGGCCCAGGCGCGAGACGAAGGTCTCGTAACCGCCGACGATGACCATGATCAGCAGGTTCGAGATCATCACCACGTCGATCAGGCCCAGCACCACCAGCATGATCTGCTGCTCGCCGAACTCGGTCGCATGGGTGACGAGGTGCCAGAGTTCCTTCAGGAACAGGAAGACGTAGACGCACTGTGCCACGATCAACCCGAGATAGAGCGGCAATTGCAGCCAGCGCGAACTGAAGATGATCGTTGGCAAGAGCTTCACGGCCACGGGGACGCGCGGGGGTTCGCCAGAATGCGACATGAAGGAGTTTCCAGGCTTTCTCGAACGGATGTTGCAATGCAAAAGGATGCAGCCGCTAGATGGTGCAAGAGCATCGGCCCTGCAAGCGGCCTTCGCCGGGGCGCGGCAAAAGTTCCCGCAAGCAGTCCGATCGATGAAAATTCGGGCTTCTTTACGATCAGTGCTTCCATGACGACACGGCAACGACTAAGTTTAGCGACAATCGGGGGAACAAATGACGTTCCTCTCGCGTTGGAGAGGAAAGGAGTTTTGTCATGATCAAGACCTTGACCATCGCGGCCGCGCTCGTTGGAGGCGCCCTCATCGCCGCCCCGGCCTCCGCCGCCCCGCTCAGCGCAACGGCAGGCTCGGCCCTGGCGCTAGCCGATAGCGGCAAGGGTCTCGTCGAGACCGTGCAGTATCGCCGCTATGGCGGTTATCGTGGCGGACGCTATGGCTACCGCGGTGGTTATTACCGTGGTGGACGCGGCGCGGCCGTCGGCGCCGGCATCGCGGCAGGCGCCATCGGCGCACTGGCCGCAGGCGCGCTGCTCGCGCCCGGCCCGGTCTATGCCGAGCCGGCTCCGATCTATGGCGGCCCGGTCTATGCAGCACCGGTCTATGGCGCTGCGGGGCCTGATGCGATCGCCTATTGCTCGCGCCGTTTCCGCAGCTACGACCCAGAGACCGGCACCTATATCGGCACGGGCGGCGTCGTCCGCTCCTGCCCCTGATAGCGCCTGCCCCTGACATCGCCTGACGGGTGAATACGACAACCTCCGCGCAGCCATGCGCGGAGGTTTTTCATGTCCGGAGCCAGGCAGGCCATTCACGCCGTCAGACTGAACAGACTTGCCCGTTGAACAGACTTGCCAGCGCGGCGCGCCTGCCGCTTATCCTCACGCTCTTCTGAGTCGGAGTTCGGTTCGTGCGCATCGCCACCTGGAACGTCAATTCGGTCCGCCAGCGGCTGGGCCATCTGCTCGACTTCCTGAAGGAGGCGCAGCCTGACGCGCTGTGCCTGCAGGAGATCAAATGTCTCGATGCAGATTTCCCGCGCGCCGAGATCGAGGAGGCCGGCTGGCAGGTCGAGACCCATGGCCAGAAGACCTTCAACGGCGTCGCCATCATCAGCCGCAGCAAGCTCGAGGATATCCGACGCGGCCTGCCGGGCGACGCGAGCGACGAGCAGGCGCGCTATCTCGAAGGCGTCCTGCCCATGGGCAGTGGCGTGGTGCGCCTGGCCACCATCTACCTGCCCAACGGCAATCCGCCCAACACCGAGAAATACCCCTACAAGCTCGACTGGATGAAGCGCCTCACCAACCATGCCCGGATGCTGCTGGAGCAGGAGGAGCCGCTGGTCTTCGCCGGCGACTACAACGTCATCCCCGAACCGCGCGACGCCCGCGAGCCCGCCGCCTGGGTCAGTGACGCGCTCTTCCTGCCGCCGACGCGCACCGCCTTTCGCAGCCTGGTCAATCTCGGCCTGACCGAGGCACTGCGCGCGACCACGGATGCGCCGGGCCTCTACACCTTCTGGGACTATCAGGCCGGCGCCTGGCAGCGGAACAACGGCATCCGCATCGACCACCTCCTGCTCTCGCCGCAGGCGGCCGACCGGCTCGCGGCTGTGTCGATCGCCAAGCATGTCCGCGGCTGGGAGAAGCCGTCGGACCATGTGCCGGTGATGCTGGAGTTGCGCGCCGCGTGAGCGTCAGTGCGAGCACAGCGATAGGGTTCACTCCGCCGAGCCCCGCTTCACGCCGCCCTTGATGAACACCTGAAACGGCGTCGTGCCGGTCGCTGCGCCATCAAGCGACCGCCAGCTGCCGTTGGTGCAGAGCACGCCGCCTTGCGTCTCCACCGCCTCGAAGGTGATCGCATTGCGATAGACCGTGCCATTGGGCTCGATCGCCCGGAAATTCGTGGTGCATTTGCCGTCCGCGACGACCGGGTCGTAGTCGTGGATCATGATGCCGCCGCCACCCGTGCTCGGGAACGGGTCTTTGAGCGGAGCCCAGCGCTCGAAATCATCCCGCGCAGCAGCGCCGGCGGCCGTGAACATGATCGCGATGAGGCTGAAGGGCACGGCATGATGCATGGCGCAGGCTCCCTGTGGGTCTGCTCCAATTACGCCGGGATCGTGATGTCGGATGCAGTCGCTGGGCTCAGCGCTGTGACGTGCCGCGACTTGCGAATTGCTGGCGCTCGACCATGGCGAGCGCCGCACTGCGATCCGCAGGCGAGGCGGCAGCGAAAGCAGTCTCGCAGCGCTCGATGATCCAGGCCTCGCGCGCGGCATCGGCGCTGTCGCGCGCCAGCGAGAGCCACATCAACCCCACCACCGGCGCGCGCGGCACGCCGTCGGCGCCACGGATCAGCATGTCGCCGAAGACGGCGCGGGCCGGGGCATGGCCCTTCTCGGCGGCGAGCTTCATCCAGCGTGCGGCCTGGCGTGCATCGCGATTGGTGCCCTGCCCGTTCATGTAGAGCCGGGCGAGGTTGTACTGGCCTTCCGGGTCGCCGAAATAGGAGGCGGCATAGTGGAACATGTCGAAGGCGCGATCGGCATTGGGCTTCACATAGCTGCCCTTGATGCCGTCGACGAAGTAGCCGCCGAGCGCCACAAAAGCGCCGCTGACGATGCGACCGTCGGCCGTGCCGGGAATAGCATCGGCATTCTCGTCCGCGATCTTCGAGAAATACTCGAACGCCTTGAGATCATTGGCCGGCACGCCATCGCCGCCGGCATACATCCGGCCGAGCTTGAACTGCGCCGTGAGATGGCCCTGGGAGGCGGCGTATTCGAGCGCGCGCACGGCGCCGACCTGGTCGCCGGCGGTCGAGTCACGCATCCAGGCCCGGATCGCGTCACGGGCGTTGCTGAAGGGGGCGATCGGCAGGGCCGTATGTGCTGCCGGGCCGCTCGGCGCGGGCGCGATCGGCCGCACGCTGGGAGCAGGCGGTGCGGGCGGAGCAAGATCGGGCTCGGGCAGCATCACGCCCGGAATCGGACGCGGCGGAATCGGCCCGCGCATAGGCGCGAGATCCTGCGCCCAGGCGGCCTGTTGGCCACCCAGGATCAGGAACAATGCTGCAAATGTCGCGTCAAATATCCGCATAGCAATGGGTCTCGGCCGCCCCTCCCGGGTGGGTGACGGCCCCACCCTTCGCAGAGCCGACCGTCTGGGCGTATTTCCACAGCGCGCCCGATGCGTAGTCGGTCTTGCGCGGTGTCCAAGCCTTACGACGCGACTCAAGTTCGGCATCAGAAAGGCGGCAAGCGAGCTTTCCTGTGACTGCGTCGAGCTCGATGATGTCGCCATCGCGGATGAGCGCGATCGGGCCGCCGACAGCTGCCTCCGGACCGACATGGCCGACGCAGAAACCACGCGTCGCGCCGGAGAAACGGCCATCCGTGATCAGCGCGACCTTGTCGCCCATGCCCTGGCCATAGAGCGCCGCCGTGGTCGCCAGCATCTCGCGCATGCCGGGGCCGCCCTTGGGCCCTTCGTAGCGGATGACCAGCACGTCGCCGACCTTGTAGTCGCGGTTGGTGACGGCGGCGAAAGCGTCTTCCTCGCGGTCGAAGCAGCGCGCCGGGCCGGTGAAGGTCAATTGCTCGGTCGTCATGCCGGCGATCTTCACGATCGCACCCTCGGGAGCGAGGTTGCCCTGGAGGCCGACCACGCCACCATTGGGCGAAAGCGGCTTGTTCGCAGCGCGCACGACGTCCTGCTCGTCGTTCCATTTCACCGAGGCGAGGTTCTCGGCGATGGTGCGGCCGGTCACGGTCATGCAGTCGCCATGCAGATAGCCATGGTCGAGCAGGGTCTTCATCAGGAGCGGGATGCCGCCGACCTCGAACATATCTTTCGCGACGTATTTTCCGCCGGGCTTCAGATCGGCAATATAGGGCGTCTTCTTGAAGATCTCGGCCACGGCGAAGAGATCGAAATCGATGCCGCATTCATGCGCGATCGCCGGCAGGTGGAGCGCGCCATTGGTCGAGCCGCCCGAAGCCGCGACGACGGTCGCGGCGTTCTCCAGCGCCTTGCGGGTGACGATGTCGCGCGGGCGGATGTTGCGGGCGATCAGCTCCATCACCATCTCGCCGGCGGTGTAGCAGAAGCTGTCGCGCATGTCGTAGGGCGCCGGCGCGCCGCAGGAATAGGGCAGCGCCAGGCCGATCGCTTCGGCGACGGTCGCCATGGTGTTGGCGGTGAACTGTGCGCCGCAGGAGCCCGAGGACGGACAGGCGACCTCCTCCAGCTCCTTCAGATCCTCGTCCGACATCGCACCAACCGAATGCTTGCCGACGGCCTCGAACACGTCCTGCACCGTGACCGGCTTGCCCTTGAAGACGCCGGGCATGATCGAGCCGCCATAGATGAAGATCGAGGGCACGTTCAGGCGCACCATCGCCATCATCATGCCCGGCAGCGACTTGTCGCAACCGGCCAGGCCGACGAGCGCGTCATAGCAATGGCCGCGCATGGTCAGCTCGACCGAGTCGGCGATGCATTCGCGCGAGGCGAGCGAGGACTTCATGCCCTGGTGGCCCATGGCGATGCCGTCGGTGACGCTGATGGTGCAGAACTCGCGCGGCGTGCCATTGGCCGAGGCGACGCCCTTCTTGACGGCCTGAGCCTGGCGCATCAGCGAGATGTTGCAGGGCGCAGCTTCGTTCCAGCAGGAGGCGACACCGACGAAGGGCTGGGCGATCTGGCGGGCCGTCATGCCCATGGCGTAGTAATAGGAGCGATGCGGCGCACGAGCCGGGCCGACGCTGACGTGGCGGCTGGGGAGTTTCGATTTATCGAACACACGCACGTCCATGGTCTTTTTTCCTCGTTCCACCCTGCGCTTTAGGCGCGTGGCAGATGTGCCACGCAGCCCGAGCGGGGTGCAACGTTGTCCTGCCTGCGTACCGTAAGGGCGAAAGCCTCTCTCGGCCGTGCAGATCGCACTTTAATTCTTCTATATCTCAGTGACTTATCGGAGACCTCTGCTGAGCGCGCTTTGTGGCGGCTTCGCGGCAATTGGGCCAGTCCGGGGCCGTCGTCACGCGATGCGGGAGCAGTGTTGCAGCGGCGCCACAAATTCACGGCCAACTCTCGAAGGCGGGAACCTTTTGCGCTGTCGCGATTCATGCCTCGATCACGTCGCCTTCGGACGGAAACGTCCGAAGGCGACGTGATCGATCCTAAAAGTTCAGAGCATTGCTCATGCGAAAAACCGGTGCCCACTTTTTCGCATCCTGCTCTGGCGGGCCGGTCCCGCCGCCTCAGAGCACCAGCGGCAGGACGAAGAAACCGCCGACCACGATGACGAGCAGCGACAGCGCCACCAGCGGCAGGTGCTTCTCGATGAAGATACGGATGTCGTCGCCATAGAAGCGCAGCGCCAGCGCGATCATCATGAAGAAGGTGACGCGCGAGACCACCATGCCGATGGTGAACTTCCAGATGTCGAAATGCAGGAAGCCCGACATGATCGTGACGATCTTGAACGGGATCGGAGTCAGCCCCTTGGTGACCAGCACCCAGAACCAGTAGTCCTGCGAGGTCGAGATCAACTGGGCGGCCTTGTCCTGCAGGCCGTAGATGCCGATCAGCCAGGAACCGACGGAATCGTAGAGCAGCGCGCCGATGGCGTAGCCGAGATAGCCGCCCAGCACCGCGCCGAGCGAACAGACGCCGGCATAGAACCAGGCGCGATCGGGCCTGGCGATGCACATTGGCAGCAAGAGCGGGATCGGCGGCAGCGGGCTGACGGAACTTTCGACGAAAGTCAGCGCGAAGAGGAGCCAGGGAGCGGCGGGGTGGGACGCATAGGAAACGCACCAGTCATAGGCTCGTTTGAGCATGGCGTAAGAGCAACCGGTCCTGGGTTAATGACGGCATCGAGCGCATGGCGGGCTTGCGCCCGGCGCGCATCTAAGCCTGTCCGCGGAAGATTGCCAGAGTTGTCTTGCGGTAACGTCAATTTGAAGACGGCTTCATGACCGCGCGGCGGCAGCTGTCGCTCTCACGCCGGCTTCAGCCCGGGCTTTCCCGCCTCGACCACGAAACTCGCCGCCGTCGTGACGGGCGCGCCAGCAGTCGTCACCCTGTCGAGCACACGGTAGTCGGCCTGCCAGCGCTCATTCGTGACGGAATGGCGCATATAGCCGCGCTGGTTGTTGAAATAGCGCAGATGCGGGTTCTTCCTGAGCCTGGTCTCGCCGCTCCTGTTCATCACCGCACCGTCACCGCCCGAGCTGATCGAAGTCGCGACGAATTCGACACCGACCGCTTTCGAAGCCGGATCGTCGAAATTCGCCTTGAGCTCACCGGCCCAGTTCTGGTGAATGTCGCCGGTCAGCACCACGGCATTGGCGATGCGGGCCTCGCTCAGGCTGTCGAACACACGCTGGCGGGCCGCTACTGCGCCATCCCATTTGTCCATATGGACGCTTGAAGCGCCAGGATCGGCCTCGCGATCGAGACGCATCATCATGACCTGCTGCGCCAGCACGTTCCAGCGAGCGCGGGAGGCTCGCAGGCCTTCACCCAGCCAGGCCTCCTGCGCAGCCCCCAGCATCGTGTTCTCGGGCCTCCGTGCATCCGCGCAATGGCTCTGCCAGCCATCGCCACAGGGCTGGTCGGAGCGGAACTGGCGGGTGTCGAGCACCTCGATCTGGGCGAGGTCGCCATAGCGAAAACGGCGATAAGCCTGGATGTTGGGCCCATTGGGAATGGCCGAGCGGCGCAGCGGCATGTGCTCATACCAGGCCTGGAAGGCGGCGGCACGGCGCAAGGCGAAGATCTCGGGCGGAACACCCTGCTCCTCGGAGACGAGGCCGGCCCAATTATTGTCGACCTCATGGTCGTCGAAGGAGACGAGCCAAGGCGCCGAGGCATGTGCCGCCTGGAGGTCGGCGTCGAGCTTGTAGAGCGCATAGCGGCGGCGGTAGTCGCCGAGCGCGTAGATCTCATCGGGCTCGCCGGGCATCATGCGCGCTACGGGCAACTGGCGGTCGCCCGGGCGGATGGTCCGATATTCGTAGATGTAGTCGCCGTAGTGGAAGATGAAATCGAAGCGCTCCGCCGCGGCATGGCGGAAGGCGGTGAAGAAGCCGTCCTCATAGCGCTGGCAGCCGAGCACGCCGAAATCCATGCGCGCCACGGCAGAGCCCGCAGGAGGAAAGGTCCGGCCGCGTCCGACCGCGCTTCGCACCCCACCACAGCTGAAGCGGTAGAAATAAGCTCTGTCCGGCACAAGCCCCACGACCTCGACATGGACGGCATGGCCGA
This sequence comes from Allobosea sp. LjRoot9, assembly GCF_964252745.1. Classification (NCBI taxonomy): domain Bacteria; kingdom Pseudomonadati; phylum Pseudomonadota; class Alphaproteobacteria; order Hyphomicrobiales; family Alloboseaceae; genus Allobosea; species Allobosea sp. LjRoot9. The sequence continues at coordinate 752,816 of NZ_CAXUPC020000001.1, read as the reverse complement.
GTTCCGGCCGCGCCAGGCCTGTGCCGTGCTGAATGACCTGTGCGAAGGCCTCGTCGGCGGCAACCTCCCAGGCTACCTCGACGGCGCTCATCGGCATGCCGCCATGCTCGGCCAATGGCTCGGGCGCGAGCCGGGTCCAGATCACGAAGCCGTCCGCAGCGGGATCACCCGACGCGATGCCGAGCGAAAACGGATCGGCCTTGAAGACAGGATTGGTCCAGAGGCGCTGCGCAAGCACAGGCTCGCTCGCCAGCAACAGGCCGGACGCCGCCAACCCCTTCAGCAGCAGCCGGCGCGAGGGCGTGCCGGCGGCCGTGACGAAGTCGTCTGGGTCGAGCCGACCGAAAGAATCGAGACGAAACATGGCTGCCCCCGGAGAATCGCGCCGGAGACTACCCGCCCCTTCGCGGCAAGCCTATGACAGCCGCGTCAGCGCCTCGGCGATCTTGAGCTTGCGTGCTTCGGCAGCGGCCTTGCGCTCGCGGTTCTCCTCGACGACCTCCTCGGGCGCGCGGGCCATGAAGTCGGGATTACCGAGCTTCTTGTCGACCACTGCGATGTCCTGGTCGAGCTTGGCCATCTCCTTGCTCAGGCGCACCCGCTCGACATCGAGATCGATGATGCCGGCAAGCGGCAGCGCCGCGACCTCGCCGCGCACGATGATCTGCGCCGATTGCGCCGGCGCGGTCTCCGCGAAGGCGATCTCGGAAATGCGCGCCAAGCGCTCGATCATCGGCCGCCAGCTCTCGATCGTCGCCCGCGTCGCGGCGGAGGCCTTGACCAGCACGAGCGGCGCCTGCGTGCCCGCCGGCACATTGACCTCCGAGCGCACCGAGCGGATGTCCGAGATCAGATCGACGACGAAGCCGATCTCGGCCTCGGCCGCCGCATCGCGCAGCGCCGCGAGATCGGGCCAATGCGTCAGGCAGACCAGCGCGTCGTCACCCGAAGCGAGTTTGCGCGGAGCGCCCTCGCCCGCCTTCTGCGCCCAGAGCTCCTCGGTGAGGAAGGGCATGAAGGGGTGCAGCAACTGGCAGATCAGGTCGATGACATGCGCGACAGTCGCTTGCGTCTCGGCCTTCTCGGCGGGATCGACGCCCTCGCCCTGCAGCACAGGCTTGGCGAGTTCGAGATACCAGTCGCAGAACTGGCCCCAGGTGAAGCGATAGGCCGCAGCCGCCGCTTCGTTGAACTTGAAGCTTGGAATGCCGGCCGCGATCTCATCGGCAGCGCGCGCCGCCTCGCTCAGGATCCAGCGGTTGAGCGGCTGCTTCACCTTGGCCGGGTCGAAACCCTCCGCCCGGGCGCAGCCGTTCAATTCGGCGAAGCGCGCCGCATTCCAGATCTTCGTCGCGAAGTTGCGGTAGCCCTCGACACGCGCGGTCGAAAGCTTGATGTCGCGCCCCTGCGCCGCCATCGCGGCCAAGGTGAAGCGCAAGGCATCTGCCCCGTACTGATCGACGATCGTCAGCGGGTCGATGACGTTGCCCTTCGACTTCGACATCTTCGCGCCCTTCTCGTCGCGAACGATGGCGTGGATGTAGACGTCCTTGAACGGCACCTCATCCATGAAGTTGAGGCCCATCATCATCATCCGGGCGACCCAGAAGAAGATGATGTCGAAGGCGGTGACGAGCGTCGCGGTCGGGTAATAGCGCTTGAGCTCGGCGGTGTCCTCGGGCCAACCCAGGGTCGAGAACGGCCACAGCGCCGAAGAGAACCAGGTGTCGAGCACGTCCTCGTCACGGGTGAGCTCGACCGTGCCGCCATAATGGCCGAGCGCCAGCGCTTGCGCCTCGACCTCCGATTCCGCCACGAAAACCTCACCATCGGGCCCGTACCAGACCGGAATCTGATGGCCCCACCAGAGCTGGCGCGAGACGCACCAGGGCTCGATGTTCTCCAGCCAGTCGTAATAGACCTTGGTCCAGCTTTCCGGCGTGAACTTGGTGCGCCCGTCGCGGACCGCCTTCAGCGAGCGCTGCGCCAATGGCTTGACGTCGACATACCATTGGTCGGTCAGCCAGGGCTCGATCACGACATCCGAGCGGTCGCCATGCGGCACGGTGTGGCCATGTGGCTCGATCTTGGCGAGAAAGCCGCGTTCGGCCATCAGCGCGACGACGCGCTTGCGCGCGGCGAAGCGGTCGAGGCCGTGCAGCGCCAGCGTCTCGCCCTCCGGCACTGAGCCGGCGAGGAAATCGGCATTGTCGGCAAGCAGGATCCTGGCCTCGCCATCGAGGATGTTGACGACGTCGAGCTTGTGGCGCTTGCCGACCTCGAAATCGTTGAAGTCATGCGCCGGGGTGATCTTGACCGCGCCCGTGCCCTTCTCCGGATCGGCGTAGTCGTCCCCGAAGATCGGGATGATGCGCCCAACCAGCGGCAGCACCACATTCTTGCCGATCAAATGGCCGAGCTTTTCGTTCTCGGGATGAACCGCGACGCCGGTGTCGCCCAGCATGGTCTCGGGCCGCGTCGTCGCCACCGTGATGAAGGTCGAGGCGTCGTCAGCATCGTAAGTCACACTTTCGAGCGGGTAGTTGAAATAGTAGAGATGCCCGCCCGGATCGCGGTTCAGCACCTTCTCCAGCTTGGTGGAATCGAAGGCCTCCTCCCCGCCCCGCTCCCATTTGAACGACCCGGATTTCTCGACCTGGACGACCTCGAGATCGGAGATCGCGGTCTGGAACTTCGGATCCCAGTTCACCAGGCGCTTGGCGCGATAGATCAGGCCCTGCTTGTGCAAGGCCACAAAAACCTTGAGCACGGCCTGGCTCAGGCCCTCATCCATGGTGAAACGCTCGCGTGACCAGTCGCAGGAAGCGCCCAGGCGCTTCAGCTGGTTGACGATCGTGCCGCCGGATTCGGCCTTCCAGGCCCAGACCTCGTTCAGGAAGTCCTCGCGGGTCATGTCGCGGCGGGAGATATTGCGCTCGGCTGACAGCTTGCGCTCGACCACCATCTGCGTGGCGATGCCGGCATGGTCGGTGCCCGGCTGCCAGAGCACGTCCTTGCCGCGCATGCGCTCGAAACGGCAGAGGGCATCCTGCAGCGTGTTGTTGAGCGCATGGCCCATATGCAAGGAGCCGGTGACGTTGGGCGGCGGAATCACGATGCAATAGGGCTCGGCGCCGGGCGCAGCTCCGCGCCCGGCCTTGAAGGCGTCGGCCTTCTCCCATGCCGCGCTGACGCGCGCCTCGACGGTCGCCGGCTCGAATGTCTTGTCCATCATCGCTTCGCTCGAACGCAAAAAGGCCGGGGAGCACGCCCCGGCCGTGAAAATCAAAGGCCAAAAAGGTCGAAGGACTTAAGAGCCCAAGCAAGGCCTACGCGTCAAGCAAGGCCTGCGCGTCAGTATCTTCGATCGATCACGAGCCGCATCAGCCCGCAGCATTAGATTGCAGGAACCATAAAGCCTTGTCGAGCATACGCGAATAGGCGGTCAGCAGATCGGCGGTGCCGGCGTCGCCCGCCTCGTCGGTCTTATCGACAGCCGCGCGTACCAGATTGGCGGTCGCGGCATAGCGCTCGATCAGCGCGGCGAGATGATCGCCGACCGCGATGATGTCGGTCGGATAGGCTTTCAGCGTGGTGGCCGAGGTGGTCGTCTGCGTGGTGCCCAGCGCAATGCCGCCGAGCTGGGCGATGCGCTCGGCGACCGTGTCGACATGTTCGTCGAGATCCTTGCGGAAGCCGTCGAGCATCAAATGGATGCCGATGAAACCCGGCCCTTTCAGGTTCCAATGCGCCTGCTTCGTCACGAGCGCGAGGTCGATTCCATCGGCGAGACGCTCATTCAGCAGGCTGATCACCTCGGTCTTGGTGTTCGAGGTCAGGTCGATCCTGGAGGCGGGCTTCTTCATGGCGATATCCTCAATGCGGTCATCTGCGGCAGGTCTGCCAGAGGAAATTGTCTGCCAGAGGAAAGACCTGGCAGAGGAAAGGATCTGGTCGGGGCCTTGGCTCAAGATACGCACGAGGGCGCTTCGCGTTCCCCAGGTTCTCGTTCCCAGGATGGAGACGGCAGGGCATCGCGAAAAGGCGCGGAAGGAACTGTTGCAGCGTCCACCCGTTGAGAACGTGAACGACAGGAGAATCCTCCATGAGCCATCAAACCGACCAGGATCGCGCCTGGACGCTGATCGACGATATCGGGCTGTGCATGCTGGTGACGCATGACGGTTCGAGCGACGAGTTGCGCTCCCGGCCGATGAGCGCCCTTGCCGCTCGCGACGAGGATGCGATCTATTTTCTGACCGACGCCCGCAATCACAAGGACGACGAGGTCGAGATCAACGACAATGTCTGCCTGACCTTTGCCGACAATGCCGGCTATCGCTATGTCTCTGTGACCGGCACGGCCAACATGCTCGACGACCGCCGCAAGATCGGCGAACTCCGGTCAACCGCTGCGAGGGCGTTCTGGGAGAGCAAGGACGATCCCAATATCCGCGTCCTGCGCGTCAGGCCCGCCATGGCTGAGTTCTGGGACAGTCCCGGCAAGATCGTCACGACAGTGAAGATGGCGGCGGCCGCGATCACGGGCTCGAAGCCCCATCTCGGCGACAATCGCAAAGTGGTCCTGTGACCATTGCAGCAAGGGAACGATTGCGATGAAGTTTTTCGTCCACGCGCTCGGCGCCTGGTTCGCGGCCGGAGCGGCATCAGGCCGCTATTCTCGCCCCGTCACCATCGGCATCGCGATGCTGGCCGCGCGGCTCGGCACGCCGACGCTGGCCCTGATGCTCGGCAGCCTCATCTATAAGAAGCTGCGCTCGGAAGGCGCTTTCGAGCGGTTGCAGACCGTGCCCGCCAGGAAGCCCCGAGCCACGCGGAGCTGAGAGCGCTCAATTTGGAAATGCCAGCCCTCGTCCTGAGCAGCCGCGAAGCGGCGTCTCGAAGGATGCTCCGGAGGGTTCGGGAGCCTCCTGAACCATCCCCCTGCACCGTCATTCCGGACCTCCGCTTCGCTGCGTCCGGAATGACGGCGCGGAGGTGGCCTGGACAGAGCCATTGAACTCTTTGGTTCATTTCGGGCCAGCCCCTCAGGATGAGGGCTCGCGGAATTTCCAAAACGTGCTTTAGTTGCGGCCGCCGCGCGCTACGCGCTCGATCTCGGCGCGCACCAGCCGCTCGACCATGGTCGGCAGGTTGTCGTCGAGCCAGCTCTTCAGCATCGGCTTCAGCATATCCTTCACCAGATCCTCCAACGTGCGGGCGTTGTTGGACAAAACTGTATGGGCAAGCTGACCGAAGGCGCTGGTGACCGCCGAACTCGTCTGGTCGGAGAGCAACTGAGCCATGTCGAAGGACGGCGCGGAAACAGCAGGCGGCGGAGCCGGAGGCGGCACGGAAGCCTGCGGCAAGATGGGTTCCGGCTCGGCTGTCGCGGCCGGTTCCGCGGCTTCGAGGAAGTCGATATCGCTGGACTCCGCCAGCGCCTGGGCCTCGGCCGGCGGCTCAGGCTCTGGTTCGGGCGCGGCGATCAGGTTGGCTTCGGCCCCGAGATCGAGCACGTCGTCATCGGCCGCCGACACGGCGCTCGCGCCAGCGAGCAGCGCCTTCAGTTCATCGTCCCCGTCCGTTACGGCAGGAGGCGGCGCTTCTGCAGGCTTGGCTTCGTCATCCGAGATGATCCGGCGAATGGAGGCAAGGATTTCCTCCATCGACGGTTCGCTGGGCTTCGGTTGCGCGCTCATCTTGGGTCCGGACCACTCGACACCAGGCGCGTCGATAGAATCAACGCCGCTCCAACCTTGAGTATTTCACGGAGAGCAGCCCGGGCAAGGCGGCTTTTCAGCCGCCCACAAGAGAAATGCCCGCTGTTGCGCGAATGCTATTCTACTTCAGCGCCCGTCAGGCGTCTGGGTGCCCCAGAGCAAGCCCTTGACCTGATCATAATGCTTGCGCGCATCATAGGTCTCGGTCTTGAGTTTCAGCGTTTCGGACGAAAGTCGGCCGACCGCCGAAAGCACCGAATAGGAGGCGACGACGCGGTCGCGCTGCGCCGTGACCAGGGTCGAGCGGGCGCTGACGAGCTCCTGCTGCGCATTGAGCACGTCAAGCGTAGTGCGCTGGCCGACCTTGGCCTCCTCGCGCACGCCAGACAGCGCAGTCTCGGCCGCCTGCACCTGCGCCTGGGCCGCAATGATCTGCGCCTTGGCCGCCTCAAGCCCGCCCCAGGCCGAAACCACCGCCGCACGCACCGTGTCGCGCTGTGTATCGACATCGATCCGGCGCTGACCGGCCGTCTCCTTGGCCTGCCGCGTCCGCGAATAGACCTGGCCGCCCTCATAGATCGGGACGGTCAGCGTACCGACGACGCTGGCGCTGGTCCGGTTGTCGCCGAAATAGGTCGAATCATAACGCTGCTGGACGACGCCGCGCACGCCGAAGGTCGGGTAGAGGTCCGCTTCCGTGACCTTGACCTGCAATTCGGCGGCATCGACGCCATGCAGCGAGGCGATGATCGAGGGATGCCCGGTCAGCGCGGTGTTGAGCGCCGCAGGCAGCGTTTTCGGCAGCAGATTCTCGATCGGCCGTCCCGGCGCGAGCTGCTTGGGCTCGATGCCGACATTTTGGCGGAAGCGCGCGATCGAGGTCTTGAGGTTCGATTCGGCGAGAATCGCCTGCGACTGCGCCGCCGACAGGCGCGCCTCGGCCTGAGCGACGTCGGTACGCGTCACCTCGCCGACCTGAAAGCGGTCGCGGGTCTGGCGCAACTGCTCCTCCAGAACCTCGACGTTGTTGCGGTTGAGATTCAGGATCGCGGTGTCGCGCAGCACGTTCATATAGGAGGTTGCGGCATCGAGCAGGACGTTCTGCTCGGTGTTGCGCAGCGTCGCGCGGGCGCCCAGCACCAGCGATTCAGCCTGGCTGACAGAGCTGCGCGTCTTGCCGCTGTCGAAGATGTTCTGGTCGATCTGCACGCCGCCGCCACGCGGACCGAGCCGGCTGAGCGTGCTGTTGTGAATGCCGCTCGTCGTGTTCTTGGCGGGAATGTCGCCCTCGGTAATGCTCGCGCCGATATCCGCGGAGGCCGTGATCCTCGGCCGATAGCCGGAGAGCGCCTGCGGCACGTTCTCGTTCGTCGCCCGCAGCGAAGCGCGCTGCGAATTCAGCGTCGGGTTGCCCGAATAGGCCCGCGACAACGCGGCATCCATAGTCTGAGCGCTGGCGCCGGCAACGCCTCCAAACAGCAAGGCGACGGCGATCAACGCCGCGGCACCGAACTCAACCGACTTCTTATCGAACTTCTGTCTTGTCACCGGACGCCTCATGTGCGGACTGCTGTCACGCCCAGGCATCGCCCCAGCCTCGGCATAAATTTAAGGATCCTACATAGCCTCAACCGGGGCACGCGCCAACGCCGGCTTGGTTGCAGAGCGGGTTTCCGCTTCGCACTGCCGCAAAAATGCGACACCTGTCGTTCAGAAAACAAAAGCTGGCACCTTGCGGAATTCTGCCAGAATCGGCGCCGCAGCGTCGAAAACCGGCCGCCCCGAGACGGTTTTTCCTGATTTCTGATAGAGTTTTACCCGTGCGGCGCGCCCGAGCCCCTCGACCGCGATGAGCCGACCGCCATCGCGCAACAACGAGAAAAGTTCGTCGGGCCCGGTCTCGCAGGCGCCGCCGACCAGAATCACGTCGAAGCTGTAGTCAGCGGGGCGCTTGGCCGCCAGCGCAACAGTGCCGGCATCGGCCCGCTTCAGGGCCGGTCCGGCCAGGGCGGCAGCCTCTGCATCCGGCTCCCAGAGCGTCGCGACCGCACCCATGCTCGCCATCACGGCTGCGCCATAGCCCGTGCCGCCGCCATATTCGAGCGCGGCCTCGCCGGGCTGCAAGGCGAGCGTCTGGATCATGCGGATCACGACCATCGGCGTCATCAGCGCCCTCCCCGTACCGGGCAACGGTACGGATTGGTCGAGATAGGCCAAGTATGACAGCGTATCGGGCAGGAAGGCCTCGCGCGGCACCGTATCGGCCGCCGCCAGGACGCTCCGGTCGGTGATGTCATAGGTGCGCAATTGGCAATCGACCATCATGCGGCGCAGCGCGGCGAAACTGTCCATGTCCCGAAATCTCCGTCTGCGATCAGGCCGGCGACTCGCGGCCGGCACCATCGAAAGCGGGTCGATACGCCATGGCCCGGGGCCCGAGCCAAGCCTATCGACCGATCCGACAGCTTTTGTTCGAGGCCGCGCCAAAAGGCAAGACGCGAGGAGGATATGACGCCATCACGGCGTGACGCCACGAGGACACCGCGCCCGCCGGAGCGGACCGCATCTCATGACATCGATATGATCGGGGAAATTGGAGGCCTCGCCCGGAATCGAACCGGGGTGCAAGGATTTGCAGTCCTCTGCGTAACCACTCCGCCACGAGGCCTTCCCGATGTCCGCGCTGGCGAGACATCTTGCACGGCGTATAACCACATGCCGGGCCGGCCCGCAACCCATCCTCGCCGCGCCGCGCTGGATGACCCCAAGGCAAATTGCTGAGCCGACGTTTTCCCGCCAACTTCGTCGCAAAGGGCTTGCGCGCTCCCGGTGGCATGGGTATACGGCGGCCACTGATCCCGGATAGCTCAGCGGTAGAGCAATCGACTGTTAATCGATTGGTCGCAGGTTCGAATCCTGCTCCGGGAGCCACCAATTTCGAGGGCCTGGGCGATTTTCGCCCAGGCCCTTTTTGCTGTCGCACTGCGTGATGGGTGCAGGCTGCCAGCAGCCCCAGACACCATCAATGTGATGCCTTCGCCACGACATCGTCACGAAATGGTCAGCTGCCGTTCAGCATCCGACCGCATTTGCGGTGTCGGTTAGGCCGTTCATCCGCAACTGATGGAGGAACGTCCATGCGCATGATCACAACCTTGGCCACCGGAGCCGCTCTCGCATTGTCCATGGCCGCCAACGCGCAGACCCCCTCGGACCCGCCCAAGCCCAGCCGCCCATCGACATCCGCACCTCAAAGCCCATCGGCCCCGCCGACGATTCAATCGGTCAACGTGGTCGACATCAGTGAATTGCCGGCGGCGACTCAATCGCAGGTCACCGAGATCGTTGCCCAACGCGGGGACGGCGAGCTTCAAAAGCTCCGGAGTTCGGTCGACTCCACGCCAACCATCAAATCGGCTCTGGAAGCCAAGGGACTATCGTCAACCCATGTCCTTTTCGCGCAGATGAGCGAGAACGGGCTGCTCACGATCGTCACCAAGAAGGCAGGCTGAAAGAAGGCAGGCTGAGCCTGTGGACAGCCCGGCGCTCGCTTGCGCCGGGCTTGTGATTCCCTGGTGCCGCCACTGGCAGCCCTCGAACAGCGTCCGGGTCATCGCCCGGCCTTCCCCAACACATCGCAGGCCCTCGGTGACCACCTGTTCCGGCGCGATCGCTGGAGCTGTCTCCGCAATCATCCGTTTCAGGTCCTTGCCGCCCCTTGCGACCCCGTCGCTCCCTGAACGTAGGTGAACTTTTCCGTTCACCGGCAGTTCCGCGGCACCGAGGTAGATCGGACCTATGCCGATTCATCGGAAGGAGAATTCAATGCGTAAACTGATCCTCGCCGCGACCCTGGCGCTTGGTGCTGCGGCATTCCTGCCCGCGATCGCCGAGGCCGCGCCGGCCTTCGCCTCCAGCCGGGAGGTCCAAGTTCCAGCAAGCAAAGCTCCGGCCGGCGACATCCAGCAGGTCCAGTATCGCGACTGGCGCTATGATCGCCCGCGCCGCTACGGCCCTCCGGCCTATGGACGTCGTTATGGCGGCCCGCCGCCCTATTATGCGCGTCACCACCACCGCCGTTATTACGACCGGCCCTATTACCGCTGATCGTCCAAGTCACTGATCGCCGAAATCAGCGATCGTCCAAGCCAGGCCGTGCCGCAGCGCCACGCTGCGGCACGGTTTTTTACATGCAAGAGCAGGATGCGAAACGCATCAGGCGGCGGCGACTGTCGCGCCGAGCTCGCCGACCAGGGCGCGCAACGTCTCCGCGCTTCTGGCGAGGCCGAGAGCCGTCATCTCCACCCGGTCGATCGCCGCGATGGTTTCCGTCATGGCCTGGCTCGAGAGCCGCGCGCCGCTGACCACATCGGAAGACTGCGTCGAGATCAGGCGCGCGGCCTCCGAAATCCGGCCGGCCAGGCCGAATTGCGAGGCGAAGGTGGCGACCGCGTCGTTGCTGAGGCGCGAAATCGTCTGGACGCTGTCGGTGATGGCGTCGACGCTGCCGACGCAGCGCCGCGCCGCGGTCTCGATCTTCTCGATCTGCCCGGCGACGGCCTGGGTCGCGGTCCCGGTCTGCGCGGCCAGGTTCTTGACCTCATGGGCGACGACCGCGAAGCCCCTGCCGGCGTCCCCGGCGCGCGCGGCCTCGATCGTCGCGTTCAGCGCCAGCAGGTTGGTCTGGTCCGAGATCTGCTTGATGACGGCCACGATCGAGCCGACCTGTTCGATGACCCCGGCCAGATCGGCCATCGAATCCTTGATGTCGGAGGCATGCGCCACGCTGGTCGCCGTCGCCTCTGCCGCGCCGGACAAGCGCGCGCCCATATCGCTGGTGAGCTGGTGCAATTGGCTGGTGGTATCGGCGCTCTCGGCTGCCAGGCGATAGGCCTTGGTCGAGGCGACCTCGGCCTCGGTCGACTGCTCCAGCGTCGCTTGCGCCTTCTCCAGCATCTGCCGCGCCGCCACGGTCAATTCGCGGGCGCTGCTTTCGAATGTCGTGCCGAGCGCTTCCGTCCGCTGGCTGAAGGTCTTGAGCGCCCCATCGAGAGAGATATGCCGCTCGACGACGGCGCGGCGCGTCTCATGCTGCTCGACGGCGATGGCGCAGACCAGATCGAAATAGAGAAGCCGCATCAGCAGGTCGGCATCGCGCGGCGACACGGCCTGTCCGAGCAGGCGCCGCATGCCGCGCCCGGCGCGCGCCTGCAGCAGCGGAAGCACCAGTTTCTGGCCGACCTGCAGCCGCGCCCTGGCGCCGATCATCGAATCGAACTCGACCTTCAGCATCTGTTCGAGGGAGACCAGATAGCTCTCGTCGAAACGCGCCTGGAACAGCACGTTGAAATGCGAAACGACCGCGCGCGTCAGCGCCTCGCCATGAATATCGAGCGAAGCCCGGCTCGATTTCAGATGGTCCTTGGTGATGCTGATATTGTGCCGGATCACGCGCTCGATGATACGGCCGACTTCAGGCGCGAGCTGCCGCGCCAGTTCGCGACACTCATCGTCGATTCCGTAGAGTCGCAGGCGCGGCTCGATTTCATCGACCGTCGGAATCTGGATGTTACGCGAATCGAGACGCATTCAGTGCAGATCTCTCCGGAGCGCAGGAGAAAAAACGGGCGTTCAAAGCGCACCATATCAGCGTCACGCTGGTTAAAATGCGATGAAATAGCCAGCCGGCGCACGGCGTTCCGCAGCCATGGCCGGCAGCGGATTCGGCTAGTCCCGCAAGGGGGCAGGCCAAGGGTCAGGCCAAAGGGTCAGGCCAAGGAGTCAGGTTCTCTCGCGCCTCGTTGACTTGCCACGGGGCACCAATCGCGCCACGAGCCAGAAATAGGCGGGATAGGGCAGACAATTCACCGCCTTGGCGAACCAGGCCAGGCGCCGCGGGAAGGCAATCTCGAAACCGCCGCGCGCAAAACCGTCGACGATGCGCCGGGCCGCCTCCTCGAGCGGCATCAGCAAGGGCATCGGGTAGCCGTTCCCACGGGTCAGCGGCGTGTCGACAAAGCCCGGATTGACCAGTTGCAGCCGGATGCCGAGCCTGTCGCAGTCGAATTTCAGCGCCTCGCAGAGATGGATCACTGCTGCCTTGGACGCGCCATAGGCTGCTCCGCGCGGCATGCCGCCATAGCCCGCGATCGAGGCGTTGACGGCGATCTGCCCCCGGCCGCGCCGCGTCATGCTCTCCAGCACGGCCGCCAGTCCTTTGGCCACGCCGAACAGGTTGACGGCGAAAGCCTGCTCGAAGGCCGCAAGATCGAACGCGCCGGAATGGACGTGAGGGGCAATGCCGGCATTGAGGAACGCGAGCGCGATCGGGCCGTGCACGCTCTCGATTCCATCCACCACCGCCTGCATCGCGGCGGTCTCGGTCACGTCGCCGGCATGGGCGACGATGCGGCCGGGCAGTCCTTCCGCGCGCCGGGCAATATCCTCGAGCTGCTCGAGCCGACGCGCGGTGATCGCGACGGTCCAGCCCCGCCGCGCCAGTTCGAGCGAAACCGCCTCGCCGATGCCCGAACTCGCGCCCGTGACCCAGGCGACACCGTCCTTCGGCTGCATGCGCGGCAATGACATCGAGGCTCCCGAGCGCTACCGACGGATCATCGCGCTATTCACCGCGCTATCTAGTCTCTGCCGTCCTGCGACGGAAGGGCCAGGCGGAATAGCTACGCGGTCCCCCCAAGAGAAAGTGCTGTGGCGCGGCCAGCCCAATCCGTGCAATCTCCGCAACCCGCGCCGACGAGACGCGTCCCAGGGACGACCAGACCAATGCCGACCGAGTTGCTGTTTCGCCAGGACGCCTATCTGAAGGAGACGTCAGCGCGCGTTGAGGCCGTAAATGAGCGCGGCGGCGTGATCCTCGACAGGACGGTGTTCTATGCGACCGGCGGCGGGCAGCCGGGTGACGCCGGCAAGCTCGTTCGCGCCGACGGCAGCGAGATTACGATCGGCACGGCGATCTACGATCCCGACGACAAGAGCCGCGTGATCCATGTTCCCCTCGAAGGACAGGCGGCCCCGCACCCCGGCGAGACCGTAACAGTCGTGCTCGACTGGGAGCGTCGGCTGAAGCGCATGCGCATCCACACTGCGCTGCATCTGCTCAGTGTCGTATTATCTTATCCGGTGACGGGCGGGGCGATCGGCGAAGGCGACGGGCGGCTCGATTTCGACATTCCCGAAGGCGGCCTCGACAAGGCCGAGATCTCCGACAAGCTCAACGTCCTGATCGCCCGAAACGCCGATGTCTCCGAAAGCTGGATCACGGATGAGGAGCTCGACGCCAATCCGGGCCTGGTCAAGACGATGTCGGTGAAGCCGCCGCGCGGCTCGGGCCGTGTCCGATTGGTGGCCATCGGCGACATCGATCTGCAGCCCTGTGGCGGCACCCATGTCCGCAACACCGCCGAGATCGGCCTTGTCGCGGTCACGGATATCGAGAAGAAGGGCAAGCAGAACCGGCGTGTCCGCATCGCGCTCGCCTAGAGCATTTTCGAGCGAAGTGGACACCGGTTCGCGTGAAGAAAATGCGATAAAACAAAAATCTAAAAGTTGAGAGCATTGCTCTGAAGCCAGGTCCAGCCGCCGATAAGCGGCCGCAACGTCAAGGAAATGCCGATCATGGCCAGCGACAACGTCTTCGTCTCCACGGAATGGCTCGCCGAGCGCCTGAACGCGCCCGATGTCGTCGTGGTCGACGGCTCCTGGTACCTGCCCGTCCATGGCCGCGACCCGCATGCCGAATATGCGCAGCGCCGCATCCCGGGCGCGCTGCGCTTCGACATCGACACCATCAAGGATACCAGCTCCAACCTGCCCCATATGCTGCCGCGGCCGGAGGCCTTCGCGGCAGCCGTCGGCGCGATGGGCATCGGCGACGGCATGCGCATCGTCGTCTATGATGGGCTCGGCCTGTTCTCGGCCCCCCGCGTGCGCTGGACCTTCAAGACCTTCGGCGCCAAGGACGTGGTCATCCTCGAAGGCGGCTTCCCGAAATGGCAGGCGGAAGGCCGCCCGATCGAGGAAGGCCCGCCGCGCTCCCGCTCGGCCCGCAGCTTCACCGCACGCCTCGACCATTCCGCCATCGCCGACGCCGACGACGTCGAGCGTGCGCTCGGCAGCGACACGATCCAGGTCGTCGATGCGCGTCCCGCCGACCGCTTCCGCGGCGAGGCGCCCGAGCCGCGCGCGGGTGTGCGGTCCGGCCATATGCCGGGCGCGCTCAACCTGCCCTTCCCCGCCATCATGCAGGACGGCAGGCTGAAATCGCCCGACGCGATCGCGGCCGCCTTCGCGGAGGCCGGCGTCGATCTCGACAAGCCCCTGATCACAAGCTGCGGCTCGGGCGTTTCGGCAGCGATCCTCTCGGCCGCGCTGGAGACGATCGGCAAGCCGGCGCGCGCCATCTATGACGGCTCCTGGGCGGAATGGGGCTCGAGCGAGCGCCCGATCGCCACCGGCCCGGCGAAGAAGGGCTGAGATCATGTCCGGACACGATCATTCCCACGATCACAACCATCCGCACGACCATCCCCACGATGAGCCGCGCTGGAAACATGACGGCGTGCGCGTCATCACCGGTGACAAGCTCGACCCGAACACGGCGCAGACGCCGGGCATGTTCCGGCAGGCGGCAATCAACCACGCCCGCGTCGGCGCCCAGAAGATCTGGGCCGGCACGGTCTCGATCCAGCCCAACGCCAAGACCGGCGTGCATCACCATGGCGAGCTGGAGAGCGTGATCTATGTCGTGCGCGGCAAGGCCCGCATGCGCTGGGGCGAGCGGCTCGAATTCGTCGCCGAGGCCGGCCCGGGCGACTTCATCTACGTGCCGCCCTTCGTGCCGCATCAGGAGATCAACGCCAATCCCGATGAGGCGCTGGAATGCGTGCTGGTGCGCTCAGACAACGAGGCCGTGGTCGTCAACATCACCGATGTCGATCCGGTCGAGGCGCCGGAGGCGGTCTACTGGGTCGACCCGATCCACAAGCACCCCTGAGGACATCGGGCCGGCGCCGGCAACATCCGCCGACACGATGACGTTGCGTCGGCTGGCATCGGCCATGCTTTCAGCAACTGGACGGGCGGCGGCCGCCCGGCTCATATATCGCGACCTCATCAAGGCGAAAACGATCATGGACAACCGAAACGATCTCTGGCGGCATGTGGATGCGAGCAAGCAGCGCTTCATCGAACTCAGCGACCGCGTCTGGGGCATGCCCGAGGTCTGCTATACCGAACAGCGCTCGGTCGCCGAGCATGTCGCCGAGCTGAAGCACCAGGGCTTCAAGATTACCGAGAACATCGCCGAGATCCCGACCGCGGTGATGGGCGAGGCCGGAGAAGGCGGCCCCGTCATCGCCTTCCTCGGCGAATATGACGCCCTGCCCGGCCTGAGCCAGGAAGCCGGCCTCGCCGAGCACCGCGAGGTCGAAGCGGCCGGGCATGGCCATGGCTGCGGCCACAACCTGCTCGGCTCGGCCGCGTTGCTGGCTGCGACCGCGATGAAGAACTGGCTCGCCGAGAACAAGATCCCCGGCCGCGTGCGCTATTATGGCTGCCCGGCCGAGGAAGGTGGCGCTGCGAAAGCCTTCATGGTCCGCGCCGGCGCCTTTGACGATGCCGATGTCGCCATCACCTGGCACCCGTCGAGCTGGTGGGAGGTCGCCCCGCCGCTGGCGCTCGCCAACACCCGCGCCGATTTCATCTTCACCGGCCGCGCGGCGCATGCCGCCGCCAGCCCGCATCTCGGCCGCAGCGCTCTCGACGCCGTCGAACTGATGAATGTCGGCGTCAACTACATGCGCGAGCACATGCCCAGCGATGCGCGCGTGCATTACGCCTTGCTCGATACCGGCGGCATCGCGCCAAACGTCGTCCAGGCCCATGCCCGCGTGCGCTATTCGATCCGCGCGCGCGATCTGCGCGGCATGCTCGAACTCGTCCAGCGCGTGAAGAAGATCGCCGAAGGCGCTGCCTTGATGACGGAAACCAAGATGGAGATGCGCATCATCAGCGCCGTCTCCGATCTGCTCGCCAACCCGCCGCTCGAACAGGCGCTGCACGGGATCATGGAAGAGCTCGGCCCGCCGCATTTCGACGACGCCGACAAGGCCTTCGCCGAGGAGATCCGCAAGACGCTGTCGCCGCAGGAGATCGCCTCGATCTGGCGCACCATCGGCATGGACGATTCGGGCGCGCCGCTGGCCGATTTCCTCGTTCCGATGGACGCCAAGCGCAACCCCGCCATCGGCTCGACCGATGTCGGCGATGTCAGCTGGGCCGTGCCAACCGTGCAGGCGCATGCGCCCACCGTCGCTGTCGGCACGCCGTTCCACACCTGGCAGGTGGTCTCGCAGGGCAAGCAGCCGGCTGCCCACAAGGCGATGATCCATGTCGCCAAGGCGATGGCGGCAACCGGCGCGGCCGTGCTCTCCGACCCCTCTCTGATGGCGGCCGCCAAGGCCGACCACAAGAAGCGCCTGGGCAAGGAAGGCTACACCTCGCCGCTGCCGGCCGAGGTCAAGCCGCCGCTGAAGATGTCGCTCGGCGGCTGAACACAGCCCTCTCCAATCGCAACGTCATCCCGGATCTCCGCCTCGCAGCATCCGGGATGACCTGCAAAATGGGGTGCTGCGACCGACCAGGCCTCTCCGGGCTCAGCCCTACGGCCGCGCCTTTGAGCGCCCAGCGATGGCCGCGATTGCCGCCGCTATGATGAAGACGAAGCCCAGCCCGCCATTGAGCAGATCGGCCCAGCCGGGACCATAGGAATCGCCGAGCGGCGTCAGCGGCTTGGCCAGCCCTGTGAAGACGCCGAGCAGAATGAGGAGCAGCGGCAGAATCGCGCTTTTCGCCATGGGCTTCAGCTCCGATCGTTGCATGCTACAGGCTGGTAACCCAGAGCACCCGCGTCTCGCCCTCCGCCGCATTGGCGAAGCAATGCGGGCGCGAGGACAGGAAGCGGAAGCTGTCGCCCTCCAGCAAGGTCCAGCTCTCGCTTTCGACCTTGAGCAGCATGGCGCCTTGCATGACGAGCCCGGCCTCCTCGCCCTGATGCGTATAGGGTTCGTCGCCGGTGTTCGCGCCCGGCTCCAGCTCGACCATATAGAGGTTGAGCTTCGAGCTCTCCGAAAGCGGGGTCAGCAAATGCTTGCGGATGCCCGAGCGCCAGAGCTGCAATTCGCTTCGGTCGGCGCCGCGGACGATGGTCGCGGACTGCTCAGGCGGCGGCGTGGCATTGGGAAAAAGATCGGCTAGCCCGACGCCGAACGCATCCGCCATGCCGACGAGCACGCGCAGGGTCGGCGAGGACAGGCCGCGCTCGATCTGGCTGAGGAACCCGATCGACAGATTGGTGCGGGCGGCAAGATCGACCAGCGAAAGTCCGCGCGCACGCCGCAATCTGCGCAGGCCGGCGCCGATCTCCTGGTCGACCGGCTGGCTGGCTCCACTGGCGGCAGGGGCGCTCATGAACTCTCCATCTCCGCCTCTATTTCATGCACATGAAATTGCTTGCGGGCAAGTTTGTCCTATGCTCGTATCTTCACGCACATGAAAATCATGGCCGGACGCGCAGCAAGCGCGCCGTAAGCGAGGGGATATCGCGATGGAACGTCGGACCTTCCTGTCCATGCTGGCCGGCAGCGCGATGGCTGCGGGCGTCTTGCCCTCCGGAATCGTGCCCGCCCAGGCGCAATCCGTGCTGAAGGTCGGCTCGACCCCGACAGGCATGCCCTTCACCTTCCTCGACACCAAGACCAACACGATCGAGGGCGTGATGGTCGACCTGATCAAGGCGATCGCCGCAGCCGCCGACTTCAAGGTCGAGGTCGAGGGCATGCAGTTCTCGACGCTGATCGCCTCGCTGACCAGCAACAAGATCGATATGGTCGCCGCCGCGATGTACATCACGGCCCCGCGCAAGGAGGTGATCGACTTCTCCGATCCGATCTACACCTATGGCGAAGGCCTGCTGGTCCCGACCTCCGACACCAAGGACTATGTCTCCTTCGCCGACATGAAGGGCTACACGGTCGGCGCCCAGATCGGCACCGCCTATGTCGATGTCCTGCAGAAGACCGGCCTTTTCGGCGAAGTGAAGCTTTACAAGACCTCGCCCGATATCCTGGCGGATGTGAACGCCGGCCGCGTCCAGGCTGCCTTCGCCGACGCACCGATCATGGCCTACACGCTCAAGCAGGGGCAGTTCCCGAATGTTCGGCTGGTGAAATCCTACAAGCCGACGATCACGGGTTCGGTCGGCATCGGCATCCGCAAGACCGACGGCGAACTGCTGAAGAAGGTCAATACGGCGCTGGCGAAGCTCAAGGCCGACGGCTCGGTCGACAAGATTTTGGCGAAGTGGGGCCTGGAGTAAGCGGCATCGCCGTTTTCTTCACGAGGACCGCGCCGTCATTCCTGGCGCAGCCCTCGGGTCCGATCTTCGATCCGCCCAAGGATAAACTCCGCGAAGATCTGGGATCTGAGGCACGTCATGGTCGGGCTTGACCCGGCCATCTCGTAAACCAGAGCGTTCTGGTCATGAGATTCTCAGGGCACAAGCCCGAGAATGACGCTCTAGATGGATTCCGGGCGGCCCGAAATTCGCAAGACCCTTCCAGATTCACTCCGACACTCAGAACCCTATGCAGATATTCCTGCGGGATGCCGCCCAGTTCCTGCCTCTCCTGCTCCAGGGCGTGAAATTCACGCTGATCGTGGCGCTGGGCTCGCTTGCGCTCTCGACGGTGCTCGGCCTCGTCTGGGCCTTGATGCGGGTGTCAGGCATCGGTTGGCTCGGGACCATCGCGAAGGTGATCGTCAACACGCTGCGCGGCATCCCCATCCTGGTGCAGCTCTTCTACATCTACTTCGTCTTGCCCGAATTCGGCATCGCGCTCTCGGCCTTGCAGGCCGCGATCATCGGCCTCGGCATCGCGTACTCGGCCTATCAGTCCGAGAATTTCCGCGCCGGCATCGAGGCTATCGACCATGGTCAGGTCGAGGCCGCGCAATCGATTGGCATGGGCTGGGGCCTGACCATGCGCCGCGTGATCCTGCCGCAAGCGATCCGGCTCGTCCTGCCGCCCTACGGCAACATCATGGTGATGATGCTGAAGGATTCGTCCCAGGCCTCGACCATCACGGTCGCCGAACTGACCTTGCAGGGCACTTTGATCGCCTCTTCGACCTTCAAGAACATGACCGTCTATTCGCTCGTCGCCCTGCTCTATCTGGCGATGTGCCTGCCGCTGATGGGCTTCGTCAGCTGGCTCGAACGACGCTTCGGCAAGGGGACGCGGCGATGAGCGCTCCGATGATCGAGATCGCTGGCGTCACCAAGAGCTTCGGCGCCTTCCCGGTGCTCAAGGGCATCACGGCCAGCGTCGACAAAGGCGAAGTCGTCTGCCTGATTGGGCCGTCGGGCTCTGGCAAATCGACCATCCTGCGCTGCATCAACGGGCTCGAATCCTATGATGACGGCACGATCAGCATCGACGGCGCCCGCGTCGAGCGCGACAAGCCCTCGATCATCGGCATCCGCACCGCGATGGCGATGGTGTTCCAGCGCTTCAACCTGTTCCCGCATCGCACGGCGCTGGAAAACGTCGTCGAGGGCCCGATTTTCGTGAAAAAGGAGCCGCCGGCACAGGCGATGGCGCGGGGCCGCGAACTGCTCGCCCGCGTCGGCCTTGCCGACAAGGTTGATGCCTATCCCGGCCAGCTCTCGGGCGGCCAGATGCAGCGTGTCGCCATTGCGCGCGCACTCGCCATGCAGCCCAAGGCGATCCTGTTCGACGAGCCGACCTCGGCGCTCGATCCCGAACTCGTCGGCGAGGTTCTGCAGGTGATGAAGAGCCTCGCCGAGGACGGCATGACCATGCTCGTCGTCACCCATGAGATGGGCTTTGCCCGCGAGGTCGCCAACCGCGTGCTCTTCCTCGATGGCGGCGTCATCGTCGAGCAGGGCCCGGCCCGCGATGTGTTGGGCGCGCCGAGCCATCCGCGCACCCAGGATTTCCTGCGGCGCGTGCTCAAGCCGATCTGAAGCATGGCGCGAAAACGGGGGTACCGGTTTTTCGCATGAGCCATGCTTCCAACGCCCAAGGAGGCCGTCATGGCCGAACCGTTCCCGCTCGCCCCCTCGCTCTGGCATGCGACGGCGCCCGCGGCCGTGCCGACACCGCCGCTTGCCACTGATGCCAGCGCCGATGTCTGCGTGATCGGCGCCGGCTATGCCGGGCTCTCCACTGCGCTCCATCTCGCCGAGGCCGGCGTCCCCGTCATCGTGCTGGAGGCGCATGAGCCAGGCTGGGGCGGCTCGGGCCGCAATGGCGGGCAGGTCATTCCCGGCATCAAATATGATCCCAGCGAGATCGCCGCGAAATTCGGCCCCGCCGCGGGCGAGGCACTGACGCGCTTCGTCGCCTCGACCGCCGATCTCGTCTTCGATCTGATCGCCAGGCATGGCATGGACGTGCCGCATAAGCGCACCGGCTGGATCCAGGGCGCGCATACGCCGGCCATGCTCGAGACGGTGAAGCGCCGCGCCGGCGAGTGGCGGACGCGCGGCGTCGATGCGGAGTATCTCGACAGCGACAGCGTCGCGCGCCTGCTCGGCACGGAGCGCTATCTCGGCGGCTGGATCGACCGGCGCGCCGGCGGCGTGCAGCCACTCGCCTATGCGCGCGGGTTAGCCAAAGCCGCGCTCAAGGCCGGCGCCACGATCCATGGCGAGAGCCCCGTCGTCTCGCTGAAGCGCAGCGGCGCGAGCTGGGTTGTCCGCACCGCCCAGGGCGCGAGCGTCACCGCGCCGCGCGTCGTCATCGCGACCAATGGCTATACCGGCGACCTGATCCCGAAACTGCGCCAGACCGTGATCCGGCCGAACACCTTCATCGTCGCGACCGAGCCGCTCTCGGACAACATCGCCGGCACGATCCTGCCCGAGGGCCAGGTCACCTCGGATACGCGGCAATTGCTGCTCTATTTCCGCAAGGACCACACCAATCGCCTCCTGATGGGCGGCCGCGGCCCCTTCCGGGAGCCGAAGGACGCCTCCGACTGGGCCCATCTCGAACGCGTCATCGGCAAGATGTATCCGCAGGCCAAGGGTATCGGCTTCGATTTCCGCTGGTGCGGCCGGGTGGCGCTGACGCGCGATTTCCTGCCGCATCTGCACGAGCCCGAGCCCGGGCTGCTGGTCGATATCGGCTGCATGGGCCGCGGCGTCGGCCTGCAGAGCGCGATGGGCAAGGCGATGGCGGAGTATCTCGCCAGCGGCGACAAGAGCCGCCTGCCCTTCCCCGTGGTGCCGATCAAGCCGCTGCCGCTGCACGCGCTCAACGAGCTCTACGTCTCGGCGATCATCAGCTGGTACCGGCTGACCGATGGCGGCATGAAAGACAAGGCGGCCTGACAGCGCGCCGTTTGGCTCCAAATGCGCAACGTCATCCTGAGCGCCCGAAGGGCGTTTCGGGATCCAAAGCGCGTCATGGTCGGGCTTGACCCGACCATCTCTGATTTCAGCCAGTTGGTCATGAGATTCTCGGGGCGCAAGCCCGAGAATGACGCTCTACGATGGATTCCGGGTCTCCGCGGAGTTTATCCTTGGGCCGATCGAAGATCGGACCCGAGGGCTGCGCCCGGAATGACGGCGCGGGTGGATTTCCCCTAGCGCAGCCCGTCCTCGCCCTTGATCTCATGCTTCTGCAACCCGCCTATGCGCGGCAGCGGGCGGCCGGAATCAGTGATCGCAATCGCCACCAAAATCTCTCCGGCGCGCGGCGCGTCGGTGATCCGGACCTCGACCGCATCGAAATGCGAGCGCACGAAGGCTGCGTCCTTGTGGCCGAGCGGCACGTCGATCGGCGTGCCGAGCCCGCCGCGCTTCTTGGCCGAGGGGATCAGCGCCGGCCCCTTGCCGAGTGCCGCACGCACCGGCGTGCCCAGCTTGGGGTGCAGGATGGCGGCTGCATGCTCGAGTTCGCCGCCCTCGCCGACGATCGCCGCCTTGCCGAAACTCTCGGCCTGATCGGGCGCGATGTTCAGCGCCGCAAGGCAGCGCTTGGTCAGGAGATCGCCGAGCTCGACGCCGATCTCGGTCAGCTCCGAAAGGTCTTCCTGATAGCGCCCCGCGAACGGGTTGGCGATCACGGCGCAGGCCACGGCGCGCCGCGTCGGCGGGCTGATCGCCTTGCCCATTTCGAGATGGATTTCATCGACTTGCGTGAGAATCTTACGGATGTTTGCGGGCATGACGGAAGGGCTCCAGGCAAGCTGCTAATGAGGTTTCCGCGTCATGGTCGGGCTTGTCCCGACCATCCACGTCTTCCTTCGGCGAGGGCTGTGTTCGAGACGTGGATGCTCGGCACAAGGCCGAGCATGACGGCTTGGGTCGCGGCGCAACTGTCCATCACCGCTGCCCGTCGCCAACGCTGATCTGGTCGGCACGCAGGCCGCCGACGCGCTCATGGATGCGCGCGCCCGTCGTCATCACCAGGACGAAGACGAGTTCGTCGGCTTGCGGCGAGCCCGGCACGCCGATCTCGACCGCGCCGAAATGGCTGCGGACATATGAGGCGTTGATATGGGTAACGGGAATGTCGATGCGCGCGCCCGGCCCCGCCACCTTCTTGGTCGAGGGCACGATCGCTTTCGCATTGCCGAGGATCTCGCGCATGGCGTAGCCGCCCGGCACATGCCAGAGCGCGCCATGCTCCAGTTCCCCGGCGGAGCCGACGATTGCGCCCTTGCCATAGCCCTCGACGGTTTTCGGATCGCCGCCGAGCGCGTTGAGGCAACGCGTCGCCATGTCGAGGCCCGCAGCCTTCAGCGCCTCCATCATCGGCAGGATGTCGGGCTCGTAGCGCCCGGCATAGGGGTTGGTCAGCACGGCGCAGACGCAAGCGATGCGCTCGGTGCGGCCGGGGCGCGGGCCGAACTCGTGGAAAATCTCCTCCACGCTGGTCTGGACCCGACGGATATCGATGAGATCGGTCATGATGCGCCTCAATGCCCGACCAGAACGGGCGCGGTGTGTGATGGCGGCGTGTTGCGCGAGCGGCCAGTGCGGATGATGCCGTCGATCACCACCATGCCGATACCCGGAATGTCGCCGAGCGAGACGGCATCGAGCAGATGCTTTCCGGCCGAATGCTGCGGCTTGTCGAGAAAGACGAGGTCCGCCGGCATGCCGACCGCGATGAAGCCGGCATCGAGCTTGCGCACCCGCGCCGTGTTGCCCGTCGCCATGCAGAAGGCGACCTCGGGCGGCACATCCCCCAGGCTCGACAGGAAGGCGATCATCCTGAGGATGCCGAGCGGCTGCACACCGGAGCCCGCCGGCGCGTCCGTGCCGAGGATGACCTTATAGGTCAGGTTGAGTTCGGTCGCGGTCTTGATGGCTTCGAGCGCAGCGCGCTCATTGCCGTTATGGACGATCTCGATCGCGCCCCTCGCCTGCTCGCAGAGCCGGCAGATGCCGGAAAAGCGGATCGAGGTATGGCCGCCATTGATATGGCTGATCACATCGGGCTGGGCCTCCAGCACGATATCCTCGCTGATCAGGCTGGAGCCTGCAATCGACGGACCGCCGGTATGGATGATCGTCTCCATCCCGTATTTGCGGGCCCAATCGACATGCTTCTTCGCTTCCGGCCCGGTGTTGACGGTGCCGAGCCCGATCTCGCCAATCATCTTGACCCCGGCGCGGGCCATCTCGGCATAATCCTCCTCGACCATGCTGGTCTCGGCGATCGGCGCGCCCGCATGGATCTTCGCCCCCGTCGGCCGGAAATTCGCGAAGGTGCGTTGCGCCGTGATGGCGAGCGCCTTGACGCCGATGGGATCCTTCGGCCGGCCGGGCAGATGCACCTCGCCGGCCGAGACGAAGGTGGTGACGCCGCCATTGACGCAGGAATCGATCCAGCCCATCTGCCCCTGCCGCGGCGTCCAGTCGCCGAAGACCGGGTGGCAATGGCTGTCGATCAGCCCCGGCGCGACCGGCGAGCCCTGCGCATCGATGATGCTGTCGGCGCGCTCGCAATCGAGATCGGCAGCCCGGCCGATGGCCGTGATGCGGCCATCGACCGCGATGATCGTATCGGCATCAAGGATCGGCTGGTTGAGATCGCCCGAAAGCACCAGGCCGAGATTGCGGATGACGAGCTTGCCCTTGGCCGAGCCTGCCGCGACGTCGTGAGCCATCTGGTCCTCCGCTGCGAACCTAGAGCCGGATGATTTCAGATGGGATCACAAAGTGGTTCCATCTGAAATCATCCGGCTCTCATCTAAAAGTGAGAGCAGGATCAATGCGAAAAACCGGTTCCCACTTTTTCGCATCCTGCTCTGGCGCAATCATGCCTGCGAGACAGGCGATGTTTGAATGTGTAATAACAATCATGGACAGCGTTTCGGCGGCTGGCAAGAGGCGATGCGACGGGACCGGAGGCGCGGTCCGCACAGCGACAATCAGGGGACGGGGATGAGCAGGCAGGACAGCGTGGCGGACACAGCCGCCAAGCCGACCGCAAGGCAGCGCAAGCCGTCCTCGGCCAGCACTGCCGCACCGATGGATTATATTCTCGACGAGCAGGTCGGCTTCCTGATGCGCCGCGCCCAGCAGCGCCATATCGCAATCTTCCAGCGCATCATGGGCGATGACGGCCCGACGCCGACGCAATTTGCTGCCATGTCGAGACTGAGCGCCGGCGAGGAGATTTCGCAGAATTTGCTCGGCCGCATGACGGCGATGGACCCTGCCACCATCAAGGGCGTGATCGCGCGGTTGGAAGAGCGCGGGCTGGTCGAGCGCCTGCCCGACCCCGACGATCAGCGCCGCGTTCGCGTCCGGCTCAGCGCCAAGGGGCGCGAGGCGATTCCGGGCCTGCTCGATAAGGCGAAGGCGATCACCGCCGCGACGCTGGCGCCGCTTTCGCGCGAAGAGGCCGAGCGCCTGCTCGCGCTGCTGGCGCGCCTCGATTGAGCAAGGCCTGCCTGCAAATGAGTACGGCTTGCCTGCAAAATCCGCTTGCGCAATTTCATTTGTACACTAACAATAATTGGCACTGGATTTGATGATGCCCTGTGCTGGCTCACCGGCGCTTGGCGCGGTGCGATGGAAGGCATGGCGATGACCCAAGACGCGGCGATGACCAATGACAACATCATCACCACGGATGTCGTGATAGTTGGCGCGGGTCCGTGCGGGTTGTTTGCGGTGTTCGAGCTGGGGTTGCTCGACATCAAGGCGCATCTGGTCGACATCCTGCCCAAGGTTGGCGGGCAATGCGCCGAGCTCTATCCGGAGAAGCCGATCTACGACATTCCGGGCTTCCCGATCGTCACCGGCCAGGGCCTGGTCGACAATCTGGTCGAGCAGATCCGCCCCTTCGGTCCGACCTTCCACTTGAACCAGATGATCGAGGCGCTGGAGCCGATCGGCACGACGGACGCCCCGCGCTTCCGCGTCACCACCGATGCCGGCACGGTGTTCGAGACCAAGACCGTCATCGTCGCCGCCGGCGGCGGCTCGTTCCAGCCCAAGAAGCCGCCGATCCCCGGCATCGAGGCCTATGAGGGCAACTCGGTGTTCTACGCCGTGCGCAAGATGGAGGCCTTCCGCGGCCGTGACATCCTGATCGTCGGCGGCGGTGACTCGGCACTCGACTGGACGCTCAACCTGCAGCCGATCGCCAAACGCGTCACGCTGATGCATCGCCGCGATGATTTCCGCGCCGCGCCCCATTCGGTCGAGCAGATGCGCGCGCTCGTCGCATCCGGCCAGATGGACATGAAGCTCGGCCAGGTCACCGGCCTCAAGGGCGAAGGCTCGGCGCTCCAGGCTGCGATCTGCCGCGACAGCGAAGGCCAGACCTTCGAGATCGCCTGCGATACGCTCTTGCCCTTCTTCGGCTTGACGATGAAGCTCGGGCCGATCGCCGATTGGGGCCTCAATCTCAACGAGAACCTGATCCCCGCCGACACCGAGAAGTTCGAGACCTCGACGCCAGGCATCTTCGCCATCGGCGACATCAACACCTATCCCGGCAAGCTCAAGCTCATCCTCTCAGGCTTCCACGAGGCCGCGCTGGCAGCCCAGAAGGTCCATCGCTACGTCTATCCCGACAAGCGACTGACCTTCCAGTACACGACCTCCTCGACATCCCTCCAGAAAAAGCTCGGAGTCGCGTGATGCATGTCCGTGTCACCGATCGCGACGGCGAGCAGCGCGAACTCGAGGCGCTCGAAGGCTGGCGATTGATGGAAATCATCCGCGACTGGGGCCTGCCGATCAAAGCCGAATGCGGCGGCGCCTGCGCTTGCGCCACCTGCCATGTCTATGTCGCGGCGGACTGGGTCGATAGATTGCATCCGCCGCGCGAGGAGGAGCTGGAGCGCCTCGACGAGGCCTTCGACGTGCGCCCGAACTCACGCCTTGCCTGCCAGATCCTGTTCTCGCCCGAGCTCGACGGGCTGACGGTCGTGCTGGCGCCGGAACTGGACTGAGAGAGCACGCTGACGAGGAGCAGACGGTCATGACGCGCTATCTTCGCCCCCGGACACTCAATGAGGCTCTGGCGCTCAGAGCCGGCGACGGCCCGCTGACGGTCCTGGCGGGCGGCACCGATGTCTACCCCGTCCGCACCCAGCGCGCCGCCTGGTTCGAGCCCCATAATCGCGATCTGCTCGACCTCAGCCTCATCCCGGAGCTCGCCGGCATCGATCACGGCCCAGACGGCATCCGTATCGGTGCGATGGCGACATGGAGCGCCATCGCCGAGGCCGATGTCCCGCCGGCCTTCGACGCCCTGAAACAGGCAAGCCGGCAGGTCGGCGGCGTCCAGATCCAGAACCGGGCTACGATCGGCGGCAATCTCTGCAACGCTTCGCCGGCCGCTGATGGGGTGCCGCCGCTGCTCGCATTGGAGGCCGACGTCGAGCTCGCCGGACCCGACGGAAGCCGGCGATTGCCGCTCGCCTCATTCGTCCTAGGCAACCGCAAGACCGCACTCGCGCCTGGTGAACTGCTCGTCGCCATCCATGTGCCGGCACAGCCGGCGCAAGCGCGCTCGACTTTCAAAAAACTCGGCGCGCGCGCCTATCTGGTGATCTCGATCGCCTCCGTCGCCATCAATCTCGCCTTGGATGAGCAGGGACGCATCGCTTCGCTGCGGATCGCCGTCGGAGCCTGCGCGGCCGCGCCGCAGCGATTGAGCGGGCTCGAAGCCCGGTTGCTCGGCCAGGTGCCCTCGCCTGCGCTGGCCGGGAGCGTCAGCGCCTCCGATCTCGCTGTGCTGTCGCCGATCGACGATGTCCGCGCCAGCGCCGCCTATCGCCGCGATGCCGCGCTCGTCCTGGTGCGGCGCGCGCTCGCCGGTTTGCTGTCTTCGCCGCTGGAGGTCGCCGCGTGAACGTCCATGATCGCTCCACCCTCAGCGCCTCGGCTCCGGCCACCGAGGGCATCGCCTTCCGGCTCAACGGCGCGAACGTCCATCTGGGCGACGCGCCCGACACCCGGTTGAGCGAAGCGCTGCGCGGGAGCCTCAGCGCCACCGGCACCAAGATCGGCTGCGATGCCGGCGATTGCGGCGCCTGCACGGTCCTGATCGACGGCGCACAGGCCTGCGCCTGCCTGACGCCGATCGGACAGGTGGAAGGCCGCGAGATCATCACCGTCGAAGGCCTGGCGAAGGACGCGCTCGGCTCAGCCCTGCAGAAGGCGTTCCACGCGCATGGCGCGGCCCAATGCGGCATCTGTACGCCCGGCATGCTGATGGCGGGCTATGATCTGCTCAAGCGCCGCCCGCAGCCCAATGAGGCCGAGACGCAGGACGCGCTTGGCGGCGTGCTCTGCCGCTGCACCGGCTATCTCAAGATCGTCGAGGCCGTGCGCGACGCCCATCTTTTCATCGAGCCCGCTCCGATCGCACCTGCCGCGAGCGGTGCCTCCGTCGGCGCGCGCATGACCCGCCTTGACGGAGAGCCCAAGGTCGCCGGCACCGAGATCTATGGCGCCGATGCCGCGCCGGTCGACGCGCTCTGGCTGCGCGCCGTGCGAAGCCCCCACCCCCGCGCGCGTTTCACCCTGGGCGATCTCGACGCCTTCGTCGCAAGCCACCCGGGCCTCGTGCGCATCTTCACCGCGAAGGACGTGCCGGGCGAGAACTCCTTCGGCATCTACCCGCATCTCAAGGACCAGCCGGTCTTCTCCGCAGGCGAAACGCGCTATCGCGGCGAATGCGTGCTCGCCATCGTCGGCGAGAAGGATGCAGTCGAGGCGATCCGGCTGAACGAGTTCCCGATTGCCTGGGAGGCGCTGCCGCCGATGGTCGGCGTCAAGGCGGCGCTGGGCGAGAGCGCCTTCATCCTGCACGACTTCGCCCCCGACAATGTGCTGACACGCGGCCGCGTCGAGCGCGGCGATGTCGAGGCCGGCTTCGCGCAGGCCGCCCATCTCGCCGCAGGCAGCTTCGAGACCGGCTTCGTCGAGCATGCCTATATCGAGCCCGAGGCCGGCTATGCCCGGCGCGTCGGCGACACGATCGAGGTTTTCGCCTGCACCCAGGCGCCCTATATGGACCGCGACGAGGTCGCCCGCGTGCTCGGCCTGAAGCTCGAGGATGTCCGCATCATCCCCTCGGCTTGCGGCGGCGGCTTCGGCGGCAAGCTCGACGTCTCGCTGCAGCCGATGCTGGCGGTCGCGGCCTGGGTCCTCGACCGGCCGGTGCGTTGCGTCTTCGGCCGCATCGAATCGATGATCTCCTCGACCAAGCGCCACCCCTCCTCGATCGAGGCCCGGGCGGCCTGCGACGCACAAGGCCATCTCGTCGCCTTCGCCATGGAAGGCGATTTCGACACCGGCGCCTATTCCTCCTGGGGCCCGACGGTGGCAGGCCGCGTGCCGGTGCATGCGACCGGTCCCTACAAGGTGCCCAATGTCTGCAACCTGTCGCGCGCGGTCTACACCAACGGCCCGCCAGCAGGCGCCTTTCGCGGCTTCGGCGTGCCGCAGGCTGCGATCGCGCAGGAGAGCCTGTTCGACGATCTCGCGACTGCTGCCAGCCTCGATCGGCTGGAGTTCCGCCTGATCAACGCGATCCGCGCCGGCGATACGACACCGACCGGCCAGGTCCTGCAGGCCAGCGCCGGCCTGGCCGAATGCCTGGAGAAGCTCAAACCCCATTGGCAGGCCCTGCTCGCGGATGCGGCGGCCTTCAATGCCAGCGAAGGCCGCACGCGCCGCGGCGTCGGCATCGGCTGCATGTGGTACGGCATCGGCAATACCGGCATGTCGAACCCTTCGACCATGCGGATCACCCTCGACAGGACGGGCCGGCTCACCTTCTGGAATGGCGCGGTCGATATCGGCCAGGGCTCGACCACGGTGCTGACCCAGATCGCGGCCGACGCGCTTGGTCTGCCGGTCGAGGCCTTCACGCTGGTCATCGGCGACACCTTCAAAACCTTCGACGCCGGCAAGACCTCGGCCTCGCGCCAGACCTTCGTCTCAGGCCGTGCCTCTGAGGCCGCCGCCGCCGCGCTGCGCGCCGAGATCCTCCGCCTGACCAATGCGGGTCCGACCGCCGCCCTTAAGCTCGCGGGCACGCAATTGCTGGCCGAGGAGAACGGCGTTATCGCGCGCATCGACCTCGCCGCCCTCCCCGCCAGGGCCGATGGCATCGTCCTGGAGGGCATCGGGAGCTTCGACCCGCCGACCGTGCCCTTGGACGAAAAAGGCCAGGGCATCCCCTACGCCACCTATGGTTTTGCGGCGCAGATCGCCTCGCTCGACGTCGATCTCGATCTCGGCACGATCAAGCTCAACCGCATCGTCGCGGCCCATGATGTCGGCCGCGCGATCAACCCGATGCTGGTCGAGGGCCAGATCCATGGCGGCATCGCCCAGGGCATCGGGCTGGCGCTGCTGGAGGAATACCTGCCCGGCCGCACCGAGAATCTGCACGATTACCTGATCCCGACCGCCGGCGACGTGCCGCCGATCGACATCATCCTGGTCGAGGATGCCGAGCCGCTCGGCCCCTCCGGCGCCAAGGGCATCGGCGAGCCGGCTTTGGTGCCGACCGCACCGGCGATCCTCGGCGCAATCCGCCACGCCACCGGCGTGACGCCCCGGCAGGTGCCGGTGCTGCCGCATCGCTTGTGGGAATTGCTGCGGGCCCAAGACATTGGCGACATGGCTATGGGCGACATGGATATTGGCGAGGAGACTCAGCCATGAACGAACTCAACCCCGTTCCCGCAGTGGATGCGGCGCTCGCCGAACGCTCGCGCAAATTCGGCGCATCAGAGGGCAATGAAGGCATCGTCCGCTGCGACGCCTGCCCGGTCTTGTGCCGGATCAGGCCTGGCCGCTCGGGCGCCTGCTCGCGCTACGCCAATGACAACGGGCTGCTGATCCGCACCGACCCGGTCGTGTTGTTGGCCGAGGCTGTCGAGGTCGGCGGCCCTGTCGTGCCTTTCGCTGAAAACGCTGAGGATTGGGACGGCGGGATCCTGCCGGCGAACCGCGCCTTCGTCACCGGCATCGGCTCGGGCACGACCTATCCCGACTACAAGCCCGCCCCCTTCATCGTCTCCTCGCAGCATGAGGGGGTCGACACCGTCACGGTCGTGACCGAGGGCATCTTTTCGTATTGCGGCGTCAAGGTGAAGATCGACACCGACCGTCATCTCGGCCCGGAGACGGCGGCCGTACGCGCCAATGGCGAGCAGGTCGGCCATGTCACCACGGCCGAATACGGCTCGCAGATGCTCTCGCTCGGCGGCGTGCGCCACCTCACCGGCGGTTCCAAGAAGGAAGGCAACGCCACCTGCGAGGCGATGCTGAAGCTCAGCAATGGCGAGGCGGTCGAACTGACCATCGATGGCGGCCATGGCGTGATCGTGCAGGCCGGCCACGCGCCGATCGTCGACGGCAAGCCGGAGACGCGCATGCGCGTCGGCTGCGGCTCGGCCACCGTCGGCATCTTCGCCAAGCAGTGGCAGGGCCATGTCGACGAGGTCATCGTCGTCGACGACCACATCACCGGCGTGCTGACCGAGCATCAGGCCGGCCGCGTGCTCGACATGAAACCCGCCGGCATTCGCGTGCGCGGGCGCAAATCGACGCCCGGTCGCTATTTCCAGGTCGCCCAGCCCGGCCTCGGCTGGGGCGGCACCGACATCACCGAGCCGCTCTCGATCATCCAGAAGATCGACGCGGGCCTAGCCTGGCCCGGCATGCGCCTGCTGATGACCTCCACGACGGGCGAGGATTCGCTCTATTGCGTGCTCGACGAGAACTTGCTGCCGGTCGAGGCCGAGATGCCGGCGGCAGTGCGGCAGGTCGTCGAGCGCATCGGCGAGAATTGCGAGCCCTCGCTCTGCACCGTGACCTTCATGGCCGGCGCCGGCGGCAGCTTGCGGGCGGGTGTGAC
This sequence comes from Allobosea sp. LjRoot9, assembly GCF_964252745.1. NCBI lineage: Bacteria > Pseudomonadati > Pseudomonadota > Alphaproteobacteria > Hyphomicrobiales > Alloboseaceae > Allobosea > Allobosea sp. LjRoot9. Next base: position 721,636 of record NZ_CAXUPC020000001.1, on the reverse strand, counting down.
TGAGAATCCCGTACTGCTGACGCGCTCGGTTCAATCAGGCACGACGCGGGTCACGATGGGCGGAGCGCCGGTCTATGTTTGGCCCGGCGGCGGCATCACCGTGATGGTCGATGTCCTGCGCATGCCCAAAAACGCCTTCGGCTATGTGCCGACGCCGGCGATCGTCGCGCCGATCGAATTCACCCTGTCGCGCGAACTCTACCTGGCCTCGGGCGGGCATGCCGACGAGATCGTCTCGATGGAAGAGATTTTGCGCGCCCATGGCGGGCAGGCCCGGATCGAGAGCGCGGTGGCGGAGAATCCCTGGCCGCTCCGGCGGGATGTGGGGTAGCACTTCGCGTCATAAGCGCGAGGCTTCCACCTCCGCCACGTCATCCTGGCCGAAGCGAAGCGGAGCGCCGGGATCCATCGTAGAGCCAGGCCCTTTAAAGGATTGGCCCTCCGATGGATCCCAGAGCTGCGCCGCTTACGCGGCTTGTCCAGGATGACGTTGTGTTGACGTAAGAACACATCATGCTCTCATCATGAAAACCCACCGCATCGCCCGCCTGCCCGGCAACCGGCTGCATCTGCAGGAGGGGCCGAGCGACCTCGTCATCGCGGCCTTCGGTCCCAAGCCACGGATCGAGCGGGCCTATGTCGCGGCCGAGGCGCGCTTCGATGGGCTTTTGACCGAGCTCGCCGGCGAATTGCGCCTGCTGCGCCAGCCGCTCGACCATCAGCCGCCCTCACTGAAAGGTGCGACGGCGCAACGCATGGCGCGCGCCTGCTGGGCTTTCCGGTCGCAATACATCACGCCGATGGCGGCGGTCGCCGGTGCGGTGGCGGATACAATCCTCAGCACGATGCTCGCAGCCGAACCCCGGCTCGAGCGCGCCTATGTCAATAATGGCGGCGATATCGCGCTGCATGTCACGCCCGGCCACCCGCTCGACATCGGCGTCGTGCCCTCGCTCGCCCGCGCCCGGCCGGAAGGTTTCCTGCGGCTCGATGCGGCAAGCCACGCGCGGGGCGTCGCGACCAGCGGCTGGCGCGGGCGCTCATTCTCGCTCGGCATCGCCGACGCCGTCACGGTGCTGGCGCGCTCGGCGGCCGAGGCCGACGCAGCCGCGACCGTCATCGCCAATGCGGTCGATGTGAAGGATGTCGCGATTCTCCGCCGGCCGGCGCGTGAACTCGATCCCGACAACGATCTCAGGGAGTTGGCGGTGACGGTTGAAGTGGGGCCGTTGACTCCCACAGCCGTGGCAACGGCGCTGGAGAACGGCGTCAGGGTTGCTGAGACGCTGCTGCGCGAAGGGCTGATCGAGGGCGCCCTGCTGGCACTGGCAGATGAGTGGCGCAGCGTGGGTGGGGCGACCCATCCGTCATTGCGAGCGTAGCGAAGCAATCCAGGAGCCGCCGCGCTCCACGTCCCCCTGGATTGCTTCGCTGTCCTCGCAATGACGTTACACCGACAGATACTGCGTCCTGACCGCCTCGTTGCCCTTCAGCTCGTCCATCGTGCCGGTGAAGCGGATCATGCCCTTTTCGATGATCGCGGCGCGGTCGGCGACATTGCCGGCGAAATGCAGGTTCTGCTCCGAGATCAGCACGGAAAGCCCCTCGGCCTTCAGGGCCAGGATGGTCTTGGCCATCTCCTCGACGATGACCGGCGCCAGCCCCTCTGACGGCTCGTCGAGCAGCACGAGCTTGGGGTTGCCCATCAGGGTCCGCGCGATCGTCAGCATCTGCTGCTCGCCACCCGACATCGCCCCGCCCGGCCGGTCGCGCATGCGGCCGAGATTGGGGAAGAGCGCAAACAGCCGCTCCGGCGTCCAGTGCGGCGCGTCAGAGCGCGCCGGACGCTGCGCGACCGAAAGGTTCTCCATCACGCTGAGTTCGGAGAAGACGCGCCGGTCTTCCGGCACATAGCCGATGCCGAGCCGCGCGATCTCGAAGGGCTCGCGTCCCTGAACCGCCCGACCCTCGAAGACCACGGTCCCCCCAGTTGGAGGCACCAGGCCCATGATCGCCTTCATCGTGGTCGATTTGCCGGCGCCGTTGCGGCCCATCAGCGCCAGCACCTCGCCGCGGTTCATCGTGAAGCCGAGGCCCTGCAGGATATGGGCACGGCCGTAATAGGCGTCGAGACCGACGATTTCGAGTAGCGCACTCACCTTAATGCCCTCCCGAAGTCGCGCCGGAGCCGAGATAGACGGCGCGGACATTGGGGTCGCGCCGCACCTCCTCGGCCGTGCCATGGGCGATCAGCCGGCCGCGATCGAGCACGATGACGCTGTCGGAATGGGTGAAGACGACATCCATGTCGTGCTCGGTGAACAGCACGGCAATGCCCTTGGCAGCAGCGATATCGGCGGTCAGCGCCATCAATGCGATGCGCTCGCGCGGCGCCATGCCGGCGGTCGGCTCGTCCATCAGCAGGAGTTTCGGCTGGTTGGCCAGCGCGACCGCAAGCTCGACGCGCTTGAGATCGCCATAGGCGAGCACGCCGCAGGCTCGGCTCCCTTGTTCCAGCATGCCGACCTGCGCGAGCAGCGCGTCGGCGGCCTCGGCATGGCGGTCGCGGGCGCGCCCGAACGGGCTCCAGATCCCGCCGGCATGGGAGATCAGCGCCATCTGGACGTTCTCGCGCACTGTCATCGAGGTGAAGGTCGCGGTGATCTGGAAGGTGCGGCCGACGCCCATGCGCCAGACCACGCGCGGCTTCATGCCGGTGATCGACCTGCCCGCCAGCAAAACCTCGCCGCCATCGGGCCTGAGCTGGCCGTTGAGCATGTTGAAGCAGGTCGTCTTGCCCGCGCCATTGGGGCCGATCAGCGCCAGCATCGTACCGGCCTGGACGGAGAAGGAGACGCCGTCGACCGCGCGCACACCGCCGAAGGATTTCTGCAGATCGCGCACGACCAGGACCGGATCAAGTGTCGCGGCGGGGATCGCCGCCTGCAATTGCGGGATCGCGTTCATCGTCCGCCCTCCGCTGCGAGCCGGGCAGCAGGCTCAGGCTGCCTTGTCCAGCGCTCGCGCAGCAGCAACGATGCGCCGACCAGCCCGCGCGGGAACAGGATGACGAGCAGCACGATCGAGAGCCCGAGCCCGAAGCGCCAATACATCGTCGCCTTCATCAATTGTTCGCTCAAGCCGGCATAGGCGAAGGCGCCGATGACCGGGCCCGCCACCGTCTGCACGCCGCCGAGCAGCACCATCAGCAGCGCATCGACCGAGCGCGGGATCGCCATATAGGTCGGGAAGACCGAGCCCTTGAAGAAGGCGAAGAGCGCGCCCGCAATGCCCGCGGCAAAAGCCGCGACCGCGAAGGCGACCCATTGGATGCGCATCACGTCGAGGCCGATGGCCTCGGCCCTCAGCGGGTTGTCGCGCCCGGCCCGCAAGGCATAGCCGAGCGGCGAGAAGATCGTCAGGCGCAAGGCGAGGATCGAGAGCACGCAGACGCCGAGCGTGAGATAGTAGAAATTCAGCTTTGAGACGGCCCAGGCCGAGGGCCAGACACCGAGAATGCCGTTGTCGCCGCCGGTCAGCTCGACCCATTGGAAGGCGGTCGCCCAGGCGATCTGCGCGAAGGCGAGCGTCAGCATGGCGAGATAGACGCCCGACAGGCGCACGCAGAACCAGCCGAAGACGACGCCGGCGATACCCGCCAGGAACGGTGCGAAGATCAAAGCGGGCTCCATCGAGGCGCCGAGCCATTTCACCGCCAGCGCCGCGCCATAGGCGCCGAGCCCGAAATAGGCGGCGTGGCCGAAGGAGGCCATGCCGCCCGGCCCCATCATGAAATGCAGCGAGGCCGCAAAGAGCGCGAAGATCACCAGCTCGGTCAGCGTCAGCAGGATGTGGTCTGGTGCAACCAGCGGCGCGAGCACGAGCAGCAGGAGCGCGATCAGCCCGGCAAGCTTGGTCAGCTTGTCGGCCGGCAGCAGTAGCGGCTCGGCCGGGCCATGGCCGCGCGCCCCGCCGATCGGCGCCTTGCCCATCAAACCATAGGGCTTGACCACCAGGACCACCGCCATCACCAGGAAGACCAGCACCAGCGTGATCTTGGGGAAGATCAGGATGCCGAAGGCGTGCAGGATGCCGATCAGCACGGCGGCGAGATAGGCCCCGGTCACGCTGCCCAGGCCGCCTACGACCACGACCACGAAGACCTCGGAGATCATCGATAGGTCCATATGCAGGTTGACCGCCTCGCGCGGCAGCTGCAGCGCGCCGCCAAGGCCTGCCAGCATCGAGCCGAAGGCGAAGACCGAGGTGAAGAGCAGGCGCTGGTTGACGCCGAGCGCGCCGACCATCTCGCGGTCCTGCGTCGCAGCCCGCACCAGCGTGCCCCAGCGCGTCTTCTGGAACAGCAGCCAGAGGATGAGCAGCACCAGCGGCCCAACCGCGATCAGGAAGAGCTCATAAGTCGGGAAGCGGTTATCGAACAGGATGACGAAGCTCTTGAGGCCCGGCGCACGCGGCCCAAGCTTGTCCTCCGGCCCCCAGGTCGCAAGCGCCAGATCCTGCAGCATCAGCACGACGCCGAAGGTTGCGAGCAATTGGAAAAGCTCCGGCGCCTGGTAGATCCGGCGCAAAACCAAGACCTCGATCACGACGCCGAGGAGCCCGACGAGCAGCGCCGCCAGCACGACGCTGCCCCAGAAGCCGAGCGGCTCCGCCGCGCCGAAATAGCTTACGAGCGTCCAGGCGAGATAGGCGCCCAGCATGTAGAGCGAGCCATGCGCGAAATTCACGATGCGCGTGACGCCGAAGATGATCGACAGCCCCGACGCAACGAGAAAGAGCGAGGAGGCCGAGGCCAACCCGTTCAGCGTCTGGGTGAGGATGAGGTCGATCATGCTGAATCCACCTTGAGCCAAAGCTCCGCCGTCATCCCGGACGCAGCGAAGCGGAGATCCGGGATCCATCCTAGAGCTCCGGAGCCTTCCGACGGATCCCGGATCTGCGCCGCTACGCGGCTTGTCCGGGATGACGGAGGTTCATGAGCCAGTTAACCAGAGGTCGCCTCACCCCGCCGGGCGCAGCGTCTTCACCTCGGCGTCACCAGGCAGGTATTTCGCGCCGTCGGCATAGCGCCAATCGACCATCACACCCTTGCCGTCCTTGATCGCGGTCTTGCCGACAAAGGCGCCCAGCGTCGACTGATGGTCGATGGCGCGGTATTCGGCCTGGCCGAAGGCGGAGGCGAATTTCAGGCCTTTCAGCGCATCGACCAGCTTCTCGGTGTCGGTCGAGCCGGCCTTGGCGAGCCCGGCCGCGATCGAGTTCATCGTGTCGAAGCCGACGACAGAGCCGAGACGCGGATAGTCGTTGAACTTGGCCTTGTAGGCGTCGCGGAACTTCACATGTTCCGGCGTCTGGATGTCGGCATGGGGATAGCCGGTGACGATCCAGCCGACAGGCGCTTCCGCGCCGAGCGGATCGAGATATTCAGGCTCGCCGGTCAGCATCGAGACGACCGCCCTGCCCTCGAACAATCCGCGCGTATTGCCCTGGCGGACGAAGTTCGAGAGATCGGCGCCGAAGGTGACGTTGAAGATCGCCTCGGGCTTGGAGGCCTCCAGCGCCTGCACGGTCGCACCCGCATCGATGCGGCCGAGCGCCGGGAACTGCTCGGCGACGAACTCGACATCGGGCTTGGCCTTCTTCAGCAGTTCCTTGAACCACTTCACGCCGGACTGGCCATATTCGTAGTTCGGCGCGACCAGCGCCCATTTCTTGGCCGGGAGCTTGGCGGCTTCCTCGACCAGCATCGCCGCCTGCATGTAGGTGGAGGGGCGCAGGCGGAAGGTGTAGCGGTTGCCCTTGGCCCAGACGATCGCGTCCGAAAGCGGCTCGGAAGCGACATAGAGCCGCTTGTTCTGGGCGGCGAAGTCGGCGATCGCGAGCCCGACATTGGAGAGGAAGCCGCCCGAGAGCAGATCGACCTTCTCGGCGTTGATCAGGTCGCCGGCATGGCGCACCGCGTCTTCCGGCTTGCCGCCATCGTCGCGGAAGATCGTCTCGATCTTGCGCCCGAGCGCACCGCCCGCCGCATTGATCTGCTCCAGCGCCAGCTCCCAGCCCTGGCGATAGGGCTTCAGGAAGGCGGGTTGCGCCGTGTAGCTGTTGATCTCGCCCACCTTGATGGGCCCTGCCCCTTGTGCCCGCACCAGGGCCGGCGCAGCGATCAAGGCAGCGCCGGCGGAGGCGCCGGCTAGAAGTGACCGACGGTCGATCGTCATCGCTGTTCCCCGTTCTGGCCCGGTGGCGAAACGCCCCGATGCTCGTTGACAGATGTCGCATGCCGACGCCGCTGCGTCAGCCTGCATAATCATTTGTGTACCTATGAATTTGAAGAGCCCTAAATCGCTTGTCAACGCCTAAAAAACGTCAGCCTCTGCGCAAGCCGGAGGCAGGTTTCAGAGTCTGTTTCACGCTCCGGACAGGCCGCTCCGGCTGAGCTTCACTCGGTCGCGCCGAGCGACAGGCGCAGCGGCGAGACCTGCGCCTCGTGCAGGGCCTGGTAGGGGCCGCCGGCGCGCACGAGATCCTCATGCCTGCCCTGTTCGGCGATGCCGTCCTCGGTCACCACCACGATGCGGTGAGCATGACGGATGGTGGCGAGCCGATGCGCGATGACCAATGTCGTGCGGCCGCGCGCCAGTTCGCTGAGCGAGGCCTGGATCGCCTGTTCGGTCTCGGTGTCGAGCGCCGAGGTCGCCTCGTCCAGGATCAGGATCGGCGGGTTCTTGAGGAAGATGCGGGCGATGGCGAGGCGCTGCTTCTGCCCGCCCGAGAGCTTGACGCCGCGCTCGCCGACCACGGTGTCGAGCCCGGCGGGCAGATCGGCGATCATCGCGTCGAGCCTGGCGCGGCGCGCAGCCTCGGTGATCTCGGCCTCGGTGGCGTCGAGCCGGCCATAGGCGATGTTCTCGCGGATCGTACCCGCGAACAGGAAGACATCCTGCTGCACGATGCCGATCTGCCTGCGCAAGCCGGCCAGCGTCATCTCGCGGATGTCGATGCCGTCGATACTGATGGCTCCGGAATCGACCTCGTAGAAGCGCGGCAGCAGCGAGAGCAAGGTCGTCTTGCCGGCGCCGGACGGGCCGACGAAGGCGACCGTCTCGCCAGGCGCAATGGCGAGATCGACGCCCGCCAGCACGGGCCGGCCCTTGGCATAGCCGAAGCCGACGCTGGTGAAGCGGATATCGCCTTCGAGCGCCACGGGCACGATCGCGCCCGGCTTGTCCTCGATATCGGGTTGCGTCGCGAGCAGCTCCTGATAGCGCCGGAAACCGGCAATGCCCTTGGGATAGGTCTCGATCACGGCGGCGATCTTGTCGAGCGGGCGGTAGAACACGCCGACCAGCAGCAGGAAGCCGACGAAGCCGCCGATCGTCAGCGAGCCCTGCACGACATACCAGGTGCCTGCCAGCATCACCGCGAGCTGCACCAGCCGCATGCCGAGATAGTTCAGCGCCTGGCTCGCCGCCATGATGCGGTAGGCGTCGAGCTTGGTCGCGCGGTAGAGCTGGTTGTCGCCGGCGAAGAGCGCGCGTTCATGCGCCTCGTTGGCAAAAGCCTGCACCACGCGGATGCCGCCGATATTCTCCTCCAGCCGGGCATTGAACGCGCCGACGCGGCCATATTGCGCCTGCCAGTTGCGTGTCATGCGCCCGCCATAGCGCGCCACGATGAAGCCGGCGAGCGGCACCACCAGCGCCGTCATCAAGGCCAGCTCGACATGGATATAGGCCATCAGCACGAAGGCGCCGAGGAAGGTCATCACCGCGATGAACAGGTCTTCCGGCCCGTGATGGGCAACCTCGCCGATCTCCTCCAGATCCTTGGTGACGCGGGCGACGAGATGGCCGGTCTTCTGCTCGTCATAGAAGCGGAAGGAAAGCTTCTGCAGATGGTCGAAGGCCTGCCGGCGCATCTCGGTCTCGATATTGATGCCGAGCCGGTGCCCCCAATAGGTTACGATCGCCATCAGCCCGGAATTGACCGTGTAGATCAGCAGGAGCCCCGCCCCCGCCATGAGAATCAAGGGCCAGTCGCCACGCGGCAGCAGAATGTCGACGAATCCCCTCACCGCCAGCGGAAAGCACAGTTCGAGCAGGCCGGAGATCACGGCGCAGCCAAAATCGACGAGGAACAGCGTCCGATGCGGGCGATAATAGGTCAGGAAGGCGCGTAGCATGGCGCTCTCATAGCAGTTTGCGCCCGGCTTGTGCCCGGTTTTTCCAGCCGGGCCGGCATGCCGGAACAAAGGTCATGGCCTGCTTGAACTGCCTCTTTAGCGCCCAGCCCATTCCGAATATGACAGAATGGCGCATTTATAGGCAGGAAGATTAAATTAGGGACAGCCATGCTGTCCCTTTCCGCTTGTGCAGGGCCAAGGGAAGCCCTATCTCTTGTGCACCGCAGCAGAGATGCTGTGTCGCCCTCCTTGGGCGTTTCCTCCCTAGACTTCGGGCTGCGCTTCGGCGTAGCCCTTTTTTCTTTTGGGGCTATACGCGGCGCATTCAGCTGCGCGAAGGCCACGACAATCTGTCGTCGCCGCGGATCATCCACAACCTCGCATTCTGCACTTGCCATCCGGGCTCGGTTTGATTAGACCCCGGCTCACCAACGCGAACGCACCGCGCCGTTGGGGGATCGTCTAACGGTAGGACCCCAGACTCTGACTCTGGTTGTCTAGGTTCGAATCCTAGTCCCCCAGCCACTTTTCGGTGGCTACGTTACTTAAGTCCCTGAGATTGGTCCGGCACCAGTTAGACGATTAGGGATAGATCTTGCCGCAGGCTCGCCCAACTTCGCGTACAGCTGCGATCGCTGCGTGAACGTCCGCTGCTGGGATGGGGTTTGCGGGATCGTGCGAGAGCGGGTTCAAGACGAAGCGCTTATGCGCACCCAAATCTGCCAGTGCCTTCAGTCTGGGTGCGTCGTTTGCAACATGCGCCTTCGCGGCGGCAAGCAACGTGTTCAGATCGGGTCTTCTATCATCCTCGAAGTATGGAAATTTGACGGATCTCTTGGCGCAGAATTTTTTCAGAATTAGCTCGCAAGCGGAGCGGGCATAGTTGCAGGCGGCTGCCGGGTGGTTGTCCGCGATAAACGCCTCAGCCTGAACAAGTGTTGCCTCTGCCATGTCGACGGCTACGCCGCGAATGTATGGCGTCATTAGGCCGTCGCCGTCGAATCGTTCGTAGATCTCTGCCGCTTTCCAGCCGTTCGTGAGCTGTTCGCGTGCAAGTTGGAACCAGTAGCGGTCATGGGTCAGCAAGATGATCTGCCAGTCGGCGAAAAGGTCCAGGATTAAATCGAGGACCGGCCTCCGGTGGGTGGCATCTAGGCTGATCAGCAGGTCATCCATGACCAAGAGTTTCAGCCGGTCGCGTCCCGGCGGCACACAGACCAGCCGCGCAGCCAGATAGACGGCGATGGCCAACGCTGTCTGGCGGCCCTCGTTCAAGAAATTCTGCGGCGCTTTCGGCTGGTGCGTGCGGACGCGGACGGAGGCGGTTAACGGCTGGCGGTCGATCGCACGATCAGGCACGCGGTAGGTCATCGGCGGGAACACAAAACCGATAAATTCCATGGGATCGGCGCCCAGCACGTCAAGCAGGCGGCGGAGCAGCGTCCGCACCTCAGGCTCCAGCCGGTCCAGAGCCTGGCGCATCCCCTCGTTGAAGCGAGCGCAGGCCGCTTCCATGGTCCTGACGTAGTTTTTCGCTCGGCGCGAGCCGCTCCCCGTCGTCACGCGCGCAGTGAAGGCGGTGTTGACGTCCGCCCACAGCTCGCCGACCGAACGACGGATGCCGCCATCCATGGTGGCGTCGAAGTCGCTGATCAGGCTTTCCAGCATGGTCTGGAATAGGTCCAGTGGTTCGTCCCGCTTGCCGGGATTGTAAACCAGCTCTCGCAGCGCCGTATGCGTCAGGAAGCACGAGCGGCGCGCGATATCAGTCACCTCGGCGGTGGGATGGCCGCCCTCCGACCAGGTCAGCACTACGTCATCGGTCAGCGTGATACAGACGCTTGGCGCCGGCGGGGCTGAGAAGACGTTGTGCAGATCGGCGATGGGCGGCGGCGATACCGAGAACAAATCTCGCAGCGCCCGATACAGCGACGATTTGCCAGCGCCGTTCTCGCCGAACACAAGCAGGCTGCAGCCATCCTCGCCTAGGTCGAGCACGCCGGGATGGCCCTTGGGAAAAGCACGGATATCGGTGACCACGATCCGCTTGAGGCGCGGCGCAATGGGCGGCGCGGCGGGATCGTTCATGTGCGTCCTTCGATGATGCGGACGGGTTCGAGCGACTGAAGGGCGAAGAGGGTACGGTGGAGCGCGCTTTCGGGGTCGGAGAGGGTGCTAGACCAATCCTCAGCGGCGCGGGCGAGAGTCGGGCCGGTCCGAGTTGAGAGGGCCGGTAGTCCGGCATCGCGGGCGGCGGCAAAGGGAGAGCCGGCGGCAGCGACCTCAACAGGGAAAAACAGTTCGTAGACGAAGGCGTTGAGTAGCGATTCCAGCGACGCGCGCGGCTGCGCTCCAGCGAGGATGGCGTCGACGACTGTGGTGATCAGGGCTTCCTGTTCGGGAGTGGGGTTTGGGATCGGGATCGTACCTGAGTAGCGAGGCTCGAAGTCGAGGAAGCCGCCCTGTTTGGCAGCAAATGTCTGTCGCGCAAACCAGTCCGCCACCGAGGAGTTTACGACCGCAGCCGCGAGGCTCACCGAGGGCGGGATGTAGATCGTCGACTTGTTGTTGCTGAAGTAACCTTCAAGGTCAGGCGCAGACTCGGAGCGACCGACGATAGCCGCCACGACAATCTTAGGCTCCTCGAAGGCAGCCCAGTACGCGCAGCTTCGGAGTTCCCAGAAATAGTGGCCTTGGTCGGAGCGGGCCATCAGCGGCGCCCGCATCCCTTCTGCGATCCACCAGGCGTAGATCGCCGGATGATGGGCAGCGAAGATGCGCTCCGCGTCGGCATCAGGCTTGCCCTTCCACGGGTGATCGGCGTTCTCCGATGAGGGAATCTTGATCAGCCACTTGTCAGCTGGCTCCACCGCCCAGCGCTTCACGTCTCGTCCTCGCAAGAAAGGTTTGATGATCTCATCGCACATCGGATCGGCGGCGATCAGTGCGGCGCGTTTGGTGCCGTCAATGACAAAGGCTTCATTTAACCCGGTCAGGATGCCGCGATAAAACCGGCCGTTGCACCAGTCTCCCAGTGGGCGGCCTGCGCCACGGAGACGGGCGAGAAGTTCGCGCTTGCCCTGGGGTTCCAGCTGCCACCCGGACGGTAGCAGCGTCGTCTGCGGCATGGCGAAAGCCTCCGCCGCGAACCGGGCAGGGAAGCCGTCAGGCGCTTCGCCTGGCGTCCAGTTTAGCGCGCGGAACGTCTCGTTAGACCCGGGCGCGCGCCGCATCGTACGCTTCTGCGCCACCACGATGGTCGGATAGGCAATGGCTTCGAACACCTCGGCGTCGCCGAAGTCGATCACCGCAAGCAGCCGCGTCTCTGCGCTCAGCCAAGCCCGTAGCTTCGCCCCATACCCGGCACGATACCATTTGTTGGATGTGATGAAGGCGATCACCCCGCCTGGCTTTAGCAGCCTCACGCTGCGCTCATAAAAATAGACGTAGAGGTCAGCCGTGCCCCCGAACGTAGCGTAGTCGGCCCGCAGCTTCGCCTTGGGATTGGCAGGTAGATCGTCCACCCGATAATCCTCGATCTTCTCCTGCCGGACGTATGGCGGATTGGCGAGGACGATGTCGAAGCCCGCGCCCTGATGATCGCCCAGCCCGAACATCCACTCTGGGTCGAAGAAACGCGCAGCTGCGTTGGCATCGAATGGATCCCAGGCCGCCAAAGCACGCGCGTCCTCCGCCGGGAAGCCGGAGGCGGCGAGCAGCGTCCCCAGCGCCTCGCGGATTTCCAGGATGCGCTTCCTCGCCGCCCGCTTGGAGCGGCGGTTGCGGGCCGAGAAGAAGGCTGCGTTCACCTCCTGCCGCTCCGCCTCCAGCGCCCCGATGGCCGGATCGCGCAACTGGCCCTGGCCAGAGGCAACCAACCCCAATGCGTTGGCGGCGACGAATTTCATCTCGAGGTTCGGCAAGGGCGTGACGCCGCGGTTGGGCTTGGTGTCGTCTACCGCCTGCTCCACCGCCAGCGCGATGAAGCAGCGCAGCTTGGCGATTTGGACGGCGATGGGCTGAATATCGACGCCGTGCAGGCACCCCTCGATCAGGTAGAGCTTGCGGGCATAATCGGCGGCACCGGTATCGAAGCTCGCGTCGAAGGTGGAAAGCTTCTCGTGGGCGTCACGCACCCGGTCAGCCCGCTCGTGCAAGGCGGGCGTGCGTTCGGCGGCGGCTAGCGCCTGTTCCAGCGGCTCGCGGTTACGAGCACACCACTTGGCGCCGGTTGGGTCGAGCCGGCTCAGCACGTGGACCAGCTTCTGAAGTAGGCCCAGTGGAAACGCGCCCGAGCCAACCGCTGGGTCGATGGCGCGGCATCGCTCGATTGCCGCTACCAGCTCGTCGACCTCCGCGTCGGTGAATACGGGCGCCGTCTTCGCATAGCTCAGCAGATCGCGCAGGCGCTCGTCGGTCTCGCTCTCGCCAGTCAAGGTGGAGACCGACGTTGCGGGACGCTCCAGGTCCAGTTCGCCGGGAGCGGGGCCAAAATCGAGGCCCGGAGTGCGGGGGAGCAGGCCGCTCGCCGGTATGGGCTTCAGCACCGGAGCCAGATAGGCGACCAGCGCCTCATCGACCATGAAGTCGACCACTTCGCGCGGCGTGTAGAAGCTCCCCGATTTGTTGCGCGCCGTGGTCTTGGTGTCCTCGTTGTAGGAGGCGAGCAGGTTCTCGAAGACCTTGCCCAAGAGCTCGGGGTCGAGCGCCGCCTCCTCCTCCAGAGGCGTATTCTCCTCGACAGTGAATTTGTAGCGCTCGAACAGGTCGATAAGGCCGGGGACGCTGCGGGTAGTGCGCTTGCCGTAATAGGCCGACAGGTCGGCGTCTGGCTGGCCGCCGAAGAACAGCCGGTTTGGAAGGCGAGGCTGGCGCACTGGCTCCTCTGAGAAGCCATCCACGCGCAGCACGCGGCCGCGTCCTTCCATCGTGGCCCGGTCAGCGCGTGGATCGCCGGACTTGATCTCCACGTCCAGGCAGTCGAATAGGCCCCCGTTCAGGAAGGGCACACGGGCGAACTGCGCCAGCGCCGCATCGGCGTCAGCGAACATCGCGCGCTGACGCAGCTTGCTGTGGACGAGATAGGCGGTGGTCCCACCCGAGCTGTCACGCGGCAGCCAGCCCCGTTCGTCCATCTCGGTGTTCAGGCAGGCGAAGAACAGGTTTTGCAGCACGGCGAGGTAATAGCCGTTGGCGTCAGGGTGGGTGTGCGGTGGCTCGACCAAGAGGTCGCGAAGTGCCTGCTCTTCGAAGAGCTCAGCGGGGACGAGGTCCTTTTGCTTGACGAACCAGACGAACATCAGCCGGGTCAGCAGACGGATCAGGCCGATTTGGCGCTCGCCGTCCCCATTTCCCTGGCCAGGCGGGAAGACAACCACGCCCTCGCCGCTGGCCCAAGCGAACCAGTCGGCCAGATCCCGATAGAAGCGCTTGTTCAGCTCCGAGGCTGACAGCACGGTCAACCAGCGGTCATAGAGGCTGCGGAAGTCTGCGGGAGCTGGACGCAGGCTCGCCAGCGTTAGATCGGCGAGGATATCGAGATGGGCGCGATGCGGCCTCGCGAGGTCGATGTCCTTGACCAGACTGATCCGTCCGCCGACTACGTCACGCGTTGCGTCGCGTCGGTTGCGCCGTCGGTCGATGACCGCCAGCGTGGCGTGGTTGCCATGGCGGAACAGGATGATCGCGGGCATGGCGAAGCCGCGGTTCAGCTCGCGCGTGATCCCGACAAGTTCTCGTCGCGTCCAAGTACGGTCCTGGAGGTCGAGAGCGAGGAAGACAAAGCTGTCGATGTCGCGGTCACGGTATTCGCCCGACGTGGCCGGAGCGCTGCCCCGTGCCAGCGCCGGCAACTCGTCGCCTGTGACCTGGAAGACGACATCCAGAGCGCGCCACGCGGCGATGCCACCGAACGAGGTGAATCGGGCCGGATCGACGCCGACCGCCTCCAGCAGCGCGGCTGGCGCGCCCCCGGTGTCCAGAGTCTTGGGACTGTGATAGCCGAGCGCGCGCAATAACTCGCAGGTGCCCTCGACATATCCGGAGGTCTTCAGCGCGGACAGGGCAACGCCTATCTGGGCGCGGCGTTGGGCAGTGTGGCTCATACTGCGTTCCCATCGCCCGGCCGCACGATCAGCCATGTGATTAGCTCGTACTCCGAGTCGGTGCGCGCCTGAGCCGCGCCATCCGCCAGCCTCGCGCCCCGTCCGGCCGCCAGGCCCGCGGCCGCCCGGGCCGCGTAGGCCAGTCCGATGTCAGCAACGGCGGCAGCGGCCAAGGCATTGTAGCGCTCCATGACCTCGCCGTGTCGCGTCTCGGCGTCGAATGCATGGCACAGCGCCTCGAACGGCTCGGCTCGGCCGGCGCATAACGCCGCCATCGCTCTCAGCACCGATTTTGGCTGCGAGAAGCCGTGCCGCACGAGGCCGTCATCGCCGAGGTAAACGAGGTAGAAGGGCTCTAGGGGGTTGACCATCGCCTCGGCCGGCGGCCCTTTGCGACGCAGGCAGAAGATGATGCCGGGATCGAGGACGCCGGACTCAGTCACAGCGGGCGCTAGTCCGTGCAAGCCCAGGGGGGCGTCCCGGAGAGCGTCGGCGTTGGTGCGGGCGAAGTTCAGCAGATCGGCGCGGAATTCGTCGAGTGTGAACTCCGCCAGACCGACGCCTTCGCGAACCTCTTCGAGGTCGAAAACCTCGGTCTGGAGCCGACGAAGCTGCTCGTCACGCCAGTGCGTTTCGCCCTCTGCCGCGTCGCGCGCATCGGCAAGCAGATTATCGTCGCCAGTGGCCGAGAGGTCGACCAACGCCATGCGCGATTCCACGCGATCCTTGAGGTTCAGATATCGATTCAGGTCGTCGGTGGGCCAGAAGTTGACCATCCGCACCGTCTCCGCCTGGGCACCGATCCGGTCAATGCGCCCGAACCGCTGGATCAGACGCACAGGATTCCAATGGATGTCGACATTCACGAGCATGTCGGCGTCCTGCAGGTTCTGCCCCTCCGAGATGCAGTCCGTGGCGATCAGGAGATCGATCTCCTCGCTAGGCATGCCTCGCATTGCGGCCCGCTTCTTCGATCGCGGTGCGAAGTTGGCGAGGACGTCTTGAAAGCGTGCCCGGCCGATTGATGCAGCGCTTCCGTCGCCAGTGACCAGTCCAACATGCAGGCCTTTGGACCGCGCGACGGGCTCCAGTTCGCGGTGCAAATAACGGGCTGTGTCGGAGAACGCGGTGAACAGGATGATTTTGCGGTTGGGCGAGCCGTCGCGGTTACGCGAAGGCGATCCTGCTTTTTCCAGCACCAGCGCCTTGATGCGCTCAAGCTTCGCGTCGCGTGCCGGGATAACGGCGGCGGCGGCAGCGGCAAGGCCCGCCACGCGATCGCGATCCCTGCGCAGGGCGGTCTCCCAATCACCGATGTTCACGTGGCGCAGATCATATTTCAGTCTGCCGCCGACCTCGAATGCTGCTGCAAGGTCATCGTCGCCGTCTATTTCATCGTCGAGCGAAACGCTCGCCGTGGCGGCCACTGACGCATGGTTGGCTTGAAAGGCGGTCAATTCCGCCAAGCGAGCGTCAATGCGGTCGACCATTCGGCCCATCGTCAACCCGAACGAATTGACCGAACTCTCCAGCCGCTTAAGGAAACCGACCTTCATCATCGCGATGAGGTACCGTTCCCGGTTGTCTTGGTCGAAACCGACGGTGCGTCGATCCCGTTCGTCGTATCGTGCGCGGTGCTCGCGACGCACGAACGCGAAAGGATTGTAGAGAGCGAGGTTCAACCCGCTGATTTCCGCATCGATGGCTTCGAACGACGGAAACTCGCTGGCGAGGTCGATTCCAGGCGCGAGCGACATCGGACGCTCGCGCGCAGGGAAACGGCCGATCACATCCAACGCATCGGCATAGTGGCGTTCGATATGGCGGCGGGATCGCGCGATTGAGACGCCATCGAGCAGGCTAGTGAATGCGGGAGGCAGCGATTGCATCAGCGCCGCCGTATCCCGCCCGCCTGCCTTGCTCCAGGCCTTGAAGCGCTGCCGCGCTTGACCGATCAGCGCAGCAAGGTTCGGAGCTCCGAGCGATTGAAAAGCATCGGGCCGATCTTTGGCGATCAGGTCAAGCTGAGCCTTAAGGTCAACGAGATCGTTGTTCACGGGCGTCGCGGACAGCATGAGAACCTTTGTGGGGTTTCCCGCGCTGATCACGTCGTCGAGCAGCCGCTTGTAGCGTCCCCCTGCGGCGTTCCGGAAGGTATGCGACTCGTCAATGACCACCAGATCAAAACTGCCCCAGTTGATGCGCGACAGATCGATGTCGCCGACCCGCCCCGCGTCTCGGCCCAGGTCTGTATGCGACAAGACGATATAGGCGAGACGGTCGCTATGAAGGGGATTGAGGTCAGAGTTGTTGCCAGCGAGATATTCGGTCCAATTTTCCCGAAGTTTCTTAGGGCAGAGCACCAAGACGCGCTGGTTGCGCAGCTCATACCACTTGATGACGGCCAGCGCGGTGAGTGTCTTGCCCAGGCCAACCGAGTCCGCCAAGACGCATCCGCCGTAACGGTTCAGCTTGCTAAGTACGGCTCGAACGCCATCCCGCTGGAACGCGTACAGCATTTTCCAAACTGCCGTTTCGGTGAAGGCCAACTTTCCAAGGCGATCCTCCTCGGCGGCCTGATCCGAAAGGTAGTCCTGGAACAGGTGAAATAGGGTCTTGTGGTAGATAAATTCGGGGCTGTTATGGGCTCCAAGCTGTTCAAGACGTTGAATAACTTCGTTTTTTACATCAGCGGTCAGCGTGTCGTCATTCCATAGTTCGTTGAACCAGATCAGCAGATCGTGGCGATCCCGGTCGCTATCGACGACCAAGTTTAGCTCTATATTTGGCCGTCGGGCAAAGCCCAGCCCTTTCACCGTGAAGTTCGAACTTCCAACGAGAGCGTGCTCGCGAGCGCCATCGTGCACATGGATCATCTTGCCGTGCATGAGTCCCGCTTGACGGATCGAACGCACCTCGCCGCACCGCCGAATCCATTCCGCACACTGCCTGGCCGTGGCGCGCTGTCGGAGTTGATCTACAAGCGCCAACCCGGTTTCGGTCAGCGCGAAGGCGGGGGGGACAAGCGACTTAGCGTCGACGCTCGATAGGAAGCGAGGCTCTCCGAAAAGTAGCCGGACCGCGCCAGCTTGGTCCAAAACGGGCTTGAGACATCCGTATGCTGAGCTGGTGAAATATGCGGAGACAATGCTCAGTTTGCTGTCGGCAAGAACCCGATCTTTGATGAACTCTGAGGCTGAACCCCGTTCGCGATTGTCGCGGATGCTGGTGATAGGCATCGTCACTGGCGCTTTTCTCCCCTCGGCGCCAACGCGCAGGAATCATATCATACGGGTTGAGTAGGTGTCGGCAAAGCGGTCACGGAGAACGCGATGTGCACCGCGAATGAAGACGCGGCGTCCGCTCGATTGCCCTGGATGCCGTCGGAGAGTTTCAGAATATCAGGCGGAGGACTGGTATCTGCCGCCGATTGGCAACGATAGAGACCAATTGCAGGCTTTGGGCTGACAACCCTATCTCTCTTTTCGAAGCGAGCGCGAGAAGCCCGCAGGCCAATAGCCTGACTATTTGCGCACTTTCTAGTTGCAGGAGGCTGGTGGTAAGCCGGGGACGTACTGGGCAAATCCGGAGGTCGAATTGTCATATGCTTCGTCGACGGTTGGGCGTGTTCTCGACCAGATCAATCGTTCGTTCTTCCTGCCCGCGATCCAGCGCCCTTATGTCTGGCAGCCGGACCAGATCATCGCGCTTTTCGACTCGCTGCTGAAGGGCTACCCGATCTCATCCTTCCTGTTTTGGGAAATCCGCCCTGAAAAGCGTAGTGATTGGGAGATCTATCGCTTCATCGAGAATTTCCGGTTCGGTGACATCCACAACGAGATGGCCGAGCCCGATGGCCGCGACGTCGTACTCGTCCTCGACGGACAGCAGCGGCTCACCTCGCTGCTGATCGGCCTGCGGGGCACCTACACCGTCAAGGAGAAATACCGTAGGCGGCACAACCCCGACGCCTGGAGCAAGCAGCGCCTTTATCTCGATCTGCTCAAAGATCCCTCAACGGAGGGTGACGACGAGGACCGGGAGGAACTCGGAGTCACTTACGGCCTTCGCTTCTTCGAGCAGGAACCGAAGAGCGATGGCGACCATCTCTGGTTCAAGGTCGGCCGGATCCTCGATTGCACGAGCGATGACGCTTTCGACAAGCTGCGCGACGAGATGACAGATCGCCTGCCGGATACGGCCACGCGGGGTCAGGAACGGATCCTGACGCGCAACCTGGATCGGCTTTACCGGACCGTCTGGAAGGACGGCGTCATCGCCTACTACACCGAGAAGGACCAGTCCTACGACAGGGTCCTGGACATCTTCATCCGAGCCAATGACGGCGGCACGAAGCTCAGCAAGTCGGATTTGCTGCTGTCGATGATTACGTCGAAATGGGAAGGTATCAGCGCGAGGCAGGAGATCTATGACTTCGTCGACCACCTGAACGATGGGCTCGACCGGCGAAACGAGATCGACAAGGACTTCGTGATGAAGTCGTGCCTGGTGCTGTCCGACCTCGACCAGCGCTACAAGGTCGGCAACTTTACGACGGGCAACCTCAAACTGATCGAGGGCAACTGGAGGCGCATCAAGGCGAGCCTTGAGGCGACAATGCGGCTGGTGAACCGCTTCGGTATCGACCAGGAGACGCTGACATCGCTGAATGCCCTGCTCCCGATAGCCTACTATCTCTTCCGTATCGACCGGGGCAGTCTGGATGGGTCGACGCCATTTGAAGCGGCTAACGCCAAGCGCATCCATCATTGGCTGCTTGGCAGCCTGCTGAATGGGGTGTTTGGCGGCAGCTCGGACCGCACGATCGGCACTGCGCGGGCCGTCGTCCAAGAGTCGTTACGCTCCGGCGAGGACTTTCCGTATAGGTCGCTCGTGACGGGCCTTGCGACACGGGGGCGGGCGACAGACTTCGACGACAACAACATCGAGGGCGTGCTCGAAACGGCCTACGGCAAAAGAACCTGCTTCCTGGCTCTGTCCCTCCTCTACGACGCCCATTCCTGGGGCACGACGCCTCATCATATCGATCATATTATCCCCCGTTCCCTGGCTGACCGTAAGGCGCTGATGGCGCGCAACCTGCCGGAATCGCTTATCCAGAAGATCCTGGGCAGCGTGAATCGCCTGGGGAATCTCCAGATTCTGCTTGGGCGTGAAAATCTGGAAAAGAGCAACATCCCTTTCAGCGACTGGATTGGAACGCGCGATCGCGAGTTCCTAGACCGTCACCTGATCCCTAGGAATCCCGTGCTTTGGGACGTGACGAAGCTGCCTGAGTTTGTCGAGGCGCGCGAGGAGCTGATCCGGCAGCGCTTGCGGCGGCTGGACATCGACCCTGCCGGGGTGGCAATGGAACATCCATTGGAGCTAGCCGTGGGAAACTGATTGGCGGTGGCGCGGCGCCTTCTGGAGCCGTCGCCACCGCTGCCCAAAAGGCGCCGAGACCCGCCGTTCCCGCCAACACGGACGGCGTCCCTGGAGTGCGGTTGGTTCGCGTCGCGCCGGACGGCGAGCGGTTCTGGCCTCACTGCTTCGCAGACGGTCTCTATCGCGTCGCGGATCCGAGCCTCGGTCGCGTCAAACATCATGCGGCCAACCAGATCGGCGTCACCGAACAGGAGATAGCCGATTATCTGCGCCGCGGTTATCTGCTGCGGATGCGTGGCGAGGCCAGCAAGCAGGTCAACCTGATCGCGGCGGCCGAGATCGTCCAAGCGGGCGCGTCGAGCCAAGAATGAGTCCGTGGGTCGCTCGGAACCACCGCCGTCATACTGGACAAGTCGCCCTCGAATCCGGCCTTCGGCCTGCTCAAGGACAGGCTCAACCCCGCGAATTCGGGATCCATCCTCGAGCGCCGAGCCCTCGGGACGGATCCCGGAGTTTCGCAGCGCCCCCCAATGACGGCGCAGTTCCGAGTATACCCGGCAGCCCCTAAGCCGCTTCCGAGCGCGCCGCCTCGCCGCTGAGGTAGCTGCGCTCGAAATGGCTCATCACGCAGGAGACCATGTCGCGGGCGACATGGAGCTGGTCTTCCTGGAAGGCGAGCGCACGTGGCGAGTTGAGCACGATCTCGTAGCTCGGGAAGTAGTCGACGTAGTCGAAGCGCCGGAAGAGCTCCTCGGCGACCGCCCGCAGCACCGATTTCGAGCCGCTATTGGCGACGATGACGTCGGCGTCCTTGAAGGTCGCGCCCAGCGGCACCGGCGAGACGGTGACGACGAAGCGCATCTCCGGATGGCAATGCTCGCGGATCATCGCAATGATCTGCAGCATGTCGGCGAGCGTCGCCTCATAGCCGTAATCGATGAAGCGGAAGCGCTCCGGCATGCGGGCGAGCCAAGCCGGCCCGGGATGGGCGTTCATCGCAAGCCCTGTTTCCGCATCGAGCCAGGTCTCGGTCAGGCCCAGGGTGAAGAAGCAGATGCGCGCCTGCTTGATCGTCGCGGTCGCGGCGCTCAGGCGCTTGCGGTTGGCGAAGGCGGTCTCGCGGTCGAGCAGGCGCAGGCCGCTCGCATGCGGATCGAACCACTGGTCCGGCGCGAGCTCGATCAGGCCGTCATGCGGGTAGCTCTCGTCGAGCAGCACGCGCTTCAATTCATGCGTCATCGAGCGCACGGAGTATTTGTTCAGCGCGCCCCGGCTCAACTCGCCGCCTGCGGCCCCGCCGCCGCGTCCGGTCGTGGCGTCCCAGGTCTCGAAATGCTCGGCCGGCACGCCATGGCCCCTCGTGACCAGCGACAAACCGCGCATCATCAGGACATTCTCGACCTCGCGCGCGAAGCAGGAGCCCATGGTGAAGATCGGCCAGGACGGATCGATCTGGAATTTCGGCTTGTGCTCGATCTGGACGAAATCGCCGGTGGTCAGCCGGGATTTCGCCATCCGCTCGGCCTTGCCCGAGGTCCAGCCGCGAACCGGGTTGCCGCGCATGATCGAGAGCGCGGTACCTGCGTCGTATTCGATCTTCATCGGTATGCTCCTGCCGCTACTGGCCGCCGGCGTCGCCGCCGCGGACCCCCTCTAGAAAAAAACTGATCGGCAGGGCGCCGGCACGAGCCGGCCGCCCTGCCCGCTCACATCCGGTGCGGCACGCCGTTCGCCACCAGGAAATTCCGCATGCGGTCATAGGACTGGGCATAGGATTTCGAGAGCGCGTTCAGCGCCGCCTCCTGATAGACGGCGCGCCAGCCGCCCTCCGCCAGCGCCGCTTCCGGCACAACCGGGATCTTCAGCGTCTCGGCCAGTTCCAGGCTGCGCGTGTCATAGGCAACGAGCACGCCGGGCACGCCATGCGCCACCGCCGGCAGCACGCCATGGACGCGGTAGCCGACCGCGAGGTCGAGGCCGCGGGCGAACTCGTCGTAGCGCTCGACATCGAAGAAGCTGAACAGCTTCTTCTCGTAGATCTCGCGCATGCGCGCATCGTCGGGCCCATCCCACCAGCCGGAATGGACGAACTCGGCGACGGCTTTGGCCTTGGCGGCATCGTCGCGCAGGAAGAAGGCCTTCTCCTCCTGTTCGCCATGCGAGGACATCACCATGTCGCTCTGGCTGTCGACCTTGAGCAGGGCCTGGCGCTGGTTGCGGATATAGGTCTCGGGATTGGCCGTGTAGCTGCTGTCGAACTCGCGGCGCAGGCTGAAGGCGACCTTGCGGATCTCGCGCTGGTCGGGGATCTTGATGGCGAGGTCGCGGTTGCGGGTGCGGAAGATCGAGGGGCAGCCGACGACCTCGACATTCTTGACGCCGTTATGCCGCAGGGTCTCGGCGCTGAAGGCGCCGCGCACGCCGATGGCGGCGCAGCGATCCCCGACGATGCTCCAGAACCGCTTCGAGCCCTCGGAGAGCTCGATGGCGCGGTTCAGGCTCGCCTGCGCGCCGACGCCGATGGCGTAGACCGGCAGCTTGACGCGTTCCAGCACCTCGACGGCACGGAACCACTCCATCTTCTCATGGATGAAGTTCGAGCCGCGCACGAAGACATAGTCGAACTCGCTGGCGTAGCGCTCGATATCGGCCTCGGTCGGGTTCATGATCTTCATCGGCTCGAGATGCGCGTAGCGCAGGAGCTTCAGCGTCGAATCGTAGACGATCATGTCGCCGATGTTGAAATAGTCGGAGAGCAGCTTCTCCATCGGCGCGCGATACCAGCGCACCTTGTCATGGTCGTAAACTTCGCCCGCCGGGTAGATCACCAGCGCCCTGAGCGCCTTCGTGGTCGCGACAGGCCTCAGATACGAGCCCGGGGCGAGCGCTCCCGTCGCCGCATCCATGACCGCGACCGAATGCGGGCGCCCATCGGGCAGGCGCGGCAGCGGTATGGTGAGCTCGGCGACAGTCGCATCGCCGGGGACCAGGGAGCCTGGATGGATCGTGGCGTAGTCCTGCCCATCGAGCAGAAGCCGCAAATCCGGCCAGCCGCCCTCCGGCCGGCGGGCGGCCGAGACGACGATCTCGTTCGTCGTTGCGCGCAGGATCTTCACGGCCTGCCCTGTCGAGCTGGCGGTGGCGAGGTTGAGGACGGGCGCGTTCATGGTGTCTCCTTCACGATCCGGACCTTGATCCGGACGAGATCGCGATCCGGCCCGATCTTGCAGTCTTTGACATGTAGCTTCGTCATGAACAGGAAGGCCTCGTCGCCGGTCGTTTCGAAATTGCGTGAGGGCGAGGCCGGGTCGGCGATCGCGCCATAGGCGTAGCGCTGCTGGTCGCTACAATCCTTGCTCCACATCGTCGGATGCGTGGTGAGCGTCTGCAGCGGCGTCCACTGCAGCAGGTCGCTCGACCAGCTATAGGCGACGCGCCCGCCGACGACGCCCTTGGACGGGTCGGGGCCGAGATGGAAGATCGCGAGCCAGCGCCCGCTGGCCTCGTGCCGCGTCACCGAGCCGACCGTCGTCGGCAATTCCTTCAAGGGCTGGCAGGGTTTCGCCTGCGACAGATCCCCGCGATAGGGATCGACCGCGCGCAGGGTGAAATCCGCGCCGTCGAAGGCCCGCCAGCTGGTCGCATCCTCGATATTCGTCGTCTTGAACAGGCAGACGCCGGGCTTCTGCCCCTCGCCGCCCGTCGTCGCGATCAGCGCGTACCAGGCACCGTCACGCTGGACGATATTGGAGGGGTTGAAGAAGCCGCGATGGCGCCCCTGCCCGACATCCTGCCGGAAGGTCGGGGCCGCCACCACCGTCGGCGGCTGATCGGGGGTGAAGCTGCGCCCGCCATCGCGCGAGCGCGCCGCGGTCACGACATTGTACCAGCAGCTCATCGCCTCCTTGAAGCGACAGGCGCCGGGATGCTCATTGGCGTGGTACTCGTCATGCATCAGCGCGAAGACGTCACGGCCATTGCCGGTCCAGGTCGCGCCGATCCAGCTGAAATCGCTGAAATCGCCGGGGTTGGCGCTACGCTTGGCCTGGAAGGAGATGGCGCAGGACGAAGCGACCCGGTCGAGCCCGCGGCCGATCATGGCGCGGCTGCGATGGTGGCTCGCAAAGGCCACGACTTCGCCGCGGTCGTCGCGATAGGCCCGCAGCGGCGCGTCGGGGATATCCCATTGCTCGCAGCGCTGCCGGGCCCAGTCGAAGACGATCTCCTCCTGCGCGCCAGGCGCGATCTCGACGCGGTAGCCGGGCGCCTGCGCGGACAAGGCGGAGGGAGCCACAAGCAGCAACGCCGCCAGCGGACCCGCAAGCTCGGCGCGACATCGCCTCATCATGCGACCTTGCGCTCCGGCTCGGCGGCGGTTGCCGCCTGCCCGAGCATCTTGTTGTCGACGCGGTTCTCGACCAGGAAGTCGCGCATCGCGCCATAGACCTGGGTGTAGTTGGCGTTGAAGCGGTCGAAGCGTGCCTGCTCCCAATACTCTTCCAGGCGGAACTCCTGCCCGGAGAAAACGTCGAAGCTCGGGATCTTGAAGGTTTCCGCGAATTCGACGGTGCGGCTGTCATAGGTGAAGTAGATCGACGGCGTACCGTTGGCGAGCGCCATCAGATTGCCGTGCAGGCGATAGCCGAGCACGAGGTCGAGCCCGCGCACGAGCTGCTGATACTCGGCGACCACGTCGGAATAGAACATCCGGCTGCGGTAGAGCCGCTCCATCTCCTCATCGAGGAACCATTCATTCGCCCAGCCATTCTCACGCAGGGCGGCGATCGCCTCCTCCTTCTGCTCGGGCGTGCCGAGCGCGAGCTTCTTCTCCTCGACCTCGCCCTGGGCCATCAGGGTCACGTCGAAGCGGCCCGCCATCGTCTTCACCAGATCGCGATGGAAGGTGAGGTAGCGCTGGATGTCCTGGGCATAGTCCCTGGAGACCTCGCGCCGCATCGTCACACCGACCGTCTTGACCTGGTCGAGCGCCGGCAGGCGGATCGCGAGATTGGGATTGTTGGCGCGAAACGCCGTCGGGCAACCGATGATGCGGACATTCTTGATGCCGAGTTCGTTGAGCACCTCGGCGGAATAGGTGCCGCGCACGCCAAGCGAGGCGGTGGAATCCGCGATCAAGCGCAGCACGGTCTTGGTATCCTGGCTCAATTCGAGCTTGCCGCTGACGGGCGCCTGCGCGCCGATGCCGAAGGCGATCACCGGGATCTTG
Organism: Allobosea sp. LjRoot9; assembly: GCF_964252745.1. Taxonomy (NCBI): domain Bacteria; kingdom Pseudomonadati; phylum Pseudomonadota; class Alphaproteobacteria; order Hyphomicrobiales; family Alloboseaceae; genus Allobosea; species Allobosea sp. LjRoot9. Next base: position 696,714 of record NZ_CAXUPC020000001.1, on the reverse strand, counting down.
AGCCGGCGCAGAACATCGACCGTCCGTTCCCAGTCCATTTCGGCATGGACATAGTTGGAGCCGCGCAGGAAGACGTAGTCGTATTCGGCGTTCAGGCGGTCGATCTCCGCCGGGTCGACATGGCTGATCGGCAACGCGTCGAGCTGCTCGAAGTTCAACAGCTTGAGCGAGGAATCGAAGACGAAGGCGTCGCCGATGTTGTGATAGTGGTTGATGTGGCTGGCGAGCTGACTGTGGTCGTACCAGCGCACATTATCGTGGTCGTAAACCTCCCCGGATGGGCTGATAACGAGGATGCGGGCCATCTTTGCTTTTCCCTTTTTATGTCCGCTTGGCATCAGGCGATCATTGGCGTCGCCGTGCGGCTTGCTGGTATCGGCATGCCTCGCTCCGCGATCAGGCGCTGGTAGAGCGAGACATGGGTCGCGGCGCATTCGACATGGTTGAGCGGCGGGGTGATGCCTCCGCGCAGCCGTGACCACAGATCCGGCTCGGTCAGCGCTCGGGTCATGCAGTCGACGAGATCCTCCGGGCTGCCGGAGCGGAAATGCAGGCCGCTGACCTCATCGGTGATCTTCTCGGCCATGCCGCCGAGATTGCTGGAGAGGATCGGCCGGCCGTGGAAGAAGGCTTCCTGGATGACGATCGGCGAGTTCTCCCACCAGATCGAGGGCATCACCACCCAATCGACCGAGCGCATCAGGTTCGGCATCTCATGGTTCTGGAAGGCGCCGCAGAAGCGCACGCGCCGGCCGGCGCTCTCGACGAGCTTGGCGAACTTGTCCTGATAGGCCTGCGGCTGGCGCTCGAGATTGCCGCCATAGACCAGAAGGATCGAATCCTCGCCCCAGACCGCATCGGGAATGCGCGTCACGGCGTCGATCAGCACATCGGCGCCCTTATAGGGCGTGAGCTGTCCGAAATAGGCAAAGCGCGAGCGCCGCGCCGTCGGCTCCGGCAGCGGACGCGGCGGAGCGACCTCGGGGACGTCGATCCCGTTCTCGATCACCGAGAAGCGCTCCTTCGGCAATCCCCAGGCCTGGTAGCGCTCGGCGAGGAAGTGGCTCGGCGAGATGTAATGGTCGGCGAGGCCGAGCACGCCCTTGATGAAGGTTTCCCGCGCCAGGAAGCGAGCCGGCGAGATATCGGGGAAACAGGCGTTGCAATCCGTCGGCGAGGCCCGGTAGCAGAGCTTGAAGGCGCCGGTCTTCACCATCTGGCCGTGATGGTTGCAGATCGCGAGATATTCGTGGAACGTCACCACGATCAGCGCGTCGGGCAGCGTGTCGCGCACGGCGAAGATGCATTCGAGCCCAAGCCCGATGAAATGGTGGAAATGCACCACATCGGGCTTGAGGTCGCGCAGGGCCCGGACGAAATCGCGCTCGATCTCCTCCGTGGCACGGTTCGAGATCAGGAAGTGGTCGTAATCCTCGGCATAATAAAGCAGTTCGCCGCCCTGCTGGCGCAGGCTCATCAGCGCGGTCCCGGCATGGCGCGGCGTGGGCGCGCCGACGCGGGCGAGATAATTCGTATCGACGCCCTCATGGGCCTGCAGGCCCTTATGCAGGTTGTAGGAAGCGATCTCCGCGCCGCCGAGCGAAAACGACGGATGCGCATGGGACACAACAAGAACCCGCATCTTCATCCTCTCATGTTCGAGATTGCGAGCGCCCAGCGGCGGTCGAAACTGGTCCGGTCCGCGAGCTGCGCCAGCGCCCCGATATGGGGCCGCGCCATCTCGCCGTCGTCGACGACATAGACCTCGACCTCGGGCACCCAGAGCGAGGGTGCGCCGCCCATCCTGAGCTTGAGGCAGAGATCGAGTCCCTTCTCGCCGGTGGTGAAGTAGTTTCGCGCGAAGCCGCCGGCCTCGATGAAGGCGGCGCGCGACATGACACAGCATTCGGTCGCCCCGGCCGCGACCTCCATCGGCCCGAGATTGCCGATGGCCTCCAAGGGATAGCCGACATAGCGGTTTGAGACGCGCCGGTTCGCCCCCTCGCCATCGAGCCAGGCTCCGGCCCAGCGGATCGAATTATCCTCGAACAGCAGGGTCGGGCTGGCGACGCATTGGCCCCCTCGCCCGCGGAAGGCGCGCTCGAGCCGGCCGAGCCAGCCCGGCATCCTGATCTGCGCGGCGCCCGAGAGCAGAGCCACGGTCTGGAAACGGCAGGCGCGCACGCCGGCCTCCAGCGCGTCGCAGGCATCCTCGACGCCCTCGACCAGGACGAGCCTGACGGAGAGCCCGTAGAACCGCGCCAGGCGGCGCGCCTCCGCGCCGATCTTGTCAAAACTCTCGCCCGGCGCCGCCAGCACGATCGGGATGGGGCGGACCTCGGGATCGATCGCGAGCAGCGCGAACAAGGCGGAGAGTTCACGGTGGCGATGATCAAGCCCGATCACCAGGCCAAGCGGCGCCTCCGGGTCGAAGGCGCCGACATCGAAGGTCTCGACCACGCGCGGCGGCGCGATCTCGGCCGCCTGCAAGGCCGGGGCGACCTGGCGCTCGACCACGAGGTTCGCCGTCGAGGAGCGCGGATCGAGCAGGCCGAAGATGCGCTCCAGCGTCGGGCGCGCCTGGCCGCGGCCTGGCTCCAGCGGCAGGAAGGCCGGGCCGGAACCTTCGATCTCGAACTCCAGATAGAGCGGCTGTCCGGGCTCGGGTATCAGTTTCGGCGCAAACACGATGAAGCCGTGGCTGCTGCGGCGCGCGGCGAGAGCAGGACCGAAACGCGGATCCTCCATGAAGGCCGCCGAGACGTCGGGCCGCGTCACACGCGTCCAGAGCCGGTCGATGACGCAGGATTGCGCGCCGCTGCGCAAGGTGACCGCACTGACCTTGCGCTCGGGATCGAAAAGCCAGCCGATGATCAAGACGCCGGCGCTCTCGATGATGGTGGCGTTGTCGATGCCCGCGCGCACGGGTACGTCCAGCAGGCAGACCGTGTCGCGGCCGTCGAAGCGCTGCGAAGCACGGCGCAGCTTGTCAGTCGTCGCCTGCGGGGCCGTGCCGCGCTGCAGGCCATCGCGCAGATGGCCTGGAACGGTGATCGGCTCGAGCAGGACATAGCGCTCATAGACTTCGAGCGCACGCCAGCCATCGGTGCCGCGGAAGAACAGGCGCTCGATCTCGCTGGGGTGGCGGATGGCGCAATCCTCCAGCATGCCGAAGAAACCGCGCGCGCCCTCGCCCAGATCGTCGCGCTCGAAGGTGCCGGCCTCCAGCGCCGCCGGCGCGAGTCCGCCACTGGCGATCAGCAGCTTGGTGCGTCCGGCCGCGAAATTCGAACTCCAGCCCTGAAGGAAGACGCCTTCGTCGAGCGCGCCCATCACCTCGACGAAACCACCGGGCTTGGCGACCGACTGCAGCAGCATCCCGACCGCGCGCAGGCGGCGCGGATTGGATTTGCCGGCCAGCAATATCTCGAGCAAGCCATCGACCACGGTCGGGAAGGCCTGGCCCGCCTCCTCCGCCAGCGCGGCCAGGAAGGCCTGCAGCGGCAGCGGCTTCGGCGACAGGATCAGGCGCAGCGGCCGGCCCGGTCGGCCAAGCAGGATGGCGCCTGAATCGGCGCGGTCGGCCGATGGCGCAGGCGCCAGGCACAGGAAGCCCACCGCCATGGCGGGCTCGGCCTGAGGCCGGCGCCAGGTCAGCGCCATGGTCTCGACCTTGTTGCGTGGATTGCCGTCGACCGCGACCGGAACCTTGCCCGGTATAGCGTCGCAGGCGCTCATGATCAGGATCGCGTTCTCGCCCAGCGGCGTCCAGGCGACGGTTGGAGCGGGACTGAGGCGGGTTCGTTCGGGAACGATGACTTCGCTCATGGACATCACCGATCAACCAGCGTCACGGCGAGCGTGACAAAGGACAGGAGGGCGGCAAGCCCCGACAGAAAGCCGAGAATGACGGTGACCTGCCGCAGCGGAGCACGCGCCTCCTTGCGGATGGCGACCAGCCGCTCGTCGAAGCTCGCCAAGGTTGCGTCGAAGCGCAGCTGGAAGATGTCGAGCTCGGCGAGGCGCCGGCTGATATGATCCTCCCGCGCCGCCTCCGCCTCAGTATCCCGCGCCGGAGCGCGGTCCTCGTTCAGGCGCAGCGCAATCTGGTCGAGCTTTTCGCCAAGCTCCTTCTGAGCAATCTGCGTGCGCCGGTTCAGCGCGATCAAAGCCTCGACGCGATCGAAGAAACGGGCCAGCGGCACAGCGATCGCCGCCTCGGCCGCAAGCTCCGCCGGCGGCGGCAGCCTGAGTTCGAGCTCCGCGCCCGTGCTCGGCGAGACGCCGACAATGGTCAGGTGGTCGCGCGCCGCGGCAACGGCATCGTCGAGTTCCATGGCGAAGGCGTGCTTGCCGTCGCCGATGCCGTTGCGGCGCAGATCGATCCGGCTCTGATCGGCCGTCGCCTCCTGGACCGGCGCGCCATCGCGCAGCAGCCTGACCGTCAGACGCTCCTCGGGGCGCGCCTCGTCCCAGATCCAGCCATGCAGCCGGTTGCCGTCGAGCGCATCGACGCGACCGTTCAGGCGGGCCGGGGTGACATTGGGCATGCGGATCGTGTCGTCCTGATTCTGCGCCATCGTCATGCCGCCACCGCGAGCTTGAGCCTGTCGAACAGGCCGAGATGCGTCACCGCGCAATCGGCCATGCCGGACTGCGGCGCGATGCCGTCGACGAGGCGCTGCCAGAGCCCGTCTTCCTCGATCGCGCGGCGCAAGACGCGGGCAAGATGCGCCGGATCGCCCGGCCGCGCATGCAGGCCGTCGACGCCGTCGCGCACCATCTCGGCCATGCCGCCGATGCCGCTGGCGATCACCGGGCGACGATGCTGGAACGCCTCCTGAATGACGAGCGGCGCGTTCTCCCACCAGATCGAGGGCATCACCACCCAGTCGATCTCGCTCATCAGGGCCGGCACGTCCTCGCGGCGATAGGGGCCGCAATGGGTCACCACGCCGCCGGCCGCCGTGAGGGCCTGGCCGAAAGCGGTGGTGAAGGCTTCGGTCTGGAACGGCGCGCCGCCATGGATGCGCAGTTCGAAGCCGGTCTCGCCAGCGGCCTTCATCAGCTTGGCCGCCTGCAGCAGGGGCAAGGCCCCCTTCCAGGGGTTGATGTTGCCGAAATAGCCGAAGCTCGTCCTGCGCCCCTCGGTCGGGCGATGCGCGACGGCGTCCTGCGCCGGCCGGGCATTGGCGATGACCTCGATCTTCTCGCCGGGCAGTCCCCAGTCGAGATAGCGCTGGCGCAGGAAGTGGCTCGGCGCGACGAAGCGGTCGACCGCGGCCAGATGCGTCTTCAGGAAGCGCTCGCGCAGCAGGAAGCGATCCGAGCCGATCTCGGGGAAGCAGCCATGGCAGGCCGTCGGCGAGGCGCCGGAACAGCGCTGCTTGTCGGTCGGCCGCACCATCAGCCCGTCATGGTGGCAGATCGAATAATAGTCGTGCAGCGTCATCACGATCGCCGCGTTCGGGAGCAGCCGGCGCGCCAGCGGCAGGAACTCCGCGCCGATCAGGACGAGGTGATGGATGTGGATGACGTCCGGCCTGAACTCCTGCAGCAGCGTCGCGAGGTCCTGCAGCGTGCCGTAATGGTCGATCTGGCTGAGATGGAAGCGGTCGAAATGGCCGCTCCAGAGCAGCACGTCGCCGTTCTCGCCGGTCGCCTGGAGGGCGGTGCCGGGATGGGGCTGCCGGTGGATGCTGTTGGTGGCGCCCAGGAACAGCACCTCGCAGCCCTGCTCGCGATAGCTCTGGGCGAGATCATGGGCGAAGATCTCGGTCCCGCCGGGATGCAGGTCCGGGTGATTATGCGCGACGACGAGGATGCGGCGCGTCATAGGCTACGCTCCGGGCCGCGCTCCGGCTTGATGGCGATCAGCAGGTCCTGGTAATGCGCCGCGCTGATCCCGCGCCAATGGCCGCGGCTCAGGCTGGAGACGGCCAGGCCGGCATTCTGCGTCGTCTCGAGGAGGAAGCCCGCGTCGATGCCGGCAGCCGCCAGCGGCGCCTCCTCGATTGCATACCAGCCCGGCCCGTCCTGCCAGCGCTTGAACTTCAGGCGCTCCTGCCCCGTGCTCTGGCCGTCGATCGCGAAGGCGGTCAGGAAGAGCCGGCCGCCGGGAGCCAGCAGGCGCGAGGCCTCGTTGACATAGACCACGAGCTCGTCGGGCGGCAGATGGGTGGCGACCGACACCATCGTGATGAAATCGAAGCTGCCATTGGCAAAGCCGAACTGCACCTCCGTGCCCGGCAGCGAGCCTTGCGGATTGTAGAGCGGATGGGCGATATCGAGCCGCTGGAAGTGGAAGCGCGGATAGGCCGGCGTGATCGTCTGCGCGCACCACAGGATGCCGTCCATGACGGGGTCGACACCGTCATAGCTGCCGCGCTCAGGATCGAGATACTGCGTCAGCGGCACTGCCATGCGGCCGATGCCGCAGCCGATGTCGAAGACGCGCTCCGTCGGCGACAACCGGCCCAGACGGACGAAATGGCCGAGGAATTCCGCGCCGATCGCACGATAATCGCCATCGCCGACAAAAATGCTGTCCGGCGGCGGATGCGGCAGGAAGCGGTTGGTCTGGACCGAGGCCAGCAGCCAGTCGAACTCCGGCCCGACCGGGCAGCTGGGAAGCGCCGGTTCGGGCGCGATGGGTCTCAAGGCCAGTGTCGCCATCATGCTGCTGTCGCTCTCCTGAGATTGGCGCGGGGAAGGATGTCGGGCTCGCGCAGGGACGGCTTGCGCACCGAGGCCGGGGCGTCGATCTCGCCCATCAGCAATTCGATCTGCGCGTCCCAGCGTCGGGTCTGGAGCCAGGAATTATGCTGCGAGGCGACGCCGCGCGTGTAATCGAGACTCTTCGAGATCGACTGCCGCTCGAGATGGTAGAGCGCCACGCTGGGCGCATAGACGATGTTGAAGCCGGCGCGCCGGATCTTCAGGCACAGATCGCTGTCCTCGTAATCGCCGATGACATAGGCGTCGTCGAAGCCGCCGATCTCGGTGAACAGCGCCCGGGGCATGACGATACAGGCACCGGTGACGCCCGGCACCGGCCGCTCGACATTCGCCGGAGCGTAATGGCCCGGCATGCCCTTGAAGTAATGATGGTTGAGCCAGCAGCCTTTGCTGTCGCGCTTGAAGTAAAGCCCCGCATGTTGCAGCGAGCCGTCGTCATAAAGCAGCTTGGGCCCCACGGCGCCGACGCGATTGCGCCGGTCGAGCTTGCGGATGAGTGCCGGCAGCCAGCCGTCGCTGGCCGGGATCACATCGGAATTGACCAGCGCCAGCGCCTCGCCGCGCGCCAGGTTCGCCCCCGCATTGCAGGCGGCCGAGAAGCCGCCATTGCGGCCCATGACGACGAGCTGCATCGGCAGCCCATAAGCCAGGTGAAGCCCGCCCAGCAGATGCGCGACCTCGGCTTCATGCTCGGGCGAGTCGAGCACATAGATCAGCTCGGCCTTGTCAGCGAACCAGGAATCGCCGGCGAAGGCCGGAATCTGGACGCGCAGGAACTCGTAGGCGCGATAGAGCGGAATCACGACCGAGGCGGCTGGGCGCGCCGGCGTCTTGCCGAAACGCTTGATGCGCGGCTCCGGCCGATCCTCGCGCAGCTGCGCCTGGCAGGCGGCCAGCATCGGGGCCAGCGTCCTCTCCATGATCTCGGCCGTCAGGTGCTGAGGCGGGATCGCGGCGAGCGCCCGGGCGCGAACGGAAACCGCATCGGCCGGCTGGAGGGCCGGACGCAGGAACAAAGAAGTGCCGGATTTCAGCTTCAGTTCGCAGCGCGGTTGCAGAACCGGCGCCCCGGCCGCATAGCCGGGAACGAGAGCGGCAAACCCCGTCGCGGGACGAGGCTCATTGCCGGGACCTCCCGGCAACAGCGCCGGAAAGCGCTCCAGGCGGTCAAGGATCGGGGTCGCAGCGCCCTCGCCGCGATGAAGCAGCATCTGATCAAGCAGGCCGTCGGGATCGCGGAACCAGCCGCCCAGCAGCAGGCCGCCCGCATTGCACAGCGCGATATCGAGCTCCGCCGAAGGCAGATCGTCGCTGCGGCGGACATTCTGCACCGCGAGCGGCGAGCGCCGCTGCATCTCGATCGCAAGCAGCCTGCCCTGCTCCGATAGTCCCGACAGCTGTTCGACGATCCAGTTGCGCAATCCGTCGCGCGTGCTGGACTTGCCGGCCCACCAGCGGCCGAGCGACGGGGCCGCCTGGCGTGTCGGCAAGGCACGAATGACGAAACCGGTCTCGCCCTGGAGAAGGAGCAGGCCGGCGCTGCGCGCCGGCGCCTCATCCAGGATGAAATGCAAGGCACGCTGCCCCGCCCGGTCGATTGCTCCCAGGCGCGGCCGGGCGTCGAGGCGGCTGAGGCCCGCACTGTCGAGCCGGTGGATGGATTTGATCGGGCTGAGCCCGCCTTGCACCGAGGTTTCGACAAGGACCTTGCCCTCGACCAGGGAGGCCACGGGCAAGGCCGGCGCGGGCTTGGGCGAAAGGCAGAGCAGGAATTGGCGCAGAAACGAGAGATAGCTCGCCGTCGCGGACAGGCCGAACAATGACGGCCAGGGACCGACAAGCGCGCTTGCAAGGGCCAGCCTCGCCTTCGGCGTCAAGTCGCGCAGAATCTCTGCAGGCTCGGTCATGCCATGGACCAGAGCCGGATCGAACCGCGCGGTGATGTCGCCGGCCGTGCCTTGATCGGAGAGCGTCGCGACGATGCCGTCATGCCCGCCATGGCGGAAAGCGACGACGACGCGCTCGCGGCCGTCACTCAAGCCGAGCGTGACCGCAGCCGAGGCCAGGCGCCTGCCGCCACCGACCAGCGCGACGGCGGGACGGCCGAAAGACGGCGCATCGAGCGTCCACGACAACAGGAAGACCGATCCGCTGAGCCGGAACAGGTCGAGATGCGTTGATCCAGTGTCCACCGCTTGGGCGGGCGCAAGTGTAAGCATGAGGCGACATCCGGCTGAGCAGGGAGCGACGCCGGCCGGAGAGGCCGGCGTCGCAGTTTCATCAGGCGACCGAGAAGTAGGAATGCGGATCGCTCTGGATGTCTTCGGCCGTGACGCCGACCAGGGTCAGCGTATCGCCATGGCCGAGATCGATGATGGCGTTGCCGCCAACCGTCGTCGCGCGCGCCGCCACATCCTCGGCGGAGTGGACGCCCGTGCCGTTGATGTCCGAGGCGATCTGCAGCATGTCCGAGCCGGCCTGGAAATCGAGCACGACATCGTTGCCGCCGCCACCGGCGAAGACGAAGACGTCATGGCCAGCGCCACCCGAAAGGATGTCGTCCCCCGCGCCGCCGAACAGCAGGTCATCACCCGCCCCACCTTGCAGGATGTCGTTGCCGGCACCGGCAATGAGCACGTCACTGCCCGCACCGCCCTGCAGAAGGTCGTTACCTGCACCACCGAGGAGCAGGTCGTTGCCGGCGCCACCTTGCAGGATATCGTCCCCGGCGCCGCCGAGCAGGATGTCATTGCCGGCGCCGCCCTGCAGGATGTCGTCCCCGGCACCACCGTCCAGGACGTCGTTGCCGGCTCCACCGGTCAGGAAATCGGAACCGTCATCGCCGAACAGGGCGTCATTGCCCGCATCGCCGGTCAGGAAGTCGTCGCCGTGTCCCCCGAAAAGGACATCGTCGCCGCTGCCGCCAAAGACGGCGTCATCGCCGGTATCGCCGAAGACCACGTCATTGCCGCTGTCGCCGAAGAGAAAATCATCTCCGCCGCCACCGTGAATGACGTCATGCCCTGCGGCGCCATGAATGACGTCGCTGAATCGGCTACCGATCAAAAAGTCGTCGAATGCACTTCCCTCTATCGTGGCCATATAGTCACCTCCTAGGCGATCTGAAAGCACCGCCAGGTCTACGGAACCGAGCCGCAGCGCCCCCTGGATTTCGGTGCCGTTCCGATGACGCTAAAGAAGCACGCCATCGCTCGACAGGCCAAAGAGTAGCCAATATGTGCAGCGCAGCAAGCTTTTTATTGTGACCATTTTGCGATGCAGCAAGATTTATACTTTAAGTATCGCGGTTTAATCTGGAAAACGCTCCAAAATAATCTCGAAATTCGAAACGATAAATCCGGAGCAATCTTCTAAAATTAACGCAATATCCAACGAATACCACTCAACCTATTGATTTCACAGATGAAATCAATCTTCGCGGAAGGCTCGATGGAAGCTGTCCGTGATAGGCGAAAGCAGATAGTCCACCGCGCGGCGCGAGCCGTTGACGATCAGCACCTCGGCCGCCATGCCGGCCTGCAGCGATATTTTATTTTCGACGAGGCTCGCCGGCTTGATCTCGGCTCGCACGATGAAGTAGGCCGCGCCGGTCTTGTCGTCGACGAGCTGATCGGCGGCGACATAGTTGACTGTCGCCTGCAAGGGCGGCAGCAGCCGGGCGTTGAAGGCCGTGAGCCGGATACGGGTTTCTGCCCCCATCCGCACGACATCGATGTCGCGCGGATCGACCTTGGCCTCGACGATCAGCGGCTCATGCTCGGGCACGATGTCGAGAATCGCCTCGCCCGCGGCGATGGCGCTGCCGGCGGTGCGCATCCGGATATTGGCGACGATGCCCTCTTGCGGCGAGAGGACGACGAGACGCCGCAGGATATCCTCGGCCTGGATGATCCGCTCGACCACTTCCGACAGCGATAATTGAGTATCCTGCAGATCCTTGGCGATCTCGCTCTGGCGATCGAGCCCAATCGAGAGAATCTCGAGATTGGCACCAGCGACCGCCTGCTCAGCCTTGGCCTTGCGCGCCGCCATCTCGCCGGCACGCCCGGTCAACTCGCTCTGCTTGGTCTGGAGATCGACGAGCTGGGTGCGCTTGGCGTAGCGCTTCTCGTAGAGCTCACCGACGACGCGCGTCTCTTCGTCGATCAGCGTGCGTTGATAGCGTGTCGCGTCGATCTGAGCCTGGAGCGCCTCGGATTCGGCCTGATACTGCTCGATGACGCGCTGCTGGATGCGAATCTTTCCGTCATAGACCTGCGCGCGAGCACGAAACAGCGTGCGCTCGGCCACCATGACCTCGCGCGCGATCGGCGTCTGTGCCCTGTCGATATCGTCGGGAAAATCGATTTCGGCGGCACTGGTCTGCTCCGCCTTGAGCCGGGCGAGCTTGGCTTCGAAACCGACCCGCTTGCCCTGGAGCTGCTGCAGCTCGGCCTTGGCGCGGGCATCCTCCAGACGCAGCAGCGGCTCGCCCTGGGTGACGCGATCGCCTTCGCCCTTGAGCAGCATCTTGAGGACGCCGCCCTCGAGATGGCTCACCGTCTTGCGCTTGCTGTCGACGATGACGGTGCCGGCCGCGACCGCTGCGTTGTCGAGATGGGCGGTCAGCGCCCATGCGCCGAAACCGCCGAAGCCGACAGCAATTGCCGTCACCCCGGCCAGGATGAGGCTGCGCAGCGTCGGCACGCGCTCATCGTCCGGCTCCTCCGCCTGCGAAAACGGGACGAGCGACCGGCCAGGCTCTTTCAGCATCGGAAGCCCGCTCATGCCGTCACCTCGCGCACTGGCTTGGGCTGCTCGGCTTGCTTGGCCGGCTCCATCTCGACCAGGCCGCCGGGCGTGATCATGCCGGCGATCGCGGAACGCGGACCGAACTGGTTGATGCGGCCCTCGCGCAACACCAGGATCTTGTCGACCACCTGCATGATCGAGGGCCGGTGCGCGATCAGCACCACGATCGCGCCGCTCTCGCGCGCTGCATTGACCGCGCGGATCAGGCTCTGCTCGCCCTCGGCGTCGAGATTGGCGTTGGGCTCGTCGAGCACGATCAGGCGCGGCGAGCCGTAGAGCGCACGCGCCAGCCCGATGCGCTGGCGCTGGCCGCCCGAAAGCTTGAAGTCGCCGTCATTGACATTGGTGTCGTAGCCGAGCGGCATGCGACCGATCAGCTCGTGCACGCCGGCGATGCGCGCCGCCTCCAGGATGGCGTGCGGATCGGGATTGCGCATGCGCGCTATGTTCTCGGCGATGGTGCCGTTGAGCAGCGAGACCGATTGCGGGAGATAGCCGACCATGTCGCCGAAGGAGCTGCGCTCCCAGAGAAAGACATTGTGGCCGTCGAGATAGACGCCGCCGACATTCGGCTTGAGCACGCCGACGAGCAATCGCGCCAGGGTCGACTTGCCGGCGCCCGACGGCCCGACGATGCCCAGGACCTCACCCGGCTCGAGCGTGAAGGAGACGCTCTTAATCACGGTCTGCTCGGAGCCCTGCGGCGCGAACACGACGCGGTCGATGACGAGATCGCCCTGCGTCCGCGGCGTCGGCACGGTCTGACGTTGCGAGACGCGCGACTGCACCAGATCGCGCACCCGCTTCCAGGCGGAGGCCGCCAGCACCCATTGCCGCCAGTCCCCGATCATCGAATCGAAGGGCGCGAGCAGCCGGCCGAGCAGGATGCTCGCCGCCATCAGCGTGCCTGCCGAGACCTCGTTGCGGATGATCAGCACGGCTCCCGTGGCGTAGATCGCCAGCTGCATCGTCATGCGCGAGGAGCGCGTCAGCGCGGCGATGAACTTGCCGCGCCTTGTGCCGAGGTCGAGATGCTCGATCATGGCCAGTTGCTGGCCGCGCCAGCGCTTGGCCAGCGCCGGCAGCATGCCCATCGCCTCGATCGTCTCGGCGTGCCGCAGGCTGGCGCCGACCTCGTTGATGCTGGCAACGCCCGCCTCATTGGCCTCCTTCAGGATGCGCCGCGTCAGCAGGTCGGAGAGCACACCGAGAATGAGCAGGATCAGGAGCGATACGGCGCCGACGAGCCCGTAGATCGGGTGGAAGATGAACAGCACCGCCAGGAAGATCGGCGACCAGGCCGCCTCCAGCGGCGTCGCGATCGCCGAGCTCGCAATAAAATAGCGGATGTCGTTGAGATCGCGGATCGCTTGCGTGGACTGGCCGGAGCCCTGCTCGAGCGAGGCCGAGACCGCGGCCTGCAGCGCCGGCAGGTTGAGCCGGCGCGCGAAGATGCTCGCCATCGCCTGGAACGTCAGGGAGCGGATGAACTCGATCGTGCCATAGAGTGCGAGCGCCCCCACCGCGATCACCAGGAGCATGGTCAGCGTGTCCAGGCTGCGGCTGACCACGACGCGTTCCTGCACCTGGATCATGAACAGCGGAACGGTCAGCAGCAGGATATTGACGCAGAAGCTCAGGAAGCCGGCATAGGCCAAGCCCCCCGCAAAGGAGCGCTGCAAATCTCGAATCAAGGCGTCGGGCGCCTGGGTTGCAGCCTTCATTCACGTCTCCGGATGAAAATCTGCGACGGCCGGACGTTAGCCCTGGGACCGAAGCGACAGTTTGCATGCGCAATTAACAGCATGCCCTTCAACTCGTGTCGAGAGTATGACAGAATAGGTTGTCATAACAATTGAACAAAGCGGACAATTAAGTCAAAAAGATGCGATATTTTGAATTTCGAAACAGTTCAGATCTATCCACAGGTTGCTAAAATCTTACGCCTGCGACATCTTGGGTGGCATGTGCTTTGCGTGTAGGCTATTCGGTGGGGGTACGGGATTCTTCGGGGGACGGATTGCACATTTTGAAATCAGGCGGAGTAGGGAATGCATTCCAAACCGCACAGCGGCGATCAATTCCTAGGCACGGCCTTCAACGGCGATCACAGGAGTCCGACCAGACGAAGCGACGCAGACACTAATCCGATGCGCGGCTTCGTCTCCCAGCTCGACCTCGCTCGCATGATAGAGCGGGTCAGCCGGCGCTTCCTCGACTATTTGCGGCTCGAATTGACCAAGCTCGGGGTCGACGACATCTCACCGTCACAGGTGATGGTGCTGCTGACGATCGGCGCGGGCGAGATCGCGGTGCGCGATCTGCTCGACCGGGGCCACTATGTCGGGTCGAACGCGTCCTACAATCTCAAGCAGCTGGTCGAGAGCGGGTATCTCGATCGCGGCGCCTCGCCGCGCGACCGACGCCTTGCCCGAATCTCGCTCTCGCCCAAGGGGCAGCTTCTCTGCGAGCGGCTGCGCCTGCTCGACGAGACCAGCCAGTTCGGCCAGAATCCGGAGATCGACATCGAAACCGATCTTCAGACCACCCACGACACGCTGCGCCGCCTGGAACAATGGTGGAGCGATGCGTTGCGCTATGGAGGGGTCCTGCTCGCCTCATGCACATCTTATTCGTTCATCGTTCAGGATCAGGTCAATTTGCTCACCTGATCGCGCGCCTCGTCGCCGAAGGCGCCGAGGTCACGCTCATCACCGAACGGGCCGAGCAGGAGCGGCCGGGCCTCAGGCAGGTGATCTATTCCGTCGGCGAGCCGTCGACGGCCCATGCCACCCTAGCGGCGACCGACTACCATGTCCGGACCGGAGAGGCCGTGGCAGCCGAACTCGCACGGCTGCGGCGCCACGATCCGCCTGACGCCGTCATCGGCCATATCGGCTGGGGCGGCCTGCTCTTCGCGAAGGATGCGATGCCGGGCGTGCCGCTGATCGGCTATTGCGAATATTACTACAACGGAGCCGGCTCGGATCTCGATTTCGATCCGTCTTCGCCGGTCTCCGATGCGGAGCGCCGGCGCATCCGCATGCGCAACGCGGCCCAGCTCATCACGCTGGAGACGCTCGACGCCGCCTATGCGCCGACGCGCTGGCAACAGCTGCAATATCCCCGCAGCCTGCGTTCGCGCATCGCCATCTGCCATGACGGCATCGACATGACGGCGTGCCATCCCAATCCGGATGCCAGCTTCACCTTGCCCGACGGCCGCAGGCTGCGGCGCGGCGATCCGGTCGTAACGTTCGCGGCGCGCGATCTCGACCCCTACCGCGGTTATCCACAGTTCATGCGAGCAGCAGCTCTCGTCGCGCGCAAACGACCTGACACGATCTTCGTTGCGGTGGGCGGTGACGGACCCGGCTACGGCCGGCCGCGCCCGGATGGGCGGCCTTGGCGCGAAGCCATGCTGAATGAGACGGGGCTGGGCGCACAGATCGTCCATATCCCCTGGCTCGCCTATGAGGCGCTGATCCGGCTGTTCCAGGTCTCGGCCGCCCATGTCTATCTGAGCACGCCCTTCGTGCTGTCCTGGTCGGTCCTTGAGGCGATGGCTTGTGGCAGCCTCGTTGTCGGCTCGCGCACGCCGCCGGTCCAGGAGGTGATCACGGATCGGGTCAACGGCCTGCTGGTGCCGTTCTTCGATGAAGCGGCGCTGGCCGGAACCATCGATGAGGCGCTGGAGAAGCAGGCCTCCTTCGCGGGGCTGCGCCAGGCGGCCCGCAACTCGGTCGTGGCGAAATACGATCTCCAGACCTGCCTCGACCGGCAGCGCGGCCTGATCGGGCGCCTCGTCGCGCAGGACGACCTGCTCCTGGCCTGACAGGCTCCCAGGCCCTCTCAATCGAGCTACTGCAGCCGACCGAACCCCGCCCGGCGGAACGTCATCGCCTCGGTGATGAAGCGCCCGCTGCGCACCGGCCTGAAACCGGCCTCTTCCCAGCCATTGGCAGCCATGAGGCGCGCCACCATCTCATGCAGCCGCCGCAAGTGATCTTCACGATCATCGTCCAGCCATTGACCCCACCACTCTTCAATCAATCCGATCAAAGGCTCAAGTGAAGGAGCGCCCCCTTCCGCTGCGTATTGCAACGCAGCATTCCCGGCGGGGGAGGATATGATTTCCCAAATCTGGAGAGGTTCAGTTCCTCTCAACATCAATACAGACCCCTAATCGTGCCAGCCCCGCCTGCTGGCGTCCTACCCCTGAAGGCAATACTAATTGAGGCCGAGGTTGGATGCAAAGCGGGAAGCCATCGCCATCGCTAGATTAGGTTACAGAACACGAAACCGAATACAACACCGGCGGGCCGTTATCATATAGTCTGACAGCTTGATCGGCTGCCGATCCACATCATGGATCGCCAGCGATTGTTCATATTTCGCCGGTCAATGCGACGATGATAGAACTGAATTAATTCAGATTTTATTCGAATTCGTCACCTTTTCGGAGAAAACAAATCTTTGCGATCTTCCGGGAAGCCCCTGCCCGAAGGCCGCGCAGCTCCGGCCAGAGCGGCCTTTTTGCAAATTTAGCCAATAACCGTGCTCGCACGGGCCTATACTCCCCCGATCCATAATGAAGGTGAGGATTGGGCATGCCGTCGATGATCGATGCGCGGATTTATCCGGCGACGACACATGAGGTCACGAACCAGTCCGGCGCCCTGACCGGCGTCAACCTCTTCGATATGGACCAGATCCTGCGCGAGGCGATCGAACGCGAAGGAGCGGGATGGGTCGCAGACCGCGCCTCGAGGCTCGGCGCCGCCGCCGGCGACCCGGAGATCCAGGAACATGCCCATCTCGCGAACAAGCACGGCCCCGCGCTGAAGAGCCATGACCGCTTCGGGCACCGGATCGATGCCGTCGAGTTTCACCCGAGCTACCACGCCTTGATGGAGCTCGCCTTCGGGTCGGGCGTGCATTCCCTCGCCTGGACCGCGAACCGGCCCGGCGCCCATGCCGCCAGAGCCGCGCTCAGCTATCTCTGGAACGAAATCGAGAATGGCGTCGGCTGCCCCACCGGAATGGCCTATTCGGCGATACCAAGCCTGCGCCTCGTGCCCGCCATTCGCACGCTGTGGGAAGGCAAGGCTCTCGCGGAAGCCTATGATCCGCGCGCCATTGCCGCGACGGACAAGACCGCTGTCACCATCGGAATGGCCCTGACCGAGAAGCAGGGCGGCTCGGATCTACGGGCCAACACGACACGCGCCATACCGGTCGATGGCGGCGGAACCGGCGGCGAATACCGGCTGACGGGCCATAAATGGTTCTGTTCGGCACCGATGAGCGACGCCTTCCTGACGCTTGCCCAAACCGAGAAGGGGCCATCCTGCTTCTTCGTGCCGCGCTCATTGCCCGACGGGACGCGCAACCGCTTCTTCATCCAGCGGCTCAAGGACAAATGCGGCAACCGCTCCAACGCTTCGAGCGAGATCGAATACGACGACACCTATGCCATCCTGCTGAGCGAGGAAGGGCGTGGCGTCCGGGCCGCGATCGAAATGGCCCATCTGACCCGGCTCGACTTCGCCATCGGCTCGGCCGGGCTGATGCGCTGGGCCTTGAACCTGACGCTGCACCATGCGCATGGCCGCCGGGTCTTTCAGCGCGTGCTCGCCGACCAGCCCTTGATGCGCAATGTGCTGGCTGATCTCTGCCTCGAATCGGAAGCTGCAACCGTGATCGCCTTCCGCCTCGCCCGCGCCGTGGACGAGAGCGCGGCCGGCTCCGAACAGGCCCGCCTCCTGGAGCGGATCCTCACACCGGTCGCGAAATTCTGGAACTGCAAGCGTGTGCCGGCCTTCATCGCCGAAGCCCTCGAATGCCATGGCGGCAACGGCTTCATCGAGGAGCAGCCGATGGCGCGGCTCTATCGCGAGGCGCCGCTGAACGGGATCTGGGAGGGTACGGGCAATGTCATCTGCCTCGATGTCCTGCGCGCCCTGCAGCGCGAGCCCGATTCGGTTGCGGCGTTGCTCGACGAGCTCGCCTTGGCGCGGGGCGTCGACCATCGTCTCGACACCGCGATCGACGCCCTGGAAGTGGAACTCTCCGACCCGCTCGAACTGGAGCACCGCGCCCGCCATGTCACCGCGATGATCGCAACCGTCATGGAAGCCTCGCTGTTGCTGCGCCACTCGATCCCCGCCGTCGCCGACGCCTATATCGCCTCGCGGCTGGAGGGTTTGTCGAACCGGGCTTTCGGCAGCCTGCCGCGCGGGGGCGATGCTGCGGCGATCATCGCGCGGTCCCGGCTGCAATAGGCTACGGAACGAAAGGTCGCGGCGGCGGCCGGCTTTGGTTATGCTGTGATCTGGGAGATTGGCGGTTTGGCTCGCATCGATACGCGTAACAGTTCGCGCTACTGGCGGGATCCCCATGTTCCCGGCCTGAGCTGCCTTGCGGCCGATTTCACCAGCCACGAATACGCGCCGCATAGCCATGACGCCTTCGTCGTCGCGGTCACCGAGGCCGGCGGCTCGGAATTCAAGAGCCGGGGTTCGACCGAGGAGGCAAGCGCTGCCACGCTTCTGGTGTTCAACCCGGCCGAGCCCCATTCGGGACGCATGGGCTGGAGCAAGCGCTGGCGCTATCGCGGGCTCTATCTGAGCAAGCCCGCCATTGAGGCGGTGGGCCGTTCGCTCGGCATTGGGGCAACGCCCTATTTCACAGCCAATGCCTTCAAAGATGAAGTCCTCGTCGCCTCCTTCCTGGCGCTGCACCAGGCGCTCGACGACGGCCGCGATGCGCTGGAGGAGCATGAACTGCTCGTGAGCAGCTTCGGCGTGCTGTTCCGCCGCCATGGCAGCGGCGGCGAGCCCATTCCCGCCGCGCCGCGCGACCGGGAGCTCGCGGGCCTGGTCCAGGCGCTGATGAACGAGCGCTACACTGAAGAGCTCACGCTCGACGAAATGGGCACGGTCGTCGGCCTGACTCCGTTCCAGCTCATCGGACTGTTCAAGCGGGCGACGGGCCTGACGCCTCACGCCTATCTGACGCAGGTCCGGCTCAAGGCCGCTTTCCGCGAGCTCAAGGCCGGCACGCCGATCGTCGAAGCCGCCCTCGCCGCCGGATTCTGCGACCAGAGCGCGCTCAACAAGCACTTCAAGCGCTGCTTCGGCATCACGCCGCTGCAGTGGCTACGCGCGGCGCGGGGCTGAACGCCGCCGCGCAATTCCAGCCAATAGCGCCCGCCGCGATTCTGCCAATCTGCCCTGAACACCGGGCCGGCGGCTGCCGTTATGGAGCGGCAGCCGCCGGCTCAAGCCTCAGGACATCCGGCATGGCCCGCCATTACTGCCTCGACAACCCGGACACGCTCACCCTCGCCGCCGCGGTAACGGAAACAGCGCCCGGGCGTTTGCTCCTCGATGAGAGCCCGTTCTACCCGGGTGGCGGCGGGCAACTGCCCGATCGCGGCGTCCTGCACTGGGCTGGCGGCGAAAGCCGCATCGTCGGCTTCGAAGTGCAGGGAGGCAAGCTCTGGCATCTCCTGGAGGAGCCTGTCGAACTGCCCCCGGGCCCGATCGAGGCCGTCGTGGATCCGGTCTTCCGGCAACTCATGCGCGAGCTCCATACCAGCCTCCATATCGTCAACGCGCTGGTCTACCAGTCGTTCAACGGCGCGCTCGTCACCGGCGTCCAGATGAACGAGGACGGCAGCGCCCGGATCGATTTCGACCTGCCGGAGGCCGATAATGACCGCCTGCGCGCACTGGAGCCGGCGATCAACGACGTCATCAGGCAAAACCTGCCCGTCCGCGACGGCTACATCACTGAGAGCGCAGCCTTCGACGAACCGGGCCTGATCCGCTCGCGCTCGGTTGCGCCACCGCCGGCCCCTGACGGCACGATCCGCATCGTCGAAATCGTGGGGCTCGACCGCCAGGCCTGCGGCGGGACGCATCTCGCCGCGACCGGGGCGTCACGCCCGATCCGCATCCTCAAGATCGACAACAAGGGTCGCCACAACCGCCGCCTGCGCATCGGCCTCGATGGTGCGGCATGACACATCCCGTCCCGGGGCTCGCCGCTCGCCTCTGGGCGCGCCCCGCGCTTCTGCTCTGGCTGCCGCCTTTGTTCTGGGCCGGCAACCTCGTGCTCGGCCGCGCTCTCGGGCCGACCTTCCCGCCGGTCTCGCTCGCCGTCGGGCGCTGGATCGTGGCGTTCGTCGTGCTCGCCCCCTTTGTGGCGCGACGTGCCTATGAGCAGCGGCAGCTCCTGCGTCAGCACGCTCTCCTGATCCTCGCCTGTGGAGCCTTCGGCGTCGCCGGCTACAACGCACTTGGCTACCTCGCCCTCCAGACCGTGCCGGCAGCCAGCGTTGCCTTCCTGAACTCGACCTTGCCGCTGATGGTGCCGCTTGCCGCCTTCGCGCTCGGCGTCGAGCCCGTGCGGCCCAAAACCCTGTTCGGTATCGCGCTCTCCTTCCTGGGCGTCACCTGGATCGTGTCGCGCGGCGATCTCGGCAGCCTCGGGCATCTCTCGCTCGGCGGCGGCGAGATCCTCGTCCTGATCGCGGTCGCGAACTACGCGCTCTACTCGGTCCTGATCCGGCGCAAGCCCGCAGCACTGGACCCGCTCGTCTTCCTCGCCGCGACGATGGTGACGGGCCTGCTCGTGCTGATGCCGTTCTGGGTGACCGAACTTGCCCGCGGCGCGACAATTCCGCTCGATGCCGGCTCGATCGCCGCCGTGCTCTATATCGGCGTCTTCGCCTCACTCCTGGCCTTCGTGCTCTGGAACCGTTGCGTCGCCCTGCTGGGAGCGACCGTCACCGGCGCGTCCTTCCACCTCGTCGCGCTGTTCACGGCGACGCTCGCCTTCCTGCTGCTGGGCGAGCCCGTCCGCTCGTTCCATCTCATCGGGATCGCGCTGATCCTGGCGGGCTTTGCCGTCGCGACCGCCAGCAGGCGGGCGCCAGCCCCTCGGCTCGACCAGGCCGACAGCCCCTCCCCGCCCTGACCCTCAACAAGCTCAGCGCGAGAACCTGACCGGCACGGCCAGCGCGATCGTCCCGCCACCGACGCCTTGCGGCGGGGCCGGCACCGGGCTCGCCCGCCGGACCATCGCCACGGCCTCCTCATCGAGGATCGCATCGCCCGAGGAACCCGCCAGGCGCGCCGAGAGCACGCGACCGCCGCGATCGATGCTGAAGGCGACCTGCACCGTGCCGGGGCTCGCCCCGCCGGGGAAGCGCTTGTAGCGATTGAGATGGGCGATCAGCGTGCCGCGCCAGCTCGCCGGCGACACTGACGGCGCGGAGGCAGCCCCGACCGAGGGCGCGGCCATGCTGAGCGCCGTCTGGGCCTGCGCGCTCGGCGGCGCGGATGTCTGGCGCATCTGCGGGCGGTCGGGCTCGATCGGCTTGCGCCTCTCGGCCACGCGCGGCTTCAGCGGAGGCGGCTTGCGCTGCACCACCGGGCGCGGCGGCGGCGGAGGCGGCGGCAGCACCACCGGCGCATCGGCGATCTGCGGCATGTCGGGCAGCTTGATCTCGGGCTCGGGGTGCGCCACCGGCAGCGGAACCTCCGGCTGTGGCTCGACCGGCTTCACCATCGGCTGAGGCTCGGGCGGCGTCTCCTCGGGCGGCTTCTCGACGACCTGTTCAGGCGCAGGTTCTGGCTGGGCCTCGACCATTTCGGGACCGGGAGCGACCTCCTGCGGCGGCGCCTCGGGGGCAACCGCGATCGGCGCGAGTTCGATCATCACGGCCGCCGGCGGCTCACCCACCGCGGCCTCGGCCTGCTGCCAGTTCAGGATCATCCAACCGGCCCCGACATGGGCGCCGGCGACG
Source organism: Allobosea sp. LjRoot9 (assembly GCF_964252745.1). Taxonomy (NCBI): domain Bacteria; kingdom Pseudomonadati; phylum Pseudomonadota; class Alphaproteobacteria; order Hyphomicrobiales; family Alloboseaceae; genus Allobosea; species Allobosea sp. LjRoot9. Next base: position 675,347 of record NZ_CAXUPC020000001.1, on the reverse strand, counting down.
ACGAGCGCCGCCACGCTCCAACGCAGGGCGCCCGGCCAGAAGCGCGAAGCACTCACATCGCGCCCCATGCTCATGGCCGCCGCATCGACGCTGCGCCGCGATCGAGATCGCAACGTACCTGCTGGCAACGGCCGGGCTTGCCCTGCCGGCTCGTTTCCAGGCGGATGACACGCTTCCTACGATCCATCGCGGAGTCTGGTCCCAATCGTCAGCGCCCCGGGCCCTTGCGGTCCCGTTGCGGCTTAAATCCGACACGGCCGAGCGGGGCGCATATCCAAGAAACGTCTGGCTCACCCCAAAAACGGGCAGGCTGTGAAGGCTCGGACATCGCCGAACCACGCTCAATTCCGCGTGGTCACGGCAACTCGTCGACACTGCGACGTGCCATAGCAAATCGAAATTTCTTCTGCAACAACAGTAGTTTATATCGATTCTAGACAAGGCCGGAATCCCGAACCGGATACTGCACGGGCCTGCGCGCAACGCAGCCCTGCACCCGCTCGATGCAGGGGGCGGTCGCGCACCGTTGCGAGGCCATCAACCACGGCCCTTGCCAAGTTTCCTCCTCGGCACGATGGGGCGGACAGGCAAGCCATGGAGCGCTCCGAAAGGAGAGTGCCGTCATCCCTGCAAAATAGGCCTGCGCCCAATGCTGCAACGCATGACTAAACGCGACGCTGCAACCACGGTGAGGTAGCGCAACGCAGGATTGATATTATACCTGCATAAATGAATCGCGGGCTTCCCGAACAGGCTCGAAATCTTCGAAAAGTGAAGATGTCTTCTCCATATAACCAATTTCCGACTACTGATCCGACAAATCGACCGCGCTGGCTGCGGCAGCACCATTGCGGCCCGTCGCAGCCTGCGGTCTGGACCAGCACAGCAAAACGTCACGAGCATGATGATGCCTGACATCGCCATATCGGCGCTGAGGACATTCGCGATGTTCTCCGGCGCACAGGAAAGCACGCTGCGCGAACTCGCGCCGAGTTGCATCTTCCAGTCCTTCTCGGCCGGCATCGAGATCAACAGGGTCGGCCAGGTTCCGCGCTACATCTACTGCCTGCGCTCCGGCTCCACCGAAGCCTGGGCCCGGTTGAACGATGCCGAAACCATCCTCGCCACGACAACGGCACCGATGGTGTTCGAGGTGGCCGCGACCATGCGAAATCAACCCGCCGCGTTGTCGATCGTCACGCGCGAGGCTTGCGAAGCCATCGCCATCGAAACGGGGGCCTTCCTGAAGGCGGTGCGCGACGACCAGGCCGTCTGCAACGCCGCGCTGCTTCATGTCTCAGGGACCTATCTGGCGATGACGCACCGGCTTCTCGATCAGAAGCTGCGGACGGCGGAACAGCGGCTTTCGCAATGGATTCTGGCCAAGATGGACCCGAGCGGTCGCTCCGCGACCGTCGAGATCGTCTTCTCGAAACGTGCTTTGGCCTATGAACTCGGCATGTCGCCGGCCAATCTGTCGCGGCTGTTCAATGTCCTGCGCGAGCACGGCATCGCGGTCGACGGCAAGACCATGACCATCACCGACCTCAAAAAGCTCGAGGCATTGGCTCAAGGCTGAGAGTGGTGCTCACGCCCCGCTCAAGGTCCGGCGCACGCTGTCGCGCCAGCCTGCGACCTTGCGCTCCCGCTCGCTCCCGGCCATCGTCGGCGAGAAGCGCCGGTCGAGCCGCCAGAGATCGGCGAAACGATCAGGCTCCGGCAGCAGCCCCGCATCCAGCCCGGCGAGGTAGGCCGCGCCCAGCGCGGTGGTCTCCAGCACCGAGGGGCGGTCGACGGCGAGGTCGAGAATGTCGGCCAGCCTCTGCATCGTCCAGTCCGAGGCCACCATGCCGCCATCGACCCGCAGCACCGACTGGCCCTGCCCCGCCGCCGGCCAGTCGGCCCGCATCGCCTCGATCAGGTCGAGCGTCTGGTAGCAGACGCTTTCGAGCGCAGCCCGGGCGAATTCGCGCGGACCACTGTTACGCGTCAGTCCGAACATCGCGCCGCGCGCCTGCGCATCCCAATGCGGCGCGCCAAGGCCGACGAAGGCCGGCACCAGATAAACCTCCTGCGCCGGATCGGCCGCTTGCGCCAGAGGGCCGGTCTCGCTCGCCTTTTCGATGATGCCGAGCCCGTCACGCAGCCATTGCACCGCTGCGCCCGCAATGAAGATCGAGCCCTCCAGCGCATAGGTTCGTTCGCCGCCGAACTGGTAGGCGATGGTGCTGAGCAGCCGATGCTTCGAGGCGACCGGCGCAGCCCCCGTATTGAGCAAGGCGAAGCAGCCCGTGCCATAGGTCGACTTCACCATGCCGGGCGAGAAGCAGGCCTGCCCGATCGTCGCCGCCTGCTGGTCCCCGGCGATGCCACGCACCGGGATCGGCTTGCCGAAATGCTCCGGCGCACTCTCGCCAAACAGCGTGGCGCAATCCTTGACCTCGGGCAGGAGCGCGACTGGGACCCCGAACAGTGCCAGCAACTCCGCATCCCAGACGCCGCGCTTGATGTCGAACAGCATGGTGCGCGCCGCATTGGTCGCGTCGGTCGCATGCACAGCCCCGCCGGTCAGCCGCCAGAGCAGGAATGAATCGACCGTCCCGAAGGCGAGTTCCCCGGCCTCCGCCCGGCGGCGGGCGCCTGGCACATTGTCGAGAAGCCAGGCGATCTTGGTCGCGGAGAAATAGGGGTCGATCCGCAAGCCCGTCCGCTCGGCAACGAGCCCCTCATGCCCTGCCTCGACCAGCTTCGTACAAGCCTCCGCCGTGCGCCGGTCCTGCCAGACGATGGCGCGATGGATCGCACGGCCCGTGCTGCGGTCCCAGATCAGCGTGGTCTCGCGCTGATTGGTGATTCCGATCGCCGCGACGTCGCCCGCACCGAGGCCGGCCTTCGCAATCGCCGCGCGGCAGGTCGCCAGCACACTCTCCCACAGATCTTCAGGCTCGTGCTCGACCCAACCCGAGGCGGGGAAATGCTGCGTGAATTCCTTCTGGGCGCTGGCGACGGCGCGCAGCCCCTCATCGAACAGAATCGCGCGGGAGGAGGTCGTTCCCTGGTCGATCGCGAGGATATGGCGTGCTGCGCCCATGAGGCTTTCGTCCCTGCCTAACCGATGATCGACTTACCGCGACCTGCCCGCAGACTGGCCGAAACCGGGAGTGCGCGGCAAGAGCATGTGGCAAGAGCTTGATGACCGCCATCGGCTGCGGCGAAAGGTTCCGCTTGGCACTGCCATCGTGCTGTTGTTACGCTCGCTTCCGAAGCAAGCGGCCGGGCGTATTGTCCGGCTCCCGTCGCAGCGTGAAAGCGCCTGCAGGCGGCCAGGGGATTAGAAGCGGTGGCGGTGGAGGACCGGCAGGAGCAAGGCGTCGCAACCATGGCGCCGGTGCAGGCCCATAGCGTCGATTCGCTCATGATCGGCGCAATGCCCCATGACGCGGTCGCTCCTTTGCCCGTGCACGCCTATGCTCAGCGTCCGCCCGCCGCCACCTATGCCGCGCTCGACCTCGGCACCAATAACTGCCGCCTGCTGATCGCCAGGCCCGCGCAGCACGGCTTTCGCGTCGTCGACGCCTTTTCGCGCATCGTCCGGCTCGGCGAGGGCCTGGCCGCGAGCGGCAAGCTTGGCGAGGCGGCGATGGATCGCGCCGTCGAGGCGTTGAAGGTCTGCCAGACCAAGATGACGAATCGCGGCGTCACCCGCGCCCGGTTGGTGACGACGGAAGCTTGCCGCGCCGCGACTAACGGGCTCGAATTCGTCCGCCGCGTCGCTGACGAAGCCGAGCTCGAACTCGAGATCGTCGACCAGCGTACCGAGGCCTCGCTCGCAGTCTCGGGCTGCGCCGCGCTCGCCGACCCGGCCGCCGAAGGCGTCATCGTCTTCGACATCGGCGGCGGCTCCACCGAGATCGTCTGGATGGGAGGGCGCAACGAGGCGCGTGATCCAGCCGCGCGTATCCGCGAATGGGCGTCGCTGCCGATCGGCGTCGTCACAGTCGCCGAGCGCTATGGCGGTGTCGATGTCGATCGCGCCCTCTTCGAGCGTATGGTCGAGGATTGCACGCAGGCGCTGGAGCCCTTCGCGAAGAAGGCCTCGGCAGTGCGCTGCGCCAAGAGCTTCCATCTGCTCGGCACCTCGGGCACCGTGACCACCGTCGCCGGCATCCATCTCGGCCTGCCGCGTTATGATCGCCGCGTCGTCGATGGTTTATGGATGCGGCAGGAAGATATCCTGACGGTCATCGACCAATTGGTCGAGATGGACTATGCCGCTCGGGCGGCGAATGCCTGCATCGGCCGTGAACGCGCCGATCTGGTGCTCGCGGGCTGCGCCATCTTCGAGGCGATCCGCCGGGCCTTCCCGAGCGACCGTGTCCGCATCGCCGATCGCGGCCTGCGCGAGGGCATCCTGCTCAGGATGATGCACGAGGATCGCGCCTGGTGGCGGCGCAGGCAGGCATGAGGCCGGCACGACGATGAAAGCTGGCTGAGCGCCGGCAAAAGGATATGGGCGAACAGCCATGAGTGTCGGCAAACTGGGCGGCAAATCGAATGTCGCCGGAGCCCGCGACCTGCGGGTCAAGGTCAAGAAGGCAGGGAAGCTCAAGCATTCCTCGCAGCTCTGGCTCGAGCGTCAGCTCAACGACCCCTATGTCAAGCGGGCCCGCGAACTCGGCCATCGCTCGCGCGCCGCCTTCAAGATCGAGGAGATGGACGACCGCTACAAGTTCCTCAAGACGGGACAGAAGCTGATCGACCTCGGTTGCGCGCCCGGCGGCTGGTGCCAGATCGCAGCCAAGCGTATCGGCCTCGAACAGGGCAAGGGCCGCATCGTCGGCATCGATCTGCTTCATGTCGATCCGATCCCCGGCGTCGATCTGATCGAGATGGACTTCATGGCAGAGGAGGCCCCCGCCCTCCTGACCGAACGCCTTGGCGGGCGTGCCGACGGCGTGATGTCCGACATGGCGGCCAACACCACCGGCCACAAGAAGACCGACCATCTCAAGATCATCGCGCTGGCCGAGGCTGCGCTCGAATTCGCCAACGGTATCCTGGCGCCGGGCGGCTTCTTCCTGGCAAAGCTCTTCCAGGGCGGCGACAGCGCCGAATTGCTCAAGCAGCTCAAGCGCGATTTCACATTGGTGCGCAACGTCAAGCCAGCGGCAAGTCGTCCGGATTCCTCGGAGCTCTATGTGCTGGCGACGGGATTTCGGCGCAAGCCCGAACCCAGCGACGCAGCGCCGACCGGCTGAGATGACGGGCCTTCCGTTGCTGGAGACCGGCCAGGCCTTCGCGGCCTGGCGTACGGACACGGCACGCTGGTTGCCGGCAGCGCTCGACATCGCGCGCAGCCATGGCTTGCCTGCGGGCAATCCTCATATCTTTGCCACGGGCACCAATCTCGTCCTGGGTCTCGGCCCGGATCTGGTCTTGAAGATCTTTCCGCCGGCCCTCAGGAGCCAGTTCGTCTCGGAACGTGCAACGCTGAAGCAATTGCGCGGGCGGCTCGATATTCCCACGCCCGAGATCGTCCTGGAGGGCGAGCGGGATCAGTGGCCCTATCTCGCAATGACCCGCCTCAGCGGCACGCTTGGCTCGGAAATCTGGCCATTTTTGACGGAAAGCTGGAAGGAAACCGTTCTCCGCCAGATCGGGGAGACCATCGCCCAGGTCCAGCGAGCGCCGATCGGCGAGCTCGCGCTCATCGAACCCGGCTGGGCCGAGTTCATGTCCCGGCAGATCGCGGGCTGCCGGGCGCGCCAGATCCGCTTGGGATTGCCGGAGAAATACTGGGACGAGCTCGATGCCCTGATCGCTGCCACCCCGGCCCTGATCCCGATGAATGCTGCCCCCGTCATCCTGACCGGCGAATATATCCCCGAGAATTTCCTGCTTGAGCCCGCGGGTGATGGCTGGCGGCTCGCCGGCCTCTTCGATTTCGGAGACGTCCTCGCCGGTTGGGGCGAATATGATCTTCTGGGCCCCAGCGCCTTCATGACCGAAGGACGACCAGGCCGCGTGCGCAACCTGCTGCAGGGTTTCGGCTATTCGCCCGCCGAGATCGATCCGGCCCTGACGCGGCGATTATTGACGCTGACCTTCCTGCATCGCGCCAGCGATCCCATGAGCAAGATCGCCATCCCGGATTGGCACGAAAAGGCGGCGACGCTGGCCGAGCTCGAAGGCATGCTGTGGCCGCTCGACGCGATCTAGGCGCGCCCGACGTTTCCAGCCAGGGCCACGTCACCCGAGGATCGCGTCAAGCCTGGCCGCCGCGGCGCGCAGTTCGTCATCCGCAAACCCCGAAAATCCCAGGACCAGCCCCTGCTGCGGTTGAGCCGTCACGAACATCGATGACAGCGCCCGCGCGCCGACGCCTGCCGCCTTCGCGGCCGCGACGATCTCGACATCGCAGCGCGCGGATGTGAGCTTCGCCACCAGATGCAGCCCCTGCTCCGGCGCGGTCACATCCAGAACGCCGGCGCGGCAAGCCTGAAGTCCCGCCACCAGCGCATCGCGTGCCGCATGGACCCGCCGGCGACTGCGGCGCAGATGCCCGGCGAAATGGCCCTCGTTCAGCAGATCCGTAAGCGCGCCCTCAGCTAGGCTCGGCGGATGCCTGTCCGTGCGAGCACGCAGCTCGAGCACAGCATCGAGCAGCGGCTCCGGCACGACGGCGTAGCCGACCCTCAACCCTGGAAACAGCACTTTTGAGAAGGTGCCGAGATAGGCGACGCGGCCCGAGGCATCCATGCCCTGCAAGGCGGTGAGAGGCGGCCCGGCATAGCGGAACTCGCTGTCGTAGTCGTCCTCGATGATCCAGGCCTCGTTGCGCCGCGCCCAGTCGATCAGGGCCAGGCGGCGGCGCATCGTCATCGTGATGCCAAGCGGAAACTGGTGCGAGGGCGTGACGTAGACGGCCCGCGCCCGTGGGCAGAGCGCCTCGCCGAGGGCAGGATCCAGCCCCTCGGAATCGACGGGGACGCCGACGACATGGCCGCCGGAATTGGCGAGCGCCGCATGCGCCATCGGATAGCAGGGATCCTCGATCCAGACGGCATCGCCTGGGCGGATCGCGGCGCGGATCAGCAGATCGAGCCCCTGCTGGGAGCCCGAGGTCACGATGATCTGCCCCGCATCGCAGCGGACGCCCCGCGCCGAGCGGAGATAGGCGGCGATGGCTTGGCGAAGCGCGAGTCCGCCGCGCGGATCGCCATAGTGGAAATGCTCCGGCCCCGGCCGAGCCAGACGTCTGGCGAGGAGGCTCCGGAACACCCGCAGCGTCCGCGCATCGGGTGTGGCTACGCCGAGCGCGCAAGGCAGAGGCGGCGAGACCTCAAGATCCGGCCCGCGCTCCTTGACGGCCGCCACCGGCAAATGCGGGACCTGCGCCGCGACGAAGGTTCCCGCGCCGACCCTGGCCTCGGCGAAACCATCAGCCGTCAGCATCTCGAAGGCCGCGACGGCCGAAGCACGCGAGAGGCCAAAACGCCGGGCGAGGTCACGCGTCGTCGGCAGCTTGGCCCCTGCCGGCACAACCCCGGCTTCGATCAATCGCCTGATCGCCGCGTAGAGCTCCCTGGTGCGAGGCCCCTCGCCTGGCAGCACGGGCATGAGCGCCGACCAATCCGGCAGATTGGTTGTCTTTTTATGCACAAGATTGGTTCTTCTGTGAGCCAATGTCATGCCGCAGATTGCACAGGCACGACAGAAGGATGCAAGCGCGGTGACCGACGCTCAGATCGACGAAGCCTTCCCCATCACGAGCCGCAACCGGGTGAAGCGCCTGCATGAACGCGGTCGCTACGACCGGGCCGCCGTCTTCGCCATCCTCGATGCGGGCCTGCTGTGCCACGTCGCCTATGTGCTCGACGGCCAGCCCTATTGCACCCCGACGATTCACTGGCGCGAGGACGATGTCCTCTACTGGCATGGCTCCTCGGCCAGCCGCATGCTGCGCCATCTGCGCGCGGGAACGCCGGCCTGCCTGACCGTTTCCCATCTCGACGGGCTCGTGCTGGCCCGCTCGGGTTTCAATCATTCCGCCAATTATCGCTCGGCGATGTGCTTCGGCACGGCCCGGATCATCGACGATCCCGAGGAGAAGGCGCGCGCGCTCCTGGGCGTCGTCAACCGCTTCTATCCCGACCGGGCCGAGACGCTGCGTCAGACCAGCACGCAGGAGAGCAAGGCCACGATGGTCATCGGCATGCGCATCGAGGAGGCCTCGGCAAAAACCCGCGCCAAGGGCGTCGGCGACGATGAAGAGGACTATGGTCACCCCGTCTGGGCGGGCGTGATCCCGGTCAGAACGGTTGTCGGCGCCGAAGAGCCCTGCCCGCGATTGCTGCCGGGCCTCGCGCGGCCGGAGAGCCTGTCAGCCTACCGCGAAGGCGCGCGGCTGGACGAAGCGCTCACGCAGACCCAGCGCCTCTATGAGCGCGAGCCCGAGCATTAGAGCGTTTTCGTGCGGAGTGGACACCGGTCCGTGTGAAGAAAACGCGCTAGAACAAGGGTCTGGAGCAATGTCTTGAGGCATGCGATCGGCGCGACGCATTGTTCGCCGCCTCGAAACACCACCCCTGACAGAACGGCGCCAGGAGCCTGCTAGAACTTTCCCCGGCAGGGGGAAGGCGATGCATCCAGACAAGGACAAATGGCTCGGCACGCTGCTGATCGTGGCTTCGGCGATCGCCTACAGCTTGTCGGGCTATTTCACCCGCCTGGTCGATCACGATGTATGGACCATATTGTTCTGGCGCGGAATCTTCGGCGGCGTGTTCTTGGGTGCCTATATCGCATGGCGTCATCGGCCTGATTTGCTGGGTTCTGTCCGTGCGATGGGATGGGCCGGGCTGTGGGTCATGCTGCTGTCAGCGGCTGCCACGATCTGCTTCATCAATGCTCTGCGGCTGACTCCAGTCGCGGATGTCATGACGATCCACGCCGCGATCCCCTTCATGACCGCCGTTCTCGCGCTCGTCATTGCCGGCGAGAAGGAGGATTGGATGACATGGGCGGCGAGCATTGCAGCGCTTGCCGGGGTTGCGATCATCGTGAACCCTCAGGCATCGGCCGGTCATCTCACGGGCTACGCCTTGGCGATGGGGATGGCGCTGTCATACGCCGCGGTGATGGTGGTCATTCGCAAGAACCGGCATGTTTCCATGCTGCCGGCGGCCTGCCTATCGGCCTTCCTCTGCACGCTCATCGCCTTGCCCTTCGCGAGCCCCTCTCACGTCACGGCAGCAAGTCTGTTCGATCTGTTTTTGTTTGGCACCGTCCAATTCGGCCTGGGCCTGCTGCTCATGACGACCGGCACACGCCTGATTTCGGCGACACGTTCCGCACTGATCGGCAGCATGGAAAACCCTCTCGCGCCGCTATGGGTTTGGCTGGCATTCAGCGAACGGCCGTCCCTGTCCGCCTGGATCGGCGGCTGCATCGTCATGGCCGCCGTCATCGTCGATGGTCTCGTCAAATCGACGCGAAAGCGAGATCTCGCTGGAGAAGCCGAACACATGCCTCCCTCACCGCGGCTTTCGCGGTGATCCCCTGGCTTGGAAAGCGACGCCGACCTTTTTTAAAACCACTCACTCCAGCGGCTTCTGATCCGCGATCGCCTCCGCCGTCGCCTTGCGAGCGCTGAACGGGGCGTGGCCCGAGACCTCCGCACCGGCGTCGGGCGCGAGCCGCACCATCCAGAACACCGACGAGGCCGAAACCAGCCCGACCAGCGCGAAGGCCGGCCAGAAATCGCCCGCCCCCAGCGCCTTGCCGCCATTGAAGGCGTTGGCCGTCTCCAGCGCGAAGGCGCCGATGGTGACGCCGACGCTCAATGACAATTGCTGGGCGACACTGGAGAAGCTGGTCGCGCTCGACATCTCGCGATTGGAGACGTCGGCATAGCTCAGAGCGTTGATGCCGGTGAATTGCAGCGAACGGAAGCAGCCGCCGATCAGCAGGACCGAGAGCATCAGCCAATGCGGCGTCAGCGGCGTGAACAGGCCCGATGCCGCCAGGAAGGCCGCGCCGAACAGCGCGTTGACCGCCAGCACGTTGCGGAAGCCGAAGCGCGCCAGGATGGTCTTGGCGAGCGTCTTCATGATCAGCGCGCCAGCGGCCGAGGCGAAGGTGATCAGCCCCGATTGCAAGGCGTCGAGACCGAAGCCGAGCTGCAGCATCAGCGGCAGCAGGAAGGGAATCGCGCCGATGCCGGTGCGGAAGATCGAGCCGCCGACCACGCCGATGCGGAAGGTCGGAATCCGCAGCAGCGACAGGTTGAGCACGGGATAGGCGACGTTGCGCGCATGGAACCAGTAGGCGGTCAGCGCCGCGACACCGGCTGCAACGCAGGCATAAGAGACCGCCTCCGGCACCAGATGGCGCCCGCCCGTGGCCAGGCCCAGCATCAGGCTGGCGAAGCCGAAGGAGGACAGGATGAAGCCGCGAATGTCGAGCGGCGCGACATCCTCCTCGCGTATATCCTCGAAGAACAGGCTCGACAGCACGATGCCGATGAGACCGATCGGAATGTTGATGAAGAAGATCCAGCGCCAGTCGAAATAGGTGGTGATGAAGCCACCCAGCGGCGGCCCGACGACGGGACCGACCAGCGCCGGCACGGTAAGATAGGCAAGCGCGCTGACGAGCTCCGATTTCTCGACGCTGCGCAAGATCACGAGCCGGCCGACCGGCACCATCATCGCCCCGCCCATGCCCTGGATGAAGCGCGCCCCGACGAAGGCCCCGAGCGAATTCGACAAGGCGCACAGCACCGAGCCGACCATGAAGACGCAAAGCGCTGCCCGGAAGACCGTGCGCGCACCATAGCGGTCCGCCATCCAGCCCGAGATCGGGATGAAGACGGCGAGGCTGACGAGATAGGAGGTCAGCGCCAGCTTCAGCGCGATCGGATCCTCGCCCAGCGATTGCGCGATCACCGGCAGCGAGGTCGCGATCACCGTGGAGTCGGTGTTCTCCATGAACAGCGCGCAAGCGACTATCAAGGGCAGGAGCTTGGCACGCTGCATCAAGACGGAAGACTCTCGACAAGAGGCCGGACGATTTGGGGGAACCATATGGAGCAGAACGCAACGGAAACATAGCTCCCGCGGAGCCGGATAGGTGGGAAGCCGAATTGCTTTCAGGGCATAACGGCGGGCTCGGCCACGGCTGCGGCAGAGCCCCCACTGACGGCGACGCATCGCTGCCTTGCGTCGCCGTCCGGGCATTTTTCAACAACAGCCCTAGCGGCAGCGTCACACGCATGATAACGGGCCTCGTCAACCCGATCACGGCTCCCCCGCCAGATCTTGAAAACAGGCCGCTCGAACCGGCCCCGGAGTTGACGATGGCATTCCCGACTGACGGCCTCATTCGCGACGGTTTGACCTTCGACGACGTGCTGCTTGAACCCGGTCCGTCCGAGGTCATGCCGGCCGATGTCGATATCTCGACCAAGCTCACCAAGACGATCTCGCTGAACCTGCCGATCATCGCCTCGGCTATGGACACGGTGACGGAAGCCAGGATGGCGATCGCGATGGCGCAGGCAGGCGGCCTCGGCGTCATCCATCGCAATCTGGAGGCCGACCAGCAGGCCGCCCAGGTCCGCCTCGTCAAGAAGTTCGAATCGGGGATGATCGCCAATCCGATCACCATCTATCCCGACGAAACGCTCGCCGACGCGCTCGGATTGATGAAGCAGAACGGCATCTCCGGCATTCCGGTGGTCGAGCGCGGGCCGCAGGGCCACAAGGGCAAGCTTGTCGGCATCCTGACCAACCGCGATGTCCGCTTCGCCGCCAATCCGGAGCAACCCGTCGCCGAACTGATGACCAAGGACCGGCTGATCACGGTGCGCGAGGGCGTCGATCAGGACGAAGCGCGCCGCCTCCTCCACCAGTTCCGCATCGAGAAGCTCCTGGTCGTCGACGACCATTATCGCTGCATCGGCCTGATCACCGTCAAGGACATGGAGAAGCAGGTCGCCCACCCCAACGCCGCCAAGGATTCGCATGGCCGGCTCCTGGTCGCGGCCGCGACGACGACCGGAGATCTCGGCTTCGAACGCTCGGAGCTGCTGATCGACGCAGGCGTCGACATCATCGTCGTCGACACCGCCCATGGCCATTCCGCCAAGGTGCTACAGGCGGTGACGCGGGTGAAAAAGCTCTCCAACGCCGTGCAGATCATCGCCGGCAACGTCGCCACCGCCGGCGGCGCCCAGGCGCTGATCGACGCTGGCGCGGATGCGATCAAGGTCGGCATCGGCCCAGGCTCGATCTGCACCACCCGCATCGTCGCCGGCGTCGGCGTGCCCCAGCTCACTGCCGTGATGGACGCAGCCTCCGCCGCGCAGAAGCTGGGCATCCCGGTGATCGCCGATGGCGGAATCAAATACTCAGGCGATCTCGCCAAGGCATTGGCGGCAGGGGCTTCCTGCGCCATGGTCGGCTCGCTGCTGGCGGGCACGGACGAGACGCCGGGCGAGGCCTTCCTCTATCAGGGCCGCTCCTATAAATCCTATCGCGGCATGGGCTCGGTCGGCGCGATGGCGCGCGGCTCGGCCGACCGCTACTTCCAGCAGGACATCAAGGACGCACTCAAGCTTGTGCCCGAGGGCATTGAGGGCCAGGTCGCCTATAAGGGCCCGGTCTCCAGTGTCCTGCACCAGCTCGCCGGGGGCCTGCGCGCCGCCATGGGCTATGTCGGCGGCAAGGATCTCGCCGATTACCAGGCCAAGGCCCGCTTCATCCGCATCACCAGCGCGGGCCTGCGCGAGAGCCATGTCCACGACGTCACGATCGTGCGCGAGAGCCCGAACTACCCGACCCGTTCTTGAGAGCAAGAGCAGGATGCGAAGAAGTCGGAGCCGGTTTTTCGCACTGATCCTGCTCGCACTCCTAGGTGAGAGACGGATTCAGATTTCAGCTGGGATCACTGTGTGATCCCAGCTGAAATCGTCCGGCTCTGGCACAACCTGTGCCGTAGTCTCAAGAAAACAGGGAACGGGAGCGCGCGATGACGTTGAAACTGGTCTACCCGACATTGGCGATGATCCTGTGGATCTTCGTGGTGCTCGTCATCGTCTTCCTGCGCCGCCAGGCCGCCTTCAAGAGCAAGCAGGTGCGCCTGGCCGATGTCGCCGTCTCCGCCGAGGGCTATCCGGAGCCCGCCCGGTTGGCGGCGGCGAATTTCTCGAACCAGTTCGAGACGCCGGTCATCTTCTTCGCGCTGATCATGCTGGCGATGGAGGTCGGCGCCAGCGGCTATGCGATGGCGGGGCTGGCCTGGGCCTTCGTCGCCACCCGCGTCATCCACACACTGATCCATGTCGGCTCGAACGCGATGAAGCCGCGCGCCATCGTGTACGCGCTCGGCGTGCTGATCCTGTTCCTGATGTGGATCGGGGTGGTCCTCGCGGTCATCTGAGACGACGCACGCCAGAGGCGATTCGAGAGCCTGATATATCCTGTCTGGACGCCTGTCACATCCTCGCTACATGCCGCGATAAACCGTGTTTATAGCTTGCGCCCCTGACCCAGCGTCGGCATGCTAAATGCTTGCGGCGGTAACGGTTTGGGGACAACCGTTTGGTTGGGATCAGAGGCTCGTCCTCCCTCTGGCGCAAGGCTTGACATGGCAGTTCTGACTTTTGGGCGCGTGGCTCTTTTGGCCGTCGTCGGCGCGGTAGGCGCAGGCGCGGGTTTTCATTATGCCGGCAAGCCGGTGCCATGGCCTCTCGACAAGATACCTTACGGCAAGGTCATACCACCGCTGACGGAAGCCGCGCAGCCCGCGCAGCGCGCAGCAGCCCCGCAACGCCCGCCGGTGACGATCGTCACCGGCAAGGCCGAGCGCATGCCGATGCCGGTGCGGCTCGACGCCATCGGCACGGTGCAGACGCTGTCGGCCGTCACGGTGCGCTCCCGCGTCGAAAGCCAGATCATGGAAGTCGGCTTCAAGGACGGCGATTACGTCAAGAAGGGTGACCTGCTCTTCCGGCTCGATTCCCGCCAGCTCGAAACGCAGCTCAGGCAGGCCGAGGCGAACGTCGTGCGCGACAAGGCCTCCCTGGTCTCGGCCGAGGCCGATCTGCGCCGCGCCGAGGAACTCGCCAAACGCGACTTCGCCACCGACCAGCGGCTTGAGACGGCGCGCGCCGCGGCTGCGACCTTGCGGGCCTCGATCCGCGGCGGCGAAGCAGCGGTCGACGGGCTGAAGGTCCAGCTCAGCTACTACACCATCGTCTCGCCGGTTTCGGGCCGCATCGGCGTCGCAGCGCTGAAGGAAGGCAACATCGCCAAGGTCGGCGATACCTCCGGCGCCTTGGCGACGATCAACCAGATCGACCCGATCTATGCCAGCTTCGCCCTGCCCCAGCGCCATCTGCCGGCGATCCGCGCCGCGATGAACGCCGACACCGCCACGGTCCTGGCAACGCAACAGGGCGTGGCCAAGGGCGTCGAGGGTAAGATCGCGGTCGTCGACAACATTGTCGACGCAACCACCGGTACGATCCAGCTGCGCGCCATCTTCGACAATGCAGCCGAGACGCTCTGGCCGGGCGCGCTCTGCCAGGTCCGCGTCACCTTGCGCGTCGAGCCCGAGGCACTGACCGTGCCGCGCGAGGCCGTCCAGAACGGCCAGAACGGCCCCTTCGTCTTCGTCATCGAAGACAATATCGCCAAAGCGCGCACCGTCGTGCTCGACCGCACCGTAGATGGGCGCGTCGTGCTCGCCTCGGGCCTGAAGGGCGGCGAGGCTATCGTCGTCGACGGCGCGCTGCTGCTGACCGACGGCGCCCGCACGATCGAGCGCAGTCGCGGCGGCCAGCAAGTGCCGAGCAACCAGACCTCTCAGCGCGGGAGTGCCGGCTGATGAACCTGCCCGAGGCCTGCATTCGTCGTCCGGTGATGACGACGTTGATCATGGCGACCTTCCTGATCTTCGGCTTTTTCGCCTTCAAGCAATTGCCGGTCGCGGCGCTGCCGCGCGTCGATTTCCCGACCATCAATGTCAGCGCCCGCATGCCGGGCGCGTCGCCAGAGACAATGGCCTCCTCGATCGCGGCGCCGCTCGAGCGCGAATTCGCCTCGATCTCCGGCATCACCTCGATGTCCTCGGTCTCGCAGCAGGGCTCGACCTCGATCACGCTGCAATTCGACCTCAACCGCAATATCGACGGCGCTGCGCTCGACGTGCAGGCGGCGCTGAGCGCGACCGCCCGGCGACTGCCGCCGGAGTTGCCGACGCCGCCGAGCTTCAGGAAGGTCAATCCAGCCGATACGCCGATCCTGTTCATGGTGCTGACCTCGGCGACCAAGCCGCTCTACGAGGTCCATGAATTCGGCGAGAACGTGCTGCAGCAGCAGATTTCGCAGCTCAACGGCGTTGCCCAGGTCAACATCTTCGGCGCGCAGAAATATGCCGTGCGCGTCAAGATCAATCCCGATGCGGTCTCCTCGCGCGGTCTTGCGCTCTCGGATGTGCGCACCGCCATCGCCGCCGCAAATTCGAATTCGCCGGTCGGCACGCTGAACGGCGAAAACCAGCGCCTGACGCTGGGCGCAACCGGCCAGATGGAGCGCGCCGCCGAATACGGCAATCTGATCGTCGCCCAGAAGAACGGCGTGCCGATCCGGCTCGAGGACCTCGCCACCGTCTATGACTCGGTCGAGAACGACCAGACCGCGAGCTGGTACAACGGCCAGCGCTCGATCCTGCTCGCCGTCTATCGCCAATCCGACGCCAATACCGTCGATGTCGTCGACAGCATCAAGGCCCGGATCGAGAGCTATCGCTCACAGCTGCCCGCCGCGATCGAGCTGCACGCGCTGAACGACCGCTCGATCCCGATCCGCGAGGCGGTCGAGGACGTCGAGTTCTCGCTCGTCGTCGCGATCGCGCTCGTCATCATGGTGATCTTCCTCTTCCTGAAGAGCCTGGCTGCAACCGTGATCCCGACGCTAGCGCTGCCGATCTCGCTGATCGGCACCTTCGCGATCATGTACGCGCTCGGCTATTCGCTCGACAACATCTCGCTGCTGGCGCTGACGCTGGCGGTAGGCTTCGTCGTCGACGATGCCATCGTCATGCTGGAAAACATCATCCGGCATATCGAGATGGGCAAGAAGCCGTTCCAGGCGGCGCTCGACGGCTCGCGCGAGATCGGCTTCACCATCCTGTCCATCACCATCTCGCTGGTGGCGGTGTTCATCCCGGTCTTCTTCATGGGCGGTGTCGTCGGCAAGGTCTTCGCCGAGTTCGCCGGCACGATCGCCGCCTCGATCATCGTCTCGGGCTTCGTCTCGCTGACGCTGACGCCGATGCTGTGTGCGCGCTTCCTCAAGGCGCATGACCATCACAAGAAGCCCAACATCGTCGAGCGGGTCTTCGAGGCCGGCTTCCAGGCGATGCTCGACGCCTATCGCTGGACGCTGGACTGGGTCCTCAAGGCTCGCGTCCTGATGCTGATCTTCACGCTCGCCACAGTCTGGGTCTCGGCGTCGCTCTACACCTCGATCCCGAAGGGTTTCTTCCCCACCGAGGACACCGGCCTGCTACGTGCCTCGACCGAAGGGCCACCCGACACCTCCTTCGAGGCCATGGCCGAGCGCCAGCAGCGGGTCTCGGCCATCGTTAAGGCCGATCCCGCAGTCGATTATCTGAACGCCAATATCGGCGGCTTCAACGCCACCAGCAACGGCTTCATGTTCATCTCGCTGAAGCCGAAGGAGCAGCGCGACAAGGCCGAGGTGGTCATCGCCAGGCTCAGGCGCGCGACCGCCGAGGTGCCCGGCATCACCGCCGTGTTCCAGCAGGTCCAGAACATCAACCTGAACGCGGGGCGCTCCTCGCGCGCGCAGTACCTCTATTCGCTGCAGGGGCCGGACCTGAATCAGATCTTCACCTATGCGCCGATGATGCAGCAGCGGCTCGCCCAGATCCCGCAATTGCGCGACGCCAATATCGACCTGCAATTGCGCAATCCGCAGCTCTCGATCGACATCGACCGCGAGCGCGCCGCCAGCCTCGGCATCACCAGCGACCAGATCCGGCAGGCGCTGGGCAATGCCTTCGGCTCGCGCCAGATCGCGACGATCTTCACCCCGGCGACCGACTATCAGGTCATCATGGAGGCCGACCGCATCTACCAGCAGGACCCAGGCGTGCTCTCGCGCCTGCAGCTCAAGGCCGCGAACGGCCTCAACGTGCCGCTGGAATCGGTCGCGACGATCAAGCCGAGCGTCGGGCCGCTGGCGGTCAACCGCATCTCGCAGCAGCCGGCGGTGACGATCTCGTTCAACACCGCGCCGGGCATCTCGCTTGGCGACGCGGTCAACGCCATCCGGGCGGCCGAGCGCGACGTCAACCTGCCCCCCACCATCGTGACCAGCTTCGCCGGCTCCGCCCAGCTCTTCCAGGATGCGCTGAAGGGCCAGGGCCTGCTGATCTTCGCCGCGATCCTGGTGATCTACATCATCCTCGGGATCCTCTACGAGAGCTTCATCCACCCGATCACGATCCTGTCCGGCCTGCCCTCGGCCGGCCTCGGCGCCCTGCTCGCGCTCGAATATTTCAGCATGGACCTCTCGGTGATCGCGATCATCGGCATCCTGATGCTCGTCGGCATCGTCAAGAAGAACGCGATCATGATGGTCGACTTCGCGATCGAGCGGCGCAAGATGGGCGACGACGCGCTCAGCGCCATCCGCGAGGCGGCGCTGGTGCGCTTCCGGCCGATCATGATGACGAGCTTCGCTGCGATCTTCGGTGTGCTGCCGATCGCGCTGGGCCATGGCGCCGGCGCCGAATTGCGCCAGCCGCTCGGCATCGCCGTCGTCGGCGGCCTGATGGTCTCGCAATTGCTGACGCTCTACATCACACCTGTCGTCTATTTCTATCTCGACAAGGTCGACAGTTGGCTCTCGGGCCGCAACCGGCGGGAGAGCCAGCAGGACATGCTCGTACCAGGCGTCCCCGTGGCGGTACCCCAGGCCGTCCACAAGCCGGATCTCTGAGGCAAAAGGGCGATATAGCCGCCCCTGTTTGCCTGCCCCGCGATCCAAAGGGCGCGCTGCGTTAAGCATCGCGCCCTTTTTTCGTGTGCTGCGCCGCAGCGGCGTTGAAGCTTAACAAAAAGTAAACTACACCCATTCGGCGGCGGACGAGTGAACAAGCGTAGGGTGGAGTCGACGCGATGTTACGTGTCCGTGAAGTTCCGGCGGGAGGTTTTTCCCGCAGCGAAAGTCTTGTCGCCGCAAGCACCGCCGCGCCATCTGCGTCACGGGGCCACCGTGCGACCAGGCTCATCGCGATGACGGGGCTGGGCCTGGCGCTCGGCGCGGGCGGCGCGATCTTCACCATCTCTCTCGTCCAGGCCGAGGACGATGCCGGCGCCCGCACTTTTCTGCTGCAGGAAGGCGCCAATCGCCGCGCCGCGCAGCAGGCTGCCTCAGCACCCGCCGCACCGACCGCCTACGCGCCGTCTCGCGGCCGCTGGGAATTGCCGCTCTGGCGCACGCAGGCCGATGGCCGCATCGCCCACCCCACGGTCAGCCTCAATCCGTTCCGACCGCATGATGCGCCCGCCGGCGTGGCGGAGCGCCAGCACGCCAAAACACAGCAGGCCAAAACACAGCAGGCCAGGACACAGCAGGC
This sequence comes from Allobosea sp. LjRoot9, assembly GCF_964252745.1. Taxonomy (NCBI): domain Bacteria; kingdom Pseudomonadati; phylum Pseudomonadota; class Alphaproteobacteria; order Hyphomicrobiales; family Alloboseaceae; genus Allobosea; species Allobosea sp. LjRoot9. The sequence goes on along the minus strand of NZ_CAXUPC020000001.1, from coordinate 656,672 downwards.
CAAGACTTGGCAGGCCATGACGCGGCAAGCGGTCCGGCTCGATACGGTCTCCGGCGCGGCCGATGTCGCCCGCACCATCTGCGTACGTATGTGCGACGGCTTTCACGCGCCCATCGGTTATCTGCGCAACCAGTCCGACATGAAGGCCCATGAGGCGCTCTGCCAGGCAATGAATCCGGGCATACCCGTCAAGGTCTTCCGGGTTGCCGCCGGCGCAGCGACCATCGAAGAAGCCCAGGCCGCCGACGGCAAGCGCTACTCCGCCCTGCCCGTCGCCCATGGCCATGAGACCTCAGCCGATCCCGCTTGCCGGCCCGCTATCGTCCAGGCCGGAGAGCGCCGGGTCTCGCTCTTGCGCGATTTCACCCTGCGTCCCGGCGACAGCGTCGTGCTTGACGGCAAGGTCCGCACCTTCATGGGCGGCTCGCGCTGGCCTTACAGCACCAGCGACTTCCGCGATTTCCGCAAGGCCTCCGAGCTCAGCAAGGGCCAGCGCCAGCAGATCGACGAGCGCGTCGGCATCTCGCGCATGGAGGCACAGGCGCGCGGCCTGCGCCGGCAGATGCTCCTGCGCGAGGCCAGCCTGCATGACGACAGCGTCGTCAGCGACGCGGTCCCATTGCGCGGCACGCTCGATCCCACCGCGCGTGGACAGGCCCGCATTATCCCGATCGCCACATCCTCGACGCAGCCCTGATGCTGGTCTCCCCGCCGAAAAACGGCAGATTGGGCAGCCTCGCATTCTTTAGAATTATGCTAAAGTGATGCTAGATTAGAATGCATTCAAGCCTCTGATCTTGCTCCATTTTCTGTTGACGCAACGCCAACCTGCCACTACCCCTCCCGGCCTCAAGCCCCAGAAGCGGGCCTTTAATCGAGAGGGAGCGCCCCATGATCCACTCCACCCATCTGTCCGCCCTGGCGCTGGCCACCGGCCTGCTGGCGACACCGGTCATGGCCCAAAGCGTCAACCTCTACACCACGCGTGAGCCCGGCCTGCTCAATCCGGTGCTCGCCGCCTTCACCCAGGACACCGGCATCAAGGTCAACGCCGTGTTCCTGAAGGACGGCTTGCAGGAGCGCATCAAGGCGGAAGGCGCCAACAGCCCTGCCGACGTGATGCTGGTGGTCGATGTCGGCGAGATCAACGCGGCCGTGGACGCCGGCATCACCCAGCCGGTCAAGTCGGCAGCTGTCGACAAGATTGTGCCGGCGCAATTGCGCGGCCCCGACGACAGCTGGGTCACCCTGACCAAGCGCGCCCGCATCGTCATCGTCTCGAAGGACCGGGTACAGCAGGACGCGATCACCTATGAGGATCTCGCCGACCCGAAATGGAAGGGCAGGTTCTGCATCCGCGCCGGCCAGCACCCCTATAACAACGCCTTCTTCGCTGCTTACCTCGCCCGCAACGGCGCCGAGAAGACGGAAGGCTATCTCAAGGCGTTGAAGGCCAACACCGCCCGCAAGCCCGGCGGCGGCGACCGCGATGTCGCCCGCGACATCCTCTCGGGCCAGTGCGACATCGCCTTGATCAACACCTATTACATCGGCCTGATGAGCCAGGCGAAGAATGAGCAGAAGGGCTGGTACGACGCGATCAAGCCACTGAAGACCAGCTTCGCCGACGGCGGTACGCATGTGAACGTCTCAGCCGCCGCGATCGCCAAGAACGCGCCCAACAAGGACAATGCGGTCAAGCTGATCGAATACATGCTCACCCCGAAGGCGCAGGAGCTCTATGGCGACGGCAACTTCGAATTCCCGGTCAATGCCGATGTCAAGGAGAGCGCCGCCGTCAAGCTGCTCGGCGCGATCACCCCCGACAAGACGCCGCTGACCGACATCGCCAGGAACCGCAAGGCCGCGGCCGACCTCGTCGACAAGGTCGGCTTCGACAATTGAGCCTGGGCGCTCCCACCAGATCGCGGCGACGGCCGTCATTCCCATGGCGGCCGTCGACGCGCTTTGCCTGGGCGTCGCTGCTCGGAGCAGGGCTTGTCGCCGCTCCTCTCATCGCGCTGGCACTGACCGCGCTCTCGCCGGAGGCCGCGCAGATCTGGCCGCATCTCGCCACCAACGTCATTCCTCGGGCGCTCGGTGACACCTTGCGGCTGCTGCTCGGCGTCGGCGCCCTCTGCGCGGTGATCGGCGTCGCAACCGCCTGGCTCGTCACGCAATATGACTTTCCGGGTCGGCGCGCCTTCGAATGGCTGCTGGTCCTGCCGCTGGCGATGCCGACCTACATCACCGCCTATATCTACGTGGAATTCCTAGGCTTCCAGGGGCCGTTCCAAACGGGCCTGCGGGCGCTCACCGGCTGGCGCTCGCTGCGCGATTACTGGTTTCCCGACCCTCGCAATCTCGTCGGCGCGATCATCATCATGGCGCTCGTGCTCTATCCTTACGTCTATCTCAGCGTGCGGGCGCTTTTCGGCCTGCAGGGTGCGGCGATGGTCGAGGCGGCGCGCACCTTAGGCGCCTCGCGACGGCGCCTGTTCTGGCATATCGGCCTGCCGATGGCGCGCCCGGCCCTGGCGGCCGGCCTGACGCTCGCCTTGCTGGAAACCCTGAACGATGTCGGCGCCACCGAATATCTCGGCGTGCACTCGTTGACGCTGTCGATCTACACGACCTGGGTCAATCGCGGCTCGCTACCCGGAGCGGCCCAGATCGCCTGCGTCATGCTGGTGATGGTTGTAGGGCTGATCCTTATCGAGAAACATCTGCGCGGCCAGCGCCGCTTCGCGCTCTCGGTGCGCCAGCCGCGCCCCGTTGGGCGCATCCGGCTCACCGGGCGCGCAGCCTTCAGTGCCGCGCTCGTCTGCGCCCTGCCCGTCCTGTTCGGCGCGCTCCTGCCGATCGGCTTCCTGCTCGGCGAGGTGCTGTCACGCGGTCTGCTGGAGCAGGTCGACGCCGCCTTGCTGCGAAATCTCGCCAATGCGCTGCTGCTCGCAAGCCTCGCCTCGGGCCTCGTCGTCGCGCTCGGCCTCGCCATCGCGGCGGCCAGCCGGCTTGGGCGCGAGGCCTGGCTCCCGGCTCTGGCGCGCATAGCCTCGCTCGGCTACGCCGTGCCCGGCACGGTGCTGGCGCTGGGCTTGCTGGTACCGCTCGCGGCACTGGACAACAGGCTCGCCGACGCCGCCCAGACCTGGCTCGGCGTCAATCCGGGCCTCCTTCTGATCGGCTCCGGCGCTGCGCTCGTCATCGCCTATACCGTGCGCTTCCTCTCCATCGCGATTGTCGGCATCGAAAGCGGGCTCGCGCGGGTTTCGCCGCGCATCGACGACGCCGCCCGGCTGCTCGGCGCCGGGGCGCCCGAATTGCTGCGGCGCGTGCATTGGCCGTTGATGCGCCCGGCGATCGCCGCCGCGGCCTTGCTCGTCTTCGTCGATTGCCTGAAGGAGCTGCCGGCGACGCTGCTGCTGCGGCCACTTAATCTCGACACCCTGGCGACGATCGTCTACGGCCACGCCTCGCGCGGCAGCTTCGAAGACGGTGCGCTCGCCAGCCTGTTGATCGTGCTGGCCGGCCTCTATCCCGCCATCATCCTGGCGCGGGCTGGCGGCAAGCCCGCCTGAATCACGACAAAACCGGTTCTCGACAAGGCCGGTTGTCTCGACAAGATCGGTCATCTCGACAAGGTCTTGGCATCGTCATAAACCGGTCACCGGCCGAAAACCGGCTTCAGGCCGGATTCCCGCCACGCAAAGGCTCATGACAAGACGCGCTTCCATTCTCGCCTACGGCCTCGTCATCGCCGTCGTGCTGCTCGGATTGCAATCCTGGAGCATCGCGGTCGGGCGGGTGGAGCAGCGTGTAATCGCGGCCATCGAGTTGCGCACCGGGCTCGAGGTCACCGGGCTCGAACGCGCCGAGATCGCGCTTCTGCCCTTGCCGCGCATCAGCCTGTCCAAGGTCACCTTCCGGCAGCGCGACGACCTCCTGACGGGCTCAGCCTTGCGGATCAAGGCTCGCGCGCGCATTTTGCCTCTGCTCATCGGGCAGTTCAGGTTCGACCGCATCGAATTGGTCGTGCCGCAGATCGACGTCGCGGTCGCAGGCACGGATGACGGGCTCGGCGACTGGCTCACGCCGCCCCTGGCCTATCTCGAGAGGCTGAAAGTCCAGAGCCGTATCATCATCACCGCCGGCTCGGTCTTCATGCGGGCGCAGGGCGTGATCCGCACCATCCTGCGCGACGTCAACCTCGTCCTCCAGGACCGCGACGCCAGCGAGCCCCTGAGCCTGTCGGGTTCACTGACCTGGCGCGGCGTGCCAACGCAGGTCAGCCTGCTCTGGCCGATGGCCGGCGCGAATGCGCGGCTGGCGCTGACGGCGGCCTCGCCCGTGCTGAACCTGCAATTCGAGGGCATTCGCAGCGGCCTGAACGACCCCGTCGTCAACGGCCGGCTCTCGCTTGCGACCAAGGCCTTGCCCGAACTGCTCGGCTGGTTCGGCGAAACGCCGCGTCTGGCCTCCGCGATCGGCCCGCTGCACCTGACCGCCGACGCGCAGATCAAGCCGCATGAGGCCTCGCTGAGCAACGCCGTCGTCAGCCTCGAAGGCGAGCGGCTCGAAGGCGCGATCAAGCTCGGCGACGCCGGCGGGCGGCTGGCCCTGTCCGGCACGCTGGCTGGCGCGACGCTCGATCTCGGCCGGCTCTATGGTCGCCTCGGCGTGCTGCCCGCCACCGCGCCGGAGAATGAGAGCGCCCCGCTCGATTTCGACGCCTGGACCGCCCATGACATCGACCTGCGCATCTCCGTCGATGCGGCCAGGGTCAACGGCGCGCGGCTCGATGATGTCGCGACCTATCTCCTGGTCAAAAAGGGGCGCTTCGAGGCAGGGCTGCTGCGCGCCGGCGCTTATGGTGGCAGCGTGAAGGGCCGGCTCCTGGCGCTGGCAGCGCCGGGCGGCGTCGACGTCAAGCTCCAGGGCGGCTTCGACAAGGTCAATCTCGGCAAGGCTGCTGGCGATGTGCCGGATCTGGCGAAGCTCAGCGGCACCGGCACGCTACAAATCGCGCTGGACGGTCTCGGCGCCTCCTTCGAAGAGGTCGTCGCCTCGCTCGGTGGCAAGGCCGGCCTGAGCCTGCGCCAGGGCGAGCTCGGCGGCGTTGCCTTCGGCGAATTGCTGCGCCGGATGGAGCGCAATCCAAGCCTCGTGCTGCGCGACTGGCGGCAGGGCAAGACCCCGTTCGAGACAGCGGCAGTCAATCTCAGCATCGCCAATGGCGTCGCGATGGTGACCGATGCGCAGATGATCGGACCCGGCTATCAATTGACGCTCGCCGGCCAGGTCTCGCTGCCTGGGCGCGCCTATGAAATGGGCCTCCTGCTCACGCCCAGCAATGGCCCGCTGCGCCTGCCCTTCACCTTCAAGGGTCCGCTCGAAAACCCTACGCTCGAGCTCGACACCGAGGCGCTGTCGCGCGGAGCCACGGCTTTTCCGACACAGCTGCTACGCTGAACAGAGCCCGGAACGCCGCTTTTTACGGCTTTCATTGCGGGGCGAATTCCGCTCTCATGCCTCCCAAGGTCGCCTGACGGCCGTTCAAGGGGAGGATATCGGCATGAAGCACTGGATTGCGGGCGCGGTCGGCGTCGTGGGATTGATGATGACGGGCATGATCACGACGGGCGCGGCCGAAGCGCAAGAGCTGATCGTCGAGAAGAAGATCTTCGAACTTCCGAGCTACACCACGCAAGGCGGCCGAACCCTGAAGAACGTCAAGGTCGGCTGGGAGAGCTACGGCACGCTCAACGCCGACAAATCGAACGCGATCCTGATCTGCCATTTCTTCTCCGGCAATTCGCACGCCGCCGGCAAATATGCGGCCGCAGACGCCGCGCCCGGCTATTGGGACGCCATCGTCGGTCCCGGCAAGGCGATCGACACCAACAAATATTTCGTCCTCTCCTCCGATACGCTGGTGAACCTCAACACCGGCGACCCCAAGACCACGACGACCGGCCCCGCCTCGATCGATCCCGACACCGGAAAGCCCTATGCGCTCGACTTCCCGGTCGTGACCGTCGGCGACTTCGTCAATGTCCAAAAGGCCTTGGTGGAAAGTCTCGGCATCAAGAAGCTCGCCTTGGTCGCCGGCCCCTCGATGGGCGCGCTCCAGACTTATGAATGGGCGGCGAGCTATCCCGAGATGGTCGCCAAGGCGATGCCGGTGATCGGCGCGGCCGAGGCTGACGCACAGCTCATCGCCTGGCTCGACGTCTGGGCCGCGCCCATCCTGGTCGACCAGAACTGGAACAAGGGTGATTACTACGGCAAGACCCCGCCCAATGCCGGCCTCGCCAAGGCGCTGGCCGTGGTCACGCTCCAGGCCAATCACGGCGACTGGACCAACGGTACCTTCGGCCGCCGTCCCGCCAAGGAGGGCGACGCTCCAGCCAAGGCGCTCGCCAACAAGTTCCAGGTCCAGAGCATTTTGGACAATGCTGGCGAGGCCCGCGCAAAAGTCTCGGACGCCAACCATTTCCTCTATCTGGTCAAGGCCAACCAACTCTATGCCGCCGGCGGCATCTCGCTGGCGGACGCGGCCAGCAAGATCAAGGCGCCCATGCTGCTGATCAGCCAGCCCAAGGACCTCGTCTTCACCGCGGACGCAATCGAGCGCACCGCCGAGACGCTCAAGAAGGGCGGCGTCAACCTCACCCAGGCCTTCATCCAAGGCACGCGTGGCCATCTCGACGGCGTCATCTCAATGAAGCAGGCAGAGGGCGCGATCCGGGCGTTTCTGGAGAAATAGCTCTCGTCTCTTTTCGACCAATCGTGCGGTCATTCCGGACAATAAGTGAGGACGTTATCCCCGTTTCTGGAAGGCTGCGTCGCCCTTTTCCCTTCTCCCCTCGCGGGAGAAGGTGCCCTGGCAGGGGCGGATGAGGGGGCGCCGTGCCCTGTCCGGTTGGCGTCGTGTTCGGCTAGATGGAAAGCTCACAGCGCCCCCTCATCCGTCTCGGCTTCGCCGATCCACCTTCTCCCACGAGGGGAGAAGGGAGAAGGCGCCACTTTCTGAAGCATGCGGGTTCTGAAGCATGCGGGAGCGGGGTTCCTCCGCCCCGCCAGAGCCACAGGTACGCCCCTATCGGCCGCGGCGGCTGTCTTGCTCCCGGCGCCAGGCGATCAGGGAAATGAATAGCGGCCCTGCGGTTACGGCGATGATGGCTCCGCCTACCATCCATCCCAGCGCGCCTCCGCCGATCAATTCGTCGCCCACAAACGCCGCAGCGAACACTCCCACGAGCGCAAGCAAAACCTTGGCAATCCAACCGCCCTTGGTCATCGAGAGCTCCGTCCAGTTTCCGTTCACATGAAATTCGTGCGTCTTGGGGGGGCTCCTCCGGAGCCGACCGACAGTCCCCGATAAGTGGTAGCGATTTAAGGAATGTCCGCAATGACGGGCAAGCGGGTCTCAACGCCCTGCCCCCTCAGCCGCCTTAAGCCGGGCTTAAGGTTGTGGCTCTTACGAGAAGAGCCGCAACCAAAGCATAGCCATGCTTTGGATTTAATAAAACAAGACTAGATCAGATCAATTTCTTGATCTGCATCTTGTCTATGCGATGCGAAGGCAAGTTATGAATAGTCAACATATCCAGGGTATGGTGCAAAATCTGAAAGAAGGACGCCTATCGCGGCGCTCTTTCATGCAGAAGATGGCGGCATTTGGCATCGGTGCTCCGATCGCAAGCCAGATTCTCGCCTGGAACAACGTCGCGATGGCGAACGCCACGCTCGAATACAAGCCGGCCAAGGCCGGCGGCGGCGGGCCGCTGAAGCTCCTGCTCTGGCAGGCGCCGACCCTGCTGAACCCCCATTTCGCCTCCGGCACCAAGGACCAGATCGCTTCGCGCATCTTCTATGAGCCGCTGGCCGGCTGGGACAAGGAAGGCAACCTCGTCCCGCAGCTTGCCGCCGCGGTTCCGAGCAAGGAAAATGGCGGCCTCTCGGAAGACGGCACGAGCGTCACCTGGAAGCTGAAGCCGGGCGTGAAGTGGCATGACGGCAAGCCGCTCACCGCCGACGACGTCGTCTTCACCTGGGAATACGCCGCCGACCCGGCGACCGCCGCCTACACCACCGGTGCCTATAAGGACATCAAGGTCGAGAAGGTCGATGATCTGACCGTCAAGGTGATCTTCAGCAAGCCGACGCCGTTCTGGGCCGACCCCTTCGTCGGCGTCGCCGGCATGATCATCCCGAAGCATCATTTCGCCGAATACAAGGGCGCCAAATCGCGCGAGGCCCCGGCCAATCTGAAGCCTGTCGGCACCGGACCCTACAAGTTCGCCGACTTCAAGCCGGGCGACATCCTCGCCGGAACGCGCAACGAGGACTATCACGTCAAGAACCAGCCGCATTTCGACACGCTCGAAGTCAAGGGCGGCGGTGACGCGGTCTCGGCGGCACGCGCCGTGCTGCAGACCGGCGAGTACGACTATGCCTGGGATACGCTGGTCGAGGACGAAGTGCTCAAGCGCCTGGAGACCGGCGGCCGCGGCAAGATCAGCGCGGCGCCCGCAGGCGACGTCGAGTTCATCACCCTGAACACCACCGATCCGTGGACCGAGGTCGATGGCGAGCGCTCAAGCGTCAAGACCAAGCACCCGACGCTGTCCGACCCGGCCGTTCGCCAGGCGATCAACCTGCTGATCGACCGCGACTCGATCCAGAAGTTCATCTATGGCCGCGGCGGCACCGCGACGGCGAGCTTCGTCAACGAGCCGAAGATGTTCAAGTCGAGCAAGCTGAAATACGAGTTCAGCATCGAGAAGGCCAACAAGGTCCTCGATGAGGCGGGCTGGAAGAAGGGCGCCGACGGCATCCGCGAGAAGGATGGCAAGAAGCTCAAATTCGTCTTCCAGACCTCGATCAACGCCCCGCGCCAGAAGGTCCAGGCCATCGTCAAGCAGGCTTGCCAGCGCGCCGGCATCGACCTCGAGCTCAAGTCGGTCACGGCCTCGGTGTTCTTCTCCTCCGACGTCGCCAATCCCGACACCTACACCAAGCTCTATGTCGACATGGAGATGTACACCACGACGCAGCCGCAGCCCGATCCGGAACGCTTCCTCAACCAGTTCACCTCCTGGGAGATCGCCAACAAGGAGAACAAGTGGCTGGGCCGCAACGTCTCGCGCTATTCCGACCCGGCTGCCGACGAGGCCTATAAGGCGGCGCAGAAGGAGCTCGATCCGGCCAAGCGCGCTGCGCTGCTGATCAAGGTCAACGAGATCTTCTGCGAGGCCAACGTCATCCTCCCGGTCCTTTCAAGGACCAAGGTCGTGGCGGCGGCGCAAAGCCTTTCGCATGACCACAGCGGCTGGGACGTCGACACCTGGAACCTCGCAGCCTGGTATCGCAGCTAAGCGCCAGCGGCCCCTCGCTAAGACACCATCTTGGCGAGGGGTTGCTTCGCAAGGCCAGAGCCCGGCGGGTTTGATCCGCCGGGCTTTTCCATATTCAGGCAGCGTCGGGACGGAACGAACCACCCTAGCCCGCCGTGATCACCGCCTTCACGCCATCGATCACGAATTGCACCGCGAGCGCCGCCAGGATCACGCCGAGCAGGCGCGTCAGCACGACATTGCCGGTGACGCCGAGCAGTCGCGCCATCGGCACCGCCAGCAGGAAGACGACGAGGCAGGACAGGATCACCAGGCCGCAGATCACGGCGAGCGAGGCCAGCATCAGCGGGTTGCCCTCGGCCCTGCCGGCCAGCAGCATCATCGCCGTCAGCGCGCCCGGCCCCGCCATCAGCGGGATCGCCAGTGGGAAGGCTGCGACATTGCGGATATGATCCTGCGTGATCGCGATCTCGGCGGTCTGCGCCTTGCGCTCGTTGCGGCGCTCGAACACCATCTCGAACGAAATCCAGAACAGCAGCAAGCCGCCGGCGATGCGGAAAGCCGGCAGCGAGACGCCGAGCGCCTTCAGCACGATGTCCCCCGCCACGCCGAAGAAGGCCATGATGCCGAACGCGATGATACAGGCGCGAACCGCGACCTGCCTGCGCTCGTCGCCCGTCATGCCGCGCGTCAGCGACAGGAAGATCGGCGCGAGGCCCGGAGGGTCGAGCGTGACGAGAAGCGTCACCAGCGCGGAGGTGAGGAAATCGATGTTCATCGCGGGCAGTAAGCCATGCCGCAGGCGCGACCGCCAGCGCCAAGGTGGAACGGGTTAGACAGGGCTCCGAAAGGCCGCTTCCGGCACCAATCAAGGCAGCATTGTGGAACGGGCGACGCCGTCACATCTCGGAGCCCCGCAACCATTTGATTTAAATGGCTTATTTTTCCCTTGAAAAGCCAGCCGCCGCACTGGCTTCCCCGGCCGGAATCGGGTAGCCAGAAGCCTGAAAAATAGCAGGAATCGGGACCCAATCCCTTGAGCGACGACACAGACGACAAGCGCCCGGACGAGCCGCATTTCGGCGGCGACATCAAGCCGATCGCGATCACCGACGAGATGAAGAAGAGCTATCTCGATTACGCCATGAGCGTGATCGTGAGCCGCGCTCTGCCCGACGTCCGCGACGGCCTGAAGCCCGTGCACCGGCGCATCCTGTTCTCGATGCACGAGAACAAGAACACGCCCGACCGGTCCTACACCAAATGCGCCCGCATCGTCGGCGACACGATGGGTAAATACCATCCGCACGGCAATCTCGCGGTCTATGACGCGCTGGTGCGCATGGCGCAGGATTTCTCGCTGCGCCTGCCGCTGATCGACGGCCAGGGCAATTTCGGCTCGATGGACGGCGATAGCGCCGCGGCCGATCGTTATACCGAAGCCAGGCTCGACAAGGCGGCGATGTCGCTGCTGGAGGACCTCGACCTCGACACGGTCGAGTTCCAGCCGAACTATGACGGCAAGGAGCTCGAGCCGAAGGTCCTGCCGGCGCGCTTCCCCAATCTGCTCGTCAACGGCGCCGGCGGCATCGCGGTCGGCATGGCGACCAACATCCCGCCGCATAATCTCGGCGAGGTTATCGATGCCTGCATTGCCTTGATCGAGAACCCCGAGATCTCGATCGACGAATTGATCGAGATCGTGCCCGGCCCGGATTTCCCGACCGGCGCCTCGATCATGGGCAGGAGCGGCATCCACTCCGCCTATCATACCGGCCGCGGCTCGATCGTGATGCGTTCGAAGACGCATATCGAGGAGCTGCGTAAGGAGCGCGAGGCGATCATCGTCACCGAGGTTCCCTATCAGGTGAACAAGGCCTCGATGGTCGAGAAGATCGCCGATCTGGTGCGCGAGAAGCGCATCGAGGGCATCTCGGACCTGCGCGACGAATCCAGCCGCGAGGGCGTCCGCGTCGTCATCGAGATCAAGCGCGACGCGGTCGCCGATGTCGTGCTGAACCAGCTCTACCGCTTCACCCCGCTGCAGACCTCGTTTGGCGCCAATATGGTGGCCCTGACCGGCGGCCGGCCGGAGGTTCTGAACCTCAAGGACTTCATCGCGGCCTTCGTCGAGTTTCGCGAGGAGGTCGTCTCGCGGCGCACCCGCTTCCTGCTGAACAAGGCCCGCGAGCGCGCCCATGTTCTCTGCGGCCTCGCCACGGCGGTTGCTAATATCGACGAGGTCATCCGCCTGATCCGGACCGCGCCGACGCCGGCCGCCGCCCATGCTTCATTGATGGAACGCAACTGGCCGGCAGAAGACATCGCGCCGCTGATCGCGCTGGTCGACGATCCGCGCCATCCGATGAATGCCGACGGCACCTACAAGCTGTCGGACGCCCAGGCCAAGGCGATCCTCGAACTGCGCCTCGCGCGCCTGACGGCTCTGGGCCGCGACGAAATCGGCGAGGAGCTGTCGAAGCTCGCCACCGAGATCGCCGATTATCTCGAGATCCTGCGCTCGCGCGTCCGCATTCAGACGATCATCAAGAACGAGCTCGTCGAGGTGAAGGCCGCCTTCGCCACGCCGCGCCGCACGGTGATCCAGGATTGGGGTTCCGACCTCGACGACGAGGATCTGATCGCGCGCGAGGACATGGTCGTCACCGTCTCTCATGCCGGTTACATCAAGCGCGTGCCGCTCTCGACCTACCGGGCGCAGAAGCGCGGCGGCAAGGGCCGTTCCGGCATGGCGACCCGTGACGAGGATTTCGTCGCGCGTCTCTTCGTTGCCAGCACACACACGCCGGTGCTGTTCTTCTCCTCGCATGGCCAGGTCTACAAGGAGAAGGTCTGGCGGCTGCCGCTGGCGGCGCCGAACGCGCGCGGCAAGGCGCTGGTCAACATGCTGCCGCTCGACCAGAGCGAGCGCATCACCACGATCATGCCGCTGCCGGAGGACGAGGAGAGCTGGGAGAAGCTCGACGTGATGTTCGCCACCGCCTCGGGCGGCGTCAGGCGCAACAAGCTGTCGGACTTCGTCAACGTCAACCGCGCCGGCAAGATCGCGATGAAGCTCGACGAGGGCGACGCCATCGTCGACGTGCAGATCTGCACCGAGGACAACGACGTGCTGCTGACCACGGCGCTGGGCCAGTGCATCCGCTTCCCGGTGCCGGAGGTGCGCGTCTTCAAGGGCCGCGATTCCACCGGCGTGCGCGGCATCAACCTGGCTTCGGGCGACATCGTCATCTCGATGGCGATCCTGCGCCATGTCGAGGCCGACGGCGAGACCCGCCAGGCCTATCTCAAGCTGCGCCGCGCCATCGCCGGTGAGATCGGCGAGGACACCACGGCGAGCGACGGCGAGGAGGCGACCGGCAATGCCGAGATCAGCCAGGAGCGTTATGTCGAGCTCTCCGAGGCCGAGGAGGTCATCCTGACCCTCTCGGTGAACGGCTATGGCAAGCGCACCTCGGCTTATGAGTACCGGATCACCGGGCGCGGCGGCAAAGGCATCGTCGCCATGGCTACCACCGAGCGCAACGGCAATCTGATCGCCTCCTTCCCGGTGGAGGAGAGCGACCAGATCATGCTGGTGACCGATGGCGGCCAGCTCATCCGCTGCCCGGTCGACCAGATCGGCGTCAAGGGCCGCTCGACGCAGGGCGTCACCGTCTTCAACACCGCCGACGGCGAGAAGGTCGTCTCGGTCGAGCGCGTCAGCGATGATGGTGGGGATGATGAGGGCGAAGGCGAGGCCGAGGCCGGCCCGGCGCCGGAGGAGAGCAGCGGGGAGTGATCTCCTCGCCGAGGCGACGAAACAGGAAGGGGCTGCATCGCTGCAGCCCCTTTTTTCTCGGCTCTCCATTAGCCCTCGACACTACACCCGGATCTCGCGGAGCCTGCCATCGGGCCGGCTGAAAGCCGGACCCGGTGGGTCCCCCCGGGATGACTCGCGCTTCTCCGGGCAGACGGAAATGCCTCAAATCGTCTCCAGCAGACCCTTGATCAGCGCCCGGCGCGGGGCGATCGAGGAGACCAGCCCGAATTCGGCGAGCGTATGGGCGCCGCCGCCATCGATGCCGAGGCCGTCCAGCGTGGGGATGCCCAGCGCTGCGGTGAAATTGCCGTCCGAGCCGCCGCCGGTCATCGGCACATCCTGCAGGTCGAAGCCGATCCCCGCCGCGATGCCGCGCGCGGTCTCGAACAGCCCGGCCACAGCGGTCGACTTCTCGTAAGGCGGCCGGTTCATCCCGCCCGTGACCTTGATCACGACATCGGGATCGCGCGGCGTCAGGCCGATGATGCGGTTCTCCATCATCACGCCATCGGCGAGGCTGGTGACGCGGCAATCGACGGAAAACCAGGCGTGCTGCGGAATCACATTGGCCGCGGTGCCGCCGCCGACCAGCGCGACCGAGGTCGTGATGCCGCGCGCATAATCGGTCATGCCCTCGATCGCCAGGATCTGGTGCGCCGCCTCGCGGATGGCGCTGCGGCCATCGGCATGGCGCGTGCCGGAATGGGCGGGCCTGCCCTCGAGCTTGACGTCGAAGCGGCCGACGCCCTTGCGCGCGGTGACGATCCGGCCGCCGTCGCGTGCCGGCTCCGTCACCAGAACGGCCGCCGATTTGCGCCCGATCTCCTCGATCACGCCGCGCGTCGTCGGCGAGCCGATCTCCTCATCGGGCGTGAACAGGAAGACCATCGGCCGCTTGGCCGAGCCCGCAATCGCGACCTCCTTGAAGGCTTGCAGCGCAAGCCAGGCCCCGCCCTTCATGTCGCAGGCGCCCGGCCCATAGAGCTTGTCGCCCTCGACGCGCACAGGCAGATCCTTGGCGCTCGTGCCGACCGGATGGACCGTATCGAGATGCGACATCACCGCGACGGCAAGCTCGCCATTATTGGGACCGGCCCGCAGGATCAGGCTGTCGCCAAGCCCATCGCGGCCCGGCAGGCGCTCGACCGCGATCGGCAGCCCTTCGACCTCCTTGGCGACGAGGTCCATCATCCCGTTCACGCCGGGCGCATGATGGGTCGGGCTCTCCAGGGCAAGCCAGACGGACAGGGCGGAGATAGTGGGATCGACGGTGCTCATGCCGCGAGCTTCGCCAAGAAGCATGGCGCAAGCAAGGACGCGGCCTGGCGCGGCACCCCTGCCCTCACCGCATGGCGAGCTGCGATTGCGGGTTGACATGGCGCGCCGTCTCTACTTAACCATATGGTTAAGTAGAGACGGCGACAAACCCCGCCGCGACAGCCCCGATGGAGGACAACATGCCCAGCATCCAGAAGATCACGCCCTTCCTGTGGTTCGACAATCAGGCCGAGGAGGCGGTCGCCTTCTATCTTTCGGTCTTCAAGAACGCGAAGCCCGGCCCGGTGATGCGCTGCGGCGATGGGGGCCCCGGCCCCAAGGGCAGCGTGCTCTGCGCATCCTTCGAGCTCGAAGGCATGCAGTTCACCGCGCTGAACGGCGGGCCGCATTTCAAGTTCACCGAAGCGATCTCGCTCCTGATCCATTGCGGCTCGCAGGAGGAGGTCGATTATTTCTGGGAGAAGCTCGGCGAAGGCGGCCAGACCAGCCAATGCGGCTGGCTCAAGGACAGATACGGCCTGTCCTGGCAGGTTACGCCCGACCGGCTGCTGGAACTCAACATGGACCCCGACCCCGCTAGGGCCGGTCGGGTCATGCAGGCCATGATGCAGATGACCAAGATCGACATCGCCGCGCTGGAGCGCGCCGCGGCAGGGTGAGCGATCGTCACGTAAACTGGCGAAACGCGCCGTCATCCCGGACAAGCCGCGCAGCGGCGCCGATCCGGGATCCATCGTAGAGTTCCGGAGCCCTCCGATGGATCCCGGATCTCCGCTTCGCTACGTCCGGGATGACGGCGCGTTTTTTTCGGCGAGCCGTCCCCGGTCAGGTCTCTCCCCTCACACCCGCTTGACGTTCCAGAAGGTCGGGAAGCTCGCCAGCACGCCGGTCAGCGTCTTACGATAGGCCGTCGGCTGGAAATACTGGCCGAGCGGCGCATAGGGCACGTCCTCGAAGACCTGTTTCTGGATATCGGCCGCGATCGCCTTCTGCGCGGCGAGGTCTGGCGCCTCGATCCAGGCATCGCGCAGCGCCTCGATCTTGGGCGCCACCGGCCAGCCCGGCCAGGCATTGGCGCCATTGCCGCGCAGCGAGAGATGGCCGACGGGGTCGAACATGTCGAGCCCGGCCCAGCCGGTGAAGAAGCAGTTCCAGCCACCCTGCGCCGGCGGCTCCTTCTTGGCGCGCCGCGCGACGACGGTGCCCCAATCCATGGCCTGATAATCGACATTCATGCCGATGCGCAGCAGCATCTCGTTGGCGACTTCGCATTCGGCCTTGAGATTGGCGAGGTCGGTGACACCGAGCAGCACGACCTTTTCGCCATTATAGCCGGCCGCCGCCAGCGCCTGCTTGACTTTGCCGACATCGCGCGGGCCGTTGAGCACCTCCATGCCGGCATCGCTCGCCAATGGCGTGCCCGGCGGGAACACGCCGACGCCGGGGCGCCACAGGCTCTTATCGGGCCCGCCGACCGCCTCCATGAACTCGGACTGGTCGATCGCCAGCAGGATCGCGCGGCGGATCGCCGGATTGTCGAAGGGCGGATGCAGGTGGTTCATCCGCATGATCGCAACCGCGCCCGTGGTCTCCTTGATCACGACCTCGATCGCGGGATTCTTCGCCAGCATCGGCAGCAGATCGGGCAAGGGCTGCTCGACCCAGTCCATCTCGCCGCTCTGCAGCGCGGCCGCCGCCGTCGCGGGGTCGGGCAGAGTGTGCCATTCGACCCGGTCGAAATTCACGATCTTGGGTCCGGCGGTGCGGCCGGGCACACCACCGCTGCGCGGAACATAGCCGGCGAATTTCTCATAGACGGCGCGGCTGCCGGATTGGCGCTCGGCCGCGACGAAACGGAACGGGCCGCTGCCGACGACTTCGGTGACCTGGGTGAAGGCGTCCGTATTCGCCAGCCGCTCGGGCATGATCACCGGCATGAAGGCGGTCATCTTGGCGAGCGCATCGGGCAGGAGCGGGAACGGCTTCTTCAATCGGAACTGCAGCGTCCTGTCGTCGACGGCCGTGAGCTCGTCGGTCAAACCCAGCAGCGTCTGGCCGAAGGAATCGCGCTTGCCCCAGCGCTTCAGGCTCGCCACGCAGTCGCGGGCCAGCACGCGCGCGCCGTCATGAAAGACGAGGCCGTCGCGCAGCTTGATCGTCCAGACCTTGCCGTCGGCATCGGCGACCGCGCCCTCGGCCATCTGCGGCTGGGCCTTGTAGGTCTCGTCCTGCCCAAACAGCGTATCGTAGACCATGAAGGCGTGGTTGCGCGTCACCGTCGCCGTCGTCCAGATCGGATCGACCACGGCGAGATCGGCCTGCGGCACGAATTTCAGCACGCTCTTATCGGCCGCACGCCCGATATTCGGAGCGGGCAAGGCCAGCGCCGCGGCGCCAAGCTGAATAAACCTACGCCGTGTCGGCATGATCGACCTCCTCTCGCTGAACCGGAAGCGCAGCACAAGCGAGAGCCTATCCTGCAGCTGGAATCAGGCAAGCGGCATGCCAATGCGCGGCGGCCGCGCCGGGGAGAGACGATCAAAAAAACGGACGGCCCGGACCTCGTCCTGAACGCCGATCACCGGGATTGGGGGAGACTCATTGCTCGCCGATTTCTTCCCCTGGGCCTGCTCTGCCGCCCCAAGCCTCAAAGCCGTGGCCGGCGGAAGACGCTTACAAACCTGCGGCCTCATGGCTCTGAACTCGCCGTTAACCTTGATCGTTTATTTCGCCAGACCAGTAGTGGCTTCGCGCGGGCTGTATTTGCTGCGGCGCAAGGATGGCAAATCATGCGACTGATCGTCGGCGCAATCATCGTCTTCGTCTGCGTCTTCGGCAGCTACTCGGCTATGGGCGGCCACCTCGAGGTCCTTTGGCAGCCGTTCGAGTTTGTTATCATCCTCGGTGCAGCGATGGGCGCCTTCGTCATCGGCAACACCGGCCCGGTGCTCAAGGCCGTGCCCGCCATGCTCGGCACGCTCGTGAAGGGCCCCAAATACAAGCAGGAAAGCTATGTCGAACTGCTGGGGATGCAGTATTCCTTGTACAAGCTCGTGAGGCAGAAGGGCATGCTCGCGGTCGAGCAGCACATTGAAAATCCGAGCGAGTCGACGCTGTTCAACGCCTTCCCGACTTTTGCAGCGAACCATCATGCGGTCGAGTTCGTCTGCGACTACATGCGCATGTTGACGCAGGGCGCCAACAACGTCCACGAGATAGACGCTCTCATGGACGAGGAATTGGAGACGCACCACCAGGAGCAGGAGCGTATCGTTGCGGCCATGCAGTCGCTCGCCGACGGAACACCGGCGCTCGGCATCGTCGCCGCCGTGCTCGGCGTGATCAAGACGATGGGGGCGATCAAAGAGCCGCCGGAGGTGCTGGGACATCTGATCGGCGGCGCGCTCGTAGGCACCTTCTTCGGCGTCTTCGTCGCCTACGGCTTCTTCGGGCCCATGGCGCAGTCGCTTAGGAGCCTCTTCGAGGCGGAATCCAAATACTACCTTTCACTCAAGGCGGGTCTCCTCGCCCATATCGGCGGCCAGCCGCCGGTGATGGCGGTAGAATTTGCCCGCAAGGCTCTGTTCAGCGACGTCCGCCCGAGCTTCAGCGAAGTGGAAGCGGCAACCGCCGGTCTGCCCGCCTAGATCTGACCCAATCTCCAGCAGGGACTCGATGACCAACCCCACCCAGACGATTATCATCAAGAAGGTCAAGAAGGCCGCTCATGCGCACCATGGCGGGGCCTGGAAGATCGCCTATGCGGACTTCGTGACCGCCATGATGGCGTTCTTTCTGCTGATGTGGCTGATTAGCATGACGACGCAGGAGCAGAAGATCGGCCTGGCGGAGTACTTCGCGCCGACGGCTGTGAGTCCTAGCACCAGTGGCGCTGGCGGCATGCTGTGGGGCACCGCCCTAGACACGTCAGGCAGCAAGTCGTCGGCGCCTCGCGACGCGACGATGGGCCCCACCAAGGAGGACGGAACGCGTCGGGCCGACCCGGGCCGCACCAGCGACCGCGAGGTCAACCGCCCTACCACCAGCGTGCAGGACAACCAAAGCGCCATGACCAGCCTCCGGCAGGCGCTCCAGAACATGCCCGAAATTGCCGAGCTCTCGCGCAACATCATGATCGAGCCGACCAAGGACGGGGTGAACGTTTCCCTCATGGACCAGGACGGCCGCTCCATGTTCGCCGAGGGCTCGGTCCAGCCCCACGAGCGCACCCGTCGCGTGCTGGCGGCGATCGCGCCCACCCTGCGCCGGCTGCCCAACCGCCTGTCTGTCACCGGCCACACGGCCGCGGCGCGCCCAGGCTCGGAGCGGGGCGTCGATCCATGGAGCCTTACCGCCGGGCGTGCGCTCGCCGTGCGCGAGATCCTGTCGGTTGCCGGGCTCCCCCACGACCGCTTCACCTCCGTGGTGGGACGCGCCGACACCGAGCCGGTCTTCCCCGACAATCCCTACCTCTCGCCGAACCGACGGGTGGCGATCACGCTGCTCAATGAGGCGCCGGCGCTGCCCCCGAGCGCCTTTCGCTGACGGCGAAGCGCCTCGGCCGGTTCAGAGTCCGTTTGAGATTGAGCTCATTGGCTGACACGACGAGGCTGACCATTGCGACGTGGATCATGGCCTCGGAGACGTCGATGTGCTGCCCGAAGTCACGGCCCCGCCTATGCAAAACTCCCAACCGGCGAAGCAAACTTCAAGCGCGCCATGATCCCGCTGCGCGCCGTGAACCGGCTCTAGAGCGTTTTCGAGCGAAGTGGACACCGGTTCGCGTGAAGAAAACGCGTTAAAACAAGAATCTAGAGCATTTCCGCGTCTCGGAGAAACGCGGAAATGCTCTAACCGACAGACGTTGGCAGAAAAGCAAAAAGGCGTTGTAAAACAACGCCTTAATGCCTTGCTCCCTACATAGTCGTCATAGGTATTTGCTAGAACGGAATATCGTCGTCGAGATGGGTCGAGGATGAACGGCCGCCACCGCCGCCCGCCATGGCGGGCTGGCGCGGTGCAGTGCCGCCGCCCATCGGGCTCGACCGGCCAAAGGAGCTGCCGCCGCCCGAGCGATCCTCCATCGCGCCGCCGCCTTCGCCATATTCGTCCGAACCGCCCTGCCCCCGGCTGTCGAGGATGGTCAGTTCGCCACGGAAGCGCTGCAGCACGATCTCGGTGGTGTATTTCTCGACACCCGACTGATCCTGCCATTTGCGGGTCTGGAGCTGGCCCTCGATATAGATCTTCGAGCCCTTCTTCAGATATTGCTCGGCGACCTTGGCGAGGTTCTCGTTGAAGATCACCACCGAGTGCCACTCGGTGCGCTCCTTCTTCTCGCCCGACTGCTTGTCGCGCCAGGTTTCGGAGGTCGCGATCCGCAGATTGACCACGGGCTCGCCGCTGCCGAGACGCCGCACCTCGGGATCGCGCCCGAGATTGCCGACCAGAATGACCTTGTTGACGCTACCAGCCATGAGAGGCTCCATTTCCTGCGCACATCGAAACCGGCCATCGACCGGAGCCGGACCCTACCGATCCGTGACGCCACTATCAACGATGTTCTTGCTTTGTTCAAGCGCTTTCACTAGGGTTGTCCCCGGAATTCGTGACTCGATTTTGCCGGGGCCAGCAGCGGCCGCGATCAGCCCCGCGGCGCGGCCGGCAAAACCTTGCCGGGCAGGAGCTTGCCGGTCAGTGTCTTGCCGGGCAAGACCTTGCCAGGGTTGAGGATGCCGAGCGGGTCGAGCGCCTGCTTGATCGCGCGCATGACGTCGACCGCCTCGCCATGCTCGCGCTCCATGAACTGCGCCTTGCCATAGCCGATCCCGTGCTCGCCGGTGCAGGTGCCATCGCAGGCGATGGCGCGCTCGATCAGGCGCTCGTTCAAGCGCTTCGCCTCGGCCAGCTCGGCCGGTGAATTCGGGTCGATCACTAGGCCGAGATGGAAATTGCCGTCGCCGACATGGCCGACCGTGCCGATATAGAAACTCGCCGCCTCGATATCGGCTTGCGTCGCCGCAAGGCATGGCGCGAGCTGCGAGATCGGCACGCAGACATCGGTGCTCCAGATCCGGGCGTCGGGGCGCATCGCCTGCAGCGCGTAATGGATGTTGTGTCGGGCGCGCCAGAGCCGGCGCCGCTCTTCCGCGTCGGTCGCCCAGGCGAGATGCGTCGCGCCATGCTCGCCGACGATCCCCTCCACCGTCCTGGCCTGCTGCTCGACCTCGGCGGGGCTGCCATGCAGTTCGAAGAACAGGGTCGGCGTCTCCGCAAGCTCCAGCTTCGAATGCCGGTTCACCGCCGCGATCGCCCGCGCATCGGCCAGTTCCACCCGCGCCACCGGCACAGCGCACTGGATCACCGCCGTGACGGCCTCGACCGCGCCCGCCACCGTGGCGAAGGAGCAGACCAGCGCCGAGACCGCCTCGGGCAGCGGGTGCAGGCGCAGCGTCACCTCGGTGATGATCCCGAGCGTTCCCTCCGAGCCGACGAACAACCGGGTCAGATCGTAGCCGGCGGAGGATTTGCGCGCCCGCCCACCGGTCCTGATGATGCGCCCATCGGCCATCACCACGGTGAGCGTCACCACATTCTCGCGCATCGTGCCGTAGCGCACCGCATTGGTGCCCGAGGCGCGCGTCGCCGCCATGCCGCCCAGCGTGCATTCGGCTCCGGGATCGACCGGGAAGAACAGCCCGACATCGCGCAGCGCCGCATCGAGCTGCTGGCGGGTGACCCCGGCCTCGACCGTCGCGTCGAAATCCTCCGGCCGGATCGCCAGGATGCGCGTCATGCCGGAGAGATCGAGGCTCACCCCGCCCTGCAAGGCCGCGATATGGCCCTCCAACGAGGTGCCCGCGCCGAAGGCGATCACCGGGGTCTCGTGCTGCGCGCAAAGCCGCACGATCGCAGCCACTTCTTCAGTCGTCTGCGCCCTGCAGACAGCGTCGGGCGGGCGGCTGACATGGTAGGATTCGCCGCGGCCATGATGCTCGCGCTCGGCCAGCGAGGTCGAGAAGCGGGGGCCGAGCAGCGCGCGCAGCGCCTCCGCCAGCGCCGGGACGAGCCCGCCCGCCGCGGGAGCCGTATCGAGGGAGCGTGAGGCTGGCAGGACGGCTGTCACGGCGGCGTCTCCGATCGAAACGGGCTTGGGTCGAAACGGGCTCAGGACAGCGCGGTTGCGCGCCGCCCCGGCATCACCGAGGACTGGCATACAAGCCCGTCTCATGCAAGGTTCTGTATCTTGCATACAGGACGGAGATTGCCGTGAGCCCTCGCCATTCCCTCGCCGACAGGCTGCGCCAGCCCGGCCTCGTCGTCGCCCCCGGCTGCCATGATGCGATCGGCGCGCGAGCCATCGCGCAGGCCGGCTTCGAGGCGGTCTACATGACCGGCAACGGCCTCTCCGCCAGCCTGATCGGCGCGCCCGATATCGGCCTACTGACCATGACCGAGATGGTGGCGCGCGGCCGCGCCTTGGCTGCCGCCGTTTCGGTTCCGGTCATCGCCGATGCCGACACCGGCTATGGCAACCTCAACAACGTCGCCCGCACGGTCGCCGAATACGAGGCCGCCGGCGTCGCCGCGATCCATCTCGAGGACCAGGTCACGCCCAAGCGCTGCGGCGCCATGGCCGGCCTTGCCCTGGTCTCGCGCGAGGAGCACGCCGAAAAGATCCGCATCGCGGTCGCGACGCGGCGCGATCCCGATTTCCTGATCATCGGCCGCTCGGATGCGCGCCTGCCCTTGGGCCTCGACGAGGCGATCGCGCGCGGGAAGGCCTATGCGCAGGCCGGGGCCGATCTCGTCCTGCTGGAGATGCTGCAATCCGAAGACGAGATGCGCCAGGCCCTGCGCGAGATCGAAGCGCCCCTGATGTTCAACTATGTCGAGGGCCGCGTGCCTTCACTCACCGCCGAAGAATTCGGCCGCATCGGATTCAAGCTGCTCAGCTATCCCGTCTCGTCCACGCTCGCCTACGCCCATATGATGACGGCCTTCGCCCGCGAATTGAAGCGCAGCGGCACCACGCGCGGCCTGGAGGCCAATATGCTCGACCTGCCGAGCTATGAAGCCTTTCTCGGCCGCGAGCATTATGCCTGATACCGGCGTCGAATCGCGGAGGGCCGAAACGTGACGAGCATGAAGGCGATCAGGCGTTTCAAGGTCCAGCAGCCGAAATCGCTGGTCACCATCGTCGAGGAACGCCTGCGCAAGGCGATCATCGACGCCGAGATGCGCTTCGGCGAGGCGCTTTCGGAGGATGCGCTGAGCAGCGCGCTCGGCGTCAGCCGCACGCCGGTGCGCGAGGCGCTGGCCCGCCTCCAGCTCCAGGGCCTCGTCACCATCGTGCCGAAGAAGGGCACCTTCGTCTTTGCGCCGACGGCAGAGGACGTCGCCGAGCTTTGCACCTTCCGCTTCATGCTGGAAACCAACGCGCTGCGCGAATGCCTCGCGTCTGCGCGAGAGGCAACGCTGGACGGCATGGCGGGTGCGATCGCGGTGATGGATGCGGCCCAGGCCAGCGGCACGCGCCATGACTATGCCCGCGCCGATACCGGCTTCCACGAGGTCTTCTTCCTGCATTGCGGCAACCGCTATCTCGGCAATGCCTATCGCAGCGTCTCGGGCCGGGTCGCGGCGCTGCGCACGCATCTCTCGGTGCCGCTTGAAGGCGAGCAGGCCCGCTCGATGAGCGAGCATCGCCTGATGGTCGAGGCCTTCGCCAATGGCCGTATGGCGGATCTCGACGGCCTCCTGCGCCAGCACATCCTGCGCGCCCGGGACGCCTATGGCGATGTCCTGCGTCGCGCGAGCGCCGGCTGAGGGCACGCGGCCCCAGACACAGCGCCTCCCTGCAATCGCCCTGCCCCGTTCGGCAAGCGAGACGATCCGGGCTAGCCCAATCGCACCACCAACGACATCAACTGTACGCAAATCCATCTTGCATACAGTGTCCTACCGATTATGATCGCGACCAGAGCCATTCAAGGCCGCTGTGATCTCGGGAGGATCCAATGAAGTTCATGCTGAAGGCGGCCGCATTGGCGGCTGTGCTCGCCGCCGCGTCGCCGGCGCTCGCCCAGGACAAGGTCAAGCTCGTCACCATCGCCGAGCTCTCCGGCCCCGGCGCCACGGCCGGCGTCAACTGGAAGAGCGGGATCGAACTCGCCGTCGAGGAGATCAACGCCAAGGGCGGCATTCTCGGCCGCAAGATCGACTTCGTCGCCTACGACACCCAGACCAATCCGGCCAATGCGCGCGCCGCCGTGCAACGCGCCATCGACGAGGGCACCCATGCCGTGCTCGGCCCGGTCTATACCGGCTCGATCCTGGCCTCGATGCAGGTGGCGCAGCGCGCCGAGATCGCCCAACTCGCGGCCGGCGACGGCGCGGCCTACACCCAGCAGGGCAACCCCTTCATCTTCCGCACCTCGCTCAGCCAGACGGCGGCGATGCCCAAGATCGCGGCCTATCTCAAGGACGTGGTCAAGGTGAAGTCGGTCGCCGTGGTCTGGGTCAATAACGACTTCGGCAAGGGCGGCCATGACGCCATCGTCAAGGAGCTTGCGAGCCGCGACATCAAGGTCGCTGCCGACCTTTCGACCGAGCAAGGCCAGGCCGATTTCACCAATGACGCGATCAAGATCAAGAACGTCCAGGCCGACGCCGTCTTCGTCTATCTGAACGAGGAGGAGAGCGCCCGGCTGCTCGTCGCCCTGAACGACCAGAAGGTCGGCAAGCCGATCATCGGCGAGACCACGATCCTGAGCTCCAAGGTGATCGAGCTCGCCGGCAAGGCGGCCGAGGGCGTGCGCGGCCATGTCGGCCAGACGATCGACGCCCCCATCCCGGCCCTGCAGGAGTTCGGCAAGCGCTTCCAGGCACGCTTCAACTTCCTGCCCGACCATAACGGCATCAAGGGCTATATGGCGGTCCATGCCGTGAAATGGGCGACCGAGAAGCAGGGCAAGTTCGAGCCGACCAAGCTCGCCGCGACGCTGCACGGCGCCACCATCACGCCCGCCGAGGAGCCCGGCATCCTGATGGAGACCACTTTCGACAAAAATGGCGACGTCCAGCGCGAGAGCTTCCTCGCCGAAGTCGTCGATGGCCGCCAGAAGATCATCGGCCGCCTGCCGAAGATCAGCAACTGAGGCAGCACGGCCGGACCGGTCGCATGACCGGCCCGCCGAAGTTCCTAACGCTCAGAAAGCGTAGCGCAGCCTGAGCGAGCCGGCATAGCTGGTCGTGCTCGACGACAATTCGCTGTCGAGGCGCGCGCCCAGGCTCATCTGCGAGCTGAGCTTCACATCCGCGCCGACGCTCAGCAACGCCGCGTCGCGCGCGGGCTTTGCTCCCTCGGTGACGAAGCTCGCGCCGCTCAGGCCGACAAGGCTCGCCGAGAAGCCAGCATCGCGCACATAGTAATGCGCCCAGGCGGCCTTGGCGTAGAGATTGACCTGCGCGCCTGCCAGCATGGTGTCGATGCCGAGCTTCGCGCCCAGTTCGCTGCGCACCGTGCTGTTTGTGCGCCCGAGCGAGGTCACACCGAAGGCCGCCCCGGTGAAGCCGTTCGTCTCGGTGAAGCCCGGCGTCCTGACGCTCTGCGCCTGGATCGCGGCGATGGGCGACAGGGTGACGCCGGCGAAGCTCGCGGCGGCCCAAGCCGCTTCCAGCCGCCCGCTCCAGCTTTCCGCCCGGTACGAGCCCTTAACCGAATTGACGCCGAGCACCGGAACCGCCCGCTTGGTTTCGACCTGCAGGGACGAGTAGGCACCCGATGCCCCGAGGCTGAACGCCCCGAACCGGGTCATGCCGTAGAGACCGGCCTGATAGACGTCAGCGTTGGCCGAGCCCATGCCGTTGCCGAGCGTCGCATCCGACTGGCCGCCCGAGACGGCAATGCCCGCGATCGTGCCGGGCAGGATCGCGACATCGACGCCAACAGCGACATGCCCGTCGGAGGTCTTGTTGCGGGCCGAGCCCGCCACAGTGTCGCCGTCGAGACGGGCCGAGCCGCCAGCCACCGCGCCCCAGACGCGATAGGTCCTGGGCGCCTCGCTCAGGACAGGCCGCGGCCCCTTGCCGCTCGGCAGCTCGACTGCGCTGCGGCTGGCGGAGAAGGCCGCCGCGCCGAGCCCGGCCTCGGCGGCCGAGACCAGCGTGCCGTCGCGGCCATTGGCGAAGGGGTCGAGCATCATGCCCAGGAACTGGCCGGATGCCTGGACCGCCATGGCGTTGGCGCTGGTGTGGACCTCGCCCGACAACGAATTCAACGCCGCCGGAAGGGCGCCGGCCTGGGTGTTGTAGAGGTTGAAATAGGCCGACGGATCGGCCCCTCCAGCGACGGCCCGGTCGAAGGCCGCGGCGACGCCGAGCGCGTTGCGGCTGAGCGGCGTGCTGCCGACCACCGAGAGGATGGCGTTGGGATCGAGGCTCAGCAGCACATCCGTGCCGGTATAGGTCACGTTCGTCCGGATCGCCGGGCCGAAGGAGCCCTGCGTGTCCACCGTGGCAAAGCTGCCGGAGCGGCCACCCTGTGCCGAGATCAGCGTATAACTCGTCCTGAAGGCATAGGGGCCGGCCAGCGGCACGAGCCGCAGCGTACCGGCAAGCGCGGCGGTTCCGCTGACGTTGATGCGGTCGGCCGCCGCGCCCTGGATTTCCATCACCGTGGTCGAGCCCGCGCTCAGCGTCAGATTGCCATTGATCGTGATGGTGCCGATCGAGTTGCCGGGCGAGATCGTGCCGCCATTGGCGATGGTGACGCTCGGCAAGGTGGAGTTGCCGCCCAGAATGCCGCCCGCGCCGACGCTCAGGCCCGACGAGCCGCTGATCGTGCCGTTGACATGCACTTCGCCCGACTGGATCACCGTCGTCGCGAACCCGCTGATATTGCCGTTGATGGTGAAAACCCCACCCTGGCCCAGCGCGAAGTTCAGTGTGTTGCTGCCGCTGCCGGCCGTCAGATTGCCGGTGATGCTGCCGCCCTGGATGGTGACGCTGTTGTTGCCGTTGCCGAACAGCACCGCCGTACCGGTCGCGCTCGCGGCCGTGATCTTGCCTGAGCTGGTCAGGCTGTTGTTGCCGTCGCCGAACTGGATGGCGGGACCCGTGCCGCTCGCCGAGATCGTGCCGGTATTGACGACGGTGTTGTTGCCATTGCCGTTGAAGAACAGCGCCGGCTCCGAACCCGTCCCCGAGATCAGGCCGGAATTGGTGACCGAATTGGCGAAATTGCCGACGATCGTCACGCCCGAGCCGGCAAGGCCCTGGATCGTGCCGGCATTGTTGATCGTGATCGCGCCATAGGCCGAGCCATTGGCGCCGTCATCGATGAGGATGCCTCTGCTCGCGCCGGAGATCAGCGCGCCATAAGCGTTCTCGATCAGGCCCCCGCCCATCGCGATGCCTTCGGAGCCGTTGGTGCGGCCGCCGGAATCGACGCCGCCGGCGCCGATGCCCTGGATGATCCCGTAATTGCGGACCGTGCCGATCAGGTCGATGTCGACACCGTCGCCATCGCCGTTCACCGAGGCAGCGCCATCCGAGTTGAAGATGTTGCCGACCCCGGCATAGGCCCCGGTGATGGTGCCGTAATTCGTCACCGTGCCGGTGCCGTCCGAGCCGACGCCGGAACCATTGCGCCCGATGATCGTGCCGCCGGCCAGGTTGAACACCGTGATGTCGGTATCGGCGGTGATGCCGTGGCGCGCGCCCGAGATCAGCCCGGTCGCAGTGTTGGTGACCACGATGCCGGTGCGTGCGCCCGCATCGATGCCATCAGCCGTGCCGTTGGCGCCGCCGGAGGTGTTGGCCCCGAAGCTGCGGATGATCCCGGAATTGCTGATCGAGGTCGCCTGGCCCGGCCTGACCGCGTCATCGGTCAGGGATTCGATGATGCCGGTCGTGCGGTTGACGATGCTGATGCTGTTGCCCGAGGTCGCGGTGATCGCGCGCAAATCGAGCGCCTGCCCGAGCCCGGCATAGCCGGTCCCGCCTGCCTGGATCAGCCCGGCATTGTCGATCAGGATGGTGCTGCCGGTCACCGCCGTGTTGATGCGGAAGGCGTCGTTCTGGGTCGAGCGCAGGATCGCGCCCGCCTCGTTGGTGAAGGTGAGGTTGCGCGGCGTCAGGGTGCCGCCCGAGGAATCGAAGGCGCGCCCGGTGCCGGTCTGCTCGATGGTGCCCCGGTTCGTCAGGATCACACTGGGAGAGACGGTGTTGTTCCAGGTCACCGCCACGGTCGAGCCCGAGGTGCTCAGGGTGCCGCCGGCCTCGACGGTTCCGGTCTGCGTCCCGTTCAGTGTCTTGGCGGTGTTGTCGGTCGTTCCCGTGGTGACCGTGAAGGTCTGGGCTATTGCCGCCGGCACCTCGAACATCGCCAGCGCGGCCGCAACCAGAGCCGTGCTGCACAACAGCACGCGGCGACGCGATGTCAGGGAAACGCGCGCATCGCGGGCAGCACAGATCGCGGCAGAACTCATCGCAGAGGCTCCAGATCGAATTGAGAGAGCGGCTCTTCGGACGAGCAAACAGCGCGGCTCTTCGGGACGAACCTGATCGGAAATTCCGATAGGTCAGTCCGGTACAAGACCGAGCCCAGACATGAGTTTTATGACAAACAGACACAAACCGCTGCGAACCCCGGGCACGCTCATCTTGGGATAGCCAATTGTTACCCCCTGTTGCATTTGCAACACGCGGCAACAGCTGGTTCCCTTGCCTCCATGCATCCTCACCGGCTCACGAGCAGGGCGCAAAAACGTGGGACGATCCTGCTCTCGCGCTTTGATGAGAGCGGCGCCCCTGCCATCCCGGCATTCCAGCCCTGCGTGACGCGGCCAATTGCGCTGTTGCGCCCGTGCGCAATCCGGCTCTCATCACAAAAAGAGAGCAAATCGATGCAAAAAACCGGTTTCCCCTTTTTCGCATCCTGCTCTAAGGCCATCGCCAATCATCGGCCCTGCGCGCCAGGACCGCCGGGCAAGATATTGGGGATTTCGAGATGAGCGTCGCAAACGGCCGGGCTTTCCTGGCGACACCAGGCCCGACCAATATTCCCGACCGGGTTCTCCAGGCGATGATGCGCCCGGCCGAGGAGCTCAGCTCGGCCACGATCGTCAACCTCACCGAGTCGGTGCTCGACGACCTCAAGCAGATCTTCCGCACCACCGGCGAAACCTTCGTCTACACCGCCAACGGCCATGGCGGCTGGGAGGCGGCCCTGACCAATGTACTCTCGCGCGGCGACAAGGTGCTGGTGCTGGCGAGCGGGCGTTTCGCCGTCGGCTGGGGCGAGATGGCGCGCTTCATGGGCGCCGAGGTCGAGGTTCTCGCCGGGACCTGGCGCCGGGCGGTCGATCCCGCCGCCGTCGAGGAGCGTCTGCGGCAGGACATCCGGCATGAGATCAAGGCCGTGCTGATGGTCCAGATCGACACCGCCTCGGGCGTCGTCAACGACGTGCCCGCGGTGCGCAAGGCACTGGACGCCGCCGGCCACCCGGCCTTGTTCATGGTCGACGGCGTCGCTTCGGTCGGCTGCATGCCCTTCGAGATGGACGCCTGGGGCATCGACGTCGCGATGTCGGCCTCGCAGAAGGGGCTGATGTCCTCGCCCGGCCTCGCCTTCGTCGCCGCCAATGAAAAGGCGATGCAGGCCCATCGGAGCGCCACGATGAAGACGCTCTACTGGGACTGGTCGTCCCGCATGAACACGCTGGCCTATATGAAGCATTGCGGCACGGCCCCGGAGCATCTGCTCTTCGGCCAGCGCGCCGCGCTCGACATGATCCTGAGCGAGGGGCTGGAGGCGGTCTGGAAGCGCCATGAGCTGCTCGCCGGCGCGACCCATGCGGCGGTGTCGAAATGGATCGAGGGCCAGGCGCTGGCCTTCAACATCCCGGAGCCCGCGCAGCGCGCGCCCTCGGTGACGACGATCCTGACGCAAGGCGTCGAGGCCGCGACGATCACCGACCATGCCCGCGACATCTGCGGCGTGACGCTGGGTCTCGGCATCGGCGACCTGACCGGAAAAGCCTTCCGCATCGCCCATATGGGCCATGTCAACGCGCCGATGGTGCTGGGCGCGCTCGGCGCCGTCGAGATGACGCTGCAGGCCAAGGGCATCCCCCATGGCAGCGGCGGCGTTGCGGCGGCAGTGGCATTTCTGGCGGAAGGCGTGCGCTGAGCGGGGTCGTGCTCCCGTTGGAGCGGGCTCCATTCGCGTTGCCTCGTCATTGCGAGCACCCGGGTCTTGCCTTCGGCAAGCCCGAGTACAGGCTCCGCGAAGCAACCCGGGGGCCGTCGAACAAGCCTTCCTGGATTGGCTCATTGCTGACGCTACTCGCAATGACGATCAAGCCCTGAGGCAAACGATCTGGCCCGGCGATTCAGCCCCCAGCAGACCCGGCCGGAACGACGCCCTCAAAACCATAAAGCCTGTGCGCGTTGTCGACGAAGACGCGCTTACGCGCCGCCTCGTCAGGCACCCAATCGGCCAGCAGGTCGAGCAGGTCGCCGACATTCATCATCGCCTGCCAATGCGCGACATGGGGCCAGTCCGAGCCCCAGACGCAGCGCTCGGGCGCCGCCTCGTGCAGCAGCCGGGCGAAGGGAATGGTGTCCGCATAGGGCGGCCCCGCGACGGTGTTGCGATAGGCGCCGGAGAGCTTGACCCAACCGCCATCGCGCAGGAGCGAGAGCAGCGTCTGGAAGCCCGGATCGGCGAGGCCGCGCGAGACCGGGAAATGGCCCCAATGGTCGACCACGAAGGGAACCGGCAGGTTCCCCAGCTTTGGTGCGAGCGGGACGAGATCGCGCGCATCGATCAGGAATTGCAGATGCCAGCCCATCTCCCGGGCCAGCGCCGCATAGGCGTCGAGCTGCTCGAAGCCGATGCCGCCGCCATAGAGGATATTCAGCCTGAGGCCGACGATGCCGGCCTCCTTCAGCTCTGCAAGCTCCCGGTCGCGCAGGCCGAGCGGGATGACGGCGATGCCGCGCAGCCTGTCGCGATGGGCCTTCAGGGTCTCGACGGTCAATCGGTTGTCCGTGCCATGCACGCTGACCTGGACGAGCACGCCATGGCTCATGCCGGTGGCGTCGAGCATGGCAAGATAGCGTTCCACCGTCGCCTCCGGCGGGGTGTAGCTGCGGCTGTCCACGAAGGGATAGGCCGGCGGCAGGCCGATGACATGGGCGTGGCTGTCGACCGCGCCTGGCGGCACGCGATAACGCGTCGGCCCGTGCGGGCGCGGATCGGGGCCCGGACATGCCGGAGCCCGATCCTGATTGGAGCCCGCCTCACGCATCGGCATGGAGCACCTTGCCGCGGGTTTCGGGCAAGGCGTAGGCCGCCGCGAAGAACACCACATAGGCGATGACGGCAAAGATGCAGATCGCATTGGCGAGCGTCGTAGTCTGCGAGAGATAGCCGACAAGGAAGGGGAAGAGCGCACCCATGCCGCGTCCGAAATTATAGCAGAAGCCCTGGCCCGAGCCGCGCAGCCTTGTGGGATAGAGCTCGGTCAGGAACGCGCCCATGCCGGAGAAATAGCCGGAGGCGAAGAAGCCGAGCGGGAAGCCGAGCACCCACAGCACCTCGTTCGACAGCGGCAATTGCGTATAGGCTGCGACGACCGCGATCGCGCCGAGCGAGAAGACGAGGAAGAGGTTCCTGCGGCCGAATCTGTCGGCATACCAGGCCCCGACGAGATAACCGGCGAAGGAGCCGACGATCAGCGCCGCGAGATAACCGGTCGAGCTGACGATCGATAGCTTGCGCTCGGTCGTCAGGAAGCGCGGCACCCAGAAGGTGATGGCGTAATAGCCGCCCTGGCAGCCCATCGAGACGAGAGAGGCGAGAACCGTGACCTTCAGGATCGGGCCCTGGAAGATTTCAAGGATGGAGGGGCTCTCCCCCTTGGCCGCGACCTTGGCGCGCGTTTGCGCCGCAACCTCGGGCTCCTTCACATAGGCACGCAGATAGAGCACCAGCAGCGCCGGCAGCGCACCGATCGCGAACATCCAGCGCCAGGCCTGTTCGGGCGGCAGATAGGAGAACAGGGCAGCCTGCGCCAGCACGGCGAGCCCCCAGCCGACGGCCCAGCCCGATTGCACGGAACCCACGGCGCGGCCGCGATATTGCGCCCGGATGGTCTCGCCCATCAGCACGGCGCCTGCCGCCCATTCGCCGCCGAAGCCCAGGCCGAGCAAGGCGCGGCAGATCAGGAGCTGGTCGAAATTCTGCGCGAAGGCGCAAAGCAGCGAGAAGAACGAGAACCAGATGATCGTGAGCTGGAGCGTCCGCACCCGGCCGATCCTGTCGGCGAGATAGCCCGCGCCCCAGCCGCCGAGCGCCGAGGCCAGCAAGGTCACCGTGCCGGCGAGCCCCGCAGTCCCGGGATCGACCTTCCAGAGCTGGATGATCGTGCCGATCACCAGCGGGTAGATCATGAAATCCATGCCATCGAGGGCCCAGCCGGTGGCGCAGGCCCAGAAGGTGCGCTTCTCCGGGACGGTCATGTCCTTGTAGAAGCCGGTCAGGCTCGTATCCTCGATCGGAGCGATCGTTGCTGGTGTCGTCGACATTCCTGCCTCCCTGGCCTCGCCTTCGGTCGGGCGAGCGCTGAAGCGGCACGATGTTGCGATGCCACCGGGAATGTCTGCCGGAAAACAGGCGCGGGGCGCGCGGAAACCGGCGTTTCTGTCAGAAAATCACTCTTCGCCGCGCTTGAGGCGCCGAAAGCGCGCCGGGCTCAAGCCGGTGATCGTCCGGAACGCCGTCCCGAGATGGGATTGCGAGGAGAAGCCGACGGCGAGCGCGATCTCGGCGATCGTCATCCCGGAATCGCAGAGAAGGTCTCCGGCCGCCTCGACCCGTTGCTCGACGACGAAACGATGCGGCGTCTGGCCGGTGGAGCGCTTGAAGCTGCGGATGAAGGCGGAGGGGCTGAGACCCGACAGCTTCGCCATGTCGGAGAGCGTGATGTCCCGCCCCGGATCGGCGCGGACGAAATCCGCGATCCGCGCGCGCATGCCGGCGTCGAGATCGCGGGGGTGCTCGCCTGATGCGCTGCTCGGGGCGGCGTAGCGATCCGACAGATGCAGCGCCAGCGTATAGGCGAGCTGCTCGGCCAGAAGTGATTGGCCGGAATGGGCGGCCTCACTGGCCTCGACCAGCCGCTGCGCGGCTAGGGACAGAAACGGGTCGTCGACGTCCCAGGCCTTGTCCATCAATTCGATCGGCGTCGACCTGCCCTGGCCCGCCCCGACATCCCGGAGCAAAGCATCGCCCAGATAAAGCAGCAGCAGCTTTCCGGATGGGACATCGGGAACCGCATCGACGAAGACCTTCCGTCCCGGCTGGCCGATGCGGAACCGCCCGGCCGCGACGCGGCCGTCGCGACGGACCCGGCCGTCTTCGATCAGCACATGACGGCGCACGTCATAGAGGGTGATCGCGACGGTCGCGACGGGCAGCTCGCCATAGTCGTAGAGATGCGGGCCGGTAACCTCACTCAGCGCCGCGGCAAACCCCGTCTTCGACCACAGGTCGACGAGTGCCGACTGCCTGCGGCCGGTCACGAACTCCGCGTGCCGAACTGGATCTAGCCTCATGGGAAACAAACCGGATTCAGACAATCGACGACTTTCCGCACACAAGCGCCGCAACCGCAAGAGAGCGCTGCGAAGACCGCCGCGGCGCCCCCGCTTCTACAGCTTTTCCCCCGAACGGGCGCTCCCATCCCCTGCGAGGCCATCCTCCACGCCTTGAGCCCCCTCCGACAGCGCCTTCAGCGCCTTGACCGTCTCCCTGAGGCCGCGATGCAAGAGCTTGTCGCGGCGGATCACCACCGCAAGCGTGCGATGCAGTCGCGGCGAGAGCGGGCGGATCACAAAACTGTCTCGGTTCCTGTCTTTGCTCACGGCCATGCCCGGCAGCACGGCGCAGCCGAGCCCCGCGCCGACCATCTCCTTGATCGCCTCGACGCTGCCCAGCGACATCACCGGTTTCAGGCTCACGCCGCCGCGCGCGAACCATTCATCGGCGATCCGCCTCGTATTGCCGCCGGGCTCGTAGAGCAGCACCGGCAGGCCAGACAGCCCTGCCGCGGTGACGCGCGCGGGCAAGCGCATCTCGAGCGGCGCGATCACGACGAATTCGTCCTCCAGCACCGGCGTGATCTCGAGGATGCGACCGGAGACCGGCAGCGAGACTAGGCCGACATCGAGCAGGTTCTCGTCGATCGCCTTGACCATATCCGAGGTGTTGCCGGTGCTGACCGTGATCTCGAGCGTCGGAAAACGCCGGCGCAATTCGCGCAGGATCGGCGGCAGCAGGAAGGTGCAGGCGGTCGCGCCGGTGCCGAGCCGCACCCGCCCCATCGCCCCTGTGGCGTGCCGGGCCATGCCGTCGAGCGCAGCCGACACCACGGCCTCGATCTGGCCGGCATGGCCGAGCAACTCTACGCCGGCCACGGTGGGCCGCGCCCGCCTTCCAACGCGCTCGATCAGCACCACGCCGAGGCGCCGTTCGAGCTGGCGGATCTGCAGGCTCACCGCCGGCTGGCTCAGATTCAGCTTTTCGGCGGCGGCGGTGAAACTGCCGAGCGCGATGACGTCACAGAAGGTCTGAAGCTGGTCGAGATTGAAGTCGCGCATGGCCAAGAACGTCCTTTGCCCAAGAACGCTTCTTACCAAAGAATTTCTCATGCTTTGCATAATTGGCAAAAGCTTCTTTTATCGGACGCGCTCCGGCAATGTCATCCGGCCGCTCGGAGACGAACCGGGCTCGTTCAGGCCGCTATCCCATGCCGACAGATGCTGACAGACTTGCCCATGCCGACAGACTTGCTCGCGATCGGACGCATCCTGCGCGAGTTCGGCCACCACCTCGCCAGCTCGCCGCTGTCGCGCCATCACGAGGTGCTGGCGCTGTATGAGCTGGATGATCGTTTGCTAGAGCGTTTTCAAGCGAAGTGGACACCGGTTCGCGTGAAGAAAACGCGTCAAAATAGAAATCCTGGCCGATCTCGGCATCTCGCGTCTCGAAGCCGAGCATGGCAGGCCCCTGACGCCATCCCTTACCCCACAAGATCGGCCGCGCCCGGCCGGAGGAAAATCCGTGAGAAACCTGGAATTGCATGAAGCCGAGGCCAGCCGGCCGGCGATCCTCGTTCGGGATGCGGTCGAGGCCGATATGGCCGCCGTGCAGGCGATCTACGCCCATCACGTCCTGCACGGGCTGGCGAGCTTCGAGGAGACACCGCCCGGCATCGACGAATTACTGGCGCGCCGCGCCGCCGTGCTGGAGCTTGGCCTGCCCTATCTCGTCGCCGAGCTCGACGGCAAGGTCGCCGGCTATTGCTACGCCACGGCCTATCGCCCGCGGGCGGCCTATCGGCACACCATCGAGGATTCCGTCTATGTCACTGAGGGGCTCAGCGGGCACGGTATCGGCACGGCGCTGCTCGCAGCCTTGATCGCCCGCTGCGATGCCGGCCCCTGGCGGCAGATGCTCGCCAATATCGGCAATAGCAGCAATGCTGGTTCGATCGCGCTGCACCGGCGCTTCGGATTCGAGCCTGCCGGCACCTTGCGCTCCGTCGGCTTCAAACTCGGTCAGTGGGTCGATACCATCCTGATGCAGCGCCCCCTGGCCACCGGCGACAGCACGCTTCCTCCAGTCGGCTTCAGCTCAGAACCCAGCTCTTGATCCCGCGCCGGACCACCCTTTGCCTTGGCTTGTCGCAGCTCGTCTCCTGGGGCATCTCCTATTACCTGATCGGCAGCTTCGGCGAATTGATCGCCAATGATCTCGGCTGGTCGGGCGCTGTCGTCTATGGCGGCTTCTCCGCCGCGCTGCT
This sequence comes from Allobosea sp. LjRoot9, assembly GCF_964252745.1. Taxonomy (NCBI): domain Bacteria; kingdom Pseudomonadati; phylum Pseudomonadota; class Alphaproteobacteria; order Hyphomicrobiales; family Alloboseaceae; genus Allobosea; species Allobosea sp. LjRoot9. Next base: position 621,333 of record NZ_CAXUPC020000001.1, on the reverse strand, counting down.
GGTGATGGGCCTGACCTCGCCCATCGTCGGACGCCTGGTCGACCGTCATGGCGGCCTGCCCGTGATGACGGCGGGCGCGCTGCTCAACGCGGCCGGCTGCGCCGGGCTCGCTCTCGCCGAGACGGTGCCGGCCTATTACGCCGCCTGGATCTGCCTCGGCCTGGCGATGCGCCTGACGCTCTATGACGCCGCCTTCGCGGCGCTGGCCCGGATCGGCGGGCCGCAGGCGCGCGGGCCGATCGCGCAGATCACGCTGCTCGGCGGGCTCGCCTCCACCCTGTTCTGGCCCCTCGGGGCCGAGCTCGCCGCGCATTTCGGCTGGCGTGGCGCGCTCCTGGTCTATGCCGGCATCGCGCTGCTCTCCGCACCGCTCCATCTGGCGATCCCGAACCGCCGCTACCAGAGCCCAGCCCCGCGCGGCACCACGACCGAGCAGCGCCCGCTCGCCACCAGCCCGCGTGACATCGCGATCGCCGGCATGCTTTATGCGGCGATCGCGACGCTGGCCAATTTCCTCAATGCCGGCATGTCCGCCCATATGATCGGCATCCTGGCCGGGCTGGGCCTCGCCGCCTCGGTCTCGGTCTGGATCGCCACGCTGCGCGGCGTCGGCCAGTCGCTGGCGCGCCTCGGCGAGGTTCTGTTCGGCCGACGGATCGAGCCGCTGACCCTCAATCTCATGGCCTGTGCGCTGCTGCCGTTCTGCTTCGTCGCGGGCCTCGCCAGCGGGCACTCCAGCATCGCGGCCTTCGCCTTCGCGTTCTGCTACGGCGCCGGCAACGGCATCCTGACGATCACCCGCGGCACCTTGCCCTTGCTGCTCTTCGACCACCGCAGCTATGGCAGCGTCGTCGGCAGGCTGCTCGCGCCGAGCTTCTTCCTCTCCGCCACCGCGCCGGTCGTCTACGCCTCCGTCATCCGGCATTTCGGCGAGACGGGAGCGCTCTATCTGTCGATCGCCATCGCCGTCCTCATGCTGATCGCGGCGGCTCTGCTCAGGCTGCGTTTCCGGCCGCCGCAGGCTAGGTGACAGCCAGCCAGCCGACGAAATCGCCGATATCGCTGTCGAGCTCCACAGAGGTCGACCTGAGTTGCTTGGCCAGGTCGCGCGCCTGTCCGGTCGTCTCATGCAGGATGCCGACCGCATTTTTGACAATGCCGGCGCTCGTCATGGTTCCTTCCGCGATCGTCGAGACCTCCGCAGCATCGCCATAAATCAGCGCTGTGGCAGCGCTCTGCTTTGAAGCCAGTTCCGAGATCGACCGCATCTCCGTTTCCATCTCGCGAATTGTCGCGGAGATCGATTTCACCTCGAGGATGGAGCCGTTTGCGATCGCCTGCAGTGCGCTGATCTGTGCGGAGATATCCCTGGTCGCCAATTCCGTCTGGCCGGCCAGGGCCTTCACTTCGCCGGCGATCACGGCAAAGCCGCGGCCTGCCGGCCCCGCCCGCGCGGCCTCGATGGCGGCATTGAGCGCCAGGAGATTGGTTTGCGCCGCGATGGCCGCGATCAGGCCGACGACGGAGCCGATCTGGTTTGCACCCGCGCCAAGGCTTTCGACATTGGCGGAGAGCCTGAGCGCATCCGCGACGCCACGGACGGCAATGTCCCGGTTCCGCTCCATCGTGCTGCCGATCTCCGCAGCGGCCATCGAGAGCTCTTCCGTCGCCGAGGCGGTCACGGCTGCGCTTTCCCGGGTTCGGCGCGCCGCCGAGCTGACCTCGGCGGTTTCATGGGCCGCAGCCTCGCTCATCTGCGAGGCGCGATCGGCGCTTTTGAGAAAACGGTCGGATGAATCGTAGACGGCCTGATTCAGCTCGCGCATTTTCGTCTGGAAATCGGCGGCGCCCTCGGCGAGGCGTATTTGTCGCGCGGCGCCATCATCCGAGAGCTTCTGCTGCTCCAGGGCGATGGTCGTATTGATATCCAGCGTGAAGACCCGCCCGACGATCTCCATGTCGCGCGCCATTCCTGCCGGCGAGAAACGGTTTTCTCGGGCCAGCGCCAGCGCGATCGGCTCGAGCAGACGCATCGCGATCGACAGGCGCGAGCGGGCGCCGAGCGACGATTCAATCTCGATATTGCGGAACCTGACGACTGACGCGACGTATTCCTCGTCGAAATTCGCAGCGAACAACACGCTGAAATGGCTCGAAGCACAGGCAACCATTTCGTCCATTCTGGTCGAAATATCCGGCACCTTGTCGGCATGCACGGCCAGAGCCCGTGCGTAATCGAGGTAACACAGCCTCTCGATATTCTTCTCGACAACCGGTTTCAGCCGCCGGAGGAGCGACCGTGTCTTGCTATCGAGCGCAAACATCGGCAGACGTTTGCCGATCTCATGCCTGACGATTTCGATGAGGGCTGTCACAGGACGGCCAGACGGTTGGATACTGAGGCAGAGACTACGCGGCAATTTCGTTAACGGCTCGTTACGGATCGCGCCGATGGCAAAGTCGATCGCCCGAACCCTCAGTCATGCAGTGGCCGGCCAGGTCGCGGCGGGATGACTCGGCACTGCTGACAGGAGCTGTCAGTGGAAGCCGCTCCTGTCGGCCACACTGCGTGATAGACATACCGGCCAGCGCAGGCCGGGGCTGGCATGGCCCGGCTTTTGCCCTATCTCTACGCCTTGCCCCCGAACGGACATCACAATGGCCCGCAAGACCTCGCTCGCCGATCAGGCCGCCGCGCTCGAGGATATGTTCGACGCCAACCGCAAGGTCGATTCGCGCGTGATTTCCGTGCGCGGCGCGCGCGAGCATAACCTCAAGAATGTCGACCTCGCGATCCCGCGCGACAAGCTCGTCGTCTTCACCGGGCTGTCGGGCTCGGGCAAGTCGTCGCTCGCCTTCGACACGATCTATGCCGAGGGCCAGCGCCGCTATGTCGAGAGCCTCTCGGCCTATGCCCGCCAGTTCCTCGAGATGATGCAGAAGCCCGATGTCGACCAGATCGACGGGCTCTCCCCGGCGATCTCGATCGAGCAGAAGACGACCTCGAAGAACCCGCGCTCGACGGTCGGCACCGTCACCGAGATCCACGACTATATGCGCCTGCTCTGGGCCCGGGCCGGCATCCCCTATTCGCCCGCGACCGGCCTGCCGATCGAGAGCCAGACCGTGCAGCAGATGGTCGACCGCCTGACCGAACTGCCGGAGAAGACGCGCGGCTATCTGCTCGCGCCGGTGGTGCGCGGCCGCAAGGGCGAGTTCCGCAAGGAAATGGCCGAGTGGCTGAAGCGCGGCTTCCAGCGCGTCAAGGTCAATGGCGAGTTCTTCGAGATCCCCGACGCCCCCGCGCTCGACAAGAAGTTCAAGCACGACATCGACGTCGTGGTCGATCGCATCGTGATCAGGCCCGATCTCGGCGCCCGCCTCGCCGACTCGCTGGAGCAGGCGCTGGAGCTCGCCGACGGCATCGCCGTCTTCGAATATGCCGATGAGAAGACCGAGAATGGCGAGGCCAAGCGCGTCACCTTCTCCTCGAAATTCGCCTGCCCGGTCTCCGGCTTCACCATCGCCGAGATCGAGCCGCGCCTGTTCTCGTTCAACAACCCCTTCGGTGCCTGCCCGGCCTGCGACGGGCTCGGCCATGAGATGCGCATCGACCCCGAGATGATCGTGCCCGATCACGCGCTCTCCCTGAAGAAGGGTGCGATCGCGCCCTGGGCCAAGTCGACCTCGCCCTATTACGGCCAGACGCTCGACTCGCTCGCCAAGCATTTCGGCTTCTCGATGACGAAGCCCTGGAGCGAATTGCCGGAAAAGGCGAAGACGTCGATCCTGTTCGGCACCGGCACCGAGCCCGTGCGCTTTGCCTATAATGACGGCCTGCGCGCCTATGAGGTGAAGAAGCCCTTCGAGGGCGTGATCACCAATATGGAGCGGCGCTGGAAGGAGACGGAGTCGGACTGGGCCCGCGAGGAGATCGGCCGCTTCATGTCCGAGACGCCGTGCAAGACCTGCGACGGCTTCCGCCTCAAGCCCGAGGCGCTGGCGGTGAAGATCGACATGCGCCATATCGGCGAGATCTCGAGGCTTTCGGTCAAGGACGCGCTCGAATGGGTCAGCGCCCTGCCCTCGCGCCTGTCGAAGAAGCAGAACGAGATCGCCCCACGCATCCTCAAGGAGATCCGCGACCGCCTGACCTTCCTGCTCGATGTCGGGCTGGAATATCTGACGCTCGCACGCGGCTCCGGCACGCTCTCGGGCGGCGAGAGCCAGCGCATTCGCCTCGCCAGCCAGATCGGCTCCGGCCTCACCGGCGTGCTCTATGTGCTGGACGAGCCCTCGATCGGCCTGCATCAGCGCGACAATGAGCGCCTGCTCGGCACGCTTCGTCGTCTCAGGGACCTCGGCAACACCGTCATCGTCGTCGAGCATGACGAGGACGCGATCCTGACCGCCGACTATGTCGTCGATGTCGGCCCCGGCGCCGGCATCCATGGCGGCGAGATCGTCGCCAAGGGCACGCCGCAGGACATTCTCGACAACCCGGATTCGCTCACCGGCCGATATCTCACCGGCGAGCTCTCGGTCGCGGTGCCCGACAAGCGCCGCAAGGCTATGAAAGGCCGCTCGCTCAAGATCGTCGGCGCCCGCGGCAACAATCTCAAGGATGTCACGGTCGAGATCCCGCTCGGGCTGTTCACCTGCATCACCGGCGTCTCGGGCGGCGGCAAGTCGACGCTGGTCATCGACACGCTCTACAAGGCGGTGGCGCGCAAGCTCAACGGCGCGATCGACCACCCTGCACCGCATGAGCGCATCGAGGGCATCGAGCTGCTCGACAAGGTCATCGACATCGACCAGTCGCCGATCGGCCGGACGCCGCGCTCCAACCCGGCGACCTATACCGGCGCCTTCACGCCGATCCGCGAATGGTTCGCCGGCCTGCCCGAGGCGAAAGCGCGCGGCTATCAGCCCGGCCGCTTCTCATTCAACGTGAAGGGAGGCCGCTGCGAGGCCTGCCAGGGCGACGGCGTCATCAAGATCGAGATGCACTTCCTGCCCGATGTCTACGTCACCTGCGACGTCTGCAAGGGCAAGCGCTACGACCGCGAGACGCTCGAGGTGAAATACCGCGAGAAGTCGATCGCCGATGTGCTCGACATGTCGGTCGAGGAGGCAAAAATCCTGTTCAAGGCCGTGCCCTCAATCCGCGAGAAGATGGAGACGCTGCATCGCGTCGGGCTCGACTACGTCAAGGTCGGCCAGCAGGCGACGACCCTGTCAGGCGGCGAAGCCCAGCGCGTCAAACTCTCGAAGGAGCTCTCCAAGCGCGCCACCGGCCGCACCCTCTACATCCTGGACGAGCCGACCACCGGCCTGCATTTCCACGATGTCGCCAAGCTGATGGAGGTGCTGCACGAGCTGGTCGAGCAGGGCAATTCCGTGGTGGTGATCGAGCATAACCTCGAAGTCATCAAGACCGCCGACTGGATCATCGACATGGGCCCCGAAGGCGGCGACGGCGGCGGCGAGGTCGTGGCCCAGGGCACGCCGGAGGATGTCGTCCGCATCGGCAAGGGCCACACCGCACGCTTCCTCAAGGAGGTGCTGGCGCGGCGGCCGATCAAGAAGGCGGCGCGGCAGGCGGCGGAGTAGGCGTTGTCCTCAACATACTGGGGCCTTCCCGAATGTTCACCTTTTCTTCTCTTTCTTAATCAGGTAAGCGTGAAGGGCTGACTTGGCCCTTATTCTCGCTTGGCCCGTATCGGGTGCAGGTCCGAGAGGCGGGGACCATCGCGGGGCGATGAGCTTCGCGGTGCAGGTCGATGCCACGGCGGCTTTCGTTGTCGGGGCTTCGCTTGAAGGACGCCCGCACACCCCGGCTAACATGTGCGAGACTGGTGTTCCGTCGCTGGCGGCCTGCCGATCAGTCTCCGAATTTATGTGTTGGCCAGGGCGGGGAGCCGCGCAAGGACTTGACGCGCCCAAAAAGCTGCTAAGCTGAAGGGGGAAGTCATCTTGAGCGGACGCGGAGTTGGATCGGTGTCGATTACTTTGGCCATGTGCCTCAGGGCGGCAGCCGTTTTGTCACTGGCCCTTATTCTCGCTTGGCCCGTATCGGGTGCAGGTCCGAGAGGCGGGGACCATCGCGGGGCGATGAGCTTCGCGGTGCAGGTCGATGCCACGGCGGCTTTCGTTGTCGGGGCTTCGCTTGAAGGACGCAACTGGCCGGGGGGATAACTTTGTCGGCAGGCCCCACAGCTAGGTCCAAGCAAAAATCTTTATGTCAGCGCGTCCGCTCAATGCGTGTTCTGGTGACGGCCTGGCATGCAATCCGCAGGAATGCCGAGACGTCACAGCAGGAAACGACGAAGTTGAAGGCCCGCAAATTCGGGGAGAATTTGCCGACCAACCTTCGAAAACTCCAAGATCGGCTGCGCGATGGCTATCGCTTTGCGAAGGCATATGGCGCCACGCCTCCCAAAGGTGGCGGCAAGCCCGGCAAGCGCCCGATCGTCGTAGCGCCCTTGGAAGACCGTATTGTCCAGCGAGCGATTCTCGATGTCCTTCAGGACGCAGAAGAAATTGCTGGAGTCCAACGCGTCTTGCAAACTCCGACATCGATTGGCGGTATTCGCGGCCGTGGAGTGGATCACGCAATAACGTTATTCGATGAACGCGTAAAAGCGGGAGATTTGTTTATTGCAGGATCAGACATCGCCGGCTTCTTCACGAAAATTCCGAAACCCCAGGTTATCGAGTTCCTGAAGCGGGAATCCATTGAATCTGAATTTGTTAAACTTATTGAAGATGCTCTTGCGGTCGAACTTACGAATATCGACAAGCTAAGCGAAGAAGATAGAAGACTCTTCCCGACAGGCGATGACGGGGTAGCACAAGGTTGTCCATTGTCGGCCTTGGCAGGAAACATCGTTCTCGAAAATTTTGACCGTGAAATGAATAAAAAAGGCATCACCTGCATTAGATATATCGACGATTTTATAGTCACCGGAAAATCGCTAAAATCTGTAAGAGAGGCGATGGGCTTGGCCCAGAGAATACTGTCTGAATTAAAGATGGACATTTATGATCCAGTTAAGTCTCCGACAAAAGCATTTGTTGGCGTCGTTGGCGATCCGCATATTTTCCTGGGATACAAGCTATTGCCGGGCATTTATCCGCCTTCCGATGCTGCCTCTGACAAACTCATGAGCCAGATCCATGTCTTGATCGCAAATGGCCAACGCGCGATCAGCAAAGCCGTAACCGACCGTCCTTTGACGAGCCAAGATCGGTGTTATGCTCAGACTTTAGTTGCTATTGATCACACTATTCGTGGTTGGCGCGCTTCATTCAAATCCTCAGACTGCCCTGACGTATTTGACGGTCTCGATATGACGATAGACCGACGCTTAAGGGATTTTAGAAGCTTCTTTGTAAGCAAGTTAGCAAGACGCACGCGAACACAACAACGCAGGGCTCTGCGTGTGCAACTTCTATCAGGCTAATGCTGCAGCTTACGCCTACTACAGGCCCAGGAATCTCGGACCGGATGAGGCGCCGGAGCCTCCGCGCCATGACGATACTCGGGACAAATCTGAGCCTAACGGAAAGGGCTGCCCCCTTCTCCCCTCGCGGGAGAAGGTGGCTCGGCGCAGCCGAGACGGATGAGGGGGCGCTGTGAGCTGCCCGCCTAGCCGAAACACGATGCCAACCGGACAGGGCACGGCGCCCCCTCATCCGGCGCTGCGCGCCACCTTCTCCCGCGAGGGGAGAAGGGAAGCGAGCCCCCCGCTCAGGCGTGCGGCTGCAAGGTCCCGTTCGGACTGAGCGCGTTAATCACTGTCGGCAGATGGGCGGCGAGGAAGCCGGCCACCTCGTCGGGCGAGCGGTTGAAGGTCGAGGCGATCTTGCCGATGATGGTGTCGCCGAGCGCGGCCTCGATCTGGTCTGCCGTCACCGGCTGGTTGGCGCCGCTGCCGAGCCAGGAGGCGACCTGCGGGCCAAGGCCCGATGCCTGCAATTTCTCGAGCAGGCCCTGCAGCGAGCCGAGGCTGGTGCTGGCCAGGGCCTTCGACAGCAATTCGGGCAGCAGCTGCGCCTCCGCCTGTTCGACGAGGCCGCCAAGCGCGCCTTTCAACCCATCAAGCAAACTCATCTCGCCCCACCCCTTTCTGGAAACCTCGAAAAGGCCCGGCGCCGCGAGACGGCGCGCGGGCCAACTTGTTCAGGCCTTCATCGTGCTCAGGCCTTCTTGCAGGCGTCGCGGAATTTCTTGCGCTCCTTGCCGTGCAAACCCTTCTGGTCGGCCTGTACAGAGCATTCCTTGGATTTTGCCGTCCGCGTCGCGGGAGCCGCGGCGGCAGGCTTGGCAGCAGCGGGCTTGGTGGCAGCAGGGGCCGTGGTCGTGGCAGGTGCAGTCACCGCAGGCTTGGCTGCGGGCGTCGCCGGTGTGGCGGGCGTCGTCTGCGCGCTGGCGAACGACATCGTCATCAGAAGCAGACCGGCCGCGCCTGAGAGCATTGTGAAGTGTTTCATGATGAACCTCGCTGCGGTGGCCCCTGCCCCGGCAGATCCAGTCAAGGGATGTCTGAAAAGAGGCAGAATTCAGGCGCGCGTGAATTGTCCGGGCACAGTCATCGCGCCTGCATTGCTGCCGCAACGGAAGTTTTCGTCAGGCGGATACTTGCCAGGCCGATACTTGCGCGGATCGAGCCCGGCCGGCGAGCCCCGCCCGCGATTTGCGCAGCGCCGCCACAAGGCGCAACTCTCCCCGGTGAAGCTCGACTCGGCATCGCGCCGCAGCCGGGGACGATGCAACCGACGAGACGACTATGCCTCACAGCGCGCCCCTCTCCGCCCCAGACCTTGCCGCCTATCTCGCCCGGATCGGCTATGACGGCGCGGTCGCCCCGACGCGGGCCGCGCTGAACGCCCTGCATCTCCTGCACCCGCAAGCGATCCCCTTCGAGAATCTCGACCCGCTCGAGGGCCGCACGCCGCAGCTCGACCTGCCGGCGCTCGTCACGAAACTCGTGCATTCCCAACGCGGCGGCTATTGCTTCGAGCAGAACACCTTGTTCAAGGCGGTGCTGGAGGCCTTCGGCTTCGCGGTCGTGCAGATGTCGGGCCGCGTCATGCTCGGCAAGCCCGAGGAGGCGCAGGTCGCGCGTACCCACAAGGTGCTGCGCCTGACTTGCGAGGGGCAGGATCTGCTCTGCGATATCGGCCTCGGCGGCCAGGTCCTGAGCGGCCCGATGCGGCTCGTCCCCGAGATCGAACAGCCGACCCCGCACGAACCTTACCGGCTCGACCGCACCGGCGAAATCTGGTGGCTGCGCGCAAAAGTCGCCGGCGAATGGCGCCTGCTCTACCGCTTCACCCTCGACGAAACCTGGCCGATCGACGACCAGCTCGCCAACCACTATGTCGCGACCCACCCCGCCTCGCATTTCACCTACAGCCTGATCGCCGCCCGCGTGCTGCCGAAAGGCCGGCTCGCCTTGCTGAACCGGCGCGTGACGGAGCACCGGCTGGGCGAGCCGTCGGTCATCCAGGAGATCGCGGATAATGACGCGCTCAGGGCCGTGCTGGCGCAGCGCTTCGGGATCGCGGTCGAGGATGAGGCCTGGGCGAAGGCGGCGGGCAATATCGCAGGGTGAGCGCGGGCGCCGCGTCCGGTCGGGATAGAAGAGCGCCTTATCAGAAACAGGCGCGGGGAACCCCTCTCCTATAAGGAGAGGGGCAGGGGTGAGGTGTCGGCCCCTGGACCAGTTGCATGATGTCCTTGCCGTCATTGCGAGCGCAGCGAAGCAATCCAGGAGGGCTCGCTCTACGTCGCCTGGATTGCTTCGCTGCGCTCGCAATGACGATGGAGCAGCGGTGAGGTTACAACCAAAGCGTCAAACGGCCGACCCCTCACCCTGCCCTCTCCCTACGGGAGAGGGTTCCCCGCGCTGGCTGGACCTCGGGCTGCCCTTCCTTCTCCCATCCACGAGAAGGAAAGGAGCCCTCTCAGACCACCCTCAGGATCACACCACCCCGTAGGTCTTGAACCAGGCCAGCATCCGGGCCCAGCCGTCATCGGCCGCCGCCTTGCGGTAGCTCGGGCGATAATCGGCATGGAAGCCGTGCGGCGTGTCGGGAAAGATCACGATCTCGACCGTCTTGCCGGCCGCCTTGGCGGCGTCGCGCTGCTTCTCGACATCGGCCACCGGAATGCCGGTATCGGCGGCGCCGTAGAGACCCAGCACCGGGGCCTTGAGCTCGCCGACCACATCGGCCGCCGTTTTGGGCTGGATGTCGCTGCGGTTGCCGCCGAGCGGACCATACCAGGCGACGCCGGCCTTCAGCGCCGGGTTATGGGCGCAGTAGAGCCAGACGCCGCGCCCGCCGCGGCAGAAACCGGTGACGCCGAGCTTCTGGGCGTTGCCCTTCGAGCTGGCCGCGGCCCAGGCCGCGGTGGCGTCGAGATCCGACAGCATCTCGGCGTCAGGCTTCTTCGCGATCACGTCGCGCACGATCTGCTGCACGTCGGTCATCTTGGTGAGATCACCCTGCCGGGCGAAAAGCTCGGGCGCGACGGCGCAGTAGCCGATCTTGGCGAGGCGGCGGCAGGTGTCCTTGATATATTCGTGGACGCCGAATATCTCCTCGATCACGAGGATGACCGGGAACGGCCCTGCCCCGCTCGGCATGGCCCGGTAGCCCGGCATCATGCCGTCGCTGGTCGGGATCTTGACCTCGCCGGCCTCGAGCCCCGTCGCATCGGTGGAAATGGTCTGGCCCTGCACCACGGTGGTGGCGGCGGTGAAGCCGGTGACCAGCCCGGTCATGACGAAGCCGCGGCGCGAGAAGGGCTCGCGCACGAGGCCGTCCAGGCCCTCCAGCAGGGGTTTGGCGGCTTTCGCGATGGTGCTGCTCGTCATGGCGGTTACTCGCATGTCGGAAGGGGCGGCAGAGTGCGGCGGCGCGGACGCACTGCCAAGGGGCCGAAACGGAGCAATCGGGCGCAAATAGTCACAGCTGCGTGATCGCAAGGCCGTTGGGCGCGGAAAACGCGAATCTTTTCGCGCAAGACGGCCTGCCTGGGCGCCGCTCCCCTTGCGTCAGCCCGTCGCCCCGGCGCTCACGCATAGACTGAGCAGGTGCAACATGCCCACAAAGAAGGCAAAACAGCGATCTGTTAACGAACAAACGCTTGAATGGCGACTGAATAGGCAGAATCGAGTCGCCTCTGACCGCCTTGCCAGACCCTCACTGCGGGACAACGCCCGAATTATGAAGCATTTCTTAAATCGACATGCGCAAAGCGCATAACGGAACTGATCTAGCGCCTCTGTTTCGAGCAGGGGTGCTCCCATATATGCAGTGCACAACGAATTCATCGCTGTCAGGGCCAAAAGGCTCCGAAAAAACCGAGGACTTTCACCATGTTCGTCACCATGATTGCTGCCAAGATCCGCTCTTATCTTCGTTACCGTGAGACCGTTCGCGAGCTGTCGCGTTTGACCGACCGCGAGCTGGACGATCTCGGCCTGTCGCGTTCGGAAATCGCTTTCGTCGCGCGCACCCACGCCGCCGTCTGAGCCTTCACGGCTTCTACAAGTAGTTCTCCCGGGTTCGTGTCCTCCCCTCGGACCTGGTCGAAGAGCGAATGCCCGCTTTCGAGCGGGCATTTTGCGTTTTGGACCCTGGATCATGCCCCCGCGCCGGCGAAAAGCCGGAGCCGGCCGCCAGATAACGCCGGCCAAGATCGATCCGTCTCTTGACCGCGCGCGCCTGTGGCGACACATCGCTGGCATGACAATCAAACCCATACACATCATCGGCGGCGGCCTTGCCGGTTCCGAAGCCGCCTGGCAGATCGCGGAGGCCGGCTTGCCGGTCGTGCTGCACGAGATGCGGCCGGTGCGCGGCACCGAGGCGCACAAGACGCAAGGCCTGGCCGAGCTCGTCTGCTCCAATTCCTTCCGCTCCGACGATTCGCTCAGCAATGCGGTCGGGCAGCTCCATTGGGAGATGCGCCGACTCGGCTCGGTGATCATAGCCAAGGGCGACGCGCATCAGGTGCCGGCCGGCGGCGCGCTCGCGGTCGACCGTGACGGCTTCTCGCAAGCCGTCACGGCCGCGCTCGACGGCCATCCGCTGATCACGATCGACCGCGCCGAGATCGCCGGCCTGCCGCCCGCCGACTGGGACAATGTCATCATCGCGACCGGCCCCCTCACCTCGCCGGCGCTGGCGCAAGGCATCCAGTCGCTCACCGGTGAGGATTCGCTCGCCTTCTTCGACGCCATCGCGCCGATCGTGCATTTCGACTCCGTCGACATGGACCAGGCCTGGTTCCAGTCGCGCTACGACAAGGTCGGCCCGGGCGGCACCGGCGCCGACTACATCAACTGCCCGCTCGACCGCGACCAGTACGAGGCCTTCATCGATGCGCTCTTGGCCGCCGAGAAGACTGAATTCAAGGAGTGGGAGGGCACGCCCTATTTCGACGGCTGCCTGCCGATCGAGGTCATGGCCGAGCGCGGCCGCGAGACCTTGCGCTGGGGACCGATGAAGCCGGTCGGCTTGACCAACAAGCACAACCCGACGGTCAAGGCCTATGCAGTGGTGCAATTGCGCCAGGACAATGCGCTGGGCACGCTGTTCAACATGACGGGCTTCCAGACCAAGCTGAAATATGGCGAGCAGGCCGCGATCTTCCGGATGATCCCGGGGCTGCAGAACGCCGAATTCGCCCGGCTCGGCGGCATCCACCGCAACACCTATCTGAACTCGCCAAAGCTGCTCGATGAGCGGCTGCGCCTGAAGGCGGATCCGCGCCTGCGCTTCGCCGGCCAGATCACCGGCTGCGAGGGCTATGTCGAGAGCGCCGCGATCGGCCTGCTGGCGGGCCGCATGGCCGCCGCCGAGCGCCTCGGCCGGGAACTCGCCCTGCCGCCCGCAACGACGGCCCTGGGCGCGCTGGTCAACCACATCACCGGCGGCCATATCGTCACCATCGACGAGGGCCCGCGCTCCTTCCAGCCGATGAACATCAATTTCGGCCTGTTCCCGCATATCGAGGGCCAGGCGACGCATGGCCCCGATGGCAAGAAGCTGAAGGGCCCGGCCAAGAGCGTCGCGCGCAAGCACGCGCTGACGGCAAGGGCGAAGGCGGAGATGGAGGCCTGGGCGGGCGGGGTCGAGGTTCAGGCGGCGGAGTAAGGCACCCGGAGTTCCACGCGCGGTCATCCCGGACGCAGCCCCCGGGTCCGATCTTCGATCGGCCCAAGGATAAACTCCGCGCAGATCCGGGACCGTCATCAGGAAAGAGCGCCTTGTCCTGATGCTGGTCGACAGAGACTTTTCCGGAGGGCGATCCCGGATCGGCGCGGCTTCGCCGCTTGTCCGGGATGACGCGCTATATCACCGCGCCGCTTTCGCCGCCCGCCAGATCGTCCATTGCCGCTGCCAGGCCGGCAGCGCGATGATCGTGCGATAGGGGTCGTAGCCGCTGCGCTCCATGCGCTTGAGATAGGGCTCGACCAGCGTGACGGGCAGGAAGGCGGGTGCGACCGCCGAGGGCACCGTCTCGCGCATCTCGCGCAGCTTCTTGAGATGCTTGCGCGCGATCTCGCGCAGTTCCTTCAGCGAATAGAGCACGCCCGGCCCGCCGCGCCCGCGCACGATATCGTCGCGGGTCACGCCGTTGCGGGCGAGGACATCGGCCGGGATGTAGACCTGCCCTGCCGCCGAATGCCAGGGAAAGGCCCGCATCAGCCCGCACAGCGCATAAGCGACGCCGGCATGGCCGCAGGCCGCCGCGCCGCCCGGATCGGTGCCGTTGGCCAGCACGATCGAGGCGAGCCGGATCAGGGCGCTCGAGGTCTCCCCGGCATAGCCTTCAAGGTCGCGCAAGGACGGCATCGGATCGTCATAGAGATCGAAGATACGCGCCTCGATCAGCCCCGTCAGCGGCGCGATCGGCAGACGGTAGCGCGCGACGGCGTCGAGCAGTGCAGCCGCGACGGGGTGCGCCTGCCCCTCGCGTTTGCCACCATGATCATTGGCCTCGTTCTCCAGCAGGTCGCGCCACCACTGCATGCGCACCTCGCCCGGCAGCGGCTCACTGACCAGCGCCCGCACGCGGGCGATCTCATGGCTGAAGGCATAGAGCGCAAACAGCGCCGGCCGCTGCGCCTCGGGCGCGTAGAGGGCCGCGATATAGCGGTCGTGATCATGCTCGCGCACCAGCGCGGCGCAATGCGCATAAGCCTCCGGCAAGGCCGGCGCTACGGTCTTGGAACGATCGTCGGTCTGCGTCGTCTGCGGCATGGTTTCCGCCTTGGCCAGCTCTCGGGGGAAGGCCTCGCTCACCCTCAGTCTAGGCCCAGGATGGGGTGCGTGGCTATGCGTTCGTCGTCATGGCAGACGCTCAATCAACCGCGATCAGCACCGCAGCCACCCGCCGGTCCTCGCCGACCAGCACATTGTAGGTGCGCGCCGCAGCCCCCGTCGCCATGCCCTCGATGGTGATTCCGGCCTCGCGGAACGGCTCGCGCAGGGATGCGGGGATGAATGTGATGTCGAGCCCCGTGCCGATCAGCAGGAAATCGATGCCCTCGGCTTCGTCCAGGACCTGCTGCAGGCTCTCGCGCGTGATCCCTGCGAAGGCCGTCACTGGCCAGATCCGGATACCCGCCGGCGTCGCCAGAATCGAGCCGCGATGGCTCATATCGGCGAAGCGGAAGCCGCCGGCCCCAAAAGCGTCGATCTGATGCCGGCCCGGAACAAAACCGTCGAAGCGAGCCATGATCGATCCATTCCAATCCAGCGACAGCCCGCATGCTTCGAGGCACCGCTACGCGGCTCCCCAGGGCGAGGGCTGAGGCGCGAAATCAGGCTTTGGCCTTGGCCTTTGTCGCGGCGGGCGCCTTTTCCTCGGCGCTTTCCGGGCGGCCGAAGCGTACATCCATGTAGAGCAGCACCGGCGTAGAGACGAACATTGCCGAATAGGTGCAGACCACGACGCCAAACAGCATGACGAGCGCGAAACCCTCGATCGCAGAGCCGCCGAAGAAGACGAGCGCCAGCAGCGACAGGAAGGTCGTCGTCGCGGTCATCGCCGTGCGCGAGAGCGTCGAATTCACGGAGAGGTCGAGCAGTTCGTCGATCGGCATCGTCTTGTAGCGGCGCAGCAATTCGCGCGTGCGGTCGAACACCACGACCGTCTCGTTCAAGGAGTAGCCGACGATGGTCAGGATCGCCGCGATCGAGGTCAGGTTGAACTCGAGCTGCGTGATCAGGAAGAAGCCGATCGTCAGGACGATGTCGTGCAGCGTACCCAGGATCGCGCCGATGGCGAGCGGCATCTCGAAGCGGAACCAGAGATAGATCAGCACGCCGATGATCGCGAGCACGACGCCGAGCGTGCCGGCCTGGACCAGCTCGCCGGAGACGCGCGGGCCGACCGTCTCGACACGGCGGAAATCATAGTTCGCGGAGAAGGCCTCGCGCGCCTTGACGACGACCGCCTGCTGGGCCGCCTCGCCGCCCGCCTGCAAGGCAAAGCGCATCGAGATATCGCCGGCTGTGCCGAATTCCTGCACCTCGGCCTCGCCGAAGCCCAGGCCATGGGCGGTCGAACGCACTTGCGCGATCTCGGCCTTGCCATCCTTGGCCTGCATCTCGATCAGCGTGCCGCCCTTGAAGTCGATGCCGTAATTCAGGCCGACCGTCAGGAACAGGATGATCACCAGCATGGAATAGGCGGCCGAGAGCGGGTAGCTGAAGCGCCGGAAACGGACGAATTTGAAGCGGGTATTGTCGGGGACGATGCGAAGCAGACGCATGCGCTATCTCCTGAAAAGGGTTGGCAGCGTCAGAACGGCAGATGCTTGGGACGGGCCCAGCGATACCACAGCGCGATCAGCATCCGCGTCAGCGTCACGGCCGTGATCACGGTCGTCAGGATGCCGAGGATGAAGACGACCGCAAAACCGCGCACCGGGCCGGAGCCGAGCGAGAACAGCGCCACCGCCGCGATCAGCATGGTGACGTTGGAGTCGATGATGGTCGCAAAGGCGCGCTGGAAGCCCGCCTCCAGGGCCGAGACCAGCGGGCGGCCCTGATGCTCCTCCTCGCGCATGCGCTCATAGATCAGCACGTTGGAATCGACCGCCGTGCCGATGGTGAGCACGATGCCGGCAATGCCCGGCAGCGTCATGGTCGCGCCCAGCACCGACATCAGCCCGAAGATCAGGCAGACATGGACGAGCAGCGCGATCGAGGCGATCAGCCCGAACACGCCATAGGTCGCGAGCATGTAGACGATCACCAGCGCGGTTGCGATCAAGGTCGCGAGCTTGCCGGCATGGATCGAATCGGCGCCGAGGCCGGGGCCGACGGTGCGCTCCTCGACGATCGTCATCTTCGCCGGCAAGGCGCCGGCGCGCAGCAGGATGGCGAGATTGTTGACGCTCTCGACGGTGAAGTTGCCGGAGATCTGGCCGGAGCCGCCGGTGATCGGCGACTGGACGACCGGCGACGAGATCACCTCGTCGTCGAGCACGATGGCGAGCGCGCGTCCCAGATTTTCGGTCGTCGCCTGGCCGAAGCGCTGCGCGCCGCGGATGTTGAAGCGGAAATTGACGATCGGCTGGCTGGTGCGGGAATCGAAGGCCGGCTGAGCGTCGATCAGATCGCCGCCCTCGACGATGACCTGCCGGCTGACCGGGATCCGCTGGCCGCCACTATCCTTCGAGGGCAGCATGTCAACATCGGTCGCGCCCGGCTCCGCCACGAAGCGGAACTGGAGCTTTGCCGTCTGGCCCAGAATGGTCTTGAGGTGCTGCGGGTCCTGCAGCCCCGGAACCTGGACGAGAATCCGGTCGATGCCCTGGAGCTGGATGCTGGGCTCGACCGTACCGTCGGGATCGATACGGCGGCGGATGACTTCGATCGCCTGTCCCGCGGCGCGGCGGATGCGCTCATTGATGCCCGCCTCGGTCACCGAGAGCTGAACCAGCCCGTCGGGCTGCTCCGTCACCTCGAGCGTGCTGTTGCTGGATGGCCCGAAGGCGCCCAGCGTACCGACCGGCTGAGCGAGTTCGCGCAGCTTGGGCAGAAGCTTGGCACGGTCGGCGGCCTCGGGAACGCGCACCTGCACGCCACGGGCGATCGTGCCGATGCCGCCCTGGAAGCTGATGCGCTCCTCGCGCAGGATGCGGCGCAGATCGTCGCGCAGCTGCGTCACCTGGCTGCGGATCAGGTCGCTCCGGTCGATCTCCAGAAGCACATGCGAGCCGCCCTGCAGGTCGAGCCCGAGCACGACCGCGTGGATCGGCAGCAGGATGCGCGGAATCCAGGACGGCGCGCCGTTCTTGATCGCGTCTCGCGTCTGCTGGGAAAACAGGTTCGGCAGCGCAAGACCACAACCGAAGAACAGCACGAGAAGGACGACGATGACCTTGCGGGCCTGGAAACGAAGCATCTGCTTGAACAGCCTTGTTGTCGCGCGCCGGCCCGCTCTGGAGCCGGAGCGTCGTTCAGCTCTTGACCGGCTCGCCCTTGGCGCGCACTTCCGAGATCATGCCCTTGACCAGCCGGACGCGCACGCCCTCGGCGATCTCGGCCTCGATCTCGCCATCGTCGATGACCTTCGACACCTTGGCGACGATGCCGCCCGAGGTGACCACCGTGTCGCCGCGGCGGACGTTCTTGATCATCTCCTGATGCGTCTTCACCCGCTTCTGCTGCGGGCGGATGATCAGGAACCACATAATGACGAAGATCAGAACGAACGGCACCAGCGACATCAGCACGTCGGAGGAACCGCCGCCGAGGCCTTGAGCGAAAGCAGGGGTGATCACGAATAGGCTCCTTCATCGCGGCGGCGCAAAAGGCCACCGGCCGCGGGGCGCGGCAAAAGCATCGTCAGGCTTGTCAAAATCGCGCGGACTATAGCCACGGACGCCGGTAAATCAATCTGAGAGCAGCCGGTCACCCGGCTGCGTCCCCCACCTATGGGCTTGCCATCATTCGCGCAATGGCCTTGCGCTTTGCATCGAGGTGCAGTTTACCGGATTGTTGAACCGTACCGCCGGGTACGGCTGCTGCGGCTCACCTGTTTCAAGGCGCTTTCCAGATGACCGACACCGCTACCGACCAGACGCTTGCGACGCTCCTGCGCATCGCCTCCGCCCTGGAGCGCATCGCTCCCCCTGTCCGCAAACCGGCGGATCTGACAGTGGCCGACGCCTTCGTCTGGCATCCCACCGGGACGGAGCTTGCGCCCGTCGCCAGGGTCAACCGGGTGGCGCTCTCGCTGCTGCGCGGCGTCGACCGCGTCCGCGACACCTTGGCCGAGAATACCGAGCGCTTCGCGCGCGGCCTGCCCGCCAACAACGTCCTGCTCTGGGGCGCGCGCGGCATGGGCAAGTCCTCCCTGGTCAAATCGATCCATGCCGATACCAATGCGCGGCTCAAGAACAAGACGCTGCCGCTGAAGCTGATCGAGATCCATCGCGAGGACATCGAGAGCCTGCCCGTGCTGATGGCCCTGCTCCGCGCCGATCCGCACCGCGCCATCGTGTTCTGCGACGACCTCTCCTTCGACGGCGACGACACCTCGTACAAATCGCTGAAGGCGGCGCTCGACGGCGGCGTCGAGGGCCGGCCCGAGAACGTCGTGTTCTACGCCACCTCGAATCGCCGGCATCTGATGCCCCGCGACATGATGGACAATGAGCGCTCGACCGCGATCAACCCCGGCGAAGCGATCGAGGAAAAGGTCTCGCTGTCGGACCGATTCGGCCTCTGGCTCGGCTTCCACAAATGCAGCCAGGACGAATATCTGGCGATGATCGACGGCTATGTCGGCCATTTCGGCCTTAAGGTCGCGCCCGAGGAACTGCGTCGCGAGGCGCTGGAATGGGCGACGACACGCGGCTCCCGCTCCGGCCGCACCGCCTGGCAATACATCCAGGATCTGGCCGGGCGACTGGGGAAGCGGCTGGAGGGGTGAGCTCCTCTCCTTCTCCCCCGTCAAAGTCGGCTGTTGCCGACTTTGACGCTTTGGGTTGCCCATCTCGAACAAGCCCGAGATGGGCGGGAGAAGGTGGCAGCGCGAAGCGTTGACGGATGAGGGAAGCGCCTCAGCCTCAAACAAGAAAAAGGGCCGCTTACGCGACCCTTCCCTCATCCGTCTCACTGCGTTCGACACCTTCTCCCCCAAGGGGCGAAGGGAAGAGAGAATAGACAAAGCAATAGCGGGGCGGCCTTTCCTGGGACCGCCCCGCCTTGTTCCGATCGGTGGGGTCTCGCGGGTACCGATCGAATTCCAGGATCTCGAATTTCGGGATCGCTCAGTTGGTCAGGTAAGGCGTCGGATCGACCGGCGAGGAGCCCTTGCGCAGCTCGAAATGCAGCTGCGGCGAGGAGACGTTGCCGGACTGGCCAGAGTTGGCGACGACCTGACCGCGCTTGACCGTGTCGCCGCGCTTGACCTTCAGATCGCCGTTATGAGCGTAGGCCGAGACATAGCCGTTGGGGTGGCGGATCAGCACCAGATTGCCGTAGCCCTTCAGCTCGCTGCCGGCATAGGCGACGGTGCCGCCCTCGGCCGCCTTCACCGGCGTGCCTTCCGGCACGGCGATGTTGATGCCTTCATTGCCGCCCTTGCCGCTATAGCCGCTGATGACACGGCCACGCGCCGGCCAGCGGAAATCGGCCTTGTCGGAGGCATCCTCCGCGGCGGCCGGCTTGGGCAGGCTCGCGGTGACGACCGGCTCCGGCGCGGCCTTCGGAACGGCCGTGACCTTGGGCTCGGCGACAGGCGCGCTGGCGACCACCACCGGCTTCGCCTTCTCGGGCGCTGGCTTCTTCACCTCGGCGATGACCGGCTTGGCAACAGGCACGGCAGGAGCCGCCGCGACGGTCGTCTTGCGCGCCTCGGCCTTCGCCTTGGCTTCGGCTGCGAATTTGGCGCGCGATTCGCGCATCGCCTGCGCGTCAGTTGCGGCTTTGGTCTTGGCCTGGGCAGCTTCGTTCGCCTTGGACTCGGCGGCAGCGCTTGCCTTGGCTTCGGCAACAGCCTTGGCTCGAGCGGTCGCGCTAGCGGGCATGGCGGGAGCCGCGATGCGGGCCGCAGGAGCTGTCGGCGCCGCGGTCGGCGGAGCGAGGTTGCGGGCAGGTTCCGGCCGGGCGTCGCTTTGGACCTGCGCGCTCTGGGCGAATTGCTGTCGCGCGGCCGGGGCCGAACCTGCATTGGCATTATAGACGGGAATGGTCAGGCGCGAGCCCGGCGCGATAGTGGGGCTCGAAAGCCCGTTCGCGGAGATCAGCGCGGCGCGTGGCACGCCATAGCGCGAGGAGATGATGTCGAGCGTCTCGCCCTGGGCGACGACGACCGGCGTGCCGCCCTGCGCGGACCAGCCCGAGGCATTGCCGCCGGTGGCAAGCGGAGCCGTATTGCGCAGCGCCACGGCCGATTGCGGCGGCGGCAGCGGCTGCGAGCGGACTGATGCCATGACTGGCGCGGATGGCGGGTTCAGCGGCGTGCTGGCGACACGGCCGATCGAGCCCGTGGTCGCAGGATCGCGCATCGGCGGGGCCGCCTGAGCGCTCTTGAAGGGGCTGGAGAAGGGCGCGTCGCTGAAGCGCATCGTCTCCGAGGAGCAGGCGCTGACACCCAGGGCCAGCAGGCAGACCGTCGACACGCGAAGGACGACGCTGGGCTGGACCGATCCGACTAGAATACGCATGGCGACCTGGCTACGCATGGGACTGGCACTCGCGAACAACGCAACTCAATGGCGAGCATTAAAGCCCCGTTCAGGTTACGAAAGCGTTTCGCCCTCTCCCGCCATTTTCAATTTTCTGCGCGGCTCCCAAGCATTTTCGCGCGAAGCCGATATCGGCTCGCGTGAAGAAAGCACGCTAGAACAAAAGGCTAGAGCGCTCGCGCCAGGCCCGGTGCGAGCGGCGGCAGGCGCACCACCGGCCCCATGGCGTGGTCGAAGCTGCCGTCGGCAGCCTTCGTCACCACGACCCGGCGCGCGACACCCTCGACGCGCAAGGCGCCGACGAGCCGCCCGCCCGGCGAAAGCCGCATCAGCAGCGCCTCGGGCATGGCATGGGCGACGCCATTGACCAGGATGCGGTCGAAGCGGCCCAGCGTCCGATCCGGCTGAAATCCGTCGGCATGGCGCAGATCGACCGACTGGCCATAGCCATTACCGCTGAGGCGCTCATGCGCGGCCAGCGCCAGCGTGCGGTAGCGCTCCAGAGAGACGACCTCGCCGCCCATCGCAGCCAGCAGCGCCGAGACATAGCCCGAGCCGGTGCCGACCTCGAGCACGCGGGCCGAGGGCTGCATCTCCAGCGCGGTCAGGAGCGCGGCGACGGTATGCGGCGCCGTCATGGTCTGTCCGCAAAGCAGCGGCACCGAGACATCCTGGCGCGCCAGATCGGCAAAGCGCGACGGCGCGAAACGCTCGCGCGGCACCCTCTCCATAGCGCGCAGCACGACGAGATCGCGCACGCCCTGCGCCCGCAGCGACAAAAGGAAGGCGACAGTGCGCTCGCCCTCGCTGGCGGCCACCTCCTCGGTCATCCCTGCGCCCTCGTCGCTGGTCATGATTCAGCCCGCGCTGGCGGTCATTCCAACCGCGACGTCATCCTGGCCGGAGCGAAGCGGAGCGCCGGGATCCATCGGAGCGCTCCGGAGTTCTACGATGGATCCCGGGACGGCCTTCGGCCGCCCAGGATGACGCCGTGTTTCCTGAGCAAGATTCCCGCTCAAGCGAACACCTGCGCAAAACGCGTCAGCGTCGGCTCATGCGTCAGGTCGAGTTCCAGCGGCGTCACCGAGATCTTCTTCTCGAACAGTGCGCGCAGATCGGTGCCGTTGGCGGGCTCGGATTTGCTGCGCTGGAAGGCGATCCAGAAATACGGGTTGCCGCGCCCGTCCTGGCGCGGTTCCAGCTTCATCAATTCCTGGTCGCGCCGGCCCTGCACCGTGACCGCGACACCGGCAACCTCGCTCGGGGGAACATTGGGAAAGTTGAGGTTGAACAGCACATCCCTGGGAATGCCCTCGTCCAGCAAGCGCCGGATGATGCCGGGCGCATGGTGCTTGGCGCAGTCCCAATGGATCTGGTCGCGGCCGGCCGGCCCGTAGGCCTGGCTGACGGCAATCGAGGGGATGCCGAGCAGCGTGCCCTCCATCGCGGCTGCGATGGTGCCGGAATAGGTGACGTCCTCGGCGACGTTCTGGCCGCGATTGACGCCAGACAGCACGAGATCGGGCCGCTGGTCGATCATGATCGAGCGCGCGGCCATGATGACGCAGTCCGTCGGCGTGCCGGCAACCGCGTAGCGGCGCTTGTCGATCTGGCGCAGGCGCAGCGGATTGCTGAGCGACAGCGAATGCGCCACGCCCGACTGGTCGGTCTCGGGCGCGACGACCCAGACATCGTCGGACAACTGGGCGGCGATCGCCTCCAGCACGGCCAGCCCCTCGGCATGGATGCCGTCATCATTGGTGACGAGAATGCGCATGGGTCAGGAATCTTTCATCGTCAGACAGGATGAGGCGGTGAACCGCGACAGACCCCCTCTCCCCGCGCGGGAGAGGGTTGGGGTGAGGGAGCGCGCGACGCGGCCAAGGTTTCGGCTACCACTGCGCAGCCCGGAAACGTCACGGCGCCCCCTCATCCGGCCGCTGCGCGGCCACCTTCTCCCACCAGGGGCGAAGGGAAGAAGCGGCGCGCCGTCATGCCGCAGCATCACGCCTTCTCGATCCGCGTCACGCCGCGCATATAAGGTACAAGCGCTTCGGGCACCGTGATCGAGCCGTCGGCGTTCTGGTAGTTCTCCATCACCGCGATCAGCGCCCGGCCGACCGCCGTACCCGAGCCGTTCAGCGTGTGGACAAAGCGCGGCGCGCCGCCCTCGCCCGCACGGTAGCGCGCGTTCATCCGCCGTGCCTGGAAATCGCCGCAGACCGAGCAGGACGAGATCTCGCGATAGGTCTTCTGTCCCGGCAGCCAGACCTCGATGTCGTAAGTCTTCTGCGAGGCAAAGCCCATATCGCCGGTGCAGAGCGTCATCACGCGATAATGCAGGTCGAGCTTCTTCAGCACGGCTTCGGCGCAGGCCAGCATGCGCTCATGCTCCTCGCGCGATGTCTCCGGCGTGGTGATCGAGACCAGTTCGACCTTCTCGAACTGGTGCTGGCGCAGCATGCCGCGGGTATCACGCCCAGCCGAACCGGCCTCAGACCGGAAGCAGGGCGTCAGCGCGGTGTAGCGGCGCGGCAGCTCTTCCTCGGAGAGGATCGATTCGCGCACAAGGTTGGTGAGCGGAACTTCGGCTGTGGGGATGAGCCAGTGATCCTCGCCCGCCCTGAATTGATCGTCGCGAAACTTCGGCAGTTGCGCCGTACCGAACATCGCATCGTCCCGCACCATCAATGGCGGGTTGACCTCGGTATAGCCGTGCAGCTCCGTATGCGTGTCGAGCATGAACTGCCCGATCGCCCGGTTGAGCCTCGCAAGCCGCTGATTCAGCACGACGAAACGCGAGCCCGAGAGCTTGGCGGCCGTCTCGAAATCCATCTGACCGAGCGCTTCGCCGAGTTCGTAATGCTCCTTGAGCTGGTTGAAGCCGAAGAGCCGCCTGCCGGTTTTCTCAGGCGCCTCGCCATGCACAGATTTCACGACATTGCCATGCTCGTCGGCGCCCTCGGGCACGTCGTCATGGGGCAGATTGGGGATCGCGGCGAGTTGCTCGTTCAACGCCTCGACCGCCGCCTTCTCCTGCGCTTCCAGCGCCGGCTGCAATTCCTTCAAGCTGGCGACCTCGGCCTTCAGGCTGTCGGCGAGCGCGACATCCTTGGCGCCCATCGCCTTGCCGATCTCCTTGGAGAGGGCGTTGCGGCGTTCCTGCGAGCTTTGCGCCTTGGCGATGGCCGAGCGGCGAGTGTCGTCGAGGGCGAGCAGCGACGACGACAACGGCTCAAGCCCCCGCCGCTTCAAGCCGGTATCGAACGCCTCGGCGTTCTCGCGAATCCATTTGATATCGTACATCGGTCTCAGGCCATGCCGTCGCTGCGGAATGCAGCGAGAGATGCTCTAGACCGGGATGGCGAGCGATGGAACCACCGATGTAGCGGTTGGGAGCGCGGCCGCCCTCACCCGTCATGGCCGGGCTTGTCCCGACCATCCACGTCTTCGCTGGCTAAGGCCTGTGTTCAAGACGTGGATGCTCGCCACAAGGGCGAGCATGATGACGGAGGATCACTCCGCGGCAGCGTCCTCCGCCGCCTTCCTGGCCACCCGCTTCTTCTCGACATAGCGCACCGAGAACACCGAGAGCTCGTAGAGCAGCAGCATCGGCACGGCGAGCATCAGCTGGGAGATCACGTCCGGCGGCGTCAGCACGGCGGCAATGACGAAGACGAAGACGATGGCGTAGCGGCGCTTGTCCTTCAGGAACTGCGAATCGATGATCCCCGCCTGCCCGAGCAGCGTCAGCACCACCGGCAATTGGAAGGCGACGCCGAAGGCAAAGATCAGCGTCATGATCAGCGAGAGATATTCGCTGACCTTGGGCAGGAGCGCGATGCCGGCCTGGGTCTCGGTCGCGGCCTGCTGCATGCCGAGCGAGAACTTCATCAGCACCGGCATGGCGAAGAAAAAGACCAGCGCGGCGCCCAGCGTGAAGAACACCGGCGTCGCCACGAGATAGGGCGCGAACGCCGCCTTCTCATTCTTATAGAGGCCCGGCGCGACGAATTTGTAGACCTGCGTCGCGATCACCGGAAAGGCGAAGAAGCCGGCCCCGAACGCCGCCACCTTGATGTGGGTGAAGAGCAGTTCGAGCGGGCCGGTATAGATGAGCTGCGCGTTCGCGGTGCTCCCGGCCGCCCAGACATAGGGCTGCACCAGGATGTTGTAGATCTGCGTCGAGACCGCAAAGCAGATGAAGAACATCAGCAGGAAGGCGATCAGCGACTTGATCAGCCTCGCCCTGAGCTCGATCAGATGGTCGATCAGCGGCGCGCGGGAGGCCTCGATCTCGTCCTCGCCGTCCTTCGCATTGACGACGCTCATGCTGCGCTCCCGTCTTCGGGTTCGCTGACCCTAGCCTTGCGCTTGCGCGGAGCGGCCTTGGCAGGCTCCGCCGCCACGACCTCGGGCTCCGCCTTGGGCGCACGCTTGCGCTTCGGCTTCTCTTCGGTTGCAGCATCCGCGATCGGCGCGGGCGTGATCTCGACGGGCGGCAAGGGCTCAGGCGCCGGCAGCGCCGCGAGCTTGGCCTCCGCCTCTTTGATCTGCGCGTCGTCGAGGCCCGTCGAGGCGGGCTCGTTAGGCATATCGATGGGTTTGTAGTCGGAGTTCATGGCCGAAGACACCGAGCCGCCGACATCCTCGACCTGCTTCTTCAGGTCATGGAGTTCGGCCTCGCGCATCGCGTCATTGAACTGGCCCTGGAACTCGCTGGCCATGCGGCGCACCTTGCCGACCACCTGGCCGACAGTGCGCATAGCTTTGGGCAGATCCTTGGGGCCGATCACGACGAGCGCAACCGCCCCGATCAGCATCAATTCGCTCCAGGCGATGTCGAACATCGATGGCTCGTCCTCTCAACCGCTCGCCTTGAGGCAAGCGGCGCGCCATCAGGCCTTGTGCTCGGCCTTGGCCGCAGCGGGATTGCTCGTGGTCGCCTGGTCGATGACCCGGGGATCCGCCGGAGTAGCACTCGGCGGCGTGGCCGGCTCGTCATCGTCGGCCATGCCCTTCTTGAAGGACTTGATGCCCTTGGCAACGTCGCCCATCAGCTCGGACACCTTGCCGCGCCCGAACAGCAGCATCACAATGACGCCAACGACGATCCAGTGCCAGATACTGACGCCACCCATGGCGAACTCCTCCGAATTACAGTGCGGCCGGGCGTTGAGCCTCGGCCAAGCGCTTGTGGCGGAACCTATGTGTCCCCCGCAGGGAACACAAGAACTTCATCCGTCGGAATATCGATGCCGACATCGTCGCCCTCGCGAACGCTCCCGGTGAGCGACACCCGCGCGAGCAGCGGCCGATCGAAGCCCGAGACCGCGAGCAGGACGTGATCGACCTCGCCGAGGAAGCGCCGCGTCACGACACGGCCAGGCAGGCAGAACCCCTTCGGCGTCAATCGGATCGCTTGCGGCCGGATGCAGACCACGGCCTGCGCGCCTTCGCCGAGCTCGCCCGCCGGAAACCGCCCCACCGGCGTATCCACCGCGCCGCGCAGGACACGGCCTTCTATCTCGGTAAAATCGCAGAAGAATCGGGCGGCAAAGAGGCTGTTGGGCTGACGGTAGAGCTGTTCGCCCGTGCCGACCTGGACGATCCTGCCCGCGCGCATCAGCACGATGCGGTCGGCAATGCGCATCGCATCCTCGGGATCATGCGTCACAATGATCGAGGTCGCGCCGGTTTCCTTGAGCAGCGCCGCCGTCTCGTCGCGCACCACATCGCGCAGGCGCCGGTCGAGATTGGAGAAGGGTTCGTCCATCAAGAGCACGCCGGGGCGCGGCGCTATGGCGCGGGCCAGGGCGACGCGCTGCTGCTCGCCGCCCGACAACATATGTGGATAAGCCTCGCTGAGATCGGCGAGACCGACGCGGGCGATGGCGCGCAGCGCGGTGGCGTCGGCGGATGTCTCGTCATAGCCGCGCAGGCCGAAGCGAACATTCTCGCGCACGCTCAGATGCGGGAACAGCGCATAGTCCTGGAAGACCAGCCCGACGCCGCGCTGCTCCGGCTCGACGAAGCTCTGCGGTGAGGACACATCGCTGCCCTCCAGCAGCACGCGCCCGGAACTCGGCCGCTCGACGCCAGCCGCAAGCCTGAGCAGCGTCGTCTTGCCGCAGCCCGATTGGCCAAGCAAGGCCACGACCTCGCCGGGCTCGATCGACAGGCTGACCTCGCTCAAAGCCGTCACATCGCCGAAGCGCTGCGTCACCCGGTCGAATCCCAGAGCCATCGGAATCGCGGCACCGGCCGTCCCCCGCCTGCCCCAGCTCAGCCAGCGCGCCTTGGTCTCATTCGACGCCAAAAGATGCTCCTTGCTGCGCTTCAAACCCTTCAGCCCTCATCCTGAGGAGCAAGGCGGCAGCCTTGCGTCTCGAAGGATGCTCCAGCACGCACTGGATCATCCTTCGAGATGCGCTCCTGCGGAGCGCTCCTCAGGATGAGGGCTGAGAGAAACGAAGCCTGCTACTCATCCGCCCTGTGCGGCGGCCCTTCGCCGTCGTCAAGCGGCGTGAAGAGGTCGCCGAGCGGATCCTCGTCGGCGCGCAGATCCGGATCATCGTCGGGAATCGGCACGGTGAGGTCCTTGGTCAGCCGCCCCTCGATGAAGCCCGAGCCCTTGAGCTCGTCGAGGCCGGGCAGGTCGTCGATGCGGTCGAGACCGAAATGGTCGAGGAAACCCGGCGTCGTGCCATAGGTCACCGGCCGGCCGGGCGAGCGACGGCGGCCACGCAGTCGCACCCAGCCTGCCTCCAGCAGGATGTCGAGCGTGCCCTTGGCGGTGGCAACGCCGCGAATTTCCTCGATCTCGGCCCGCGTCACAGGCTGGTGATAGGCGATGATCGAGAGCACCTCGAGCGCCGCCCGCGACAATTTGCGCGGCGGCTCGGCCTCGGCCGCCAGCAGATAACCGAGATCGGGCGCGGTGCGGAAGGCATAACCGCCCGCGACCAGGCGCAGATTCACTCCGCGCGGTGCATAAAGCTCGATCAGATGCTCCAGCACCTGCGCAACATCGACGCCGGCCGGCACCGAGCGCGCCAGTTCCTCGGCGCTCAACGGCATGGCCGAGGCGAAGAGCAGCGCCTCGACAATGCGCGTCGCCAGGGCCAGCACCTCGGCCTCGTCGCCATCCTCCTCCTCGTCGAAACGCTCGGTCATCGCCACCGTCATCGCCCGCTCACAACGGCAAGGCCGGCGGCCGCGCCGAGCGGCGGCGCAGATAGAGCGGCGCGAAGGCTTCGTCCTGACGCAGATCGAGCGCCCCCTCCTTCACCATCTCCAGCATCGCCGACAGCGCCGAGGCCCTGACGGTCGCCGTCATCTCGCGCGCCGGCAGGCCATGCGAGGTCATGTAGCGCGCAAGATAAGGGTCGATCGCGGTCCAGTCGCCCGCCTCGCCAACGAGACGCTGCAAGGCCTCGCGCGCCTCGACCAGCGACCAGACGATGCGGTGGCCGACGGAGATATGGCCCTGGACGCGCCTCTGGCGCTGCTGCGCGTAGGCGGAGAGCAGATCGTAGAGCTCGGCCTCCCAGATCGGGCGCGCGCCCGCCACGATCGGCTCCGGCGCACCGCGCGCAAAAACGTCCTGCCCCAGCAATTCGCGCGAAGCGAGCCGGCGCGACGCTTCGCGGATCGCCTCCAGCCGGCGCAGGCGCAAGGCGAGCGCGGTGGCGAGGTCGGCCGCGCTCGGCTCCTCACCCTTGGGCGGCTCGGGCAGCAACAGGCGTGATTTGAGATAGGCCAGCCAGGCCGCCATCACGAGATAATCGGCCGCGAGTTCGAGCCTGAGCGCTCGCGCCTGCTCGACGAAGACGAGATATTGCTCGGCCAGGGCCAGGATCGAGATGCGGTGCAGATCGACCTTCTGGCGCCGCGCCAGATCGAGCAGCAGGTCGAGCGGACCTTCATAGCCGTCGACATCGACGAGGAGCGCAGGTTCGCCCTCGCCGCCAGCCTGGCTACGCCGCGGCTTTTCATCCTCGAATGGCAGTTCAGCGGCCATTTTGATTTCGGCCTGCCCCGATCGTCGACCCCGACCGATAGGTTCGGCTGTTCAGGCGCTCAAGGCAAGCGCGCTTGCAAGCTGCGCCCTCGCTTCATCCACATCCAGAGGCTCGGGCTCGTGCCGGATGCGGGAGAGCGCCATGGCGGCGCGGCGGCCGCGCCCGCCTTTCATCTCCGGCACGGCGCCGGCGATCGCCACCATCTCCTCCATGATGCCGTGGCAATGCAGCACGACATCGACGCCGGCGCGGATCGCCGCCCTGGCCTTCTGCGCGAAGCCGCCCGCGAGCGCCTTCATCGAAATATCGTCGGTCATGATCAAACCGTCGAAGCCGAGTTCGCCGCGCATGATCTCGCGGACGATCGTCTTCGACACCGTCGCCGGATGCTTCGGGTCCAGCGCGGTGAAGACGACATGCGCCGTCATCGCCATCGGCATGTCGGCGAGATGCCGGAACGGGCGGAAATCGCTCGTCCGCAAGTCCACCAGCGAGGCCTCGACCACCGGCAGGTCGTGATGGCTGTCGGCCTTGGCGCGGCCATGGCCAGGCATGTGCTTGATCACCGGCAGCACGCCGCCCGCAATCAGTCCCTCGGCCGCCGCCCGGCCGAGCCGCGCGATCATGTCGGGCTCATGCGCATAGGCGCGATTGCCGATGACGTCGTGGCTGCCGGCGACGGGCACGTCGAGCACCGGCAGGCAATCGACATCGATGCCGACGGATTTCAGGTCACGCGCCATCAGCCGGGCCGAAAGCCGCACGATTTCACGCTGTTGCACCGGGTCATTGATGCCGAGGAACGCCCGTGCCGGCGGGTAGGCCGGCCAATGCGGAGGTCCCATGCGCTGGACCCGGCCCCCCTCCTGGTCGATCAGGATCGGCGCATGCCAGCCGACGGTCTCGCGCATCTGCGCCGTCAGGGCCGCGACCTGCTCGGGCGATTGTGTGTTGCGCTTGAACAGGATGAAGCCCCAGGGCCGCGCCTCCCTGAAGAAGGCGCGCTCGTCTTGGGTCAGGCTCGTGCCGAGGCAGCCGGCGATGAAGGCGCGTGAGGTCATGTGTGAGGCCTAGAAAGGGGCAGGCCGACGGTCAACCCTCCGCCGTCATCCTGGACAAGTCGCGCAGCGGCGCAGATCCGGGATCCATCATAGGACGACGCGCTCTACGATGGATCCCGGCGCTCCGCTTCGCTTCGGCCAGGATGACGGTGGAGGATGGGATAACCTCCGCGCCTCAGCGCATCTGCGCAGACATCTGGGCGTTGAAGGCGTCGAAAGGCAGCTCGGCGATGCGGAACCAGAGCTGCTCCTTCTTCCAGTAGGGCAGGAACGAATCATAGAAGGTCTTGAAGGCCGGGTTGCTCGCGGCGAGCTCGCCATAAAGCGCGAAGGCCTCCTTGAACGCCGCCTGCATCACCTCCTGCGGGAAGGGGCGCAATTCGGCGCCAGCGGCTGCCAGCCGCAACAGGGCGTCGGGATTGCCGTGGTCGTATTTGGCGACGCACAAGGCATTGGCCTCCGAGCAGGCCGCTTCGAGCGCGGCCTTGTAGGCCGGCGGCAGATCGTTCCACTTGTCGAGATTGGCGATGAAGCTGACGTTGGCGCAGCCCTCCCAGAACCCCGGATAGTAGTAATATTTCGCGACGCGCTGGAAACCGAGCTTTTCGTCGTCGAGCGGGCCGGAAAACTCGACAGCGTCGAGCGTACCGCGCTCCAGAGCCGGATAGATGTCGCCGCCGGCGATCTGCTGCGGCACGACGCCGAGCCGCGCCATGATGCGCCCGCCGAGGCCCGCGATGCGGAACTTCAGCCCCTTCAAGTCTTCGAGCGTCTTGATCTCCTTGCGGAACCAGCCGCCCATCTGGGCACCGGTGTTGCCGGAGGGGATCGTGTAGCAGTTGTAGCCCTTCATGAAGGCGCGGCACAGTTCGAGCCCGCCGCCCTGGTAGAGCCAGGCGTTCTGCTGACGCGTATTGAAGCCGAAGGGCAAGGAGGTCTCGAAAGCGAAGGCCGGGTCCTTGCCGATATAGAAGCTCGACAGCGTATGGCTGCACTCGACCGTGCCGTTCTGGACGGCGTCCAACGCCTGCAGGCCGGGCACGATCTCGCCGGGCGCAAAAACCTGGATCTGGAACTGGTTGTCGGTGAGCTCGCCGACGCGCTTGGCGACCTGCGTGCTGAGGCCATAGAGCGTGTCCAGGCTCTTGGGATAGCTCGAGGTCAGGCGCCAGCTGACCTTGGGCTGCGACTGGGCGATAGCGGGAGCAGCGATGGCTGTGCCACCGACTGCAGCGCCCGTGCCTGCGGCCTTGACGAATGTACGACGATCCATGGGTTTCCTCGGTTTCTTGTGTCGCGTGGAATTCTGGTCTCGCGCCCTGCCCTCACCCTGACCAAGGACTTGCTCTAGCCAGAACATGCGCAAGCTGGGCAGAGACGCTACCCGCACTGGGCCCGCGCTTGAACCCCAACCATGCGGTAGCGTCATGCGCCGTAGGCCGAACGGAAAAGCCGCCGGCAGCGATTGGGCGCTGCCGGCGGCTTTTTATTGGGTCAGGCGTTATGTGACGGCTGAAGCCCGCTCAGTTCTTGTTCGCTCAGTTCTTGCTCGTCTAGTTCTTATTCGCTCAGTTCTTGGCGATGAAGCACTGGCCGCCGGCCGTCTGCAGCTGCGTGCACATGGCCGTGGCGTCGTCGCGCGAATAGGGGCCGACGCGCAGGCGGTAGACGGTCTTGCCGCCGGCGAGTTCGGTCTTGCGCACGATCGGCGCCTGGCCGCCCAACTGATCCGGATACTTGCGCTGCAGCGCCGAGAAGGTGGCGCGCGCTTCCGCCTCGCTGCCGGGCGCGCCGAGCTGCACCGCGAAATCGCCGGTGCCGGCGCGGATCGCGGCGGTGGCCGGAGCGGCATTCGTCGCAGCTGGAGCTGCGCTGGCGACGCGCAGCGGCGGCGTGGTCGCGGGTGCAGGCGTCGCGACGCGTTCCTGCACTTTCGCGGCCTCGGGCGTCGTGGCCGGGCGCGGGCGCGGCTGGTTATTGGCCGCCGTCGCGCTCGGATTGGCCGCTGCGGGCGCGGTGAGCTTGGCGGGAGCCGATCCCGTGACCGACGGTGATACGGCGTTGATATTGCCGTTGCCGTTCGCGCCGGGAGGCGGCGCGGGCGTGCCATCGGGCCGGATCGCGACGGTGCGCACGCGGCGCGGCTCGCCCAAACCCGGAACGGCAGGCCCCGGCGTCAGGGCGGGCTCCGCCGGCGTCGCGCTGCGCTCGGGCACGGCGGGAGCGTTCGCCAGCGGGTTGGTCGTGCCGGAGGTGTCGGTGCCGCCGGTGACCACGGAGGAACCCGGGCCGGGCAGGACAACACGCGCCGGCATGGCCCGCGCCGCCTGCTGGACATCGACCGGCTGCTCCTCGCGGCTGACCACCTGGGTCTGGGTCGAGGGAGCCTGTCCAACTTTTTCGTAGATCTGCTTGTTCTGGTTGGGAATCTCGGCGCCGCCGGGATTGGTGGGCTCGACCTTGGTCGGGCCGCGATCGGCGTTGATCACCAGCGGCAGTCCGTCCTTGCTGACCGGGCCCGACGAACGGAAGAACGACGCGCCTGCGACGCCGACGATGCCGATGACGGCGACCGTGGCCACCATCCATAAGCCCTTGCGCGAACGGCGCGGCTCGAGATCGGGCGCATCATCCTCCGCCATCATCGGCCGCTCGGACGGCTCGGACATGGCTGGCTGGCTGTAGCCGCCGGACTGCTCATAAGCATAGGAATAACCGCCGGCCTCCTGATCGAGGTCGCGCGGCGCATCAGCCACGCCCTGCACCGAAGCGGGCCGCTGATAGCTCTGCGGCTCCGGCAGGTGGAAGCCCTGCTCCTCGGGCTCGTCATAATGCTCGTCAGCAACGGGCGCAGGCCCCGGGGTCGTCGCCGGTCGAGCGACGTCGGTGCGCCGCAGCAGCGCCTCGAACTCGTCGAGCGCGCCACGCAGCTCGGCCGGAGGAGCAGAGCTCTCGGGCTTCGGCGGAACCGGAGCGGGCACGAAGGAGGGCTCCTGCCGCGGCGGCTGCCAGGACTGAGCCGGCTGTTGCCAGGACTGTACCGGCTGCGGCACAGGTGCCGGCTGGCCGCGATGGGCGAAGATATCCTTCAGCGGATCGTCCTGCCCAACGATGCGCGTCAGTTCCGCGAGCGGATCCGTGGTTTGGCCGGGCTTGGGCGCCTGGGCCGCACCGCGAAGCTGACGCTCGAGATCTTCGAGGTCGAGGGCGAAACGGTTTCTAGCTGGCTCACTCATGGCATGATCCATTCCAGCGCGGGCCGAGGCGACGAATGGAACGCCGAACCTCACGCGCGGTCAAATTGACCTTGTGCGCGCTGCCGGAAGGTTCCGTCAGCGCATCTCTTCCGGCGCCGCTACACCCGCGACTGCCAGACCGGAAGCAAGAACGCTGCGCACCGCATGCACGAACGCCAATCTCGCTTCCGTCGACTTTCGATCAGTTTGATTAACGAACCGTAATTGCGGCGAGTCTTTGCCCTTGTTCCAAAGCGAGTGGAATGCGCTCGCCAGCTCATGCACGAAAAAGGCCACCCGATGCGGCTCATGCGCCAAGGCTGCACCCTCGATCATCCTGGGATAGGCCGCGATCATCTTGACGATGCCGATCTCGGCCTCGTCGGTGAGCATAGCGAGATCCGCTTGAGCCAGCTTGGCGGAAGACAGATCGAGATCGGGAAAGGCCTCGCGCGCCTGCCGGAAGATCGAAGCACAGCGCGCATGCGCGTACTGGACATAGAAGACGGGGTTGTCCTTCGACTGCTCGACGACCTTGGCGAGATCGAAGTCGAGCGTCGCGTCGTTCTTGCGGAAGATCATCATGAAGCGCACCGCGTCGCGGCCGACCTCGTCGATCACCTCGCGCAGCGTAACGAAATCGCCCGAGCGCTTCGACATGCGCACCTGTTCGCCATTGCGCAGCAGCCGGACGAGCTGGCAGAGCTTGACGTCGAGCGCCCCTGCCCCGCCGGTCACCGCCTTCACGGCCGCCTGCATGCGCTTGACGTAGCCGCCATGGTCGGCGCCCCAGACGTCGATCATCTCGGTGAAGCCGCGCGTGAACTTGGAGCGGTGATAGGCGATATCGTTGGCGAAATAGGTGTAGCTGCCATCCGACTTCAAAATCGGCCGGTCGACATCGTCGCCAAACTGGGTGGCACGGAACAGCGTCTGCTCGCGATCCTCCCAATCCTCGTCCTTCTGGCCCTTGGGCGGCGGCAGACGGCCCTCATAGATCAGGTCGCGGGCGCGCAGATCCGCGATCGTCTCGGCCACCGCGTCGAGATTGCCGTCGATCGTCTGCAGCGAGCGCTCAGAGAAGAAGACGTCGTGGACGACGCCGAGCGCCGCGAGATCGTCGCGGATCATCGCCATCATGCCGTCGATCGCGACCGCACGAACGAGCGGCAGCCACTCGGATTCGGGCTTCGTCAGCAAGGCGTCGCCATGCGCTTTGGCCAGCGTCTGCCCGACGGAAACGAGATAGTCGCCGGGATACAAGCCCTCGGGGATCTCGCCGATCGTCTCGCCCAGCGCCTCGCGATAGCGCAGGAAAGCGGAGCGGGCGAGCACATCGACCTGCGCGCCGGCATCGTTGATGTAATATTCCCGCGCCACGTTGTGACCGGCGAAAGCCAGCACATTGGCGAGCGAATCGCCGAAGACCGCGCCGCGGCCATGGCCGACATGCATCGGCCCGGTCGGATTGGCCGAGACATATTCGACATTGATCTTCGGCTCGGGCTTGAATGCGCCCCGGCCGTAATCAAGCCCGGCCTCGACCGCGCTCTTCAGAATCGCGGTGAAGATCTCCGGCTGCAGCGTCAGGTTGATGAAGCCCGGCCCCGCGATCTCGGTCTTGACGATCGTCGCATCGCTGGCGAGCTCCTCGCAGATCAGCTGTGCCAGCGCGCGCGGATTGGTGCCCGCCTCCTTGGCCAGCACCATCGCGGCATTGGTCGCGAGGTCGCCATGGGCTGCATCCCTGGTCGGCTCGACCACGACCCGGCCGAGATTGAGCCCGGCGGGAAGCGCACCACGCTCGGACAAGCGCGCCAGCGCGGCGTTGACGCGGGCGGAGTAGGTCTCGAACAGGTTCATCGCGGTCATTCTTGGCGGTGGTTCGTGCTTGCAGGGAAGCGCCCGGCCCTATCGCAGCGAGGGGGTGGCGTCAAACAGGCGGCGGTGTTCGTCGAGCGCGTACCAGTCGGTCATGCCGGCGATATAGTCCGAAATTCGCCGCGCCTGACGCTGCGGATCGAGCGCCTCGCAGCCCTCGCCCCACTCCGCCGGCATGGCGCCGGGCTCGGCCAGGAAGCGCGAGAACAGGTCACGCACCACGTCGGCCGCCCTGCGCCGGATCTCGGCGATGCGCGGATGGCGATACATATTGGGGTAGAGGAAGGCCTTGATCTCGCTGTCGGCCGTCGTGATCGCCCCGGAGAAGGCGATGACAGGCGCGACCGCCCGGCGAACCGCATCGGCGTCCTGCGGCTGCAGCGCCGCGATCCGGGCCTGCGACTCCCCGATCACATCCTCGACGAAGCGGGTGATGACGCGCCGGACGAGCTCGTTGGTGGCGCGCGGCTTGGCGAGGCCGGGATGCAACCGGTCGATCTCGTCAAGCAATTCCGCCAGGAACGGCAGCTTGCGCAGATCCGTAAGCTCGAACAGCCCCGCGCGCAGGCCATCGTCGAGATCATGGGCATTGTAGGCGATATCGTCGGCGAGCGCGGCAGCCTGCGCCTCCGCCGAGGCATGGCTGTCGAGCCAGAGATCCTGCTGCGCCTGGTATTCGAGGATCGCGGCGGGAATGCCGGTATCCGCGTAGCGCGCGGTCGGCTGGCCATCGCCATCGAGCAGCGGGCCATTATGCTTGACCAGCCCCTCCAGCGTCTCCCAGCTCAGGTTCAGCCCATCGAAGCCAGCATAGCGATGCTCCAATCGCGTCACGATTCGCAGCGTCTGCGCGTTGTGGTCGAAGCCGCCGAAGTCCTTCATGCATTCGTCGAGCGCATCCTCGCCGGTATGGCCGAAGGGCGTGTGGCCGAGGTCATGCGCCAGCGCCAGCGCCTCGGCGAGATCCTCATCGAGCCCCAGCGCCCGGGCGAGCGCCCGCGCGATCTGCGCCACCTCGATCGTATGCGTCAGCCGCGTGCGATAATGGTCTCCCTCATGTGAAACAAAGACTTGCGTCTTGTGCTTCAAGCGCCGGAAGGCCGTGGAATGGATGATGCGGTCGCGGTCGCGCTGGAACTGGCTGCGCGTCGGCGAGCTCGGTTCATCGACCAGACGACCGCGACTCAGGCTCGATCGGCAGGCATAAATCGCCCGCCAGCGGTCGCCGGGTTCCGGTTCAAAGCTCTGTTGATGCGGCATGGCGGATCCGTCATCGCCCCCTGCTTGTAGAGGCGCGTGTCGGCAATTACCTTTGTGGGCAACCCGGGTGCAAGGAGCATCTGCCCAAGGAGCTCGCCATGTCGACCGATATCGAGGTCAATCCGCGCGGCGTCGCCGTCACCGGCAAGGCCGCGAGCCGCATTCTCTCCGTGATGGAAAAGGAGCCGCCCGGCTCGATGCTGCGCGTCAGCGTCGCCGGCGGCGGCTGTTCCGGCTTCCAGTACATCTTCGACGTCGACCGGGAAAAAGCGCCGGGCGACCTCGTGATCGAGCGCGATGGCGCAACCGTGCTGATCGACGAGACCTCGCTCGATCTGCTCGAAGGCTGCACGATCGATTTCGTCGACGATCTGGTGGGTCAGTCGTTCCGCATCACCAACCCGAACGCGACCAGTTCCTGCGGCTGCGGGACGTCGTTTGCGGTCTGAGGGAATACCCTCGTCATTCCGGGGCTTCGCCCTCGGGTCCGCCTAAGGTCGATCCAAAGGATAAACTCCGCGAAGAACCCGGAGCCGATAGCCACCATCGACGCGGAACGAAGCCGCACCAGCGGCTGCGCTCAGGAATTGCTCGCCTGCCGCCGCGCCGCATTGGCTTCGGCATATTGCAGCAGCCGGTCGAGATCGTTGCGCGCAATGTCGAACGATTCTCCCATTTGCGTCAGCGCCTCGTCGATATCCTCTGGATTGAAGGCAGCCGCCGCCCCCGCGGAGAGAGCAGCGGCTTTGGCTGCCGCAGCGCGATGCGGGTAGGATCGACGGGACAGCGCGTGGAACGCCATTCCCAGCATAACCAGGCACAGCGAATTCACCCCGATCGGCACCAGCGGAAACAGCACGCCCCATTTCACGGCGACGGGGCCGCCGAGCGCAGCGGTCAATGCAACCGCGCCGCCGGGCGGATGGAGTGAGCGCGTCACCGACATGACCGCGATCGCCAGCGCAACGGCGCATGCGGCTGCGATGGTGACGTCGGCAATAGCCCAGGCGACACCAAGACCAACGAAAGCCGAGATGACGTTTCCGCCGACGACCGGCCAGGGCTGCGCCAGAGGGCTTGCCGGAACCGCGAAGATCAGCACCGCCGACGCGCCGATCGGCGCGACCACCAATGGCGAGTGAACCGGAAAGGCAAAGCCCGTCGCGGCCGTCAGCGCCACCGCGATGAATGCGCCCGTACAGGCAATCGAGCGTTCCGAGATCGTCGCGCCGGCAAGAATGGGATCGAACAGCTTCACAGGCCGGCGCCAGCACTCATTGAGGAGGCCTGCTTCTACAATGAGCATTATGCACAATTCAACGGCAAATCAGATTAATTCACAAATCGACATGTGAATTACCTCAAAGCCATGAGGGAGTAGGGCCCGGCCGCCGCCAACCTCTGGAACTCAACAAAAAGGGCGCCATAGGCGCCCTTTCGTCACGGAACCCATGTTCGCGGCGTCAATGCGAACTGATCACGCCGCCCTGCTCCAGCCGGATCTCGGCAGCCATCAGGCCCTTCGGCCCGGGACCGTAGCGCACCAGCACGGCCTGGCCCGGAATCAGCTCGACCAGGCCGTAGCGCCGCAGCGTTTCCATATGGACAAAAATGTCCGGCGCGCCCTCGCCCGCCGAGACGAAGCCGAAGCCGCGCAGACGGTTGAACCACTTCACCACCATGCGCTCGAGGCCGCTGGTCGGCGTGACCGAGACATTGGTGCGCGCCATCGGCAATTCGGCGGGATGACGCCCGGCGCTGGTGTCGATCGACAGAACCCGCACCGCCTGCCGGCCGCGTGTCTTCTCGATCGCCTCAAGCACGATGCGCGCGCCCTCGGCAATGGCATTGAAGCCGTCGCGCTTCAGGATGGTGACATGGACGAGCACGTCGGCGCCGCCATCCTCCGGGACGACGAAGCCATAGCCCTTGCTGACGTCGAACCATTTGACATAGCCGGCGAGCTCGACGCCGGCCTCATGAGACAGCCCATCGGACCCGTCGAGCCGCATCACGCGATTGAGCGACTGGATCGGTCCTACTGGTGGACGCCCGCTCTCACCGTACTCGTCGGACATGTGCCGCTCACCCCCGCGCGAATGGCTTGATTCGTGGTGTCACGATACCATTGCTGCCAAGGCGCGATACAGCCCGCAGAGCTTCATCCACATCAACGAGAGGGAAATATTCAATTGTTAGCAGCTTGGCCGCCCAAAGCTCAGTCGTCATGATCACGCGCGCCGCCATTTGATTCCGGAGAGACCGATGCAAGACCTGCAGACCCTGGTTCTCTTTACGGCAGCTTGCGCGGTGCTGACCGCGACGCCAGGCCCCGACATGCTGCTGATCGCTTCGCGCAGCCTGAGCCAGGGCCGCGTCGCCGGTTTCCTGACCTATACCGGCATCGCGGCGGGCAGCTATCTGCAGGCCTTCGCCGCCGCATTCGGACTGTCGCAGCTCTTCATCCTGGTTCCGGCCGCCTACGACATCCTGCGCTGGGTCGGCGCGGCCTATCTCGCCTGGCTCGCCTGGACGACGCTGCGTTCGAAAACGCCGCTCTTCGCGCCGGACGCCACGGCAAGCCCCGTCTCGATGCGTCGCATCTTCATGCAGGGCCTGCTGACCAACCTGCTCAACCCCAAGATGGCGCTGTTCATGCTCGCCTTGCTGCCGCAGTTCCTGAAGCCGGAAGCCGGCTCGGTCGCGCTTCAGGTCATGGTGCTGGCGACGATCCTCAACCTGATAGGGCTGATCACCAATGGCATCGTGATTTTGACCGCAAGCCGGCTCGGCCACGCCATCGCCAGCCGCCCGCATCTCGCGCGCCTGCCGCAGAAGCTGATGGGCGCGGTCTTCGGCGCGTTGGCGATCAGGCTGGCAGTCTCGGCGCGCGAGTGAAGTCCCGGCACGCCACCTAGAGCGCTACTGGCAGTTCTTCGACCAGGGACTCGATGAGCTTCCTGTCGGCCGGTGTGGCCGGATTGTAGACGATCAGGCTCAGATCCGGCCGGGCATCCACCGCAAAGGCAGAGTACTCCAAGGTGATCGGTCCCAGCCGGGGATGACGCAGGCGCTTCACGCCGTCGCCATGCGTCTGGACATTGTTGTCGCGCCACATCGATGCGAATTCCGGACTCGCCTGGCTCAACTCGTCGACCAGCTTCGCAACCTCCGCATCGGCGCCCGCGCGTGCGGCATCAACCCGGAAAGTAGCCACGACGAAGCGGGCTACGGATTCCCATTCCGACTGCGCGGCGCGGACGCGGGGATCACAGAAGATCAGGCGCAGGACGTTGCGTTGATCGGGCGGGAGCGCGCCATAGTCGGTCAGTACGGCCGCGGCTGCGCGGTTCCAGGCAACGACGTCCCAGGTCGCCGTCCTGACGATCGCGGGGCTGTAGGTCAGCACGTCGAGCAGGCGCTGTAATCGCGGCGTGATCGCGTCGCCGCCGCGATAACGGACTTCGGGCGGACGACCGAGGCCGACAAGAAACAAATGCTCGCGCTCGACATCTGTCAGCGTCAGCGCCCGCGCGATCCGCTCGAGCACATCCGCCGAGGGACTTCCGCCGCGCCCCTGCTCCAGCCAAGTGTACCAGGTCGCGCTGATATTGGCGCGCTGCGCCACCTCCTCGCGGCGCAGCCCGGCGGTTCGCCGCCGGCCGCCGGAGAGACCGAAGGACGCAGGATCGAGCTTCGTGCGTCGGCTCCTGAGATAGACACCGAGCGAATTGCCGTCGGACATCGCGGCCCACCCTGTTAGCAATTATACCGGGATAAGCTCACTACTTTACCGGAATACTCAGCCTGCCCACAATGACCAAAGTGAAATTCTGGAGGCTGAGCGCATGCGTGTATTCGTGACGGGAGCCACCGGCTGGGTCGGCTCGGCGGTGGTCCAGGAACTGGTCGGGGCCGGCTATAAAGTGACGGGGCTGGCCCGCTCCGACGAAAAGGCTGCCGCGCTCGCAGCCGCTGGGGCCGATGTGTTGCGCGGCACGCTCGATGATCTCGACGCGTTGCGCAGCGCAGCCTCGGAAGCGGACGCGGTGATCCACACCGCGTTCAATCACGATTTCTCCAGATTCACCGAGAACGCCCAGCAGGATCGGCACGCCATCGAAACGCTGGGAAGCGCGCTGGAGGGATCCAGCCGCCCGTTGCTCGTCA
This sequence comes from Allobosea sp. LjRoot9, assembly GCF_964252745.1. Taxonomy (NCBI): domain Bacteria; kingdom Pseudomonadati; phylum Pseudomonadota; class Alphaproteobacteria; order Hyphomicrobiales; family Alloboseaceae; genus Allobosea; species Allobosea sp. LjRoot9. The sequence goes on along the minus strand of NZ_CAXUPC020000001.1, from coordinate 580,969 downwards.
CTTCGGGCTTCGCGCGCCTCGCTCCGGGCCGGCTCGCGACCGAGCTGGACGTGCCCTCCTGCGATTCATCCTTCCCACGTCGATCCGAGGCGGCAGCGCGAGCGCTGACGGAGCGCGCCGTGCGCGCGGCAACGATCCGGCTCGCGCCGTCGGTCCACGGCCTTGGCGACCACGGTTTCATCCCGATCCTGATTGCGATGGCGCGCGAGAAAGGCGTGTCGGCCTATATCGGCGAGGGACTGAACCGCTGGGCCGGCGTGCACCGGCTGGACGCTGGGCGCCTCTACCGGCTCGCACTCGAACAGGGCGCCACCGAGCCCGCCTATCACGCGGTCGCCGACGAAGGCACGCCCTTCAAGGATATCGCCGAGGTGATTGGTCGCCGGCTCGGCCTGCCCGTAGAATCGCGTGGCCGCGAGCATTTCGGCTGGTTCGCCGACTTCGCAGGCGCGGATATGGCAGCGTCGAGCGAGCGCACGCGGTCGCTGCTAGGTTGGGAGCCGACCGGCCCGGACCTGCTCAGCGATATCGATCAGTCCGGCTACTATGCCGTTCGATGAGGTATGCGGTGCCTGGGCCGCCAGCCCCTAGAGCCGGATGATTTCAGATGGAATTACAAAGTGATCCACCTGAAACCTGAATCCATCTCTCATCTAAGAGTGAGGGCAGGATCAATGCTCTAGCGCAGCCAGGACGGAGCGACATAGCCGACGCAGCGCAGCTCTCCGCGCCCAGGGTTCACCACCTCGAAGGCCGGGACCGGGCAGTTGTTCGCGGGCGCCGGCTCCTTGAGCTCGGTGATGCTGCCATTGCCGGGACGAAGCTTACGAAGCGTCCAGGTCGAGCCCCCTGAATAATATTGCGAGCTGAGCTGCCAGCCCTGAGCCATGACCTCTTCGCTGAGCAGCGGGGCCGCCAGCGCGAAGGCACAAGCTCCGCCGGCCAAGGCATTCGCGAGCCGTTTCAAGACCGGACGGGAGGATGCCTGAGCGGCATCTGCGTTCGCTTTCGGGGCGTTCTGTGTCATCGGGGGACATCCAAAATTGCGCTGCCCCCAAAGCTGCAATCATGACGCCGGGGAAAGGCGCTGGACGTTGGCCCCCCGGAACCACGCCGTCATTCCGAGCCACCGCCCTGGCCCTGGCGAAAAGTCGAAGGGCCGTAGATGGCCAGGTCCGCCATGATTACCGGCCGCGCCGAGACGATCGCCCGCACCACAGCCCGGTGCTTTCTTCAGGGCAAACGATGCGCCCATGGGCGGTCGCCGGCTCCCTGGCTATCGTCCTCGGCCGGCGGAGTGGAATGTCGGCACGGCGCCCTCGCACCGTTCGTGCGACCTACTCTTCGAAGCGGCTCGTGGCGTCACGATCACGCTCATATCGTCTCTTGAGCGGAAACGGCGGCAACCAGGACTCGCGGCGGATGGTCCAGAGCTCGTAGGTCGGCGCCAGTTGGTCAGGGGCATCCAGCGATCCCAGGTTCACTTCGATTTCGTCGGCGCTGCGGGCGAAAACGGGCGAGCCGCAGCGGGGACAGAAAAACCGCCCGGCATAGTCGCGCGTTTCGCCATTGATCGTCACCGCATCCTGAGGGAACACCGCGGAAGCGTGGAAAAGGGCCCCATGATGCTTGCGGCAGTCGAGGCAGTGACAGAGGCCGACCCGGTATGGGCGCCCCGACGCCACAATCCGGACATTGCCGCACAGGCAACCGCCCGTGAACCGGTCCATGCTGCGTCTCCTTCAAAATCGAGCGGTCAGAAGGCTAACAACGAACCCCATCGAGCGTCCATGAAAGCCGTAACATGGAGCGCGCGCGACCGAGGCAGATGATGAGCGACGATAAAGCAACATGATCGCTTGGGCAGAAGGCCGACGGCTCGTCGCTCGGTCAGGCTTTCGATTTCTCGTCCGCATCGCGCTGGTAGACGGCGAAGAAGGCCTTGCCCATCAGCGTGGTCTCGCCGTCGATACATGTCTGGAGAACAGCCGCGCGGATGGCTTGAATCTGCGCGTCCCCCGGAGCCGCCGCCCCGGCGAATTCGGCAAGCTGAGCCGCAAGCCGCGTCTGGCCTTCCCCGGACAGGATAGCGGCCCGCTCGGCAAGCTTGCCCGCGCCGCCCGCAAGCCGCGCCAGCTCCGACGCCAGATCGGCAGTCCGCGCCGGCTTCAGATGCGCCGGATCGCCATCGAACCAGCCGGCATAGAAATGGTAGCTGGCTCGAACCAGGAATTCGGGATCGTCGTATTTCGGCAGCAGATAGGGCTTCGCCAGATAGCGGGGCGGAACCTTGACCGCGTGCAGCACCTCATCGAGCGTGGCGCCCTGATTGATTAATCGGAGCGTCTCGCTCGTCAGATATTCGAGCGCCTCCGCGCCGTCCCGCAGCACCTGCCCCGCGCGCTCCTTGCCGAAAATCACCGGCCCATGGCCCGGGATCAGGATCTCCGGCTCGAGTTCTTCCATGCGCCGCAACGCGACCGCCCAATCCGCCGCATAACGCTGGACCTTGCGCGGGTTGCCCGCATTCGGGAACACCCAGATCACAAAGTCGCCGCTCGCCAGAACGCGGCGCTTCGGCAACCAGACGAAGCTGGCGTCGTCGGTTTCGCCACGCCCGTGGAAGAGCGCGATCTCCTCGCCGCCGATCGTGAGCGACAAGCTGTCGTCATAGACCTCGTCAGGCTGTCGCTGGCCGATCGGGTAAACATAGCCCGGCTTGTTGAACTGCTGGCCCTGAACCAGGCTGTTGAAGCCGTGCGACGCTTCGTATCGCTCCATGCGGCGCCGCACATTCCGGTGAGCGACGATGCGTGGCCTGGGGCGACCCCTCGCATCGGCGTCCTCGTCGATGAGCGTGATGCCGCTGGTGTGGTCGATATGGCCATGGGTGTAGATCACGGTGTGAACCGGGCTGTCGTCCCAGCTTCGCACGACGGCCAGGGTCTGGGCTGCGGTATCGGGCTTGGCCGTGTCGATCAGGACGAGCCCGGCATCGGTGCGGATAGCCGTGACGCTGCCGCAAAAATACGTCGTATGGACGGTGATGATGTTCTCCGCGACCTGCGTGATCGCTCCCTCGGACACCGCCGCCGTCCACTCTTCCATCGGGGCGGCACCGCTCCAGAGCCGCTCGAACAACGCGTCGTGAGCCATCCCGAATTCCCTCTCAGCCGAGCTGCTCTTCTTGCTTAGCACTGCCGGCAGGGGAGTGAAGCCCGGGCAAGGAGGATGCTGACAGGTCGCGTCAGCTATGGCGCGCATAGCGATGGAGAGCGACCAGTGGTCGGCGGCCCGGACACGCTGCCTCATGCTCGACGACCGATAGCAAATCTGACCTTCACCAGAGGCCGGGGACCAATCGCCACTGCACTCGGCGGGAATAATCGTCATAGCCAGGAAGCTCGGCCCGCAACAGCTGGTCTTCCCATGACGTGCGCAGGACGAGCACCGCCGCCGCCAGAGCGGCGGGAACGAGCGCCCAGAGCGAGCCCAGCGCGAGCGCCATGCCGAAAAACAGGAACAGCGCGGCGATATAGCCGGGGTGGCGCACGAAACGGTAGGGACCGTTGTCGATCACGCGCTGATGCCGTTCGGACTGGATCCGGACGCCCGGTTCGAAATACGGATTCATCGCCTGCGCCCAGCCCGTCACCGCGATGGCCGCCAGCACGGCGACATAGCCCAATAGCACCACCCAGGCTGGCAGAGCCGACCAGTGGAACCGCCCGGCATCGAGCGCCGCGACCGGCAGGACCGCCGCCATCGCCGGCAGGATGACCGCAAGCAGCGCCTTGTCCCAGCTTTTCGTGCCCGCTTGGAAGCGGCTGCGCGCGCGGTAGATGATCGGATTGACCCAGGCGAGCACGAGGGCCGAAGCCCCGAAGCCCGAAATCAGAACCGCAAGGAAGACCCATCCGGGCCGCCAGGCGATCGTGCCGGCAGGCCAGAAGATCAATCCAAGCAACGAAAGCGGGAGGCTGATCGCATAGGCAATGGCCGTGCTGCGCGACATCGCGCTCGGCTCCCGGGGCGTTTCGGTCTGTTCCATATCACTCACTCCTTCGGCGAAATTGTCTCCAGGCTGGCTTTGGCCCAAGACTGGCTTGACCCAAGACTTACTTGACCCATGACTGACTTGATCCATGCGAGGGAACGCCGATCGATCGCCTCGTCAGGATCGCGGCTTCTTCGCACGCCACTGCTCAAGTGCTGCCTCCATCGCCTGGCGTATCGCCAGGTAGAACTCGGCCATATCCTCGAGGCGGTCCCGCGCTGCTCCCGACGCCACAGTGACTGCGCCATTCCTTAGGAGAGCGGCGAGCGCATCGAGCAGGTGGTTCTGCTCGGTCAGCATGCCCTCGTAATTATCGGACACCGCGTACAAGGCGCGCTTGCTGCCGCGTTCGCCATGGCGCCGGGCGAGCCTGTATGTTTCCAGCAATCGCGCGGCGACGCTGGCGCTGCTCTTGCTGATCTCGAGCTCGGCCGTGATGCGGTCGAGGCTGACCGGCTCGGCGCAGAGCAGCAGATAGCCGTAAAGGCGCGCCGCGGTCTGGGGCACGCCCCAAGGGATCAGCAACCGGGCCGCCTCCTCGATGAAGCGTTGCTCAGCCGTCGCCATGCGCTTGTTCGCTATATTCGGCATTTCCCGAATATAGCGTATATAATGCGTATGTCCAATGTGCGAGAGCGGTCAAAGGGAATCGCATGCCTGCCAGATAAGGCGCGCGGCTACCGGAATACGGCCCTTCCCTGCACCGCGATCCCCTACCCTGCCAATCGCCCCAGCGCGGGGCCGATCTCGGCCCGCACCACCAGATCGGCGATAGCGTCGAGCTCCGTCGGCTCGCGGTTGACGATGACGAGCTTGGCGCCATTGCGCTTGGCGATGACGGGAATCGCTGCGGCGGGAAAGACGACGAGCGAAGAGCCGACCACGAGGAAAAGATCGGCCTGCAGCGTCAGCGCATGGGCTCGCTGCATCTGCATCTGTGGCATCGCCTGACCAAACGAGATCGTCGCCGATTTGACCTGGCCGCCGCACATGATGCAGCGCGGCGGCTCACCCGTCGCTTCGAAGGCCGGTCTGATCGCGGCGAGCTCATGACGCCAGCCGCAGGTCAGACACGTAGCGTAGGTGCCGTTGCCGTGCAGTTCGACGATGCGCTCATCGGGAATGCCCGAGGCCTGATGCAAGCCGTCTATGTTCTGGGTGACGATGCCGGGCGAGCGGCCTTCGCTCACCAACCGCGCCAAAGCGCGGTGGCCACGATTGGGGCCGGCGCCGGCGAAATGGTCGTCCATCGCGAATTTGCGCCGCCAGGCCTCGATGCGCGCCTCGCGGCTGGCGGTGAAGGCAGCAAACGGGATCGGCTTGTGGACCATCCAGGGCGAACCCGGCGTGCGGAAATCCGGCACGCCGGATTCAGTCGAGATGCCGGCTCCGGTAAAGCCGACGATCACGGCTGCCCGGTCGAGCATGGCATGGAGTTCGTCGATGGCGTCGTTGGTCTCGTCCTGCATGCGCAATGATATGGGGTGATAACCCGCCTGCGTCCAAGTTGATTGACAAGGATGGCCGATTGACGAGGGCGCCGCCGCATCCCAAAGCTGCCTGCCATGCTGAAGACGCCGCAAGCTACCTTGAATCCCGACCTGCTCGACACCGGTACGCCTCCGATCCCGGAGGCCCAGGGCTGGGCGCGCGCCTATGACGGCCGCAACGGGCCGCTGATCGACCTGTCTCAAGCCGTTCCGGGCTCACCGCCGCCACAGGAGCTGCTGCAGCGCCTCGGTGAGGCCGCTAGCGCGACCGACAGCGCCCGCTATGGCGCGATCACCGGCGATCTCGCTTTGCGCGAGGCCTATGTGAAGGAGATGGGGAGTATCTACGGCGCGCGTTTCTCGCCCAGCGAGATCGCGATCACCTCGGGCTGCAACCAGGCCTATGTCATCACGATGATGGCGCTGGCCCGGGCCGGCGACAATGTGCTCCTGCCGACGCCCTGGTATTTCAACCACGAGATGACGCTGACCATGCTCGGCGCCGAGCCCAGGCCTCTGCCCTGCGATCCCGCAGCCGGCTTCGTGCCGGATGTCGCGGACGCAGAGAAGCTGATCGACGCGCGCACCCGCGCCATTGTGTTGGTGACGCCAAACAACCCGACCGGCGCGGTCTATCCGGCCGCGACCATCGCAGCCTTCGCCGAGCTCTGTGCACGGCGCGGGCTCTGGCTGGTGCTCGACGAGACCTATCGCGATTTCCTGCCCGAAGGCGTTGCCAGGGCACATGAGGTCTTTGCTGCAAGCGCCTGGCAAGACTCCGTCATCGGGCTCTACAGCTTCTCCAAGGCCTATGCCGTGCCGGGTTGGCGCCTGGGCGCGATCACGGCAGGCGAAAAGGTCGTCGCGCAGATCGGCAAGGTACTCGACTGCGTCCAGATCAGCCCGGTGCGCGCCGGCCAGGCGGCGATCACCTGGGGCATCGACGGCATCCGCGCCTGGCGCGAGGCCAACCGCGTCGAGATCAATGCCCGCGCCGCTTTGTTCCGCGCCGCGATGGCGCCGCTCGAAGGCTGGCGCGTGCTCGCGGCGGGCGCCTATTTCGCCTATGTCGCACATCCCTTCGAGGGCGTGCCGGCAGCCGATGTCGCGCGCAGGCTGGTCGAAGAGCGCGGTGTTCTCGCCCTGCCTGGCCCCTATTTCGGCCCGGAACAGGAGCAGCATCTGCGCATCGCCATCGCCAATGTCGCAGCCGACCGGATCGGCGGACTCGGCGAGAGGCTGGCCGGGTTTTCGGTTTAGAGGCTGCCGCTCTAGATTGCTTCGCTGCGCTCGCGACGACGGAGCGAACTACCGGAACAGCGCCGCGTAGCGCTCGCGATAGGCCCAGACCAGCAGGCTCCCGAGCACCACGAGGATGATCGCCACGGGGATGCCCTGCGGGTTGATCACCAGATGGAACAGCACGATCACCGTCATCACCGGCGCGAGCAATGCGAGGCCAAAGGCCGGCACGATGTTCAGGAGCAGGCTGAGCGCCCCCGCCAGATTGACCGTCTTCAAGAGCGGCCAGAAGAAGCCGGCATTCTGCAGCGCGGTCTCGAAGGCGACGCCGCGCTCACTTGTCGGCGGATGGATCAGATGCGCGCCGGTGGCGAGCCACCAGAAACCGTCGATCGCGCTGACGAGGAAGAGCAACCCGAGCAGGACGCGCGGAACCGTAACCAGAAGAATCTGTCGCATGACGTGCCCCCCAGCACTGCCTCATCGGAATAGGCGATTCTTAGAGCGCTTTCGAGCGAAGTGGATACCGGGTCGCGTGAAGAAAACGCGCTAAAACAAAGGTCTAGAGTGATTTCCGATCCAACTGGATCGGAAACTGTTCTAGCACCGCACTTCCGCGACTGTCGATTGGACAGCTTGCCCACCCGCTCTGCGGGAGAAGGGCAAGCTCACATCGTCGCCCCGATCTGCCACGGCACGAACTCGGCGTCGCCATAGCCCATCTCTTCCGACTTCGAATGCTCGCCCGAAGCGATGCGCAGCAGGTAGTCGAAGATCTCCTTGCCCTTCTCTTCCAGCGTCACGCCGTCGAGCACATCGCCGCAATTGATGTCCATATCGTCGGTCTGCTTCAGATACATCGGCGTGTTGGTGGCGAGCTTGACCGAGGGCGTCGGCTTGCAGCCATAGGCCGAGCCGCGGCCTGTGGTGAAGGCGAGGATATTGGCCCCGCCGGCGACCTGCCCCGTGGCGGAGACCGGGTCGTAGCCGGGCGTGTCCATGTAGACGAAACCCTTGGACTTCACCTGCTCGGCATAATGATAGACCGCGGCCAGCGTCTTGGTGCCGCCCTTGGCCGCCGCACCAAGCGATTTCTCCAGGATGGTGGTGAGCCCGCCGGCCTTGTTGCCGGGCGACGGGTTGTTGTTCATGTCCATCCGGGCGCGGGCCGTATAGTCCTCCCACCACTTGATGATGCCGACGAGCTTCTCTCCCACCTCGCGGGTGGCGGCGCGGCGAGTCAGCAGATGCTCGGCGCCGTAGATCTCCGGCGTCTCGGACAGGATCGCGGTGCCGCCATGCTCGACCAGGAGGTCGACGGCCTTGCCCAAGGCCGGGTTGGCGGTGATGCCGGAATAGCCGTCCGAGCCGCCGCATTGCAGCGCCAACATCAATTCCGAGGCCGGCACGGTCTCGCGCACGGCGCGGTTGGCGATCGGCAGCATCACCTTGAGCGCCTCGATGCCCGCGGCGACCGCCTTTTTCGTGCCACCCGTCTCCTGGATCGTCAGCGTGCGGAAGACGTCGCTCTCCTCGACGCCATAGGCGTCCTTCATCCGCTTGATCTGGAAACCCTCGCAGCCGAGGCCGACGACGAGGACGGCGGCCATGTTCGGGTTGCAGGCATAGCCCCAGGTCGTGCGCTTCAGCACCTCGAAGCTCTCGCCATTATAGTCGATGCCGCAGCCGGTGCCGTGGGTCAGCGCGATGACGCCGTCGACATTGGGATAATCGGCGAGCAGGCCCGAGCGCTTGACCTCCTCGGCCATGAAACGCGCCGCCGAGGCCGAGCAGTTCACCGAAGTGAGGATGCCGACATAGTTGCGCGTGCCAGCCTTGCCATTGGCGCGGCGGAAGCCCTCGAAGGTCGCCTGCTGTTCGACCGGCAGGACGAATTCGGGCTTGGCCTCGGCGCAGAAGGCATAGTCGCGCTCGAAGGCGTGGAACCCGGTATTGTGCTCATGCACCCATTCGCCAGGCGGAATATCGACCGTGGCGAAACCGATGATCTGGCCGAATTTACGGATCGGCTCGCCAGTCGCGATCTTGCTCAGCGCCAGCTTGTGCCCGCGCGGAATCCGCTTCAGCGCGGTGACGCCCGCGGCAGTGACGCCGACATCGACAGGATCGACCGCGACCGCGACATTGTCGGCGGCGTTGAGCGTGAGCGTGCGAGGTGGAAGCGCTTTGTCGAGCATGTGCGAACCGCTGGCTGGGGCGCGCCGCGACCGGTGCGGCGACATACGCAACACATGCACCTGCGCGGCTCAGTTTTCAATCGTTTGAAGAAGATGGCTGCGTTTGAAGAAGACGGCCGCGTTTGAAGAAGATGGCCGCCCCGCGGCACATGTCAGGCCCGGGCGCCTGCTGCCTTGACGAAATCGAGGAAGGCCCGCAGCGGGGCGGGAACCAGGCGCCTGCCGGGATAATACAGGAACGGTCCCGGAAAGCTCTGCCACCAGGATTCGAGGACCGGCTCGAGCGCGCCGCTGTCGAGATGCGGACGCAGCCAGCCCTCGAAAAGGGAGATGATCCCGCTGCCGGCGATCGCCGCCTCGACGGCGAGATCGATCGCGCCTCCCACGCTGACGATGAGCGGGCCCGCAGGCTCGACCCGCACGACCTCGCCATCCCGCTCGAACTCCCATGGCGTCGTCAAGGCTCCGCTTGCAAAACGGCCGAGCAGGCAGGCATGGCCGAGCAGATCGCGGGGATGCGCCGGACGGCCGGCGCGATCGAGATAGGCTGAAGACGCCGCAGCCGCAAAGCGCTGGATGCGGGGGCCGATCGGCACCGCGATCATGTCCTGCTCCAGACGCTCGTCATAGCGGATGCCGGCGTCGCAGCCGGCCGCAAGGACATCGACGAAGCTTTCGTCGGCGACCACCTCCAGCCGAATCTCCGGATAGGCGGCCAGGAACGGCGGCACGATGGCGGGCAGGATGAGCCGCGACGCGCTGACCGGCACATTGAGGCGCAGCGTTCCCGCGGGCCTGTCGCGAAAGCTGTTCACGACGTCGAGCGCCGTTTCCACTTCAAGGAGGGCCGGCCCGAGGCGATCGAGCAGGCGTTGGCCAGCCTCGGTCACTGCCACGCTGCGTGTGGTGCGGTTGAGCAGCCTGACACCGAGCTGCGCCTCGAGCCGGCGCACGGCTTCGCTCAATCCCGACGCGCTACTGCCGCTGGCCCGCGCGCCATCGCGAAAGCCTTTGGCGCGCGCGACCGCCACAAAGGCGTTGAGGTCGCTCAGATCGGCTTTCATTGTCTTGAATCCCGCACAGCCTGTACGGATTATGGCCGGTTATCGTGCAAGTCGGCAATGACTAGCTCGGGGTCGTTCCCAAAGGAGATCATCCATGTCCACGATCGAACCATCCGGCACATTCGTCCTCGGCGACCGCGCCGTGAAGCGCCTCGGCTACGGCGCCATGCAACTCGCAGGGCCCGGCGTCTTTGGCCCACCCAAGGATCGCGACGCCGCGCTCGCCGTCCTGCGCGAGGCGGTTGCAGCGGGCGTGAATCACATCGACACCTCGGACTTCTACGGCCCTCACGTCACCAACCGGATCATCCGCGAGGCCCTGCACCCCTATCCCGACGACCTCGTCATCGTCACGAAGGTCGGCGCCCGGCGCGGCGAGGATGCATCCTGGATTCCGGCCTTCTCGGCCGACGAGCTGACGCAGGCGGTTCATGACAACCTCGGCAATCTCGGCCTCGACGTCTTGGACGTCGTCAACCTCCGCGCCATGTTCGACGTCCACGGCCCGGCGGAAGGGTCGCTGGAGGCGCCGCTCGCCACGCTGGCCGAACTTCAGCGCAAGGGCCTCATCCGTCATATCGGGCTGAGCAATGTCACGCCGACGCAGATCGCGGACGCGCGCAAGATGGTCGAGGTCGTCTGCGTCCAGAACCAATACAATCTGGCGCACAGGGCAGACGACGCCCTGATCGACGATCTCGCCCGTGACGGCCTCGCCTATGTGCCGTTCTTCCCGCTCGGTGGTTTCAACCCGCTGCAATCCTCGATCCTGTCGGAAGTCGCCGCGCAGCTCGGCGCTACGCCGATGCAGGTCGCGCTTGCCTGGCTGCTTCACCGGGCGCCCAACATTCTCCTGATCCCTGGAACCTCGTCCGTCGCGCATCTGCACGACAATCTGGCTGCGGCGGATATCATCTTGCCCGACGATGTGCTCACGGCCCTGGACGGAATCGCGGCGCCGGCAGCTCACGGCTGAAGCGCCGATCCAAGCCAAAGAAAAAGCCCGGCCTCACGGCCGGGCTTCATATCGTGTCAGCGAGCCTGCGCCGCCAGCGGCGGCGTGGCGTCAGCTCACTTGGCGGCCGGGACGGCCTTGGCGACGATGCCTTCGAACGGCTTGTAGGCGTCCTTGGCGAGGGCGGTGTAGAGCTCGCCCATCTTGGTCAGCTGGGCGACGGCGCCCTCGAAAGCGGTCTTGACGTAGTCGGTCTGGATCTCGATCGCCTTGTCGAGGGTCTTCACGGCGGCGAGCTTCTCGATCGTCGCGGTGCCGGCCTCGAAGGACTTCTTGGCGTAGTCGGAAGCCTCGACGGCGATGGTCTGCACGCCCTTGGAGGTGGCGCCGAAAGCCTTCAGGGCCGCATCGACGTTCTCTTTCGAAGCCTTCTGGATCGTCTCGAACTGCTGGATCATGTTTCTTCCCTCCGGCACAGGAGTGCCGCCTCTGCTGACGAGCCCTTGCGGACCCAGGTTTCTCGCCCCAAGGCCAGATGAAAAGGTTCACCACCGGGGACAGTCCTCATATTGTGCAGTGCAACATGAATGTCAAGGACGCACCGCATTGCACCAGACGCAGACCGCGCCAAAACAGATGCGTCGCTTTTTAACGGCTCCGTAACCGCATCCGCCTAACCTCTCCCACTGTGTCCTTATCGCCACGTTTGTTGACGTGGTGCGGGATCGGGACGTGAGTTCTGAGTTGAGGCGGGTTGCATGGCTTTTTGTTGCGTTGGTACCCGACGCGCGCGTCTTCGCGCGGTCGTCGGACTGATCGGTGTCGTCACGATTGCGGTCAGCATGGCCGCGTCTCCGGCCGAAGCCCGCAAGCGTCGCCACCATGGCGCCGGCGGTGGCTATACGCCGCCTTACGCGGCCATGGTCGTGGACGTGAAGAGCGGCCGCACCCTGCACGCCGTCAATGAGGATGCGCCGCGCATCCCCGCCTCCCTGACCAAGGTCATGACGCTCTATATGCTGTTCGAGCAGATGGAGCGCGGCCGCTTCAGCATGGATTCCGAGCTCAAGGTCTCGGCTTATGCCGCGGCCCAGCCGCCGACCAAGCTCGGCCTGCGCCCAGGCTCCACCATCGCGGTCGAAGACGCCATCAAGGGCATGATCACGCTCTCGGCCAACGACGCGTCGGTCGTGGTCGCCGAGAGCATCGCCGGCTCGGAGGACGCCTTCGCCGAAATGATGACGCGCAAGGCGCGCTCGCTCGGCATGAGCTCCACGCGCTTCCACAACCCGCATGGCCTGCCGCATTCCCCGCCGAACCTGACCACGGCGCGCGACCTCACCATCCTGGCCCGCGCGATCCAGGAGCGGTTCCCGCGTTATTTCCCACTCTTCCAGACACGTTCCTTCCAATATGGCGAGCGCACGATCCGCGGTCATAATCGCCTGCTCGGCCGCATCGAGGGCGTCGACGGCATCAAGACCGGCTACACCCGCGCCTCGGGCTTCAACCTGATGACCTCGGCCAAATCGGAAGGCCGCCAGATCGTCTCGGTCGTGCTCGGCGGCCGCTCCGGCGCCTCCCGCGACAAGATCATGGCCGATCTCGTGGTCGCCAACCTGCCTCGCGCCGCCACCAGCGGCCGCGCCTCGACCATGGTCGCCGAAGCGCCCGAGCCGGAGGAGGCGCCACGCCGCGCCGCCCCGGTCGCCGCCGCGCCGCCGCAGCCCGTCGCTGTCGCAGCCGTCGAGCCCGCGCCCATGCCGGTGCCGCGTCCGCGCATCCAGCAGGAGGCGCCGCTTCCCGCCGCCGCCCGCGCCTACACCGCCACCACCACGACGCCGATCGCGCCGCCGCGCCCGCTCAATGTCGGGGCCCAGCAGCTGCAGCTTTCGGGCATGCGCACCGTGACCGCCACGACGACGCCTTCGGCGATGCGCTGGTCGATCGGCGCCCAGCCGGCTGACGCCAAGGTTCTGCGCCCGCCGGCGAATGTCGACGTCACCTCCTCGATCGCCAAGGTCGCCGAGCCCGACGAGGAAGCCCTCGCCAAGCTCATGGAGCCCAAACCGCAAGAGGCGAAGCAGCAAGAGACGAAACAGGCCGAGCGCAAGATCGAACTGCGCCAGCCCGTCGCCGTCGCCGCGGAGAAGAAGCCCGAGCCCGCCACCACCGTCCTCGCCAAGGCCGCAGCCGACACCAAGGCGAACGACGCCCGCCCGGTGGCGAGCATCGCCAGCGGCAAATGGATCATCCAGCTCGGCGCCACCGATGACGAGGCCAAGGCCAAGGACATTCTGGCCCGCGCCCGCTCCAAGGCGGCCGGCCCGCTGGCCGATGCCTCCGGCTTCACCGAGAAGGTCGAGAAGGGTGGCGCCACCTTGTTCCGCGCCCGCTTCGCCGGCTTCGAGGACCCCAAGGACGCCCAGAACGCCTGCACGAAGCTCAAGCGCGACGGTTTCGCCTGCTTCGCGACCCGCGGCTGACGGACAGACAGGAAAGGATCTGAGACCGATGTCGTTCCAGCCCCACACCCTGCCGCCGTTCGGCTCACTTCAGAAGGACGTCCTTGGCCTGGTTGACGCGGGCGGCAAGGCCGCTGCTGCCGCCGGCGTCCGGATGAATCCGCTTCATCAGGCTCCGATGGGCCTCGCGGATCGCCTGCTCGCCCGCCCCCGGCTGAAGCCCCAGGATCTCGTAGGCCTCCTGCTGCGACATCGCGCCCGGGCTCGCCGCGCCACCCTGCCCCGTGTCGCGGTGACGATCAGCGTCTTCACGCCAGCCGGGCGTCCGGCGGTCGAGATATGCCTCTAGCAGGCGGGCGCCGTCAGGATCGCTCGCGAGGCATTCGCGCATCAAGGCGCTGATCTCCGGCAGGCTCAAGCCATCGAGATCGCGCCCCGCGAAAGCCCCGGCGCGGACCTTGCCGGTCATGCCGCCGCTGTCATGGTCGAGTTCCATCTGCAGCAACCTGGATTCGACCTTGGAGCGCGCGCCCGGCGTCGTGCTCGTCCCAGCCCCTCCACCCCAGGGAAAGCGCATTCCGCCCGGCCCATAGGCGCTCCAGCCGAGTAGCCAGGCGCCGAGCCCGCCGACGAAGATCGCCATGTCGAGCCGCCCGCGCAGCATCAGCAGAGCCGCGACGCCGAGCGAAAGCACGCCGCCCCCGGTCTTCGCCACCTTGGCCAGGAGCTTCGGATTGGCGCCGGCAAACAGTTTCGACGCCCACCAGAGCAGGATCAGCACGGCAACGCCGTAAAACAGACTCAAGCTCGGCCTCCATCCATAGCGCTCAATAGCCCCTTGACCGCGGCGTTGTCGCCGGCGAGCCGCAGCAGCGCCTCGCGCCCGCCGCTGGCATAGGCGGCCGCTCCCCGTAGCAGGTCGAGCAGCGAGCCCGGCGCATTGACGTCGAAGCGCGCATGCGCGCCACCGGTCAGGCGCGCTATCGTCGCGAAGGCGGCGCTGGCGGCGGGGTCATGGCCTTCCTGGAATAGGAAACCGCGAATCCCGCGCAGGCCGAGCTCGCCTGCGAGAGCGGCAAGCGCATCGACATCCTCCTCCATCGCATCGCCGACGAAGACGAAGGCGCGGATCGGCACGGTCTTCGCTTCGTCACGGATATGCTTGAGCACGCGATGGATCTGCGTCTGGCCGCCCTCGCAGGCGATCCGGCTCATCAGCCCGTTGAGGCGTTGCGGCTCGCCGACCCAGCCTGACGAGCGGCATTCCATCAGCCCGCGGAAATAGACGAGCTGGACCGCAAGCCCGCCGCTCTTCGCTGCGACCTCGAACATCCGCGCCTGCAAGGAGCAGGCAAGATCCCAGGTCGGCTGGCGGCTCATCGTGGCGTCGAGCGCGAAGACGAGCCGGCCCGCCTGCCCCGTCGCCAGCGGCGCGAGCTGCTTGGCGGCCCCCAGGAAGCGGTCGATCGCACCCGGCGTCGAGGCGCCCGCAGCCTGTGGTGCGGTGGCTTCGGCCTTGCCCAGAGCACGGTCGGTCTTGTCGCTCATGAGGCTCCCGGTCGCACGACGCTGCAAATCATACCTGACCTGATATTGGCCATCGCCCGCGCATTTGCTACCCGTCCGCAAAATGGGAGGACAGGCGCAGTGACGCAGATAGCGGTTTTCGAGACGGTCGCCGCCATGCGGGCCAAGGTCGCGGCCTGGCATGCCGCGGGCGAGAAGGTCGCGCTGGTGCCGACCATGGGCGCACTGCATCAAGGCCATATCGCCCTGGTGAAGGAAGCCCAGCGCCATGCGCGGCGCGTCATCACCACGATCTTCGTCAACCCGACGCAGTTCGCCCCGCATGAGGACTTCAAGAAATATCCGCGCACCTTCGACCAGGACTGCGCGATGCTGGCCGAGGCGCAGGCCGACGCGGTCTTCTTTCCCCAGGTCGAGGAGATGTATCCCCCGGGCTTCGCCACCCGCATCCTGCTGCTCGGCCCCGCCGCAGTCGGCCTCGACGACCGCTTCCGGCCGACACATTTCGAAGGCGTTGCAACGGTTTGCTGCAAACTCTTTACCCAGAGTCAGGCCGATTGCGCCGTCTTCGGCGAGAAGGATTATCAGCAGCTCAAGGTGGTGACGCGGATGGCGGCTGATCTCGACCTCGGCATCGAGATCATCCCGCTGGCGACCTTCCGCGAGCCCGACGGCCTCGCCATGTCCTCGCGCAACCGCTACCTCTCGGCCGAGCATCGCGCGCTCGCGCCGCTGCTGCACAAGGTCATGCAAGCGCTCGCCGCGCGCCTGCGCAACCGCGACGACCTGTTCAAGGCGGTGACCGAAGCGCAAGGCGAGATCATCTCGGCCGGCTTCGAGCTGGATTACCTTGAAGCCCGCCACGCGGACACGCTCGCTGCCATAACCTCGCTGGCCGACGGCCCGATCCGTCTTCTGGTGGCGGCAAGGATCGGCGGAACGAGGCTGATCGACAATATCGCGGTGTGAGGCATAGCGCCGTCATTCTCGGGCGCAGCCCTCGGGTCCGATCTTCGATCAACCCAAGGATAAACTCCGCGAAGACCCGAGGCTCTCGTGCCGGTTGGAGCAATGCAGCGCCGCCCTTTCCGGGAAGAGATGGTCGGCTCAAGGCCGACCATGACGCGACGGCTTACAGCAGCCCCAATTCCGCCAGCTCTCGCCGCATCGCCTCCGGCATCACGCCGAGATCGCCGCTGCGACCGTCGATGTCGCGCGGCTTGTCCTTGTCGGCGAGATAGCGCCAGCCCTGGAAGGGCCGGCAGGGGCGCGGCTCGACCGGCACCACCACCGGCTCCATCACGAGATGGCAGCGGCCGATGCCATCCGCATCGGTGAAGGGCCTGATCTCCGTCAGGCGCTGGCGGGCCGAGATCTGGCCCTTGATCACCCAATAGAGCGAGCCGCCATCGACGATCTCGCTGACGCGTTTGGGCACCATGCGGGTGGTGTGCGTCTGCTCGTCGGGGCGGCCCATCCGCCGGCGCAGCAGCGACTGCTCCTCGATCCATTCCTCGAGATCGCTGATCGATTCGGCGCCGACGCAGAGTTTGAGCAGGTGAAGCGACATGGGCGGGATAGTAACGTCGATCGCCGCTCGCGCCAGCGCAGCCGCGCTCAATCCAAAGCTTTTCTCGAATGCTCGATGGCGTAGGTGCCGCCGTCGAATTTGCGCACCGTGTCCGGCGAGTTGGGGGTGGGCGCGGCTGCCGCGTCGAGCATTTCGGCGGTGGAAAGCCCCTGATTGACCTTGTGCAGGATGGTGTCGGAGACCAGGAACGCATTCTCGGCCAAGAGCCGCTTGCGGACGTCCTGGATGTCGTCGGGATTGAGCAGGGTTATGAACGAACAGCCGCCGGCCGATTGCAGTTTCGGCTTTCCGTCTGTCCAGACCACGGTCGTCGAAGTCGAGAAGGTCCACTGGACCGCGCGCACCGGGACATGCGCGCCATCGGGGCGCTCGACGACGAGGGCTGTGATGAAATTCGTTTCGCTGGCGTGCTTCTGCAGGAAATTCCGTTTTGCTGTCAGCATGTTGGCGCGCACGAGACGGGCGGTTCCGCCAGGCGAATCGATGATCGTGATCGAGCCCTTGCTGTCGTTGGCGACCGGCTTTGCCAGCGCCGAAAAAAACGGCAGCGACGGCGCCGAAAAATTGCTGCCCACATTCGCGCCGACACAGTCGAGGTTCCAGGTGAAGTTGATCGAGGTCGTGCCAATGGTCTGCGAGCCGTGCTCCGGCTCGAGCCCGGCATAGGACATCGAGAGGAATTTGTGGAACGCGATCTGTTTGAGACCGTAGCCCGTTCCTGCCGGTGCGCCCTTGGGCGTGAAGCTGCAGGTCGTTTTGAACGCCTGCACGCCGCTGTTGGGGGCAAAGCGCCCGACCATCAGCCGCCAGTCGAACGGGTCGGGCTTTTCGAAATCGACCGGGCGGCCTCTCGCCGCGTCGGAATTGAAAACATTCTCGAAGGTGACGCCGGAAATGGTGAAGCCAGGCGAAATCGTATGATCGGACATGTCGCCTACCAGTACATGTTGCCGCGCCGCTCGGCCGGGAGAACCCGGTCGAACGCCTGGCCTGCCTTGTATTTCCCGAAATCGAGCAATTCGAGCAACGGGTCGGCGAGGATCAACTGGTCGAACAGTCCCAGCGTCTTGGGGCCGATCATCCCATCGGAGGCGAGCCTTTTCTGCAGCTGGAACTTGCGCACATTAGCGTCGGTCTCGCTGCCGAAAATCCCGTCCCACTGGCCATTCTTGAACGATTTGACGAAGCTGAAGCCGAGGTCGTTGAGCAGATCCTGCACCGTCGCGACAGCGGGTCCGGTGGCGCCACGAGCGAGTGGCGCAGACGACGTCACCTTGAGCAAAGGCAGGCAGGCTGAAAGGCGACGGGACCGAAACATCGCAGCGTCTCCGTGATTGTCAGCGTCAGACCAATAGCCATCCAGAATATGCCCAAAAACAATCAGACACCGAAACGGCCAGGCTTGTAAATCCGCACGCCGCGACGGCGTGACCGCCGCGGCCGAACAGGCTATTCAGACCCGCACACAGGAGACCCACCATGCGCGGACTTGCAGGCAAGGCCATCCTCGTCACCGGCTCCTCGACCGGCATCGGCTACGCGATGGCGCAGCGGCTGGTGGCGGACGGCGCCAAAGTGCTCGTCCATGGCCGCGACGAGACCGAGGTCGAGGCCGCCTGCCGGCATCTCGGCGCTTCAGCGCAAGGGGCCACAGGCGACCTCGCCGACCCCGCCACCGCGCAAACGCTGATCGACGCCACGGTGAAGGCCTTCGGGCGCATCGACGGCCTCGTCAACAATGCCGGCATCTATCCGCGCGGCGTGCTCGGCGAGACCACCGCGACCTTCTTCGACCATATCTTCGCGATCAACACCCGCGCGCCGCTGCTTTGCGCCGAGGCCGCGATCCGCGCCTTCCGTCTGCAGAAATCCGGCGGCGCCATCGTCACCGTCGGCTCGATCAACGCCTATTGCGGGCTCTCCAACCTGACCGTCTATTCGATGTCGAAGGGCGCGCTGATGACGATGACGCGCAACCTCGCCAATGCGCTCGGGCCCGAGCATATCCGGGTGAACCAGCTCAATGTCGGCTGGACCTTCACCGCCAATGAGGATGTGACACAGCAGCGCGAGGGCCAGAAGCCCGGCTGGCAGGACCATGTCCCGCTCAAACTCGCCCCGACCGGCCGGATCATGCAGCCCGAGGAGATCGCGGCCCACACCGCCTTCTGGCTCTCCGACGAGAGCGCCCCGGTCTCGGGCCAGCTCTACGAGGCCGAGCAATATCCGTTGATCGGGCGCGTCTGATCTGTGGATTCCGCTGCGCCTGCCGATTTCGAGTCTTGGCTGTATTTTGAGCCCTGGCTGTCGCGCTGGGCGCTCGCGCCCGACGGCGACGCCATCACCACCCATGGCAGCCGCCTGCTGCCGGTACGCCGTCAAGGCGAGCCCGCCATGCTGAAGCTGCCCGAGGCCGAGGATGAGCGCCTCGGTTACCGCCTGCTCGAATACTGGGGCGGCGACGGCGCGGCGCGCCTGCTTGCCCACGACGAAAGCGGCAGCGCCATGCTGATCGAACGCGCCATCGGCAAGCGCTCGCTTTCGGCCATGGCCCGCAATGGCAGGGACGATGAAGCGACGCTCATCCTCTGCGAGGCGATCGCCCGCCTGCAGCGGCCGCGCGGCCCGGCCCCAATCGGGTTGATCCCGCTCGAAACCTGGTTCAAGGACCTGTTCCCGATAGCGCAGCAGCGCGGCGGCCTCCTCGCCCGCTCCGCCGCCACGGCGCGCGAATTGCTGGCGGCGCAGCAGGAGATCCTGCCGCTCCATGCCGATCTCCACCACGACAATGTGCTGGATTTCGAGGGGAGTGGCTGGCGCGCCATCTATCCGAAATGCGTCATCGGCGACCGCGCCTTCGAATACACTATCCTGTTCTGCGACCCTGATCTCGCCGATCCCGATCCCCCGGTCGCGGTGAGCCGCTTCGAGCGCCGGCTCGACATCGTCGTCGCGCAATCGGGGCTGGAGCGCCCTCGTTTGCTGCAATGGCTCATCGCCTGGTGCGGCCTCTCGGCTGCCTGGTTCCTCGGCGACGACGACCCGCTGGTCGAGATCAATCTGGCGATCATGACAAAGGCGATCGCCGCGCTCGACGGTTAGAGCGTTTTCGAGCGAAGTGGACACCGGTTCGCGTGAAGAAAACGCGTTAAAACAAAAGGCTAGAGCATTTCCACGCTTCGGAGAAACGCGGAAATGCTCTAGGGGCTCCCGCTGGCCGGGGCATCTCGAACCTGCCCGGCTAGGCTGGGCTCGGCTGTCGTCGAGAGCAACGACAGCCCCTTCATTGCCCCGATGTGATCCATAATTATGCCGCCCGGCGAGATAGTGACTGCCGAAGAGCGACTATTCCCCCGATTGCGGCAAGCAGTAAATCTGGCGGCGAAGCCAAGCAGCCGAACTGTAGCGCAGGCGCCGCGGCTCCGCTGCGCAAGTCATCGGAAGGAACTGGGGCAGCCGGGCGACATCGAGCGGAACTTCGGCCAGTCCACGGCCAGGTACAAGGAATAGGCGGCACGACGAAGCCAGCGTGTCGTTGCCCACAACCGAGGTGTGATCGTGTCCCTCTCCCAAGCCCTGAGTCTTTTGCCGCGTCGCGATCTGCTGGAGGGGCCGACTCCGATTCAGCGCCTTCATCGTATCGAGGATGCTTTGGGTTCGTCGTCGCATGGCGTTCGACTCTACGCCAAGCGCGACGATCTGATGTCGCTCGGCGGCGGCGGCAACAAGTTGCGCAAGCTCGAGTTCCTGCTCGGCGATGCCACCGCGGCAGGCGCGGACACGATCATCGCCACAGGCGGCCGGCAATCGAACTTCGCTCGCCTGGCGGCTGCCGCGACCGCGCGGCTGGGCCTGGCCTGCGAACTGGTTCTCTCCCGCATGGTGTCGCGCGGAGGCGACGAATATGATCGAAACGGCAACATCCTGCTCGACGATCTCTTCGGCGCCCGCATCCACGATCTACCGGCCGGCGTCGGTTCGACAGAGTTCGCGGAAGAGCGGGCCGAGGCGCTGCGTCGGGCTGGCCGGATCGCCTATGTGGCGACGCTCGGCGGCTCTTCGACGGTCGGAAGTCTCGGCTACGCGGCCTGCGCTCTCGAAATCCAGGCGCAATCCAAGGATCTCGAGGTCGATTTCGGCGCGGTCGTGCTCCCGAATGGCAGCTCGGGAACACAGGCCGGACTGGTCGCGGGATATCGGGCGCTCGGGCTTGATACCACCCGGGTGAGGTCTCACGCAGTGCTTGCCCCTGCCACCAGCGCAGTTGCGGCGACGGTCGAGAAAGCCAACGCCGCGTTGATGTTATTGGGTTTCGAGCCGTCTCTGACTTCGAATGACGTCAAGGTCTCGGGAGACCAGTTGGGTGCGGGCTATGGTGTTTCGACGCCGGCGATGGTCGAGGCGGTCCGGCTGATGGCGAGCCGGGAGGGCTTGCTGCTCGACCCCGTCTACGGCGGCAAGGCGTTCGCCGGCTTGCTGGCGGACGTCTCGGCCCGACGATTCAAGGCCGGTGACAACGTCCTCTTCATCATGACTGGCGGGAGCCCCGGCCTCTACGCCTATGCGAGCGATTTCCTCGGCGCAGATCGCAAGGATCCAAGCTGAGCACCACCACAGTGGGCAGGCGATACGCTCGCCTGCGAGCCACGCGAAGCATCAAACGTCCTATCGGCCCCAAGGAGAGAACCAATGTACGATGTATCCAGACGTAGCGTCTTCATGACGGCCGCCGGCGCCGCATCGGTCTTCGGATTGTCACGCCCCATCGAGTTGATCGGTAGCGCCCTTGCACAAAACGCAGCTGGAACGCCAAAGGCGTTTCATAAATTCAAGGTTGGCGATATCGAGGTCACGACGGTCTATGACGGACTGTGGGAAAAGCCCCACGCGCCGAACTTCGCGAAGAATGCGTCACTCGATGAGGTGAAGGCGGCGCTGATCGCTGGCGGGCTGACCGATGCCTACGTCCCCGTCCCGTTCACCGTGACAATCGTCAAGGTCGGTGGTCGCACGATCATGTTCGATTCAGGTACCGGCGGCCAGTTTCCACCGGCCGGCCAGGGCAAGGCCGGATTGCTGCTCGAGTCCAACCTGAAAGCCGCCGGGATCGACCCAGCCAGCATCACGACGATCCTGGTCACGCACTACCATCCAGATCACATCTGGGGCCTGATGGCGAAGGAGACCAACGCGCAAATCTATCCTAACGCCGAGATCATCGTGCCCGCGTCGGAGCACAAGTTCTGGACCGATGCGAGTGTGTTTACGAAACTTCCGGAGGCGGCGCACGGATTGCCGAAGCGCATCCAGGCGACACTGCCGACGTGGAAGAACGTCAGGCTTGTCGAGGACAATGTCGAGGTCGTGCCGGGTATTCGCTCCGTCGGAACCAATGGTCACACGCCTGGCCATACGAGCTACATCGTCTCCTCGGGCGCACAGCAACTGTTCGTCACGGGCGACGTTACCAATATCCCCGCCCTGAATATGCGCCATCCCGGCATGAATCTCGTGCTCGATACAGACTCTGCCATGGCCGAAGCCAGCCGCCGCAGGATCTTCGAACGCGCTGTTGCCGAGAAGGCAGTGCTGACGGGCTACCACTGGGGCATCCCTGGTGCGGGCACGATCGCCAAGGACGGTGCGGGCTACGCGCTCGTCTCTGTTGCCTAAGTCAATCACAAGAACACAGGAGCGGTCATCCATCGGCCGCTCCTGGCTGGCCCCGTCACCACAAGCGAAGCGTGGAAAGAGCCGCAGCACCCTTTGATTGGCGCGCGCCTATCGGGAGCGATCTGAGGTCGGTCGCCTGGGCAATGCGCTGCGCGCAGCCCCCTTGTTTTCCAAAGGAGATCGAAATGGTAATCGGCAGCAATGCGCCGACCACCTGCGCCGAACAGCGGCTGAAGGACCTCGGTATCACACTCCCTTCCCCGCCTACGCCCTTCGGCGCCTATGTCGAAGCGGTGAAGATCGGCAATCTGCTCTTCCTGAGCGGAATGCTGCCGGTCATCGATCGCAAGCCGCAGTTCCTCGGACGGGTCGGCGGCGAGTTGTCCGTGGAAGATGGCCGAAAGGCAGCGGAGATTGCTGGCCTCAGCGCGCTGTCCGCCATCAAGCAGCATCTTGGCACGCTCGACAAGGTAACGGGCGTCGCCAAACTCGGGGTCTACATCGCGACGGCGGGCGATTTCCGGGACCATCCGAAGGTCGCGGACGGAGCATCCGAGCTGCTCGCCAAGGTCTTCGGAACCGGGATGCTGTCAGGCCGCATCGTCCTGGGTATGGCCAGCTTGCCTCTCGGCGTGCCGGTCGAGATCGAACTCATTCTCGAGGTCGCAGGGTGAAACACGGCGAGCAGGCCAGCCCTCGAGATCGGCTTGGCGCGGCCCCCGCCTGCGCTGCCAACTCCGACAGGCGCGAGATCTGGAGACCATCTCGACGGTAGCCTTGCTCCTGAGATAGTGGGGAGTTGACAGGCAGATTCATTCCACTTGGCGAGAGAAAAATGGACCGGCTCGACGCCATGAAGGTATTCGTGGCCGCGCTGGACGAGGGCAGTCTTGCCGCGGCGGCGCGGCGGCTCGCCCGGTCGCCCGCCGCCGTGAGCCGTGCGATCGCCTTTCTCGAAGCGCATGTCGGGACCGAACTTCTCCACCGGACGACGCGGACCATGAAGCTGAGCGAGGCGGGCGCACACTACGCCGCGGCCTGCCGGCGCGTACTGGCGGATCTCGAGGAAGCCGAGTTGAGCGTCCTGAGCGAGCGTACCGCGCCGCGCGGGACGGTGACGATCACCGCGCCGCCGATCAGCGGCGAGGAGATTCTCCGCCCGATCGTCGATGCCTATCTCGAAGCCTATCCCGCCGTGTCGGTGAACCTGGTCCTGCTCGACCGGTCCGCGAATCTGGTCGAGGAAGGGATTGATGTCGCGCTGCGACTTGGCGATTTGCCCGATTCCTCGATGATCGCCGTCCGTATCGGCGGGAACGTCAAAAGGGTCGTGGTCGCATCGCCCAGCTATCTGGCACGGCATCCGCGTATCGACGAGCCCGCTGACCTCGCCAAGCATCAGATCGTGACCACAACCTATATTGGGCAGAATAGCTGGGTCTTTCCGCCCGCAGCCGGCTCCTCGATCGCGCGGGTGGTTCATTTCAAGCCGCGGCTCGTCGTCAACAGCGTGCGCGCCGCCCTCGCCTCTGCGGTCGGGGGTCTCGGCGTGACACGCCTCTATACCTACCACGTCGCCGAGCACGTGCAGGACGGCGCACTGACGGTGCTGCTGCGCGACGCCGAACCGCCAACGATGCCTGTCCATCTCGTCACGCCGCAGGGGCGCACGCTGGTGCCCAAAGTGCGAGCGTTCATGGATTTTGCCGCGCCGCTGCTGCGCAAGGAATTCGCGCGACTTTCGGCAGAGGCGGGTGTGCTGACGCACTGAACCAACGCTCTGTGACCATGGCAATGCCGATCGAAGGATAGCCGATCAGGGTGAACCAAAGAGTCCGCTGGCTGCGCGGAGCCTCGCTGAGGCAAACGCCATTTGAGGAACTCCTATTCATCCGCTTTGAGGAAGAGTGTCGCTCAGCCAGCAGGCGTTCGCTCTTCCATCGAATGAACCTAAGTGTCGTGCACCGCAATGGACCGGCGGCGTCACGCGCCCCGGGTCAGGAGATCTTCTCATGGGTGCAGAACGGAAAGTCGCCATTGTCACTGGCGCGTCACAGGGAATCGGCGCCGAGACCGTCGCCGCGTTTCGCCATCGCAACTATCGCGTGGTCGCGACGTCGCGCACGATCAAGCCGTCGCGCGATCCAGATCTGATCACCGTCGCCGGCGATATCGGCGATCCCGAGACCGGCAAGCGCGTCGTCGAGGAAGCGCTCGCCCGCTTCGGCCGGGTCGATACGCTGATCAACAATGCCGGCATCTTCATTCCGAGCGCGTTTACGGACTATACTTCGGAGCAATATGCCCAAATCTTGTCGACTAACCTCAACGGTTTCTTCTTCATCACCCAGCATGCTGTCAGCGCGATGGAGAAGCAGGGCCGCGGCCATGTCGTCCAGATTTCGACCAGTCTGATCGATCACGCCAATTCGAACATCCCCTCAGTGCTCGCGTCGTTGACCAAGGGCGGGCTGAATGCGGCAACGAAGAGCCTGGCGATCGAATATGCCAAGCGCGGCATACGCGTGAACGCCGTGGCGCTGGGCATCATCAAGAGCCCGATGCACCCGGTCGAGAACCACGGCGTGCTCGGCGGCCTGCACCCGATGGGCCGCATGGGCGAGATGTCGGACATCACCGACGCGATTCTCTATCTCGAAAACGCGCCGTTCGTGACCGGCGAAATCCTCCACGTCGATGGCGGCCAGAGCGCCGGCCACTGAGCCGACGCGCGCCGGATGCCGGGCTGCAGCGCTTGGCCTGCCGCTCTATGTCCCGACTGCCCTCGCCGTCGATGCCGCGCGGACTGCTCGCCCCTGTTCCCTCCAAACCCGGAGTAAAGCGATGAACGACAACAGACATCAGGATGGCATCCATCCCTTCCCGGCTGTGATGCAGACGCGGACGATCGAAACCAACGGCGCCAAGATCCATGTACGCGTCGGCGGTCATGGCCCGGCGGTCGTCATGCTGCACGGCTTCGGCACAACCGGCGACATGTGGGGGCATCTGGCGAGTGCACTCATCGAAGGCCACACGATCATCGTGCCGGACCTGCGTGGGTTGGGCCTCTCGTCGAAGCCTGATGGCGGCTACGACAAGAAGAATCAGGCGGCGGACGTGGTCGGCGTCATGGACGCCCTGGGTGTGCGTACGGCCGAACTGGTGACGCACGACATCGGCATCATGGTCGGCTTCGCGGTTGTCGCCACCCACCCCGAGCGTGTGAGCCGATGGGTAGCGATCGATGCGCCGCTGCCCGGCGTCGGCCCCTGGGATCAGATCACACAGGATCCAGCCATGTGGCACTTTGGCTTCGGTGGTCAGGACATGGAGCGCCTAGTCGCCGGCCGCGAGCGCATCTATCTCGACCGCTTCTGGAACGAACTTTCCCGGGACGGGAGGCGGTTTGATGAAGCGAAGCGCCAGCATTATGCAACGCTCTATGCGCAACCTGGCGCAATGCGAGCGAGCTTTGCCCAGTTCCTGGCGTTCAGCCAGGATGCGGCCGACAACAGGACGTTCCTTGCGCAGGGCAAGCTTCAGATGCCGGTCTTGGCCCTGGGTGGCGAAGCGACGTTCGGCCCGATGATCGGCGCGGTGATCCGGTGTGTCGCCGATAACGTCGAAGACGTCATCATCCCGGATTGCGGACACTGGATCACGGAAGAGCAGCCGCAGGCGACGACAGACCTGGTCGTCGACTTCCTACGTCGAGCTCGTTGACGAGCGGCCCCTGCCTTCGAGACGGGTTTCCATCCAGGCTGACGGCGCATGGCGGCGACTAGAGCGTTTTCGAGCGAAGTGGACACCGGTTCGCGTGAAGAAAACGCGCCAAAACAAGGAGCTAGAGCATTTCCGCAATTCGGAGACACGCGGAAATGCTCTAGGATGCCCCATGCCAGAGGTAAGCCGTCACTTCTGCGCGTGCGTGATCAGATTGTCGCGGAGCTTGACGACCGCCTTCTGCGTCCCTGCAAACTCATCGGCATCCATGCCGGTCGCCTTAACCAATGTCCTCTGCGCTCCCTTCTCGCGCAGGCGGCGCCCTTCCTCGGTCAGGCTGACGATGACCTGCCGCTCATCGTCGGGATCGCGTCGGCGGCGCAGATAGCCCAGTTCCTCGAGCTTCTTGAGCATTGGCGTCAGCGTGTTCGATTCGAGGAACAGCTTCTCGCCCAGGCTCTTGACCGTCTGGCTGTCCTCCTCCCACAGGGCCACGATCGCGATCCACTGGGTATAGGTGAGGCCGAGCGCCTCGAGGATCGGCTTATAGGCCCGGCCATAGGCGAGATTGGCCGAATAGACCGCAAAGCACATGAAATCGGCGAGCTTGGTCGTTGCAGGGCCAAGGGCCTTCGATTTGGTCATGGACATCTCCGCTCCGGCACGGGCCGGGTACGGCCAATATAGATCGCATGCGATTAAATCGGAAGAGGGTTGACAATCCGAGGCACGCCGCCCAATTACATCGCATCCGATTCAAGCGGATACGATTCAAGCGGATACGATTATAATAGAAAGGATGCCGCCATGACCACCAAGGTCCTCTATACCGGCAAGACCCACACCACCGGCGGGCGTGAAGGCGCCGCTCGCAGCTCCGACGGCCGTCTCGACATCGCCCTCTCCTCGCCCGGCTCGTCGGGCGCCGGCACCAATCCCGAGCAGCTCTTCGCCGCCGGCTGGTCCGCCTGCTTCATCGGCGCGCTCGGCCTTGCCGCCGGCGCACGCAAGATCCGGCTTCCCGCCGACACGGCCGTCGATGCCGAAATCGATCTCGCCAATACCGACGGGGCCTATTTCCTGCGCGCCCGGCTCGATGTCAGCCTTCCCGGCATCGAGCCCGAGATCGCCCAGTCGCTGGTCGAAGCCGCGCACCAGACCTGCCCGTATTCCAAGGCCACGCACGGCAATATCGAGGTGGTGACCACCGTCGTCTGACCATTTGCACGGCTCCGGCGACCGCATTCCCATCGCGGCAAGGGTTCGCAGCAAGGGTGCGGCCGCCCGGCCGGCAGGTTCTCCCGAGTCGGCAAGTCCTCTCGAGCCAGACAATGGGGCCCGGCCTTGGCTTCCAACTCCACGCCGACGCAGATCTTGCACTGACAAGGAGGGCACCGATGTCCCTTTTCATCCCAGCCTATCTCGCGGGCGTGCTGACGATCCTCTCGCCCTGCATCCTCCCGGTCGTGCCGTTCGTCCTGGCGCAGGCGAACCGGTCCTTCCCCCGCCAGTCCTTCCGTCGCAATGGCTTGCCGATGCTGCTGGGGCTGGCTTTTGCATTCGCCGCGGTGGCGAGCCTCGCAGCAGTCGCCGGGGGCTGGGCTGTCCAAGCGAACCGCTTCGGGCGCGCCGTCTCGCTGGTCCTGCTCGCCGGCTTCGGACTCGGCCTGATCTTTCCATCGCTCGCCGCCCGGTTCGCCTCGCCGCTGGTGGGGGCTGGATCGCGGCTGGCGGCATGGGCCGAGGGCGGACGGACACAGAGAGGACGAGCGCAGGGCAAACAGGCGGGCACGCTCTCATCGGTCGTGCTCGGCGTGGCCACCGGACTGCTCTGGACGCCCTGCGCCGGCCCGGTGCTGGGGCTGATCCTCTCGGGCGCGGCGTTGAGCGGGCCCGGTCCGCAGACCAGCGCGCTCCTGCTCGCCTACGGCCTCGGCGCCGCCACCTCGCTGGCCGCCGCCATTCTCGCCGGGCGGCAACTCCTCGCCCGCCTGCGGCCTTCGCTGCTCTGGGTCGAGCGGGCACGCCGGCTCACTGGGGCCGCCGTCGTCGGCAGCGTGGCGCTGCTGGGACTAGGCCTCGACACCAGCCTGCTGCAGCGCCTCTCCGCCGAGCAGACCTCAAAGCTGGAGAACACGCTCATGACAAGCATCGCAAATCCGCTTGGCGGCTTCGGGCAATCCGCCAACGCCGCCGTCCCCGATACCTTGTCAGGTCCACTCGCTGCGCTGCTCGACAGGCCGGGCTGGATCAACGCGCCGCCGCTTCGCGCCGACGCGCTGCGCGGCAAGGTCGTCGTCGTCAGTTTCTGGACCTATTCCTGCATCAACTGCCTGCGCGCGCTGCCGCATCTGAAGGCCTGGGCGGACAGATACAAGGATCAAGGCCTCGTCGTCGTCGGCGTCCATGCGCCGGAATTCGCCTTCGAACGGGATCGCGACAATGTGGCCCGGGCCAGCATGTCGCTCGGCGTGGGTTATCCGGTCGTGCTCGACAATGATTTCCGCATCTGGCGGGCCTTCGGCAATGCCGGCTGGCCCGGCATCCATATCGTCGGCGCCGACGGCCGGATCCGCCATCAGGCAACCGGCGAAGGCCGCTACGACCAGTCCGAGCAAATCATCCGGCGCCTGCTGTCCGAAGCAAACGCGACCGGCACCGCCGGCTCCAGCCAGCCGGTCGAAGGCCAGGGCACCCAGAAGCAAGCGGATTGGAGCAATCTCCGTTCGCCCGAAACCTATCTCGGCCATGACAAGGCCGAGCGCTTCGCCTCGCCCGGCTCGCTCACCCCGAACGAACCGCGCGAATACCGGCATCCCGCCGCGCTGCCGGCGAATGCCTGGAGCCTGTCGGGCAACTGGACGGTCGGCCCCGAATTCGCCGCGCTGAACCAGGCCGGAGGTGGTTTGCGCTATCGCGTCCATGCCCGCGACCTGCATCTCGTGCTGGTTCCGGGCTCGCCCGACCGCCCGGTCCGGTTTCGCGTCAGGATCGACGGCGCCGCGCCGGGAGCAAGCCACGGCTCGGACATCGACGAGCAGGGTTTGGGCACCGTCCGCGACGGGCGGCTCTACCAGCTCGTGCGCCAGGCCGGCCCGGTCACGGATCGGACCGTCGAGATCGAGTTCCTCGATCCGGGCGTGCGCGCTTACGCCTTCACCTTCGGCTGAGGGCGCCGACCCGGCGCACCCTTCAAGACACCCCGACAACCCCAGGAGAATGACAATGCAGCCTTCCCGCTCCGCTGAACCCGTCGACCAGAACCGTCGCCGCCTGCTGGCAAGCGCGGCCGCCGCGCTCGCGGCCATGCAGCTTGGTCCGATCAGCCCGGCTCTCGCCCAGCCGGCGGCAGCGCCACCGCGCGCCTCCGGCTTCCCCGCCCTCAAGCAGATCGAGGCCGGGGTCCTCAATATCGGCTATGTCGATGCCGGCCCGAGCGACGGCACCGTCGTCATCCTGCTGCATGGCTGGCCCTACGACATCCACAGCTACATCGATGTCGTGCCCGTGCTGGCGGCCAGGGGTTACCGCGTGATCGTGCCGCATCTGCGCGGCTACGGCACGACCCGGTTCCTGTCGGATGCGACGCCGCGGAACGGACAGCAAGCGGCGCTCGCGGTCGACGTGATCGCGCTGATGGACGCCCTCAAGATCGAGAAGGCCGTGCTCGGCGGCTACGATTGGGGGGCGCGCACCGTCAACATCGTCGCGGCGCTCTGGCCGCAGCGCGTCAAGGCCATGGTCTCGGTCAGCGGCTATCTGATCGGCAGCCAGAGCGCCAACCGGATGCCGCTGCCGCCGAAGGCCGAGCAGGACTGGTGGTACCAGTACTATTTTGCGACCGAGCGCGGCCGGCTCGGCTATCAGCAGAACACGCATGATTTCGCGCGATTGATCTGGCAGACCGCATCGCCGCGCTGGGCCTTCGACGACGCGACCTTCGCGCGCAGCGCGGCCTCTCTCGACAATCCAGATCATGTCACGATTACCATCCACAACTACCGCTGGCGGCTTGGCCTGGCGGAGGGCGAGGCCCGCTATGACGATCTGGAGCAGCGGCTCGCCCAGGCTCCCACGATCGCCGTGCCGACCATCACGCTGGAAGGCGACGCCAACGGCGCACCGCATCCGGAGCCGGCAGCCTATGCCAGGAAGTTCTCGGGCTGGTATCAGCACAGGCCCCTCTCCGGCGGGATCGGCCACAACCCGCCGCAGGAGGCGCCCGCAGCCTTTGCCGAGGCGATCATCGCGGTCGATCGCGCTTGAACCCGGTCGGGGAATGACAGAGTTTAAGCGTCTCGGAGGGGCGCAAGGCGTGCATGGGCATGGATCGCATCGATGCGATGAGGGTGTTCATCGCCGCCCTCGATGAAGGAAGCCTCGCCAAAGCGGGGCGTCTGCTCGGCCGCTCCCCGGCGGCGGTCAGCCGCGCGGTCGCCTTCCTCGAGCAACAGGTCGGCGCCACGCTGCTGCACCGGACCACCCGGGCGATCAGGCTCAGCGAAATCGGCGAGCGCTATGCCGCGGCTTGCCGGCGTGTCCTCGCCGAGCTGCAGGAGGCCGAGGCCGTGGGGGCAGATGAGCGCGTCGCTCCCCACGGCACCCTGACGATCACGGCGCCGCCGATCAGCGGCGAGGAGATCCTGCGCCCGATCATCGACGCCTATCTCGAGGCTTTCCCCGCCGTCTCGGTCAATCTCGTCCTGCTCGTGCGCAGCGCGAACCTGATCGAGGAAGGCATCGACATCGCGCTACGTATCCTGGAGCTGCCGGATTCCGCGATGACGGCCATCCGCATCGGCGGCGAGGTCAAGCCGGTGATCGTCGCCTCGCCGCGCTATCTGAGCCAGCATCCGCGCATCGACGAGCCCGCCGACCTGACCAGGCACAGCATCATTGCTTGCACCGATTTCGGGCGTGAGGCCTGGGTCTTTCCGCCAGCGAAGGGCGGTTCCATCCCCCGCTCCATCCCGTTCAAGCCAAGGCTGACGGTCAACAGCGTCAGGGCGGCGCTGGGCGCGGCTGTGGGCGGGCTCGGCGTCACGCGCCTGCTCTCCTATCATGTCGCCGAGCGTGTGCAGGACGGCTCGCTCACCCTGCTCCTGCGAGACGCCGAGCCGCCGGCCCGCCCGGTCAATCTGGTGCTGCCGCAGGGCCGCTCCTCGGTTCCCAAGGTCCGTGCCTTCCTGGACTTCGCGGTGCCACGCCTGCGCGCCGACTTCGCCCGGCTCTCGGCCGAGTCCACCGCGATGCGTGGCTGAGATGCATGGCTGACAAGAAGCATTCTTCCACTTTACGGAAGAATGCCTGCCGAACGACGGGCATTCAGCCGACCCGCGAAATCACCAAAATGATCCTCACCAGGCCAGACGGGCCGGGCAGCGGCGATTTCGCTCGCTGTCGAAGAGATGAGGATCATCATGAGCAACGAACGGAAGGTGGCCATCGTCACCGGCGCTTCCCAGGGCATCGGGGCTGCGCTGGTGAAGGGATTTCGCGACCGCAACTATCGCGTCGTCGCGACGTCGCGCTCGATCAAGCAGGGCAGCGACCCCGAGATTCTCGCCGTTCCCGGCGACATCGCCGATCCGGCGACGGCCGAGGCGGTCATCCGCGAGGCGCTCGCGCGCTTTGGACGGATCGACACGCTGGTGAACAATGCCGGCGTCTTCATCGCCAAGCCCTTCACCGACTACACCGCTGCCGATTTCGAGAGCAAGATCGCGACCAATCTCGCCGGCTTCTTCCACATCACGCAGCAGGCCGCGGGCGCGATGCTGAAGCAGGGCTCAGGCCATATCGTCAGCATCACGACCAGCCTGACCGATCATGCGATCGCCGGAGTCCCGACCGTTCTCGCCAATCTGACCAAGGGCGGCATCAATTCGGCGACGAAGGCGCTCGCCATCGAATATGCGGGCCGGGGTATCCGCGTGAACGCCGTCTCGCCGGGCGTGATCAAGACGCCGATGCATCCGCCGCAGACGCATGAATTCCTTGCCGCGCTCCATCCGGTGAAGCGGATGGGCGAGATCCGCGACATCGTCGAGGCCGTGCTGTTCCTGGAGAGCGCGGGCTTCGTCACCGGCGAGATCCTGCATGTCGATGGCGGCCAGAGCGCCGGACACTGAGGAGGGGGACACACCATGCCGATTGTCACCATCCAGGTCACGCGGGAGGGCTCGGGCCCCGGCCGCAGCTCGGTCACGCCCGAGGAGAAGGCGCAACTCATCGCCGGCGTCAGCCAGCTTCTGCTCGATGTGCTGCACAAGCCTGTAGACGCGACCTTCGTCGTGATCGAGGAGGTGGAGCTCGAAAACTGGGGCTGGGGCGGCTTGCCCGTCCCCGAATACCGCAAGCGCGCGGCGAGCTAGTTTCGCCGACGTCCCGCCCCACCCTGTCTCCGACACAGCGTTGAAGGAAACCGCCATGACCACGTCAAGCCAGACGCGACTGCTCGACCTTCTCGGCGTCGAGCTTCCGATCATCCAGGCGCCAATGGCGGGCTCCTCGACGCCGGAGATGACTATTGCGGTCAGCGAGGCCGGCGGACTCGGCTCCCTGCCGAGCGCCCAATATGACGAAAGCGGGCTGCGGGCGGCGCTGGACCGGGTGCGGGCCGGCACGCGCCGTCCGATCAATCTCAATTTCTTCAGCCACAACAACCCGGCCGACGATCCGCAGCGCCAATCCGCCTGGCTCAAGCGCCTCGCCGGCTACTATGTCGAGGCCGGGCTCGACCCCGACATGCCCAAGCCGGCCACGGGGCGCACCCCCTTCGACGCGATGGCGGCAGGCGTGGTCGAGGACTACAGGCCGGAGGTCGTCAGCTTCCATTTCGGGCTGCCGTCGGCCGATCTGCTCGAGCGCGTGAAGCGCACCGGAGCGAAGATTTTGTCCTCCGCGACCACGGTCGCCGAGGCGCGTTGGCTCGCTGAGCGCGGCGTCGATGCGGTCATCGCCATGGGCGCCGAGGCTGGCGGCCATCGCGGCAGCTTCCTGACCGACAGGATGTCCGAGCAGATCGGCACCTTCGCACTGGTTCCGCAGGTCGTCGATGCCGTCTCCGTCCCGGTGATCGCAGCCGGGGGCATTTTCGACCGGCGCGGCGTCACCGCCGCCTTCGCGCTCGGCGCCGCCGCCGTGCAGGTGGGCACCGCCTATCTGTTCACGCCCGAGGCAAAAATCTCACCAATCTACCGCAAGGCGCTCGGCATGGGCGAGCGGCCGACAGCGCTCACCAACCTGTTCACCGGCCGGCCGGCGCGCGGCATCGTCAACCGCGCCATGGCGGAGCTTGGACCGCTCTGCGACCTCGCACCGCCCTTCCCGACCGCCGGCACAATGCTGGGGCCGCTGCGCAGCGCCGCGGAAGCCGCAGGCCGCGACGACTTCAGCCCGCTATGGGCCGGGCAATCCTTCCCGCTCGCCCGGCAGATGCAGGCGGCAACATTGACCAGAATGCTCGCGGGCGCGGAAATCTAAAGGTTCCGTGCATGGGGCCTGGCATCCGGGCCGCGCCGACGTCGGGGTTGGCATGTCGCTTTGAAGCGGCCCATGCCCTGGTCGCAACAAGTCAGGCCTGTCGCGAAAGTCAGACTTGTCGCGAAAGTCAGACCTGCGGCCAGCCCCGGCCATTGTGCCACATCCCCAACCGGACTGTGGGAAAGCAGACGCTGCCAGCGTCTAAAGGGGTCAAGAGCGGCAGCTGGGCGGCCCTGGGAAAGCGGAGATTTGCGTCCCGGCTGGTGCAGCGCCATGCTGGCAGCCCATGGCTGAAACAGTCGAAGCGTCATGGGGGGTTTTCGAAGCGCCATGGAACCCTCTGAAGGGTCCCGGAACTCTTCGAAATGCGTTCAGGAATTCGTGGCAACCCGTTGCGATCATCGCGACACTGGTTGCCTGCAGCTCACGATTACAGGAGGCGTCGTTGCAAGGACAATTCGCGGCGGCGCTGCTGATGCTGGCCTTGGTCGATGCCTTGCCCGCGTCTGCCCAGACGCGGCCGGAGACGGGCTCGCCCCGGGCTCTCTACCAGATCGGCGCGGCCAGCGAGGCGGCGGCGCGCTGCCGCGGTCTCGCACTCGTCGACACAGGGTCGCAGGCGCAAGCCTATCGCGACGCCAAGGCCCATCCCGACACCAAGGCCGGAGCCATCTCGTCGCGAGCGATTGTGATGGGCGGCGCGGACTTCGCCAAGGAGTTCTCCGCAGCTTACGCCAAGGGCCTGGAACAACAGGTCTGCGACAGATATCTGCGGCGCTACCCCTGGCTGCTGACGCGTCGCTGAATGGGCTCGCGCGACCATAGCAGCGCGGTCGCGCAGAGCGCGTAGGCGACCGCCAGCAGCACGTAGAAGACCCATGTCGAGAACGACTCCGGCGCAGATCTCGGCAAGGGCGACAGGCCGGTTCCCAGCAGGATCAGGAATGTGGTGAGCGCCCCGCCATAGACTTTGCCCATTGGCGAGGGCATCGCGGCCCGGCCTCCCGCTCAGCGCAACGGCCTGTGGCGGCAAGTCGCCCGCGGCTCCGGCGGGCTCCGGCAAGGCGGCATGGGCCAGCCAGGACAGCACGACGCCGCTGACGCTGCGCTGGAACAGGATCATGATCATGCTCTGGTCGAGGTCGCCATGGAGCAGATCGAGCAACGGCACCATGACCGAGATAACCAACGACAGGAAGATCGCCGGTGCAAGACGTCGATGTCGATATCGGGCGCTGCCAGGAAGATCGAGCCGAGCTTGCCGCTATCAGGCGGGCGTCCGGAGATCTTGATCTGCCGAAGCGCCTCGACGGTCACCCGGCTGCCCATCGAATGCGCGAGGATGTCGACCTGCTCGGTGTCGCTGGCAAAGATCAGGCGTATGGTGCGTTCGAGATCGTCCCGCGCCGTCGTGGCGCTGTTGTTGAGGGCATAGCGTTGGTTTCTCGCTGAACAACGCTAAAGCGCATCAGATCGTGAACACCACATCGCTGGAGCCCCGAACATCTCACTTGGGTGGGTTGCTGGCATCCGCCTTTGCCGCGGAATTGGTCCGAACCGCGCCCCTTCCTGACGTTGAGAGATTATCCAAAACCGGGCGTTCCCGATCAGCCGAAGCTGCGTCTCATCCCGGCCCGAGTAAGTCATTCGATCAGCTATTGTGTTGCAACCGAAATTGGCCATTAATCCTGCATCTCGCGCAGTCACGCATTCATATCTTTCTTATTTTTCAGCTCGAATCCGGAGGCCTGCAACAGGCCTCAAGCCAGATTACTTTTGGTAATGGAGAAGCCTGATGTTGAAGAAAATGAGCTTGATCTTTGCAGTCTCGCTGGCGGTGGCAGGCTGCGCGACCGACCCGATTGTGACAAGCCAGACAGTAACCGTCGCCGGTGTCGGGCCAGTGGAGGTCGAACAGCTTGATGTCGAGATCGTCGATGTGGAGCCCGCTGAGCGCATGGTGGTCGTCCGGCAGGGCCGCCAAACATGGCCTGTCGCGGTGCCGGAAATGTTTGGCAATCTGCAAAATATCAACGCCGGTGACAGGGTCCAGATCCGGCGCGTCGAAGGCGTTATCCTTGGGCTAAAGCGCGCTCGGAAGGGTGCCAAGCCGGCAATCATCTATACCGAGGCGGTCAGCGGCCCCAGTTTCCAGAACCTGCCGGACAAATTCGTCGTGCGAACACTGACGGTGACAGCGAGGCTCGAGAGTTTCGATCCGGCGACAGGCATTGCCAGCTATGTCGGGCCGGCCGGACCACGGACCCGTACCGTGTCGGATCCCGTTATCCAAAACGATATCAGGCGCATGAAGCGTGGCGACATGGTCGAGCTTACCTTCGCCGAAGGCTTCCACTTCCAGAAGTATTGAGCTCGTCGGTTTCCCGCCGCATGCGGATGAATACGCTGGGTGCAAGCTCCAATTCGAATGGAGGCGAGCATCGCGCCTGACGATGGTCCATGGTCCGACCAGGAGCAGAGACGGCCAGCTTTGAACGACTGGCGCTTCGATCATTTTGAAGAAGCGTCAGTCTACGAAGTGCGGTCGCTGCGCCCGCACTTCGTAGACTTGTTATTTTAACGGACTCACTTCGAGAGTGACCTTGTTGATCTTGCCGGTGAACCAGGTCTCCGAGCCGATGCCGATGCCCTCGGCCACGGGCGCCTGGTTGTCGATGCCGACATCGGCGGTCTCGTCAGCCGAGAAGATATTGGGCTGTGTCCTTTCAACACGTTCTTCCGCCACGGTTTTCCCGCTCACGGAGAGCGTCGCCTTGCCTCCCTTGCCGAGGCCGCCGCCATCATAGGCAAAGTCGAGGGTGACCGTAGCGGGCCCCCGCGGCAGTGAATCCGTCGACACGCACGACATGAGTAAAGCGCTCCTCGGGTTGATGGCGTTCCGAGCCCATCTTGAAGGTGCCTGCGGGGATAAACGCCATGCCGGCGGTGCCATCACTATTTGGGGGCAGACCCGCATGTGCAGCACAGCTTCCAAGTTCCGCACGCGCCGCTTGCTGTTCGAGGCCGGTTGCGAAGGCGCCGGCCATGACGCTGGCCAGCACCGTTCCGACGCAAACGCAGCCGATCAACCAGCCGCGAGTTGCCATGGCTTTGGTCCTCGACATTGATGCGCAGTTGGACGTTATCGGTCTCATCTCGCCGGAAAGCAGCGAGAACCGAAGCCGGAGCTCAGCGCCGTCCGGCGCGATTGACCGGCCCGCCGCGGTTCATCGGCGTGCCCGGGCGGATGCCGACGCCTGCCGCGCCGAGACCCGGCGTGACCACCGCACGGCGAGCGACGGGTGCTCCGACCCGGGCGACGCAGCCCTTCGGGATGCCGACCGTCTTGCAGTAGACGACCGCTTCCGCGGGCTGGATTTGCGCCATGGTCATGAAGCCGCCCAGCATTGCCGCGGCCGTGAGGATTGCGCGCTTCGTCGTCATGGGGTTCTCCTCCACTGGTTTGAGCGACGTCTCGAACAGGCACCGCTGCTCTGGGTCGGCTTCGGCTCGCGCGACTATTGTGCGATGATCTTCAGCGGCAGGCCGAGGATCTTGATCGGCAGCGAAACGATCGTGCCGAGGGAGTCTCCCACCGCCTCCGCGGCGGCGCCGGGCTTCTGGTCGACGCCCTGCGCCAAGGCACGCTCCAGCTGCGGCGCGATGGCCGCAAGCTGGGCGAACTTGCCGTGATTGCTCGAGTCCGTCGCCTTGACGTCCGACAGATCGATGACGACGGCGCCAAGCTCGGCGAGCTCCGCCGTGTTGCTCCCGGCGCCGAGACGCTCCTGGCCGCCGGCGATGAAGCGCGAGGCGCCGAGCGCCTTGTCGTCCTTCGACAGGACGATGAAGAACGGCTTTTTGGGCTTGCCGAAGCGCCGCATCTGCGACTTGAAGACATCGACGTCGATATCGGGCGCCGCCAGCACGAGGTTGCCGAGCTTGCCGATCTGCGCCAGCCCGCCGGAGATCTTGATCTGCCGCAGCGCCTCGACCGTAACCCAGTTGCCCATCGAATGGGCCAGGATGTTCACCTCCTCGGCATCGCTGGCGAAGATCAGGCGGATGGTTCGCTCGAGATCGTCGCGCGCCGTCGTCGCACTGTTGTTGTCGTAGACGTATTGCGTCAGCTCACCGCGCGACGCCCAGGTGAACAGCACTGGCACGGCGGGCGACTTGGCGTCGTGAATGACCTGGGTGAAGCGATAGAGCCCCTCGGCGAACATCGTGTTGTAGCCGTGGATGAATAGCAGCACCTTGCGGCTGCCGCGCGGACGCGCCGCGAGCTGGGCGTTGAGCGACCGGACGAACGCCTTCTCCCCGTCGAGATAGCCGGCCCGGCGGACGACGAAATCGGTCTGGGCATTGCCCGGCGCCGTCGAGGCCCATTCGATTTCGCTCGGCTTGTGTCCGGGGGGCACCGAGACCTCGATCCCTGCGAAATCGAGAGGTGTCGCGCGCTCGCCACCGAAGAAGGTGCCCGGTCGCTCGTCCCGTTTGCGGGTCGTTGCAACCAGGATCGTGTGAGCCGTCCCTTCTGCGTTGATTGCGGCGACCGGAGCGAGAAAACCGGTCTCCGGCCGGCTCCCACAACCTGAGCCGAGCGCCGCCACGGCAAGCGCTGCGATGAGCCAGGTTCGAATTCTGATGTGAGCCGCTGCGGCCATGAGCACAGTCGTCGCCTTCGCTTTACTGGAAGAGGCCTCGATGACCGGGCCTATCACCGGCAGCGAGTGGTCACACGCCCATAGGCGTCTGCAGAGGGCACTGTGCCGGGAGGAGCGCGGCCCGTCGGAGAACAGCTCAGTTGGCTTCAAAGCGCAGGATCACCTTGCCTCTGCGTTTAGCAGAGGCGCGGCGGCGTGGCCTGTAGCATCCTGTATGTTCGGGGTGGCCGCAGCGCTCAATGCTGCGGGATTTCCGTCGCGGAGGCAGCCTCTGCCGCCGTCCCGGCCGGCAATGGAAAGCCGGCCTTCCGCGCGCCCTCGGCGAGGTGG
The DNA here is from genome assembly GCF_964252745.1 of Allobosea sp. LjRoot9. Lineage (NCBI taxonomy): Bacteria > Pseudomonadati > Pseudomonadota > Alphaproteobacteria > Hyphomicrobiales > Alloboseaceae > Allobosea > Allobosea sp. LjRoot9. The sequence goes on along the minus strand of NZ_CAXUPC020000001.1, from coordinate 542,499 downwards.
ATGGCATCGTCCGGCCGGTAGTTGCGCTTGGTCACCTCGTGCTCCCAGTTCTCGAAGAACTTCGGGATCAGGCGGAGGAACTCGCCCTTCGCCGCCGCCGCCTGCGGCTTCATCTCGAGCTGGGCGTAGATGATGGCGGCAACGAAATGGTATAGTGGGAACTTGTTCAGGCTGACCTGCCGGATCAGCGCTTCGGCCCGCCGATAGTCGCGCTGCATATAGGCGTGATGAGCCAGCACCCCGTTATAATAGTCGGAATGCGCGGGATTGCGGGCCAATGCCTGCTCCAGCAGCGCTGTGCCGCGAGCCCAGGCCCCGACTTGCCCCACGCGCGTGCCGAGCTCGGCGAGCAACTCGGTATCGTTCGGATTCAAGGCCATGGCCCGCTCGCCGATTTCGAGCGCCTCCGCCGGTTGCTGGGTGAAAAACAGCACCATCATGAGAGCCTGAAGCGCCCGGATGTTCGCCGGATCGAGCCGGATGGCGCGGCGGGCCGCGTCTGTCGAACGCTGAATGGCTGTTGACGAGCCCGGCTTCGGGTTGAAGCCGAAGCGATCCTCGTCGAGATACAGGATCGACAGCATCGCCCAGGCGGTTGCATAGCCAGGATTGGTGGCGGTGGCCTGTTCGAGGCAACCGCGAACCGCGCTGTGGCTCTCGGCGGAGAGTGCGGTTCGATAGCCATAGAACTTGAGGGAGCAGGCATAGGCATCGAGATTGTCCGGCGCTTTTGCGCCGATCCGTAGTCCGTCGGCCTGGAAGATGATGCCATAGGGTTGCGCGATGGCCGTGGCGACCTTCTGCGCCACATCCTTCTGAATCGTAAGGAGATCGTGCACGCGCAGGTCGGCGTCATAGCTCTGCGACCACAACACCGCCCCTGTCCTGGCATCGAGCAGCCGGCCCGTGACGCGCAGTTGATGGGTCGCGGCGCGAACGCTTCCCTCCAGCACATATCTGGCACCAAGCGCGCGATGGATCTGCGCGATATCGGCGCCGGGCAGGATGTTCCGGGAGGTTTCGCGCCCAAGGACCGACAATTCCTTGAAGCGCGCGACCTGGCTCATCACCTCCTCGGTCAACCCTTCGGCATAGATCTTCGCCTCCGGGATATCGCCGAGATTGACGAACGGCATGACGGCAAGGGTCGGCCCCGCCGGGGCTTCTATCGTCGGCTTTGGAACATCGCGTGAGCCGCTCGGCAGGGCGATACCGATGAACACAGCGGCGGACATGGCGACGCCGGCTCCGAGCCAGGCCATGCGCCGTGGTAGAGGCTGAAGGCTGACCTTGTCGGGCGGCGGCAAGCTTGGCACGAGGGGCAGGACCTGCTGCGCTGCCCGAAGCTCAAAGAATGGCACATAGCCGCCCTTCGGGATCGAAATCACGATGGAATCGGTCAAGCCGGCGATCAGATAGTAGCGCTCCAGCGCGCGGCGCAGCCGTCCGGCCTCGATGCGAACGACCGGATCGTTCTGAGCATCGAAGCCGGGATCACGCTCGAAGACTTTGGTTCCGACCGTATAGGCCTTGATGCGGGCCGCGCGTCCCGCCAGCGATTCTTCGACGATATAGCGCAGGAACTTCTTGGCTCGGCCCGGGACATTGAATTCGGAACTTGCGAAGAGACGATCAAGCTCAGCGCGCACATCGTCCGCTGAAGGCTGCGGTCGCGCTTGGGGCGGCTCATCGGCAATGCTGCGGCCGTCGAGCATAGGATCGCCTTTCCTGATCCGTCGCAACATTACGCTAGTGTAACCTACCGTAAACTACTCCCAGGTTGCCGGCTACAGGGCAATGCTGACGGATCAAGAGACGCCGCAACCGCATCACCTTGAGAAGGTGTCTGGTTTTCATCATGGATCGAAACCTGCTGGTCGCCGTCGCCCATTTTCCGGATCGGGGACATGCCATTGAGGAACTTGCCAGGACGAACGAGGAATTCTGTTCGCTTTGCAGCGATCTCGCCGAGGCCAAAGCAGCCCTTCTGCGCTGGGAGCAATCGTCCTCCCCCGTGAGGGAGGCTCGCACCACCGAATATCGCGGTCTGATGAACGACCTAGCGGCCGAGGTCGAGGCGACACTGGATCGCTATCGATAGCGCGCAGCCGCTGGAAATCAGTCGTTCGTTTCCGTTTCATGATCAGGCCGAGCTGGCTTTGATCCCTAAATCAGATCGTCAGAGCTCATGGAGCCGATATGCGCCGAAACGACGGGTTCACATACCGCGCCACCCTGCACGGCGTGTTCTCCAGCATCGCCTATCCTTTTGAGCGCATCGGATGCCCATCGCAGCGCTCAAATCCGCCATCCCGCCCGGCCCCCGAACCGACCGGCGATTCCGCGCAAGTCCAAGGCCCCCAAGACAACCATCCGGAGACCATCATGATTGTCAGGATCGCCGCCCTCGTTCTGAGCTTCCTGCTGGCCAGCGGGAGTGCCTACGCACAAGCCCGTCCCAGCGGGCCGCCCAGCGCCACCGTTCGCATCAAGCAGCTCCAGGTCGCCTTCATCGGCTCCGGGGCGATCGGCGGTGGCACGCTCCGCTTCCACAACCGCAGCTACGACATCACCGTCGGCGGGCTCGGCATCGGCGGCATCGGCGCGTCGCGGCTCACGGCGACCGGCTCCGTCTATGGCCTGAACCAGGTCGAAGACATCGCCGGCGCCTATGTCCAGATCCGCGAGGGCTGGGCGATCGGCGGCCAGGGCCGCGGCACGCTCTGGCTGCGCAACGCCAAGGGCGTGATGATGCGTCTCGCAACGCAAAGGAGGGGCCTCCAGCTCTCATTGGGCGCCGACGGGGTCCTGATCGGATTCAAGCAGTAGACCCTGCCCGTCAGCCTCCTGAAGCCAGGGAAGTCGCCATGAACCCCGCCATGAACCCCGCCGCCCCTCACCACCTGCCGAGCTTCATCACCGCACCGGGCGGAACGGACCACCTGATGGTGGTCGCGGCGTTCACCCTCGTCGGAGCGGTGCTGGGCATCGGCCTGCTCTTCCTGCGCCTGCACACCCTGCCGGAGCGGATGGCGCACAAGACGCACAAGATCCAGTTCGAGATCGTCGCCGTTCTCGGGCTGCTCGCGCTCTTCACGCATGTCCATGCCTTCTGGGTCGCCGGGCTGCTGCTCGCGCTGATCGACCTGCCCGACATTCCAGGGATGTTCGGCCGGATGGCCGGCTCCCTCGAGAAAATGGCCAATATCGCGCCGGGCCGGGGCGGCGACGCGGCATCGGATGCGGAGACCGCCGTGCCAGGGCCGGACGGGACCGTGCCGGTCGCGGGCGCCGGCATCGAGGAGAAGAACCATGCTTGAGCTTCTGGTCTGCGCGTTCTTCACCCTCCTTCCCGACTATCTCTATCGTCGCTACCGCCAGGGCAAACGGTTCGGCCGCGAGCTCACGCTCTATTCGGTCTGGTTCGAGTTGCGCTGGGGTCTCGTCACCTGCGTGATGCTGACGGTCGGCCTGATCACCGTGATCTTCTACAACCACCCCTCCACGACCAGCGCCACGGTCTTCTTCCGGACGGTCCCGATCGTGCCGGAGGTCAATGGCCGCGTCGCGCAGATCCATGTCGGCTTCAGCCAGACGGTCGCCAAGGGCGCACCGATCTTCACGCTCGACAGCAGCACGCAGGAGGCGGCCGTTGAGGCGGCGCGGCGCAAGATCGCCGAGGCCGATGCCGCGCTCGTCGTCGCGAAGGCTGATATCCTGGCCGATGAAGGCAAGATCCTGGAGGCGAAGAGCGCCCTGCAGCAGGCCATGGACGAGTTGCAGACCAAGAACGAGCTGAAGCGTCGCAACGATGCCATCGTCGCGACGCGCGAGATCGAACGGCTCGAGAACATCGTGGCGGGGCGCGAGGCTGCCGTCCTTTCGGCGACCGCCGCCAAGGACGCCGCCCAGGCGAAGATCGTCTCGCTCCTTCCCGCCGAACGCGCCAGCGCCACGGCCGCGCTCGCCCAGGCCGAGGTCGAGCTGCAGAAAACGGTCGTGCGCGCCGGCTTCGCCGGGCGCGTCGAACAGTTCACGCTGCGGATCGGCGACATCGTCAACCCCTTCATGCGCCCGGCCGGGATCATCATCCCGGAAGAGGCCGGGCGGGGCAGGTTGCAGGCCGGCTTCAACCAGATCGAGGCGCAGGTGATCAAGGTCGGCATGGTTGCCGAGGTCACCTGCATCTCGAAGCCGTGGGAGGTCATTCCGATGGTCGTGACGGGCGTGCAAGATTTCATCGCCGCCGGCCAGCTCAGAAGCGGCGAACAGCTGATCGATGCGCAGCAGGTGGTCCGGCCGGGAACGATCCTCACCTTCCTCGAGCCGCTCTACCAGGGCGGGCTCGACGGCGTGACGCCCGGCAGTAGCTGCATCGCCAATGCCTATAGCAGCAATCACGACGTGATCGCGGCGAAGGACACCGGCACGCTGCGCCGCATCGCCTTGCACGCGGTCGATGCGGTCGGGCTGGTACACGCCCTGCTGCTGCGCATCCAGGCGCTGGTGCTGCCGATCCAGACCCTCGTCTTCAGCGGCCACTGACAGCGAGCAGCAGAAACCGCTCGTGACGAAAGAGCCGCAGCCAGAGCATTTTCGAGCGAAGTGGACACCGGTTCACGTGAAGAAAATGCAGTAAAACAAGGAGGTAGAGCATTTCCGCGTTTCGGAGAAACGCGGAAATGCTCTAGGGTGGAGTCAGACGGGCAGCGATTGGCTCGCGTCACCTGAACGCCGCTGTCGCCACTCGGCGAGAGGGACATGGCGAGCCTGGCTGCGTGGCTCTACGGCTGCGTCCTGCTGTGCGCGGTCGCGCGGGCTTCGCATACCCCGCTTTCGCCCAACCCACCTCGACCTCCGGCCGGTATCGGCAAGGAGCAGTTCGACGCGCTGGTCGAGGCGATCGGCGCGGCCGTCGTTCGGAAGCTGGACGCCCGCCAGGCGAAGGGCACCACAGCTCCGCCCGCCGCTCCGGCCGAAGCTCGGGAAGACGAACTCGAAGGCCGCGTCAGCGAATTCGTCGCGCGCAGCCGGGAGGCGCTCGCCGCCTTTCCCGAACTCGCGCGGCGCCTGATCGCGCTCCTCTACCTAGTCAGGGAGGCGGGCGCCGGACGTAGCCTCTCCGCCTTCCTGGCGGTGTAAGGAGCGTGATCAAAAAGGCGGAGCAAAGCGCTGCGCGGCACCATGCAATCGCTCTGGCGAGGAATACGTCGGCCCAGGACTGCGCCATATGCATCGTCACTGCCCCGCTTCCGTAGCCAGCGCCAGTTCGGCCCGCGATCGGTTCTGGGCCGAGCTCGCGGCCGCAGCAGCGGCCTGATCGCCGCCCGCGCCCATCGTCTGGACGGCGACCATCGAGTCCGCGAACTCGATCCCCACGGTCGGGAAGGTCGTGACCATGGTCTTCACCGCGACCCGCTGGACATAGCTCGGCTGGATCGGCTTGACGGTGAATTTGAAGCGAACCAGGATCGCATTGTCCAAGATGTCGGCGACGCCCTGCATGCGCAGCGGAGCGATGAAATCATTGGCGAATTCGGGGTCCGCCTGCATCTGGTCGCCGATCTTCTTGACCGTCTTGCGCAGCTTCTCGAGATCGGTGTCGCGCTTGAAACGGAGGTTGAATTTGACGGTCGCCCAGTCCCGGCTGAAATTGGTGATCTGGCCGAGCTGACCGAACGGAATGGTGTGGACCTGCCCGTTCTGATGGCGCAGCCGGATCGAGCGCAGCGTAAAACCCTCGACGGATCCCTTCGCCTTGCCGCAATCGATGTACTCGCCGATGCGGAAGGCATCGTCGCTCAGGTAGAAGATGCCCGAGACGATGTCGCGGACGAGCGCCTGGCTGCCGAAGGATAAGGCCAGCCCGAACACTGACGCCCCGGCCAGAAGCGGCGCGATATTGACCCCCATCTCCGAGAGCACGATGAGCAGCGCCAGCACGCAAATCGTGATCGCAAGCACGACCCGCAACAGCGGCAGCATGGTCGCAAGGCGGGAGCCGGAGCCGCCGCCCTCCCCTCCGGCCGCAGCGTCGGCGGCCGTCGCCGGTGTCGCGCGGGTGAGGAAATCGACCAGCTCCCAGGCCACGAAGGCGAGGAACAGCGTCACGGCCGTCGCGAGAGACGAACGGGCGAGCGTCCGCCAGCCCTGCTCGTCGACGAGCGCGAAGACATCCACGATCCAGCTTTGCGCGACGAAGACCATGATCGCGAGCAGGATGGCTGTCCGGATGCAACGAATGACGACATCTGTGAAACCGCGAGGCGCCGGCATCGCCGCCACATCCGCAACGGGCTCGGCGACCGGCTCGCCCTCCGCGAGTGCGGGCACGGCCGCCGGGCGTGGCCGCGTCAGGTAGCGCGCCAGCGTTTGAAACAGGATTAATGCGATCAGCGCATTGAGCGTCAACAGCACGGCATTGGGCACGGTGTAGCGCGCGACCACGGCGCCGTAGACCTGGGTGAGCCCGAGCGCCAGGAAAAGCGGCGCCGCGACGGTGAGCCAGTGAGCGCCCAGCCAGCCGGCCAGGCTGTTCCGAGCCGAGGCCAGCCCGGCCAGCCAGCGGCCGACGGCGAGGCGCGAGCGCACGGCCATCCAGAAGACGAAGCTCAGCACGAGGCTCGTCACCAGGATCTGACCGGCGGCGATCGCCTCCGCCGGGGTCCCGGTCGCGATCAGCAGGCGGATCACGATCCGCAGGGCCATGATCAGGAGGACGATCAGAGTGATGCGGCGATACAGGGCGGCGGCTTCGCCATCGTCCATTGCCGCGAGGCGGGCGCCGGCGAGGCCTGGCCGCAGTACGAAGCGGAAAGCCAGCATGTAAAGCCGCCAGGCGAAGATCCCCGCCAGGATCGCGGCCGCCAGCTTGTCCTGGCCGACGCCGCGGGAAAACCAGATCCCGATCGCGCCATAACTGACGAGCCAGACGGCGGCGACGCCGACAAGATCGAGCGCCAGGATCGCGCCGATCGGCAGCAGCGCAGCGGGGCCGGGTGTCGCGGCAACTCTTATACCCAGGCGCGTTCGCAGACCGCCGAACAGCGCGGCCACGAGCCGTTCGACGGCGAGCGCCAGCGCCGCGGAGATCAACAGCAGCAGGAGAAACGCCGATAATCCACGGCCATCGCCGGCTTGGACGATCAGCCGGGGAAATTCCGCCAGCCGGCGGCCGAGTTCAGGGAAAGCCGCCAGCGCGGCAGCGCCTCTGTCGACGAACTGCGCCACCCGGGCTTCGAGCGGATCCGGCGTCGCGGCGCTGGCAGGGTCCGAGGCCCCTCCTCCCGCCGCCGGCGCGGGAGCCTTCAGCTTCGCGACGACCGATCGACCGATAGCTTCGACAAGTGCGTCGAACTGTTCCTGACTGATCCCGGCAGGCGGAGCCGGGGTTTGGGCGAGCGCTGGAAGCGAGAGGACCTGAAAACATAAAAACAGGCAGAATAGAGGCGAGATCGCCAGCGATCTCAAAGCTGACCTAACTGGATACCAAACGAATTGTTTCCAATAAGACATCGCAGCGTGACAACTGGCCATCAGGTCAGAAAAACAGCCTAAATCAATTTTGGCAAACAGGCTCATGGCGCCGACATCATCCGCTGCTCTATATAATGAAATTCAACAGCTCAAGACAATAACTTCTTTAGAAGTTTAATTTTACCACGAATGAATTATGATCATATCATTTTACATATGAAAATTATAGAGTATCGATCTGAATTGACCGACGCCTCCTATAGGATCAAGGTTAGTCGATGAGAACCGCGCCGACAAGCTTCACGACCTCTGCAAGATCAAGTTTATGCGCAGGCGCTCCATCGCATGTCCCGCCGGGGAATTGCGGCAGGGCGGGCTATCACTAGGGAATGTGGAGCTGATGTCCCAGGAACTCGTGTCTCCTGAACTCACGTCCCGAGAGCGCATCTCCCCTGGCGGCGCGCGACGGCCGGCGCCGTTCAGCTGGGCGCCCCACCGGCTCCTGGTGGCGCTTGCATGCGCCCTTCTCGCCTCGGCCAGCCTTGCCGAAGAGCGGCCTGGCACGGAGGCGACCACCTCGGAGGCCGAGCCGTCAGCGACAGGGCCGGTGATCTATATCGACGCCTCCGCGACAATGGCGAGATCGCCAGGAAACAGCTTCGTTATTGGCCGCCGTGGATTCTTCTCGATCACGGGCAGCTCCAGCAAATCGCTCTCCATCGATGCCCCGCTGAACATCGACATCACCGACGATCTGAGTGTCTATGCGGGCTTCGATTTCGCCAGCTCCAAGACCGCTTCCACGCCATGGTCGCAGCTGGCCATCGGCAGCTTCACCTCCGGATTCGACTATACCTTCATCGAGCAAAGCCGGTTTGTCCCCGAGCTTTCGGTCTCCGGCTCGGTGTCCCGGCCTGTCAGAATTCCCGCCGGATCGGCTCTGACGACGACCTGGTCAGGGGGGATCGACGCGGATTTTTCCCTCGACGAGTCGGGAAACCGCGGTCTCATCGCAGGCCTCGCGCTCACCTATGTCACCGTCAATTCCGGGCCTGGCCAGCTTCAGCCGCTCTATGGCGGCTATGTCGGGGCCTATCATCAGTGGGAGGCAGGCTGGAAGCTTACGGGAAAGGCCGGCTACGCGACCTTTGGCGGCGGCAATCTCGGCACGGTCATTCGCGCCACACCGGCCCGACAGGTCTTTGCGGTCGTGGAATTCGAAAAATACGATGCCGCCGACAACAAAATTTTCGGCGTCGGGCTGGCCGGAGCGCTGTCGCGGAGCACGACCGGCAAGACGAGCACCTCCGTCCAGCTCGTCCTGTCCGTGCCGCTTTACCTGACCCGGAAACACTGAGTTTCGGCCAGAGGTCACAGGAAACCCGCAAACGGAACCCTGCAGACAGCGCGCCGGCCGGTCGCATCGGTTCAGGCTCTGCTGCTTTTCAAGCCTGCTTGGGCGGCTCCTCGATGGCTTTGCCAAGCCGGTCAAGCTCGAGCGAATAGCAGAACAGGGCAAACAGCACCCAGAGCACGATGAAGCCCCTGGCCAGGGCCTGGTCGAGCGAGGGCAGCGCGGCGAGCTCGGGCAGGTGCCGGAAAAACAGCACCGAGAACACCGCACCGCCAAAGAAAAAACTGGAGCGGCCGGCAAATTGGACGAGGTGACCGAGGAAGGGGCTGTGGACAGGCACCGCGACCGCGGCCCAGCGATAGCGCGCCCAATAGGCGCAATGCAGGGTCAATGTCGCCAGCACGATTTCCAGCTCGACGAGCCGGCTCACCTGCTGCGGTTCGCCCATCCGCAGGATCATCTGGCGAAACAACGGAAACATCACCCAGAACAGCGCCGTCGCCGCCGCCGTCTGGACAGCCAGGAGGCCAAGATAGACGGCGTCCTTCCGGAACGCCGCAAGGGTTGCGCGACGGGGCATGCCGGATGGTGCAGAGCCGTGCCGCTCATGGCAAGTCTGGGTATGGCAAGTCTGGTTATGGCGGGCCTGGTTATGGCGGGCCTGGCAAGCGCCAGAAGCTGACGTCGGGCGACCACTCAAAGCAGACATCCAAGTCGGGCTGGCGGCAATGTAGGGGCCGCGGACGTCCTGGCGCGCATCGCCGTCTCCGGCACCGTTCTGCCTCGGATCTTCGGATCCGTGCAGCCCTCGACGACATGCGCATTCGTGACCACCTGCCCGGCTGCGCTGACAAAGAAACCGGTCCCGGTCGAGGTCCTTCGTAACCGGCGGCGACGGCTCCGTTGGCGGGCTCGGAATGGCCGCGGCCCAGGTGACATTGCTGCGCCGCGTTCCGCTAGGGGACAATCAGTCTCTCATTATGCGAATTCAGTATCAATATCTTCCAATCATTCAAAAATGTGCGGATCGCCGGCTATTGATCAGCGTTTTATGTTTGATCTGTATCAATGCGGACCTAGCATGTCGGATATGAATAATGACGCGCTCGACATCCGGCAGCTTGAAGCCTTCGTGGCGGTGATGTCGGCTGGCAGCATCACCGGCGCGGCGCGGCTGCTGGACCGCTCCCAGCCCGCCGTGACCCGGCAGATCCGGGATCTCGAAGCGGAGATCGGCTACGAGCTTTTGCATCGCAGCGGTCCGCGCATCAGTCCGACGCCGCGCGGTGTGCTGTTCCATGTGCAGGTCGAGCGCCTGTTCTTCGGCCTCAAGCATATCCGCGAGCGTGCGGCGGCGATCGGAGCCGGGGCGCTGCCCGCAATCGAGCTCGCTGCGACGCCTGCGCTCGCAGCCGGCATCGTGCCGGATGCGCTCGCCGCGATGGACCCTGCGCTCCTGCCGCGGCAGATCCATATCGAGGCGCTCGCGGCCGAGGGCGTGGTGCAGCAGGTGCTGTCGCAATCGGCCGATTTCGGCCTGGCGACCCTGCCGATCGAGCATCCCGGCCTCGATGTGCACTGGATCGGCGAGGCGCCTTGCCTTGCGGCGATGGCGGAAAGCGATCCGCTGGCGCGCCATGACGTCGTCGCGCTCTCTGATCTCGCCGCGCGGCGCGTCATCACCATGGCAAACCCCTACCGGCTGCGCCGGCGGGTGGACGAGGCTTTTGCGGCAGCCGGCATCGCGCCGCGCGAATTGATCGACGCCAATGCATCGCTCACGGCGCTCGCCTTGGCGCGTCGCGGTTTGGGCATCGCCATCATCGAGCCGGCGGCGGCCTGTGGCCTGCCCGTCAAGGGCGTCGTGCTGCGCCCGCTCGACGTGACGATCCCGTTCCTGTTCGGGGCGATCTCGCCTGTCGCGCGCCCGCTCACGCCCAGCATCGCGGCGCTGAACGAGGCGCTGCTGAAATCCGCCGCTGCGCTCATCCCAGGCTTCGTGCTGCGTGACGCGGTCGGCGCCGAGATGCTGGCCGATGCCGTCTATGGCGCGGCAGACAATCAGGAGGCGCGCTCATGACCGTGTCATCCGCGACCCCGATGGGGCTGGCCGCGCTGGAAGCCCGCCTGCGTCAGGATCTGGAATGGCTGGAGCTTCCGGCAAAATCCTGGGTGCCGCCCCATCGAACTCGACAGCAGCGCTCCTTCGAAAGGACACCAACCAGACATGCTTGAACTCAAGAATTTGAGGCTGTCCTACGGAAACGCCCAGATCCTGAATGGCGTCGATCTCTCCGTGCGTCGCGGTGACGTGGTGTCGATCATCGGCCCCAGCGGTACCGGCAAGACCACGCTGCTGAAATGCATCAACTACCTGGTCAAGCCTGCATCGGGAACCATCACGTTCGATCAGATCCGGATGGATTACCAGCGCGTCGACAAGGCCGCGATCCAGGCGATCCGGTGCCGGACAGCCATGGTTTTCCAGCAATTCAACGTCTTCAAGAACATGACGGTCATTCAGAACGTGATGGACCCGCTTGTCGTCGTGCAGCGCAAGTCCAAGGACGAGGCGCGCGAAATCGCCCTGCAAGAGCTTGAACGGGTCGGCCTCTCCGCGAAGCAAGACAGCTACCCGTCGCAGCTCTCGGGTGGCCAGCTCCAGCGCACCGGCATCGCGCGTGCGTTGGCGGTTCGACCGGATGTGATGCTCTTCGACGAACCCACCTCATCGCTTGATCCTGAGCTCGTCGGTGAAGTTCTGAAGGTGATCAAGGATGTCGCGTCGTCAGGAATTACGTCTCTGCTTGTGACCCACGAGATGCAGTTTGCACGGAGCATCTCGAACCGAATTGTCTTCATGGACAAGGGCGTCGTCGCTGCCGACGGAAGCCCGACCGAGATCTTCGATACACCTTCCAGCCCACGCCTTGCCCAGTTCCTGAATTCTGAACACACCCATAACTAAGAAAGGATTCCTAGACAATGTCTACAATGAAATCACTTTCGCGCCGTCAGTTCGGTTTGGCCGTTGTTGGCGGTATGGCAATCGCGCTTTCAACCGCTGGGGCGAGCTATGCTCAGACCTCCGCCAGCCCAGTCCGGACGATCAAGATCGCGACATCGGCAGAGTCCAAGCCCCTGTCATGGGGCGCAATCGGCGTCGAGCCGCAAGGATATGAGCCCGACGTCCTGAAAGCGATCAACGCGAAGCTGCCCCAGTACAAATTCGAGATGGAAGGGGCCGCGGATATTGCGCAGGAGACCGGCCTCGTCACCGGGAAGTACGACATATCGACCGGGGGCTATTACAAGAATCCTGCACGCAGCAAGCAGTTCCTCATCCCGGAAAACCCGATGGGCGCCAGTCTGCTGAAGATCTATAGCCGCAAGGATAGCAACATCAACGAATTGAAGGATCTGGTCGGCAAGCAGGTCGTGCCCCTGACGGCCGGCGGAGGGACTTACAGGTTCGTCACCCAGTGGCAGGCAGACAACCCGAGCTACAAGCTCGACATCACGGCTTCGAACGCCGGCGTCCCCTACCCCAATCGTTTGAACGAGATTCAGAACAAGAAATACGACGCGGCAATCCTGCCTTCGAATCTGGGGCAGCAGGAAGTCATCGACAACCAGAAGCTCGACATCAAGGCGAGCGATCCGATCACCATCAACAACACCTTCATGCTGATTCACCGGGCGGATAAAAACCAGGCTTTACTTGCCGACATCGATAAGGTGCTCAAAGAGCTGAAGGCCGATGGCACGCTGAGCAAGATCTCGCAGAAGTGGTTCGGCGAGGACATCGTCGTCTACATGAAGTAGCGAATGCTCAACGCAGAGCGTCGGACGCCGTAACGTAATCGGCTCTGATGCTCTGTCGCCTTGATCAAGCGCCGCACCGAAAACCGGTTTGCCGTTTTTGGTCCGGCGCTTCAAGCGAACCATCATACGGTCGACGATCAAGCCCGGACATTGCGAGAGGGAGTGTTTCGAAGTGAGCCTTGTGGACATGTCTGCAATGATACCCGAGCTCCTCTCGGCATTGCCGCTGACGCTCGCCATCATGTTTGTGGCCCTGCTGGCCGGGTTCTGCCTGGCTCTGGTCGCGACAACATTCCGGGTCCGCAGGGTACCCGTGATCAGTCAGCTGGCCGACCTTTACGTATCCTATGCACGCAGCGTCCCCGTCGTCCTGCAGCTGTTCGTCGCGTTCTACGGGCTTCCCGTATTGGCAGGCCTGTTCGGCGTGCCGGATTTTCTGTCGGCTACGGCGGCTTCGATGTTGGGGCTGAGCATATACCACGGCGGTTATCTGTCGGAGGTCATGCGGCCTGCCTATCTGGCCGTTGACCGCGGGCAGCACGACGCCGCCGACAGCCTGGGATATAGCTTTCGGCAGAAGATCTTCCGTGTCGTAGGCCCGCAAACGATTCACATCGCACTGCCTGGATACGGAAACTCACTAATATATATGATCCATAACGTCGCCCTGGTCATGTACATAGGCGCGGCTGACGTTATGGCGACCGCACATTTGATTATGGAGCGAGATTATAATCAATATCAATTTCAAACCTACCTTGTTCTTGCAGTTATCTATTCGGCAATGTGCCTGATTGTGTGGCTCGCCGTACGCTTCTTCGAGCGTCGCTCCTCGATGTACGTACCGAACGCAGCGCCGATCAAGACCACGCTCATGGCGAGCGCCTGACAGAAAGGTCGATCAGACTATGTTTGATATGGATGTTCTGCTTCCCGATTTCCGGGATATCATGGGCGCCGTGCCTGTCACACTCGCCATGGCGCTGATCGTCTTCGTCGTCTCGACGATCATAGGCGGCCTGTTTGCGCTCGTTGAGCATCGACGGATACCGGTCCTGCGGGAATTCGTCGTGACCTACAAGGTCATCTTCAAGGGCGTCCCAAAGGTCATCGTGATCTTTCTCGTCTATTATAGTCTTCCCGCAGTCATTCAGTTCCTTGGTTCACTGGTCGGGGTGACGCTCAACGGCCATGCAACATCCAACTGGGTCATCCTCGTCGTTTCCCTGATCGCCTGCATGGCTGCGTTCCAGGCGGAGATCGTCAAGGGAGCCCTGAACTCCTTTGACACAGGCCAGTCAGACGCGGCGCATTCGTTAGGCTACAAAAACAGCCAATTGTTCCGGAGAATCCTGTTCCCGCAAATCGTTGTCTCGGCAATTCCGGACCTTGCCAGCTCGATCATGGTCATCATGAAGGCACTGTCTCTTGGCTTCGCAATCGAAGTCGTCGATATATTTGCGCAATCGCAATTAACGGCTGCATTGAATTTCTACTACCTCGAAGCCTTCTTGATCGCCGTCGTGATCTATATGGTGATCGCCTATATCGTCACGCAACTTGCCGACAGGACGGAGCGAGCCCTTCGGGTCTGGTGAAGGGAAGCCTCACTGCGATCCTATCGCCCTGTCCATGACAACGGTCGCGTCCACGTTCAGCCCGTCCGCTCGGGCCACTCCTGGTGGAGATCGTCGATGACGAAGGCGTGCGCGTGGCCGTTGTCGTCGATGCCGGCGAGGTGGGGATGATCGGCGGGCAGGTCGTCATGACTGTGAGCGATGTCGCCGATCTCATCGGACGGCCAGACACGCCTGGCGACGACGACCGACGCCAGCGTGAGCAGCGCGAAGAGGCCGAAGGTCAGGGAGACGGGCAGTGCCGCACCGAGCCATCCAGCCAGTGGGTAGGTGATCAGCCAGCAGGCATGGGATAATGCGAACTGGGCGGCGAAGACGGCCGGACGATCGGCGGCGTGGGCGGAGCGGCGGAGCAGCCTGCCGGAGGGCGTCTGGACGGCCGAATAACCCAGGCCAAGCAAGAGCCATGTCGCCAGCAACCCCGGCCAGAGGCCGGCGCTCGCAACTGTCGTCGCGGTCGAGACGGCGATGCCGTCGACCGCGAACAGGAATGCGGCCGCGATCAGCAGTACGCAGCCGAGATAGATCGCAGCCGTGAACATGACCCGTCGATCGGCAAGCTTCTCCAGCAGGCGTGGCAGGGCCAGCGCAGCGATCATCGAACCGCCGCCGAAGCAGGCCAGCGCGAGCGCGACCTGGCCGTCGCCGAGCCCGAGGCGGCCCTTCACGAACACGACCGTGTTGACGATCACCATCGCGCCGCCGGTGGCCGCCGCCATGTTGAGCGCGAGCAGGCCACGCAGACGCGGCGTGGCCAGATAGATCCGCATGCCCCGCGTGGTCTTATCGTAGATGCCGCCCGTCCGCGCCGTCGCCGGCGAGACCGGCAGCGTCACCGAGAGCACGAGCGCAGCCGAGGCGAGGAACCCCACGACCGTGCCTGAGAACAGCCAATGATAGTTGATCAGCGTCAGCAGCGCAGCAGCCAGCATCGGACTGGTCAGGCTCTCCAGATCATAGGACAGCCGGGAGAGGGAGAGCGCCTTGGTGTAGTCGTTCTCGTTGGGCAGCACGTCGGGGATGGTCGCCTGGAAGGTCGGCGTGAAGGCGGCCGAAGCCGACTGCAACAGGAAGATCAGGACGTAGATCTGCCAGATCTCGGTGATGAAGGGCAGCAGCAGGGCGATTGCCGCCCGGACCAGGTCCATCGCGATCAGGAAGGCCTTGCGCGGCAGCTGTGCCGCAAAAGCCCCCACGACCGGCGCGACGGTGACATAGGCGACCATCTTGATCGCCAATGCGGTGCCCAGAACCGTGCCCGCCTTGTCGCCGGCGAGGTTGAAGGCGAGCAGCCCGAGCGCGACCGTCAGCAGCCCGGTACCGAGCAGCGCAATGATCTGTGCC
The DNA here is from genome assembly GCF_964252745.1 of Allobosea sp. LjRoot9. Classification (NCBI taxonomy): domain Bacteria; kingdom Pseudomonadati; phylum Pseudomonadota; class Alphaproteobacteria; order Hyphomicrobiales; family Alloboseaceae; genus Allobosea; species Allobosea sp. LjRoot9. The sequence continues at coordinate 526,863 of NZ_CAXUPC020000001.1, read as the reverse complement.
AGGAACAGGCGGCCATAGGTGCGGTTGGCGAGAACGGCGAGCATGAGATCAATCTTGCCTGATATCGAGTCGGGAATGCTGCGGGGTCAGAGGTATTTGGTGATGGCCTTGAACGCATCGATCGACTGGCGCTGATCACGCGACATCGCGCCGACGGCATGCTCGAGGCAGTGGTCAAGATGGTCCTGGACCGGCGTCCTCTTGGCGCCAGCGACGGCGCTTTCGACCGCCTGCAACTGCTGGGCGATGTCGAGGCAGTTGCGCCCCGCTTCGGTCATCTCGATGACCTTGCGCAGCTGTCCTTCTGCCCGCCTCGGGCGCCTGGCTATGTCGGGATGGCTGGCGTGGACATGTGGTTCTGACATCGCTTGATCGTATCCCCCTGGATAGGATGCTGTCAAAGCGGTCGCCTGCGGACGGCGGCAAGGAGAAGAGCGACGAGGCCGGCCGCAGCGTGGCTGGTGACGAAGGCGTGCGGGCCGCCGAAGGCGATGACACTCATGGCTGGTTCTGGCGCAATCGCGGCAGCAAGGATGTTACGATCCGGCTGAAGACCGACGGAGTCTATACCGAGATCAAATGTATGGTCTGACGACCTCGACAGTGGGGCCGGCCGGGCGCTTGGCGCTCCAGCCGGTCCCTTCACCTGGGAGAAGCCGACGATCACCGCACCTATATGAGAGAGGTCGAGCCGCATGAGTTCGATGCCGAGCTGCAACGTGGCGCATAAGGAAGTTCGGAGACACTCCGTGCAAAATCGAGGAACCTGGGAGCGCTCACGCCGATGAAAGCCGCCCTGGCTCGCCTCTGGTTGAGGAACGCGCTTGGCGCGTTGACCGGACTCGCTGCTTTGGGTTTAGCCGTCCTGGTCGCGTGGGACAGCGGCACCCCAGCCGACACTTCGCCGCCGGCCAGGATTGCACTGGCGGTGCTGGGTGATTCCAGCAGCCATTCCTATCAGGATAGCCTGAGCTTCCCGCCGGGTTCCGCCAGCCGCGGCGGTGCGTTTCACGCCCGTACCTTCCAGTGGATCGAAGTGCTGGCGCGCCTGCGTGGCAATGAGCTCAATCCCGGACCCTGGGTACAGTGGGGGCAGCCTAGTCAAATGGCCTGGCTGCGCGATCTGATCGGGCGGCATGCCGGTCGGACGCCAAGAAAGGAGGATTACCTTTATAATTTCGCGAATTCTGGCGCAACTTGCAGGAATCTGATGGGTAGTCCGCTACAGCGTTATCCTCAGGCGCCGCGACTGGTGGAGCTGATGGACCATGACCCTGGGCGCTGGCGCAACGGCATCGTCGTCATCCGGATCGGCAATAATGACTCGTCGGCAGTGATCGATGACCAGGCGCGCGATCCCAAGGCGCCTGAGGTCCTTGCTGCGGCGGCGTATTGCGTGGAACAGATCGCGGCTGCCATACGCTTGATCCTTGCCGCTCATCCCAAGACCCGCATCCTGTTGGTCGGCACGGATAATGAGGTGAATGACCCGACGATCGACAAACGTCATTCCACTGCGGCCATCGCCAACATTCAAACCGCCTTCGACGACTTCAACGCCCAGCTGCGTGAGCTGGCCAGTACCGACGCGCGCATCGCCTTCTTCGACCTCGGAGCCTGGCTTGAGGGCCTTTGGGGCAGACGCGGCCCCGACGGCACTCCGGCATTCAAGACCGTCACCATCGGCGGAAAGCTGCGCGTCACCAACACCGTCGGGGACGAGCCCACTCATGCGGAGCTGGCGGATCATCACGGCGGCCTTGTCTGGAATGCGCTATGGGCACAATCGCTTGTCATGCGCCTGCGCGAGGCCTTCGATCTGCCTTTGACACCGATCAGCGATGAAGAGGTGGCACGCTTCGTCACCGCCCGGTGAGCAGGTCAGCACTCAAGTCCCGCCATGACGGCGGGCGTGGTCGCGCTCGCCGCTTGCTGATCGCCCCCGCTGTCCCCGTCCGTCCGATCCTCGCCTAGGCCAGCCCTCACCTAGAAGCGATCGGCCGCGAAGGGCTTGAGGTCGCAGAAGGCCGGCATCCCGGTCATCGCTTCCGCCAGGAGCCGCCCGGTGGCTGGGCCCAGGGTGAAGCCGTGATGGGCGTGGCCGAAGGCGAACCAGAGGCCGCGATGCCGGGAAGCCTGGCCGATGACCGGCAGCATGTCGGGCAGGCAGGGCCGCGCGCCGCGCCAGGGCTGCGCATCCAAGCGCTGGCCCAGCGGCATGATGCGCCGCGCGATCGTCTCCGCCTGGTCGAGCTGCCAGCTATCCGAGGGCTCGTCGCGGCCGGCGAGCTCGATGCCAGTGGTCAGGCGAATGCCACGCTGCATCGCGCTCAGCACGAAACCCGCCTGGGCATCGCAGAGCGGGTGCTGCGGCACAGCCTCATTCACGGCGGCGTAATGCATGTGGTAGCCGCGCTTGAAGGCGAGCGGGAAGCGATAGCCGAAGCGCTCATAGAGATCGCCCGACCAGGGCCCGAGCGCGACGACGACCTCGGGCGCCCGCCAGTCTCCGGCCTCGGTCGGCAGGCGCCATTGCGCACCCTCCTGATGCAAGGCCAGCGCGTCCGCCTGCACCAGCGTGCCGCCGCGCGCGGCGAACAACCCGGCATAGGCGCGCGTCACCGCGCCGGGATCGCTGACGGTGACGGGGTCGCGCCAATGCAAGGCGCCGGTCGCAGCGCCGGGCAGCAAAGCGGGCTCCAGGGCGCGCAAGGTCTCAAGGTCCAGCACGTCATAGGTGAGCCCGTAGCCGTGCAAGCCCGCCGCGGCGGAAACCGCCTGCTCGAGCGCGCGCGGGCTGCGGTAGAGCTCGATCCAGCCCTCACCGCGCATCAACGCCTGCGTGCCGGCGGCTGCCGTCCAGCGCCGGTGCTCGTCGATGCAGCGTTCGATCAGCGGCAGGACGGCGCGCCCCTGCCGCTCGAGCCGGTCGGGCGCCGAATTCCACCAGTAGCGCGCGAGCCACGGCGCCATCCGCAAGAGCGTCGCCGGCCGGTAGCGCACGGCGATGGAGCGGTTCGAGGCGAAGGCTGCAAGCGTCGCGAGATCGCGCGGGAAGGCATAGGGCACGACGGAGGAGCGCTCGATCAGCCCGGCATTGCCATGGCTGGTTTGCCCTCCCGGTTCGCCGCGATCGACCAGCAGGACGCTGCGCCCGCGCTCCTGCAGATGCAGGGCTGCGCTGACGCCGATGATGCCGGCCCCGAGCACGATCACGTCAGCCTGTCGTGTCTGCGCCTGCCGTATTCCGGCCTGTCCTGTTTGCGCCTGTTCTGTTGCAGTCGTCATCGCGCCGGACAGAGCCGTCTCCCTATGGCCCGACACTGAGCAGCGGCTTGGGGCGCGCGCGGCTTGGGGCATTGCTTCCTGTGGCATTGCCCCAGACGAGCCTCAAACCGCCATGATTTGCAAGAAAATAAAAATCCTTTGACAGTGTGATAGAAAAATTTCTTGATTGCGACATCGCCGGGATTTCCGATGTCGCAGACACTCCGCCAGAGATTGCAGGCCTGCCTCGCTGGGGGCTCCCGCGCCGACAAGGCGCTGGCGAGCTACATGCTGGCGCGGATGTCGAGCCTGCCCTTCGAGACGGCGGCGAGCCTGGCCGAAAAGGTTTCGCTCAGCGAGCCGACGGTCGGGCGCTTCTGCCGGACGCTCGGCTACAGGAGCCTGAAGGATCTCAAGGCGAGCCTCGCCGATGAGATCGGCGACAGCCCCTGGCTGATCAGCGACCGGCTGCGCGATTTCCAGCAGCGCAGCCGCGCCGGGGACGACCAGCTCGCGCGCAGCCTCGAGCTCGAGATCGCCGGCCTCGTCAGGCTCTACGAGCTTGCCCAGAGCGAGGATTGGAAGCGCGTGGCCCGCCGGCTCGCCAGCGCGCCTACAGTCTACATCACCGGCTTCCAGACCGAGCGCGGGCTGGCGCAATATCTCGCCAACCAGCTCCAGTATCTGCGCGACGGCGTGCATCTGGTCGACCTCGCCGCCGGCAATTTCTCCGAGCTCCTGCTCCCGGACGAGCCCGGGCGCTGCCTGGTGATCTTCGAGGCGCGGCGCTATTCGCGCATGGCAAAAGTGCTGGCGCGGGAAGCCAAGGCTGCCGGCATCGCCACCACGCTCGTCACCGATTCCTTCTGCGACTGGGGGCGCGGGCTGGTCGACGAGATGCTGGTCGTCTCGACCGAGTTCAACCTGTTCTGGGACTCGACCGCCCAGATGGCGAGCCTGAGCAACCTCCTGATCAACGCCGTCTTCGTCGAGCTCGGCCCGCAGGTCGAGCAGAGGCTGAACCGGATGGCGGAACTCTATGGCCGCTTCACCGGCCATGTCGGCGACAATTCCGGCCCGCTCGACTGACGGGCAGCGCCAGCCAAGCCTTCGATCTTCCAAGCCTTCGATCTTCCAAGCCTTCCATGCCTGCGCAGCATCTCACGACAAAAAGGGGAACCGGGATGAAGACGATGATGACACGCAGCCTGCTGGCCTTGGGCCTCGCGGGCTTGAGCCTCACAGGATTGGCCGCAGCCACCGCGCAGGCGCAGGAGGCGACCTTCGTGATGACCGCGCGCCTCGTCGGCGCACCGACCTACAACCCGACCAAGGCGACCAAGCTCAATACGGCGACGACGCTGATCTTCGATCGTCTCGTCGTGCAGGACGCCGACCAGAGCTTCCATGGCCAGCTCGCCTCCTCCTGGGAAGCCAGCCCCGACGGCATGCAATGGACCTTCAAGCTCAAGCCCGGCGTCAAGTTCCACAATGGCGAGCCGTTCAACGCCCGGACGATCGAATGGTGGGTGCCGCAATTCAAGGGCACCGAGAACGCCTTCACCGTGGAGGCGATCGAGCGTGTCGAGGTCGTCGACGATCTGACGGTGCGCTTCCACATGAAGCACCCCGATCCGAACCTGCTGTTCAACCTCGCCACATCCTTCATGTGCATTCCCGAGCCCAAATCCTACACGGCGCTCGGCGACAAGTTCGGCGTGACCGAGGCCATCGGCACTGGCCCCTACAAGATGCAGCAGTTCAGCGTCGGCCAGCAGACCGTGCTCGTCCGCAATGACGACTATGCCTGGGCCTCCGACCTCTCTGCCAATCGGGGCCCGGCCAAGTTCAAGAAGCTGACCTTCCGCGAAATCGCCGAGGAATCGACCGCCTATCTCGAATTGAAGACCGGCGGCGCCGACATGCTGGTCAATGTCCCCACCGACTTCCTGCCGCGCATCCAGGCCGACAAGGCGGTGAAGCTCGTCACCCTTCCCGGCAATGAGCTGGTCTATATGCCGATCAACACCAGCGTCGAGCCGTTCACCGACGTCAAGCTGCGCGAGGCGACCGCCTTCGCCGTCAACCAGAAGGAGATCCTGACCAGCCTCTATGGCGGCAATGGCGCAGCGGCAGACACCTTCCTGATCTCCTCGCTGAAGGAGTCGCAGGTCGAGCCGAAATACAAGATCTCCTACGATCCCGAACGCTCGAAGAAGCTGTTCGACGAAGCCGGCTGGAAGGCGGGCCCCGACGGCATCCGAGTCAAGGACGGCAAGCGCCTCGAGGTCAAGCTCTGGACCCAGAACGGCACCGAGTTCAAGCGCCTTGTCGAGATCGTCCAGGCCCAGCTCAAGGCTGTCGGCATGCAGGCCGATATCAGCATCATCGATGCCGGCTCGATCAATGCGCAGTACCGCAAGAAGACCGAGCATCAGCTCGCGATCCGCGCCTATCAGTGGACCAATGCCGACATCGTCGACTGGTTCTTCGCGGCCAAGCGCGCCGGCTACCCCAATGTCTCGATGTTCAACGACCCGGAGGCGGAGCGGCTGAACGACATCGCGATGAACAAGTCCAAGACCTGGGATGAGCGCGTCGCGAACTTCACCCGCTATCATGAATATGTGCTGTCGCAGTACCCGTTCGCGCCGATCTACCAGCCGGCGCAGAGCCTGGCCTATGGCAAGCGCATCGCCCTGCCGCAGGTGATCCGCGGCACCGGGCTCTACGGGCCGACCATGCTCGATATCGCCCCGGCGAATTGAATCCGGCCCAAGTGAACTGAGCCCAAGCGAACTGAACCCGGTCCCGGCCGCACAGGGGAGAGAGCCTTGCTGCTTTTCGCGATCCGGCGGCTCGCCATGCTGGTGCCGGTGTTCCTCGCCGTCTCGCTGGTGATCTTCATGATCATCCATCTCGTGCCGGGCGATCCGCTGGAGCATCTGATCCAGGTCGGCTCCTCGCCCGAGCAGCGGGCGCAGATGATCGCCCGCTACGGCCTCGACCAGCCGCTGCTCGTGCAGTACGGGCGCTGGCTCGCCAAGGTCGTCACGGGCGATCTCGGCGACGCCATCGTGATGCGCCAGCCGGTCGCGCGGCTGATCGCGGAGAACATGCCGCACAGCCTGGCGCTCGGCGGCGCGGCGCTGATCTTCTCCACCACGGTGGGGATCGTCACCGGCGTGCTCGCCGCCTCCTTCCGCGACAGCCTATTCGATCGGGCGGTGATGGGCTTCATCCTGCTCGGCTCGACGCTGCCGAGCTTCTGGCTGGCGCTGCTGATGATCCTGATGTTTGCCGTGCAGTTCGAATGGTTCCCGGTTTCCGGTGCGCGCAGCTGGGACGCGCTGGTCCTGCCGGCGCTGACCATCGGCATCGGCGGCACGGCGCTGATCGCCCGCGTCACCCGCGCCGCGATGATCGAGATCGCCGGCCGCGATTTCGTGCGCGTGCTCCAGGCCAAGGGCCTGCCCTTCTGGCGTATCCAGCTGCGCCACGTGCTTCAGCAGGCGATGCTGCCGGTGATGACGATCCTGGGCCTGCGTATCGGCTGGATCCTCGGCGGCGCCGTCACCGTCGAATATGTCTTCGCCCGGCCGGGCCTCGGCTCGCTGCTGATCACCGCGCTCGGCCAGCGCGACTATCCGCTGGTGCAGGGCTGCCTGCTGATGCTCGCCATCGCGGTGATGCTCGGCACGCTGCTTGGCGACCTCGCCCAGGCGGCGCTCGATCCGCGCCTGCGCGAAGCCATGGGTGCAAGATGAGGGCGACAAGATGAGCCGTCGCTCGCTGCCCGCCCGCCTCGCCCGCTCGCCGCGCGGCGCCATCTGCGCGCTGTTCCTGATCGCGCTCGTCTTCTGCGCGATCTTCGCGCCCTGGATCGCGCCTTACGACTATGCGGCCCAGCAGCTCTCGATCGCCAATACGCCGCCCTCCCCGGCGCATTGGCTCGGCACTGACGAATTCGGGCGCGACCTGCTCTCGCGCATCATCCAGGGTGCGCGCACCTCGCTCAGCGTCAGCGTGCTCTCGATCGCGCTGTCGGTGGTTGCGGGAGCGACGCTTGGCGCCGCCGCCGGCTATTTCGGCGGCCTGTTCGACCGGGCCGTGACCGTCATCGTCGACCTGACCTGGTCCTTCCCCGAGATCCTGCTGGCGCTGATCCTGATCGCGATCCTGGGGCCGGGGCTGCATTCCACCGCGATCGCCATCGCGATCGCCTATCTCGCCCAGTTCACCCGATTGACGCGCGCGCAGGTGATGTCGCTCAAGGGTGAGCTCTTCGTCGATGCGGCGGTGGCGGCCGGCGCCCATCCCGGCCGCGTACTCTTCCGCCATCTCCTGCCCAATGCGATGACCCCGGTCATCGTCGCCGGCATGCTGGCGACGGGCGACGCCATCGTGCTCGAGGCGACGCTGGGCTTCTTCGGGCTCGGCGCCCAGCCGCCAGTCCCGAGCTGGGGGGCGATGATGAGCTCCGGCACGGCGCAGATCTTCATCGCGCCCTGGATCATCATCTTTCCCGGCCTCGTCATCGCCACCACCGTGATCGCCATCAACCTGTTCGGGGACGCGCTGATCGAGGCGCTCGATATCCGCGCGTCGCTGCGCGACGGCTGACGCGCCGCACCACTCCGCAAGAACCGCATCCAAGACAAACAAGAGAGACCTTAGGGAACGCCATGAGCTTTACCGTGCTGACCGCCGAGTTCTCGCATGAGAGCAACACCTTCAGCCGCTGCCCGGCCGATTACGCCGCCTTCAGGGATCGCGGCATCAGGCTGGGCGACGCCGCCATCGCCGAGCGCGGCGAGGCCAATACGCCGATCGCCGGCTTCCTCGATATCGGGCGCCCGGCAGGCTGGCGGGTGATCCATGCGATCAGCGCCGCCGCCCAGCCCTCCGGCCCCGTGACGCGCGACGCCTTCGACCGCATCGCCAATGTCATCCTTGAGGCGGCCAAGGCCCATGCCGGGGCGATCGACGGCGTGCTGCTGGGCCTGCACGGCGCGATGGTGACAGAGTTCTGCGAGGATGGCGAAGGCGAACTGCTCAAGCGGCTGCGCGCCGTGCTCGGCCCAAAAGTGCCGATCGGCGTCACGCTCGACCCCCATGCCAATGTCACCCGGGCGATGACGGAGCTCGCCGAGATCGTCGTCTCCTACAAGACATATCCCCATGTCGATGTCCGCGAGACCGGGCGGCTGGCAGCCGGCATCCTGCAGCGCACCATGGCGGGCGGGATCAGGCCGGTGACGCTGCGCGCGGAACGGCCGATGCTGGAGGAGGTCAATGGCGGGCGCACCGATATCGGCCCGATGGTCGCGCGCATCGCCAAGGCGAAGGCCTATGAGCAGGAGCCGGGCGTCTTCGCCGTCAGCGTCAATGGCGGCTTCGGCAATGCCGATATCGCCGAGGTCGGCCCGACCGTGCTCGTCACCTGCGAGGGCGATCTCGCGCGCCATCGCGGCTTCGCCGAGGCGCTGGTCGACGACATGTGGCAGCGCCGCTTCGAGATGGTGACGCCTTTTCTCACGGTGGCGGACGCCGTCGCGGAGGCTACCGCCTATGTCGCGACATCGGGCCCGCTGATCATCGCCGATTACGCCGACAATCCCGGCGGCGGCGGCTATGGCGACGCGACCGGGCTGTTGCAGGCCATGATCGAGGCCGATCTGAAGGACGCGTGCTTCGGCCCGATCGTCGATCCGGAAGCCGCAGCCGAACTGCACAAGGCGCAGCCGGGCGCGACGGTCTCGGTCAGGCTCGGCGGCAAGGTCGATCCCGCGATTGGCGGCGGGCCGCTTGCCCTCACCGGCACGCTCGTCAGCCTGAGCGCGGGCGACTATGTCGGCGACGGCCCGATGCTCGGCGGCCTCCATGCGAGCTGGGGGCCCTGCGCCGTGCTGCGCGTCGGCGATATCGAGATCCTGGTCACCACGATCCGGGCGCAGATGAACGACCTGCAGCAATTTCGCGCCTTCGGCATCGACCCCGCCGCCAAGCGCGTGGTGGCGCTGAAGTCGATGCAGCATTTCCGGGCCGCCTTCGAGCCGATCGCCGGCAAGGTCATCGTCTGCGACAGCGGCGCGCTGTGCACGCCGGACCTGACCAAACTGCCCTATCGCCGCGCCCGCCGGCCGATCTTCCCGCTCGATTCACACAGTGCGGGCTAGATTATCATACCGCTCAGCAATTGATCGGCCGGCTCGGTGAGAAGGCCGTCGGCCTTCAACATGACAAACCCGTGCAACTGAGCCCAGATTGCATTGGCGGCAGCACGGGCGCGCTTTGGCGAGGCCTCTGAAACGCGATCGAGGAGCGGTTGAAAGCTCGCCAAAGCGGCCTTCAATAGCGCGCTGCCCTCGGGCGCGCCGGCAACCAGGCCGGAGGCGAACATCAGGCGATAGAGCTGACCATTCTCCTCCCCGAACTGGAGATAGGCAGCGTACATCCGCTTGACGGCTCCGGCTTCGGTACCAGCCTCTGCCGCGGCCACCAGCGCGGCCGTGAACGCCTCGAAGCCCAGCGTGGCCACTGCGACCAGAAGCTCGTCGCGGTCGCTGAAGTGTCGATAAGGCGCCGACTGCGCCACGCCAGCGCGGCGTGCAAGCGAGGCAAGCGAGAGGCTCTGGGTACCGTTCGCGGCGATTTCGGTCCGCGCCGCCTCCAACAGAGTCCGGCGCAGATCCCCGTGGTGATAGGCGTCGCGCTTGCCGGGCTTTTCGGTCAGTGATTTGCTCATGTGATAGCCAATAACATTCTGCTTGACACGTGGTCAATCGGCTGTATGTGATACGTCATCACATCGATGGTGATGATGATGACTTCGAGCGATCAGCGCCTGCGAGAGCAGGGCTGCCTCGGAGGTCGATGCTCCATGACTCGAACAGAAAGGAATTCTGACATGACCAACCATTCAAACCATCAGGACGCGGTTCTCCGCCGTTCCGTCCTTCAGGGCGCCAGCGCTGCGGCGCTCGCCGGCGCCTTCGGCGTCGTTGCTCAGGCGAGCGCGCAGCCGGCATCGTCTGGATCCGGATCGCTGGGTTCACGTCTTCAAGGCGTGCAGCACTTCGGTCTGACAGTGCAGAACATGGACCGGGCCCATGCCTTCTACACGGAGGTCCTGGGTGGCACCGAAGTGCTACGCGATGGCGATTTCTACGGCGAGCGCATCCACAATACGCTGCTGACGGATCAGGAGATCGAGGCCCGCACCCGCCGCGTCAATCCGCGCGTGATAGGGGTTCCCGACCTTCGCAGTGGTGCGCAGCGTCTGGATGTGCGCTTCATCCAGTTCGACAATGTCGTGATCGAGCTTCTGCAGTATCGCGACGCCAGCGAACCGGCGGGCAGTGGCGCCGCATTCGCCGAGCCGCTCGATCATATGAGTCCGGCCTTCCCGCGCATGATGCACATCTGCTTCCATCTCGGCGATGATGTCGATTTCAACCACTTCATCGCCGATCTCGAAGCCGAGGCCGCTCGGCGCGGCATGTCGCAGGTCAAGGCGAACCGGGTTATCACGGTCCGCAGCGAGCCTGAACGCCTCGCTGCGCCGCTCGAGGCCAACAGCAACGGCATCACGGAAGGCCAGTCCAACGGCTGGCGGCTGATCTACTGCAAAGGCCCCGAGGGCGAGCAGCTCGAATTCGTGCAGGCACTCGGGCCGGTCAAGCAGCTTTTCGACCGGGCGCGCCAGGCCCGCCGGCAGATCTGAGGGCGAGAACCTGACATGACCAACTCATCGACAAAATATGGTGCCGCGATCGCGATCGCGGCGATGGCTGTCACCGCGCCGGCACTTGTCGGACGTGCGGCACAAGACACTGGCGCGGCCCAGGCAGTCGTCCGCTACGACGACATTCCTGACGGGGCCTATGCGGTCGTCGCCGAGGTTCGCGCAAAGCCCGGCATGGAAGGGCTGCTGCGCGAGGCGACGCTTCCGCTGGTGGCGCAGGTTCGAAACGAGCCCCGCAATCTCGTCTACTTCCTGCACGAGGACCGCACCACGCCTGGGCATTTCGTCTTCTACGAAATCTTCGCCAGTGAGGCGGATTTCAAGGCGCATAATGCGACACCGCACGTCCAGGCCTGGTTCGCGCGCCTGCCCGAACTCGCGGAAGGCGGCGTCACGGTCACGCATATGCAGGTGCGGGGCAACACGCCCTGATCCCCTTGGGATTGCACCTTCCGCCTTACAACCCGCTCCCGACCGGCCGTGGTCGGGGGCGGCCCTCATCGCGGTCTCAGCATCACTGCCCACGCACCCCTCCCACGACGCCACCAACCTCACCGCGCGGCGAAATCCCCATAGCACGGCCTCGAGCCACGGCTTCCTCCCCTGGCGGCTTTCGGACGCCGGCCCTCAGCCCGGTCCAAACTCGCGCGCAAGGGCCGGCATCCCAGACCCTTCACATAAGCAGACATTTGGGTCTCCGCCCCAGAACTGGCCTCTCCCCGTGTCGCATCGGCCCGTGCTGGCTCGTCTCCAGCACGGGGAGAATCTGCTTAGGGGCGGGCTGATTACGTCGAAGGCTTCGCCGGCTCGCCATAGGCAATGAGGAATGTTTCGACCGTCGCGTCTGCATGGCGTTCAAGCTCGGCTTGGGAGCGCGGCTTCGTATTACCCGTGAACATCGCCTCGTTCATCGGAATCCAGAGCAACATTCCAAAGAAATGGCTCGCGGCCAAATACGCGTCGGGTGTCCGAAGAAGCTGCCGGTCTGTCAGCTGCTGGAAGCAGGTCGCCATCGAGGCGAGCATGCGCTCGAAGCCTTTTTCATACCAGTCGCGGCCGAGCTGAGGCATTCGATCGGCGTTGGCAATGATGAGGCGTCGCAACTTCAACCGCTCGTCGTCCATCAGCATCGACATGAAGCGTCGGGCGACCTTCTGCAGTCCCCCCGTCATGAATTCCGCCTCGGTCAGCAACGCGGCGACCGCATCGAAGGCCTCGGTAGCCTGAGCGGCCGACGCACGAATGACCTCGCCAAAGAGCGTCTCCTTGTCGACGAAATGCTTGTAGACCGTCTGTTTGGAGACGGCGGCCTTGGTGGCGATCTCCTCCATGCTCGTTCCATCATAGCCCTGGCTCACGAACGCCACGGTGGCCGCGTGGATGATCTCACGCTCCTTGCGCGCCGAGCGGGTTTCGCCATCAACCTTCATGCCATCCCCAGTTCGGTACTAGACGGTTCCGTTCCGCGCGTGATAGGCAAGGTTACAGTACTAGACCGACTAGTACTGCACCTGAGGAACGGGCCAGACAGATGGTTAGGATGATTTTCGTCAATCTGCCAGTGCGCGACCTGCCGGCGGCGACACGCTTCTATCTTGCGATCGGGGGCAGGTTGAATCCGCAGTTCTCGAACGACAAGGCCAGCTCCGTGATGTTCTCGGACTCGATCGGGGTCATGCTGCTGACCCACGAGCACTACCGACAGTTCACCGCGCGGCCGATCGGGGACCCCAGGCGCGAGAGCCAGATGCTCATCGCGCTCACCGCTGACAGCAGGGCCGAGGTGGACGCCACGATCGAAAAAGGCGTGGCGGCGGGCGGCCGCGCCGATCCGAATCCAGCTCAGGACCTCGGTTTCATGTTCAACCGCCACATCGAGGACCCGGACGGGAACGTTTGGGAGGTTCTGTGGATGGACCCCTCCGCCATGCAATAGCGGCCACGCGCGCCGAGGCGGCCGGGCTCCATCGATTTGGACGAAAGCGCCAATGCAAGGCGGGGTCTCTGGCCCGGCGCACCGATCCTCAACGAAGACGCGCGAGCAGGGCGCGCTCGATTCTCGAAACCACCCATAGATCATTCGATCAAGAGGCGACGTCAGGATGCCTGGTCCAGAACCCAAGGTCGACGCATATGCCGAAAGCGTCGAAGCATTCGCCAAGCCGATCCTGGCGCATCTACGCGGCGTTGTCCGCTCGACCTGCCCGGAGGTTGTCGAAACCTTGAAATGGGGAATCCCCCATTTCGACTACCGGGGCGAGATGATGTGCATTTTTGCCGCCTACAAGTCGCATTGCGCTTTTTCCTTCTGGAAGAGCTCGCTGATGAGCGACCCGCGGCTCAAGGCGAGCGTCGATTTGCCGTCGTCCAAACGCTTCATGGGGAAGTTGACGAGTCTCGCCGATCTCCCTGTCGACGCCGAGCTTATCGCTTGGATCCGGGAGGCCATGGTGCTCAACGAGCAAGGCGCGAAGGTCGCGCCCCGCACCTCATCCGCGCCCGCCAAGACCGTCGTCGCGCCGTCCGTTTTCGTCGATCGCCTTGCGGCTTCCCCATCGGTCAAGACGATATTCGAGAGCAAGTCGGCGTCGTTCCGGAAAGAGTACATTGTCTGGATCGCCGACGCGAAAACCGAAGCCACGCGCGACAAGCGGATCGACGAGGCACTTGCCTGGATCGCCGAAGGCAAGGGCCGGTTCTGGAAATATGCGAAAGGCGGCTGAAAGCTTTCGCCGCCACTGGAGACAGCCGCTCAGCAAGCGCGGTCCGAACGGAAATCCTCCATGGCGGGTGTGAACGCGCACGGCCAAACCCGTTGGTCCGCGATCTGTCGCGCTCCCGGTTTCAACCCTCCCGTCCCGCTCCAAAGCCAGGGTCCGGTCGTGGCGCGGTTCAGCGGTCCGGCTGGAGTCGCTGGCCACGAACAGGATGGCGCCCATCCTATTCTCGACGCGGCCTAGCCGCCCGAGCGCGACCTCGGCGAGGCCACTGGCCACAACGCCTCCCCCAAGAGGCTTGTATTTATTCGCGATCAAGATTGGCGCTCAGCTTATCCTGGCAGCGTAGAGATGCAGCACAGCCCAGGCGATCCCGAACCATCAGGCTAGTCCCGTATTCCGCAGGACCTCAACCTCATCGATTGGTGCCCCAGATTCGGGTTGAAAACACAGGTCCGGGAGCGAGATACCGGCTGACAATGCGGGGCCGTCCCTCCCCAAGGGGCTTCTTTGGCGTATGCTCGATCGACAAGAATCCTGATGGGATGGGAGCCCGAACGTCATTTTCAGCTTTCGCTTCGTTCACTGCGCGGACCTGCATATCGATGCGCCGCTCAAGTCTTTGGCGCTGCGAAACCCCGAGCTCGCGGATCTGGTCGCGAACGCCACGCGAAAAGCGTTTGTCGCAATCGTCGATCTCTGCCTGGACGAGAAGGTCGACGCCCTCCTGATTTCGGGCGACCTCTACGACGGCGACCAGACCTCCATGAAGACCGCCGGCTTCATCGCCGCACAGCTCCGCCGGCTGCATGAAGCGGGCATCCGCACCTTCGGCATCCGCGGCAACCATGATGCCATGTCCCGGATAACGACGGAGCTCGTCTTTCCCGACAGCGTGACCTTCTTCAAAGGCTCTGCCGGGGCGATTTCCCTGCCGAGTCAAACAGGCCGCCGGGACGTCGTCATTCATGGGATCAGCTTCCCGCGGCCGCATGCCCTTGAGAGCCTCTTGCCGAAGTTCAAGCCTCCGGTCGACGGCGCAATCAATATCGGGCTGCTGCACACCAGCCTCGCCGGCGCCGAAGGCCATGATCGCTATGCCCCCTGCAACGTCGCCGACCTCGCCGCGGCCGGTTTCGACTATTGGGCGCTCGGCCACGTTCACAAGCGCCAGGTTCATCTCGACAAGCCCGCCATCGTCATGCCCGGCATCCCGCAGGGCCGTGACATCAACGAGAGCGGCGCGAAATCGGTCAGCCTCGTCACAGTCAACGATGACGGCACCATCCAGATCGAAGAGCACCGCACCAGCACGGCTCAATTCGAGCGCGTCATGGTGGACCTGTCCGGCGTCGAGGATTGGCCGGATGCCATGCGAGCGATCGGTCGCAAACTGGCGGCCGAGTGCGAAGCCACGGCATCTGATCATCTGATCGCCCGTATCCAGCTCACCGGCGCAACACCCCTCACCTGGCGCTTGCGCCGGGACACCGAGATGCTGCTCGCCGAAGCCGAGCAACAAGCCGCGATCATCGGCAAGACCTGGATCGAAAAGATCAGCTCTGAATGCTCCGAACCTCTGGGAACAGCGATCGACAGCGCCAGCGCCGTCGCGGAGCTGTCGCAGCTCATCTCCAGCGACGTCCTGAAATCCGATGCCTACCGGCTTCAGGCCAGCGAGATCGTCACGGAGCTTCGAGGCGCACTGCCTCGCGAGCTCCACAGGATCTTTGGAGAGGATGAGGCCGGCTTCGAGAAGGCCGTCGCGCAATTGACCCGTGATGGCGCGCTCGACGTCATCGCCCATCTGCATGAAGCCGACCGCGAGCCGCGCGCCTGATGCGGATCCGGCGCCTCGATCTCACGCGTTTCGGCCGCTTCACCGACCATGTGCTCGACTTCGGCAGCCCCGAGGACGGCAAGCCGGACTTCCACCTGATCGTCGGCAGCAATGAGGCTGGCAAATCGACGCTCACGGCCGCCATCGTCGACCTGTTCTTTGGCATCGGTCAGCGCTCGCCCTACGACTTCCTGCACGGCTACGACACCATGCAGCTCGGCGCGGCTCTCGACCTGCCCAGCGGAACGCGAGAGGTGGTGCGCGTCAAACGGGGGGCTCGGCTCCGGGATGCGAGTGGCCAGGCCATCGATGAGGGCGTGCTGACCGCAGGCCTCTCCGGCATCAACCGCGAAGCCTATCGGATGATGTTCTGTCTTGACGAGGAGACGCTGCGCCTCGGCGGTGAGAGCATCCTCGCCAGCCAGGGTGAGCTCGGCCAATTGCTCTTCTCCGCCAGCGCCGGCCTGGCCGCCTTCGGCTCGACCCTCACCAGGCTGCAGGAGACTACTGACGCCTTTCACAAGGCACGCGCCCGGTCGACCGAACTCGCGAGCTTCAAGACTAGGCTCGATGCGCTGAAAACCAGGAAGGACGAGATCAACGTCCTTGCCACCACCCATGCGCAACTTGTCCAGGACAGGAACGACGCCGCGGCAAAGTACGAAACTTCGCTGGCCGAGCGCGGCAAGTCGAAGCTCCGTCTGGACGAGATCAACCGCTACCTCTCGGCCTTGCCTGATCTGGCCGCCATAAGGGCCCTTCGCCAGAACCTGTCGAACCTGGCTGACGTGCCGCAGCCGCCAGCCGGCTGGACCGAACGCCTGCCGGAGCTCATCACCGCCGATGGCCGCCTCAAGGCTGCATCCGAGATCGCCTCGGCCAGCGTAGAGCGGATTCGCCGGGAGCGGGATGGCATTCAGGTCGAGCCGTCCATCCTCGCGGCCGGCCCCGCAATCGACGCCCTGCATACTGGCGAGGCGCGCTACGTCGCTGCACTCGACGTCCCGAAGCGGCAATCCGAACTCGCCGTCATCACCGGCAACCTGAAGAAGCTCGCCGAACGGCTCGATCGCCCGGATGCGGACCCTTCGAAACTGGTGCTGTCGGCCTCGCTTGTCGGAAAATTCCGCGGCTTGATCGATCGGCGATCGGGGATCCGCGAAAGGCTGCAGTCCGCGGGGAGAGAACATATCCGCGCCAGCGAGGCGGCTGCCGTGGCGAAGCAGGTTCTCGAAGGGTTCGGGCCGGCCAAGGCCGATGAGGCGTCGGCAGCAAGGCTGCAGCTCGTTCTCGATCAGGCGCGGGCGAGCGACCATGTCGCCCGCGAAAAATCGGCGCGCCGCATCGTCGTCGACCTCAGAGAGAAGCTCGCAGACCAGGTCTCGCAGCTTGGCCCGTGGTCTGGCGAAATCGATCAGCTCAACGCGGCCAGAGTGCCGACGGCAGATCAGATCGAAGACTGGCGCGGCCGGGCTGAGACGATCCGCCAGGCCCTGGCCACGCATGGCTCTGACATTGAAAGCCTGACCAACACCGCAATCGAGCTCTCGGCGAAAATTGACGCGATCAAAGCCGCAACAGGGCTCGTCGATGATGCCGCCGTATTCACGGCCCGGACCAGGCGCGATGATGCCTGGCTCAGCCATCGCCAGGCCATGGACCATGCCACGGCCGAAGCCTTTGAGAGCGCGTTGCGGCAGGATGACGCGATCACGGATGCGCAACTTCGCCAGACAAGCCAGGCTGCCGAGCTACGGCAAGCCGTGCAGGCGATGGCGACAGCCTCCGCCAGGCTGAAGCGGGTCGAGGATCTCCACAGCCGGGCGCTCGAGCTGAAGGTGGTTCTGGAACGCGAAACGGCAGGCGCTCTCGCCGCGATCGGGCTGCCGGCCGACATGCGTTTGAGCGAACTCGATCGCTGGCTGTCGCGTCGCCTGTCGGTTCTCGACATCAATGCCGGCCTCAAATCGGCATCGGCCGATCTTCAGGCCGCTCAAGATGATGCCGCCGCCCAGATCGAGCGGCTGACATCCGCCTTGAAGCTTGCTGGAATCGCGTCGCCCGACGCCGCCTTCGACAGCCTTCTCCTTAGCCTGCAGGCAATCGTCGATCAGCAGAAGAAGCAACGTTCCGATCTCGCCAACGCGGCAAAGGCCGTAGAAACCCATGCGGCCGAGCTCGGCGCGCGCAAGCGAGATCTCGCCGAGGCGCAAGCCATCGATGACGAATGGCAACGGGATTGGACAACTGCCGTTGGATCTTGCTGGCTCGGTGAAGTGCCCTCCCCGCCCGGACCCGACGAGCTCAATCAGATCCTTTCCCTGCTTGCGGACATTCCGCCCCTGGAGGTCGAACGCGAAAGTCTCAGCCACCGCATCGAGGCCATGAAGCGAGACCAGGAGCAGTTCGTCCAAACAGTGCAGTCGATCGCCGGCACGCTCGGCTTCGCAGACGACGACGATCCTCTCGAACTCGCCTCGGGCCTGCGCCGGCGAGTTGAGCTCGCGCGCCTGAACGACCAAAAGCGCCGCAGCAAACAAGCCGACCTCGACCAGGCCGAGATCGTGCAGCGTGAGGCTGTGGAAGGGATGGCGCTGCACGAGGCTGAAGCATCGACCCTGACCGCTTTCTTCGGCGTCGGTTCGCTGCTCGAGGTCAGCGCCATGATCGACCAGGCCAACCGCCGCTCCGACCTCGAGCGCCAGCTGAAACTCCTGGGCGAGCGCGTGTCTGCAGCTTGTCGATCCCAGTCGCTGGACGCCGCTGAAGCGCTCCTGGCCGAGCTCGATCAGTCACAGCTTGAAACCGAGGCGGCCACGCTCACAGCGCGGCTCGAAGGCCAGGATCGCGAAGCTCACGAACTTCACGCTCGGCACATGCAGGCAGATCGCGCGCTCGCGGCGATCGGAGGCGATGATGCGGTCGCGCGGCTCGATGAGGAGCGCCGGACATTGCTTGTCGAGCTCGAGGAGAAGGCCATCACCTTCGCTCGCCGGAGACTGGGCATCGCAGCTGCCCACCAGGCGCTTCAGATTTATCGCGAGACGCACCGTACCTCGATGCTGCAATCCGCCTCGGAGGCCTTCCGGACGATCACCAAGGGCGCCTATTCCGGCCTCAAGACCCAGCCCAGCGGCGACAAGGAAATCCTCTTGGGCGTCATGGCCGCGGGCGGCTCGAAACTCGCCACGGACATGTCGACCGGCACGCGGGCTCAGCTCTACCTCGCGCTGCGCATCGCCGGTTATCACGAGTTCGCCAAGACCCGTCCCTCGCTGCCGTTCATCGCAGACGACATCCTCGAGACCTTCGACGATTTCCGCTCTGAGGAGGCCTGCCGTCTTCTCGCCGAGATGGCCAAAACCGGGCAGGTTATCGTGGCCACTCATCACCACCACCTGATCAGCATCGCTCGCAGGATCTGCCCCGCCATCACCGTGCACGAATTGCCTGCGTGAGGGAGAAGCGAGCAGGAGGCAGCTCCGCATTGGCCCGTCAGCGACCTTAGCGAAGTCCGCTTGCAGGGTTTTAAAGGCCGATATCGCGAATTCCGGAGCGCGCACGCAGACGTCCAGCCTGTAATAATCGCCGATTCTTCGGCGCGAAATTCAGCCGTTCTGCCGTCCGCCCTATAGTAGCCTCTCTTGCTTGAGCAGCGAGCCTTCGCGCAGGCAATGTAGGTCGTCTCGTCGCCGTCGGATGTGACGACCTACATCTGCAGATAGCCGCTGATCAGCCCGTACCAGTGACTGCTGGGCTCGCCCGCGCGGGCGACGTATTCGCCTGCCTCGACCGATGCCTCCGACATCGTTGCTAGAGCATTTTCGAGCGAAGTGGACACCGGTTCGCGTGAAGAAAATGCGTTGAAACAAGGAGGTAGAGCATTTCCGTGATTCAGAGAAACGCGGAAATGCTCTAGGACGAGAGCGCGCAGATCGGCGGGGCGCGAGCGATACCACTCCCATCTTTCCAAGAACGCGACCGACATAGCTGCCGTCTCGGACGTTCTACCAGCCGCCACGAGAGCCCCGCTCCACCTGAACTTCGCCGCCGTCTCGATTTGCATGGCTCGCCAGCGGCGACACCGCGCAAGCCTGGTCGATCTTCCCGCTCGATCGATGACGACGCCATAGCCGCCGCGCGCTCCAGCCGGCCCGAAAGCCGGAACGGGCGCTTGCCGGCCCTCCCCGCTTGTGGCGCAGAGATGTCGTCGCACCGCCGGATTGCTGTCAGCTTCGCGCCCTATCCGCCCACCGGCCGGCGCGCGTCATGACTTGCCTGACAGCCGATCTGCCGATACCGGCGAACTGCCAACTGCAGACATCAGGACATTGCCCGGAGCCGGAGATTCGACCCACGCCGCTCCCGTCGGGATCGAAATCGCGTTTCGCGAGTTGATCAGTCACACCGCCAATCAGGCGCGAGGAGCAGAACAATGACGACGATCAGGCAAACGGCAGTTTCCTTAGCAGCTTTTCTCATGCTGGCTTCGCCGGCCATGGCGCAGTCGCGCTCACTTGGTCCGGCGACCGGCACCGTTAGCATCGAGCAGGTTCAGGCGGGCTTTGTCGCCTCCGGCGAGGTTGGCGGCGGTACGCTGCGTTACCACGGCCGCTCTTATCCGATCACGGTCGGCGGCATCGGCCTGGGTTCGATCGGCGCATCGCGCACTGTCGCCTCCGGAACTGTCTACGGACTCAAGAACAGGTCCGATCTCGCCGGTGCCTATGTCCAGCTGAAGGAAGGCTGGGCTGTCGGCAATCGGGGACGCGGCAGCGTCTGGCTGCAGAACGACAAGGGAGTGACCCTGCGACTGGCCGCGCGCCGGCAAGGGCTTCAGCTCTCTCTTGGCGCTGATGGCGTGCTGATCGGCTTCAAGCAGTAAGGCGTGATCGCGGCCTGAAAACAGCTGCCTGGAGCTGAATCTCAGCTTCGGCTCCGGGATCCGCAATAGTCAGGTCCAGTCAAGTCTACGGGGCGGTGGCGCCGTGTTTGCTCCACCGCCCCCGACGGACCGAATTGGGCCGCAAGCGAATTCCATGATTGCCGGGGACTGGCCGGCTCGACCATTCGGTGGCAGGGTTTGCGTCTCCTGGCAGGCCTCGATGGCAAAGCAATCCATACCGCACCCGGTCCTCTCGACCCCGCGCCTTCGCTTGCGCCAGTTTCGCGCCGATGACGCAGATGCGATGCATGAATGCTTCGCCGACCCCGAGGCGATGCGCTTCTGGAACCAGCCGGCCTATACGAGGCCCATCGAAACCGAGCGGGCCGTGCGCAGTTTCATCGACTGCACGCCATCCTATTATCGCTTCTGGGCGGTGACTGAGGCGGGCGATGACCGCTGCCTCGGGCTGGTCAATTACCATGACGGCCATATCCGCAGCAGGCGCGCGAGCATCGGCTATATCATCAACCCGGCGCGCCACCGGCAGGGCTTTGCCATGGAGGCCGTATCAGTGATGATCGACTTCTGCTTTGCCGAACTCGGCCTGCATCGCCTCCAGGCCTTCATCCACCCCGACAATACCGCCTCGATCGCGCTGATCGAGAAACTCGGCTTCAGCCGCGAAGGCCTGTTGCGCGACAATCTGCGCGTCGGCGAGGTCTGGCGTGACGATGTGCTCTACGCGCTGCTCGCAAGCGAGTGGCGACGCCAGGGCTGAGCTCGCCTTGTGCAACCCTATGCGGGACTATCGACCAGACAAAAGGCGCAACGGGCTCGAGCCTATGGAAAACGGACGGAGCAGCCTGCGCTTTGGAACGTGACCCAGCAGCTCAATCCTATGAGGAGCCGCCGTTCTTCTTACGACATACGCCATGCACCAGACCGCGCAGCCAGCGATGCGCCGGATCAGCGTCCATTCGTGGATGCCACATCTGAGATATCGTAAATGCGGCCGTATGCACCGGCAGCTCGAAGCCTTGCGCTTCGATGCGGGGCGATGCGCCCTGATGCGTCTGCTCGGCGCTGAGGCAGGATGCCGTGACATGCGCCACGAGGTCCGAGGCGCATGCAATCGCGAGCGCTGCCGGGAAGCTTGGCGCCACCACCACGACATCCCGTGCAAGGCCAAGGGCACGGAGCGCCTCATCCACCGGATCGACCGCATGCGCGAGATGGGACACGATCACGTGCCCGCACGCCGCAAAGCGCTCGGCCGTGACTTCTCCCATCAGAAGCGGGTGGCCCGGACGAACCGCACCAACAAAGTGATCAGTAAACAGCGCCTGCACCCGCACTTCCGGGCCAGTTTGGCCAAGGATGCCGATTTCCAGGTCCACTAAACCCTCGCGCAATGGGCGCACATCCTTGTCTGGCTTTGGCGCAAAGCGCAGGCGCACCCTTGGAGCCGCTTGCGTGACTGCCGCCACAAGCCGTGCAGCGAGGACATGCACGAAAGCCTCGTTGGCGCGCAGCGTAAAATCCCGCTCCAGGACAGCGAGATCCAAGTCTCTGGCGGCAGGCTGCAGCAGCGCACGGACCTCCTGCGTCAAGGCCGGGACGCGCTCGCGCAAACTGGTGGCGTGCGGCGTCGGCACGAGACTGCGCCCGGCCCGTACCAGCAGCGGATCACCCGTCGCGGCGCGCAGCCGCGCGAGCGTGCGGCTCATTGCCGATGAGCTCAGCCCTAGCCTGCGGGCCGCCTCGGCCACGCTGCCCTCCGTCAGGAGCGCATCCAGGGCAATGAGAAGGTTCAGGTCGATATTGGCCATATAGGAAGCCTAGCATGGCGGCGCGCGAGTCCAGCTCATCACATGGCGTCTTGTGCAGCTATTCAATGCATCCGGTGCGCCTTCCGCCATGCCGTGCGGATCTGCATGATCCGGCTGACAACAACGAGCACCGGACAGGCGATGCGGGCTCAGCCTGCGACGTCGGCAGTTTGCCGAACGCGCTCCCGCACGACTAGCGAAGGCAATCCCACAATGCCGAATTCAACCTCGACCAAGACCGTTCTGATCATCGGCGCCTCGCGCGGCCTCGGCTACGCCATGGCCGAGGAGTATCTCAAATATGGCTGGAGCGTGGTTGGCACCGTCCGCGGCGAAAGCCGAACCAAATTGCATGACCTCGCCGCCAAACCCGACAGCCGCATTCAGATCGAAACCATCGACGTCAATTTTCCAGATCAGATTGCAGCGCTGCGCAGCCGCCTGACTGGACGGGCATTCGACGTCCTGTTCGTCAACTCCGGCATCACCAACACCAATCCAGATGAGACAGTCGCCGAGGTCTCCACGGACGAGTTCGTGCATGTGATGGTGACGAACGCCCTGAGCCCGATGCGCGTTGTCGAAGCGCTGCAGGATCTCGTTCCACCCACGGGCACGATTGGCGTGATGTCATCGGGCCAGGGCAGCGTGGCAAACAACACGAACGGAATGCGGGAGGTGTACCGCGGCAGCAAGGCGGCCTTGAACACCTTCATGCGCAGCTTCGCGGCGCGTCATGCTGACGGTTCGAGGGCGATGGTGTTGATGGCGCCCGGCTGGGTCCGCACGGAACTAGGGGGCCCGGACGCTCGCCTGACCATCGAGGACAGCGTGCCAAGTCTCGTCAACGTCCTGATGAGTGTCGAGGGCAAGGCCGGGCTGCAATATCTCGACTACCTCGGGCGCACGGTTCCGTGGTGATTGCCACGAGGCATTGCGTTGTCAAGCGAATGGTCCCGAAACGGATCGGTTGATCAGCTTGGCTCTCGTCGGGGCTCCCAGCCCAGCCGGCAACGTCACGCGCAAGTCGATATCACGCCGACTTGATCTGACTATCGGTATAGTCATAGGCGATCGCGGCTTTGAAGCTGCCAATCCTCTCGATGATCATGTGGCGATAGAGTTCGGCTGGAATATCGCGATCTTCGACCCGGGTCAGTCCTCGCGATACAGGAACGAGCAAATCGCCGGGGTGGCTGCCACGCAGAGAGTGAATGCTGCCGATATCGCCGCCTTGAGCTCCCAGACCAGGCGCCAAGATGATGGAGTTGGGCAAGAGTTGGCGCAAACGCCGGCCTTCATTCGGGACTGTCGCCCCGACCACGGCGCCGATCGGGCTTAAGGAGCGCAGGTCCGCAGTTGCGAAGCTCCCGATCAGGTCAGCCACGCGATCGGAAATCAGCCGGTTGCCCGCCATCTTATCCTGGAGCCAGCTTGCTCCCGGATTCGATGTCCGGCAGAGGACGAACAGACCTTTCCCGAAGCGGTTGGCGCATTCGATGAAGGGCTCCAGCGTATCTGGGCCCATCAGAGGATTGACGGTCAGGCAGTCGGCTTCGAAATCGCCGCTTCCGCCTTCCGAGGCTGGCGTCAGATATGCGCGGGCATAGGCGGCAGCCGTAGCCCCGATATCCCCCCGCTTGGCGTCGAGAATGACGCCCATGCCCGCCGCTCTTGCCCTATTCATTCCGGAGGCAAGGGCCGCAAGTCCCGCCAGGCCGCAGGCTTCGAAATAGGCCGACTGAAACTTCACAAAGCCAACGCGGCCCTCGACCGCATCGAGGATGAAATTCACGAAACGGTCGACCCAGCCCCCGGCATCGTCGCGTTCAAAAAACCGAGGCATATCGGCGAGAGATGGGTCGATGCCGGCGACAAGTTCGCCATATCGGCCGACATTGTCTTCGACGATTTCAATCCATGTTCGAGCGTTCATGGTCTCCCCCATAATCTCGCCACTCAAAATTAGAGCGCTGCGTCCAGGTTTTGCAACGTCGCCTGGCCACTATTTCGCAACGATCCGAAGGCTCGCTTCAAAAGGCTCGCCAAGACCATGGGGTCACGGACGGAACGGCGACTATGGGTGATTGGCCGACCTCAGTCGAAATACCGGCAAGGCCTCATCGGCCCTTCGTCAGCACGCTCGCCAGCAGCGAGACCCCACGCCGTACCATCTCGGTGTCGAGCGCGGCGTAGCCGAGAATGAACCCTGCCGTTTGGGGCTTGGGTAGCTTCGGATCGTATAATGGCGAGACAGGATGAATGCCGAGCCCGATTGACCGGGCGGCCTCGACAATCCCGGCCTCGCGATCCGCAGCAACGCCATTGATCCAGATGACGACATGCAGACCCGTATCGGCTCCCTCGATGGAGACGGCCGGCCCGCATTCGGCTGACAGGGCTTCGAGCAGCACGGCGCGTCGCTCGGCGTTCTTCCGGCGAATGCTGCGGACATGGCGTTCATAGGCGCCGCTGGCCAGCAGCTCGGCCAGCGCCTCCTGCTCCAGGAGCGGGCTGTGCCGATCGGTGAGGCGCTTGGCCTCGCTGAACGCTCGCGCCAGCCCGGCGGGGAGAACGAGATAGCCCAGTCGCAGGGTCGGCGAGAGCGTCTTGGAGAAGGTGCCGACATAGATCACCGACTGCGGGTCGAGCGTCTGCAATGGCGGGATCGGGGAGATGTCATGCCGATACTCGCCATCATAGTCATCCTCGATGACATAGGCGCCCGAGGCTGCAGCCCAGGCCAGGAGCGAGCGTCGGCGCGTCGCGGAGAGAACCCCGCCAAGGGGAAACTGATGCGAGGGCGTGACGTAGACGAGACGCCCCGACGGCAGCCCGTCGACGCATAGGCCCTCGCCATCGACGGGGATCGGAACCGCAATTCCACCAGCGGCAATGAAGGCGTGACGGGCGAGCATGTATCCGGGGTTCTCGATGAGAAAGGCATCGCCGGGATCGAGCAGCAGGCGAGCGCAGAGATCGAGCCCCTGCTGCGAGCCGTTGACGATGACGATGTCGTCCGGCGAGCAATTGATGCCGCGTGCCCGCCAGAGATAGCCTTGCAGCGCCGAGCGCAAATCGATAGCGCCCTGGGGGTCGGCATAGCGCAGCCGCACCTTTCGCCGAAGGCTGACCTTGGTCAGCGCGCGCCGCCAGGCCAGCACGGGAAAATCGTCACCGGCCAGGTCCCCATAGCGGAAATCCGCGACTTTGACCGCTTGAGACGGTGTCGGTGGCGGCAAGCTGAGCAGGCGTTGCGCAAAGCCCGAGAGATGCCGCACCGCCGCCGTCGGCGCGGGCGTCGATGTCGCCTTGGCCGCAAGGCCCTGCGCCACGATCGGGCGTGCCCCGGCCCGCGTGACCAGATAGCCCTCCGCGATCAATTGACCATACGCCGCCGTCACCGTCGTGCGGGATGCTCCCCACTCCACCGCGAAAGCGCGCGACGAGGGCAGACGATCACCGGGCCGATAGGCGCCGCTATGGATCTGCTCCTTGATCGCCGCGATGATCCTGCGGCCGACGCCTTCTAACTGGCCCACATCAATCCCTCGCAACTGGCTATTCCCAGCAAGCCAGATTGGCGGCATCTGTCCCGGCAACGCAAGGAGTTCGCAGATGTACACGCCTCCAGCCTTCCGCGACGACGACAGGGACAGCATTCACGCGACGATCCGGGCCGCGCGGCTCGCCAATTTCGTCACCGCCACGCCCGACGGCGTGTTGGCCACGCCGCTGCCGCTCTATCTCGACGAGAACGAGGGCGAGCACGGCGTGCTCTACGGCCATCTCGCCAAGGCCAACCCGCAATGGCGCACTCCCGTCACCGGCGACGGACTGGCGATCTTCATGGGGCCGGACGCCTACATCACGCCGTCCTGGTACGCGACCAAACAAGAGACCGGGAAGGTCGTCCCGACCTGGAACTACGTCGCGGTCCACGCCTATGGCCCGGTCGAGTTCTTCGATGACTCCACCAGGCTGCTGGCGGCCGTGACCCGATTGACCGGCATCCATGAGGGCGAGCGTACGGCGCCCTGGGCCGTCTCCGATGCCCCTCCCGATTTCATCCAGGCGCAGCTGCGCGGGATCGTCGGCATCCGCATGCCGATCACGAGGCTGGAGGGCAAGCGCAAGATGAGCCAGAATCGTCCGGAGGCCGACAGAGCCAATGTCGCGGCCGGCCTTGCCGCGAGCGATCGCCCGGTGGAGCGCGCGGCCGCCACCCTGATCCCGTCCTGAGAGAGTGTTCGAGGTTTCCCCCCGCCCTCATCCTTCGAGACGCCGCTTCGCGGCTCCTCAGGATGAGGGCTCAACTCTCAAACAGCTCTCAGGATAACGGCGCGGGTCTGGTCAGGAGCCCCCTCAGACGCGCATGCGAATGGCAAAGTGGAAACCGTGCCTGCTCGAACCTATTCCTGCATCCATGCCCTGAATGAGTCGGGCAGGACGTTGGAACCGCATATCACTGCGGCCACGCGCTTGCCGCGATAACGCGCGGGGTCTTCCAGGACTGCGGCGACACCAAGCGCGGCCGAGGGTTCGGTGATGAGGGCCGCGTGCCGGTAGAGCATCCGCATGCCCTCGACGATGCTCACCTCCTCGACTAGCGGGACGTGGTCTGCGGTGGCGAGCAGGTCGTCGAGAACCGCAGCGATCGGAAACCGGCCCGCAACGCCGTCGGCGATCGTATCGGTGCGGTCAGTGGTTACAATTGATCGCGCCCGCCAGGACTTCGCCAGGGCCGGCGCGCCTCTTGGCTGGATGCAGACAACATCTGTCGCCGGCGACAAGGTCTTGAAGACATGCCCCACGCCGGTGGCCAGAGCGCCTCCGCCGAGCGCGAGCAGAACCGTATCGATGCGATCGAACCCCTCGACGAGTTCAAGGCCGATCGTGCCCGCGCCTTCGCAAGTGTCGAGATTTTCGCTGTCCTCCACGAGAAACGCATCGCCGCGAGCTGCAATCTCCCGGGCACGCTCGCGTGCGTTCTCGATATCGCCATCGACCAATTCGACTGTACCGCCGAGCCGGTGGATTCGCTCGATCTTCGCGGCATTGGCGCCTTTGCCGGCAATCACGCTGACGGCGATACCGCGTGCCCGGCCGCTATAGGCGAGCGCTTGTCCAAGGTTGCCGGCGCTGGCGCAGACTGCGGCCATGGGCCCCGAGCTGCTTGCAAGACGTGACATCGCGACCTCGGTCCCGCGCCCCTTGAAGCAGCCGATCGGGTTCGCGGTCTCGAGCTTGATGACGAGTTCGCAGCCCAGAAAATCGCCAAGCGTGGAAGAGAGGAACTGCGGCGTGTCGCGGAAAACCCGCGAAATCTCCTGCCGTGCTTGCCGAATGCGTTGCAGATCGAGCCTGGTGTTCGGCTGCGTGACGCCGAAATCTTGCGCGGGGCTTCCACTGGCGGGCTGCATGGGACAATCCTCCGGCCTGATGCTAGGAACCGCAGATGCGTGAACGCGTGCGCTTTAACGCACAAGCGACCCGTGCGCAATAACGCACGACTTGGAGATTGCCCCGGAATGAAGGCCATCAGCCCTGTCGACACGCCGAACCTGCTCAGGTCGATCAGGCGCGATCTTGGCTGGAGCCTCGATCAGACGGCTGCGCGAACCGGAGTCAGCAAGGCGATGCTGGGCCAGATCGAGCGCGGCGAATCCACGCCGACCGTCGCAACGCTTTGGAAGATCGCCACGGGTCTAGGGGTGCCCATGACTGCACTGCTGGAGACAAATCGCGGGGACGGTGATGTCCTGCTTTTTCGCGACGCCAGCGAACTTCGCGTGCGCCCGGCGCAGGAGGGGATGCAACGAGCCCTCCTGTTCCCATACGAGGCTCGATTTGGTTTCGAGCTCTACGAACTCACCTTCGCGCCCGCCTTCGAGAGCATCTCCGAGCCGCACGAGATTGGCGTCGTGGAGCATGTGACCGTCCTGCACGGCGAAATCGAATTGCTGGTGGAGGAGGAGTGGAGGCCGCTCAAGCAAGGGCAGTCGCTGAGGTTCCCCGCCGATCGCCGTCACGGTTATCGAAACCGGACAGGCGATGACGTCGTCGTCATGGATCTGATTCACTACCGGTTCACACCGAGAGCCGGATGATTTCAGCTGGGATCACGAAGTGATCCCAGCTGAAATCTGAATCCGTCTCTCATCTAAAAGCGAGAGCAGGATCAATGCGAAAAACCGGTTCCCACTTTTTCGCATCCTGCTCTTGCTCCCAGCGCTGAAGCCGGCTCACTCCCCCAGCACCACAACCTTCGCGCCCTCGGCCACCTGCCTCCCCGCCTCGC
This sequence comes from Allobosea sp. LjRoot9, assembly GCF_964252745.1. NCBI lineage: Bacteria > Pseudomonadati > Pseudomonadota > Alphaproteobacteria > Hyphomicrobiales > Alloboseaceae > Allobosea > Allobosea sp. LjRoot9. The sequence continues at coordinate 498,274 of NZ_CAXUPC020000001.1, read as the reverse complement.
CCGCGACTTCGGTGACGACGACGTCGGTCAAATCTGGGCTCGTCGGGAAACCACCGCACGCCCAGATCGTGAGTTTCAGGTCGTGAGTTCATGGACCGAACGGCCGCTGCAGCCAGGCAGTGTCGTCAGCTTCGATGCCAAAAGCGGACCTGAGGAGAGCCATCCGCCAGATTCATTTGGCGTGTACCTTGAACGAACTTGTGTCGTTGGCCAGTTTTTGGCTTGCCAGGCTTTTCGTGACGGCCAGGAGGTCGTCCACGTCTGCCCGCGTGGTGGCGAACGTGGTCACGAAGCGCACGACGCCCGGCTCCCAACGGTCGTGATAGAACCGGAAACCCTCGGCCAGCAGCCCCTGAATGAGGGGGCTCGACAGCCGGCAGAACAGGATATTGGCCTGAGGCTCGCCCAGGATTTCAGCCCCGGGGATCGAGCTGAACCCGGCTGCCAGCGCCTTGGCCATCGCATTCGCCTGCTGCGCGTTACGCAGCCAGAGGTCATCGGCAAGATACGCCTCCACTTGCGCCGAGAAGAACCGCATCTTGGAGTTCAACTGTCCGGCCCGCTTTCGCCGGAAGGCCAGGGCCGGCGCGAGGTCCTTGCGGAACAGCACAATGGCGTCGACGCCGAACGTGCCATTCTTTGTGGCTCCCAGCGACAGCACGTCGACGCCGCGCTTCCATGTCATCTCCGCCGGCGAGCACCCGAGCGTGACCAGGGCGTTCGCGAAGCGCGCCCCATCCATGTGCAGACCAAGCTTGGCGTCACGGCAGATCTTGCCGACAGTCTCGATCTCATCGAGTGAGTAGACGCTGCCGGTTTCCGTCGCCTGGGAGATGCTCACGCAGGACGGCTGCACGGAGTGGACGTCTCCGACCATGCGGGTTGCCTGGGCCTTGAGCGCTGTCAGATCGAGTTTGGCGTTGTCGCCTCCGAGCTGCACCAGCTTGGCGCCATCGGTGAAGAACTCCGGGGCACCGCATTCGTCCCGGTTGATATGGGCATCCGCATGGCTCAGCACGCTGCCCCAGGGAGGGGTCATAGCGGCCAGGCTGAGGGCATTCGCGGCCGATCCGGTCGAGACGAGAAACACGCTCGCCTCGTGTTCGAAGATGTCCGTGATGCGCTGTTCGAGCCTCTGGCTCACTGCATCATTGCCATAGGGCGTAGCCTGGCCGGCGTTGCAGGCGACAAGGGCATCCATCACTTCGGGCGAGACGCCGGCAATATTGTCGCTTGTGAAGCCTCTGGGGTAGGCGGCGCGAAAACTTTGTTGGCTTTTCATAGGTGCAGCTCTGGTCGTGGATGACGAATTGCCGCCACCCTGGGCCAGGCTGCGCCCCGATTATTGAACGGGATTTTGCTCCGCCACCACGTAGCGCGCGGGGGTCACGCCCAGAACAGCCCGGAAATGGCGTGTCAGGTGGGCCTGGTCCGCGAAGCCGACCGCATAGGCGGCCTCCGCGATCGCGACGCCCTGGCGCAGCAGGGCGCGGGCCTCATCGAGGCGCACCTGAATGAGGTAGCGCTGCGGCGGCACGCCAAAATAGGCCTTGAAGCCCGCGATCAGTACGCCCTTGGAGAGCCCTGCGATGCCCGCCAAGTCAGACAGCTGCACAGCCTGGTCGAAATGGGCATGGAGATAGTCGCGCACCCGCTCCAGCGCGGCCGGCGCGACCTTGGCAGCGCGATCCGTGCCCGTGCTGCCCATGAACAGCCGAGGCAGGAGGCCATAAAGCGCTTCCTCGACTTCCAGAGCCGAGGCATCGCCGTCGAACAGGTCAAACAGCCTTCGCAGATTCTGCTCGGCGCCGGCGTCGTGCTGAAAGGGTGACCGGAAGCTCAGTGTCCCCCGGGGAGTGCCGGGAACGTCCCGCATCACGTTCTGCACGATCTGTTCCGGCAGGTAGACGATCCTTTGGCTCCACCCGTCATCGACGCCCGCGCCGCCGAAATGCGGCTCGCCGGGCGCGAAGGTGGCGATCGCACCGGCATCCGCGTGCCACAGCTCACCCCGGCACCAGACATCATGCGTCCCTGATTTGATCAGGCCTATCAGGTACTCATTATGGGCGTGGCGCGCGAAATACTGCTTTCTGTACGCAGCCAAAAGATACTCGAAGCCGCCCATGACCTCGACGCGCTTCAGGGTAGCCTGATCATTCGGCGGTCGTCCGCGTGGAACTTTGTTCTTAACCAGCATGGATGTGAAGCGTCCGGCGACCCGGCCAGGTCGCCCGCGCAGCTATACCAGAGCGCTGGCATGGCCGGAAGCAGCCATCCCGGATGTCGCGATTGGCTCGAACGCCGCCGCCCCCAGCCCTACTCCCCCAGCACCACGACCTTCGCGCCCTCGGCCACCTGCGCCCCGGCCTCGCCCGCGACCTCGGTGACGGTGCCGTCGCGCGGAGCCACCAGCACATGCTCCATCTTCATCGCCTCGACGATGGCAAGCCGCTGGCCCTTCACCACCGCCTCGCCGGCCGAAACGAAGAGCGCGATCAATTTGCCATGCATCGGCGCCTTGATGACGCCGCCGGCGCCGGCCGCCGCATCGAGATCGACGCTGAACGGATCGAACAGCGCAACCGCCGTCTGGCGGCCGCGATGCAGCGCGAGATAGGTGCCGCGCTCAGCCTGGGCCAGCGCGATCTCGTGCTCGCCCTCTCCGATCTCATGGCCGGGCAGGCTGACGCGCGCGCCCTCCTCATGCCACTCGATCCGCGCCTCGATGCGCTCGCCATCCACCAGCAGGGCCAGGCCCAGCGCCGGCTGCGGCATCAATGAGAACCCATCCGCGACGAGCCAGGGCGAACGCGCCTCGCTATCGGAACGCCCCGCGGCGGCCAGCAGCCCTTCCGCCTGCCGCTCCTCCTCCAATTGCAGCGCGGCGGCGGCCACGGCTGCGGCATCGAGCGGCTGCGGCTCAGCTCCGAGGCCTGAGATGTTGCGCTCGATGAAGCCGGTGTCGAACGGGCCTTCGCGGAAGCCTTGCGCCTCGGTCAGCGCCTTCAGGAAGGCGAGATTGGTGCGCGGTCCCGCGACGATGGTCTCCCCCAAAGCCGCCCCGAGCCTGTCCAGCGCCTCATCGCGCGTCGCGCCATGGGCGATCACCTTGGCGATCATCGGATCGTAGAACGGCGTCACCGTATCGCCGGCCTCGACGCCGGTATCGATGCGGATGCTCTCGCCTTCGGGAAACCGCAGCGCCCAGAGCTTGCCGGTCGAGGGCAAAAAGCTCTTTTCGGGGTCCTCGGCATAAAGCCTGGCCTCGACGGCATGGCCGGTCGCGGTGACATCGGCTTGGCTGAAACCCAACGGCTCGCCGGCCGCGACCTTGAGCTGGAGCTCGACCAGGTCGAGCCCCGTGATCGCCTCGGTAACGGGATGCTCGACCTGGAGGCGCGTATTCATCTCCATGAAGTAGAAGCGATCGGCGCGCAGGCCCTCACGGCCATCGGCGATGAACTCGACCGTGCCGGCCCCGACATAGCCGACGGCTTTCGCGGCCTCGGTCGCGGCCTTGCCCATGGCGGCGCGGACCTCCTCGGTCATGCCCGGCGCCGGCGCCTCCTCGATCACCTTCTGGTGGCGGCGCTGCAGCGAGCAGTCGCGCTCATAGAGGTGGACGACATTGCCGTGACTGTCGCCGAAGACCTGGATTTCGACATGGCGCGGCGAGAGCACATATTTCTCGACCAGCACGCGCGCATCGCCGAAAGCGCTCTTGCCCTCGCGCTGGGCGCTGGCGAGCGCATCGTCGAAATCCTCGGGCCGATCGACCTTCTTCATGCCCTTGCCGCCGCCGCCCGCAACCGCCTTGATCAAGACGGGGTAGCCGATGCGCCGCGCTTCCGCGCGGAGGAAATCGGCGCCTTGCTCGGCGCCGTGATAGCCCGGCACCACCGGCACATTGGCCTTCTCGACCAGCGCCTTGGCGGCGTCCTTCAAACCCATCGCCCGGATGGCCGAAGCCGGCGGGCCGACGAAGACAATGCCCGCTTGCGCGCAGGCCTCGGCGAAGTCGGCGTTCTCGGAGAGGAAGCCGTAGCCCGGATGGATGCAGGCCGCATTCGCCTGTTTCGCGACAGCCAGGATCTTGTCGGCGTCGAGATAGCTTTCGCGCGCGGGCGAGGGACCGATATGCCAGGCCTCGTCGGCCATCTCGACGAACAGCGCCTCGGCATCCGCATCGGAATAGACCGCGATGGTGCGCAGGCCCAGCCGCCGGGCGGTGCGGATGATACGGCAGGCGATTTCGCCGCGATTGGCGATCAGGATGGAAGGCAGTCTGGCGGCGATCGACATGAGCGACATCCTCGAACGGGTGCCGCCTTTATAGCCGGGAGATCGCCCCTGTCGCCGCCTTGTTCTGCAAATCCGGCTTCGCGGCTTCGAGCCGGCGCACCGAGCGCCAGATCGCCCATGTCGCCTGGAAGCACAGGCCGGCGACGAAGAGATCGAACAGATATTCCGGCCAGCGGACGGGCGCCAATCGTGCGAACAACCCCATCAGGGCAAAACCCGTGGTCGAGATCACGTCGTTGCGGGAGGACAGCCAGGTCGCCTTGATCACCGGATTATCCTGCCGCCGGAAGCGCCAGAGCAGGCCGACGATCAGCACGGCGACGATGACCGCGCTCGCGGCAGAGAATTCCAGCGCCCAGAGATCGATCGGGCGCGGGCGCGCGATCTTGTCCCAGAGGTCGTAGAGTGTGTGAAAACCCGCCACCGCCATCACCGCGCCAATCGTGAGCGCTGCGAGCTTCTCAGCGCGCCCATCGCGGCCGAAGACCAGCGCCGCGATGCCGTAGAGCGCGACGTCATAAACCCAGTCGACGCCGTCCTTGAACAATTGCGCATTGCCGGAGGCAAGCGCCCAGGCGACGACGCCGGCAGCGAACAGCAGGATGCCGAGCGCGATGCCCCAGATGGTGCGGGTATAGGCGCGGGCGATGGCAGTGGCTTCAGTTCGCTCCGGCATATCCATCCCTCGCCGTCATCCCGGACAAGCCGCGAAGCGGCGCAGATCCGGGATCCATCATAGAGCCCAACGCCCTACGATGGATTCCGGGTCTCCGCTTCGCTACGCCCGGAATGACTGCATGGTTCGAACAGCAAATCCCGAACGCCTCACCCGCGCCCGACGAACGGCATCTTCGACGCCATCACCGTCATGAACTGCACATTCGCCTCGATCGGCAGGCTCGCCATGTGCAGCACCGAGGTCGCGACATGGTTCACGTCCATGACCTGCTCGATCTTGATCGAACCGTCTGCCTGCGGCACGCCCTGCGTCATGCGCTGCGCCATCTCGGTCAGCGCATTGCCGATATCGACCTGGCCGACGGCGATGTCGTATTTGCGCCCATCGAGCGACGAGGTCTTGGTCAGGCCGGTGATGGCGTGCTTGGTCGCGGTATAGGCGATCGAGTTCGGCCGCGGCGCATAGGCCGAGATCGAGCCATTGTTGATGATGCGCCCGCCCTTGGGTTCCTGCGCCTTCATCAGCTTGAAGGCCTCCTGCGTGCACAGGAACGGCCCGGTCAGGTTGGTGTCGACCACTGCCTGCCACTGCTCGAGCGAGAGGTCTTCCAGCAGGATGCCGCCGGGCGCATTGACGCCGGCATTGTTGAACAGCACGTCGAGCCGCCCAAACGCGGCCTTGGTCTTGGCGAACAGATTCTGCACCGAAGCCTGGTCGGTAACGTCGGTGGGCACGGCAAGCGCCTGCTCGGCGGGCACGCCCGAGAGCTTGATCGTCTCCGCCAGTGCGTCCGCCCGGCGTCCGGCCAGGACCGTGCGATAGCCGTCCTTCAGGAAGGCGAGCGCGACTGCGCGCCCGACGCCCGAACCCGCTCCGGTGATGATGGCGACCTTATTATGCCCAGACATGCGTATCCTCGCGTTTTTTCTCAGTTCAACCGTTTGAAGGCGGCCGCGACCATAGCAGCGCATGCAGCATACGGAAGGGGGAGCGCTGCAGGACAGACGCGCATTCCGTTGCTTGCCAGCGCGACGCCACGTCATAATCTGGCGCGCCAGGAGGAGACGCCATGACCAAGCTGACCCGCCGCCGCCTTCTCGCTGCCGGCGCTGCCGCGCTCGCCGGGCCGGCCTTCGCCCAGCAGCCCGGCCATGAGCAGCATGGCGGCCATTACGAGCGCCTGACCCAGCCTGGTCGCATCCAGAAACCCGAGCTCGCCGCCTCGCAGAACGTCTTCGATTCGCCAGCTCCAAGGGCCGCCGATCCCGGCCGCTGGAGCGCCAAAGCGCCCTTGCCTCTGCCGCGCTCCGAAATGGCCTGGGCGACGGCGCATGAAGGCAAAATGCATGTTGTCGGCGGCTATGCCGAGCAGCGCGTCGATCGGCCCTATCACCATGTCTATGAGGCCACCGTTGACCGCTGGCGCGACGCCGCCCCATTGCCGCAGGGCGCCAACCATGTCGGCGTCACCTTCCTTGATGGCAAGCTCTACGCCATCGGCGGCTTCCTCGAGCAGAACCGCAGGCCGCATCCGCACTGCTTCGTCTATGATCCCGCGAGCGACACATGGGCGGGCATCGCACCCCTGCCCGCTCCCATCGGCTCGGCCGCCGTGGTCGGGTTTGGCGGCAAGCTCCATGTCATCGGCGGCGCGATCGGCGATACCACCGAGACCAAGACCTCGATCAACTGGCACCGGACCTATGATCCGAAAACCGATCGCTGGGACAACCGCGCCCCGATGCCGACGGCGCGCGACCACACCGGTACCGTGGTGATCGGCACTCTGATCCATGTCATCGGCGGGCGGGTCGACTCATTTCACACCAATTCGAACCTGCACCACGCCTATGACCCGGCGGCCGACACATGGTCCCCGCGCAACCCGCTGCCGACCGCCCGCTCCGGCCATGGCGCGGTGCTCTATCGCGGCAAGGTCTTCGTCATGGGCGGCGAAGGCACCAACCGCGTCTTCGGCCAGATGGAGGCCTATGACCCGGCAACCGATGCCTGGGAGCAATATGCCCCGATGCTGACCCCGCGCCACGGCCTGGGCGCGGCCTTGGTGGGAGACGCGATCCACGTCGCCGGTGGCGGCCCGATCATGGGCGGCGGCGTCCAGAGCGCAGTGCATGAGGCATTTGTGGTGGGATAAGGCGTACAGATTTTATTTTTATTTCCCTTACGGAAGATGAAAGCAAGACGCGCGACTATGGCAAAAAATTGAGAGCAGATAACGGTTTATTTGGACAATGCCGCCTTTGAATCTAAATATAAAAGAATTTTCTTCTATTATTTTCAAATTCAAATGTAAAGACTCCTCATGATTAGCTCGATAGAGGTCGCTTGCACCTCCCTACTCATGGGAGGCCTCACAGACGTGGAGGTCTCGCTATGCCCATGCACGGAATTGGTAGCCGGCATCCGACACCGGATTCTTTGAAGTCTCCAGCAAACCAGAACCCCGGCCTTTTCGGAAAACTGTTTAATCTTAAGCCATTTGAAGCGAGCGACGCCGCCCTGCTCGAATTGGCCAGGGCGATGAAGGATTCCGGCCCCTCCAACTCGAAAATGCCCGCGGGCTTCACCTATCTCGGCCAATTCATCGATCACGACATCACCTTCGACACGACATCGCTCTCGGAGAAGATCGCCGATCCCGAAGGCAAGGAGAATTTCCGGACGCCGTCGGTCGATCTCGACTCGGTCTACGGCCTTGGCCCGGACGGCTCGCCCTTCCTCTATGAGCGCGACCCTGTCGGCCTGCATATCGGGCCGAAGCTGCTGATCGGAACAGCGGCGACCAGCGCCAAGATCGTGTCGCCTGGTACAATTCCCGACCAGAAGGGCCACGATCTGCCGCGCAGCCCGGTAACGGGGATGGCGCTCATCAGTGACCCGCGCAACGACGAGAATCTGCTCGTGGCGCAGATGCACGTCGCTTTCATGAATTTTCACAACAAGATCGTCGACAAGCTGAAGGCGGAAGGCGTTCCGGCCAACGCGCTTTTCCCGAAAGCCCGCGAACTGGCGACCTGGCATTACCAATGGATCGTGCTGCACGAATTCCTGGAGACGATCACCGGCGAGAAAGGCATCGCCGACCGCATCATGAAGGAAGGGCGCAAGCATTATCGCTTCCAGAAATTCCCCTTCATGCCGATCGAATTCGCGGTTGCCGCCTATCGCTTCGGCCACAGCATGGTGCGGCAGGGCTACAGCCATAACTTCGTCTTCCGACCGGGCGGGGCCACGGTGGCGACGCTGCCCCTGCTGTTCGATTTCACCGCGAAATCAGGGCGCATCGTCGGCTCCCTGCAGCCTCCGGCCGTGCCGCTGCCGCAGCCGGTCCTGCCCAGCAACTGGGTCATCGACTGGCGTCGCTTCTTCGATTTCAAGACGCCCGCCGGCACGCCCAATTTCGAGTTCAACTTCACCCAGCCGCTCGATCCCTTCATCGTCGCGGCGCTGCACACCTTGCCGGGCGAGGATCCGGCGAGCGCCAGCGCCATCCTGCCCTTCCGCAATCTCAAGCGCGGCGTGATGATGCGCCTGCCCTCGGGCCAGGCCGTCGCCAAGAAGATGGGCCTGCCGGTGCTGACACCCGCGGAGATCGGCGGAGGAACCAAGCCCGACAGCGTCGCCGCCAAGACGCACGGCTTCGATAAGGCGACGCCGCTCTGGTACTACATCCTGAAGGAGGCCGAGGTGAAAGGTTCGAGCGAGCATCTCGGGCCGGTCGGCGCGACCATCGTCGCCGAAGTCTTCGTCGGCATCGTCCAGGGAAACCCCGCTTCCTATCTCGGCGCGACGCCGAAGTTCAAACCCAGCCTCGGCAGCACCCCAGGCAAATTCGAGATGACGGACCTCCTGACCTTCGCAGGCGTCGTCAACCCGATCGGCGATTCCTAAAGTCAGCCACCCGGGTCCTTAAGCACACCGCCAAGGTCGGCATCGTACCGGCCATGGCGAGGGGAGCGAACCACGGCGCCCTCTTCCTTTCTCCCGGATGGGAGAAGCTGGCCCGGAGGACCGGATGAGGGACCGCCGCCACTCCAGTCGGCAAGGGCAGGCCCTCATCCCTGCCCTTCTCACTGAACTCGGGCCTGCCCGAGTTCAGCACTCAGAGTGTCGAAGTCGGGTAAACCCGACTTCGATGCGGGAGACGGGTTCCCCGCGCTGGCTCGTTATTCCACAGTGCTCCGCCCGGAATGGCGGCGCGGCTTGAGTGGGGAGGTTGAGGGCAATCGGACTGACGGACCGCTCTGGGCGGATTGCGGCCCCTTCTGAGCTGGACCACGATGCAGAGCTTCGTCGGGAATCCACATGCCGCTCATCGTCGACCAGGTTGGCCAGTTCAGCGCGTCTCCGCTTGGGCAATTCCGTGACCTCAAGCCGTGGGAGCTGACGGCTGGCTCGGCCCAGTTTATCGAGCGACTGCTGGGTCAGCTCGGTGATGACTATTCGGTGACGGCCGGCATCGCCATTCACGCCTCTGCGATCATCGACCCGACTGCAGCGATCAAAGGACCCGCCATTATTGGACCGGGCTGCTTCGTGGGGTCGGGAACCTTGCTTCGTGGTGGCTGCTGGCTCGACGCGGATTGCGTCCTCGGGCCGGGTACTGAGCTGAAGTCGTCCTTTGTGTTCAGAGGCTCAAGGCTCGCCCATTTCAACTTCGTCGGCGACAGCCTGCTGGGGAGCGATGTGAATCTGGAGGCAGGCGCCGTCATCGCAAATCACCGAAACGAGTGGCCCGATAGCGCGATATCGTTCGTGTATCAGGAAGGGCGGATCGATACAGGCGTCGGCAAATTTGGTGCTGTGGTCGGCGACAGAGTGAAAATCGGCGCCAATGCCGTGATCGCACCAGGCGCAATTCTCGCGCCTGGAACGATCGTGGGGCGCTTGTCGCTGGTCGACCAAGCGCCGGTCGACCTCGCCTAGGGCGGGCAAGCTGCCGTTAAGGGAGGTATGCAGAGGCCGGGTGAGGGTCAGCGCTTGCGCGCGAGGGGTTACGCCCGGCTCCCCGCGAGGCTTCGAGGCGCCGCCTTGGGCACTCCCGCCCCCGCGCGGAGCATCAAACGGCTCGGATCTGCTCTTCGAACTCTTCGGGAATCGCTCCGTGCCGAGCGAGCACGTCGATCGCGCTGACCTCGCCGGTTTCGTCATCAGCGACGACATGCACCACAGCAACGCCCTCGGCGGTCCGGCCAAGGCGTTCGCCGTCCGACAAAGCGTGATGCTTCGTCCTCGCCAATACGCGCTGGCCCGGAACCAGGCGCTTGCGATGCGTCCTGAACGGCTGGAGGAAGAAACTGTCGACGGTTGCCATGGCTTAACGCTCGATTCGTTGTGTTCTTATTTTGTTCTCGTACGCGAAGGCGCCGAGCATGTCATCCCAGCCAGACCAGCAATCGAGCACAGCCGCCCGCCCCTGACCTGGATGACACGAAAATGGACATCGCAGATCTCGTCGTCGAGCATGGCGGCGAACGGGCTGCGCTCAGGGCCGCCCTGTTGGCCGATGCTGACCGCTCTGTGCGCGCGGCCTCCTGCACGGTCAGTTCGTGGCGCCGAATATCCTCACGATCGGCAGCGCAGATCCTGCGTTCCCGGGCAGAAGCGAAGCGCGTTCGAGAGCGAGAACAGCACGGTCGCACCGCGATCCCAGCGCAGCGGGGAGCTATAGGTCAGCGGCCTGGCAACGGCGACCCCGAGTTGCAGATCGTCGCTGACGAACAGCCTGACACCCACGCCGATCGAGGCCAGGCCCTGCACCAGATCCTTCGGCTGGCTGTAGCTTCGCGTGACGCCGCCCTCGGTGAAGCCATAGAGCTGGTACCCCTTGGCGAAGCTGAGGTTCAGCGGCTGGTCGAAACGCAGTTCGGCCGAGCCCGCGACGGCATTGTCGCCCGCCAGCCAACCACCCTCGAAACCGCGCCCGAAGGACAGGCCGCCGAGGTAATATTGCTGGGAGGACAGGAGCGGCCCGGACGCGACCTGCCCCGCGGCCGAAAACTTCAGCGACCAGTTCTCGAAAAGATTCTGGTAATGCGTGAACGAGGCGTTGAGCAGCGAGAAGCGGCTCGACGCACCGGAGCGCGAGAGCCAGTCCGTGCTGTCCACCTTCGCGTCGACGAAGCCGAGGCCATGCCGGTAGGTAGCGGAGAGATAGCTCCAGCTCCCCTCGGTCGCATGCAGCTTGTAGTCGGCCGAGAGGCTGGCGAGGCGGATGCGGTCGCTGTAAAGGCGGCCATAGCTGTTCTGTTCGCTGACATCGCTCAAGCCAAACGAGCCGGTCAACCAGAGCGCATGGATCTGGCTCAGCACGGGCGCGAAGGCGATGCGGGCCTCATAGGTCTCGGCCTGGGAGATCGTGCGCAGCCAGCGCCGCTCGTCGCCCGGCCAGACCTCGCTGCGGGAGGCCGAGATTCCGGCACGCAGGCTCTCGACGCCCAGCGGCAGATCATAGCTCGCCCGGCCATAGCGCAGCTCGCGCGAAGCTCCTGGCGCAAAGGAGCCGGAGACGGCGAGGCTGTCGCCGGGCACGACGAGCGAATTCAGAGCAGCGCTGGCAGAGGACTGCCAAGGTCCCACGGCGGCAGAGCCCATATTGTCGAAGCCGACTGCGGTATAGACGCGCCAGGATTGAACGGAGACGGTCAGGCGGAAGCGGCCGCTTGCCGGCGTGATCTCGTCGAGTGCCGTATCGGTGACGCGCAGCCCGGGCCGGTCATTGGCCAGCAGGAGCTGGCGTTCGAGCGTGGCCAGCCGCGCCGGGCGCTCGGCTGCGATCGGCGAAAGCAACGACTTCACCCCGAAAGTCTCGGCCTGCTCGCCCTTGACGACGATCTCCTCGATCGCGCCCTCGATGATCTGGATGCGCAAACGTCCGCGCTTGAGATCCTGCGGCGGCACGATCGCGCGGCTGAGATGAAAGCCCGCCTTGCGATAGATCTCGCTGATCGCTGCAGCAATAGTGACGATATCGGACTGGGATACCTCGCGCCCGAGATGACCGGCATAGGCCGTGGCCAGCTCCCCAGCGGAAAACGCAGACATTCCGTCGAGGTCGACGGCCTGAAGCCGAAACAGCCGCCTGGTGTCGGCACTTGCTTGCTGGTTCACGGCGGCGACCGAAGGCAGCGGCGGCAGCGGTTTCAGGCGCTGCTCGGCCTCACGCTGCTGCGCTTGCGTCCGTGCCGCCGCCTCGACGGGCTGAATCGGCCTTGCAGGCGATTGCGCTCCAGCCGATCCGGGCGCGACCGCCTGAATCAGATAAATGATCGCAGCGGCAAAGACGTTTCTTGACGAGCGGATTTGCGCTTCCTGTGGTTCGGCTCGACGCCGCATGTCCTGTCGCCTGTCAGAATTCGAGCCAGCCCCCTAGCCTCTCCCGACCGTAAAAAAACATGGTTAATGAAACGCTCTAGATTTGAGGATTTACAGGCTAGGCCGCTAAGTCTCTTTTCACGCCTGTCTTTTATGCTCCTGGGTCAGCGGTTTGCGCCTGCGCAAAGTCCGCACTCGGCTCAAGGATTGAGAACCATGCTTCGGAAAGCGGCACGATTTGCCACCGGCCTCGCCTTGGCTGTCATCGTCGCGATCGGAGCCGTCCCAGCGGCACAGGCTGCGGACAATCTCTGGCGGATCGCCAAAGTCTCGGGCGAGGCTTGGGTATCTGGCAGTGGCGTCCAGCCGGCTTCTGCGGCGCAGCAGGCGGAACTCCGGCCAGGCGATTCGATCCGGACCGGGCGCAATGGACGCGTGCTGCTCGTTCGCGGCGCAGAAAGCATCCTGATCTCGGCCAATTCGGCGATCAGCCTTCCGGAAGCCGGGCGCCCCGGCATGTCGACGGTGATCCAGCAGGCGGGCTCGATCCTGCTCGAGGTTGAAAAGCGCAATGTCCAGCATTTCGAGGTCGAGACCCCCTATCTCGCAGCGGTGGTGAAGGGCACGCGCTTCAGCGTCTCGCTCCAGGGCGGGCAGGCCAAGGTCGATGTCGTGCGCGGCCAGGTCCAGGTCTCGGATTTCCGTTCCGGGCAGTTCGCGCTCGTCCTGCCGGGCCAGAGCGCGCGGGCTTCCTTCGGCCAGGTTCCCGGACTGCAGCTCTCGGGCCAGGGCACGCTCGCTCGTGTCGAGCAGGGCACACCGCAGGCGGCGCGTGTTGCTCCCCTTGCGGTTCCAGGCGGAGGCCTCAGGCCCGCCCCCGGCGCCACGCCGCTGCTGCGCGGCGCCGCGCCCGTGCTCAACGAGGTTTCCGACCGCCGCCGGCCCGCTCCGTCAGGTATCGTGCGCGGACCGAACGGCGCGCTGCGCATTTCCGCACCGCTGGGCGAGGTCAAGCTCGACATCCACAAGGTCACGCGCGGCATGGCACGCAGCGAGGCGCAGGCAAACGGCCAGGCCCCTCGCCGCGCAACGGTGTGGAACACCGGCGAGCTCAACCCGGGCAATGGCGGCAACAAGAACAATGTCGGCAATAGCGGCAGCGCCGTCGGAGGGACGGAAGCAGCCGGAGCCGGCGCCGGCGTGGCGAGCACGGCCTCCGGAACGGCAGGCACGGGTTCTGCGAGTGCAAACGCCGCAAATGGCCAGGGCATCGCGCAATCGGCAGGGAACCGAAGCAATAGCAGCGTGGCGGGCAGCTCGAGCAGCGGCAACTCCTCCAACAGCAATGCCGGCGGAAACGGCAATGGCAAGTCCTCCAGCAGCAACGCCGGTGGAAACGGAAACGGCAATTCCTCCAACAGCAACGCTGGCGGAAACGGCGACGGTAATGCCTTGGGGCTCGCCAAGAACGGCAATGGCAATGGCAACAGCAAGAAGGACTGACCGCCAGATTGCAGACGGAGCGGTGCCCCGCCCGTGAAGCGCCTGCGTCCCCACCTGCTCGTCGGATTGCTGCTCTCGCTCCTGGTCCTGTCGGGGCTGCATCCGTGGTTGCGCGAAGCCCTGCTCGATGCGCGCTTCAGGCTGCTGACGCGGCAGGCGACAGGCGACATCGTCCTGGTCGAGATCGATCCGCGCTCGATCAAGGCGCTGGGGCGCTGGCCCTGGCTGCGAAGCGTCCACGCGGAGCTGGTGCAGCGGCTCGAACGTGCCGGCGCGACCGATATCGTGTTCGACGTCGATTTCAGCACACCATCCACCCCCGATCAGGACGCAGCCTTCGCCGCAGCCCTGCAGGCAGTCGGCGGCTCGGTGGTCCTGCCGGCTTTCCGCCAGCGCGTCGCCGATCGCGGCGACGGTCACACGCTGCACATCAACCGCCCGATCCCGCTCTTCGCGCAGCAGGCCTGGCTCGCCCTCGTCAACGTCCTGCCCGAGCCGGACGGCGTCATTCGCCGCTACAGCCACGGCGCCGTGATCGAAGGCGAGTTCACTGCCTCCGTCGGCGCCATGCTCGCCGGCCGGCACGACCAGAACGCCCCGCCCTTCCGCATCGATTTCGGCATCCAGCCGGCCTCCGTGCCGAGCCTCTCCGCCATCGACGTCCTGCGCGGGACGCCAGCGGCGCTTGCCGCACTGCACGGCAAGAAAGCCATCATCGCAGGCACCGCCGCCGAACTGGGCGACCGCTTCACGGTGCCCAATGGCCGCATCATCCCAGGCTCGCTGGTGCAGGCGCTCGCCGCCGAGTCGATCATCCAGGGGCGGGCACTCGCGACAACCTCGCCTGCGGTCTCGCTGGGCGGCATCACCGCTCTGATCATCGTGATGGCCGCGATCTGGAGCCGGATCCGAGCGGGGCGGCGGATCCTCGTGCTGGGTCTGCTCGCATTGGCGATCGAAGGCACGGCGATCTGTGTCCAGGCCTTCCACCCGATCGCCTTCGACAGCTCGTTCCTGCTAGCCGCCGTCGTTGCCTATGCACTCACCACCGCCATCGATGAGATCGATCTGCGCGGTCTCCTCAGGCTCGCCGCCGAACGGCGCTTCGAGCGCATCGCCATGTCCTTGAGCGACGGGCTGGTCTGCGTCGATCAAACCGGCCGGATCACGCTCTGGAACCCTGGCGCGAGCGCGATTTTCGGCCATCCCGAACAGGCAGCCATCGGCCAGCCCTTCGAATTCCTGCTGGCTCAGGGCGATGGCAGCGTGAGCGAGGCGCCGTTCAGGCTGACTGCGGTGCCGCTGGCCCGGCTGCTGCAGCACGGCGGGACGGTCGTCGAACTCATGGGCTTGCGCCGCTCGGGCGAGCATTTCGATCTGGAATGCAGCCTGTCCTGCTGGGAGACAGCGACCGGCGTGCAATATGGCGTGGTGCTGCGCGATATCTCGCTGCGCAAGCGCCAGCAGGAGCATATCCGCTATCTCGCCGAATGCGACACCGTGACCGGCCTGCCTAACCGCAACAGTCTGACCGCGCATCTCGAAGATGCTATCTCGCGAAGCGAGCCGGACAGCGCCACGCTGCTGCTCGTCGGCGTCAGCCGCTTCCAGCAGATCAATAATCTCTACGGCCATTCCTTCGGCGACGCACTGGTCGTCGCCCTTGTCGAGCGCCTGCGGGTCGTCGCTGCGCAGGCGAGCCTGATCGCTCGTCTGGGCAGCGACGAATTCGCGATCCTGTTCACAGGCGAGCCGAGCGAGGCCGCGGCACTGGGCGAGCTTATCATCGCCGATTTCCAGTCTCGGCCCGTGACGGCCGGAGACCGTCCGCATCGCGTCACGGTCGCGATCGGACTGGCTTCGACCAGTACTGCGCAGCATGCCGAGATGCTGATCGGCAACGCTCATTTCGCCCTGGCCAGCGCCAAGGCTCAGACAAGCGCGGCTCCGGTTCCGTTCGATCCACTCATGCGCGGCGCCATCGAACGGCGCGAGGCGCTGGAGGCCGAGCTGCGCACGGCGCTGGCCTATAACGAGTTCGAGTTGTTCTACCAGCCGCAGATCGACCTGCGCACAGGGACTGTCGTCGGTGCGGAGGCGCTGATCCGCTGGCGCCATCGCGAACGTGGCTATGTCTCGCCGGCCGAGTTCATGCCGGTGGTGAACACCACATCGCTGTCGGAGGATGTCGCCGCCTGGGTTCTCGAAACCGCCTGCCGGCGGGCAGCCGATTGGCAGCGCCGTGGCTACGCCATGCGCATCGGCGTGAACCTGGCACAGTCCCAGTTCGCGACCGGCGATCTGGCCGCGGAGGTCGAAAAACGGCTCACTGAGAATGGCTTGCGCCCCGAGCTGCTCGAACTCGAGGTGACGGAGGATATCATCCTCGACGACGGTGCCAAGACGTTGCGCGTGCTCGCGGCGCTGCGGGCACTCGGCGTCAAGATCGCGTTCGACGATTTCGGCACCGGCTATGGCAGCTTGACCTATCTGAAAAGCTTTCCGCTCGACAAGATCAAGATCGACCAGTCCTTCGTGAAACGGCTGGAGCCCGGCTCACAGGATGCGGCCATCGTTGCCGCGACGATCGATCTCGGCCAGGCGCTCGGTCTTTCGGTCATTGCCGAAGGCATCGAGACGCAAGCGACCGCCAGCCTGCTGCGCGAGATGGGCTGCGGCGAGGGACAGGGCTATCTGATCAGCAAGCCGATCCCGGCCCAGGAGTTCGAGGTGAAGTTCCTGCGCAAGGAGGCGCGGCTCGTGGCATAGCTGCCGCCACTGGATGGCGTGAGCCTTGAGCCTCAGCTGGGCGACCAAGAAGGCGGTTCCATCAGGAACAAATCGATCAAGCTTCAGGTTTACCCAGATGCTCCTCATAGCGTGGCCAGCACGAAGGGGGCATCGGGAGAGAAACAATGCAAAGACGAGCTTTTCTGATGATGATGTTCGGAGCGGGGTTATTGCCCGTGACGCTTCACAGTGCAGCTGAGGCGTTGCCCGTTGCCGCTGCCGCTGAGCTACCGGCAAGCGCCGAGGATTCGTTGATCGAGCCTGCGCGCGGTCGAGGCCACGGCTACGGGCGGGGCAGAAACCGCGGTCTCCATCGCGGGTGGAATCGTGGGCGACATCGTGGCTGGTACAAGCGCCGCCGCTGAGCCGGGACAGGGAGCGTTGCCCTAACCAAAATACGAGCCCGCCACGAATTTCGTGGCGGGCTTTTGAAATCACTGGCTTCATTTCAAGCCAGGCTCTCGGGATGAGGGCCCGGGGACGCCCGAACCGCGCCCTTACATCCTGAACACGCCGAACCTGGTCTCCGGCACGTCGGCGTTGAGGCAGGCCGAGAAGGCCAGCGCCAGCACGCGCCGCGTCTCGGAGGGCAGGATGATGCCGTCGTCCCAGAGCCGGGCGGTCGCGTGATAGGGCGAGCCCTCCTCCTCATATTTCGAGCGGATCGGCGCCTTGAAGGCCTCCTCCTCTTCCGCCGACCAGCGCTTGCCCTCGGCCTCGATATTGTCGCGGCGGACGGTCGCGAGCACGCTCGCCGCCTGCTCGCCGCCCATCACCGAGATGCGGGAATTCGGCCAGGTGAAGAGGAAGCGCGGGGAATAGGCGCGCCCGCACATGCCGTAATTGCCGGCCCCGAAGGAGCCGCCGACCAGCACGGTGATTTTCGGCACCTTCGCTGAGGCCACCGCCGTCACGAGCTTCGCCCCGTCCTTGGCGATACCGCGCGTCTCGAAATCGCGGCCGACCATGAAGCCGGTGATGTTTTGCAGGAAGAGCAGCGGAATCCGGCGCTGGCAGCAGAGTTCGATGAAATGCGCACCCTTCAACGCGCTCTCGGAGAACAGGATGCCGTTATTGGCGATGATGCCGACAGGGATGCCGTGGATGCGGGCAAAGCCGGTGATCAGCGTCGTGCCGTAGAGCTTCTTGAACTCGTCGAACTCCGAGCCGTCGACAAGCCGGGCAATGACCTCGCGGATGTCGTATTGCTTCTTGAGATCGGTCGGGACGACGGCTTCCAGCTCCTCGACAGGATAGAGAGGCTCCACCGACTCGGCGATGTCGATATCGGGCCGCTTGACGCTGTTGAGATTGCTGGCGATGCGGCGCGCGATGGCGAGTGCATGGGTATCGTCGCCGGCATAATGGTCGGCGACGCCCGAGAGACGGGCATGGACATCGGCGCCGCCGAGATCCTCGGCCGAGACGACCTCGCCGGTCGCGGCCTTCACCAGGGGCGGGCCGCCGAGGAAGATCGTGCCCTGATTCTTGACGATGATCGTCTCGTCCGACATCGCCGGCACATAGGCGCCACCAGCGGTGCAGGAGCCCATCACCACCGCGACCTGCGGAATGCCTTCGGCCGAGAGCGTCGCCTGATTGTAGAAGATCCGGCCGAAATGCTCGCGGTCGGGAAAGACCTCTGTCTGGTGCGGCAGGTTGGCGCCGCCGGAATCGACCAGATAGATGCAAGGAAGCCGGTTCTCGCGCGCGATCTCCTGGGCGCGCAGATGCTTCTTCACCGTCATCGGATAATAGGTGCCGCCTTTGATCGTCGCGTCGTTGCAGACGATCATGCATTCGCGGCCGGAGACGCGCCCGATGCCGGCGATCATGCCGGCGCCATGGATCTCCTTGTCGTACATCTCGAAGGCGGCGAGCGCCCCGATCTCGAGGAAGGCGGAACCGGGATCGAGCAGGCGCAGCACACGCTCACGCGGCAGGAGTTTTCCCCGCGCCGTATGGCGCTCGCGCGATTTGGCGTTGCCGCCGAGCGCGGCGGTCGTGCGGCGTTCCTGCAATTCGCTGCGCAGGGCGGCCCAGTTCTCGGCATTGGCGCGCGTCTCGGCCGAATCCAGATCGACCTTGCTCTCGATGACCGGCACGTCGCGCTCCCTCGTCAGTTCTTGGGATCAGCCTTATGAACGGCTCTGCGGGTGCTGCCAACGGGGCGTCATGCCAAGATGGTCGGCCCAAAGATGCGCTCGAATTGCGCGCGCAGGGTCGAATCGACCTCCGGCATCGTCACGGGCAGGCCTAGATCGACCAGCGAGGTCACGCCCTGGTCGCTGACGCCGCAGGGCACGATGCCGTCGAAATGCGTGAGGTCCGGCTCGACATTCAGCGAGATGCCGTGGAACGAGACCCAGCGCCGGACCCGGATACCGATCGCGGCAATCTTGTCCTCCGCGCTCTCCGCTCCAGTCTTTGCCCGCTTCTCGGGTCGCCTGACCCAGACGCCGACGCGGTCCTCGCGCCGCTCACCCCTGACATTGAAGGCGTCGAGCGTGCCGATCAGCCAGGCCTCCAGCGCCGCCACGAAGCGCCTGAGATCGGGGTCGCGGCGCTTCAGGTCGAGCATCACATAGGCCACGCGCTGGCCCGGGCCATGATAGGTGAACTGCCCGCCCCGGCCGCTGCGATGCACCGGAAAGCGCCCCGGCGCGATCAGATCCTCATCCTTGGCCGAGGTGCCGGCGGTGTAGAGCGGCGGATGCTCGACCAGCCAGACGCGCTCGGGCGCGAGACCGTCGGCGATCAGCGCGACACGCGCCTCCATCTCGGCGACGGCGGCTTCATAGCCAGTCAGGCCCTCGGCCACGACCCATTCGACCGGGCCGGCATCGCCCTCTGTCCCAAACAAAACCGCCAGCGCCTCGCGCGTCTTCACTTCGCCTTAACCCTGTTTGTTCAACGTTCATCAACCGGAAGCGGCAGGCGCCTCTTGCGCTCGAAAATGGCCCTCAGGCAAGCTCTGCTGGCAAGTTTCGTTGGTAGAATTCTGAAGTAGGGTTTCGGAGGCAGGACTTGAAGGCTGATCTTGATCTCGTTCCTGTCGTTCTCACCGTCGTGCTGGGCCAGACCCAGATGCCGATCTACAAATTGCTGCGCATGGGCCGCGGCGCCATCATCGAGCTCAACGCGACCGAGACCGAGGAAGTCCAGATTCTCGCCAACAATCACCCCTTCGCCAAGGGCAATGTCGTGGTCAGCGGCTCCAAGATCTCGGTCGAGATCACCCAGATGCTGAAGCGCCCGACAGTCTACTCGCTGCAGAGCGTGGCCGAGGCGGCCTGAGCGGCCGCACGCTTCTCCTCATCTCCACAGCCCTCATCCTGAGGTGCCTGGCGTGAAATTAATTCAATGATGTCAATGGCTCAGCCTTGACCATCTACACGTCGTCATTCCGGACGCAGCCTCCGGGTCCGATCTTCGATCGGCCCAAGGACAGGCTCCGCGGAGATCCGGAATCCATCGTAGAGTTCGGTGGCCTCCGATGGACTCAGGATCTGCGCCGCTGACGCGACTTGTCCGGAATGACGGCGCAGGTGGTGGCAAGCGATCGGAGGCCCTGGATACCGCTCGATTCATGTCGACTTGGCCTCCGAGGAGTGCTTCTCGGGATGAGGGCAGCAGGGGATAAACCGAACCGTGACGCATTCTTGACGAAACGCTCTTGTGGCGGCGGATTCGATTTGCTAGACCCGCGCCGTTCCTGAGTTGCCGCGTTCACACGGCAGTTTTCGAGCCGCTGCGGTCATGGCGGAATTGGTAGACGCACTACCTTGAGGTGGTAGCGGGGAGACCCGTGGAGGTTCGAGTCCTCTTGACCGCACCAGATTTGGACGAAAGTCCCACGAACGGCGACCCGCGAGGGTCGCCGTTTATGTTTCCGGCCTAGAGCGTCGGAACCGACTTTCGGGAGAAGCCGATGCCACAGCGCTGGGAATGTGCCGTGAAACCGCCATGCTGCGTTGCAAGAGCGCGAAGGCACTGACACAAGAGCAGCCGCCCTTCCCTCGAATCCAAACCGTCCCTCAGACCATGGAGCCGGACCGATGGCGGACACGCAAACGGCTCAGGACGCGGTGCTGGAGCGCCCGATTCGCGACGAGGACGGCGCAATCGACGCAGGGCTGATCGAGCAGATCTCGCAGGCCGTCCTGCTCTCGGACCTGACGACGCTGCGCGCCGTCGTCGCCGACATGCACGAGGCCGATCTCGGCGCCGTGCTGGAAGCGCTCGATCCCGAAGAGCGCCCGCGCCTGATCTCGCTGCTCGGCGCCGATTTCGACTTCACCGCCCTGACCGAGGTCGACGACGCCGTCCGCGAGGAGATTCTCGAGGAGCTGTCGGCGCAGACCGTCGCCGAAGGCGTGCGCGATCTCGACACCGACGACGCGGTCTACATCCTCGAAGACCTCAACGAGGCCGACAAGCAGGAGGTCCTCGACAAGCTGACGCCCTCCGAGCGCATCGCGCTGCAGCAGGGGCTCGACTGTCCCGAGGGCAGCGCCGGCCGGCGCATGCAGAGCGAGGTCGTGGCGGTGCCGCCCTTCTGGACCGTCGGCCAGACCATCGACTATCTGCGCGAGACGAAGGATGTGCCGGAGCGCTTCTTCGAGATCTTCATCGCCGACCCGGCGCATCATTTCGTCGGAACCGTCCAGCTCGACCGCTTGCTGCGGACCAAGCGGCCGGTGACGATCGCCGAACTGGTCGGAGAAGAGAACCGCGTCGTCAAGGCAACCGACGACATCGAGGATGTCGCGCGGATGTTCCAGCGCTACAACCTCGTCGCCGCGCCCGTGATCGACGATGCCGGCCGCCTTGTCGGCGTGATGACGATCGACGACATTGTCGACGTCATCGAGGAGGCGGCCGACGACGACGTCAAGCAGCTCGGCGGCGTCGACGCCGACGAGGAGTTGTCGGACCCCGTCCGGCAGATCGCCAAGAGCCGCTTCCGCTGGCTCTTCATCAATCTGCTGACCTCCTTCCTCGCAGCGGCCGTGATGAGCCTGTTCGAGGCGCAGATGACCAAGCTCGTGGCGCTGGCGATCCTGGCCCCGATCGTCGCGAGCCAGGGCGGCAACGCTGCGACCCAGACGATGACGGTGGCGGTGCGTGCGCTGGCGACGCAGGAACTCGGCGCCTGGAACCTGCGCCGCTTCTTCACTCGCGAGATGATCGTGGGCCTGCTGAACGGCGTCGGCTTCGCACTGATCACTGGCGTCACCGCCGCGATCTGGTTCTCGAGCACGGGGCTGGGCCTCGTCATCGGCGTCGCGATGATCGTCAACCTGATCGCCGCAGCCGGAGCCGGCGTCGCGATTCCCGTCCTGCTCGACCGCTTCGATATCGACCCCGCGATCGCATCGGGAACCTTCGTCACGACGGTGACGGACGTCGTCGGCTTCTTCGCTTTTCTCGGGATCGCGACATTATGGCTCGGCCTGGGCTAGGCGAACGTACAGAAAAACCGGTAACGTAAACCGGGCGTCAAGCTTTCTCCTCAATTTTCAGAGAGATGATCCCGCTCCGCATGCTCAGCCCCAAGCCCGTCTCCTTCCTTGTCGCCGCCGCGCTCGCGGTGCTGGGCGGCTGCGTCGCGATGGAGGGCAACTACCCGCTCAAGGGCGACAACCGGCCTCATCCGGGCGTTGCCGCCGCGCATCGCTATGCCGTGCAGGGCATCGACATCTCGCGCTGGCAGGGCGAGATCGACTGGGCCGCGGTCAAGGGCGCCGGGACGCGCTTCGTCTATATGAAGGCGACCGAGGGCGGCGACCATGTCGACCCTGCCTTCCAGCGGAACTGGGAGGCTGCGCGCCGGGCCGGCGTGCGGCGCGGCGCCTATCATTTCGTCTATTGGTGCCGCCCGGCCCATGAACAGGCGATCTGGTTCAAGCAGCAGATCCCCAACGACCCCGACGCGCTGCCGCCGGTGCTCGATGTCGAATGGAACGGCCATTCCCGGACCTGCCCGCAGAAAATCGACCGCTCGCTGGCGCTGGAGAAGATCCAGCTCATGCTGACCGAGCTGGAGCAGCTCACCGGCAAGAAGCCGGTGATCTACACCGACATCACCTTCCACAAGGATGTGCTGGAAGGCCAGTTCAACGACTACCCCTACTGGATCCGCTCGACGGCGGCGCTGCCCGAGACGCGCTATGCCAACCGGCCCTGGGCGTTCTGGCAGTTCACCACCACGGGCCGCGTGCCGGGCATCCGAGGCGATGTCGACCGCAACGCCTTCTTCGGCAGCGAAGAGCAGTTCATCGGCTGGATCAATGGCGAGTTCGATATCGGCACGCGCGCCTGGGCCAGGCGCCGCCAGTCGCCGGCGCAGCCGAGCCCGAGCATCGTCACCGAGCCGCCGGCGCCCTCTCCCTCGCTCCAGCCCTCGATGCCCGAGCCGGTTGAACCCGAGGACGCCCCCGTCGCGACCGTACCGGGCGCGATCGAGCCGGTGCCCTCCTCGCTGCATATTCCGGCAAGGAGCATCGGCAAGCGGAACTGACGGGGCATTTTCGCCCGGTCATCAAGCTTGACCCCTACGACGTCTTTCCCAGGCACGACCCAGACCGAGCAGAACGAAATAGGCGACCGCGATCAGCAGGATGCCTTTTGCCGGCAGGTCCGGGCGCATCTCCCGCCAGAGCGTCCACAAGGCAGCCCCGCCCCAGAGAACCAGGATTGAGAGCGTCAGCCCGCGCCAGCGCCGCACCCTGACTGGATGGACGAAGACGACCGGCGCAAACATCAGCACCGTCGCGACCAGGACCACCGCGAGCGCCAGCCAGACCGGCGGCGCGAAGGCGACGATGTAGAACACCACGATGTTCCACACCGCCGGAAAGCCGCGGAACCACCAATCATCGGTCTTCATGCCGGTATCGGCGAAATAGAGCGCACTCGTCAGCGTGACCACGACGCCGCAGAGCACCCCCCAGGGCTGCGTCATCACATCGGCGCGCAGCAGCATCGCGGCGGGCACGAAGACATAGGTGATGAAATCGACGACGAGGTCGAGCTGCGCCCCGTCATAGCGCTTGGCCAGCTCCTTGACCTCGAGCCGGCGCGCCAGCGGCCCGTCGAGCGCATCGACCAGCAGCGCCACTGCGAGCCAGCCGAAGGCCTGCGCCAGATCGCCCGCGATCACGGCCTGCAGCGATAGCAGCCCGAGCGCTGCGCCCAGCGCCGTGAAGACATGGACGCCATAGGCCAGCGCCCTGCGCAACCCCGTCGCGGCCTCCTGCTTGCCTGGCTCCGGCTCCACCGTCGCTCCTCCCCGGTTAACCAAAGCTGAAACAAGCCATTCGGATGCGAGCAAGTTCTAACCGGGCCTTAACCACGTCGCTCTCATCTGGAAAGGCTAATGGAGAAGTGGATGCCCGCGCGAGCGACGATTTTTGGACGAACCCTCTTCAGTGTGCTCGCCACGCTCGGCCTGCTCGCCTGCGAGACCATGCCCGCCGCCGCGCTCTACCCGAAGAAGGGCGACAGCGAACCGCATCATGGCGTGCGCGACGCAAGGCGCAAGGCGATCCAGGGCATCGATATCTCGCGCTGGCAGGGCGAGATCGACTGGGCCAAGGTCAAGGACGCCGATACCCGCTTCGCCTTCATCAAGGCGACCGAGGGCGGCGACCATCTCGACCCCAGCTTCAAGCGCAACTGGGCCGAGGCGAAGAAGCACGGCATCCCGCGCGGCGCCTATCATTTCGTCTGGTGGTGCCGCTCGGCAAAGGACCAGGTGCGCTGGTTCAAGAAGCACATCCCGCGTGATGCCGACGCCCTGCCGCCCGTGCTCGATGTCGAATGGCAGAACGGCTCGCAATGCACCCGCAAGATCTCGCGCGATCAGGCCCTCGCCAAGATCCGCGAGATGCTGGTGGCACTGCAGGCCCATACCGGCAAGAAGCCGATCATCTACACCGACATCAACTTCCATGAGGACGTGCTCGAGGGTGAGTTCAACGACTACCCCTATTGGCTGCGCTCGACCGCCGCGCCGCTGAAGCATCGCTACAACCGCGAGAAATGGGAGTTCTGGCAATTCACCACGACAGGCCAGGTCCCCGGCGTCCCCGGCGATGTCGACCGCAACGCCTTCTTCGGCAGCGAGCAGGAATTCGCTGCCTGGCGCACCGGCCGCTTCGACATCGGCGCGCGCAAATGGCATGGCGGCGAGCCGAAGGTCGCGAGCCCCAAGCTGCCCGCGCGCCCTGCCGGCGCGAGTACGCCCAAGGCGGCTGGAGCCGCCCCGCTCAGGCTTCTCCCGCCCGCGCGGGTGCCGCAACGGACAGCCGCGACGCGCGACGCGGGCGCAATCATGCGCGATTGACCTTCTCGCAGCCGCGAGAAGCCGTCATCAGATCGTCAGCGAAATCGAACAGGTTACCCGAACCTTAACAGGGCTCCGGGGAGCAGTACGATGACGAGTATGACGTTGGACAACGGCACGGGCCACGCTCCCGATGCCGGCAAACCGAAGCTGGACGCTCCCAAGAGCCTCAGTGCCCTCGCCTTCTTCGCCGGCATTATGACCGCCGGCCTCGCCTATATGGCGTATTCGCTCTACCAGGACATCTCGTCCGCCGGCACGCCGGCCACGACCTGGCTGCCCTTCATCCTGCTCGGCGTGGCCATGCTGATCGCGCTCGGCTTCGAGTTCGTCAACGGCTTCCACGACACCGCCAACGCGGTCGCGACCGTGATCTACACCCACGCGATGCCAGCCAATGTCGCCGTCGTCTGGTCCGGCTTCTTCAACTTCCTCGGCGTGATGATGGCGAGCGGCGCGGTCGCCTTCGGCATCATCTCGCTGCTGCCGGTCGAGCTCATCCTGAATGTCGGCTCCGGAGCGGGCTTCGCCATGGTCTTCGCCCTGCTGATCGCGGCGATCATCTGGAATCTCGGCACCTGGGCGCTCGGCCTGCCGGCGTCCTCCTCGCATACGCTGATCGGCTCGATCATCGGCGTCGGCCTCGCCAACCAGCTCTACAATTCGAACAGCGGCACCTCGGGCGTCGACTGGTCCAAGGCAATCGAGATCGGCCAGTCGCTGCTGATCTCGCCGGTGTTCGGCTTCATCGCCGCCGCGCTCGTCTTCCTGACGCTGAAGATTCTGGTGAAAAGCCCCGAGCTCTATGCCGAGCCGAAGGGCAACAAGCCGCCGCCGCTGTGGATCCGCGCCGTTCTGATCGCGACCTGCACCGGCGTCTCCTTCGCCCATGGCTCGAATGACGGCCAGAAAGGCATGGGCCTGATCATGCTGATCCTGATCGGCTGCGCGCCCACGGCCTATGCGCTGAACCGCGCCATTCCCGCCGGCGATGTCGACACCTTCCGCAAGACCGCCATCGCCGCCAGCGCCGTCATCGACCAGAAGGCGCTGGGCTATTCCATCATCGGCGACCCGCGCCAGAACGTGACGCGCTATGTCTCCGACCGGACGATCGACGACTCGACCTTCCCGGCGCTCTCGGCGCTGAACAAGGAGATCGTCAAGCAGGTCGAGACCTATGGCCACCCCTCCAAATATCCGGCCGCGGTCGTCGGCAACGCCCGCAACGACATGTATCTCGCCTCCGAGGCGATGAAGCACATCTTCAAGGCGGACAAGAAGGAAGAGAAGATCTTCACGGCCGAGGACCTCAAGGTCATGACCGCCTACAAGGCCTCGCTCGACGACGCGACCCGCTTCATCCCGTTCTGGGTCAAGGTCGTGGTGGCGCTGGCGCTCGGGCTCGGCACCATGGTCGGCTGGAAGCGCATCGTCGTCACCGTCGGCGAGAAGATCGGCAAGTCGCACCTGACCTATGCCCAGGGAGCGTCAGCCGAACTCGTCGCCGCCGCCACGATCGCGGCCGCCGACGTCTACGGCCTGCCGGTCTCGACCACGCACATCCTGTCCTCGGGCGTCGCCGGTACGATGGCGGCCAACAAGTCGGGCCTGCAGATGTCGACCGTGCGCAACATGCTGATGGCCTGGGTGCTGACCCTGCCCTGCGCCATCCTGATCTCCGGCACGCTGTTCGTGGTGTTGCGTCAGGTGTTCTGAGGCCAAGCGTAAGGCCGGCGCCGAGGCGTTACCGCCTCGGCGCCGATCTGTATTTCAAGCTCACCAAGACAAGGCGAGCCCCGCATGAACATCGCATTGCCCGCCCATGCCGATCTCCAATCCGGCTCCGGCATCGTCTGGGCCTATCGCTTCGACGAGGTGGGAAAGCCTAGCCTGATCGGCCGCGACGAACTCCCCGGCCTCGCCCCGCAGGCCACCGGCTTCGTCTGGATCCATCTCGATCTCGTCCACACCCGCATAGCGACCTGGCTCGCCGAGCAGCCCACCTTGCCACTGCCGGCGCAGATGATGTTCCTGTCGCATGACAACCACCAGCGCCTCGACCATTCGCCCGAGCTCGCCTGGGGCATCTCGCATGATCTGATCCGCGACATCGCCGACAAATCCGAGAGCGTCGGCGCGCTGCACTGGATCATCGGCGAGCGCTTTCTGCTGACCGGCCGGCGCGGCGCCCTGCAGTCGATCCGCATGACGGTCGAGGCCCTGGACCAGGGCGAGACCATCGCCTCGCCCTCCTCCCTGTTCGAGCACATCATCGAATATATCATCGACGACGTGACCGACGCCGTCATCCGCCTCACCGACGAGATCGACAGCGTCGAGGACCATGTCCTGACCGACCGCCTCCGCGACGGCCCGCAGCGCGTCGGCGCGGTGCGGCGCACCTCCGTTCGATTGCACCGGCAGCTCAACGGCCTACATCTGCTGTTCCGGCGCTTCGCCGAGACCGGCTCGGGCCGCGCCGCGCCGGAAACCGTGAAGGCCTGCGCCGGGCGCCTGCTGCAGCGGGTCGACACCTTGCACCATGACGTCCATTCCGTGCAGGAGCGCGCGCGCCTGCTGCAGGACGAGATCGCCGCTCGCTCGGCGAACCGGACGAATGAGCAGCTCTATGTGCTCTCGATCCTGACCGCCGTCTTTCTGCCCGCGACCTTCATTACCGGGCTCTTCGGCGTGAACGCCAAGGGCGTGCCCTGGGCTGAGGACACTGCGGGCTTCACCTATGTCACGCTGATGTGCCTGGCCGCGGCCTGGGCGGTCATGCTGTTCCTGAAGCGCCGGGGCATGATCGGCTGAGGCCGGCGAGGCGGAGCGCCGTGCCTCAAAGCGTGACGACTTGATTTGGAAACACCGCCATCATTCCGGGGCTTCGCGTCAGCGAAGAGCCCGGAACCCAGAACCGATACCGGTTCTCGATAACGCGCCCGCATGGCGAGCCTCAAACGTCGAGCGCATCGGTTCTGGGTTCCGGGCTCAGGCTTGCGGCCTGCCCCGGAATGACGGCGTGGGGCTCTAGCGCCCGCCCGCCACGCGCAGGATCACGCCCGTCGTATAGGCCGAGGCGTCCGAGAGCAGGAACAGGATCGATTCGGCGATCTCGTCGGGCGTCGCGACGCGCTTGAGCGGGATCGTCGGCGCGATGCGCGCGACGCGGCCGGGCTCGCCGGAGGACATCGCGTGGATATCGGTCTCCGTCATGCCCGGCGCGACCGCGTTGACCCGGATGCCGGCCGGAGCCAGCTCTTTGGCGAGCCCGATGGTAAGGGAGTCGATCGCGCCCTTGGAGGCGGCGTACCAGACGAATTCGCCGGGCGAGCCGAGCGTGACTGCCGCCGAGGAGATGTTGACGATCGCCCTGCCCTTCGCCTCGGCATTGGCTCCGAGCGCGCGGGCCGCCTCGCGCGCGACCAGGATCGCGCCGGTGACGTTGATGTCGATGCAGGCGCGGATCACGGCGGTGTCGGCCTCGGCGAGCGAGCTCGCCTTGCCGGTGATGCCGGCATTGTTGACGACATGGCTGAGCGGCCCCAGCGCGGCTTTGGCCTCGGCGAATACGCGGATGATGTCGGTCGCGCTCGCCATGTCGCCCTGGAGCGCCACGGCCCTGGCACCAGCGGCCTCGCAAGCCGCGACGACCTCGGCGGCGGCATCCGCGTTGCTTTGATAGTTCACCGCGACATCGTAGCCGCGCTTGGCCGCCATGATCGCGGTCGCAGCGCCGATGCCACGGCTGCCGCCGGTGACGAGAAGGACGGGGCGGTTCATGGGAGGCTCCTTTTCAATGAAACACCCGCGGCCCTCATCCTGAGGAGCGCCGTCAGGCGCGTCTCGAAGGATGGTCCAGTGCGCTCTGAAGCATCCTTCGAGACGCGAGCCCCTGGCTCGCTCCTCAGGATGAGGGCTGCGGGAGGGCAATAGAAACGAAAAGGGCGGCTCTTGCGAGCCGCCCTTCCACATACCGGACCGTCGTAAAACGATCAGCGCTTCGAGAACTGGAAGCTGCGGCGGGCCTTGGCCTTGCCGAACTTCTTACGCTCGACGACACGCGAATCGCGGGTCAGGAAGCCTTCCTTCTTGAGCGGGCCGCGAAGCTCGGGCTCATAGAAGGTCAGGGCCTTGGAGATGCCGTGGCGCACCGCGCCGGCCTGGCCGGAGAGGCCGCCGCCCTTGACCGTGACGACGACGTCGTACTGGGTCAGGCGATCGACATGCTGCAGCGGCTGCTGCAGGACCATGCGCAGCACCGGGCGGGCGAAGTAGACCTCCTGGTCACGCGTGTTGACCGTGATCTTGCCCGAGCCGGGCTTGATCCAGACGCGGGCAATGGCGTTCTTGCGCTTGCCGGTGGCATAGGCGCGGCCCTGGGCGTCGATCTTCTTGACGTGGACGGGAGCGTCGGGCTGGGTCGACTTCGCGACCTGGCCGAGCTGCTCGAGAGACTGAAGAACCTCGGCCATGATCAGACCCTCGCATTCTTGCGGTTGAGCGCAGCGACGTCGAGCGTCTCCGGCGACTGGGCGGCGTGCGGATGCTCAGCGCCCTTGTAGACGCGCAGGTTGCCGAGGATCTGGCGGAAGAGCGGGCCGCGCGGGAGCATGCGCTCGACGGCCTTCTCGACGATACGCTCAGGGAAGCGGCCTTCGAGAATGAACTTGGCCGAACGCTCCTTGATGCCGCCGGCAAAGCCGGTGTGGTGGTAATAGACCTTCTGGTCGAGCTTGCGCCCGGTCAGAACCACCTTATCGGCGTTGACGATCACGATATTGTCGCCGCAGTCGACATGCGGGGTGTAATTGGCCTTGTGCTTGCCGCGCAGGCGCATCGCCACGATGGTGGCGAGACGGCCGACGACCAGCCCGGAGGCATCGATCACAACCCACTTTTTTTCGACGTCGGCGGGCTTCAGCGACATGGTCTTCATCGCAGCACCCCTTCGGTTAGCTTGAAAAAAGGACAAGCCGCCGGGAACCCGGCGGCGATGTGAGGCGGTGGTTAAGGGGCTGCCACGGCTATGTCAAGGCAATCCGTCAGCGCGAACAGCCAAGAAAACCCATGTTTTCAAACGACATGCGATAAAAGGTATCCAGATACCGCATAAGACGGCAATTGATCCCTGTTGCATCGCGCCGAGCTTTCGCAATCATGCGGCAGGAGGACTATCCATGAACAAGAAACCGCTTGCCATGAACAAGAAACCGCTTGCCCGCGCCCTGCTCGCGCTGAGCCTCACCGCATCGCCCTTCGCTCTCACCTCGCCGGCCTCGGCAGATGTCCATGTCATCAGCTCCGGCGGCTTCACCGCGGCCTATAAGGAACTCGTCGCCGGCTGCGAGGTGAAGATCGGCCAGAAGGTCGTCAGCGCCTATGGCGCCTCGATGGGGGCCGCTCCCGACGCCATTCCCAACCGGCTGGCACGCGGCGAACCCGCCGATATCGTCATTCTGGCCAGCGACGCCTTCGACAAGCTGGTCAAGGACGGCAAGGGCATGCCCGGCAGCCGGGTCGATCTGGTGCGCTCAGCGATCGGCCTCTCGGTCAAGGCCGGCGCGCCCAAGCCCGACATCTCGACGGTCGAGGCGCTGAAGAAGACGCTGCTGGAGGCGAAGTCGATCGCCTATTCCGCCAGCGCCAGCGGAACCTATCTCTCCGAGGAGCTGTTCCCCAAGCTCGACCCCAGCGGCCAGGTCATGGCCAAGTCGAAGAAGATCTTCAGCGAACGCGTCGGCACGGTGGTGGTGCGCGGCGAGGCCGAGCTCGGCTTCCAGCAGGTCAGCGAGCTGGTCACGATCGACGGGCTGGATTTCGTCGGCACGCTGCCCGAGGAGGTCCAGCGCGTAACGGTCTTCTCGGCGGGGCTGGCGGCCGGGTCGAAGGAGCCGGAAGCGGCAAAGAAGCTGATCGCCTGCCTGGGTTCGCCGGAGGCCGCGCCGGTGATCAAGAAGACCGGGCTGGAGCCGCTGCCGCAGAAGTAGCCCATCTGTCATTCCGGGGCGGCGCGCAGCGCCGAACCCGGAACCCACGACCATGTGAGCGTTGTCGACCGGGGCGGGCCGATCTGGGCCGGGATCGCGGCATCGAGCGCCAAATCCGCCTGTGCAACTGGCCCTTGACTTAGAGTGCGCTCGAACTTGTATCCAGATCAGCGTCACGACGAACAAGGCAAACCATGAAGATCGGGGACCTCGCGAGGCGCACGGGATTATCGACGCACACGATCCGCTATTACGAGCGGATCGGGTTGCTGCCCTACGCATCGCGCGCCTCCTCGCAGCAGCGCGAATACGATGCCTCCATCCTGGTCTGGATCGAGTTTCTCGGCCGTCTCAAGACGACCGGCATGCCGATCCGCGACAAGCTGCGTTATGCGCGTTTGCGCGAGCGCGGCCCGGAGACCGAGGAGGATCGCCGCGCCCTGCTGGAGGAGCACCGGACCAAGGTCCGGGCCCATATCGCCGAGCTTCAGGCCTGCCTTGCCGTCCTCGACACCAAAATCGCCGGCTATGCCGGCTCTGACATGGTGGAGAAGAATGATGATGCTGCAACAGAACGGCGCAAACGAGCGGTTCGAGAGGGGCTTGCGCGCCCTCTCCGAGATTGACGGCCATGCCGGCGAGAAGATTGTCAATCAGCTCGCCGATATCGCTCCGGATTTCGCGCGCTACGTGATCGAGTTCCCCTTCGGCGACATCTATTCCCGCCCGGGCCTTGATCTCCGGAGCCGCGAGATTGCAACCATTGCGGCACTGGCCGCACTCGGGAATGCCGCACCGCAATTGAAGGTCCATATCGAGGCGTGCCTGAATGTCGGGGTCAGCCGAGAGGAGATCGTCGAGGTCCTGATGCAGATGGCCGTCTATGCCGGCTTTCCCGCTGCGGTGAACGGGCTCTTCGCCGCGAAGGAGGTCTTTGCGGCCAGAGACGACGCCGAACGGGAGCGCGCGGCATGATGATGTCTAACGTCCGCGCTGCCTTCGCGAGCAGCATCGTCGCCCTCGTGCGGTCGGCGATCGGGCTCTCGGTCAAAACCGGCGCGCCAAGCCCGACATCTCGAAGGAAGCGCTGAAGAAGACGCTGCTGGAAGCGAAGTGCCTATCTGTCATTCCGGGGCGGCGTGCAGCGCCGAACCCGGAACCCACGACCGGGTGCGCGATATCTTCGCCAACCCCGGTCGACAACGCTCACCCGGTCGTGGGTTCCGGGTTCTTCGCAGGCGCGAAGCCCCGGAATGACATGGTGGTGCCGTTCGACCCGTTACCGCTCGGCCGGGATCGAATAAGTCCCCGTCGCATGGCAGACCATCTCGCTCTCGCCTTGCGAGAACAGCGAGACCTCGCCCACCGCCAGCCGCCTGCCGAGCTTCAGCAGCCTCGCCTCCGCGATCAGCGCCGCCTGGCCGGGCTTGCGCAGGAAATTGTAGTTGAGGCTCGTCGTCACCGCGAGCGCGACCGGGCCGATCTGGGCCAGGATCGCGGCGTAGAGCGCGAGGTCCGCCAGTGCCATCATGGTCGGCCCCGAGATCGTGCCGCCGGGGCGCAAATGGCGCTCATGATAGTCGCAGCGCATCCGCGCGCTCATCGGCCCGACATCCTCGATGAAATAGGTGCGCCCGCCATAATGCAGCTGCGGGAACACCTGGTCGAGAAAAGCCTCCAGTTCGGAGACGGTCATGCGCGTCGTCATGGTGCGGGAAACCGGAAGCGGATCGGACATCCCTCCCCTTGCAGCATGGCGATCCGGCTCCGACAATAGGCGGGATCGCGAAAGGCCATGCCATGAATGCCCATACCGGACCCGAGGCCGCACTGGTGCTGCTGCGCAGCGATGCGGACGGCGTCGCGACGCTGACGCTGAACCGCCCGCAATCGCGCAACCCGCTGAGCGAGGCGATGCTGGCGGCGCTGAGCGAGGCCTTCATCATGATCGCAGGCGACCGCAGCGTGCGCGCCGTCGTGCTCAGCGCCGCGGGACCGGTGTTCTGCGCCGGCCATGATCTAAAGGAGATGAGCGCGCATCGCGCCGATCCGGATCGCGGCCGCGCCTATTTCACCGACATCCTCGGGCGCTGCTCCGCAACGATGCAGCAGATCACCAGCCTGCCCCAGCCTGTGATCGCGGCCGTCGAAGGCACCGCGACCGCCGCCGGCTGCCAGCTCGTCGCCAGCTGCGATCTCGCCGTCGCGGGCGCGCAAGCAAAATTCTGCACACCGGGCGTCCATATCGGCTTGTTCTGCTCGACGCCGATGGTGGCGCTCTCGCGCAATCTCGCGGCCAAGCACGCGCTGGAGATGCTGCTGCTCGGCGAGATGGTGCCCGCACCTGAGGCAGCGCGGATGGGG
Source organism: Allobosea sp. LjRoot9 (assembly GCF_964252745.1). Classification (NCBI taxonomy): domain Bacteria; kingdom Pseudomonadati; phylum Pseudomonadota; class Alphaproteobacteria; order Hyphomicrobiales; family Alloboseaceae; genus Allobosea; species Allobosea sp. LjRoot9. The sequence continues at coordinate 464,955 of NZ_CAXUPC020000001.1, read as the reverse complement.
CTGGTGAACCGCGTCGTCTCGACTGGCGAGGCCCTGGCGGAGGCGCAGCGCCTTGCCGGCGTGATCGCCTCGAAATCCCCGGCCACCGTCAAGATCGGCAAGCGCGCCTTCTACGAGCAGCGCGAGATGGGCTTGAGCGCCGCCTATGACCACGCCTCGGCGGTGATGGTCGAGAACATGCTGGCGCGCGACGCGGAGGAAGGCATCGGCGCCTTCATGGAGAAGCGCGCGCCGGTGTGGGAGTAGCGCATCCGCCCGAAAAGCGGGAGCGGGTTTTCGGGACAAGCCGATGCGGCATCAAAGCACTCCGCTGCTGGGCGGTTCCGCACGGTTCTACGCGCTGACAGGCCCGGTTTCCGGGCTATAACGCAGAGCAAGAGCGATCACAGCGCGCCAGCCAATCCGGGAGATCTGACCATGCTCGCCAACGCACCGCGCCCCTTCAATTTCGACCTCGGCGAGACCGCCGACGCAATCCGCGACACGGTCCACGCCTTCGCGCAGGAGAAGATCGCGCCGCGCGCCGAGGAAATCGACAAGACCAACACCTTCCCGCGCGATCTCTGGCCGCAGATGGGCGCGCTCGGCCTGCACGGCATCACGGTGAAGGAGGAGGATGGCGGCGCGGGGCTGGGCTATCTCGAGCATGTCGTGGCGATCGAGGAGGTTTCGCGCGCCTCGGCTTCGGTCGGCCTCAGCTACGGCGCCCACAGCAATCTCTGCATCAACCAGATCGCCCGCAACGGCACCCCGGCTCAGAAGGCGAAATACCTGCCCAAGCTGATCTCCGGTGAGCATGTCGGCGCGCTCGCCATGTCCGAACCCGGCGCGGGCTCGGACGTCGTCTCGATGAAGACGAAGGCGGTGAAGAAGGGTGACCGCTATGTGCTCACCGGCAACAAGATGTGGATCACCAACGGCCCGGTCGCCGAGACGCTGGTGGTCTACGCCAAGACCGACCCGGAGGCCGGCTCGCGCGGCATCTCGGCCTTCCTGATCGAGAAGGGCATGAAGGGTTTCTCGACCGCCCAGAAGCTCGACAAGCTCGGCATGCGCGGCTCCGACACCTGCGAACTTGTCTTCGAGGAATGCGAGGTTCCCGAAGAGAACGTGCTCGGCTCAGTCGGGCGCGGCGTCAACGTGCTGATGTCGGGGCTCGATTATGAGCGCGTCGTGCTCTCGGCCGGACCGCTCGGCATCATGCAGGCGGCGCTCGACGTGGTCATGCCCTATGTTCATGAACGCAAGCAGTTCGGCCAGGCGATCGGCGAGTTCCAGCTCGTCCAGGGCAAGCTCGCCGACATGTATGTGATGATGAACGCCTGCAAGGCCTATGTGTATGCCGTCGCAAAAGCCTGCGACCGCGGCGAGACCACCCGCGAGGACGCCGCCGGCGCGATCCTGATCTCGGCCGAGAAGGCGACGCAGATCGCGCTCGACGCGATCCAATTGCTCGGCGGCAACGGCTATATCAACGACTACTCGACCGGGCGTTTGCTGCGCGACGCAAAACTCTACGAGATCGGCGCCGGCACCAGCGAGATCCGGCGCATGCTGATCGGGCGGGAATTGTTCCAGAAGACGAAGTGACGGCCACAGACCGTCATGCTCGGGCTTGACCCGCGCATCTCCGGACGGGATGTCTCCACGGCGTCATGCTCGCCCTTGTGGCGAGCATCCACGTCTTGAACACCCCTCATCGACCGGCGAAGACGTGGATGGTCGGGACAGGCCCGACCATGACGAGCGAATACCTCCCGAGAATGACGTGGTGACCTGAATGCCCCTCTACTTCGCCTATGGCGCCAATATGGATGTTGCCGCGATGGCGAGGCGCTGCCCGCGCTCGAAGCCGCTCGGGCTCGCGCGCCTGCCGCGCCACCGCTTCATCGTGACGCGCGATGGCTACGCCTCCGTTATCCGCGACCCGCGCGAGGAGGTCCATGGCGTGCTCTGGGATTGCGCGCTCAGCGATATCCGCACGCTCGACAAGTTCGAGGACATCGCCAGCGGGCTCTATGTGAAGATCAACCAGCCGGTGATCATACCGGGCGGAGCCAAGCGCGCGTTGGTCTATATCGGGCGCTCCGGTGAGGTCGGACGGCCCAAACCAGGCTATCTCGAAGACGTTATCGCCAGCGCGAAACACTGGGCGTTGCCAGAGGCTTACCTCGCCGCGATGAATCGTTTCCTGAGCAAGCCGAATCTGGATGTGAAGACGTTGAATCAGGATATGAGCGCAGAGCTTCCACCCGGGCCGGTCGCCGGCGTGCGGCCGCGGGCGCTGGCGCCGAAGTGACAAGCGCGGTCCTTCTCCCCAGTCAAAGTCGGCTGTTGCCGACTTTGACACTTTGGGTTGCCCATCTCGGGCAAGCCCGAGATGGCGGGAGAAGGTGGCACGGCGAAGCCGTCACGGATGAGGGCTGAGCCACAACGAAAACAAGAAAAGGGCCGCTCACACGGCCCTTCCCTCATCCGTACCCTCCCCCCAAAGCGAGAAGGACGTCACACCGCCAGCCCCTTGGCCATCTCGCTGACCTGCTTCTCGAACAGCGCGCGATAGGCGCCGTTCTCGGCCGTCAGCAGCGCCTGATGCGGGCCTTCCTCGACCACGCGGCCGCGATCGAAGACCAGGATGCGGTCCATCGCGCGCACGGTGGAGAGCCGGTGTGCGATGACGATGGTGGTGCGGCCTTCCATCAGCCGCTCCATCGCCTGCTGGATCAGCGCCTCCGATTCCGAATCGAGGCTCGAGGTCGCCTCGTCCAGGATCAGGATCGGCGCATCCGCCAGGAAGGCGCGCGCCAGCGCGACACGCTGGCGCTCGCCGCCCGAGAGCTTGATGCCGCGCTCGCCGACGAGCGTGGCATAGCCCTTGGGCAGGCGCATGATGAACTCATGCGCATTGGCGAGCTCCGCCGCCTGCTCGACCTGCGCCTGGCTAGCGCCGGGCCGGCCATAGGCGATGTTCTCGGCCAGCGAGCGGTGGAACAGCACCGGCTCCTGCTGCACGATCGCGATCTGCCGGCGCAGGGATGCCTGCGTGGCGCTCGCGATATCGATTCCATCGATCGCGATGCGGCCGGAGGTGACGTCGTAGAGCCGCTGCACCAACTTGACGAAGGTCGTCTTGCCGGAGCCGGAGCGCCCGACGAGGCCGACCTTCTCGCCCGCACGGATCGTGAGCGAGAAATCGCGATAGAGCGGCTCGACATGGCCCCCGTAATGGAAGGTCACGTTCTCGAAGGCGATCTCGCCCGCCGTCACCGCCATCTCGGTCGCGCCCTTGGCGTCGGGCACGCCATAGGGAAGATCGTGCATCGCGACGAGCTCCTCCATGTCGTTGACCGAGCGCTGCAGATTGTGGACGTGCTGGCCGACATCGCGCAGATAGCCATGCACCACCGCATAGGCCGTCAGCACGAATGCGACATCGCCGGGCGAGGCCTGCCCGTCCGCCCACAGCCAGATCACGAGGCCGATCACGGCCGCGCGCAGCACCAGCAGAACCACGTTCTGGCCAGTGCCCGACCAGGTGCCGCGAAGCCAGGCACGCCGCGTCCTGAGGCTCCATTTCGACACTACGGTCTCTAGGCGCAGATCCTCGCGCGCCTCAGCGCCATAGGCCTTCACGACCGGGTTGCAGGTGATGGAATCGGCCAACGCGCCACCCAGACGCGTGTCCCAGGCGTTGCCGAGCCGAGCCGCCGGCGCGACGAAGCGCAGCGACAGCGCGAGCGTCAGCCCGATATAAGCCAGCGCCCCCAGAGCTACGACGAGCCCCATCGCAGGCCAGTGCCAGGCCAGCACCACCGTCATGCCGAGCAGGATGACCAGCGACGGCAAGAGCGCGATCAGGATCGTGTCGGTCAGCAAGTCGAGCGCCCACATGCCGCGCGTGATCTTGCGCACCGTCGAGCCCGCGAAGTTGTTCGCGTGCCAGTCGGTCGAAAAGCGCTGCAGGCGCGCGAAGGCCTCCTGCGAGACATCGCTCATCGTGCGCAGCGTCATCGTGGTCAGGCCGACGAAGGCAAAATGCCGCCCTAGAACCATGATGGCGGCCAGCACCATCATCGCGCCCAGCGCCCGGAGCGCCGCTTCAATGCCACCGGCTCCGCTCGACGCCGCATCGACGAGACGACCGGCATAGACCGGCGTGAACAGCTCTGCGAGCGTGGCGGCGATGGTGACGCCGGCAACCCAGGCGACCTGCTCGGGCTGGCGGGCCCAATGGCTGAAAGTGAAGCCGAGAACGGCCCGGAACGGCTCCCGCCGCCCGGTTTGAGTATCATGAGACATCGATTCATTCGGCGCCGCGACGGCAGCCGACTCCAATTCAAGCGAAGCCCGGGCGCTGCCCCGGTCTTCTAAAAATGCGATGGGATTGCTGGCTCAGGCCGCCCTGGATCAGGCGGGCCGCGCGGTCGTCCGACTTAACGGGACGACGGCATTCGGGGAGCGGCGATGACGATGAATTTCATTCAGCCCTCCCTTTCCGATGTTGGAGCCAAGATGTGCACGATAAACGGGCAGACGCGAATCCTGCAAGTCGCATTTTGCGCATGGGGCGATTGCGAAAAGCGCCGAGCGAGCCGGCTTCAGGCCTCGCTCGCTCCAAGCCTCATTTCCGGCATGAGAAGGGCAGGAAGGTGCTCGCCGTTCCCGCATTCATCGCCAGGATGACCATAATGTTCGCGAGCTCGAGCTCCTCAGCGGATTTCGGGCAGACATTGGCCTGCGCCATGCAGCCCGATGCGAGGAAGGCTTCATGGTTGTCGAGGAACTCCCGCCCCAAGCCCTGCGTGCCCCGGCGCGTCAGGGCCTCGGACCAGGCCTTCTTGTAGCGGGCGCATTTCACCTCGGACCAGCTTTGAGGCTGGCTGTCCTGCGCGAGGGCAGGCGTGGTCCCGCTCGCGATCGAAGCGGCCAGCAGGGCTAGGATCAGCTTGGTTCGACGAAACATCTCACTCTCAGTTCATGCCGCGCAGGCAGGCGCGGTAGAGCGCACCTCACTTCCAGAACAATGCCAGCAATCTCACCGCGATCACCAGCACGAAGGCCAGGATGATCGTTCCCACCACGCGATGGCGCTTCTCGCGGTCGGGGAATTGCCGCGCCAGGATGCGCCCGAGCGGCTTGCGGAACAGGAAGGCGACGACGAGGAAGACAATCAGGATATGGGACAAGTCGGCCGCTCAGTTCTTGCCGCCGGCGTCTTTCGACTCCGCTGCGTCGAAGGGCGCGCCGGCCTTCTTCCAGGCGCCGAAACCACCGGCGATATGGGCGACCGGCTTCAGCCCCATCTCCTGGGCGGTCAAGGCCGCCAGCGCCGAACGCCAGCCGCCGGCACAGAAGAAGACGAAGCGCTTGTCCTGGCTGAAGACCGGCTTGGCATAGGGGCTCTCGGGATCGATCCAGAACTCCAGCATGCCGCGCGGGCAATGGAAGGCCTCAGGCATGCGCCCTTCCCGCTCCAGTTCGCGCGGATCGCGCAGATCGACGAAGACGACGTCGTCGCGGCCATGCAGCGCCCTGGCCTCCTCGACCGAGAGCGTTTCCACAGCTGCCTCGGCCTCAGCCAGCAACGCCTTGTAGCCCTTGGTGATGATCTGCGGCATGGCTGGTCTCCGTTGTCGCGGCACCGTGTCGGCTCGGGACGTCGCGGTCAATCGCCCTGCCCTGCGAGCGCTATCTTGGCAAGCCGGCCCGCACCGAGCAGTGTGGGATTCTAGAGCATTTTCGAGCGAAGTGGACCCCGGTTCGCGTGAAGAAAATGTGATAAAACAAGGAGCTAGAGCGTTTCGGCGATTCGGAGAAACGCGGAGATGCGCTAGGAGATGGAATGATCGGATTCGGCACCTTCGACATCGTCGGCTTCGCCTTCTTCGTGGCATCGTGGATCGGCTATCATTTCGCGGTGGAGCTCGGCCCGCACGCGGCGAAGAGCCTGAACATGCGGATGAACCTGCGCCGCGCGCGCTGGGTGCGCGAAGCCATGGGCCGCGACAACCGCATCGTCGACACGCAAGTGATGAACGGGCTGCAGAACGGCACCGCCTTCTTCGCCTCGACCTCGCTGATCGCGATCGGCGGCTCGCTCTCCCTGCTGCAATCGACCGACCGCGTCGTCGCCCTCTTTGCCGACCTGCCCTTCGGCACGCCGACCACCCGCGCCGCCTGGGAGATGAAGGTGATCGGGCTCGCGGTGATCTTCGGCTATGCCTTCTTCAAATTCGCCTGGGCCTACCGGCTGTTCAATTACTGCGTCATCCTGATCGGCGCCCTGCCCCCGGCCAAGAGCCATGACGAGCGCGACGCTGCCCGCGCCGTTCATGAGATGACCGAGATGAATATCGCCGCCGGCCGGCACTTCAACCGCGGCCAGCGCGCCTTCTTCTTCGCGCTCGCCTATATGGGCTGGTTCCTCGGCCCCTTGACCTTCATGGTCTTCACCGCAGCGGTCCTGATCGCGATGTATCGCCGCCAGTTCGCCTCGGACGCCGCCCGCGTCTTCAGCTATGCCAACGCCCTGATCGACCAGGCCGCAGCACGCAAGGCTAGTGATGAGTAACCCGCTGGACGCCCTCGAAGCGGCAATGCTGCGCCTCGTCACTGAGCGTGGTCCGGGCGGCACGATCAGCCCGACCGACGCGGCGCGCGCCGTCGGTGGCGATCATCCCGATGGCTGGGGACCATTGATGCAGCCGGCGCGCAAGATCGCGGTCAGGCTGATGAAGGAAGGCCGCCTCGTCATCACCCGCAAGGGCAAGCCGGTGGACCCGGATGATTTTCGCGGAGTGTATCGCTTGCGGCTGCCTGAGGGTGGCAATGGGCAGTAGGCAGTCGAAAGCTCACCAGACTACGACTGCCGACTGCCTATTGCCGACTGCCTATTGCCGACTGCCGCTCTCAAGGCCCCGGAAACAGCGCGTCGGTATATCCCGCCAGCCAATAAGCCAGCAGCCCGACCCATTCCTTGAAGCCGTCATCGGCGATGCTCAGGCCGCGCGGCGCCCGGCCATAGGGCCTGATGAAATCGGCCGACTCGTTCTCGGACCAGTAATCGACGGGAAAGGCCTCGACCGCGAAGCCTGCCTTGCGGAACACGCCCATCGCGCGCGGCATGTGCCAGGCCGAGGTCACCAGCAGCCAGCGCTCGCCGGGCTTGGGCTCGACCAGCCGGCGGGTGAAGACGGCGTTCTCGCGGGTGTTGCGCGACCTATCCTCCAGCACGAGCCGCTCCGGTGGCAGGCCGAGCCCCTCGAACAGCAATCGCGCGCCATCGGCTTCGGTCTCGGTGACCGGGGTGACCAGATTGGCGGCGCCGCCGGTGAAGACGATCTTCGCCTCGGGATGAAGCCGCGCGATCTCGACCGCCTTGGTCATGCGCGCAGCCGCCGAGGTCAGCACCACATCGCCGCGTGCAACCCCGATGGCGCCGCCCAGCACGACGATGCCGGCGACCGGTCCCTTCGCGGTATCCTGCTGGGGAAAGCGGTTCTCGAGCGGGCGGATCACGATGCGCGGCAGCGGGCTGAACGCCATCAATGACAGGGCGAGCACGGCAAGAACGCCGAGCCAGCGCCCGAACCGGGCTAGGCGCGTGAAGGCCAGCAGCGCCGCAAGCCCGGCCAGCAGGATCGCCAGGTTGACTGGAGAGAAGACGAACCAGACGAGCTTGGAGAGAGTGAAGAACATGGACGGCCTCCGGCACCACTCAGCCGGATATAGCTCAACCATACTGACGGCTTGCTAACGCGAAGGGTTCCGTTACCTCAGCGGATGATGCGCGGCGGCGCTTGCGGCTGTCGTGGCTGGGCCTGCGGCAGCGACGCTTCGAGCTCGATCGCACGGCTAGCGACCTCGCGCAGTTCGCAGCCCGCTTGCCGGCCGAGCTGCCAGCCTTCCCGCTGCGTCGTTCCGTAGAAGGCGCATTTCTGCGCGACGAAACTCTCCCAGGTGACTTGCAGGGCGACGACCCGGTTGCGCTGGCCTGCGTCGAGCGAGCGCCCTTTCAATCGCAGCGCCAGCAGCAGCCGCTCGCGCCAGACCGCCTCCTCCCGGCGTGCGCAACCGAGTTCGGCCGCGCGCTGGTCGACGCCAGTCGCACGCACGCAAGCGACCGCGATCATGCCGATGCAGGATGGCGCCACAGTGCGGCCCTCGCGCAGACAGGTCGCCAATTGCGCGCGGTCGCTCGCGAGCACCGCGCTGCCCGGCGGCGGCGATGGAGCCTGCGCCCAGAGCGGCGTGGCGCTGGCCATCAACAGAAAGAGCGGGAGCGCGATCAACGGGATCATCGGTTCATCATCCGCGCCGAGGCGGCCAGATCAAGGCCGCTAGAGCATTTTCGAGCGAAGTGGACACCGGTTCGCGTGAAGAAAATACGATAAAACAACGAGGTAGAGCGTTTCTGCGATTCGGAGAAACGCGGAAATGCTCTAGAGCAAGATGCGAAAAAGTGGGAACCGGCTTTCGCATTGATCCTGCTCTAACTCCTTGATGAGAGACGGATTCAGATTTCAGATGGGATCACTTCGTAATGCCATCTGAAATCATCCGGCTCCAGGCGTCATCTCACGAAATCGGCAACGGCAAGGCCGGCTTGGCGGCCGGACGCGCGAAGAGGGTCTCATACCAGCGCTGCAGATGCGGCCGCACTGGGCGCTCGACCGGCATGTTCAGCCAGCGATGCGCGCCGCAACCGACCGTGATGTCGGCCATGCCGAAACGCTCGCCCGCGAGAAAGCTCCGCGTCGCCAGATGCGCCTCCAGGATATCCATCTTGGCCTCGGTCTTGGCGATGGAGGCTGCGATCACCTCTGGGTCAGTATGCCCCGGAGCTTTCCGCACCAGCCCCCAGAAGGCCGGCGTCATCGAGGGCTGCAATTCGGAGATCATCCAATCCATCCAGCGGTCGGCCTCCGTGCGCAGCGCCGGATCCTCCTCCCAGATCCAGCCGGCGCCATAGCGCGCTGCCAGGTAGCGCACGATGCTGTTGGATTCCCAGATGCAGACATCGCCGTCTTCCAGCACGGGAATCTGAGCGTTGGGGTTCTTGGCGAGAAAGCTCGGCTCGCGCGTACCGCCGAATGCGCCGCCAAGGTCGATGCGCTCGAAGGTTTGACCAACCTCGCCTGCAGCCCAGACCACCTTCTGCACATTGATGGAGCTGATGCGCCCCCAGATCGTCAGCATGACTACCAGCCCTGTTCTCGTCTTGCCGGCAACTCTCGGGCCAGCGGCCGCAATTGGCAAGGAAGAGGCGAAAGCCCGCCCTGCCCTCAGGCGAATTCCATGATGACGGCGTCGACAGCGAGCGAATCACCCTCCTTCGCCAGGATCTTGGCGATGGTGACGTCCTTCTCGGCGCGCAGCACGTTCTCCATCTTCATGGCTTCGACCATGCAGAGCGCCTCGCCCGCCTTGACCTCCTGGCCGACCGTGACGGAGACCGCCTTGACCAGGCCCGGCATCGGGCAGAGCAGGAACTTGCCGGTGTCGGCCGCGACCTTCTCCGGCATCAGCGCTGCGAGTTCCGCCTCGCGCACCGTGTAGACATGGGCGTTCGCATAGGCGCCGGCATGGCCGAGCGCGACACCGTTGAGGATCGCCCTCACCTGCGCCGCCACGCTCACCCCGTCGAGCGTGCCGCGCCAGACCGGCTCGCCCGGCCGCCAATCGCTGACGACCGTGATGCTGCGCCCGCCGAAGGCGATGACGACGGCGCCGGCCTGCTCCGAGACCTCTCCCTCGAAGCGCCCGGCCCCGAGCTGGACGATGCGCGTGCGGTCGAAAGCGACTTTGCGCCAGCCTTCCATCTGCGCCGAGACATTGCGCTTGCGCTGGTTCAGGCGATGGTCGCAGGCGATCGCGATCGCCGCCATCCGGAGCGCAACCTCGCCCTTGGGCTGCGGCAGCGCAAAGCCGTCTGGGAACTCCTCTGCGATGAAGCCGGTCGAGAGATTGCCGGCGATCCAGCGCGGATGGTGCATCAAGGCCGAGACGAAGGGGATGTTGTGGCGGATGCCATCGATGGCGAAGGCGTCGAGCGCGCGGCCTTGCGCCTCGATCGCAGCCAGCCGCGTCGGCGCATGGGTGACGAGCTTGGCGATCATCGGGTCGTAATAGATCGAGATCTCGCCGCCCTCAAAAACGCCGGTGTCGTTGCGCACCGTAGCATCGCCATCCCGACCTTCCGCAGGCGGGCGATAGGTCACGAGCCGGCCGGTCGAAGGCAGGAAGTTGCGGGTCGGATCCTCCGCATAGACCCTGGATTCCACCGCCCAGCCGTTCAGCTTCACCTGGTCTTGGGTCAGGCGCAGCTTTTCGCCGAAGGCTACGCGGATCATCTCCTCGACGAGATCGACGCCGGTGATCATCTCGGTGACGGGATGCTCGACCTGGAGGCGCGTATTCATCTCGAGGAAGTAGAAGGATTTGTCCTGGCCTGCGACGAACTCGACCGTGCCGGCGGAATCGTAATTCACTGCCTTGGCCAGCGCGACCGCCTGCTCGCCCATCTTGCGGCGCGTCGCCTCGTCGAGCAGCGGCGACGGCGCCTCCTCGACGACCTTCTGGTTGCGGCGCTGGATCGAGCATTCGCGCTCGCCGAGATAGATGACGTTGCCGTGCTTGTCGCCAAGCACCTGGATTTCGATATGGCGGGGATCGACGATGAATTTCTCGACGAAGACGCGGTCGTCGCCGAAGGAGGACGCAGCCTCGGACTTGGCGCGGGCGAAGCCTTCTGCCACCTCACCGGCGGAATAGGCGATGCGCATGCCCTTGCCGCCACCGCCGGCCGAGGCCTTGATCATGACGGGATAGCCGATCTCGTCGGCGATGGTCACCGCATGGGTGGGGTCCTCGATGATGCCGAGATGGCCCGGGACGGTCGAGACCTTGGCGGCAGCGGCGGCCTTCTTCGATTCGATCTTGTCGCCCATCGCGGCGATGGCGCCGGGATTGGGGCCGATGAAGACGATGCCGTTATCCTTCAGCGCCTGGGCGAAAGCCTCGCGCTCGGAGAGGAAACCGTAGCCGGGATGGACGGCCTGCGCGCCGGTCGCCTTGCAGGCGGCGACGATCTTGTCGATCAGCAGATAGGATTGGGCTGCCGCGGGCGGGCCTATATGCACGGCCTCGTCGGCCATCTCGACATGGAGCGCGTCGCGATCGGCATCGGAATAGACCGCGACCGTCTTGATGCCCATGCGGCGCGCCGTTTTGATGACACGGCAGGCGATCTCGCCACGGTTCGCGATCAGGATTTTCGTGAACATCGATGGCGTCTCCCGGCCGTCTCACCAAATCATTGGCCGCCGGGGTTTAGTGAACGCCGCAGCCGGCGTCCATTGATGCAAAAGTTCAGCCGCTGGCAAGCGGTTGTGCGCAGATGGGCTCAGCTCGCCAGCAGCATGCGCTCGGCGCCGAGGCCGCGAAGCTTCTCCGAGCCCTTGCGCAGCGCAAAGCCGATCAGGGCTTCATCGCAGCGTTCCGCCTCACGCACGATCTCGAAAGCGATGCGCTGGGCCGTGGCGCTCGGCCCGTCCCCAGCGCTCAGCGTCGTCACCAGCCAATGTGCCTTGTCACGGTCGATGATCCCCGTCGGGCGGCTTTCCCAGACGGCGTAGTCGACGGTGAGCGTGACCAGGTAATCGGCGAAAGCCGCGCAGGCCTCAGGCACCGCCCGATCGAGCGCGACCAGCACATCGATGATATCGCGTGTCATCACGACATCAGCCAAGATCTCACGCTGAAGCATCTTGACGTCTTCATCGTCGATCACGTGATGATCCATCACGCGATCGACGAATTCACGAAGCTCATGACCAATCATTGTTCAATCCTCGTCCGGCTTTGTTTTATGCCGGTATGTTCCTGTTGCAGGAACACCATGGATCTCCACCCCCCAGCAGGTGGTTAACGCCAAAATCTGAACGGTTATTCAGGTTAAACAGAGCTGATCCGACGTGGTTGCGCAGACGTTACGATCAGCACCGGCTCACGGACCCGCGCGGGCGATGACATCGGCTGGCAGGCATTTGCCCGTCCGCTCGAACGCATAGGGCGAGACGGGCAGAAAGCCGTCATTGTCAGGCGGGCCGGCCTTGCCCTTCGCCAGTTCCAGGAACCCTGCCGTCAACGTGGCCAGCGAGTGCTGCGCAAAGATCGAGCCGCCATCGATCAGATTGAAGCGGATATGCCTGATCTGCGGATCGCAGGCCGAAGGCGGATAGACATTGCGCAGCAGCAGGCGCGGATAGGCCAGGATCTCGCCATGCTCGTAGACGCGCTCGATCTTGAGCCCCCTGGAATTGTCGACACGCTGCTTTGGACCGAGATCGTAATAGCCGGTGACGAAACTCGGATCGAAGGCGAAGACGCGCCGGACGCGGCCGTCGCGATAGGCCGCCTGCTGCGCCAGCCCGCCGCCGAGCGAGTGGCCGATGGCGACGATTTCGGTGCGGCCCCGGCGATAACAGGGATAGCGTTCGACACGGTCGAGGATCGGGCCGACATGGTCCTGCACCTGCTCGTATTGATCGTAGAGCGGCAAAACCCGCGTCAGAGCCCGGAAATTCGAGAGCCAGTCGTCGCGCTGGCTCCGGTCGGTGCCGCGAAAGGCGAGGATCACCTCGCGGCAGAAGCGCGATCCTTGGCGGCCAGATTCTTGGTGGTCAGATCCTGGGCGACCATGCGTCCAGACCTGCAAGCCCAGCCCGTCGAGAATGCGGCCCTTCGGCGACTCGTCCGAGGCGCAATCGCCCTTGCGCCCGCCGAAGCCGAAATCACGACGCGGGCGCGGCGCGCCACGGCAGTCATTGATCAGCGTCTCGGCCAGGGCCCAGGGAGCAAGCCAGGGCCGCGCCAATGTCCCGAAGGCCTGGTCGTCGTCGCGCTGCGCCTCCGCCTCTCTCGACCCGACCGCCACCGGCTTGGCGACGCCGTAGCGCACGTCGTCATAGGCCGCCAGCGAGAGCAGCGCATAGCCGACAACATAAGGAGCCACATCCTTGGCCGGCAGCGCCTTCGCATCCTCGGCGCCGACACGCACGCGCGCATAGTTCTTGTCCTGGACGATCTCGATCGTCCCGCACGCAGCAAGGGCGAGCGCCAGGAGGAGCGCAAGGACAAACGCCGTCGCCAGCTTCCCGACCCGGACCGTCACTCTCGTCATCGCCGCCCCCGCCCTCAACCTAACGTAGCGTTACCGCATGCGCTGGCAAGACTGGAGAGGGCAAGACAGGAGGGGCGAGTTCAGGCAGGCTCCGTTGCCAACGCGTCGAGCAGCCCCGGCAGCTCGGACATCTCGCCCAGCACATGCCGGGCGCCCAACGCGACGAGGCTCGCGGCGGGCTGGAATCCCCAGGACACCGCGATCGGGGTGACGCCGGCGGCGACCGCCATTTCGATGTCGAAGGAACTGTCCCCGACCATCGCGCAACGCTCAGGCTTCGCACCGATCTCGGCCAGCGCCCGCAGGATCATGCCCGGATGCGGCTTGGAGGGCGCGTCGTCGGCAGTCTGGATCGTGGTGAACAACGCGTTCCAGCCATAGCGCTCGATGATGTACTCCGCACCCCGGCGCGACTTGCCGGTGGCGATGCCGAGCTGCAAGCCGGGCCGGGCCGAGAGAACCGAGAGCATCTCGGCGACGCCGGGATAAAGCGGCTCAGCCAGCGCCGGATCGGTCTCGGCCTGATGGCGCATCGCGCCGAACACCTCTCGATAGGTCTGGGTCAGCGCATCATCGGGCTTGTCGAGCCCGGCCAAGCGCATCAGCGCGATGTCGAGCGTCAATCCGACGATACCGAGCCCGGCTTCGCGGCCGGGATGGACGAGCCCATGCCTGGCGAAGGTTTCGTATTGGGCGCCGAGAATGATCGCTTCCGAATCGATCAACGTGCCGTCGAGGTCGAAGATGACGAGATTCATGGCGCGGCTTTAGAGGTTATTATGGACTATGGGAATGATTTGATGAGGTCAAAACGGTGGAGATGGGAGGAGCATTGCGCAGGCGATACCCTTGGTATCGGCAAGCGATGCGACGCTGCAGCTCCATCGTTTTCACCTCACCCGCAGGGCGCGGCGCTTTTGCCAGCGTCAAATCATCCCCACTGTCCATAACAACCTCTGGAGCATGACGCCGAAAACTGGCAACCAGTTTCAACCGGCGTCATGCCCTTGTCCTGCGCGGACTACGCCGCCGCTTTAGGATCTCGATGCAGCCGGGGTCTGCGGCGCGCCGGACTTGGCCTCGCGGGCGCAGCTGTCGACCGCCTTGCGCAGATCATCGCCATCGAGCCCCTTTCCGCGCGCCTCCTTGCGGCAAGCCGCACGCTGGGCGAGATCGGGACGCTTTTCGTTGAAGCAGGCCACGAGCGCAGCCGTGCGGGTGGAGCCCTCGAGCTTGCGGCCGTCGACCTCCTCCTTGCAGGTGGCGCGGGCGGCAGCCGCAGTCGGCTTGCCGTCGCGCGTCACCCCGTCGCGAGCATAAAGCTGCACGCCGGGAAATTTGGCCTGGAGGCAGTCGCGCATCGCCGTGCGCAGATCATCGCCGGAGAGTGCGACATTATCGGCGAGGCATTCCTGCCGCGCCTTGGCGCGAGCTTCGCGCGGCACGGGGTCATCAGAGGTGGTCGCGGCCGAAGCCGCCTGGCGCGGCGCGGGCGCCTGCGCAACAGCCGGAGCAGCGACGCAAAGGGACAGAGACAGGCCAGTGAAGAGAACTGCGAAACGCATCATCGGAGCACCTGCGTAAGAGTGATGGGAACAGAACTAGAACATAGTCCGGTTTGTTCTGCAACTGTTCTCTTACGCTTCGTCAGCATCCCGAACGAAACGGGACCTGCCAGCCCCTACTCGTCGGGCGCGTCGACGATCGGATCGTAGCGCTCATCCTCGAAGCCGAGCAGGTTCCAGGACTGGCGCATATGCGGTGGCAGCGGCGCGCTGACATCGATCGTGCCCTTGCCGCGCGGATGCGGCAGCACGATGCGCCGCGCCAGCAGATGCAGCTTGTTCTGGATGCCGCCGGGCAGTTCCCAGTTCTTGATGTTGAAGTATTTCGGGTCGCCGACGATCGGGTGGCCGATATGGGCGGCATGGGCGCGCAATTGGTGGGTGCGCCCCGTCACCGGCTTCAGTGAGAGCCAGCCGAGCTTCTGCGCCGCGGTCTCGACCACGGCGTAATAGGTCACGGCATGCATCGCGCCGTCGTCGCCATGCTTGGCGACCGCCATGCGCTGATCGCCGTCATAGGCCTCCTCGCGGGCGAGATAGGTCGAGATCCGGCCCTGGCGTACGCGCGGCACACCGGCGACCAGCGCCCAATAGACCTTGCGTGCCGAGCGCGAACGGAAGGTCTTGGCCAAAGTCGCCGCCGCAAAGCGCGATTTCGCGATGACGAGGCAGCCGGCGGTGTCCTTGTCGAGCCGGTGCACCAAGCGCGGCTTCTGGCCGTCCTTGCCCATCATCGCGTCGAGCATCTGGTCGACATGGCGCGTGGTACCCGAGCCGCCCTGCACGGCGAGCCCCGCCGGCTTGTTCAAGACGATGACGTCGTCATCCTCATAGAGCGTGATCGAGCGCAGGAAACCGAGCGTGTCGTCATCGGCCTTGAGCGAGCGCGGCCGCTGCTCCTGCGGTTCGAGCTTGAGCGGCGGGATGCGCACGGTCTGGCCCTCTTCGAGCCGGTCCTTGCTGTCGGCGCGCTTGCCGTTGACGCGCAATTCGCCCTTCCGGACGATGCGCTGAATATGGCTGAAGGAGAGCTGCGGAAACCGGTTTTCCAGAAAGCGGTCGATCCGCATCTCGTTCTCGTCCGCCGTCACCACGAGCTGCTGCACGCCGGTGGCGAGCACCTGCGCCGTCTCCGCCTTGACCTCGGCGCGCGTCGGCGCATCCGTCACCGGCGCCTTGCGTGGCACCGCAGGCTTGCGTGGGCCAGCCGCGCGCGGCAGGGGATGATGCGGAGCCGGGTTGCGCGTCGGCTCGGTGCGGACCACATCCTCTTCCCGCTCCGGCCGAGGCCTGGCCGAAGCCCGCGCCGAACGGCGCGCATCATGGCTCGGGCGCTTGCCTTTTGCTGCTGGTCCCCTGGGCGCGCCCGAGGCCGGCGGCCTGCCCCCGCGCTTCGGGCCGCTGCCCTTGGGGCCGCCGCTCTTGGGACCGCCGCTCTTGGGACCGCCCGGCCCCTTGTTCCCGGTTCTCATGTCAGTCCCCGCATGATCGCAAGGCCGCCGACCAGCGCCGCAAGCGACACCACGACAGAGCCAAGGACATAGGCCGCAGCCAGCATCGCCTCGCCCCGCTCCCAGAGCAGGATCGCGTCGAGCGAGAAGGCGGAAAAGGTGGTGAAGCCGCCCAGGATGCCGGTCGTCAGGAACAGCCGCAGATCCTGCGGCGCGCCCTCGCCGGCCTTGAAAGCGAACCAGCCCGCGACCAGGCCCATCAGGCCAGAGCCGACGATGTTGATCGCGAGTGTGCCATAGGGAAAGCCGGGGCCGACCCATTTGAGCGAAGCGAGATTGACGCCGTGCCGCAGCACGCCGCCGATACCGGCGCCGAGAAAGACGAGGAACGTGGAGATCATCCGTTTCGCATAGAGCGCGAGGCGGCAGCGCACAAACGAAATCGCAGCGGCGTCATCCCGCACGCGCTGCGGCACGCAGTGCTGCTGCGCAGATGCGGGACCGCAATCAGGACAAGACTACTGGCCGCCCATCCGGCCTGAGCCCCAGTGGCCGGCCTCACGGCCGGAATCGAAACCGCGCCAACAGCGGGCGTACATAGAGTTCGACGACGATCGTCAGCACGATGAAGACCAGCGCGATCGCCAAGGCGACGATCCAGTAGCTGATATCGTCCTTCGAGACGAACCAGCCCGCGATCAGCGCGGGAACGATCAGGATAAGGCGCGCGATGAGAGAGAACATGAGAACTCCAGCCGGGATGCCTGAGGCAGGCGTTGTCAGGAACGATAGACCCGGGCCGGTGCGTCACCTTTGCGATCGATCAAGTTGGATCTTCCGCGCTCAGCCCTCGCACGCTCCAGCGGACTGTCGAAGCGCGGACGGTCATCTGATAAAACGCATGAGGGCGTCGGCAGCAAACTCGGCGGCCGCCGCTTCCGTCACCGTCGTTTGCTTCCGGTGCTCGATCGCCTCAATGAGGGAGGCGCGGCGTTCGGCTGTGGAACGACCCACCAGCGATTTGTAGACGATCTGCTGGGCCAGCGAGTTCTCGCATGTTGGACTCAGCAGGAAGGGCAACAATTTGCGTTGCTTGCCACCCGGATCGGCATTGTAAGCAGCTGACCATTCCGCCTGGCATTGATGGGACGCCTCATGATCCGGCGAATAGTCAGAAAATTTTGCGCGCCAATCTCGAAATGTTACATCCCCCGCTCGCGCCGCAGCTTCTCCCAATACTCCAGCCGCTTGCGGATCTCGCGCTCGAAGCCGCGCTCGGGCGGATCATAGAAGCGCTGCCGGCCGAGCGCGTCGGGCCAGTAGTTCTGGCCGGAGAAGGCGTCGGGCGCGTCGTGGTCATAGGAATAGTCCGCGCCGTAGCCTTCTTCCTTCATCAGCTTTGTCGGCGCGTTGAGGATCGTCTTGGGCGGCATCAGCGAGCCGCCCTGCTTGGCCGCCCGGACCGCAGCCTTGTAGGCCATGTAGGCCGCGTTCGATTTCGGCGCGGTGGCGAGGTAGATCACCGCATTGGCGAGCGCGAGCTCGCCCTCGGGCGAGCCGAGCTGCTCATAGGTCTCGGCGGCGGCACGCGCATGCAGCAGCGCCTGCGGATCGGCCATCCCGATATCCTCGACCGCCATCCGCACCAACCGCCGCGCCAGAAAGCGCGGATCCTCGCCGGCATCGAGCATGCGGGCGAAATAGTACAGCGCCGCGTCGGGGTCGGAGCCGCGGATCGTCTTGTGCAGGGCCGAGATCAGATTGTAGTGGCCGTCCTGCGCCTTGTCATAGATCGGCGCGCGGCGCTGGATGACCTCGGCCAGCCCCGCCTCGTCGAAGATCTCGTCGGGCTTGGCGGCGCGCCAGAGCTCCTCGGCCAGCGTCAGCACGGCGCGCCCGTCGCCATCGGCGAAGCGGGCCAGCGCCAGCCGCGCCTCCGGCGTCAACGGCAAGGACCGGTTTTCCAGAAGCTCGGCCCGGCCGAGCAGGAAGAGCAGCGAGCCCTCGTCCAGCGACTTGAAGGTCAGCACCCGGGCGCGCGACAAAAGCGCGGCGTTGAGCGCGAAGGACGGGTTCTCGGTGGTCGCCCCGACCAGCGTGATCGTGCCGTCCTCCATCACCGGCAGGAAGGCGTCGAGCTGGGCGCGGTTGAAGCGATGGATCTCGTCGACGAAGAGCAAGGTACCCTTGCCGCCGAACCGGCGTCCCCGCGCCAGCTCGAACACCTTCTTCAGGTCGGCGATGCCGGAGAAGATCGCGCTGATCTGCTCGAAGCCGAGATCGACCTGACCCGCGAGCAGGCGCGCGACGGTGGTCTTGCCGGTGCCGGGCGGGCCCCAGAAGATCAGGCTGCCCAGCGAGCCGGAGGCGACGAGCCGCGTCAGCGCCCCGTCATGCCCGGTCAGATGCTCCTGCCCTGCGACCTCCGCCAGCGTCGTCGGGCGCAGGCGGTCGGCGAGCGGGCGCGGTCCGGACTTGTCCAGCCCGGAGGCGGCGAAGAGATCGCTCACCCGGGGAAGACCGAGGTCACGGTCTGGCCGCCGCGCGAGATCGTCACTTCCCAGGCGCGCTTGCGCTCCTTGGTGGCGTTCTCGATATCCCGCGACGTCGCCATCCGCTCGCCGTTGAGGGCCTGGATGATGTCGCCCTTCTGGAAGCCGACGCGCGCTGCCACGCTGCCCTCCTCGATCTCGCTGACGGCGACGCCCTCGGTCGCGGCATCGATCGAAAGCTCCTCGGAGACGGCCGGCGACAGGTTCATCACCGTGAGCCCGGTCAAAGGCGAGCGCCCCGCCAGCACGACGGCGTCGCGCGGGCGGGTTTCCGGCGCCGGGATCAGCTTGACCGGCAGCGTCAATCGCTTGCCGCCGCGCAGCACGGTCAGCCCGGTCGTGCCGTTGAGCGGGCGGGTAGCGAAGCGATAGCCGAAGGCCTCGGGATCATCGACCCCGACCCCGTCGATCGCCAGGATCACGTCGGAGCGGCGCAGGCCTGCTTCAGCGGCCGGTCCTTTCTCGACCACGCTGGCGACGACGGAACCCGCCGGCCGGTCGAGCCCGAGCCCGTCGGCGACATCGGCCGTCAAGGCCTGGAGCCGGGCTCCGAACCAGGGCCTGCGCACCGTCGTCGCGCCCGCCCGCGCGCTCTCGACCACGACGCGCACCATGGCAGAGGGGATGGCGAAACCGATGCCGATGCTGCCGCCCGAGCGCGAGAAGATCGCGGTGTTGATGCCGACGACACGGCCTTGCATGTCGACCAATGCGCCACCGGAATTACCGGGATTGATCGCGGCGTCCGTCTGGATGAAGGATTGCGCGTCGCCGACACCGATCTGCGTGCGCGCCAGCGCCGAGACGATGCCTTGCGTCACCGTCTGGCCGACGCCGAAGGGGTTGCCGATCGCCAACACCAAATCGCCGATCTCGACCTTGTCGGAATCGGCCAACTCGATCGCGGCGAGATCCTTGACGCCCTTGAGTTTCAACACGGCGAGATCGGTACGCGGATCACGCAGCAGGATCGTCGCCTCGACCTCGCGCTTGTCGGCGAAGGCGACCTTGACCTCGCTCATGCCCTCGATGACGTGGTTGTTGGTGACGACGAGGCCCGAGGCGTCGACCACGACGCCGGAGCCGAGCGAACGCTGCACGCGCTCCTGCGGCACGCCGAAGCCGCGATCGCCGAAGAAACGGCGGAAGAACGGATCGTCCATGAAGGGGTTGCGCGGCTGCTTCTCGACGCGCGCACCATAGACGTTGACGACGCTCGCCACGCTTTGGCGCACGATCGGCGCGAACGAGAGCGTGATCTGCTGGCGGGTCTCGGGGGCCTGTTTCGGCTGGGCCTGGACGGCGCTCTCCATCGCCACCGCCATCAGCAAGGCGAGCGGTACGGCAAGGTGGATGGGTCTCGAACGGCCTGGCATCAACGCCTCCTCTGCAGCGCCTCAACAGCGCTGGCCGAGAAATAGGCCGGCCGGCTCAGCTTTTCCAGCGTCTCACGACGCAATGAGGCGCAGATGCCCTGCCTCACTTGTCCTGCAGCAGCAAGCGGTAGCGCTCGATCTCGCCGGGCACGAAGCCTGCGACGAAGGCAGGCGTCACCTCCTCGGCCGTGGGCGGAACCGAGGAGAGCTCCTTGAATCGACCTTGCAGCGTCTGGCTCGAGAGCGCTGTTTTCAAAGCCTCATTCAGCTTGGCGATGATCGGCTGCGGCGTGTTCTTCGGGGCAAACAGCGCGTTCCAGCCCTGCGCCTCGAAGGCCGGCAGACCGGCCTCCTTCGAGGTCGGAACATCGGGCAGGCTCGCAAGCCGTCCCGGCGTCGCCACCGCCAGGGCCTTCACCTTCTTGCTTTCGACAGCGCCGTACAGGGATGTCGCCGCATCGCAGACACCGTCGATCTGCCCGCCCATCAGGTCGTTCAGCGCCGGCCCTGCGCCTCGATAGCTGACCAGCGCCACATCGACGCCGGCCGCCTTCACGAAATTGCGGCAGATCAGATAATTCGACGAGCCGACGCCGGCATGGCCGAGGCTGACCTTGCCCGGATTGGCCTTGGCGTAGGCGACAAACTCCATCAGGTCCTTGGCCGGGAAATCGAGCTTCAGCGCGATCATCGGCGAGGTCTTGGCGACAAGGCCGATCGGCGCGAAATCGGCATTGGTGTATTTGAGGTCGGGATAGATCGTATAGGAGGCGGCATTGGTGCCGCTATTGCCGATCACGATCGTGTAGCCGTCCGGCTCGGCGCGGGAGGCACGCGTCAGGGCCGTCGCCCCGCCTGCCCCGCCCATATTCTCCATCACGATGCGCTGCCCGAGCACGCGCCCCATCTCGTCGCCGACAAGCCGCGCGATGACGTCCGACGAGCCGCCCGCCGCGAAGGGCACGATCATGGTGATCGGCTTGGAAGGGTAGCTGTCTTGCGCGGCGGCAGGCGCCGACACCGACAGCACGGCAGCCAGGGCAGAGATGGAGGCGATCGACTTCAGCATGTTTCTCTCCCAGCGTGCGCCTTGTAAGGCAGGCCTTCGTGCAGGCTAGAGCCGGATGACTTCAGATGGAATCACGAAGTGATCCCATCTGAAGTCTGAATCCGTCTCTCATCTAAGAGTGAGAGCAGGATGCGAAAAACCGGTTCCCACTTTTTCGCATCCTGCTCTCGCGCACCCCTCGATGGAACGAAACGCGTTTCCCGTTTCCCCCGCCGAGTCCTTGGCGGGTTAGCCCCTCAACGCAGCGGCCGCGCCGGATTGCCCACCACGGTCGCACCTGTTGCAACGTCGCGCGTGACCACGCTGCCCGCGCCGATGATCGCGTCGTCGCCGATCGTGACGCCGGGGAGGATCAGCGCGCCGCCTCCGATCCAGACATTGCGGCCGATCGTGACGGGACGCCCGAACTCCAGCCCAGCCTCGCGCTGCGCAGGGTCGCGCGGATGATCGGCGGTCAGGATCTGGACGCCAGGCCCGATTTGCGTCCGGTCGCCGATCGTCACGGCGACGACATCGAGAATCACGCAGTTGAAGTTCAGGAAGACGCCTGCGCCCACATTGATGTTGAAGCCATAATCGCAATGAAAGGGTGGGCGGATGGTACTACCCTCGCCTACGGCGGCCAGGCGCTCCGCCAGCAGCATACGGCGCTCTCGCGTCGGCGTCGCGAGCGCCGCGTTGTAGCGCACCAACCAGTCCCGGGTTGCCGCAAGCGCGGCCTGCAGCTCGGCGTCACCGGCATCGTAGAGCTCGCCGGCCAGCATCTTGTCTTTCTCGCTTCGCTCCATAAGCTCGCTGTCCTTCTCATTGCGCCGCGCTACGGGATCGAACGAAGCCTATGGAAACGAAAAAGGGCGGCCCGAAGACTGACCCTCAGGGAGCCGACACACATGTCCGGGCGACTTGGAATGACTTCCATGCAACGCTGTGATGGTCCGGTCCTCTGCCTTCCGCCTCGATGACCTCGACCGTGTGACCAGCCTTTCGAAGTCGCTCAACCCAATCGAGCTGTAATGCAAAAGGCGTATTCTGATCCTTGGGATCGCCAACGACGATGAGACGACGCGATGGATCGCGCACGATAGCGTCGATGTGGTTGACGCTCTCATAGGCATCGCAATAGCCAGTCACGTCGCATCCCGGACGGGACCGTTGGCCGAGCAACTGACGACGAAACTCGGCCCTGGCGTTAACCGCATAGACGCCTGCACCCATGACCGCGCAGGCAATGTTCGTAGCGCCAAGCGTGAGTACCGCGCCAATTGCGGCACTGCCGCCTGATTGGCCCACCAGCACGACCTTCGAAACTCGGTAGCGTTCGCGCAGAACCTCTATCGCAGCGGCAATGCTATGAAACTCCTTGGCACGACGTCGCTGCTTATGATCGCCCGACGACCCGTAGACGCCGGGCCTTGCGAGCAGAACATAGGTGACACTCGGCTTGAAGGATTGTCGGCGCATGCCGCGAACCAGAGTTTCGGGCGTGATGGTCTCGTAGTTGCCGATCGGCTTCTTCCCGCTCAGATGGTCGCCATGCAGGAATATGACCAAGGCCCCCGGCCCGGACTGATCCTGCTTCGGTACGGGATGAGAGCTATAAGTCGCCAGGCATTCCGTCCCAAGCTTGTGCACGACCCAGATAGAGCCCTCACGCTCGGCGCATTGCCCTTGGTTGGCCTGGGTGCCCTCCACAAGATCGCGTATGGAAAACGGCGGCGAAGGATCGCCCAGCTGCTGCGCCACCCCATCAATGGTCGAACAGAGCAGCACGAAGCTCGTAATGAGAGAAGCTCGGAGGAGCCCCAGGAAAGACAGGGCGTCACCGTTGCGTGAACCCGAGCCATGATGCCGCATTCACTCCCCCAAATCCGGACAACAAAAAAGGGTGGCCCGAGGGCCACCCTTCCGAAATCTATCATCTGACCAAACGGCTCAGGCCGCCTCGTCTTCCGCCGTGAAGACCGGACCGGAATCCTTGCCCTTGGCGTCGACATCGCGATCGACGAACTCAATCACTGCCAGCGGAGCATTGTCGCCGAAGCGGAAGCCCGCCTTCATGATGCGCAGATAGCCGCCATTGCGCTCCTTGTAGCGCGGGCCCAGCACCGCGAAGAGCTTGCCGACCAGAGCGACGTCCTTGATCTGCGCGATCGCCTGGCGGCGGGCATGCAGATCGCCGCGCTTGGCGAGCGTGATCAGCTTCTCGACGACCGGACGCAGATCCTTGGCCTTCGGCAGCGTGGTGGTGATCTGCTCGTGCTTGATCAGGGCCTGGGACATGTTGGCGAACATCGCCTTGCGATGCTCGACCGAGCGGTTGAAACGACGACCGCGGAAACCGTGACGCATTTGGCTCTCCTATCGATTACGGCCGCCGTGCCACGGTACGGCCGTTCTTTATGCTCCGGCGCTTATGCGCCGTGCGAATGGCGCAGGCGGATGCCTGCGCCGACTTGCTCAGTAATGCTCCTCGAAGCGCTTCGCGAGCTCTTCGATGTTCTCCGGCGGCCAGCCGGTGACGTCCATGCCGAGGTGGAGGCCCATGGTGGCGAGCACTTCCTTGATCTCGTTCAGCGACTTGCGGCCGAAGTTCGGGGTGCGCAGCATCTCGCCCTCCGACTTCTGGATCAGGTCGCCGATATAGACGATGTTGTCGTTCTTCAGGCAGTTCGCCGAACGCACCGACAGCTCGAGCTCGTCGACCTTCTTGAGCAGCGCCGGGTTGAAGGGCAGCTGCGGCGCGGTCGAGACGGCCTCTTCCTTGCGCGGCTCCTCGAAGGTGATGAAGACGGCGAGCTGGTCCTGCAGGATGCGGGCGGCCAGCGCCAGCGCGTCCTCGGGGGTGACCGAGCCGTTGGTCTCGATCTGCAGGGTCAGCATGTCGCGGTCGAGGTTCTGGCCCTCACGGGTGTTCTCGACGCGGTAGGAGACCTTCTTGACCGGCGAATACAGGCTGTCGACCGGGATCAGACCGATCGGCGCATCTTCCGGGCGGTTCTGCTCGGAGGGGACATAGCCCTTGCCAGTGTTGACGGTGAACTCCATGCGGATCTCGGAGCCCTCGTCCAGCGTGCAGAGCACGAGGTCGGGGTTCAGGATCGACACGTCGCCGATGGTGTTGATGTCGCCGGCGGTGACGGTGCCGGGGCCCGTCTTGCGCAGGGTCATGCGCTTGGGGCCTTCGCCCTGCATCTTGACCGCGATCGCCTTGATGTTGAGGACGATGTCGGTGACGTCCTCGCGCACGCCGGGGATCGAGGAGAATTCATGCAGCACGCCGTCGATCTGGACGGCGGTGACGGCCGCGCCCTGGAGCGAGGACAGCAGCACGCGACGCAGCGCGTTGCCGAGCGTCATGCCGAAGCCGCGCTCCAGCGGGCGCGCGATCACGGTGGCGTGACGCTTCGGGTCGTCGCCGACCTTGATTTCGAGCTTGTTGGGCTTTGACAGATCCTGCCAGTTCTTGCTGATCACGACCGCACTCCTGGTGCTTGAATTCAATGGCGGCGGCGGGCCGCCCCGGACAGGCGCCCGCCGGTGCGGGCGCCAGAGAGTCGAGAGCTAAAGCATGATGCCAAAAACCGGTTTCCGCTTTCCGGCATCATGCTCTGGATCAGGTATCAGACGCGACGGCGCTTGCGCGGGCGGCAACCGTTATGCGGGATCGGCGTCACGTCGCGGATCGAGGTCACGGTGAAGCCGGCAGCCTGCAGAGCGCGCAGCGCCGACTCACGGCCCGAACCCGGACCGGTGACTTCGACTTCCAGCGTACGCATGCCGTGCTCGGCAGCCTTACGGGCGGCGTCCTCAGCGGCAACCTGGGCGGCATAGGGGGTCGACTTACGCGAGCCCTTGAAGCCCATCGTGCCGGCAGACGACCACGAGATCGTGTTGCCCTGTGCGTCGGTGATGGTGATCATGGTGTTGTTGAACGAGGCGTTCACATGGGCGACGCCGGAGACGATGTTCTTACGTTCGCGGCGACGAACGCGTTGGGCTTCCTTGGCCATAGGTCTTTCATCCTTCGAGCGCGCCCGTCATGCCAGGCGCTGGGGAGTAGAAAGGCAGTCGGCAATCGGCAGTCGGCAATCGCTTACGACTGCCCACTGCCCACGACCTACTGCCCGGAAATCACTTCTTCTTGCCGGCGATCGGCTTCGCCTTGCCCTTGCGGGTGCGGGCGTTGGTGTGCGTGCGCTGGCCACGAACCGGCAGCGAGCGGCGATGGCGCAGGCCGCGATAGCAGCCGAGATCCATCAGACGCTTGATGTTCATCGAGACTTCACGGCGCAGATCGCCCTCGACGAGGTAGTCGCGGTCGATCGTCTCGCGGATCTGCAGGACTTCGGCGTCGGTCAGCTGGTTGACCCGGCGCTCATCGGCGATGCCGACCTTGGAGCAGATCTCCTTGGCCTTCTGGGCGCCGATGCCGTGGATGTACTGCAAGCCGATGACGACGCGCTTGCCGGTGGGAATGTTGACGCCCGCAATACGAGCCATGGTCTCTTCTCCATGTCGGCCGAGGCGCCCGATGGCGCGCCGGCGGTGAAAAATAACCTCGCGCCGGTGGAGGCCGGCCTCTGCGAGGCGTTGAAACGGTCACATGCGCAAACGCGACGCCGTCCCCTCTTACGAAGGTGTCGGCATCGCTGCATGAAACCGGAAGTGGGGTCGTTAGTCGCTTGGGCGCAACGAGTCAACCCGCCGCGACCAAGAATCGTGCCAAAGCAAAAATCAGTATCCCGCCAAGGCCTTCTCGATCGCCGCAGTCACGGCGTCGATCGGCTGCATGCCGTCGATATCGGTCAGTTGCCCACGCTTGGCGTAATAGGGCGCGACGACCGCGGTATCGCGATTATAGGCCTCGAGCCGGGTCTTGAAGACCTCCGGGTCGTCGTCCTTGCGCACCGGCTGCCCGGCCGCCCTCGCCTCTTCGGCGCGCTTGACGATGCGGTCGACGAGCTTGGTCTGGTCGACCTTGAGCTCCAGCACCTTGTCGAGCTTGAGCCCCTTGGACTCCAGCATGGCATCGAGCGCCTCGGCCTGCGCCAGCGTGCGCGGGAAGCCGTCGAGGATGAACCCCTTCTTGGCGTCCGCATGCTCGATTCGCTCGGCAACGATGCCGATGACGATGTCGTCCGAAACCAGCGCGCCGGAATCCATCACCGACTTCGCCTTGATGCCGATCGGCGTACCGGCCGCGACGGCCGCACGCAGCATGTCGCCCGTGGAAAGCTGAGGAATGCCGTGCGCTTCGACGATACGCGCCGCTTGAGTGCCCTTACCCGCCCCCGGCGGCCCCAAGAAAATCAATCGCATCAGCGCTTCGCCCCTCGCAGCTTGGCCTTCTTGACCAGCCCCTCATACTGATGGGCCAGCAAATGTCCGTGAACCTGCGCCACGGTATCCATCGTCGTCGTCACCACGATCAGCAGCGACGTGCCGCCCAGGAGAATGATCGGTATCTGGGCATAGGTGATCATGAACTCGGGGATAAGGCAGACGATAGTCAAATAGCCGGCTCCGAGCACGGTGATGCGCGTCAGCACGCGGTCGATATGCTCGGCGGTGCGCTCGCCCGGGCGGATGCCGGGCATGAAGCCGCCATGCTTCTTGAGATTGTCGGCCGTCTCCACCGGATTGAACACGATCGCGGTGTAGAAAAAGCAGAAGAAGATGATCAGCGCCGCATAGAGGAACATGAACAGCGGCCGGCCATGGGCCAGATAGGTCGCGATCACCGACAGGAAGCCCGTGCCGCCCGAAGCCTGCGAGAAGCTCGCGATCGTGGTCGGCAGCAGCAGCAGCGAGGACGCGAAGATCGGCGGAATCACGCCGGCCGTGTTGAGCTTCAGCGGCAGGAACGAGGTCTGGCCCTCATACATCCGGTTGCCGACCTGGCGCTTGGGATAGTTGATCAGGAGCCGGCGCTGGGCGCGCTCCATGAAGACGCAGAAGGCGATGACGCAGATCGCCATCACCAGGATCAGCAGCAGCAGGCCGGTCGAGATCGCGCCCTGGCGGCCGAGTTCGAGGGTCTGGGCGAGCTGCGACGGGAACTCGGCGATGATGCCCGAGAAGATGATCATCGAGGTGCCATTGCCGATGCCGCGGCTGGTGATCTGCTCGCCGAGCCAGAGCAGGAACATCGTGCCGCCGACCAGCGTGATCGTGGTCGAGAGCAGGAAGAACGGACCCGGCTCCAGCACGAGATTGCCTGAGCCCTGCAGGCCGACGCCGATGCCATAGGCCTGGAAGACCGCGAGAACCAGCGTCAGGTAGCGCGTGTACTGGTTCAGGACCTTGCGGCCCTGCTCGCCTTCCTTCTTCAGCGCCTCGAAGGTCGGGATCACGCTGGAGAGCAGCTGCACGATGATCGAGGCCGAGATGTACGGCATGATCGCAAGCGCGAAGATCGCAAGCCGGCCGACCGCGCCGCCGGAAAACATGTTGAACAGGCCAAGCACGCCGGACTGGGACTGCTTGAACAGATCCGAGACCGCGTCGGGATTCATGCCGGGCAGCGGGATATAGGTGCCGAGCCGGTAGATGATCAGCGCGCCGAGCGTGAACCAGATGCGTTTCTTCAGCTCATCCGCCTTGGCGAACGCGCCGAAATTCAGGTTTGAAGCAAGCTGTTCAGCCGCCGATGCCATGCGTCCGGTCCTTGGATGGTATCATAAACAGTCAAACGGCGGCCTGGGCTTCGGGCCCGGCCGCCGTTCGCAAACGCTCATGTAAGAGCTTGGCTCACGCCTGTGAAGCGGCAGGCGCCAGGATCTTCACCGAACCGCCGGCCTTCTCGATGGCGGCGACCGCCGACTTCGACGCACCGGCCACCTCGAAGGCGAGCTTCGCCTTGAGTTCGCCGACGCCCAGGATCTTGACGCCGTCGGTCGCCTGACGGGTGATCACGCCGGCGGCGACGAGCGCCTCGATCGTGACCGCACCCTTGGCGTCGAGCTTGCCGGCTTCGACTGCCTGCTGGATCCGGCCGAGATTGACCTCGTTCAGATCCTTGGAGAACAGGTTGTGGAAGCCACGCTTGGGCAGGCGGCGATAGAGCGGCATCTGGCCGCCTTCGAAGCCCTTGACCGCCACGCCGGCACGAGCCTTCTGGCCCTTGACGCCGCGTCCGCCGGTCTTGCCCTTGCCGGAGCCGATACCGCGGCCGACACGGATACGCGACTTGTGCGCGCCTTCGTTGTCACGAATGTCTGTGAGTTTCATCGAACGATTCCCCTCACTTCACGTCGATGACGCGGACGAGGTGCCTGACCTTGTCGATCATGCCACGCACGGAGGGCGTGTCGACCAGGGTCGAGCGCCGGCGGATCTTGTTCAGGCCGAGACCGATCAGGGTCTGGCGCTGCGAAGCCTCGCGGCGGATCGGGCTACCGATCTGCTCGACGACGACGGTGGTTTCAGCTTTTGCCATGATCCCACCCTCACACTTCGGCCGCGGCATCGGTGCCAGCATCGCGACGACGCGTCTGCAGGGCCGAAACCTTCAGGGACCGACGCGCGGCGACGCCGCGCGGGCTGTCCTCGTTCTTCAGCGCGTCGAACGTCGCGCGGACGAGGTTGTAGGGGTTCGAGGAGCCGAGCGACTTCGACACCACGTCCTGCATGCCGACCGCTTCGAAGACGGCGCGCATCGGGCCGCCGGCGATGATGCCGGTACCGGCCGGGGCAGCGCGCAGCACGACCTTGCCAGCGCCGTGACGGCCCTGCACATCGTGATGGAGCGTGCGGCCTTCGCGCAGCGGGATGCGGACGAGACCGCGCTTGGCGGCTTCAGTCGCCTTGCGGATCGCCTCCGGCACTTCGCGGGCCTTGCCATGGCCGAAGCCGACGCGGCCCTTCTGATCGCCGACGACGACGAGCGCGGCGAAGCCGAAGCGACGCCCACCCTTCACCACCTTGGCGACGCGGTTGATGTGGACCAGCTTGTCCACGAATTCCGAATCGCGCTCTTCGCGATCGCGGTCACGAGGTTCTCTCGCCATTTTAGTCCTCTTACTTGCGCGGACGACGCTCCAAGGCGTTCGCCGCTCGCTCGAGCGTTCCGGATGGAACGACGTTGAAGCGTGCCCTGCGAGAGTGGATTCCACATCTCGCAGGGCACGCTCAGTTCTTCAATCTGGCGCAAATGCCGTTCGTCCAGCTGTTTCCAGCCGAACGAAGCCGCGTCAGAAGTTCAGGCCGCCCTCGCGAGCCGCCTCGGCCAGCGCCTTGACGCGGCCGTGATACATGTAGGAACCGCGATCGAAGACCACGTCCTTCACGCCCGCCTTGACGGCGCGCTCGGCAATCAGCTTGCCGATCGCGGACGCGGCCTCGACATTCGCACCCGACTTGATGTCGGCGCGGATGTCCTTGTCCAGCGACGAAGCCGAAGCGAGGGTGACCCCCTTCGTGTCGTCGATGACCTGGGCGTAGATCTGCTTGCCGGTGCGGTGCACCGACAGGCGAGCGCGGCCATTGGCGACCGCCTTGATGGCGCGACGGACGCGAGCCCGACGGCGCGCAGTGTTTTCTGTCTGCTTGCTGCTCATGGCGCTTACTTCTTCTTCCCTTCCTTGCGGAAGATGAATTCGCCGGCGTACTTGACGCCCTTGCCCTTATAGGGCTCGGGGCCGCGATAATCGCGGATCTCGGCGGCGGTCTGGCCGACCACCTGCTTATCGATGCCGGTGATCACGATTTCGGTCGGCTTCGGCGTGACGATCGCGACACCTTCCGGGATCGGATAATCAATGTCGTGGCTGTAGCCGAGCGACAGCTTGAGCACCTTGCCATTGACGGCGGCCTTGTAGCCGACGCCGTTGATCTCGAGCTTCTTCTCGAAACCCGTGGTGACGCCCAGCACCAGATTGGCGACACGAGCACGCGAGGTGCCCCAGAGCGAACGGGCGCGCTTGGTCTGCGAGCGCGGCTGGACGGCGATGGCACCATTATCCATGGCGACCGAAACGTCCTCCGGCACCTCGAAGGAGAGTTCCCCCTTCGAGCCCTTGATCTTGACGAGCTGGCCGGCGACGTTGGCGGTGACGCCAGCGGGAACCGGAACAGGCTTCTTACCGATACGAGACATTGGATTTCTCCTGAAAACGAGCGGCGCGGAAGGTCAGAAGACCTTGCAAAGCACTTCGCCGCCCACGTTCTGCTCGCGGGCAAGATGATCGGGCATCACACCCTTCGGCGTCGAGATGATGGTCACGCCAAGGCCATCGGCCACGCGCGGCATCGTCTCCACCGAAGAATAGACGCGGCGGCCGGGCTTCGACACCCGCGAGATCGACCGGATGACCGGCTGCCCCTCGTGGTACTTCAGCTCGATATCGAACTCGGTCCGGCCATTGCCGAACTCGGTCTGGGTGTAGCCGCGGATGTAGCCCTCGGACTGAAGCACATCGAGCACGCGGGCCCTGAGCTTCGAACCAGGCGTCGAAACGCGCGACTTGCGCCGCATCTGCGCATTGCGGATGCGGGTCAGCATATCTCCAAGCGGATCAATGATCACGATGCGTCCTCCTCACCAGCTCGACTTGACGAGGCCGGGAACCAGCCCCTTGTTGCCGAGCTCGCGCAGCGCAACGCGCGACATCTTCAGCTTGCGGTAGAAGGCGCGCGGACGGCCCGTCACCTCACAGCGGTTGCGCACCCGGTTCGGAGCCGAGTTGCGCGGCAGTTCAGCGAGCTTGAGGCGAGCGAGGAACCGCTCATCCATGGACTGGCTGTCGTCATTGGCGATCGCGAGAAGCCGCGCGCGCTTGCCCGAGAATTTCTTCACGAGAGCCTTGCGGTGGTTGTTGTTCTCGACGGAGCTTTTCTTAGCCATCGATCTCTCCTGGTTTCCGCGTATGAGCGGTGAGGCTCACTGCCGGAACGGGAAGTTGAAGTGCTTGAGCAAGGCGCGTGCCTCGTCGTCCGACTTCGCAGTCGTGCAAACGATCACGTCCATACCCCACACGGCGTCGACCTTGTCGTAGTTGATCTCAGGGAACACGATGTGCTCCTTGATGCCGAGCGCGAAATTGCCGCGCCCGTCGAACGACTTGGGGTTGAGGCCCCGGAAGTCGCGCACGCGGGGCAAGGCGATGGTGACGAGCCGGTCGACGAACTCGAACATCTTGGTCTTGCGCAGCGTGACTTTGCAGCCGACCGCCATGTTCTCGCGCAGCTTGAAGCCGGCGATGGCGAGGCGGGACTTGGTGATGACCGGCTTCTGACCGGCGATCAGGGCGAGGTCGCCGGCGGCGTTGTCGACCTTCTTGCGGTCAGCCGTGGCTTCGCCAACACCCATGTTGATGACGATCTTGTCGATCGTCGGCACTTCCATGGCGTTCTTGTAGCCGAACTCGGCGATCATCGCGGGACGGACGACGTCCTCGTAATGCTTCTTCATACGCGGCGTGAGAGCCGCCTGCTGCTGATTATCAGCCATCGATCAGATCCCCCGAACGCTTGGCGAAACGGACCTTGCGGCCATCGTCGAGCACCTTGAAGCCAACCCGGGTCGGCTTGCCGTCCTTCGGATCGGCCACGGCAAGGTTCGACAGATCGATCGTCGCTTCCTTGCTGATGATGCCGCCCTCGGACTGGGCCGACGCCTTGGTGTGCTTCTTGACGAGATTGACGCCACGCACCACGGCGCGGGCATCCTTCGGAAGCACCTGGAGCACTTCGCCGGCCTTGCCCTTGTCACGGCCGGCCAACACGACGACCTTGTCGCCCTTCTTGATCTTCGCAGCCATTACAGCACCTCTGGCGCAAGCGAGATGATCTTCATGTGGTTCTTGGCGCGAAGTTCGCGCGGAACCGGTCCGAAGATACGGGTGCCGACAGGCTCCTTCTGGTTGTTGATCAGGACGGCCGCATTGCGGTCGAACCGAATCACCGAACCATCGGCGCGCTTGACGTCCTTGGCGGTGCGAACGACGACCGCCTTCATGACGTCGCCCTTCTTCACGCGGCCACGGGGAATGGCTTCCTTGATCGAAACGACAATGATGTCGCCAATGCGAGCGTAACGCCGCTTCGACCCGCCGAGAACCTTGATGCACATCACACGACGGGCGCCGGAGTTATCCGCGACCTCGAGATTCGTCTGCACCTGGATCATGGCCTTGATCCTTCCATATGCATATCAGCGCGGTTTCCCGGCAGGCATTAGCGCCGCCGGGACTACGACTGACGGGGGTCGATCGCCCCCTGGCCTCAAATTTGACTTACGCCTTGGGAGCGTTGTCGAGCACAACCCAGCTTTTCAGCTTGGAAATGGGCTTGGACTCCTCGATCCAGACCTGGTCGCCAACCTTCGAGACCTGAGCCTCGTCGTGGGCATGATAGTTTTTCGTGCGGCGAACGGTCTTCTTGAGGAGCGGGTGCGTATAGCGCCGCTCGACCTTCACCACAACTGTTTTATTTTGCTTGTCGCTGACGACGACGCCCTGCAGCACGCGCTTCGGCATGTCTCAAACTCCTCAGGCGCTCACTGCGGCGGTCTTGGACCGCTGCAGTGTTTTGATGCGGGCGATATCCTTGCGCACTTCGGTGACCCGAGCGGTATTCTCGAGCTGACCGGTGGCGCGCTGGAAACGCAGGTTGAACTGCTCCTTCTTCAGCTTCAGGAGCTCTTCCTGCAGCAGGTCCACGCTCATGACCTTCAGGTCGGACAGGCGTTTTGCGGTCTTCATGTCGTCCTCCCTTACTCGGCGATGCGTTGGATGAAGCGGGTCTTGATCGGCAGCTTGGCTGCGCCGAGACGCATGGCCTCGCGCGCGGTCTCTTCCGGCACGCCGTCGATCTCGAACATGATCCGGCCCGGCTTGACCTTGGCTGCCCAGAATTCAGGCGCGCCCTTGCCCTTGCCCATGCGGACTTCGGTCGGCTTCTTCGAAACCGGCACGTCCGGGAAGATCCGGATCCAGACACGGCCGGCGCGCTTCATGGCACGCGTGATCGCGCGGCGGGCCGCCTCGATCTGGCGCGCGGTGACGCGTTCCGGCATCAGTGCCTTGAGGCCGAACTGGCCGAAATTCAGATCCGTGCCGCCCTTGGCGACGCCGGAAATGCGCCCCTTGAACTGCTTGCGGAACTTAGTCTTCTTTGGTTGCAACATGGCTCTTCTCGATCAGCCTTACGCGGCGTGGTCACGACGATGGCCACCGCCGGAACGGCTGCCCTCATCGGCCATGCGCTTGTCCTGGGCCATCGGGTCGTGTTCGAGGATCTCGCCCTTGAAGATCCAGACCTTGATGCCGCACGTGCCGTAGGTGGTGAAGGCAGTCGCCACACCGTAATCCACATCGGCGCGCAGCGTGTGCAGCGGCACGCGACCTTCGCGATACCATTCCAGACGCGCGATTTCGGCGCCGCCGAGACGGCCCGAGCAGTTGATGCGGATGCCCTCGGCGCCCAGACGCATGGCCGACTGAACGGCCCGCTTCATGGCGCGACGGAACGCGACGCGGCGCTCGAGCTGCTGCGCGATCGAGTCGGCGACCAGGGTCGCGTCGATCTCGGGCTTGCGCACCTCGACGATGTTGATGGCAACATCGGCCTTGGTGAGCGTCATCACCGTCTTGCGCAGCTTCTCGATATCGGCGCCCTTCTTGCCGATCACCACGCCCGGACGAGCCGAGTGGATGGTGACCCGGCACTTCTTATGCGGACGCTCGATGATGATCTTGGAGATCGCAGCCTGCTTCAGCAGCTTCATGAGCGCGGCGCGGATCGCCATATCCTCATGCAGAAGCTTGCCGTACTCACCCTTCTGCGCGAACCAGCGCGAATCCCAGGTGCGGTTGATGCCGAGGCGAAGCCCGATCGGATTGATTTTCTGACCCATCGTTCTCTCCTCAGGCCTTGGCCGCCGCGACTTCGCGCACCACGATCGTGATGTTGGCGAAGGGCTTCAGGATGCGGGCGCCGCGGCCGCGGGCGCGAGCGTGGAAACGCTTCATGACCAGCGCCTTGCCGACGAAGGCCTGCGCCACGACGAGGTCATCGACGTCGAGATCATGGTTGTTCTCGGCGTTGGCGATCGCGCTCTGAAGGCACTTGCGCACGTCCAGCGAAATCCGCTTGCGCGAGAATTCGAGGTCGGCGAGCGCGGTCGAGACCTTCTTGCCACGGATCAGCTGGGCGAGGAGGTTGAGCTTCTGCGGGCTGACGCGAAGATTGCGGGCGACCGCAATGGCTTCGTTGTCAGGCAGCGCACGGGGGAAGGATGCTTTTCCCATGGCTTACTTCCTCTTCGCCTTCTTGTCGGCAGCGTGGCCGTGGAAGGTGCGCGTCGGCGAGAACTCGCCGAACTTGTGGCCCACCATTTCCTCGGACACGGACACCGGCACATGCTTGTGGCCGTTGTAGACGCCGAACGTCAGACCGACGAACTGCGGAAGGATCGTGGAGCGACGGCTCCAGATCTTGATGACCTCAGACCGGGCCGCCGAACGGGCAACCTCGGCCTTTTTCAGAAGGTATCCGTCGACAAACGGACCTTTCCAAAGCGAACGCGCCATGACGGACCTCAGTTCTTCTTCTTGCGGGCGTGACGGCTCGACACGATGAACGTATCGGTCCGCTTGTTCGAGCGGGTCTTCTTACCCTTGGTCGGCTTACCCCAGGGGGTGACCGGGTGACGACCACCGGAGGTGCGGCCTTCGCCGCCGCCATGGGGATGGTCGACTGGGTTCATCGAGACGCCGCGGTTATGCGGACGACGACCGAGCCAGCGCGAACGCCCTGCCTTACCGTCATTCCGGTTCATGTGGTCGGGGTTGGAAACCGCGCCCACAGTCGCATAGCACAGGCCGCTGATCAGGCGCTGCTCGCCCGAGTTCAGACGGACGATGACATAGCCTTGGTCGCGACCGACGATCTGGGCGTAGTTGCCCGCAGACCGCGCCAGCGCCCCGCCCTTGCCGATCTTGAGCTCGACATTGTGGACGATGGTGCCAATCGGCAGCGTGCCCATCGGGGCGGCGTTGCCGGGCTTGACGTCGACCGACGGGCCCGAGATCACGCTGTCGCCGACGGCGAGGCGCTGCGGGGCCAGGATATAGGCCTGCTCGCCGTCGCTGTACTTGATCAGCGCGATGAAGGCGGTGCGGTTGGGATCGTATTCGATCCGTTCCACCACGGCCGGAATGCCATCCTTGCCGCGACGCTTGAAGTCGATCAGGCGCAGCGTGCGCTTGTGACCGCCGCCGCGGAAGCGGACGGTGATGCGGCCGAGGTTGTTGCGGCCGCCCGACGACGACTTGCCCTCGGTCAGCACCTTGAGCGGCTTGCCCTTATAGAGCTCGCTGCGGTCGACGATCACGAGCTGGCGAAGGCTCGGCGTGGTCGGCTTGAAACTCTTCAAAGCCATGATGCAGATCCTCCCTTCACAGACCCGTGGTCACGTCGATGGAATGACCATCTTCGAGCGTCACGATTGCCTTCTTGACGTCCGAACGCTGGCCGAGGCGGCCACGGAAGACCTTGATCTTCCCTTCGGTGACGAGCGTGTTCACGCTCTTCACCTTGACGTCGAACAGCTTTTCGATCGCGGCCTTGATCTGCGGCTTTGTCGCAGTCTTGGAGACCTCGAAGACGACCTTGTTATGCTCGGAGAGCATCGTCGCCTTCTCGGTGATCACCGGGCTACGAATGACGTCGTAGTGGCGCGGATCCAGATTCTTTGCAGCCTGGCTCATTTGAAGCGCGCCTCCAGCGCATCGACAGCCGCGCGGGTCAAGACGAGCTTGTCGCGACGCAGGATGTCATAAACGTTGATGCCCTGGATCGGCAGGACGTCGACATTCGGGATCGAACGCGCGGCCAGGCCGAAGTTCACGTCGATCTCGGCGCCGCCGATCACCAGCACGCTGGACAGGTCCAGCTTGCTGAAATGGCCGAGCAGCAGCTTGGTCTTGGGCTCCGAGAGCTTCACATCATCGATGATGATGATCTCGGAACCCTTGGCCTTGGCCGAGAGCGCATGACGAAGAGCCAGAGCGCGGACCTTCTTGGGCAGGTCATGCGCATGGTCACGCACGATCGGGCCGAAGGCCTTGCCGCCGCCGCGGAACTGCGGAGCGGAAGCAGCGCCGTGGCGAGCGCCGCCGGTGCCCTTCTGCTTGTAGATCTTCTTGCGGGTGCGATCGACTTCCGAACGGCCCTTGGACTTGTGCGTCCCGGCCCGGCGCTTGGCGAGCTGATAGCGCACCATGCGGGCGAGGATGTCGGCGCGCGGCTCAAGGCCGAAGATCGCATCCGACAATTCGACGGAGCCGGCAGAGCCGCCCTCGAGGGTGGTGATATCGAGCTTCATCACGCGTTCTCCTCAACGGTCTCAGTCGCGGGAGCCTGCGTTTCGCCGCCGGCAACCTTGAACTTGCCCGGCAGGGGCGCATCCTTGGGCAGCGCGCGCTTGACGGCGTCGCGGACGTGGATCCAGCCACCGGCATGACCGGGGACCGCACCTTCGACCAGGATCAGGCCGCGCTCGACATCCGTCTGGACGACGCGCAGGTTCTGCGTGGTGACGCGCTCGGCGCCCAGATGGCCCGGCATCTTCTTGTTCTTGAAGGTCTTGCCCGGGTCCTGACGGCCACCGGTCGAACCGATCGAGCGATGCGAGACCGAAACACCGTGCGTGGCGCGAAGGCCGCCGAAGTTCCAGCGCTTCATGCCGCCGGCGAAGCCCTTGCCAATGGTCGTGCCGCTGACATCGACGAACTGGCCGACGACGAAGTGGTCAGCCGTCAGCTCGGCGCCGACCGGGATCAACGCGTCGTCGCTGACGCGGAACTCGACGATCTTGCGCTTGGGCTCGACCTTGGCGACGGCGAAATGACCGCGCTCAGCCTTCGAGACGTTCTTGACCTTGGCCAAGCCCGACCCGAGCTGAACGGCGACATAGCCGTTCTTCTCAACCGTACGATGCGCGACAACCTGGCAGTTATCGAGCTTCAGCACGGTGACCGGGATATGTTCGCCGGCATCCGTGAAGATGCGGGTCATCCCGACTTTCTGTGCAATCACACCGGAACGCATCGGTGCATACCTTCCCTTGGGGTCATGTTCATCCTGCCAAAACGCAGGAGACAGAGGACCCGGCTAAAAATCAGAACATGGCCGGACGACGGGAATATCGGATCGTCGTCTGGACCATGGTCAACTTACAACTTGATTTCGACGTCGACGCCGGCGGCGAGATCAAGCTTCATCAGGGCGTCGACCGTCTGAGGGGTCGGGTCGACGATATCGAGAACCCGCTTGTGGGTCCGCATCTCAAACTGCTCGCGCGACTTCTTGTCGATGTGCGGCGAGCGGTTGACCGTGAACTTCTCGATGAGCGTGGGCAGCGGGATGGGCCCGCGGACCTGGGCGCCCGTCCTCTTGGCCGTCGACACGATCTCGCGCGTCGAAGCGTCGAGGATGCGATGGTCGAACGCCTTGAGGCGGATCCGGATGTTCTGACCGTTCATGGTCTTGTGTTCTCCGTGACGTGAAAAGGCAAAGGCCCGGTAGGGCCTTCGCCCTCACGAAAACGCGTTACGCGATGATGCTAGCGACGACGCCTGCACCGACGGTGCGGCCGCCTTCGCGGATGGCGAAGCGCAGCTTCTCCTCCATCGCGATCGGCACGATCAGGTGCACTTCCATGGCGATGTTGTCGCCAGGCATCACCATCTCGGTGCCCTCAGGCAGGTGCACCACGCCGGTCACGTCCGTCGTGCGGAAGTAGAACTGCGGGCGGTAGTTGGTGAAGAACGGGGTATGACGACCGCCCTCCTCCTTCGTCAGGATGTAGGCCTCGGCCTTGAACTTGGTGTGCGGCTTCACCGAACCCGGCTTGCACAGGATCTGCCCGCGCTCGACGTCCTCGCGCTTCGTGCCGCGCAGCAGCGCGCCGATGTTGTCGCCGGCCTGGCCCTGGTCGAGCAGCTTGCGGAACATCTCGACGCCCGTCACCGTCGTCTTGACCGTGTCCTTCAGGCCGACGATCTCGATTTCCTCGCCGACCTTGACGATGCCGCGCTCGACGCGACCCGTCACGACCGTGCCGCGACCCGAGATCGAGAACACGTCCTCGACCGGCATCAGGAACGGCAGGTCCAGCGGACGCGCCGGCTGCGGGATGTACTCGTCGACCGTCTTCATCAGCGCCAGCACCGCGTCATGGCCGATCGTCTTGTCGCCATTGTCCAGCGCAACCTTCGCCGAACCCTTGGTGATCGGGATGTCGTCGCCCGGGAAGTCGTACTTCGACAGAAGCTCGCGGATCTCCATCTCGACCAGCTCGAGCAGCTCGGCGTCGTCGACCAGGTCGACCTTGTTCATGAACACCACCAGCGCGGGAACGCCGACCTGGCGCGCCAGCAGGATGTGCTCGCGGGTCTGCGGCATCGGGCCATCAGCTGCCGACACGACCAGGATCGCGCCGTCCATCTGCGCCGCGCCCGTGATCATGTTCTTCACATAGTCGGCGTGGCCGGGGCAGTCGACGTGAGCATAGTGGCGCGCAGCCGTCTCATACTCGACGTGAGCGGTCGAGATCGTGATGCCGCGGGCCTTCTCCTCCGGCGCCTTGTCGATTTGGTCATACGCCGTGAACGTGGCGCCGCCAGACTCGGCCAGAATCTTCGTGATCGCCGCCGTCAAAGACGTCTTGCCATGGTCAACGTGACCAATCGTTCCAATGTTGCAATGCGGCTTCGTGCGCGCGAATTTCTCTTTGGCCATCGTAGCCTCCGTCCGTCAGGTCGTTTTCAATGTTCAGCGAATAGGTGTGTCGGTTCAGGCGTACTTGGCCTGGACCTCGGCGGCGACCGCCGAAGGCACTTGCTCGTAGTGGTCGAACTGCATCGTGTAGTTGGCGCGTCCCTGGCTGAACGAACGCAGCTGGTTGACGTAGCCGAACATGTTGGCGAGCGGGACCATCGCGTTGACGACGACCGCGTTGCCGCGCATGTCCTGGCCCTGGATCTGGCCACGGCGCGAGTTCAGATCGCCGATGACCGAACCGGTATAGTCTTCCGGGGTCACCACTTCGACCTTCATGATCGGCTCGAGCAGCACGGAGCCGCCCTTCTGCAGGCCTTCACGCAAAGCAGCGCGCGAGGCGATTTCGAAGGCGAGCGCCGAGGAGTCGACCTCGTGGAAGGCGCCGTCGATCAGCGTGACCTTGACGTCGACCACCGGGAAGCCGGCGATCACGCCGGAGCCGATCACCGAGTTCAGGCCCTTTTCGACGCCGGGGATGTATTCCTTCGGAACCGTTCCGCCGACGACCTTCGACTCGAACTCGAAGCCCTTGCCGGTCTCGTTCGGCTCGATCACCAGCTTGACGCGGGCGAACTGGCCGGTACCGCCGGTCTGCTTCTTATGGGTGTAGTCGATCTCGGCCTTCTTGGTGATCGTCTCGCGATAGGCCACCTGGGGAGCGCCGATATTGGCGTCCACCTTGTAAGTCCGGCGCAGGATGTCGACCTTGATGTCGAGATGCAGCTCGCCCATGCCCTTGAGAATGGTCTGGCCGCTCTCCTGGTCGGTCGAAACGCGGAACGAGGGATCCTCGTTGGCGAGCTTCGCCAGAGCCAGGCCAAGCTTCTCCTGGTCGGCCTTGGACTTCGGCTCGATCGCGATCGTGATGACCGGCTCGGGGAATTCCATACGCTCCAGGATGACCGCCTTGACGGGGTCGCACAGCGTGTCGCCGGTGCGGACGTCCTTGAGGCCGGCCAGGGCGACGATGTCGCCGGCGAAAGCCTCCTTGATGTCTTCGCGGTTGTTCGCGTGCATCAGCAGCATGCGGCCGACACGCTCTTTCTTGTCGCGGGTCGAGTTGATGACGCCTGCGCCGGTCTCGACCTTGCCCGAATAGACGCGGCAAAAGGTGATCGTGCCGACGAAGGGGTCGTCCATGATCTTGAAGGCGAGCATGGAAAAGGGATCCTCGTCCGTCGGGTGACGAACGGTCTCTTCCTCGGTCTTGAAGTCGATGCCCTTGATCTCGCCACGATCGACCGGCGAGGGCAGGAAGTCGACGACGGCGTCGAGCAGGGGCTGGACGCCCTTGTTCTTGAAGGCCGAGCCGCAGAGCACGGGATGGAAGGCGCGGCGCTGCACCGCGGTGCGGATCAGCTTGCGCAGCGTCTCGGCGTCGGGCTCGGTGCCTTCGAGATAGGCTTCCATGGCCGCATCGTCCATGTCGACGGCGGCTTCGACCAGCTTGTTACGATACTCGGCGGCCTTGTCGGCGAGATCGGCAGGAATCTCCTTCTCTTCGAAGGAAGCGCCAAGCGCCTCGCCGTTCCAGACGATCGCCTTCATCTTGATCAGGTCGACGACGCCAACAAAATCGGACTCGGCGCCGATCGGGATCTGCAGGCACACCGGCTTGCCGGCGACGCGGTCAATGATGTCCTGGACGCAGCGATAGAAATCCGCGCCCGTCTTGTCCATCTTGTTGACGAACACGATGCGCGGCACGTCGTATTTGTCGGCCTGGCGCCAGACGGTCTCGGTCTGGGGCTCGACGCCCTGGTTGCCGTCGAGCACGCAGACGGCGCCGTCGAGCACGCGCAGCGAACGCTCGACTTCGATGGTGAAGTCGACGTGGCCGGGGGTGTCGATGATGTTCAGGCGATGTTCACGCCACAGGCAGGTGGTCGCAGCCGAGGTGATCGTGATGCCACGCTCCTGCTCCTGCTCCATCCAGTCCATGGTGGCGGCGCCGTCATGGACTTCGCCGATCTTGTGCGACTTGCCGGTGTAATACAGCACGCGCTCGGTCGTCGTCGTCTTGCCGGCGTCGATATGCGCCATGATGCCGAAATTACGGTATCGGTCGATGGGATGAGTGCGTGCCATAGGAGCGCTCTGTCTTTCCTAGTCTGACGAACGGTTACCAGCGATAATGCGAGAAGGCGCGGTTGGCTTCCGCCATCCGGTGCGTGTCTTCACGCTTCTTCACGGCATTTCCGCGGTTGTTGGCGGCATCCATCAGCTCCGAGGAGAGCCGCTCGACCATCGTCTTGTCGTTACGACCGCGAGCAGCCGTGATCAGCCAGCGGATCGCCAGCGCCT
This sequence comes from Allobosea sp. LjRoot9, assembly GCF_964252745.1. Classification (NCBI taxonomy): domain Bacteria; kingdom Pseudomonadati; phylum Pseudomonadota; class Alphaproteobacteria; order Hyphomicrobiales; family Alloboseaceae; genus Allobosea; species Allobosea sp. LjRoot9. The sequence goes on along the minus strand of NZ_CAXUPC020000001.1, from coordinate 423,668 downwards.
GACGACGCTCGGTGCGAACCTCGACCGGAACCTGGTAGGTGGCGCCGCCGACGCGACGCGAACGGACCTCGATCGCCGGAGCGACGTTCTCGAGCGCGCTCTTGAAGACGGCGAGCGGGTCGCTCTTCAGCTTGCCCTCGATGATATCGAAAGCGCCGTAGACGATCCGCTCGGCGGTCGACTTCTTGCCTTCGTACATCACCGAATTCATGAACTTCGTCACGATGATATCGTGGAACTTCGGATCGGGAATGATCTCACGCTTTTCAGCGCTATGGCGGCGGGACATCGTCTAGTCTCCGGTCAAATCTCAAAAGCTGCGAACAGGCTCGGGCTCATCGCCCCGCCAGTCTGGCAGAACTCACTTCGGACGCTTGGCGCCGTACTTCGAACGGCGCTGCTTACGGTTCTTCACGCCCTGCGTATCGAGCACACCGCGGAGGATGTGATAACGCACGCCGGGCAAGTCCTTGACGCGGCCGCCGCGGATCATGACGACCGAGTGCTCCTGGAGGTTGTGACCCTCACCAGGAATATAGCCGATCACTTCGAAGCCGTTGGTCAGGCGCACCTTGGCGACCTTACGCAACGCGGAGTTCGGCTTCTTCGGCGTCGTCGTATAAACGCGCGTGCAGACGCCGCGCTTCTGCGGGCAGGATTCAAGCGCCGGAGCGGTGTTGCGCGCCTTGACGGGCGAACGTGGCTTGCGAATGAGCTGGCTGATTGTCGGCATTCTGGCCTCTCGCTCCACTGAGCGTTTGGAAATCTCTAAATCGATGGCCCAGATCAAGCGAAGCCATGGCACAAACGAAACTGCGCCATCGGCTCCCGGCAGGGAAACCTCAGGCGCATTCGCCAGCAGAGGAACACGGATCACTCCGCATTCATGCATCTCACCATGTCGTCAATCGACGCTGGAATTCCGATGGAGTTTCGGCCGCGAAATTCGCTTGCAACCAGGGCAAAGCGACATACGTGTCCGACAACCATCGACAGTGGCGCGCTTATGACTCGCAACCCGAGTCGCGTCAACCCCAATTCTGGCGACTTCGCCCTGCACGCGGCCCAAACAGCATATTCAGCCGCGGCAAAGGGTCAAGCGCCCTCCCCTACACAGCAAAATGGCCGCCCGGAGGCGGCCATTTCGTAACGATCAAGCGTCAATGCGCCGTCATTCGGCCGCGGGCAGCGCCGCCGCAACAGCAGCCGCAGCAGCCTTGGCCGCGGAAGCGGCAGCCTTGGCAGCCGCATCGGCCTTCTGACCGACGATGAGATCGTCACGACGCGTCGCCACCTGCTTGATGCGGGCGACCTGCGCGCCGGTGCCGGCCGGGATCAGCGAGCCGACGATGACGTTCTCCTTGAGGCCTTCCAGCGTGTCGTACTTGCCGTTGACCGCCGCCTCGGTGAGGACGCGGGTGGTCTCCTGGAACGACGCCGCCGAGATGAAGGACCGCGTCTGCAAGCTCGCCTTGGTGATGCCGAGCAGCACGGGGACGCCGGAAGCGGGCTTCTTGCCCTCTTCCTTCATCTTCGCATTGATCTCCTGCAGCTCGATGCGGTCGACCTGGTCACCGGTCAGGATGTCGGTGTCGCCCGACTCGGTGATCTCGATCTTCTGCAGCATCTGCCGGACGATGACCTCGATGTGCTTGTCGTTGATGCCCACGCCCTGGAGGCGATAGACCTCCTGGATCTCGTTCACCAGATAAGCCGCCAGCTCCTCGACGCCCTTGATCGCCAGGATGTCGTGCGGGGCCGGGTTGCCATCGAGGATGTAGTCGCCCGTCTCCACGACGTCGCCGTCCTGGAGATGGATGTGCTTGCCCTTGGGGATCAGGTACTCGAGCCCCTCGGAACCGTCATGCGGAGTCAGCGTGACCCGGCGCTTGTTCTTGTAGTCCTTGCCGAAGCCGATGACGCCGGCCTTCTCGGCGATGATCGCCGCATCCTTGGGACGACGCGCCTCGAACAGCTCCGCCACCCGCGGCAGACCGCCGGTGATGTCGCGCGTCTTGGCGGAGTCCGTCGAGACACGGGCCAGCACGTCACCCGCCTTGATATGGGAGCCGGGCTCGACCGAGATGATGCCGTCGACAGGCAGGATGTAGCGGGCTTCACCGCCACGCGCGAGCTTGGCGATCTTGCCGTCCGGGCCATGCACCGTCAGAGCCGGGCGCAGATCGGACGTACGGGCCGAGCCGCGCCAGTCGATGACGACGCGCTTGTTGATGCCCGTCGCTTCGTCGGTCGTCTCGGTGATCGACATGCCGTCGACCAGGTCCTCGAAGCCGACGGAGCCGTCGACCTCGGCCAGGATCGGGCGGGAATAGGGATCCCACTCGATCAGGCGCTGGCCGCGCTTGACCTTGTCGCCCTCGTCGATGCGCAGCTTCGAGCCGAACTGGACGCGGTGAACCGCGCGCTCGGCGCCGTCCGGCCCCACGATCACGACGGCGATGTTACGCGCCATTGCGATCAAGTCGCCGTCCGAATTCCGGGCGAGGTTGCGGTTGCGGATCTTGACCACGCCTTCGAAGTTCGACTCGACGAAGGACTGGTCGGCGATCGTCGCCGCGCCACCGATGTGGAAGGTGCGCATGGTGAGCTGCGTACCGGGCTCGCCGATCGACTGCGCCGCGATGACGCCGACGGCCTCGCCCATGTTGACGGGCGTGCCGCGAGCAAGATCGCGTCCGTAGCAGGTGGCGCAGACGCCGTTCTTGGTGGCGCAGGTCAGCACCGAACGGATCTTCACCTCCTGCACACCAGCGGCGTTGATCGCCTCGATGTGGTGCTCGTCGATCATCGTGCCCTTCGGCACCAGGACCTTGCCGTCGATGTCGGTGACATCTTCCGCCGCGGAGCGGCCGAGGATGCGGATGCCGAGCGAAGCGACGACCTGACCCGCGTCGATGATGGCGCGCATCTTGATGCCGCTCTCCGAGCCGCAATCGACTTCGGAGATGATGGCATCCTGCGCCACGTCGACGAGACGGCGCGTGAGATAGCCGGAGTTGGCCGTCTTGAGCGCGGTATCGGCGAGGCCCTTGCGGGCGCCGTGGGTCGAGTTGAAGTACTCGAGAACGTCGAGGCCTTCCTTGAAGTTCGAGATGATCGGCGACTCGATGATCTCGCCCGAGGGCTTGGCCATCAGGCCGCGCATCGCCGCCAGCTGCTTCATCTGGGCCGGCGAACCACGCGCTCCGGAGTGGCTCATCATGTAGATCGAGTTGATCGGCTTATCGCGACCGTTCTCGTCCTTCTTCACGGTCGAGATGCGGGCCATCATCTCCTGGGCGAGCTTGTCGGAGCACTTCGCCCAGGCGTCGACGACCTTGTTGTACTTCTCGCCCTGAGTGATCAGGCCGTCCTGGTACTGCTGCTCGTAATCCTTGGCGAGCGCGCGGGTGGTGTCGACGATCTCCCATTTGTTCTCCGGCACGACCATGTCGTCCTTGCCGAAGGAGATGCCGGCCTTGAAGGCGTGGGTGAAGCCCAGCGACATGATGCGGTCGCAGAAGATCACCGATTCCTTCTGACCGCAGCCGCGATAGACGGCGTCGATCATTCCCGAGATTTCCTTCTTCGTCATCAGGCGGTTGCTGACGTCGAAGGTCATGTTCGGGTGCTTGGGCAGCGCAGTCGAGAGAATGACGCGGCCAGGCGTAGTGTCGTAGATCTTGGTGTAGGACTTGCCGTCCTGATCGACGCCGGTCCAGCGGTATTTGATCTTCGAATGCAGCGTCACGACCTTCTCGTGCAGCGCGTATTCGAGCTCGCCGAAGTCGCCGAAGATCTTGCCCTGGCCCGGCTCGCCGTCAGAGACGATCGAGAGATAATAAAGGCCGAGCACGATGTCCTGCGACGGCACGATGATCGGAAGACCGTTGGCCGGGTGCAGGATGTTGTTGGTCGACATCATCAGGACGCGCGCTTCCAGCTGCGCTTCCAGCGACAGCGGAACGTGCACGGCCATCTGGTCGCCGTCGAAGTCGGCGTTGAAGGCGGCGCAGACCAGCGGGTGAAGCTGGATCGCCTTACCTTCGATCAGCACCGGCTCGAAGGCCTGGATGCCGAGCCTGTGCAGCGTCGGGGCGCGGTTCAGCAGCACCGGATGCTCGCGGATGACCTCGTCCAGGATGTCCCAGACCTCAGGCTTCTCCTTCTCGACCAGCTTCTTGGCCTGCTTGACCGTGGTCGAGTAGCCCTTGGCGTCGAGGCGCGCATAGATGAACGGCTTGAACAGCTCGAGCGCCATCTTCTTGGGCAGCCCGCACTGGTGCAGCTTCATCTCCGGGCCGACCACGATGACCGAACGGCCGGAATAGTCGACGCGCTTGCCGAGCAGGTTCTGGCGGAAGCGGCCCTGCTTGCCCTTCAGCATGTCGGCGAGCGACTTCAACGGACGCTTGTTGGCGCCCGTGATGACGCGGCCGCGGCGGCCGTTGTCGAACAGCGCATCGACCGATTCCTGCAGCATCCGCTTCTCGTTGCGGATGATGATGTCGGGCGCGCGCAGTTCGATCAGCCGCTTCAGGCGGTTGTTGCGGTTGATCACCCGGCGATAGAGGTCGTTCAGGTCGGAGGTCGCGAAGCGGCCGCCGTCGAGCGGCACCAGCGGGCGCAGATCGGGCGGGATCACCGGAATGATGGTCATGACCATCCATTCCGGCTTGTTGCCGGACTGCTGGAACGCCTCGATGATCTTGAGGCGCTTCATCAGCTTCTTGGGCTTCAGCTCCGACGTCGTCGTCGCGATCTCATGCTTGAGATCGGCGTTGATCTGGTCGAGGTCGAGCGCGCGCAGCATCTCGCGGATGGCTTCCGCGCCGATCATCGCCGTGAAGGTGTCGGCGCCATACTCTTCCTGGCAGCGGACATACTCTTCCTCGGACAGGATCTGACGGTCCTTGAGAGGCGTCAGGCCCGGCTCGATGACGACATAGGACTCGAAATAGAGAATGCGCTCGAGATCCTTGAGCGGCATGTCCATCAGCAGGCCGATGCGCGAGGGCAGCGACTTCAGGAACCAGATATGCGCGACCGGAGCGGCGAGCTCGATATGGCCCATGCGCTCACGCCGGACGCGCGCAAGCGTGACTTCCACACCGCACTTCTCGCAGATGACGCCCTTGAACTTCATGCGCTTGTACTTGCCGCACAAGCACTCGTAGTCCTTGATCGGCCCGAAGATGCGGGCGCAGAACAGGCCGTCGCGCTCGGGCTTGAAGGTCCGGTAGTTGATGGTCTCCGGCTTTTTGATCTCGCCATAGGACCAGGACAGGATCTTCTCCGGGCTCGCGATCGAGATCTTGATCGCGTCGAAGGCCTGCTGCACCGGCTGCTGGCCGAAAAGGTTCATGACCTCTTGCTTCATTGCCTGTCTCCTACCGCCGGCGGGGGATAAGACCGCCCTGCCCGGCTATCATAACCATCGGCCTGCGGCGTGAGTGCCGCAGGCATTATCTCGTTCCCGGCGCGTCTTGAGCGACGCGCCGTGCGGCTTACTCGGCCGCTTCAGCCGGCGGCAACTCGCCCGGCTTCACCTTGTTGCTGATCAACTCGACGTTGAGGCCGAGCGAGCGCATTTCCTTGACGAGCACGTTGAAGCTCTCGGGGATGCCCGCTTCGAAGTTGTCCTCGCCGCGCACGATCGACTCGTAGACCTTGGTGCGGCCCGCGACGTCGTCCGACTTCACCGTCAGCATTTCCTGCAGCGTGTAGGCGGCGCCGTAAGCCTCGAGCGCCCAGACCTCCATCTCGCCGAAGCGCTGACCGCCGAACTGCGCCTTGCCGCCCAGCGGCTGCTGGGTAACGAGCGAGTACGGGCCGATCGAACGGGCATGGATCTTGTCGTCGACCAGATGGTGCAGCTTCAGCATGTAGATGTAGCCGACCGTGACCTTGCGGTCGAAGGGCTCGCCGGTACGGCCGTCATAGAGCGTCGACTGGCCGGACGAGTGAAGTCCCGCCTGCTCCAGCAGCCGCTCGATATCGGCCTCCTTGGCGCCGTTGAACACCGGCGTCGCCATCGGCACGCCGCGACGCAGGTTCTGGCCCATCTCGACGAGTTCGTTCTCGTCCATCGACGCGATGATCTCGTTGTCGTCGTAGACAGCATCGAACGAAGCCCGCAGCGCCTTGACGTCATGGCCCTTCTTATAGGCGTCGAGCGCAGCACCGATCTGCTTGCCCAGCCCCGCAGCGGCCCATCCGAGATGGGTCTCCAGGATCTGGCCGACGTTCATGCGCGAAGGCACGCCCAGCGGGTTCAGCACGATGTCGGCATGGGTGCCGTCCTCGAGGAACGGCATGTCCTCGGCCGCAACGATGCGCGAGACCACGCCCTTGTTGCCGTGACGGCCGGCCATCTTGTCGCCCGGCTGGATCTTGCGCTTCACCGCGACGAAGACCTTGACCATCTTCATCACGCCCGGAGGCAGTTCATCGCCGCGCTGCAGCTTCTCGACCTTGTCGAGGAAGCGCTGCTCGAGGCGCTTCTTCGACTCGTCGTACTGCTTCCGCATCGCTTCGATCTCGGTCATCAGCGGATCGTCGCCGACCGCAAACAGCCACCACTGCGAACGCGGGAACTCGCTCATGCCCTCGCGGGTGATGACCGTGTCCTTCTTGAAGCCCTTGGGGCCGGCAAGACCGGTCTTGCCGTTCAGAATGTCGGCGAGACGGGCGAAGGTGTTGCGGTCGAGGATCGCCTGCTCGTCGTCGCGGTCCTTGGCGAGACGCTCGATCTCCTCGCGCTCGATCGCCTGGGCGCGCTCATCCTTGTCGACGCCGTGGCGGTTGAACACGCGCACTTCGACGATCGTGCCCTGCACGCCCGGCGGCACCCGCAGCGAGGTGTCGCGCACGTCCGAGGCCTTTTCGCCGAAGATGGCGCGCAGCAGCTTCTCTTCCGGCGTCATCGGGCTTTCGCCCTTGGGCGTGATCTTGCCGACGAGGATGTCGCCAGCAGCCACTTCGGCGCCGATATAGACGATGCCGGCTTCGTCCAGGTTCTTCAGCGCTTCTTCCGAGACGTTCGGGATGTCGCGCGTGATTTCCTCCGGGCCCAGCTTGGTGTCGCGGGCCATGACCTCGAATTCCTCGATATGGATCGAGGTGAAGATGTCTTCCGAGACGATCTTCTCCGAGAGCAGGATCGAGTCCTCGAAGTTGTAGCCGTTCCACGGCATGAACGCGACGAGCACGTTGCGGCCGAGCGCGAGCTCGCCGAACTCGGTCGACGGGCCGTCGGCGACGATGTCACCCTTCTTGATGATGTCGCCGACGCGCACCAGCGGACGCTGCGTGATGCAGGTCGACTGGTTGGAGCGCTGGAACTTCTGCAGGCGATAGATGTCGACGCCGGGCTTGGTCGGGTCCATCTCGTCGGAGGCGCGGATAACGATACGCGTCGCATCGACCTGGTCGACGACGCCGCCACGGCGGGCAGCGATCGCAGCGCCCGAGTCGCGGGCCACGACGGCTTCCATGCCGGTGCCGACGAAAGGAGCGTCAGCGCGAACCAGCGGCACCGCCTGGCGCTGCATGTTCGAGCCCATCAGCGCGCGGTTCGCGTCGTCGTTCTCAAGGAACGGGATCAGCGCCGCAGCGACCGAGACGAGCTGCTTGGGCGAGACGTCCATGAAGTCGACCTTGTCGACCGGCGTGACGATGACTTCACCGGCGCGGCGGCAGACGATCAGGTCGTCGGTGAGACGGCCTTCCTTGTCGGTCGCGGCATTGGCCTGGGCGACGTTGTACTTCGCCTCCTCCATCGCCGAGAGATAGATGATCTCGTCGGTCTGGCGGCCGTCGCGGATGCGGCGATAGGGGCTCTCGATGAAGCCGTATTTGTTCACCCGCGCGAAGGTGGCGAGCGAGTTGATCAGACCGATATTCGGGCCCTCCGGCGTTTCGATCGGGCAGATGCGGCCGTAATGGGTCGGGTGCACGTCGCGCACCTCGAAGCCGGCACGCTCGCGGGTCAGACCGCCCGGTCCAAGCGCCGAAAGACGACGCTTATGCGTGACTTCCGAGAGCGGGTTGGTCTGGTCCATGAACTGCGAGAGCTGCGACGAGCCGAAGAACTCGCGCACGGCGGCAGCCGCCGGCTTGGCGTTGATCAGGTCCTGCGGCATCACCGTGTCGATGTCGACCGAGGACATGCGCTCCTTGATGGCGCGCTCCATGCGCAGCAGACCCAGGCGATACTGGTTCTCCATCAGCTCGCCGACCGAGCGGACGCGGCGGTTGCCGAGATGGTCGATGTCGTCGATCTCGCCCTTGCCGTCGCGCAGGTCGACCAGCGCCTTGACGACCGCGAAGATGTCCTCCTTGCGCAGGATGCGCACGGTGTCCTCGGCGTCGAGGTCGAGGCGCATGTTCATCTTGACGCGGCCGACGGCCGACAGGTCGTAGCGCTCCGCGTCGAAGAACAGCGACTGGAACATGTTCTCGGCGGTCTCGAGCGTCGGCGGCTCGCCGGGACGCATCACGCGGTAGATGTCGAACAGCGCCTCTTCACGGCGCGAATTCTTGTCCACGTTGAGCGTGTTGCGGATATAGGGGCCGACCGTGATGTGGTCGATGTCGAGCACCGGGATCTCGTCGAAGCCCGCATCGGTGAGCAGCTTCAGCGACTTCTCGGTGATCTCCTCGCCGGCCTCGGCGAAGACTTCACCGGTCGCGGGGTTGACCAGATCCTCGGCGATGTACTGGGTGTAAAGGTCCTCATCCGTGGCGCGCAGGAACTTGAGGCCCTTCTCGGCGAGCTGCCGGGCGGTGCGCGCGACGAGCTTCTTGCCGGCCTCGACCACGACCTCGCCAGTGTCGGCGTCGATCATGTCGGCAGTGGCCTTGAAGCCCTTCATGCGCTCCGCATCATAGGGAACGCGCCAGCCCTTGGGATCGCGGACATAGTTGATATGGGCGTAGAAGCGGCTGAGGATCTCCTCGCCGTCCATGCCGAGCGCGAACAGCAGCGACGTGACCGGGATCTTACGCTTCCGGTCGATGCGGGCGTAGACGATGTCCTTGGCGTCGAATTCGATGTCGAGCCAGGACCCGCGATAGGGGATGATGCGTGCGGCGAAGAGCAGCTTGCCCGAGGAATGGGTCTTGCCCTTGTCGTGGTCGAAGAACACGCCCGGCGAACGGTGCATCTGCGAGACGATGACGCGCTCGGTGCCGTTGACGATGAAGGTGCCGTTATCGGTCATGAGCGGCATGTCGCCCATGTAGACATCCTGCTCCTTGATGTCCTTGACCGACTTCGCCTGGGTGTCGGGATCGATATCGAACACGATCAGGCGCAGCGTCACCTTGAGCGGCGCAGAGAAGGTCATACCGCGCTGGCGGCACTCGTCGACGTCGTATTTCGGCGGCTCGAAGGTGTATTTGACGAATTCGAGCAGCGAAGCGCCCGAGAAATCGCCGATCGGGAAGACCGACTTGAAGACGGACTGCAGGCCTTCGTCGCCGCGGCCGCCCTTGGGCTCGTCGACCATCAGGAACTGGTCGTAGGACGCCTTCTGAACCTCGATGAGGTTCGGCATCTGCGCCACTTCCTTGAGTTTTCCGAAGAACTTGCGGACGCGCCTGCGGCCCTGGAGCGAATTGACCATTTTGTTCCTCGCAATCTCTCGGACGGCTCACCCGGCAGTCTGCCGCAGTAGAGGCGGCTTGGCCGCCGGGTGAGCCGTTCGGCGCATCATCGCGCCGACATCATCTGAACTGGAGCCCCACAACGCAAGGTTGCGTCGGAAGCTTTCTCAACCTGTCCGCACGCAAGTACGGAAACGACGCAACAGCCCCGGAGGCGGAAAACCGCCCCGGGACTGTCTGTGTTGACTAGGGTCGGACCGGCATTACGCCGGCCCAGCTCACTTGAGCTCGACCTTGGCGCCGACGGCCTCGAGCTGCTTCTTGAGCTTCTCGGCCTCGTCCTTGGTCACCGACTCCTTGACAGCCTTCGGAGCGGCCTCGACCAGGTCCTTGGCTTCCTTGAGGCCCAGGCCGGTGATGGCGCGGACTTCCTTGATGACTTCAATCTTCTTGTCGCCGGCGGCGGCAAGAATGACGTTGAACTCGGTCTGCTCTTCGACAGCAGCAGCGGCGGGGCCAGCGGCGGGGCCAGCAACCGCAACGGCGGCGGCGGCGGAAACGCCCCACTTCTCTTCGAGAAGCTTGGCGAGGTCGGCGGCCTCGAGGACCGTGAGGGACGACAGCTCGTCAACGAGCTTAGCAAGATCAGCCATGGTTAAGTTCCTACGTAAAAGAGGTTCGAACGTTGATCAGGGGTAACTGGCCGTTCAGGCCGCATCCTTGTCGGCATATGCCTGAAACACACGCGCGAGCTTCGCAGCAGGCGCGGTCGAGAGCTGGGCAAGCTTGGTTGCAGGAGCCTGAAGCAGGCCGAGCAACTTGGCGCGCAGTTCGTCGAGCGAGGGCATCGTGGCCAGGGCCTTGACGCCGTCGGGGTTCAGGGCGGTCTTGCCCATCGCGCCGCCGAGGATGACGAGCTTGTCATTGTCCTTGGCGAAAGCGGTGGCGACCTTCGGCGCCGCGACCGGATCGTTGGAATAAGCGATCAGGGTGGGACCCGTCAGCAGCTTGCTGATGGACGCGACGTCGGTGCCTTCAAGAGCGATCTTGGCCAGCCGGTTCTTTGCGACCTTCACGGTGGCGCCATTGGCCTTCATCTCGCGACGAAGCTTCTGGAACTGGGCCACCGTCAAACCCGCATAGTGGGCCACGACGACGACCGACGTGTTCGCAAACACACCGTTCAGCGTCGCGACGGCATCATTCTTTGCCGTTCTATCCACTGGGCTCTCTCCGGTAGGCGGCAGGCTTGAGGGCTTGCCGCCGGTTGCACGTGTCGCTCTCAAGAAACCCCGGTTGACACCGGCGCTGGATAAGAGCGACGCTCAGTGCCCTGTCCCCGCTCTTGACCGTTGCCGGCCGCGATCGGGCGAGATGGTTCGAACCGTCTTCGGGATCTTGCGATCCCGCTTGAGCTCTTGCACCGTCTATGCAGGCCTCTTGGCGAAATTATGCCCCCAGCCGAAGCCGAGGAGCACCTGCAGTCTCAGACAGGACTGGATGATTCGGGCCCAAAGATCGCTCTCCGCGCCCCAAACACCCATTCTTCGGCGGCAAACCGCCGAAAAACGCGAAACGGACCCCCTCGTGCGAAGCACGCTGGAGCCCACATCACTTATGGAAACAGGCCTGCGTCTTAACGCTTTCGCCTGCTTCTGCCAAGTGGGGACTTGACCCCGTCGGATCAAGCCCGGGCAACGGCCGGCGCAAAGCCGGCCGTCAGGCCTCTCAGCCGCCCATCACCGTGTTGGGCTCGATCTTGACGCCCGGACCCATGGTCGAGGAAATCGCGACGCGCTGGATATAGGTGCCCTTGGCGCCGGCAGGCTTGGCCTTGGCGACGGAATCGGCGAACGCCTTGATGTTCTCGGCGAGCTTGTCGGCCGTGAACGAGACCTTGCCGACGGCGGCATGCACGATGCCGGCCTTCTCGACGCGGAACTCGACCGAGCCGCCCTTGGACGCCGCAACCGCGGTGGTGATGTCCATGGTGACGGTGCCGACCTTCGGGTTCGGCATCAGGCCGCGCGGGCCCAGCACCTTACCGAGACGGCCGACCAGCGGCATCATGTCCGGGGTCGCGATGCAGCGATCGAACTCGATCGTGCCCTTGGAGACGAGATCGACCAGCTCTTCGGCGCCGACGATGTCGGCCCCGGCCTTCTTGGCCTCTTCCGCCTTGGCGCCGCGAGCAAACACCGCGACGCGCAGGACGCGGCCCGAGCCGTTGGGCAGATTGCAGACGCCGCGGACCATCTGGTCGGCGTGGCGCGGATCGACGCCCAGGTTCATCGCGACCTCAACGGTCTCGTCGAACTTGGCGTTGGCGCGCTCCTTGACCATCGCGACAGCGAGATCGAGCGGGTAGAGCTTGGTGCGGTCGATGCCCTCACGGGCCTTCACGACGCGCTTTGCGACATGTGCCATCGTCTGTTTCCCCTCAGCCCACGACTTCCAGGCCCATGGACCGGGCGGAGCCCTTGATCATGGACGAGGCGGATTCGATCGAATCGCAGTTGAGATCGGCCATCTTCTTCTCGGCGATCTCTGTGATCTGAGCGACGGTGACCTTGCCGACGTTGCCGCCGCGACCAGGCGTCTTCGAGCCGGCGGTCAGGCCAGCGGCCTTCTTCAGCCAGTACGAGACCGGCGGCTGCTTCATCTCGAAGGTGAAGGAGCGATCCTGATACGCGGTGATGATCACCGGGATCGGCATGCCCTTTTCCATCTGCGCGGTCTTCGCGTTGAAGGCCTTGCAGAATTCCATGATGTTGAGGCCGCGCTGACCCAGCGCCGGACCGATCGGCGGCGACGGATTGGCCGCGCCCGCCGGAACCTGAAGCTTCACGTAACCCGTGATCTTCTTTGCCATGATGGCTGCTCCTGCCGTCCGCTCCGACGCCTATCGGAACGACGACGCCCTGCCCGCGAACTGCTTCGCTCGGGGTCAGGGTGGTTGCAGAGCGTGGTGCGGCGCCGTTGATCCGGCTGGCGACCGGCACGCCTCCCACGCGGTTGAGGCGCGCCCTATGACACAGGGCGGCGCCGAAGGGAAGCCCCGAAAGGCCTTCCGGTAATGCTCAGAGCTTCTCGACCTGCCCGTATTCGAGCTCGACCGGGGTCGCGCGGCCGAAGATCGAGACCGCGACCTTGAGCCGGGCGCGGCCGTGATCGACATCCTCGACCACGCCGTTGAACGAGGCGAAGGGCCCGTCGGAGACCTTCACCTGCTCGCCGATCTCGAAGACGACCGTCGGCTTGGGCCGCTCGATGCCCTCGGCGACCTGGCCCTTGATCCGCATCGCCTCGACCTCGGGGATCGGCATGGGCTTGGCCTTGTCGGCGCCCAGGAAGCCGGTGACCTTCGGCGTGTTCTTGATCAGGTGATAGACCTCGTCGGTCATCTCGCACTTCACCAGCACATAGCCGGGGAAGAACTTGCGCTCGGCATCGACCTTGCGGCCGCGCCGAACCTCGACGACCTTCTCGGTCGGCACCAGGACCTCGTCGAACTTGTCGGCGAGATTGCGCTGCGCCGCCTGATCGCGGATCGACTGCGCGACCTTGTTCTCGAAGTTGGAATAGGCGTGGACGATGTACCAGCGAGTTGTCACGTGTCTGATTCCGTTCAGCGTGCGCCGAGGATGATGCCGAGCGACCAACGAATGATCGTATCGGTGAAAAGGAAGAACAGGCTCGAGACGACCACCATGGCGAGCACGAGACCCGTCGTGATCAGCGTCTCGCGCCGAGACGGCCAGGTGACCTTCGTCGCTTCGGTGCGAACGTCCTGCAGGAAGCTGAAGGGGTTGGTCTTAGCCATCGTATCACCTCGGGTTCCAAAACCGCGCTCCGGCCCTCGCCGAAGGCCGAATCGGCCGTCCTGAAACATTCGCGGCGCGGGGCTCGTGGAGCCGCGCGCCGTCATGACGTGCCTCTTACAACGGGCCGCAGCGTTAGCCAAGCGCCTTTTCAGCGGCCTGGGAGCGGCCCAGGACAGGAGCTAGAGGCGTTTGCAGCCCAGGAGCAGGAAGGATGGCCGCTCCCGCTCCTTCGCCCATTCCGGATGGGCCATAACCTGATCCTCGCTGGGAGCCCATTCGACGCAATGCGTCAGGGCAAAGCCGGCGCAGCGGAGCAAATCGAGATAGGTCGCGATCGTGCGGTGCTGCTTGATCACGCCCTTCGCCAGCCAGTCCGTGGTGCGCGGCCCTTCCGCCAGATAGCCGTTCACAGGCCAGGCCGGCTGCCCGTCGGGGTCGAGCGACCAGCCCTGATGAGCAGGAGCCGTCATCAAGGGGTGTTCGACCGAGCAGACCAGCATGCCGCCAGGCGGCAGGGCCTGCCCGACCCTCTCGAGCAACCCGCCGAGATCCGTCAGATAATGAAAGGCAAGCGAACTATAGGCGAGATCGAAGCTGCCGGGTGCCGGCGCGAAGCGCTCCAGATCGGCGCGCTCATAGCTGACGGCTTTGTCGCCGGTCTCGTCCCGCGCCCTAGCCAGCATGCGCTCGGAGACATCGACGCCGAGCACGCTCGCCGCGCCGTTCTCCCGTGCCCAACGGCAAAACCAGCCAAAGCCGCAGCCGAGATCGAGAACCCTGAGACCGCGCAGATCGGGAAGGAAGCTTTGCAGCACCGGCCATTCGGGCGCGCCGTCGAGGCCGTGAAGCGAACGCGGCAACTGGCTGTAGGCGCTGAAGAAAGCCGGTATATCGTAGATGTTCTGCGTCATCGGCGATCTACAGAACCAACCGGCGCCGGAAAGCGGCTTCGTGCGGGACTGGCAGGGGCGGTAGGGCTCGAACCTACGACAACCGGTTTTGGAGACCGGTACTCTACCAACTGAGCTACACCCCTGTAGTCGGCGATGCTTTGCCTCAAGGCGCGGAGGTTTTCAAGTCGAAAACGCAGCCGATCATCATCCTTTGCGGTAGGGGCCGAGTTCCCTGGCATAACGCTCGACCAGCTTCAGGCCGAATTCCGTCGGCCGCAGCGCCGGGCCGCGATCATGGATCGCGATCCCCGCCCGCGCCCCGAATATCCGCTTGCCATAGCAGAGCAGGGCCTCGATCGACTGCATGATGAAGATAATGGCCGGCAGCACCTCCCGGTAGACGGCTTCGGCTCCCGCTTCGTCCTTTACAATATAGCGATTATAGGCGCGCAGCGCATAGTCGATCGTGTCTGGCGCCAGGATCATGCCGACACAGCCGGCGCGGAAATTGTCGATCAATTCGAGCCCGCCCCGACCATTCAGGATGGGTAGGCGCCCTTCGGTGACCGCGATCAGCCGCTCGATCTCGACGACGGAACCCTCTCCCTTGATGAGGCAGATGTTCGGGTGCTGCCGCACCAGTTCGCGGATATCCTCCGCCGACAGACCACGGCCCATATAGGCAGGGGCGTTCTGGATCGCGACCGGTAACGAGGTTGCCTCGGCGACGCGCCCGAAGAAGCGGATATACTCGGCGGCGCCGAAGCTGCCGACCATGGGCGGCTGGAGAATCACCCAATCCGCGCCATTCCGCTCCGCGACGCGGACGAGATCGATCTGCTCCGCCACCGACGAGCCGAAGATGGTGAAGGCGAGCGGCTTGCGGCCGGCAACGTCCTCCGCCATCCACTCCATGATCGTGCGGCGCTCGGCAACGGTGAGCTTCGAGACTTCGGTGGCGAGGCCAAGCGCCGCCAGGCCCTGCACGTCGAGATCGAGGCTGATCTGAGTCTGCCGGCGCATCGCATCCCGATCTAGCCGCTCCTGCGCATCAAACAGGGCGAAGACGATCGAATGGATGCCGGGAAAGGGTGGCTTGAATTGCATCGGGCATGCTCCTCCATGATCGGAGCGGCTGGGCCCGCTCTCTCAGGCAAATCTAGAGCATGAAATTCGCAGGCGGCGCATAACGCTTCGGCGGGCCGGCTGCGCGGCAAGGGCATGGATTAAAACAGAAAAGGGCGGCGTTTCCGCCGCCCTTTCAAAGCTTTGCAGCCGATGCTTGAATCAAGCGATGATGCTTGCGACGACGCCTGCACCGACGGTGCGGCCGCCTTCGCGGATGGCGAAGCGCAGCTTCTCCTCCATCGCGATCGGCACGATCAGGTGCACTTCCATGGCGATGTTGTCGCCAGGCATCACCATCTCGGTGCCCTCAGGCAGGTGCACCACGCCGGTCACGTCCGTCGTGCGGAAGTAGAACTGCGGGCGGTAGTTGGTGAAGAACGGGGTATGACGACCGCCCTCCTCCTTGGTCAGGATGTAGGCCTCGGCCTTGAACTTGGTGTGCGGCTTCACCGAACCCGGCTTGCACAGGATCTGGCCGCGCTCGACGTCCTCGCGCTTCGTGCCACGCAGCAGCGCGCCGATGTTGTCGCCGGCCTGGCCCTGGTCGAGCAGCTTGCGGAACATCTCGACGCCCGTCACCGTCGTCTTGACCGTGTCTTTCAGGCCGACGATCTCGATTTCCTCGCCGACCTTGACGATGCCGCGCTCGACGCGACCCGTCACGACCGTGCCGCGACCCGAGATCGAGAACACGTCCTCGACCGGCATCAGGAACGGCAGGTCCAGCGGACGCGCCGGCTGCGGGATGTACTCGTCGACCGTCTTCATCAGCGCCAGCACCGCGTCATGGCCGATGGCCTTGTCGCCATTGTCCAGCGCAACCTTCGCCGAACCCTTGGTGATCGGGATGTCGTCGCCCGGGAAGTCGTACTTCGACAGAAGCTCGCGGATCTCCATCTCGACCAGCTCGAGCAGCTCGGCGTCGTCGACCAGGTCGACCTTGTTCATGAACACCACCAGCGCGGGAACGCCGACCTGGCGCGCCAGCAGGATGTGCTCGCGGGTCTGCGGCATCGGGCCATCAGCTGCCGACACGACCAGGATCGCGCCGTCCATCTGCGCCGCGCCCGTGATCATGTTCTTCACATAGTCGGCGTGGCCGGGGCAGTCGACGTGAGCATAGTGGCGCGCAGCCGTCTCGTACTCGACGTGAGCGGTCGAGATCGTGATGCCGCGGGCCTTCTCCTCCGGCGCCTTGTCGATCTGGTCATACGCCGTGAACGTGGCGCCGCCAGACTCGGCCAGAATCTTCGTGATCGCCGCCGTCAAAGACGTCTTGCCATGGTCAACGTGACCAATCGTTCCAATGTTGCAATGCGGCTTCGTGCGCGCGAATTTCTCTTTGGCCATGACACCTGTTTCCTGACAACGGCCCTACGAGGCCTGAAAAGCGCGGTCGCATTAGGGGTTTTTGGTGGAGGATGCAAGTTGCGGCTTCGCCACCGGCAGGCCTGCCGGGACCGCATCACGAGAGCGATAGCCGCGGAGCTGGTCCAGCACGCTCCGGCGACCGCCAATACGCTTCAGCAAATGCGCCGTCACGGGGAAGCCATTGGACGGCGTGCTCGCAACATCGCCAGCATCTGGATCATCGCGCCACACTTGCGGCCCGCACCGCCAGCCAGGCCACGACCGGCGCCGCGAGGACGGCCAGAACGGCGGCGATCAGGAAATAACTGGCAAAGCCCAGATGCTGCGCCACCCAGCCGGCCCCGAGGCCACCGGCCATGCTGACGATGGCGTCCATGCCTTGCAGCAACGTGAAGTCGATCCCGGCCTGGCGCGGATCGGCGATCGCCATGAACTGCGCGTAGAGCGCGACGAAGCCGAGCGCCATGATCCCCGAAGAGCTCGCCAAAGCGAGCCCGACCAGCATGCCGCGAGGTACGGTGCCCTGGGACGCCGCCAGGGCCAGAAGCCCGAGCACCGCGCCCTGCAGCAGCAGAGCGAGCAGCATGACCCGCCTCGCCCCCATCCAACGGACGAGGCCGCCGCCGAGCAACGCACAGGCGAGCCCGAGCGCCAGCCCGCCGAACCCGTTGACCAGCCCGATCGATTCGAGGTCCAGCCCGACATCGATCAGGAACGGCCCCATCATGCTCACTCCCCATTTCTGCAGCATGACATAGACCGCAGCCAGGATCAGTCCCTGGCGCATCTGCGGGCGCTGCAAGGCGAAGCGCAGCGAGGGGCGATGGCTGCGCAGCCCCGGTGAGACCGGAGCCGGCGACAGCAGGAATGGCAGCAGCAGCGCGACGATCATGCCGGCAGCGGCCAGTACCGCGCTGCTCCAGCCGAACCGCGCGACGAGGATGAGGAAGAGCCCCGAGCCGATCGCCGAGCCGAGATAGGCCCCGCCGACCTGTGCCGCATTGCCCCAGCCATGATGCCGCAGCGCGAGCGTTTCGACCGCATGGCCATCGCAGGCGATGTCGGCCGTCGAGGCCGCAAAGGCGATGGCGACGAGAACGGCGAGCAAGGGCAGCCAATGCGCCGGCCCGATGGCGCTGACCGCGACCAGCCCTAGCACCGTGAGGAGACCGCAGCCGGCGACGATCTGGCGCGAGCGCGTGGCGCCTGCCGGAGGCAGGCGGTAACGCTCGACGGCTGCCGCCCAGACTATCTTCAGCGCCCAGGGCAGGCTGATGAGGTGGACGAGCCCGATCTGATCAAGCGCTACGCCACGCTCGCGCAGCACGCTCGGCAGCGCGATGAAGGCAAGCCCGCCAAGAATGCTCTGCCCGACATAAAGCCCGCCGAGCGCGAGCACGATACCCAGCGGAGAGGTCAGGCGCTTCACCCACGCGCCCGCGACGAGGACCTGGTTCACCAACGGTAACGCAGGCTGGCGATGACCTTCCGGCCCTCGTCGAAATAGCAGAAGCCGCCGGTGCAGGTCTGCTCGACCTTGTCGAGGAGATTGGTGGCGTTGACCTGGAACCGGACGCCCTTGAAGCGCGGGTCGAGGTACTCGAGATCGTAGCGCAGGGACGCGTCGAGCAGGGTTCGCGGCGCATTGTCGAGGACAGGCCGGTTCAGATTGTCGCCCAGGCTCGAACCGACATAGCGCGCGCCCACGCCAAGGCCGAGGCCACGCGCCGGCCCCTCCTGCACCGTATAGTCCAGCCAGACCGAGGCCATGTGATA
Source organism: Allobosea sp. LjRoot9 (assembly GCF_964252745.1). Taxonomy (NCBI): domain Bacteria; kingdom Pseudomonadati; phylum Pseudomonadota; class Alphaproteobacteria; order Hyphomicrobiales; family Alloboseaceae; genus Allobosea; species Allobosea sp. LjRoot9. The sequence goes on along the minus strand of NZ_CAXUPC020000001.1, from coordinate 405,067 downwards.
GGGAATGCTGGTCAGGCGGTTGCCCGCCGTCTCGTCGGTGAGCTTGAGGATACGCGCATCGTTGTAGGCATAGGAGGCCTGGATGCTGAGCCCGTTGGCGAGAGAGGCGACGCCTTCGATCTCGAAGCCCTGCGAGCGCATGCCGAGCTGGACCTGGCGATTATAGCCGTTGACGACCTCGTAGACGACCGCGTTGTCCTGGCGCAGCTCGAACACCGCCGCACGCAGCGAGGCGTTGTAGCCCGGCAGATCGTATTTGACGCCGGCCTCGATCTGCTCGCCCGTGGTGGGCACTGCGACCGCACCGGACAGGACCGTGCCCGAATTGGGCACGAAGGAGGTCGCATAGCTGACATAAGGGGCGAGGCCGAAATCGGTGACGTAGCTCAAGGCGGCGCGCCCGGTCGCCTTGTTGCCGGTCTGCTTCGTCTCGGTCGGCATGACGCCTGCCGAGCCCGCCTCGAAATTGCTGGAGAACCAATCCTGACGCCCGCCCAGGGTCAATCGCCAATTCTGCCAGCTGATCTGGTCCTGCGCGTAGAGGCCGACCAGCGTCTGCGTCTGCGCCGTGCGATAGCCGAGGGTGGCGTTGTAGCCGATCGGGACCCCGCCATAGCCCTCCTTGCCGCGATAATGCAGATAGCTGAAATCGACGCCGGTCAGGATGCGGTGCGCGAGCGGCCCCGTGTTCAGCCTGGTCTCGAGGCTGGTGTCGACCGAGACGCCTTGCGTGCGCTCCTTCGTCAGCCCGGAATCCGTGAGGTAGACATATTGCTGGTTCGAGGCGAGCGCGGAGTAACGGGCGCGCTGGCGCAGCGTGAACATCTCGCCGAAGGAGTGCTCGAACTCGTAGCCGATGCGCCCCTGCTGCTGGCGGAAATCATTGTAGCGCTTGTCCCCGCCGAAGACCTTGGTCGCGCCGATCGACTTGTAGAGCAGGCTGCCCTGCCGATCGATATAGGGGCCGTATTCATTGACATAGGCCGCCGTGCCGCCAGTGGTCGAATCCATGTATTCGGCGAGCAAGGTCAGCTTGGTGAGCTCGTTCGGCTTCCAGGTGAAGGCGGGCGCAATGAAAACGCGATCGTCCTTGATCGCGCTGATCTGGTTGTTGGCGTCGCGAACCAGGCCCGTCAGCCGGTAGAGCAACGTCTTGTCGGCATTGGCCGGGCCGGACAGGTCGAAACTGAACTGCTTGCGGCCGAAGGAGCCCGCCTGGACCTCGATCTCGCGGAAGGGCGTCTCGGTCGGCCGCTTCGAGATCAAGTCGACGATGCCGGCGGAGGTGCTGGCGCCGTAGATCGCCCCTGCCGGCCCGCGCAGCACCGAGATCGCCTCCAGCCCATAGGGCTCCAGCCGGAACAGGCCGTTAGGGCTGCCGATCTGGCGCAGCCCGTCGCGGAACACGGCGTTCTGCGTGACGTCGACACCGCGAATCGTGAAGGCATCGTAGCGCGGATCGAAGCCATAGGTGCCGACGCGCGAGCCCGGCGTATAGGACAGGGCGTCCAGCAAGGCCTGCGGCTTGCGCTGCTCCAGCTGCGTTTGCGTCACCGTCGAGATCGACTGCGGGATCTCCAGCACCGGCGTATCGGTCTTGGTGGCGCTGCGCGTCGCGGTCGCGACATAGCCATTCGCGCTGACCACTCCACCCGTGCCGCCCGCCCCCTGGACGATCACCTCTTCGAGCTGGATCGCAGGTGCCCGATCGGCCTGGGCCTTGACGGCGGAAGGAGCGAACAACAGGGCCGACGAGGCCAGCAAGACAAAACGAAGAGTCACAACGGCGATGCCTTCAAAAGATTGAATGCCTGCCGACTAACAATTTACCGGAATTGAATCCAGTATAGATTCGCTTATTTGAGTTATTCTAAAAATACATCGCAAGAATATACTCTTTGTATTAATTCATAACAGCCTCTAGCCGCCGAACACCCGCCGATACCGCGCCACCACATCCGCCGCGCCCGAGACTTTCTCGCGATTGTCGGAGAGTTTCACCGCCGGGCGGCCATTGGCCTTGCTCACCTTGCAGACCAGCGACATCGGGTCGAGTTCGCGCGAACCGTCCGGCGAGCAGCCGACGAGGTCATTGGTGAGGTCGGTGCCCCAGCCGAAGGCCATGCGGACCTTGCCGTCGAAATGGTGGTAGACGCGCTCGATCGCGGAAACATCGAGCCCGTCGGAGAAGACCAGCAGCTTCTCCCTGGGGTCGCGGCCCTTGGTGCGCCACCACGCCATGATCTCCTCGCCGGCCGGGATCGGCGGAGCGGAATCGGGCCGGAAGCCGGTCCAATCGGCGACCCAGTCGGGCGCGTGCCGCAGGAAGCTCGTCGTGCCGAAGGCGTCGGGCAACGCAATCAGCAGATTGCCGCCGTAGACCTGGCGCCATTCGTCGAGCACGCGATAGGGCGCGCGCAGCAACTCCTCGTCGCTTTCGGCCAGCGCAGCCAGCACCATCGGCAATTCATGCGCGTTGGTGCCGATCGCCTCCAGGTCGTTGTCCATCGCCAGCAGCACGTTGGAGGTGCCGCTGAAGGCGGGACCCAGCCCCTCCTTCAATGCCTCGACGCACCAGCGCTGCCAGAGATGGCCATGGCGCCGGCGCGTGCCGAAATCGGAGAGCCGCAGATTCGGCAGCTTCTGCAGCCGGTCGACCTTGTCCCACATCTTCGCCTTGGCGCGGGCATAGAGCACATCGAGCGAGAAACGCTTCTGGCCGACCATGACACGGCGGGCGCGCAATTCGTTGATGATGGCGAGCGCCGGAACCTCCCACATCGTGGCATGCGTCCAGGGCCCCTCGAAATGCAGTTCGAACTGCCCGTCGACGCGGCGCAGATCGTATTCGGGCAAGCGGAAATCCGCGAGCCAGGTGATGAAATCCGGCGAGAACATTTGCGTCTTGCCGTAGAAGCTGTTGCCCGCCAGCCAGATCAATTCCTTCTTCGAGAAGCGGACCTCGCGCGCATGGTCGAGCTGGGCGCGCAACTCGGCCTCGTCGACGATATCGGCGAGCCGGATATGGCGCGAGCGGTTGATCAGCGAGAAGGTGACCTGCACCTCCGGATGGAAGGCCCGGATCATCTGCAGCATCAGGAGCTTGTAGAAATCGGTGTCGAGCAGGCTGCGGATGATCGGATCAAGCCGCCAGCCATGATTATAGGTGCGCGACGCGATATCGGTGACGGTCATGGCGGGGCCGCAGGGTCCGTGATGCTCAAAGGGCAGCACATGACTAGGCGAGGTCGCGCCTTTTTGACAATCGTCTTGCGTCGGGAGGCGCAGACGGGCGCGCATGCCCCTTCCGCATATGAGGCGCTTGTCTCGACACCGCGAAGCGGGAAGAGTCCCAACAAATCAAAAGACGACCCTAGAGCAGGATGCGAAAAAGTGGGGACCGGTTTTTCGCATTGATCCTGCTCTAACTCTTTGGATGAGAGACGGATTCAGATTTCAGATGGGATCACTCTGTGATCCCATCTGAAATCATCCGGCTCTAGGGAGAGACGATGACATCGAACGGCAGCAGCGCCGGCTGGCGGGCCCATGGCTGAGAGCGCCAGCCACACCATTCCCCGCGTCAACTTGCCCAATGTCAGCCTCGCCGAACGGGCCTGGCGCATTCGCCGCAACGCCCTGCGCATGGGCGAGGTCCAGGGCCAGGGCTATATCGCCCAGGCGCTCGGTGTCGCCGACGTGCTCGCGGTCTCGTATTTCCACGCTTTGACCTATCGCCCGCACGAGCCGGAATGGGAGGGGCGCGACCGCTTCCTGCTCTCGATCGGGCACTATGCGATCGCGCTCTATGCCGCGCTGATCGAAGCCGGGATCATCCCCGAGGATGAGCTCGAAACTTATGGCGGCGACGACAGCCGGCTGCCGATGTCGGGCATGGCGGCCTATACGCCGGGCATGGAGATCACCGGCGGCTCGCTCGGCCATGGGCTCGGCATTGCCGTCGGCATGGCTCTGGGCCTGAAGCGCAAGGCGTCAAAGAGCTTCGTCTACAACCTGTTCTCCGATGGCGAACTCGATGAGGGCTCGACCTGGGAGGCGGCCATGGCGGCAGGTTCCCACAAGCTCGACAACCTGATCGGTATCGTCGACGTCAACAACATGCAGGCCGATGGCCCCTCGACGCAGGTGATGAATTTCGAGCCGCTGGTTCCGAAATTCGAGGCTTTCGGCTGGCATGTCCAGCGCGTCGACGGCAACGACCTCGCGGCGCTGGTAGAGGCCTTCGATGCGGCGCGCCACAGCGAGGCGAGGAAGCCCCGCATCATCATCTGCGACACCAGGATGGCCAAGGGCGTGCCCTTCCTCGAGGAGCGCGAGCGCAATCATTTCCTGCGTGTCGAACCGGAGGAATGGGTCGAGGCTCTGGCCATTCTCGATGCAGGGAGGCCGGCATGAGGCCCTCGAAATACGAACGCCCCGCCCATCTCGACAATCCGGCGCTCGGCGGCACGCGGCTCACCACCTCGGCGATGATCGCCTCGATCGCAGGGCCGGACCAGCGCACCAGGGCAGCGCCGTTCGGCCACGCCCTGGTCGAACTCGCCAGGACACGGCCCGACATCGTCGGTGTCACCGCTGACCTGAGCAAATACACCGACCTGCATCTCTTCGCGAAGGCCTATCCCGACCGCTTCTACCAGATGGGCATGGCCGAGCAGGTGATGATCTCGACGGCGGCAGGGCTGGCGCGCGAGGGTTTCACGCCCTTCGCCACGACCTATGCGGTCTTCGCGGCGCGGCGGGCCTACGACTTCATCTTCATGGCGATCGCGGAGGAGAACCTCAACGTCAAGATCGTCTGCGCCCTGCCCGGCCTGACCACGGGCTACGGCCCGAGCCACCAGGCGACAGAAGACATCGCGATCTTCCGCGGCATGCCGAACCTGACCATCATCGACCCTTGCGACGCCCATGAGATCGAGCAGGCGGTACCCGCGATCGCGGCGCATCAAGGGCCGGTCTATATGCGGCTCTTGCGCGGCAATGTCCCGCTCGTGCTCGACGAGTACGGCTACCGTTTCGAACTCGGCAAGGCCAAGACGATCCGCGACGGCCGCGACGTGCTGATCATCTCGTCCGGCTTGATGACGATGCGGGCCCTGGAGGCCGCCAAGCGGCTCGAGGCTGACCGCATCGATGTCGCGGTGCTGCATGTGCCGACGATCAAGCCGCTCGATGGCGAGGCGATCCAGCGCGAGGCTGCCCGCACCGGCCGCATGGTGATTGCGGCCGAGAACCATTCGGTCGTCGGCGGCCTCGGCGAGGCGGTGGCGGGAGTGCTGATGCGGGCCAACATCCACCCGCCCGCCTTCCGCCAGATCGCCCTGCCCGACGCCTTCCTGGATGCAGGCGCACTGCCGACGCTGCACGACCGCTACGGCATCTCGACCGGCGCGATGGTCGCGAGCATCAAGAGCTGGCTCTGACGAACCAAGTCGTCATGGCTTCGCTTCGCCCGCAATAACGGGAGCTGCGTTGACAGGCTCGGCCAACTCGGCAAGGAGCAAGCCTCGTCGGCGCACTCGCATGCGCCGCGTTGTCGGGAGCCGGGATTGAGCGCGACATCACAAGCGGCGCAGAGTTTCATCGACCACGTCCACGGCCGTGAGGTCGTGCTCGGGATCGTCGGCCTCGGCTATGTCGGCATCCCCCTGGCGCTGGCGGCGCTGCGCCGGGGCATCAAAGTCGTCGGCTTCGATATCGACCAGCCGCGGGTCGATCAGATCAATGCCGGCAAGGAGACGATCAAGCACATTCCGATGGAGCTGATCGTCGAGGGCCTGAAGACGGGACGCTTCAATGCCACGACGGATTTCGACCGATTGGCCGAGCCCGACGCGCTGCTGATCTGCGTGCCGACGCCGCTCTCGCGCCATCGCGAGCCCGATCTCTCCTATGTCCGCCAGACCACGGAAGCGATCGCCAGGCGCCTGCGGCCGGGCCAATTGATCGTACTCGAATCGACCACCTATCCCGGCACCACGGACGAATTGATGCGCCCGATCCTCGAGGCCGCCACCGGCCTCAAGAGCGGGAGGGATTTCTTCCTCGCCTATTCTCCCGAGCGCGAGGACCCCGGCAACGGAGAGTTCGGCACCTCCGATATTCCCAAGGTCGTCGGCGGCGACGGACCCGATGCCCTCGCCATGGCTGATGCGCTCTACGCCGCGCTCGTGGTCAAGACGGTGCCGGTCTCCTCGACCGCAACCGCCGAGGCGGTGAAGCTGACCGAGAACATCTTCCGCGCCGTCAACATCGCGCTCGTCAACGAGTTGAAGCAGGTCTACGCCGCGATGGGCATCGACATCTGGGAGGTGATCGACGCTGCCAAGACGAAACCCTTCGGCTACATGCCGTTCTATCCGGGCCCGGGCTTAGGCGGGCACTGCATCCCGATCGACCCGTTCTACCTGACCTGGAAAGCACGCGAATTCGACGTCACGACGCGTTTCATCGAGCTCGCCGGCCAGATCAACACCGACATGCCCTATCGCGTCGTCGACCGGCTGGCGGAGCTTGTGGACACACAACTCGGCCGCGGCTTCAGCGGTGCGCGCATCCTCGTCCTCGGCATCGCCTACAAGAAGAACATCGAGGACATGCGCGAGAGCCCTGCCCTCAAGCTGATCGAGTTGATCGAGGCCCGCGGCGCGAGCGCCGCCTATCACGATCCGCATATCGCCGAGATCCGGCCGACGCGGAAGCATGGTGGCCTGACCGCCCGCAAGAGCCAGGCGCTGAGCGCCGAGACGCTTGCCGCCTTCGATGCCGTGCTGATCGCGACGGACCATGACGACGTCGATTACGGCCTCGTCGTCCGCCATGCCAAGCTTGTGGTGGATACCCGCAACGCCTGCGCCCGGCATGGGCTTGCGGCCAAGACCATCTTCAAGGCCTGATACGACGATGAATAGCGCTGAGCCAGCTTACGATCTCGCCGTCATCGGCGGTGGCATCAACGGTTGCGGCATCGCCCGTGACGCCACCGGGCGCGGAGCCTCGGTCGTGCTGTTCGAGAAGGACGACCTCGCCAGCGCCACCTCCTCGGCCTCGACCAAACTGATCCATGGCGGCCTGCGCTATCTCGAGCACTATGAATTTCGGCTGGTGCGCGAAGCCTTGATGGAGCGCGAGCGGCTCTGGCGGCTCGCGCCGCACATCATCCGGCCGCTGCGCTTCGTGCTACCGCACCATGCCGGCCTGCGCCCCGCCTGGCTGCTCCGGCTCGGGCTCTTCCTCTACGACCATATCGGCGGACGAAAGCTCCTGCCGGCGACGAAGACACTCGATCTTGCTCATGATCCTGCCGGCCGGCCGCTCAAGGACGACCATGCGCGGGCTTTTGAATATTCCGATTGCTGGGCCGAGGATTCCCGCCTCGTCGTGCTGAACGCGGCTGATGCAGCCACTAAGGGAGCCGCGATCCACACACGAACAAAGGTCGTCTCGGCCGATCGCGACGGCGACCTCTGGCGGATCGTCGGGGAAGGCGAAGCCGGCCGCATCACCGTGACCGCCAAGGCGCTGGTCAACGCCGCCGGCCCCTGGGTCGGCGAGGTTCTGGGCGGCGTCGTGCGCTCGAACACCAAGGCCGCCGTCCGCATGGTCCAGGGCAGCCATATCGTCGTGCCCAAACTCTACGAGCACGACCGCTGCTACATCTTCCAGAACGCCGACGGCCGTATCATCTTCGCGATCCCCTATGAGCACGACTTCACCCTGATCGGCACCACCGATCGCGACTACGAGGGCGACCCCGCCCAGGCCAAGGCGACGCCCGAGGAGATCGATTATCTCTGCGCCGCCGCGAGCGAGTATTTTCGCGCAGCCGTCACGCCGGGGCAGGTCGTCTGGACCTATTCCGGCGTGCGTCCGCTCTATGACGACGGCGCCTCCAAGGCGCAGGAAGCGACGCGCGACTATGTGCTGACGCTCGACGCGCCCAAGGGCGAAGCCCCGCTGCTCTCGGTCTTCGGCGGCAAGATCACGACCTATCGCCGCCTCGCCGAAGCGGCTCTGGACAAGCTCGCGCCGCATGCCGGCTGGGCCGGCCGGCCCGCCTGGACCGTCAACGGCACATTGCCCGGCGGCGATTTCCCGGTGACCGGCTTCGAGGCGCTGGTCGACGAGATCGCCGCCGCCCATCCCTGGCTGGCGCGATCGACCGTGGCGCGGCTGGTGCGCGCCTATGGCACGAAGGCGCGCGAGATTCTCGCCGACGCACAAGGCATGAGCGATCTCGGCGGCCATTTCGGCGCCGACCTTTATGAGCGCGAGCTGCGCTATCTGATCCGCAAGGAATGGGCGAAGCGCGGCGCGGACGTGCTCTGGCGCCGCGGCAAGCTGGGCTTGCGCCTCTCAGTGGAGGAGCGCGAGGCACTGGACGCCTTCATGCTGGCCGAGGCGAAGACAGCGACCGAGCCGGCTGTCTGAAAGCATCGAGGCTGGACGGTGTCTCAGCGCACCTTGCGCGCCAGCAAGAAGAGCGCAACGGCAGCAAGTGCCGACAAGGCGATGAGAAGCAAGCTGCTCGGCATCAAGCCCGCCCGCTCGATCAGGATGGCGAAGGCCAGCGGAGCCGCGGCTTTCACCGCGAGCCCCGGCGCCGAAAGCTTACCCAGCATCGCGCCATATCCGGCCGGGCCGAAGAGCTGCAGCGGCACCGTTCCACGTACGATCGAGCTCAGGCCCATGCTGACGCCATAAGCGATGGCGAAGAGCCCGGCGAGCATCGCAGTCGTATTGCCGATCATCAGCATGAGGAAGCCGAACGGCATCAACGCGGCCGAAACCCAGGCCGTCGTGACAGGGGCGAGCGCGGTGCCGAAGAGCATCTCGGCCAGACGCCCAGCGACCTGCGAAGGGCCGACGATCGCGCCGATGCCGACGGCGAGCCCGGCGCTCAGGCCCAGCCCCTGCAGCATCGTCAGCATATGCACCGACATGGCCGAAACGACGAAGCCCTGCAGCGAGAAGGCGAGCGCAAGCAGCATGAAGGCACGTCGCCGCGCCTCGCCTTCGAGATAGCCATCCTGCGGTGCAGTCACCGCAGTGGCTACGGGCGTCACAACCGGCAGGCGATGAGGGCGCCCGGGCAGCAGGAACAGATGCAGGGGCACGCAGAGCCCGAACTGCAGCACGGCATAGAGCCGGTAGATCTCGCGCCAGTCGAACCCGTTCAGCAGGGCTGTCGTCAGCGGCCAGAACAGGGTCGAGGCAAAGCCGCCGATCAAGGTGAGCTGGCTGATGGCGCGCCGCGCGCCACCGCCCTTCGCCTGCGTCAGGGCGGTGAAGGCGGCGTCGTACAGCACCATGGTCGAGACGACCTCGAGCGCGATCATGGCGGCGAAATAGCCAACCGGCCCGCGCGCTTCCGCCAGCGCCAGCAGCGAAAGACCAGCCAGACCCGAACCCAGGCTCATGATCATGCGGGTGCCATGCTGGTCGATCAGGCGGCCCACGAGCGGTGCGATCAGACCGCCGGCCAGCAAGCCGGCAGCAAAGCCGCCATAGGTCCATTCCGGAGCCCAGCCGAAGCTCGCCGTCATGCCCGGCGCGAGCACGGCGAAGGCATAGTACAGGCAGCCATAGCCGACGACCTGGGTAACGCCGAGGGCGAGGATGAGGGACAGCTCTCTCCACCCGGAAGGAGCAGGCGACGGCAGCAACGAGCGCGGCATCAGGCTTCGGCCACCTCATGAGCAGCACTGCGAACCGGCGTGCCTCCACAGCCGCAACCAGCTTTGCCCGAGGCCTTCGCCTGGGCATCATCCGCGCAGCAGGCATCGACCGCTGCGGGAGCCGGGCCGCCACAACAGCCGGAGTCGGCCACGGCAGGGCCGCCCGGCCTCGTGCTGCAGACGCCGGTCTCGGGCAGCACAAGTTCGACCCGCCGCGCCGCCGCACGATCGCCCGCGATCTCGGCTACGATCGAGCGGACCTGCTCATGGCCGGTGGCCAGCAGGAACGTCGGTGCCCGGCCATAAGCCTTCATGCCCGCTATATAGAAGCCGGGCTCGGGATGGGCGAGTTCGGCCGCTCCATGCGGACGCACCGTGCCGCAGGAATGCTCGTTGGGATCAATCAGGGGGGCAAGGGCGGGTGGACATTCCAGGGCCGGATCGAGCTGGACCCTGAGTTCACGCAGCAAAGCGAGATCGGGCCGGAACCCGGTTGCGACGATCAACTCGTCGACCGTCACATCGCGCCCGCCGCCATTGGCCGCCACGAGTTGCAGACCCGCCTCCACCCGTTCGATCCGGCCAAGCTGGAAGCCCGTCTCGACCGCGATCAGGCCTCGCTCGACGAGCTTTGCGATGCGCATGCCCAGTTCGCCGCGCGCGGTCAGCTGATCGGCTGCCCCGCCGCCAAAGGCCTTCGACAGCAAGGTCCCGCGATAAAGCCAGGCGATCCGGGTTCCGGGCGCGCGCTCCTGCAGATCGGCGAGCGCGATCAGCGTGCCGATGGCGGAATGTCCTCCGCCCAGAACCGCAATCCGCTTGCCGGCATAGCGCGCCCACGCTTCGCCCAGCACATCGGGCATGCCGTAGCTGATCGCAGCAGCGGCCTCGCACTCCCCGAGCGCCGCTAGCCCAGCCGAGCCGGCCGGATTCGGCGAGAACCATGTGCCGGAGGCGTCGATCACCGCGTCCGCCAGCAGGTTTTTTTCACCGGTTCCACTGCCATAGCGCAGAGCAAAGGGCACGCGATCACGCCCGGCCGTCCTGACCTTGTCGAAACCGGAACGGGTCACGGAGAGCACGCGCGCATCGAAATGAATCGCATCGCGCAGCGCTGAGCGTTGCGCCAAGGGTGCAAGATACTGATCGATCAGCTCGCCGCCGGTCGGGTATCCACCCGGATCTGGACGGCTCCAGCCGGATGCGACCAGCAGCCGCTCCGCCGCGCCATCGATGTTGAAAGCCCAGGGCGAGAACATCGGCACATGCGCCCAATGCCGCACGGCATGCCCGACCGCACTGCCCTGCTCCAGCACGACCGGTCTCAGGCCGCGTTCGGTGGCATGGGCCGCCGCCGCCAGTCCAACCGGCCCCGCTCCGATGATCGCAATGGTCTTGATCTCCGCCATCTCATGATCCTTAAATTCTGGAATTATCGAAATAGAAGGCAGCGAGATCAGGCCGCGTCCTGCTCGTTTGGGCCACAGCGGCTCTCGACGCAGCACTCGGCCACGAGGAACTGCAGCAACGCGTTCATCAGGTCGAAATTGGCCCGGCAGATCAGCGTCGTACCGTCGCGCTCCTGGCTGACGAGCCCCACGATGATCAGCGTCTTGAGGTGATGCGACAGGGTCGAGGCCGCGATCTCGAGCCGTTGCTGGCACTGGCCGACGGAGAGCCCGTCATGGCCGGCGCGGACCAGCAAGCGAAAGAGCGAGAGCCGGGTCGGATTACCCAGGGCTTCGAGTCTGGCGGCGGCATCTTGCGTGTTCATGCAAGCATGATGATCCAATCTCGACAGGCCGTCAATCCGTATTTCTAGAATCATAGAATAATGAGATTTCCTCGGCGAGCAGCCCTGGCCGCGGTACCGGCCGCGTCATGCCAGAATGCGTTGCTCCGCTAGATAGACTAGCCTGCCGCCGGCGATCGTCGCGACGACGCGCGGCTGAGGCCCCTCCGCGACCAGGATGAGATCGGCGCGCTTGCCGGGCGCGATCACGCCGCGATCGTGTAGTCCCAGCGCCTGCGCCGGCGCTTGCGAGACGAGCTTCCAGGCTTCCGTGAACGCCGCCGCGCCCTTGCGAGCCAGGATGAACGGGGCAAGCGCCAGCGCCGGATAGTAGTAGTCCGAGGCCAGGATCGTGCAGAGCCCTTGGCGCACCATGTCCTCTGCCCCGGGGCAGCCCAGATGCGAGCCGCCGCGCACGACATTGGGCGCGCCGAACACAATCGCCTCGCCATGGGCGGCAGCCTCTCGCGCCGTCGCCACATCGATCGGGAATTCGGCGACGCGTACGCCGAGCGAGCGATACCAGGCCCGCATCTGCGGCGTCATGTCGTCATGCGACAAGGCCGGCACGCCAGCCTCGAGCGCCGCCTGCGCCAGCCGCGAAACCGAGCCCGCGACCTCGTCGCGGCGGGAATAGACCGCCTCGGCCAACGTCATGAAATCGGCCGAAGCCAGCCCGGTACGCTCGACCATCTTGGCGACCTTGGCCGGACGGACACCCTCCTTCATCAAGCCCTCGGTATGGTCATTGAAGGCGAGCACGCCGACCCGGCCCTTGGCGAGCCAGTCGAGAATCTCGGCTTCGGCGTCGAGATTGAAGGTCTCGTGGCGCAGATGGAAACGCGTGTCCGCGCCGAGCTCGGGGGCGAGGCGCGCCATCGCCTCGATCAGCGAGCGCGCATTGTCGGCGCCGCGCAGGCCCGGTTCCCAGGACCAGGTCACACCATGGAAAGCGGTCGTGATGCCGCTCGCCAGCATGGCGCGATCGGCGTCGCGCAAGGCGAGATCGATATCGAAGGAGACGCCGGGACGCGGCATGATGTGGCGCTCGAAGGCGTCGCCATGGCAATCGACGATGCCCGGCAGCACGAGCAGGCCGGAAGCGTCGAGCCGTAGAGCACCGGCGGGAGCAGGCGCGCCCGGCTCCGCGATCCTGCCGCCCGCGACGACGATATCGGCCTCGACCAGCTCCTCCAGCAGCGCCGTGCCGCCCGCGATGACAATCGACATCTCATTCCTCTCGGCCAGCGCCGCGAATCGGCGCGAACACCCCGCGAATGCAAACACCTGCGAATGAAAGTGACGGATGACGATGCGATGACAACGAGACTCGGCCGGCAGGATGGCACGATCACCGCTTGCCCCGCGCCTCATATGCCGGCAAGAGGCTTGTGTCGGCGAGAGGCTTGCGCAAGAACCGCGCGCCCCGGTCGGCTGAACGGTTCACCGCCAGACCGCTACGGAGCGAAAGCCAATGAGTGACGTGAAACCGCCGCGCATCGCCATCACCTACTGCACGCAGTGCAACTGGCTGCTGCGCTCGGCCTGGATGGCGCAGGAGCTGCTTCACACCTTCGGCCCCGATCTCGGCGAGGTCGCCTTGCGGCCGGGCAGCGGCGGCAGCTTCCAGATCCATTACGACGACATGCTGATCTGGGACCGCGTCGCCGATGACGGCTTTCCCGACGTCAAGGCGCTGAAGCAGCGCGTCCGCGACCGGCTCGACCCCAGCCGCGACCTCGGCCATCTCGACCGGGCTGCACATTAGCAGCCCAATCAAGGTTCACGGGCTCTTCGCCACCGCCTCGATCTTGTCGATGCCGCCGAGCTTGGGCGCAAACGAGGTCCAGACCTTGCGCGCGCCCTCCTCCCAGGCCGGCCAGTCCTGCGGCTGCACGACCTTGCCGCCTTCCGCCGCGGCCTTCGCCATCGAGGCCTCCTCGTCAGCGACGATCAACTCGTCGAAATAGCCAGCCCCCTCGGCGGCAGCGGCCGACAGTGCCGCCTTGTCTTCGGCTGAAAGCCCCTTCCAGAACGCCGCCGAGACATAGATCACGCCCGAGGCCCAGATATGGCCGGTCTCGATCAGATAGGGCACGACCTCGTGCAGCTTGAAGCCGACATAGGCCGACTTGGTCAGGTCCATCGCATCAACCACGCCGGTCTTCAGCGCGTTATAGGTCTCAGGGATCGGGATCGGCGTCGGATAGGCGCCGAGCCCTGACCAGAGTTCCGTGTGCAACGGACTCTGGATCACGCGGATGCGCTTGCCCTTGATGCCTGCGGGCGTGGTGATCGGCTCCTTGGCCAGGAGATGGCGCGCGCCGTAATTGATGAAGCCGAGCACGACGAAGCCTTGGCGCTCGAACTTGCCCTTGAGCTCGTCGCCAAGCGGTCCCGCCAGCACGCGTTTGAGATGGCCCCGGTCGCGGAACAGGAAGGGCAGATCGAGGATCTGGCTATCGGGAACCCAGCCCGACAAGGCCGAGATCGTCGAGAGCGAGGCTTGGACCGAACCCAGCCGGACACCCTCGGCGACCTCCTTCTCGCCGCCCAGCGCGGCATTGCCGACGATACGCAGATCGAAACGGCCGGGCGCGGTCCGGTTCAGAATCTCGGCGATCTTGCGCCAGACCCTGGTCTCGGGCTTGTCCTCGCCGAAGAGCGAGGCGACCGTCACGGGCCGGCCGGCGGCATGGGCCGTACGGCTGGAGAGCAGCGCGGGCACGGCCAACAGGCCGGCCGTGATCTCGCGGCGGGTCGGCGACATCAGAACAACTCCTTGAAGGATGGTGGAAGCGAGGGCCAGGCGGCCGCCCCCAGGCACAATACCGCAAGCGCGACCAGAAGCGTCGCCAGCAATGGCAGAACGGCCCGGAAGACGGCGCCTGCCGGAACCCGGGTGATGCCGCTGACGACATAGACCAGAATGCCCAATGGCGGGGTCAGGCCATGGATCATCAAGTTGACCACCAGGATGACGCCGAACTGGATCGGATCGAGCCCGGCCGAGATCGCAACGGGCAGGAGCAGCGGCGCCAGCAGCAGGATCGCCGCGCCGATATCGAGGAAGAGCCCGGCCACCAGCAGGACGAGATTGGCGAGCAGCATCACCGCATAGGGTCCACCGCCAAGTGCGGTCACCAGCCCCGCCATCTGGTCGGAGACCCGGTCGACCGCGAGCAGGAAGGCGAAGGGCGCCGACGCCCCGATCAGCATGCCCACGGCCGCCGCTTCCGTCGCCGATTTGCGCAAGGCGCCAAAGACCGTGCCGATGTTCAGGCTGCGTAGCGCCAGGCAGGCAACGAGCGCATAGGCCACCGCTAGCGCCGAAGCCTCGGTGACGGTGACGACGCCGAAGCGGATGCCGACCACGACGACGACACCGAGCCCGATCGCCGGCAGCGCGCCGATGAAGCTCTTCGCCCTCTCCTGCCCGCTGGCCTTGGGCGCAGCATCGACCACCTCGCGCACGCTGAGATGAATGCCGATGGCCAACGCCAGCGCCAGGACCCCGCCGGCAACGAAGCCGCCGACCAGCAGCGAGCCGACCGACAGATTGGTCGCGGTCGCCAGGATCAGGAAGGCGATCGAGGGCGGGATGATGTTGTCGAGCATCGAGACGCCGGCCACGATCGCCGCCGCATGGGCCGGCGGGTAACCGCGCGCGATCAGGGCCGGCGCCATCACCTTGGCGCCGAAGGCGGCGTTAGCCACCGAGGAGCCGGAAGCGCCCGAAAACAGCACGCTGGACATCAGCGTCGTCTGCGCCAGCCCCGCCCGCCAATGCCCGACCAGCGAGGCGGCGAAGCGCACCAGCCGCTCGGCCAATCCTCCCGCCGTCAGCAATTCGCCGGCGAGCAGGAAGAACGGGATCGCCAGCAGCAGGAATTTCGAGACGCCCGAGACCGTATTCTGGACGATGGCCGGCTCGGGCAAGAGCCCGCCGAAGGCGCCGCTGAGCGAAACGCCGGCAAGCAGCGCATAGGGCAGCGGCGCGCCCAGGATCAGCCCGAGCCCGGCCAGCGAGGCCGCGACCAGGCTCGGCGTTTCCACGAAAAATCCCGTGACGCTCTGCGCCGCCAGATAAAGGCCGATGCCGAGAAGCAGCGAAGCCAGGGCCGCCGGCCAGGAACTGTCCAGCGCGGCCCGCCACAGCACGACGATAACGGTCAGCCCGCCACCGAGTGCGAAGGCGGCGAAGCGCAGGCTTTCCGGCAGGCCGAGCACAGTTGAACTGCCGCCGACGAGCGCCACGACGCTGGCTCCGCCGAAGGCGAGCACGAGCGAGCCATGAACCGCGACCGCATCGGCAAAGACCGAAGCCAGGCGCTGCGCTCCGGCGGGCAGCAAGCGCACGATCACGTCGAGCCGCATCGCCAGCGCGCTCGTCGCGGCCAAAGGCGCGCCAACGGCGACCAGCGCCACGTTCAGCCAGATCGCCAATTCGTCGGACCAGACGAATCCACCGCCAAACACATAGCGGCGCAGGACCGCCGCCATCACCACGGCGAAGAGCACCGCAAGGATGATGGCTCCCAGCCATTCCAGCCCCGTGACGAGGCCGAACAGCCCACGCTCGGCCCGGCGACGCAGCGACGGCTTCGGTACCAACGATGATGTCGCAAGGCTCGTCATGGCGCTAACGCAGTGACGAGAATGCGCGCGAACGCAAGAGGCGGCTGCGCATTGCCCAGAAAACCACGTGGAACTGCGGCGCGAAATCCCGGCCCGCGCAGCTCCGCATCGAGCGGGTGGCAGAGATGTTCATCAGCATTGTCGCACCGCGCGCCTCCGAGATCTTGCGAAGGCCGCCCCATATCGAAAACTGGAGGCACATTAGGGCGAATGCCGGACGGGGCCAGAGGCGCGGTTCAAGAACGATAAATCTCTGAAAAATCGACGATTTCGAGAAAATCAATCCGGGAACCGAGCGGGAATGACGGCCTGATCTCCTCCCGCCCTCCCACGCCTCGGACACGCAAGGAATTGTCGCGCGAGCGAATCCTGGGCGCCGCTATCCAAGCCTGAAGCAATGTCTTGGGAGGATTGGAGCGGGTGGAGGGAATCGAACCCTCGTATTCAGCTTGGAAGGCTGCTGCTCTACCATTGAGCTACACCCGCATCGCCGGACCGGAATCGACGATGAATGAAGCGATGTCAAGATGCCGGGGCACTGTGTCGGAAACCGGCCGGCTCCCGACGGCCAAAAGCACGCCGTGACCGCTTCGTCTTGCCGCTGCCGGGCAGGAAAGGATGGTGGGGGAAGCAGGACTCGAACCTGCGAAGGCATAGCCAGCGGATTTACAGTCCGCCCCCTTTGCCGCTCGGGACATTCCCCCGCCCGCGCCTGTTGCGGTTGAACCGCAGGCGACCGCCTGTGTCACTTGCGTGACGGGCGACAGGCGCGGCCGGACTTATGGTGACCGGGCTTCGGTGTGTCAACCCTCAGTCTCCAACCGAATGTCGCATTGCACCGATCCGTGCCGCGACCATGTCCGCACGCGCCTCGACGCTCCCCAAGGGAAGCGCCGTCAGGGCATAGCCATGCTCGCGATAAACCGCGAGCATGGCGTCATGGGTGCGCCGCGCCTCGTCAAAATCCTGCCGGCGCTCGGCGTCGTTCTCGAAGATGTCGCGCCAGGGCGGCGCGATGAAGACTTCGGTGGCATAGCGGAACCGCTCGAGCGCCCGGATAAGATGCGCCGGCACCGGCAATCCGCATAATCGCAGATAGCCCGCGATATCGGGGATGCCACGGTCGAAGACGACGCTGCCGCCGCGATTCTGCGCCACCTGATAAGCCTGCATGTCGAAGGCGAGCATCAACTCGGCGAAGAGCTCGCGATTCGCCCAGGGCAGGCCGGCGCCATCGATCGCGACCTGATCGCGGATGATCGCGCGCCCCGCCTCGGGCGAGATCGCGATGCCCCGTGCCGCCAGCGCCGCAAGCAGCGTCGTCTTGCCGGATCCCGGGCCGCCGGTGACGATGATCAGGCGCTCGCTTGCATCCATCATCGACTTCGCATCCATCATCGATAGTGTCTCCTTCGTGCATTGAGTTTCGTCCGGATCGCGCCGCCGTGGCTCCTCGGCACTGGTCAAGCAGCGCGTGTCATGGCACGGCACAGATCCGCCCCCCTGGAGACCGATGATGCCTGCGCCGTTCCGCCCCAAGCCGGGAAGACCCGCTGGCCACCATGCCGGCGGCCGCCGGCCGCACCACTCCGACGGGCCGCCGCCGCATCGCCCCGGCGATATCGACGAGGCTGTGCTCTACGGCGTCCATCCCGTCATCGAGGCCTTGCGCAATCCCAAGCGTCGCCATCGCCGCCTGCTCGCCACCGAGAACGCGCTGAAGCGCTTGACCGAGGAGATCGGCGAGTTGCCGCTGCAGGCCGAACTCGTCCGCCCCTCCGAGATCGACCGGCTGCTGACGCCTGATTCGGTGCATCAGGGGCTTTATCTCGTCTGCGATCCCCTGCCCTCGCCCGATCTCGACAGCCTGCCCGACGATGCCGTCGTCCTGGCGCTCGACCAGATCACCGACCCGCACAATGTCGGTGCGATCCTGCGCTCGGCTGCCGCTTTCGCGGCGGCAGCAGTGATCGTCACCATCCGCCATTCCCCCGCCGCGACCGGCGTGCTGGCGAAATCGGCCTCGGGCGCGCTCGAACATGTGCCGCTGATCGCCGTGCGCAATCTCGGCGATGCGCTCGACGAACTCGGCAAACGCGGCTTCCTGCGCATCGGTTTTGATTCGGACGGCGAGATCGCCTTCGACGATGTCGAACTCCGTCGCCCGCTCGTCATGGTGATGGGCGCAGAGGGCAAGGGCCTGCGCCAGCGCAGCCGCGATCTCTGCGATCACGTGGCGCGGCTCGAGGTGCCGGGCACGATCACCAGCCTCAACGTCTCGAACGCGACCGCGATTGCGCTCTACGCCGCCAGCCGGCGGCGCTGAGGCGGTCCTAACTCGACCGGCGCGCTACCGGCCAGGAACCATCGGCCGCAGCGCACCTGTCGCGGCATGGACATGATCGTGCCGGTGGCCGACCGCCCCCAGCCAAAGGTCGTAAGCCTAAAGATGCAAGACCATCTGCCTGATTGCACTGCGTAATTCGTGCGCGCATTGCTTCGGTCAGACCGGAAATGGGGGGCCTTTGGCCTCGGTCCGGCGACATGGGGCTACGCTTCGCAAGAAAACGAGCCGCGTGCAATCGGGCAGTCCGGATTTTCCGACTGTCGGGCAATGAGCAGGGGAGAACGCCATGAGCATGGCAGCACAGACATCGGGGGCCGCGACGCCGCGCCCGATGTCCAAGGAAGAACGCAAGGTCATCATCGCCTCGTCGGCCGGCACGGTCTTCGAATGGTATGATTTCTATCTGGCTGGCTCGCTCGCCGCCAACATCGCGCAAACTTTCGTTCCGGGCACCAACGACACGGCGAAGTTCATCTTCGTCCTCTTCGGTTTCGCAGCCGGCTTCGCCGTGCGCCCCTTCGGCGCGCTTTTCTTCGGCCGTCTCGGCGATCTGATCGGCCGCAAATACACCTTCCTCGTCACCATGACCGTCATGGGTCTGGCGACCTTCGTCGTCGGCCTGCTGCCGAGCTTCGAATCGATCGGCTATCTCGCGCCAACCGCCTTCATCATCTGCCGCCTGCTCCAGGGCCTGGCGCTCGGCGGCGAATATGGTGGTGCCGCGACCTATGTCGCCGAGCACGCCCCGCAAGGCCGGCGCGGCTTCTACACCTCCTGGATCCAGACGACGGCGACCGTCGGCCTGATGCTGTCGCTGATCGTCATCCTGGTCCTGCGGCTCAGCATGACGCCTGAGGCCTTCGCGGCCTGGGGCTGGCGCGTTCCGTTCCTGGTTTCGATCCTGCTGCTGGGCGTCTCGATCTGGATTCGCCTCCAGCTCGCCGAATCGCCAGCCTTCGTGAAGATGAAGGAAGAGGGCACCGGCTCGAAGGCTCCGCTCAGTGAGGCTTTCGGCACCTGGTCCAACGCCAAGATCGGCCTGATCGCGCTCTTTGGCGGCACCGCCGGCCAGGCCGTCGTCTGGTATACGGGGCAGTTCTACGCCTTGTTCTTCATGACCCAGACGCTGAAGATCGACGGCACCACCGCCAACCTCCTGATCGCGCTCTCGCTGCTGCTGGGCACGCCGTTCTTCATCTTCTTCGGCTGGCTCTCGGACAAGATCGGCCGCAAGCCGATCCTGCTGGCGGGCTGCCTGATCGCCGCGATCAGCTATTTCCCGCTGTTCACGATGCTGGCCAAGACCGCAAACCCCAAGCTGATCAGCGCGACCGAGACGGTGAAGCTCGTGATCACCGCCGATCCGGCCAAATGCGGCTCGCTGTTCGACCCGGTCGGTGTGCGCACCTTCACCGAGCCCTGCGACACACTGCGCCGGACGCTCGCGACCAACTCGATCCACTACGATCTCGTCAACGGTCCCGCCGGCTCGCCTTTGGCGGCGACGATCAACGGCACGGCGGCGCCGTCGGCAGCCGCTGATCTGGTCACGGCGGCGCAGGCGGCGGGTTATCCCAAGGCCGGCGATCCGACCATCCTGAAGACGCCGTCCATCGGCGAGATGTTCAGCAGCGCCCGCGCATTGCAGGCCGCTGGTATCCTGTTCATCCTCGTCATCTTCGTGACGATGGTCTACGGGCCGATCG
This sequence comes from Allobosea sp. LjRoot9, assembly GCF_964252745.1. Taxonomy (NCBI): domain Bacteria; kingdom Pseudomonadati; phylum Pseudomonadota; class Alphaproteobacteria; order Hyphomicrobiales; family Alloboseaceae; genus Allobosea; species Allobosea sp. LjRoot9. The sequence continues at coordinate 384,883 of NZ_CAXUPC020000001.1, read as the reverse complement.
CAGCCCTGCTGGTCGAGCTGTTCCCGACCCGCATTCGCTACACCGGCATGTCGCTGCCTTACCATATCGGCAATGGCTGGTTCGGCGGCTTCCTGCCTCCTACTGCCTTCGCCATCGTGGCGGCCAGCGGCAACATCTTCTCGGGCCTGTGGTACCCGATCATCGTCGCGATGATGACCTTTGTCATTGGCCTCCTGCTGCTGCCGGAGACCAAGGATCGCGACATCTACAAGTCGTAAAGCCGCCGGCAACGGCCCTGACGCGAAGCCCCGCCCATGTGGCGGGGCTTTTCTTTTGGCGCAGACCGCCCGATCTTGCTCTCGTCGCGATCGACTGGTAACCGCATGCCCTGTGATCGGATGCCGGTTTAGCTCAGCGGTAGAGCAGCGGTTTTGTAAACCGAAGGTCGGGGGTTCAATCCCCTCAACCGGCACCAGTCACGATCGGGCCTCGATACAGGCGGCCTGCGTTTTGCTGGTGACGATGCCGAGTGACGATGCCGGGAGCCGAAGCAAGGCTGCTGCCGGCGTCACGCATCGTAAGGAACCGTCTGGACGAGGATGATGGACACTCGACCGGAACATCTGCTGGCGCTGGCCGAACGCTGCGAGGAGGCGAGCAAGCCCGACCGCATGCTCGACGCCGAGATCTACGAGGCGCTGGGCTACACCGTCCGGCGCAAGCCCACCAATCTGGTCAGCCGGCGCGCGCCTGCGGGCGGCATCTACCAGCAGGGCTCGCTGTGGAAGACGCTGGGCACTGTCTCCGGCGACATCGAGGTCGCCGTCGGGCTGTTGCGCCAGAAGGCCCCGGAATGGGGCTGGAGCCTGCAATGCATGACCGGCGAGAACACCGCAGCCTTCCAGGCGCTGGTAGCCGAATGCACCGGCAACGGCGTGATCGGGTCGCTGGCGCTATGCGCGGCGATGCTGCGCGCCTTCGCGCGGCAGGACGACTCCGCACCCCGGCAGCGTCCCGCCCCGAAGCCTTGAGCGCAAGAGACGGCTGGGAAAAACCGGTTCCCACTTTTTCGCATCCTGCTCCAGCCGCGCCCTTGGGCAAAGCGACGCCGTTCACGGAAACTTGACCCCGCGCAGCCACGGCGCGGTTGAACCTGCCACGCCGGCCTTTAGGGTCCAGCGAGGCTGAACCGAGCCAAGCCAAGGGGGAAAAATGTCCATGATGAAATTCGAGCCATCGCGCCGCGCCGTTCTCGCCAGCGCAGGCGCGCTTGCCGCCGCCACGACTTTCGACCTGCCCGCCGGCCCCAGCCCGGCCCAAGCGCAAGGAGCCCCCGTGAACCAGGCCCCCGGATTCTATCGTTACAAGATCGGCGACGTCACGCTGACCGCCATCAATGACGGCTTCGGCAAGCGGCCGCTCGAGGGCTTCGTCAAGAACGCCGAACTCGCCGACGTCAAGAAGGCGATGGAGCAGGCCTTCCTGCCCGCCGACGCACTGAACATCACCTTCACCACGCTCGCCATCGAGAGCGCCGGCAAGCTGACCCTGATCGACACCGGCAACGGCGATTCCGGCGCACCGACATCGGGCACCTGGATGGCCAATTTCAAGGCTGCCGGCTTCGATCCCAAGAACGTCTCGACCGTGGTCTTCAGCCATTTCCATGGCGACCACATCAACGGCTTCCGCCTGAAGGACGGCAGCACCGTCTTCCCGAATGCCGAGGTGATGGTGCCGGCCGCCGAATGGGCCTTCTGGATGGACGACGCCAAGATGAGCGCCGCGCCGGAAGGCATGAAGGGCGCCTTCGCCGGCGTCCGCCGCGTCTTTTCGCCCATCGCCAAGGATGTGAAGCAGTTCGAGGGCGGCAAGGAGATCCTGCCGGGCCTGACCGCGATCGCCGCGCCTGGCCACACGCCTGGACACACCACCTTCGCGCTCAGCTCCGGCGCGGGCAAGCTGATGATCATGTCCGACACCACCAACCACCCGGCGCTGTTCGTGCGCAACCCGGATTGGTCGGCTGTGTTCGACATGGACGGGCCGCAAGCCGCAGCGACGCGCCGCAAGCTGCTCGACATGGTCTCGGCCGACAAGATGCAGGTCGCGTTCTACCACGCCCCCTTCCCCGCTACGGGCTACATCGCCAAGGCCGGCAACGGCTTCGAGATGGTGCCGGTGCAGTGGAGCGCGGCGATCTGACGGACGCCTGCCGCGTCAATCATCCGAAAGGCCGGGATCAAGTCCCGGCCTTTTTTATTGGCGCGGTCTCGCAGGCCTCGCTCCGGCCATGCTAAGCACGGCACGGCTCCCATGCGGAGTGCCGTCAGGACATGCGATGACCGCGCGTTTCACCGCCATCTCCTTCATCGCCAGCGAGACGCCGGAGGCCCAGGCCGCGCTCGCCAAGCTGGCCGACCGCTATGGCAATGCCGATCCTGCGACGGCCGATGTCGTCGTCGCGCTCGGCGGCGACGGGCTGATGCTGCAGGTGCTGCACCGCTTCCTCGGCACCGGCAAGCCGATCTACGGCATGAATCGCGGCTCCGTCGGCTTCCTGATGAACGAGTTTCGCGAGCGCGGCTTGACGAAGAAGCTCGAAGCCGCGCGTCGCAGCGTCGTGCATCCACTCGCCATGCACGCCCTCGACCAGGGCGGCAACGCAGTCGAGGCCAAGGCGATCAACGAAGTCTCGCTGCTGCGCCGCTCCTACCAGGCGGCGAAGCTGCGCATCTCGGTCGACGGGCAGGTCCGCCTCGACGAGCTCGTCGCCGACGGCGTGCTGCTGGCGACGCCGGCAGGCTCGACCGCCTACAACCTCTCGGCCAACGGCCCGATCCTGCCGCTCGATGCGCCGCTGCTGGCGCTGACGCCGATCTCGGCCTTCCGCCCGCGCCGCTGGCGCGGCGCACTCCTGCCCGAGCACGCCAAGGTCATGATCGAGGTGCTGGAGGCCGAGAAGCGCCCGGTCAGTGCCGTTGCCGACCATACCCAGATCGAGAACGTCGTTTCGGTCTCGATCGCGATCGACCGCAGCATCGACCTCGTCATGCTGCACGACCCCGGCCACAGCCTGGACGAGCGCATCCTGCGGGAGCAGTTCGGGTATTGAAGGGGCGCGCAGGCAAGCGGTTCAAATGCGACGAAGCCGCCGCCCCCATCCGTTGACCCGCCGCACGCGCGATACCGCTAATGAGGGGTGGGCTCAGGCTTGCGAGGTACAGAGGCGCTCTTCGGTCTTTTCCGCCAGTTCGGAGACCCGCTCCGCCCCGCGTCCGAGAAAGACGAAGACAACGATAGCGGTGACCATGGTGATGGCGCAGAGCATCAGGAGCAGCGTAGCGAAGGCGGCGCCATAGCCCTGAAGCAACATCGCATGACCAATCTGCGGCAAGGCGGCCGTTGCGCCCGCCAGATCGCCGGTGACGAGACGTTGCGCGGCCGGGCCGGCATTCGCAGCCGCATCGCTCGCCGCCAGATGTCCCGCAGTCAGGGCTGAGAGCACGGCGCTGACCACGGCGAGCGCCACACCCTCGCCAGCGACGCGGGTGGTGCTGAAGATCCCGGTCGCCATGCCTGCGCGCTCCTTGGGCACGACGCTGACGGCAAGCCCGTCCATCAGCCCCCAGGGCAGGCTGATGCCGATGCCGATCAGCACCATCGGCAGGACGACGCCGATGATCTCGCCACCGACCGACATCCGGCTCAGCCAGAACAGGCCGAGAGCCGCGATCAGAAGCCCGACGCTGCAGATCGTCGCCGGTGAGAACCAGCGCGTCAGCAGGCCAGCGGCAATCGGAAGCACGAGCAGCGGCGCCGACAGGGCGATCATCAGGCGGCCAGCGGCGATCTCGCTCAGGCCCTCGATGCCGATGAAGCGCACCGGCAGCAGGATCAACAACACCACGAAGGCATAGGCAGGCGCTGCCGCCAGCAACTGCACGCCGACGAAGCGCGGATAGCGGAACAGGGTCAGGTCCAGCATCGGTCGGGCGACGCTCCGCTCGATCACGCCGAAGGCGATGAACAGCGCAACCGCGCCGGCCAGCAGGCCCATCACGGTCGGCTCAGCCCAGCCGCGCTCGGGCGCCAGCAGCACGCCATAGGTGAGGAGCGCGAGCGCCAGGGTGAAACTGATTGCGCCCGGCCAATCGAGACCACTCGCCTCCGGATCGCGCGATTCCTGGAGAGTGCGCATGCCGAGCGCGAAGGCCAGCACCGCCAGCGCGACCACGAGCCCAAAGATGCTGCGCCAGCCGAAGGCATCGATCATCAGGCCCGACGCGATCGGCCCGAAGGCGAGGCCGACGCCAAAACTGGTGCCCACGATGCTGAAGGCGCGGATGCGCGCCGGCCCGTCGAACTCCTGGGCAAGTGCCGCCATGCCGCTCGAAAAGGCGGCTGCCGCCGCCACGCCCTGAGCTGCGCGCCCCAGATCAAACCAGAGGATGTCGGGCGCGACGGCCAGCGCCATCGAGAGCGCGGCGAATGCGCCCACGCCGAGGAGGAAGAGGCGCTTGCGGCCATAGGCATCGGCGAGCGCGCCTGCCGCCATCAGGCTCGATCCGAAGGTCAGCATGAAGGCGTTGGTGACCCAGTTAAGCGCGATCGGGCTGCCACCGAGCGCCCGACCGATGGCGGGGAGCGCCACAGCCGGCCCGGTGAAGGTCAGCGGCATCGCCGCAGCGGCAAGGCAGACGGAGAAAAGCACGAGTGCTTGTTGGGCCTTGCTCGGCCGCGTGGTGGTTTGCGTCATGGATATGATTGTCCTGTTCGGCATCCGGCGGGATGGCCGGCTTGCAGCGGCCGAGGCTCGCTTTCCGGTCAAGACAGGATAATCTCGAGGTAATAGCAGCCAATGGGCCATCTGATCCGATCTTAGCGGAACAAAACGCTCGAATGACCGCACACTTCGAGAGGGCCAAGCATGGATTCACTGACGGGTCTGATCGCCTTCGTGCGCACCGCCGATCTCGGCAGCTTCGTCGCGGCGGGCCGCGTGCTCGGGCTGTCGGCTTCGGCTGTCGGCAAGGCCGTGACCAAGCTCGAGCAGCAGCTCGCAATCCGGCTGTTCCAGCGCTCGACGCGCAGCCTGCGGCTGACCGAGGAGGGACGCGCCTTCCACGAGCGCTGCCGGCGCATTCTCGACGATCTCGACGACGCCCGCGCGATGCTCGCCCGCACGATCGAGGTGCCGCGCGGTCGGCTGCGCATCAGCACGCCGATCGTCAGCTATCATCTGCTGCTGCCAGTGCTGCCCGAATTCATGACGCGCTATCCCGAGATCGAGGTCGATCTCGATTTCAACGACCGCATCGTCGACCTGATCGACGAGGGCGTCGATGTCGCGATCCGCAGCGGCGTCCTGCCGGATTCGCGCCTGATGGCGCGCAACTTGCGCCCCTTCCAGATGCTGCTCTGCGCCGCGCCGGCCTATCTGGAACGCCACGGCACGCCGGAATGCCCGCGCGATCTCGACCGGCATCTCGGCGTCCGCTTCCGCTATCCCAACAGCGGCAAGGTCCAGCCCTGGCCGCTGACCCTGCCTGCCGGCGAGCCCGAACTGCGCACGCGCACGGTCATGACCTGCAACAATATGGAGGCGCTGCGCGGCGCCACCATCGCCGGCCTCGGCATCGGCTGCATGCCGGATTTTCTGGCGCGCGAGCCGCTGGCGAACGGCACGTTGCGGACCCTGCTCGACGACCGGATCGACGGTCCCGGCCAGTTCAGCCTGATCTGGCCATCGAACCGCAACCTTTCACCAAAGGTCAGGGTCTTCGTCGATTTCGTCGGCGACAGGCTTTTCGCCGCGCAGTGCGAGAACCCGGCAGAGGCTTATTGCGCTTTCTAGAGTGTTTTCGAGCGTAGTGGACACGCCAGCTGGTGCAGGGCCAGAGGCCGCCCTCACGCACAGAGGGCTTCACAAGCTCGCTCGAGAGCCCGCACGAACCAAGCTCTCACGCCGCGTGGCGCAGATCGCCGATTTCGAGCTCGACCAGCAGCGCGGGATCCGCCTCGACAAACAGCGCCAGCGCTGCATCGTCGGCAAGCGAGTCGGCCATGGTGCGGGCTTCCTCGCGCGCCGCTTCGGAATCCATCCGCCGCAGCAAGCCCATCAGCGCGTCGTTGTCAGGGCCGTCCAGTGTCTCGCAGGCAATCAGCACCTCGCGCAGGATCGCCCGGTCGACGCCACGCCCATTGCCGCCCGTATCGAAGCCGCGCAGGTTCAGTGCGGTGATCGCGGCGGTGAAGGCGGGCTGCAGCGCAAGCGGCAAGCCGGCCTTGCGATAGAGCGCCTTGAGGCCCGTGCCGCGCCGGTCGCGCAGCAATGCCGCCACACGCGGCTGCGGCAACTCCGAAAGCATGATGAAAGCGGCCTCGGCCAGCGCCGGCTCGCCGCTCAGGAGCGAGCGCAACATCAGGCCTGGCGTCAACCTGCCATCGGCACGCAGCACCTCGACGATCGCCGGCGCATCGCTGTCCTCGCCGCCCGCCGCGAGCGCAACCGCGACGCGCTCTGTCGCCTCGCGGGTCAGCCGGGCGCTGCGCTCAGGCGTCAGCCAGCCGCAATCGGTCACGAAGCTCATCAACGTGTCCGACACCATCGTCGCGATCATCTGCCTGAGGCCTCCCGGCAGGTCGTCGCGGGCGAGCAGCGCCTCGCGCAACGGCCCGCAGGCGCCAGCGCGCTCGACCATGCGTTCCAGCGAGAAATCGGGGATGTCGGCAGTCGGATTTCCGGCAAGCGTCACCAGCGCCTCGTCTCCGCCGACCTCGGCGAGAGCCGCAGCGACGGAAGCCGTGAGATGGGGCCTGAGCGCGATGGCGCGCTGGGCCAGGTCGTCGCCGACCGCCGCCGCGTCGACCAGATCGGCCTCCGTCAGCACCGGCGAATGAGCGAGCACCAGGGCCGCGACATCGCTCTGTTCGGCGATCAGGCTCAGCACCAGCGTGCGCGGCGCCAGCGCCGAGGCCGCCATCTCCTCGGCGATGGCGCGCCGCACCAGTGGCGAAGGATCGTCGACCAGCGAAATCAGCGCCGTCTCCGCCTCGCGCCGGTCCTCATCGGCCATGCCCGAGCGCAGATAGGCGCCAGCCAGTGCCGCCGCGCCGGAAGCCCGCGCCTCGGCATTGGCCGTGCGGGCCCAGAGCAGGAAGCGACGAACGATCACGAGCGCGCTCGCGGAAGCATGAAGGAGGACAGATCGAGCGGCGCGCGCCTTTGCTTGGAAACAGGCTTGGAAACGGACTTGGCCTGGGCGCTCACCGGCTGCGTCAGCTCGACCGGCCGCGACGGCGGCAGGGGCGCATTGACCGCTCGCACCGGCGCGGACGACGCATTGGGCGTAGCCTGTGCCGCGGCCGCCGGAGCAGACGAAGTATCGCTCTGCGTCTGGGTCTGGCGCGGGAAATAGCGATCGGCCGGATCGACCGACGCCAAGCGTGTCGTGGCGTCCATCCTGGGCGTGGTCCAGAGATTGGCGACGGCTTTCGAGACCGGCTCGCGCGAGCCTTCCGTGGAGAACAGCCCGATCAGTCCCTTGGCGCGCCCTGGCGCGAGCGCAGCCGCGATCGGCGCGGGCTGGTCGGCGCCCTGCCCCGCAGCCCCGGCCGCAGTGCCGGAGGCTGCAGCGGCAACGGCGGTCGAGGCGGCAAGCTGCGTGCTGGCATGGCTCGCCGAGAGCACGCCATAAACCTCCTGCACCGAGCGTGCCCGCCCGGTCTTGTCATAGAACAGGCCGCGATTGGCCGCGGCGGCATCGGGAAAATCCTTGGCGGCGGTGCGCATCGGGTCGCTGGCCGCGGCCTTGATCAGGTCGGACGCGCCACGCGCGCCGAGCACATGGGCGATGTAGAGTTCCCCGGCCTGCGGCTGCCGGCCGAGCACCGAAGCGAGCTGATCGCTGTTCTTCTGCGTCAACGCGCCGGCCATCACGGCGGCGACCTGCGGGTCGTTGCGGAGCTGCAATATCTTTTCGCGCGCTGCGGGGTCCGCCACCGTCAGGCGGCCATCGCTGCCTTCGCTGATCGCGCTGGCATAGCCCGAGAGCCCCTGTTTTGGCCCCTCCTGCTTGACCATGGACAACCAAGTCTGCTCGATGAACTGGAACAGCCCGGTCGCGCTCGAGGTCTTGGCCTTGGCGTCGGGCTCCAGCGACGATTCGCGCTGGGCCGTCTTGAGGAGGTAGTCGAAGCCTGCGCCCGTCTTCTGCGCGCCCTCGCGAATGGCGTTGACGACCGGGTTGGCGGCTGGAGCTTCGCTGGTCTGCGGCGTGCTGAACAGGAACATTGGGTATCTCGGGCGCGAGCCTGCTGCCAAGGTGCCCTCGCGATATCGCCGAGCGCCTGTGGAGACTGGACCGATTATGGTAAGCGAACCGTTAAAGTGAGGAATCGCGGAGCCGGCTCACCGGCGCGATTCGAGCTCGTGGAGAAGCGTCGATGACCGAGGTCAAACGTCACAAGCGCGGCGGGATCTATTTCGAGGACTTCCATGTCGGCTCGGTCATCGAGCACGGCCTGACCCGGACCGTGACGCAGATGGACAACATGCTGTTCTCCAACATGACGTTGAACCCGCAACCGCTTCATATCGATGCACATTTCTGCGCGACCGAGACCGAATGGGGCAAGCCGCTGATGAACTCGCTCTTCACGCTCGGCCTGATGATCGGCATCTCGGTCAACGACACCACGGTCGGCACCACGATCGGCAATCTCGGCATGACCGACGTGACCTTCCCCGCACCGCTCTTCGAGGGCGACACCATCAACTGCACCACCGAGATCATGGCCAAGCGCGAGTCGCGTTCGCGGCCCGATGCTGGCATCGTCGAGTTCCAGCACAAGGCCTACAAGCAGGATGGCACGCTGGTCGCGCAATGCCGCCGCCAGGCCTTCATGCGCCGGCGGCCTGCACCCGCCACGATCGCGGTCTGAACCGATGCGCTCGCTCCTGTTCGTGCCGGGCGACAGCCCGAAGAAGCAGCAGAAGGGCCTGGAGAGCGGCGCCGACGCGCTGATCCTCGACCTCGAGGATTCCGTCGCGCTCGACGCCAAACCGCAGGCCCGCGAGATCGCGCTTGCCTTCCTGAGGGCCGCCCACGCCCTGCCCAGGCGCCCGCGCCTGATCGTGCGGGTCAACGCGCTGTCGACCGGGCTGACCCAGGCCGACCTCGACACCGTGATGCAAGGCGCGCCCGACGCGATCATGCTGCCCAAATCCGAGGGCGGCGTCGATGTCGGCCATCTCGCCGCCCGCATCGCTGTGCGCGAGGCCGAGAACGACCTGCCCGATGGCGCGACCAAGATCATCCCGATCGCTACCGAGACCGGCAAGGGTATCTTCGGCCTGGGCAGCTATGCCGGCGCGAGCCACCGCCTCGAAGGCCTGACCTGGGGGGCGGAGGATCTCTCGGCCGATCTCGGCGCCGAAGCCAATCGCCTGAGCGACGGCTCCTATACCGACCCCTATCGCCTCGCCCGGTCGCTCACCTTGTTCGCAGCCGCCGCCGCGCAGGTCGACGCGATCGACACCGTCTTCACCAATTTCCGCGACGATGCCGGCTTCCGCGCCGAGTGCCTCGCGGCACGACGCGACGGTTTCACCGGCAAGATGGCGATCCACCCGGCGCAGGTCGCCGCCGCCAACGAGGTCTTCTCGCCCGCCCCCGCCCAACTCGCCAAGGCGGAGGCGATCATCGCGCTGTTCGCCGCCAATCCCGGCCTCGGCGTGATCGGGCTCGACGGCGAGATGCTCGATCGCCCCCATCTCGTCAGGGCCCAGCGATTGAAGGCGCGTGCCGACAAACTGATCGAATAAATCGCTGCAGGCGATTCCAATGACTCAGCTTATTCCGAGATCGCTTCCGCTCACTGCGTCTCGATGCGCCGGCAGGCCCGCATCGTTGAGGACAGACAATCCTGCGCCTTGCGTGCCCGGTCGAGTTCGAAGATCAGCCAGACCCCGGCGCCGAGCACGAGCAGGATGACGATGATCCCGAGCAGGTTCACCGTGGTTTTCCAGTCGTCGTCCGGTTCGCTCGGCTGCGGCAAGGCCCCTCCTTGGATCGCGTCGCATTCGGATGGAAAATCGTCCGGATGCGATATGATCAATTCTAAGAGTGAGAGCAGGGTCAATGCGAAAAACCGGTTCCCGGTTTTTCGCATCCCACTCTAGCCGCCAGACGGGCGGATGATCGAGAACAGGTGGTCGACCTCGGCATAATCGGCATAGCCGCAACGCGCGATCGGGTTGGCGGCGGCAGTGTCGAAGCGGCCGCCGCGAACATAGGCGTCGTCCATGAAGATGCCGACGACCTGCCCCAGCACCATCCAGCGCGGGACCAGCTTGCCATCGAGGTCGACGAGCTGCTGCACCGAAAGCAGCTTGCATTCCAGCGCCGCCGGGCTGCCGGCCACGCGCGGCGGCTTGACGAATTTGGAAGCGGCCATCTCCAGGCCGGCATGGGCGTATTCGCTCTGGCCCGCAGGCAACGGCGCCGAGGTCAGGTTCATCTGCTGCGCCAAAGCCTTGGTGACGAGCGAGCAGGTGAATTCGCCGGTCTCCTCGACGAAGGAGACCGCGTCCTTCTTGTCTTCGGAGCTGAACATCACGATGTGCGGCCGCGACGAGACCGCGTTGAAGAAGCTGTAGGGCGAGAGATTGACCTCGCCCTTGGCGTTCAGCGCCGTGATCCAGCCGATCGGCCGCGGAGTGACGATCGCCTTGAACGGATCATGCGGCAGCCCGTGATCCTGCAACGCGGTCGAATAGATCATGATGCGTCATGCTCCAAAATGGCTGACGATGTCGGCGAGTACCGGCCGCTCGCGATCAGCCGGCGCGGCGGTCGGCGTGCCGATATGGATGAAGCCCGCGATGCGCTCGTCAGCCCCGAGCCCAAGCGCGGTCAGCACGGCGCGATCGAACGAGAACCAGTTGGTCAGCCAGGATGCACCGAACCCCATCGCATGGGCGGCGACCAGCATGTTCATGCAGACAGCGCCGGCCGAGAGTTCCTGTTCCCATTCCGGGATCTTCACATGCGGCTTGGCGGTGGAGACGACGGCGACGATCACCGGCGCCTGCAGCAGGCGGTTGCGCTCGAAGGCGACCTTTTCGGCATCGGCCTCCGGATATTTCGCCTTGAAGGCCTGCGCCACGATCTCGGCCGCCTTGTCGCGCCCCGCACCGGAAAAGACGATGAAGCGCCACGGAGCGAGTTTGCCATGGTCAGGCACGCGCGCGCCGATGGTCAGGATATCGCCAAGCTGGCTCTCGTCGGGCCCGGGCGCGGTCAGGAATTGCGGCGGCACCGAGCGGCGCAGCTTGAGCAGGGCGAGCGTATCGGTCATGAAGCATCCGGGCGCGAGTTGAGGCTGCCGGAACGGAGAGCCGGCAGCGCGAGGTCTCCTGAACTAGTGGTTCGCCATGATGAGGACAAGCAAGCCTGCTCAGACACGCATGCAGGGGTGCCGAGGGCCATGAGCATGTTTCAATTCGAGGGGTTCCAGACAGGCGCGCGGCTGGCCGGGCGGATGCTCGCTCTGACGCTGGCCTTGTCCGCGAATCCTGTATTCGCGCAATCGCCGCAGATCGCTCCGTTCGCACCGGGCGATACCGGTGTCGGCGTCGCCACGGCCCCTGCTTCGCTGACGCTCGGTGCGCAATTCTCCGGCGACCGCAAGCCGATCCGCTTCGGCCTGGTCTGGCGCGTCCTGAGCGAGACTGCCGACGGCTCACCGCCGCGCATCGTCGCGCGCTCCACCGATGCCCAGCCGGTTTTCATGCTCGAACCCGGCACCTATCTGCTGCACGCCGCCTATGGCTTCGCCAGCGGCACCAAGCGCATCACGCTCGGCCCTCAAGGCCTGCGCGACCAGATCTCGATCAGTGCCGGCGGATTGTCGCTGGCGGGCTCGATCGGCGACAATCCGATTGCCGCGAACCAGCTCAACTTCTCGGTCTTCGTCCCGCTCCAGGGCAATTCGGAAGGGCGTCTCGTCGTCTCCAACGCCAAAGCCGGCGAACTCATCCGCTTGCCGGAGGGCACCTATCACGTCGTTTCGACCTATGGCGATTCGAACGCGATCCAGCGTGCCGACGTCAAGGTCGAGTCGGGCAAGGTTACGGACGCCACCTTGCACCACCGCGCCGCGCGGGTGACGCTGAAGCTGGTCGCATCGCCCGGCGGCGAGGCTTTCGCCGGCACCGCCTTCAGCGTGCTGACACCCGGCGGCGACGTCATCCGCGAGGCGATCGGCGCCTTTCCGCAAGTCGTCCTGGCGGAAGGCGACTATGTGCTGATCGCCCGGCAGGAAGGCCAGGTCCATTCGCGCGACTTCAAGGTGGAGACGGGCCTCGACCGCGATATCGAAGTGCTGTCGCGCTAGAAGCGTTTTCGAGCGAAGTGGACACCGGTTCGCGTGAAGAAAACGCGATAAAACAAGGAGGTAGAGCATTTCCGCGATTCGGAGAAACGCGGAAATGCTCTAAGATCACGTCGCATTCGGACGGAAACGTCCGAATGCGACGTGATCGATTCCAAGAGTTGAGAGCATTGCTCACGCGAAAAACCGGTACCCACTTTTTCGCGCAATGCTCAGAGGTCGAGCCAACCTCAATTGGTCGAGCGGGGCTTGTCCGGGAAGTCCGACTTCTCTCCGGTCAATCCGCTGACGAGGCCGTCAGCCATGCGGATCGCCAGGCAGCGATAGCTGGAATCGACCATGTGCAGGCCGTCCATGCCGACCAGTTCTTCCGAAGAGAACTGCTTCGACCTCGCCCAGTTGCGCATCATTGCGTAGCGCGGAAAGATCGAGACCGCGTGTTCCTGCGCGGTCTTGGTCAGGACGGCGCGGTAGCCCTCATATTTCGGATAACGATCCTCGCGCGGCAGCCATTGCAGGTCCATCACGACCATGTCGATGCCCGCCTCGTGGACCTTCCTGATGCCCTTGCGCAGGATCTTGGCGAGCTTCTCCTCGCCGACATCGCGGACCACGTCGTTGACCACAGTCTGCCAGATGACGATCGAGGGCTTCTCCTCGATCACATCGGCATCCATGCGCAACAGCATGTCGTAGGCCGACTGGCCGCCGACGCCCTTGTTGATGACCTTGACCTCGGCATTGGGAAGGCGCCGCTTCAGCTCCGTTTCCAGCACCGCGGGATAGCTCTTGTCGGTGGCGCTGGCGCCGGAACCCGCCGTCGCCGACGAGCCGAGCGCGACGATCGTCACCGAGCCGGTCTCCTGCAGGACCTTCCTGGCCGCCGGCAGCACCGGCAGGAACGGCTGCTGCGCCGCGCCGTTGCGGCAGCGCAGATCGGTGATCGCGCCTGCCGGCATCGGCCCGGCGAGGACCGGACCGGCGAACAGCAACGCTATCAGCGCTGCGGCCCCGACGCGCCGAGCGTGAGCGACGGTTTGGCGGGCGCGTTGCGAGACGATGCCGAATGATGCCAAGAGAGGAAAACCCCTAACCCGATCAATATCATAACGCCGATGGCACAAACGAGCAACTGAACGCCCAAAGCGAAGGCGGTTTCCGTCAGGATGACCTGGCCGATGATCGCGAGCACGATGCCGGCGCAGAAGACCTCGAGCGAGTGCCGACCGAGCCCGGCGAGAAGGCGCGCGCCGGATGAGTTCAGCATGGCGGAGCCGGCCGGCACGAAGCGGATCACCAGCCACGCCAGCGCCGCGACATGGAGCACGCGCTCCCAGCCCAGATTGGTCTTGTCCATTCCGAGCTGCACGGTATCGATCCAGTCATTCATCGCAGCGATGCCGAACGGGTTGCCGGAAGCGGTTTTGACGATCACGGCGAAGGCGAGATAGCCCGCCGCCGCGATATCGAGCGGCCTCAGACGCGGAGCCACAACGCCGAGTTGCCGGCTCCGGCCGATCACCACGCCCATGGTGAAGAGGAACTGCCAGGCGAAGGGATTGAAGAACCAGCCGGCAGAGCCCGTATTGGGCAGGTTCAGCTCGAGGAAGACTGCGCCTTGCCAGAGTGCTGCCGAGAGAATGAGCGTCAAGGCCGGGCTGAGGCGGACGCCAAGATAGATCAGCGGGAACAACGCCAGAAGCGCGACATAGAGCGGCAGGATATCGAGATAGTTCGGTTGGTATTGCAGCGTCAGCGCGTGGAGCAGGGCCGTCGGCGTGTCGCTGAAGAAGGGCTGGATGTTGATCGCCTCGATATAAAGTGGATTCTGCGTGCGCGTGACTGCCGCCGCGACGACGCCGCAGACGATCAGGAAAACCGCGATATGAGCGACGTAGAGCGTCCGCAGCCGCAAGGCGATCCTGCGGATGCCGAATGCCAGCCCATGCCGGTCGATCAACGCCCCATAGGCCAGGGCCGCCGAGACGCCCGCCAGCAGCACGAAGGCGTCGGCCGCGTCCGAGAAGCCGAAATTATGCGGCGTGTAGCCCGCGAGAACATTGCCGGGCATGTGGTTGATGAAGATGACCAGCAGCGCCAGGCCGCGGATGATGTCGATGCGCGCATCGCGGCCAGACTGCGGACCCGCCACCGCAGCGTGCCGCCCAAAAGCCAGAAAGCGCCCGAGAATCAACGCTTGCGACACCTGGCGTTCCTCCAAGCAATCCACAGCGGGAGTTGGCTCCCCCGCCGCCAACATGAACGTTGCCTGCCCATGTTGTTCATCTCGTGTTCATATAAAGGCGAAGCGATCACGGGTCATCAGATACGCGATCACATCCGCGTGTCAGCGGTGTGGCCGGAAGCGGAACTGGGGATTGCGAACGCTGGCGGCAGGCGAGGTGCGGCGGCAGACCAAGCGCGGCGGCTGGCTCAGTAAGGCGGCTCGGCGTGAACGAGCTTGCCGTCGATCAGCAGGCGCTTGATCGCGGCTTCACCGGAAGGCGACACCGCTGCCACGACCTCGATGCGCCGGCGCTCCGTGAGCTCGATCGCGCGGCCGGAGCCTTGCGGCACGAAATAGCTTTCGAGCCCATAGGCGACACGCAAACCGCGACGCTCCTGCGAGCAGTCCATGGCGCCACTCTCATTGGTGCCGCAGGCATTGGTGCCGACGACGCGCCCTGCGATCACCGGCTCCGCCGCCGTGCCCGCCGGGCGACTCCTGGAGAGGGCGACGGCGCGCGCAAAACCGTCCGGCCCCGGCGCGAGCCGGACATAGACAGTCTCGCCGCGCCGAAAGCCGCTCTCACCGCCAAGCTTTGCCGGGTCAAGCGTGCTGATCTCATAGCCGAGCACGACATAGTCGCCCCGGAACAGGTCGCGTGGATCGACCGGAACCGTCCGCAGCCGAACCTCGATTCCCGAGCGCAGGATGCCGGCCCGGCTCTCGACCAGCGCCAGCAGCACGCCGCACAGGGCGAGAATGGCCAAAAGCGCGCGCCAGAGCAGCGGCACACGGGCAATGAGGCGGTCGGCGCTTACGATACGCATCAGCGCGCCTCCACGGGGGGGCTCAGCCGCGCGAACAGCTTGCGCGCACCACCCGCCAGGGCGAGCAGCAGGCCGCCCGCCACCAGGAAGAACACGGACTGGTCGAGCAGCGTGCCGATGGTCTGGCCAAGCAGGATCAGGATGGCGAGGCCGAACAGGGCCGAGCCTGCCAGCATGATCCGCCGGACCCCGCCCGAGACGCCGGCGACCACGAAGCCGATCGCAGCGACGAGGATCAGGCCCGCGACGACGGCCTTGCCCGGCAGCCCTACGACGCGCCCGCTCCAGAACACCAGCGGCACGATCAGCGCGGTCAGCAGCGCGGTTGCCAGCGGCAGGGAGAAGCGCCTTTCGCGCGCCAGCGCCGGAAGCGCCGCGATCGCCGGAACGGCAAGGCCATAGGCGAGATAGTTCAACCAAATCGCGCTGCCGGCGCGTGACTCCGAAGCGTCGAGGATGCGGATCAGCTCGACGCTGAGCACGGCCATCAAGGCGAGCAGCCCCCAGGGCAGGCAGCAGGTCAGCAGCGCCGGCCCGCCGCGATCGAGCGCGAGCGCGCCGAGCACGACATAGACGGCCGCAAGCCCAAGCGCATAGGCGAGCAGGCCATAGTCGAAGCGGCCATAGAGCCAATCGCCCGGCAGCAGCGCGAACCACAGCGCCAGCGCCAGCACGGCGGCATGGTGGACGAAGCGATTTGTGCGGCTAAGCGCAAGCCAGAGTGCCGGCAAGTAAAGCAGGAAGAAGGGCAGGTGCAGCGCTCCGCGGCTCTCCTCCCAGCGCCCGGTGCTCCACGCCGCCATCGCGACGAAGGCGATAATGAGCGCGCCGTTGGAGCGCAGCAGCAGCGCGACAAGCAACGCCCCGATCGCGACCAGCGACGCACCGGCGGGCCAATCGGCCGGGAGGTGATACATCTGGCCGATGAGCGCGATGCCGGCACCGAAGATCAGCGTGCCGCAGGTCGAGGCCGCATCGGCGCCCAGCGTGGGACCGCGCGCCTGCAGCCTTGCCCCGATGCCAAGCGCGGCCGCGAGGCCAACCAGGATCATGCCGAGCTTCACCAGCCGCGGCATCTCCTCCCAGTTCGCCGCCACAAAAGCCACGACGCTGGAAGCGATCAGGAGCCCACCGAACATGCCAAGCAGCGCCGGCAGCTTGAAGCCGCCCTCGCGGGCGAGCGATTGGCGGATGGAGGCCGCGCTGTCGGCCGGGAGAAGTCCCTCTCCGACCCAGCGGATCAGGTCGGCATCGAGTCGTTTGCGATAGGAGCCAGTCAACATGGCCGGCAATCTGGCATGCGGCTTTCGCCTTGGCGAGAGCCGACCAACCGTCCTCCCGCCTCTCAGCCCTCATCCTGAGGGCTGAGAGGCGGAAACCCTGATCAGGCGGCGGCCCTCTGAGCCTTGAGCCGTTTCAGGTCTGGCGGCATCGCTTCGTCGCTCAGCGCCTCCAGCATCGCGTCGAGCGTCATCACGCTCTGCGCCTGGCTGCCGAGACGGCGGATCGTCACGGTCCTCTCCTCCGCCTCGCGCTTGCCGACGGCCAGGATCACCGGGACCTTGGCCAGCGAATGCTCGCGCACCTTGTAGCTGATCTTCTCGTTGCGAAGATCAGCGCGCGCCCTGAGGCCCGCATTCATGCAGGCGATCGTAACCTGCTCGGCATAGGCGTCGGCCTCCGAGGTGATCGGGCAGACCAGGATCTGCTCGGGCGCCAGCCAGAGCGGAAAATGCCCGGCATGGTGCTCGATCAGGATACCGGCGAAGCGCTCCAGCGAGCCGCAAATGGCGCGGTGGACCATGCTCGGCGTCTTCTTCTCGCCATCCGAGCCGATATAGAAGGCCCCGAAGCGCTCCGGCAGGTTGAAGTCGACCTGCGTGGTGCCGCATTGCCAGTCGCGGCCGATGGCGTCGCGCAGGACATATTCGAATTTCGGCCCGTAGAAGGCGCCCTCGCCCGGATTGATCTCGGTCTTGATCCGGTTGCCGGACTGCGCCGCGATCTCCACCAGTACGCGGTTCATCACGTCCTCGGCA
The DNA here is from genome assembly GCF_964252745.1 of Allobosea sp. LjRoot9. Classification (NCBI taxonomy): domain Bacteria; kingdom Pseudomonadati; phylum Pseudomonadota; class Alphaproteobacteria; order Hyphomicrobiales; family Alloboseaceae; genus Allobosea; species Allobosea sp. LjRoot9. The sequence continues at coordinate 367,430 of NZ_CAXUPC020000001.1, read as the reverse complement.
TGGTCCCACATCGCATCCGTCCCCACGCGCTTGTCCGGCCGCGTCGAGAGCTTGATGACGAGATCGTCGGTGAAGCCGAAATCGGCATAGACCGAGAGGATCAGCTCGTTGATCTTCAGGCACTCCGCCGCGAGATGATCTTCCGAGCAGAAGATATGCGCGTCGTCCTGGGTGAAGCCGCGCACGCGCATCAGCCCATGCAAGGCACCCGACGGCTCATAGCGATGCACCGCCCCGAATTCGGCAAGCCGGATCGGCAGATCGCGATAGCTCTTCAACCCATGCTTGAAGATCTGGACATGGCCCGGGCAGTTCATCGGCTTCAGCGCGAAGACCTTCTGGTCGCGCGTCGGGTCGTTGGGGTTCTCGAACGCGCTCGCCGATTTCACCGCGAACATGTTGTCCTGGTACCAGCCCCAGTGGCCAGACGTCTCCCAGAGCGACTTGTCGAGGATCTGCGGCGCGTTGACCTCCTCATAATCGGCTGCGAGCCGCCGGCGCATATAGGTCAGGATTTCCTGGAACAGCCGCCAGCCCTTGGAGTGCCAGAACACGACGCCCGGCCCCTCCTCCTGGAAGTGGAACAGGTTCATCTCGCGGCCGAGCTTGCGGTGGTCGCGCTTCTCCGCCTCCTCGATCTGCTTGAGATGGGCGTCGAGCTCCTCCTGCTTGGCGAAGGCGGTGCCGTAGATGCGCGTCAGCATGGCGTTGCTGCTGTCGCCGCGCCAATAGGCGCCGGCCACCTTCATCAGCTTGAAGGCATTGCCGACCTTGCCGACAGAGGTCATGTGCGGACCGCGGCAGAGGTCGATCCAATCGCCCTGCGCGTACATCTTCAGCGTCTGGTCCGCGGGAATCGCATCGACGAGCTCGACCTTGTAGGCCTCGCCCTTCTCCTTGAAGAAGGCCTTGGCCTTGTCGCGGCTCCACTCTTCCTTGGTGAAGGACGCGTCGCGCGCGATGATCTCGCGCATCTTCTTCTCGATCGGCTCGAAATCCTCCGGCGTGAAGGGCTCGTTGCGGGCGAAATCGTAGAAGAAGCCGCCCTCGATCACCGGGCCGATCGTCACCTGCGTGCCGGGATAGAGCGCCTGCACGGCCTCCGCCAGAACGTGGGCGCAGTCATGGCGGATAAGCTCGAGCGCGCGCGGATCCTCGCGGGTCAGGAACTCGATCTTCGAGTCCTTCTCGATCGGATCGCCGAGATCGACGACCACGCCGTCGAGCGCCATCGCGACTGTGCGCTTCAGCAGGGAGGGAGAAATGCCACCGGCGATCGCCTTTCCGGTGATGCCGGAAGGAAATTCGCGCTTGGCGCCATCGGGAAATGTCAGGGAGATCGTCATCGATCGCTTTCCTGCTCACTCGGGGATACAAGCCCCGTAAGTCAAGGCCGGCTACGGATGCGGGGTGCCGCTTCCGTCGCCCGCAGCCGGTTGCGCGTCGGAATCGAAGGCCGCTGTCACACCTTCGGAAGGGGGCGCGTTCACGCCGCGCCAGCGGCCATAGGACCACGGCCTATACCAGGTCGCGTCCGGCGGCAATTCCTCGCAGACGAGATCGATGCCGCTGGTGCCGTAAGGATTGCAGCGGCAGATCCGGGCGAAGCCGATCCAGCCACCGCGCCACAGCCCATGGCGCTGGATCGCCTCGTCGGTATAGGCCGAACAGCTTGGCCAGTGCCGGCAATGCCGCCCGACCAGCAGCGACAGGCTGAGTTGGTAACTCCGGATCAGCCCATGCGCGGCGCGGCGCGGCAGGCGCGCGACCATCCGGGCAGCGGACGACAGGCGGGCTGAAAGCCTTTGTTCAGCAGGCTCGTGCGAATTTGGCTCCGTCGGCTGTTTCCGGTAGTCCGTCACTTGGTCCGCTTTTCTCAAAACGACGACACATGAATCACGCTCAGCGCTTTCGTTACGCCATCGCCGGCCTCGGCCTCTCCCTTGGGCTTGGCTTCGCCATGCCCGCCGCCGCTCAGCAGCGTGCCTATCTGATCTGGCTCGATCCGGGAAAGATCGACGTCGCCAAGATCATCGGCCTGCCACCGGCCCAGAATTCGCCCGAGAACAAGGCCGAGTTCGACCAGGTGTTGCAAATCTCCTCGACCCGGACGCCCGAGCGCGAGAAGGCCGCGATCGCCGATCAGTACCAGACCCTCAACCGCTTCCTCGACGGCATCGGCCAGAGCTATGTCGACGCGACGCATCGCGAGATGCGGCTCCTGTTCAAGGAGGCGCAGGTCGAGGCCAGCATCGTGCTGCTCAGTGTCCGCCGCCTGACCAGCCGGCAAAGGCCCTTCACCGTCTGGAACAAGGTCAGGATCAAGCCCTGCCCCGGCGGCCGTCCCGACGGCACCTCCTTCCCTTCCGGCCATGCCGCCACCGCCGCGCTCTATGCCGAATTGCTGTCCGAGGCCGTGCCCGAGCTCGCCGCGAAATTCGAGGAGCGGGTCAAGAGCTATGACGAGAGCCGCCTCGTCTGCGGCTTCCATTATCCCTCCGATCTCACGGCCGGCGACAAGGCCGGGCGCGCCATCGCCAAGGCGCTCCTGGCCGAGCGAGCCTTCCGTACCCGCTTCGACGAGACGCGCCCCGAGATCAGGAAGGCGTTCGGTCTGACTTGAAGCGATTTCAAGCAAAGCGGGCACCGGTTCGCTTGAAGAAAACACGTCGGAAATGAAAGCCTATTCAGCCGCCTGCTGCCGCCGCGCTTCGATCTGGCCGATCGCATCCACTACCGCGTCGAAGGTCAGCATGGTCGAGGCGTGGCGCGCCTTGTAGTCGCGCACCGGCACGAGCACGGACAGATCGCCCCATTTCCCGCCCGGCGGCTCGGCATTCTCCTTCAGGATGGCCCGCGCCTGCTCGCGGACGCGGCGCAATTCGTCAGCCGTCGAGCCCACGACATGACGCGCCATGATCGAGGACGAGGCCTGTCCGAGCGCGCAGGCCTTCACCTCATGCCCGAAGGCTGTGACGACATCGCCCTCCATGCTGACATCGACTGTCACCGTCGAGCCGCATAGCTTGGAATGCGCCTTGGCGGTGGCATCGGGAGCCGGCAGCCTTTCCAGCAGCGGAATATTGCCGGCAAGTTCGAGGATCCGCTTGTTATAGACGTCGCTCAGCATATCTCGGTCTCCACCGGGGTCTGGAGTGACCGGGGCGCTCACCCAATATAGGGTGGATCGTCAGCGGGCGGGAGAGCGCGCAAGCGCATCCTGCCACAGGAGTGAAACTTGTCGCAGCCCCGTGCACCGGTCTTTGGCCGGCCCAGCCGCGGGACATGTCATCGTAAACGGGAGGCACCACATGAACCCTGTGGTTAAGTCCTTGTCCGTCGAGCGGGTGCTCAGCCCCTCTGCAGACAAGTTTCTGATCAAGAAGCCGACGCAGGAACAGGCCGAGGAAGCGGTGCGCACGCTGATCCTTTGGGCCGGTGACGATCCCTCGCGCGAAGGCCTCACCGACACGCCGCGCCGCGTCACCAAGGCCTATAGGGAATTCTACAAGGGCTATCACGAGGACGCACACGAGGTTCTCGAACGCGTCTTCGAGGAGGTCGAAGGCTATAAGGACATGGTCCTGGTGCGCGACATCCCGTTTTATTCGCATTGCGAGCATCACATGGTGCCCTTCGTCGGCAAGGCGCATATCGGCTACTACCCGTCCAAGGGTGTGGTCGGCCTGTCCAAGCTCGCCCGCATTGTCGACGTCTATGCGCGCCGCCTGCAGACGCAGGAGACGATGACAGCGCAGATCGCCCAGGTCATCGACAAGGTGCTGAAGCCCCGCGGCGTCGCCGTGCTGATCGAGGCCGAGCATATGTGCATGTCGATGCGCGGCGTGCAGAAGCAGGGCTCCTCGACCATGACGACGCAATATACCGGCATCTTCAAGGATCCCGCCGAGCAGGTCCGCTTCTTCACCATGGTCAAGTCGCCCGGCCTATAACCCGGGCAGAAGGCCGATTGGCAGCGGTTGCCTGCATCCCTACAAGGGCGCGTCAAGTCGACGCGCCCTTTGCCCTTCCGGAGCCCCCATGAGCCTCTTCCCGGTCGCCACGGACAAGCAAGCCCTCGAGGAGGGCGATTCGCTCAGCCCCCGCTTCGACGCGAACGGCCTCGTCACCTGCGTCACGACCGACGCGGCGACGGGCGAATTGCTGATGGTCGCGCATATGAACGCAGAGGCCTTGCAGCGCAGCATCGAGACTGGCGAGGCCTGGTATTGGTCGCGCTCGCGCAAGGAACTCTGGCATAAAGGCGCGACTTCGGGGCAGATTCAGACGATCGTCGAGATGCGGGTCGATTGCGACCAGGACGCGGTCTGGCTCAAGGTCAACGTCGCCGGCGATGGCGGCTGCTGCCATACCGGGCGGCATTCCTGCTTCTACCGGCGCCAGCCACTGGGCCGCGACGCACAGCGGGACACCGGCTTCCGGCCGCTAGAGCCGGATGATGTCAGATGGGCTCACGAAGTGATCCCATCTGACATCTGAATCCGTCTCTCATCCAAAAGTGAGAGCAGGATCAATGCGAAAAACCGGTGCCCACTTTTTCGCATCCTGCTCTTGCATTCGCCTGAAACCGTCTCTCATCTAAGAGTGAGAGCAGGATCAGCCGCAGCGTTGGTGATCCTTTCACCAAGCCTTCATGTTTTCGACAAATGCCGCAGATATCCGCAAGGGTCAGCCGGCCCTATTCATGATTCCCTCATCCTCGCCTGCGACTCTGTTCCTCCCGCGGAGGATCGGGTCCATGTTGTGGGATCCGCGGAGGATCGAGTCCATGTTGTGGGATGACATCGCCAAGCATGCCTTTGGGTTAGGCGGAGGTGGAGCCACGATGAACGACATGACCACCGCGGCGCCGCCACGACGCGGCAGGCCCCGGATCGGGCTTGCGCTCGGTGGCGGCGCGGCACGCGGTTGGGCCCATATCGGCGTGATTCAGGCGCTGACGGAAGCCGGCTATCGCCCTGACGTGATCGCGGGAACCTCGATCGGCGCCGTCGTCGGCGGCTGCTTCGCCGCCGGCAAGCTCACGGAGCTGTCGGACTTCGCGATCAGCCTGACCAAGCGCCGTGTCGTCGGGCTGATGGATTTCCATATCGGCGGAGCCGGCCTCATCGCCGGCGGGCGGCTTAAGCGGCTGCTGGAGCGCGACCTCACCAACACCCGCATCGAGGCGCTACCGGTGCGTTTCCTCGCGATCGCGACCGAACTCGGCTCCGGCCACGAGATCTGGCTGACGCATGGCCCGCTGGTCGAGGCGCTGCGCGCCTCCTATGCCCTGCCCGGCGTCTTCGACCCCGTGAAGCTCGGCGGGCGCTGGCTGATGGATGGCGCGCTGGTCAACCCGGTGCCGGTTACGGCCGCGCGCGCAATGGGCGCCGACGTCGTCATCTGCGTCAATCTCAACAGCGATCTCACCGGGCGCGGCACCACCATCCAGAGCCACGCGGCCGAACCCGATCCCGAGCCCGAACTCGATACGCCGCCGACATCGCGCTGGTTCGGCGGCATCACCGGTGCGGCCAAGCGCGTGCGCGGCATGGTCGGCCGCCCCAGCAGCGACCGGCCGGGGCTCGCCGGCGTCATGATCGACGCCTTCAACATCACACAGGACCGGATCTCGCGCTCGCGTCTCGCCGGCGATCCGCCCGATGTGATGATCGGCCCAAAACTCGGCCGCATCGGGCTGTTCGATTTCCACCGTGCCGACGAGGCCTTCGAACTCGGCCGCCAGGCCACCCAGCGTGTCCTGGACGAGATCGAGGTCATGGTCGCAAGCCGCACGGCCAGCGTCGACTGAGCTGGCCGCGGCCTAGAGCAGGATGCGAAAAAGTGGGAACCGGTTTTTCGCATTGATCCTGCTCTAACTCCTTGATGAGAGACGGATTCAGATTTCAGACGGAGTCACTTTGTGACCCCGTCTGAAATCATCCGGCTCTAGACTTCAGGCCATCGCGATATAGTCGCGCATCGCCCGGCTCTCCGCCTCGATCTCGGCGACACGGTGCTTCACGACATCGCCGATCGAGACGATGCCGGCGATCCTGCCGTCCTCGACGATCGGGACATGCCGGAACCGGCCCGACGTCATCATCTCCATCAGTTCGTCCATGCTGGTCTGCGGCCGGCAGGTCACAACCTTGGCGGTCATCACCCGCGAGACCGGCATCTCCAGCGCCGCCGCACCGTTCGCGCCGAGCGCACGGATGATGTCACGCTCCGACAGGATGCCAACGAGTGCGCCATCCGCGCCCATTACCACCACCGCGCCGATGCGCTTTTCGCTGAGGGTACGCACAGCTTCGGCCAATGTGCGGTGCGGAAGCACCGAGATCACATCATGGCCCTTGTCACCGAGAAGTTGAGCGACGTTCATCGAAATGATCCTCCTTTTTCAGGTGGCGCCGTTGACCGGCACGCGTTCAGCGGGACTGGAGTCCGGCCGCTGACGGATCGACTCGCCAAGGAGGCAGTTCCAGGTCCTTCGCAATGACATAAGTGTGAGGGAAGACCGGAGCGCAGGCAAGGCTCCTCTGGCCGAGCATCGGCCCGAAAAGTGGGAACCGCTTTTCGGAACAAGCCGATGCAGAACCAAAGCCTTACGGCATCAGGTTTTGACCGCGCCCTTGTCCAGCAGCGGAAACAGCAGCAGGCCGACGAGGAAGCCGCCGATATGGGCCTCCCAGGCGATGCTGGTCTCCTCGCCGAAGATCGGCACGAGCCCGGAACCGAACAGGATGTTGGTGATGAACCAGATCCCGATGAACAGGAGCGCCCGCGAATTGCGCCAGATCTGACCGATGCGCTCGGCGGGAATTGCCTTGACGACCGCGTCATCGCCGAGCGCACCAAAGCGCAGGCCAGGCGCGAAGACGAAGCGCGCGGCCGCCGCGGTAGCGCCGGCGACGCCGGCCGAGGCGCCCACCAGCGGCAACACGTCGAGATCGCGCGACCACCAGTGCAGCAGCGCGCCCCCGATGGTCGACAGGCCCATCAGATTGAGGAAGCGCCCCGTACCGAGTCGGCGCGCGACCGGGCTGCCGAAAGCCGCGAGCCATACGACGTTCGAGATCAGATGCACCCAAGAGCCGTGCAGCAGGCCATAGCTGAGCAGCGTCCAGAGCCTGGGGCCGCCATCCGCCAGGAGCAGCCGGGCGAGGCCGAGCCTGTCGGCGAGATCCTGCCCCTGCAGCGACTGCGCCAGCGCGCTCAGGACCTCCTCCAGCCGGTCGGGCGCGAACCAGATGGTCAATCGCGCCGGCACGAAAGCGAACCAGGACATCACCAGGTAGTCGTCATAGTCGGACAGCAAGCCGCGCCCGGCCTGGATCAGCGCCAGCAGCGCCACCAGCCAGATAATGACGGCGGGAAGGTTCAGGATCGGCTCGCGCCCGGAAGGGGCGCCAGGACCGGAGGATGTGTCCGACATGCAGACCAACCCTTGCCGATGGCGCGGGCCGACGCAAGCCTGCGCACGTAAACGCGAACGCCTGGAGACATAAAAAAGGGAGAGCCTCGCGGCTCTCCCTCTTCCAGGCTGCGACCGGCGCGGGCCGTTAAGACCTGCGCCGGGGTCACTCCCCTTCCGCCCCCGCGGAACTGCTAAAATTTATGATACATTCTAACGAGTTATCCACAATCCTAACCATTCATTAACCTTAACCGACCCCTGCGCAGGCCGCCCCGCCCCCGGCATGGCAAGACGGCATGCCGACTGCGTCCTCGATTCCCGTGAGGACCCGATTGTCCTTCCTCCTGACGCTTGTGGCCCATCGCGGCACGCAAGCCGTGCCGGAGGGGGACGACAGGCAGCATTGGACGCGCAATGAAGAATACGAGCACCCGACTGGTCCACGAATATTGGGACGCGTTGCGCGGCGACCGCGCCGCCCCCGAACGTGGCGAGATCGAACCCGGCGCATTGCGACATGCGCTGGCTGATACCTTCGTGCTGGAAAACGAGCCGATCGGCCCGGTTTTCCGGCTGGCGGGGACGCGGCTCTGCGCCCTCATCGGCAACGAACTGCGCGGTCGCGCCTTCACCGCGCTATGGCCCGATGTCGAATCGCAAGGCGAAATGCGCCGCCTCGTCCAGACCGTGATGGACGAGACGGCAGGCGCCGTCGCCGGACTCTCGGGCGAGACGAAGACCGGCGCGCCGGTCTATCTCGAACTTTTGCTGCTGCCCCTGCGCTATCGCGGCCGGACCCATGCACGCGTGCTCGGCGCCCTATCGCCCGCGGTCACGCCGGCCTGGCTCGGCCTCGACACATTGGCCGCGATGCGCATGATCTCGCTGCGCATGCTCTGGCCGCCCGTTCCATCCCAGCGCGCCTCGGAACCGCCAATGCGCGCGGGGCCGCCAAAATTGATGGTCCTTCCCGGCGGCAGAGTTTGAAAGCCTAACCAAGCGTTAACCCAAGCGCGACTAGGGTCAGCCGGAATCAGGCTGGTCATTGATGTTGAGCGCATTGCAAACGCCCCGTACGGTCTCCCGTGCCGCCGAGCGCAGGCGGCACTATCGTATGAAGGTCGTCCTGCTGGGCCGCTACATGCTGCCCAACCGCATGGAATACCCCTGCCAGTCGATCGATATCTCGCCCGGAGGCCTGCATCTCGCCGCGCCCGCCAAGGCGGCGCCGGGTGATCGCGTCATCGTCTATCTGGAGCATCTCGGCCGCATCGAGGGCGTCGCCGTACGCACCACGATGGAGGGCTTCGCGATGACCATCACTGCGACCAGCCGCAAACGCGAGAAATTCACCGCCCAGCTCACCTGGCTCGCCAACCGCGACGAATTGGGCCTGCCCGAAGATCGCCGCCACGAACGCATCGTGCCGCGCAATCCGCGCTCGATCCTGACGATGGAGGACGGCATCGAGCATGTCGTGCGCGTCATCGACATCTCGCTGTCGGGCGCGGCCTTCTCGACCGATCTCGATTTGCCCATGAACATGCCGGTGAAGATCGGCTCGACGCCCGCCAAGATCGTGCGCCGCTTCGATGGCGGTTTTGCCGCCGAATTCCGCTTCCCGCTCTCGGCGGACTTGCTCGACGAGAATCTCGAGCTCTAGACACAGCGCTCCGGCGCATTTCCAGCCTGAACAGCACCTCCAGAGCATTGCGCGAAAAAGTGGGAACCGGTGTTTCGCAAGAGCAATGCACTCAACTCCTCGAATCGATCACGCGGCGGCAAACTGCATAGCCGGCTCTTGCGCGATGCGCAGACTACGACCAAAGCAGTGACCCGTATCACTGGGACGCCGCGACGCCTTGGTCACCGCCTATCGACTCATCATCTTCGACTTCGACGGAACCCTCGCCGACACCTACCCCTGGTTCGTGGGGGTGATGAACGGCGTCGCCGACCGCTACCGCTTTCGGCGCGTCGCGGAGCATGAGGTCGATACGCTGAGAGGCCAGAGCGCGCGGCAGGTCATTGCCCATCTCGGCGTGGCGAGCTGGAAGCTGCCCTTCATCGCCCGCCACATCCGCGGCCTCGCCGCCCGCGACAGCGACCAGATCCCGCTCTTCGACGGTATTCACGCCATGCTGCTCAGGCTGAAGCAGGAGGGCTACATCCTCGCCATCGCGAGCTCCAACTCCGAGCGCAATATCCGGCGCACGCTGGGACCCGAGACTGCGGCCTTGATCGCGCATTATGCCTGCGGGGCGGGATTATTCGGCAAGGCGACGAAGTTCAGGCGGCTGGCGAAGGAGGCCCACATCCCGCATCGGCAATGCATCTGCATCGGCGATGAGATCAGGGATGCCGAGGCCGCCCGTGAGGCCGGCATGGCCTTCGGCGCCGTTGCCTGGGGCTTCACCAACCCCGACGCGCTGCAGGCGCAGCGGCCAACCTCGCTGTTCAGGCATCTAGACGAGATCATCGCCGGTCTCTGCATCGCTCCGGGCGCTGAAGCGCGCTGATCGGCGACATCAGCTCCCGATCGGCAGGCGAGCACCATGGTGGAGCGGGCATCCTCGAAACGCTTCGCTAAAGTTAATCAAACCTGGACGCGCTAGCCGGCATCTCATAGTTAATGCCCACTAAAACCAGCGCTCACATTTCTTACTTTCCCATTTTGCGTCGATTTATACTGACTTTCACACCAGGGTCGGAATGGCGAAATACATAAATTTGCTTGCTTTCATTTCAATCCAAATCCATCCGCACTGAGCATGGTCATCCCCGGGACAAGGAAAGGGGACATCATGCTTTCAATTCACCGCAACTTTATCGGACCCGCGCTGATTGCTTTGATCATCGGCGCCGGTGCGACGCAGGTTAAGGCCCAGTCGCCCGGCGGCGTTCCGGTCGCGAGCCTGCCGATTTCTGCCTCGGGCGAGGCGCGTGCGCCCTATGCCTGGAGCGACTTCTGCAAGCGCATGGCCTCGGAATGCCGGGTCAACACCGGCGAGCCCGAGCGCGTCGAGATGACCGCGAAGCTGTGGAAGACCGTCGTTGCGGTCAACGGCAAGATCAATCGCGAGATCGAGCCGGTGACCGATCAGGAGCATTGGGGCGTCGTCGACCATTGGGACCTTCCCGAGGACGGCAAGGGCGACTGCGAGGACTATGCGCTGCTGAAGCGTAAGCGCCTGGCCGAAGCCGGCATTCCGCGCCGCGCCATGCTGATGACGGTCGTGATCGACGAGGAGAACGCCGGTCATGCCGTGCTGATGATCCGCACCGATCGCGGCGACTTCATCCTCGACAACAAACGCAACGCGATCCTGCCCTGGAACCAGACAGGCTATGTCTATGTGAAGCGCGAATCCCAGTACCAGACGGGCTGGACCTCGCTCGGCGGCGCCCAGACGCCGACCGTCGCCTCGGTGCGCTGACACTCGTTGATCACGCGAGCGCCCTGCTGCGGGCGCCGCAACACCCCCTTGGAGACTCGCTCGCGGCCCCGCGCCGCAGTTGGTCTCTCAACTGACGGCGAGGCTCGGTCACGTCCCCACCCGTCCCCCAAGACTGGGTTTCGCCATAGGGCCGGTTCCTCTTCCCCGGGGAACCGGCCCGATCCTTTTCAGGACTCAGAGCAGGATGCGAAAAAGCGGAAACCCGTTTTTCGCATCCTGCTCTGACTTTTAGATGAGAGACGGATTCAGGCTCAGCCGAAGCGCTGCAATCCGGCTGCAAACTGCTTCCAACGCGCGACATAGCCCCGCGCCGAGGCGGTGATGCCGGCGGCAGCCGCTGCATCGAGCGTGCGCACGGCCCGCGCCGGCGAGCCGACAATCAGTGAATTGTCGGGAAACTCCTTGCCTTCCGTCACCAGCGCATTGGCGCCGACGAGGCAGTTGGCACCGATCCTGGCGCCGTTCAGCACCGTCGCGCCCATGCCCACCAGGCTGTTCTCGCCGATGATGCAGCCATGCAGGATGGCACGATGGCCAATCGTGCAGCCTGCGCCGACGCGCAGCGGAAAGCCCATATCGGTGTGCAGCACGCAGCCTTCCTGGATATTGCTGCCCGCGCCGATCTCGATCCATTCATTGTCGCCGCGCAGGACCGCGCCAAACCAGATGCCGACCTCGGCGCCGATCCTGACCCGGCCGATCAGATGTGCCTCGGGCGCGAGCCACCAGCCGCCTTCGGGCGGGGTTTCCGGGGCGGTTCCGTCAAGCGAGTAGAGCGGCATGGGCCAATATCCTTCCAGGATCTGCCATGCAGGCAAGATCTGCTCTGCAGGCAGCGTCTGCCATGTAGGATTGCAGGCCCGGCCAGCCTTCCGTCAAGCGCCGCCGAGAAGATGCAGCAGGTCGAGCACCACGCGTCCCGAGGCCATGCTCCAGAGCGAGGCGATCATGCTCGCGAGCATGACGAAGATGAAGGGCCGCCCCTCGATGCGCCGGCCGCGCACCGTGTTGCGCAGAATCAGGAAGGGCGCGCTGAAGACGACGACGGGAACGCTCGCAACCGCCGCCAGCCCACCGGCCTGCAGCAAGCGGAAATCGGCGCGCTGCGTCGTGAACAACTCGAACGCGCTGGCAAGCAAACCGGCAAAGGCGAAGCCAATGAACAGCGCCTGCAGCGCATCATAGGCAGCGGGCTCGATCAACAAGGGCGGGCACTCCGAACCGGACCCTTCCACCTTGCCGCATGGTTTACGAACTGTGAAGAAAACTCATAAGCAATGGTTAACCGGCCGCCACTGCTTCTCCCAGGCCCCGGCAGCGCGCCGCCGCCCGCGCGATCATGGTTTACGCTCCCTTAAGCGGCCTCTGCTTCACTGGACGTCATCGATCCATCCATCTCCCGTCAGGGAGAGCACGATGTCGCCCGGAAATCTGTCCCAGCTTTCCGGCGTCAGGCTCAGAGGCCCTCGCACGTGACCGCGTCCCTGTCCCAAGAGCATTCCGCCCAATTGGCCGCCGATCTCGCGGCCATGGTCCGCTCGCGCTTGAGGCGGCCTCCGCCGCCGCTGCCACGCGCCGATTCTGCGCTGGTGAAGGCGGCCTTCGCGATCATGCTGCTTGGTGCGGCCGCGACCGGCCTTGGCCTCTACGCCACTCATAAGGGCCGCGAGACGGAAACGATGCTCCAGCCCGCCCGCATCGGCAACAGCGTGCTGATGGTGCCGCAGGACCTGACCGGCGCCGAGGCCGACGATTCGAGCCGCCTCGTCGGCATGGTGCGCCTCAGGCTGGGGTGGCCTGATCTTGGTCCGGCCCAGAACCGCAACCGCCTGCTGGTGACGCTGAGCCCGCCCGACAAGGTCAACGAGCCGGCGACGCAACTTGCCGTCTATGCCCGTTTCCTGACGCCGACGGTCTGGTCCAACCCCGGCGGTCTGGTCGTGCGCGGCTTCCGCAAAGGCTCGCCCTATGAGGGCGACGAACTCTATGTCTCCGTGCCCGACGGGCGCGGCTTCGCGGCGCGCTGCCCGCTCGACACCCCGGCAGGCGCCGCGCTCGACGAACTCTGCCGGGTGACGTTTCGCCACCGCGGCATCGACGTCAACATCCGCTTCCCGCGCAGGATCATCGCCGATTGGGAGCTGATGATCGGCGGCGTCCGCCGCACCATCGACGGCATGCTGCGCTGAGCATTCTTAGGCATGCCGCAAGCCGGTCTCGAGGTGCGCTCCGGTGAGTCGGCTGGCGCGGCTTTCGAGAACCGGAGCGGAGCGGACTTTTCGTCCGTGAGCACCGGAAGCGCAGAAAGCCGCGTCAGACGGCCTCCGGAGTAGCGCTTCGAGGCCGGCGGCTCAGTCCTCGAGGTCGACGTCGAGGATAGCCATGGTGAAGTTGAACGAGCGGTCGCCGTCCTCGTCATCGACGTGAATGATGCCGATGAACTCGTCGGCCAGATAAACCTCGGCCGAATCGTTCTTCTTCATGCGCGCCCGCACGCTGATCGCATGGTTGGCGAAGGTGCGGCGCAGGTAGCCTTCAAGCTTGGCGAGTTCTGTCTTGTCCACGGTATCGGTCCTTATCGGTTGCCGGGACGGATGCCATGGCGGGGCCGGAAGGGCAAGCCGGAAGGCTGTCGAGCCGCCAATCGACGGCTCCCGTACTCGTCGTCGCGAGCGCCGCCCTCCCATTCCCGCATGGCGGTAGCCGCCTGGTGCGCCTGCACGCCCCGGCACGATCTGCAATAGTGAGCGCTCCCTTCGCTCATGATGGATCGCCCCATGACGCCGTGGCTGCCTGCCGCCCTCGCCTATGTCTCCAGCTGGCTCGAATTCCAGCTCCGCCATCACGACCAGCCGGGATGCTCCGTTGCGATCGCGAGCGGCCGGGAAATCGTTCTGGAAGCCGCCTTCGGCAAGGCCGACATCGCGACCGGCGAGGAGCTGACGCCGCGCCACGGCTTCCGCATCGCCTCGCATTCGAAGAGCTTCACCTCGGCCGGCATCCTGCGCCTGGTCGAGGCCGGCCGCCTTCGCCTCGACGACAGGGCGGGCAGCTTCGTGCCCCGCCTCCATCCCGAGGTCGCGACCGTGACGCTGGCGCAGCTCCTCTCCAACAGCGCCGGCCTGACGCGCGACGGCCCCGACAACGGCCAGTTCTTCGACCGCAAGCCCTATTGCGACAAGGCCGAACTGCTCGCCGACCTGGCATTGCCGCCCATCCTGCCCGCCTCGCAGCGCCTCAAATACTCCAATCACGGCTTCGGCCTGCTCGGCCTGGTGATCGAGGCGGTGACGGGCGAGCCCTATGCCGACTGGATCGCCAGGGAGGTCGTCGCGGCAGCCGGGCTTGCTGAAACCATGCCCGATATCGGCCTCTGGACCGGCCCGACGGCCAAGGGCCACAGCCCGAAATGGCCGCTCGGACATCGCGTCGTCGTGCCCGGCGACAACCTTTGCCAGGCGATGATGTCGGCAGCTGGCTTCGTCGCCACTGCGGCCGATGTCGCGCGCTATTTCGCGCAGCTTTCGCCGAAGGCCGAGCGCAGCATCCTCTCGCCCCTCAATCGCCGCGAGATGAGCCGCCGGCTCTGGGCCGACGAGGAAAGCAGCCTCGGCCGCCATTACGGACTCGGCACCATCTCCGGTGGAGAAGGCGACTGGGCCTGGTTCGGCCATTCCGGCGGCTTCCAGGGCTTCATCACCCGCACCATTGTCCTGCCGGAGCAGGATCTGACGATCTCGGTGCTGACCAACGCCATCGACGGCCTCGCCCATCCCTGGCTCGATGGCGTCGTCCAGATCCTCAAGCGCTTCTCCGAACTCGGCGCGCCCTCGGCGGAAACGCAGACCTGGGCCGGCCGCTGGTGGACAATCTGGAACCCCGGCGACCTCGTGCCTTTCGCCGACAAGGTGCTGGTTGCCAACCCAACCCTGTTCAGCCCGTTCCTCGATGCCGGAGAGATCGCGATCGAAGCGCCCGATCACGGCCGCTTCGTCAAGGCCTCCTCCTTCAACAGCCCCGGCGAAACGGCGCGGCTGGTGCGCGACGATGCCGGCCGCATCGAGTCGGTCTGGCTCGGCGGCTCGCATGTCGTCTCGGAGGCAGCGCTGAAGGCGGAGATGCTCGCGCGCTATCGAAGCGGCAGCGCCTAGCGCTTGCCACCCCGGACCTCCGGCGCGATCACGAACCGACGAGCCCGAGCTGGGGGCTCGACGCTTCGGCGCGGCCACGGCGCGGAATGCGCCCGGCCGCGCGCGCATCCCAACCGGCCTCGACGGCGTGGCGCATGGCACGCGCCATGCGGACCGGATCCTTCGCCTTGGCGATCGCTGTGTTGAGCAGCACGGCGCTCGCGCCGCATTCCATCGCGATGGCGGCATCCGACGCCGTGCCCAACCCGGCATCGACGATCACGGGAACGGCCGAGCGCGCGCAGATCAATTCGAGATTGGCGGGGTTGGCGACGCCCATGCCGGAGCCGATCAGCGAGCCCATCGGCATCACGGCAGCGGCTCCGAGATCGGCCAGGCGCGCGCAAACCACCGGATCGTCATTGCAATAGGGCAGCACGACGAAGCCCATCTCGACGAGCTGGCGCGTCGCCTCCAGCAGCTCCCCGACATCGGGATAGAGCGTCTCGCGATCGCCGATGACCTCGAGCTTGATCCAGTTGGTTCCAAGCGCCTCGCGAGCAAGCTCCGCCGTCAGGACGGCGTCACGCGCCGTCTCGCAGCCGGCCGTATTGGGCAGGAAGCGGTAGCCGGACAAAAGCTGCGCCGTATCAGAGCCATGGCCCGCCAGCGAGATCCGGCGCAGCGACAGGGTCACGATCTCCGCGCCGCTGGCGGCGACCGCATCCACCATGATGCGCTGGTTGGGATAACCGGCCGTCCCGATCAGCAGGCGGGAGCCGAGTTGCGTTCCGGCCAGGGTAAAGGGCTGTTCCGCGACACTCATCTCAGCCTCCTTGAAAAGCGCGAATGATCTCGACGCGGTCACCGGACGCCAGAGGCGTGACCTGCCATTGTGACTGCTTCACCACCATCCCGTTCAACGCGATGGCGAAGCCCTGGGGGCCCGGCAGATCGAGCTCGACCGTGCGCTCCCGCCATAGCGCCAGCAGATCCTCAGCCGCGCTGTCATGATCGCGTCCATTGACGATGAGCTTCATGCCAATGCCTCCTGTGCTGAAAAACGCTCCGGTCCGAAGGACGCGGCAGGCCCTTTGATGCCTCCCTCGGTAACGAGTTGCGTGATCGCTACCGCGGTGACAGGGGCCAGCAGATAGCCGTTGCGATGATGTCCCGTGGCGAGGAGCAGGCCTGGAATCCGGGTCTCGCCGAGGATCGGCGCGTCGTCGGCGCTGGTGGGGCGGAAGCCCGACCAGATCGCGGCGATCGGCAGGTCCTCGATTCCGGGCAGGATGCGCCGCGCGCCTTCGAGCAGCGCGTAGACGCCGCCGGCCGTCACGGCATCGTCGAAGCCGCACTCCTCCATGGTCGCGCCGACAATCAGCGTCCCGTCGCTCTTCGGCGCGAGATGGACCTGGTCGGTCCAGACCATGCGCGAAAGGACCGGCCGGTGCGGCGGGCATGCCAGCGCCAGCGACTGCCCCTTGAGCGGCCGCAACGGCAGGGAAAGCCCCGCTATCTCGGTCCAGGCCCCGCCGGCCGCGACGATGATCGTAGCCTTCACCGGCCCTTGCTTCGTCGTGACGCCCACGGCGCGCCCGGCTTGCAGCCAGGGCGTTGCCGCCAAGCCTTCGAGCAGGATTCCGCCGCGTTTGATGAAGGCCTGCCGCAGGGCGGCGATCACCCTGACCGGGGCGACCTGATGATCGCCGGGGCAATGGATACCGGCCACGACGGAGGGGCGTAGACCGGGCTCAAAGCCTCGGCAGGCAGCCCCGTCCAGCCACTGCGTCGCAAGCCCGGCCTGCCGCTGCATCTCCTGGCGGAAGCGCAGCCGCGCCACCTCGTCGCGCGTCGTGGCGACAATCAGGATGCCATCCCTGCGATAATCGATATCGAGCCCGCCATCGGCCGATAATTCAGCGGCGAAGCCGGGCCAGAGGTGCTGGCTCTCCAGGGCGAGCGCGACATGCTCCTCGCCGCCGGGCTCGAATTCGGCGGCCGCCGCCAGCATTCCGGTGGCAGCGAGGCTCGCCCCTTGGCCGACCGTGCCGCGCTCGAAAAGCGCAACCCGCAGGCCGGCACGCAGCAATCGCCAGCCGGTCATCAGGCCGATCACGCCGCCACCGATAATGGCGACATCCGTCGAGGCCGGCGGCGCCGCAACATCGGGCGGGCGAGCCTGCTGGCGGCGCAAACTGGTGTCGGGTGGGCCTCTCATCGCAAACTCCTCGCCGCGACGGGGGGGCGAGGATATCTGCGGCCTTGCGGGCCGCCGGCTTAAAGCCGGGAAATCCATCCCTCCGCCGGTATGAACCGGATCAGGTTCGAAGGATTTCCGCGCGCTTATCCGGGTTGCCCCGGTCTGCCAGCGGTGTCTCAGCCCCTTGCCGGGGATCTCCCTGGAATGGTGACGACTGTGAAAGCTCGGCCGCCGCTGGTCAAGCCTGCCTGGATGCAGGCAGCGCCAGCCCTCACCGCATGAAGTGCAGCTCGCGGAACCGCCCGCGGAACGCCGTCACATCCTTCGCGATCGCGTCTGCCGACCGCGAGCCGCTCAGGCCCTCAGTGATATAGCCGGCCAGTTCCGGCATGTCGGCAGGCGTCATGCCGAAGCGAACGATCTCGGGCGTGCCGAGCCTGAGCCCGTTCACGTCCCCTGCCACCTCCGGCAGGGGCAGGCCGATGCCGCAGCTCAGGATGTTGATGGCGCGCAGCGTCTTGGCGGCCGCCTGGCCGCCGCCATAGCTGTGAGCCTCGATCGCGAATTGATGCGAGGTCGTCAGGCCGCGATCGCGCGCGAAGACCGGCACCTGCCGCTCGACCAGCGCCTCGCCCAGTGCCTTGGCCGTCTCAACCATCATCTGCGCGTAGGCACGGCCATGCGCCTTCCAGTCAAGCAGGGTGATCGCCAGCGAGGCCGATTTCGCCGCGTCGAAATTCGCGGTCAGGCCGGGATAGGCAATGGCGTCGAGCCGCTTGGCGATCTCGGCGTCATTGGTGACGATCAGACCCGAAGGCGGCCCGCCCAGGCTCTTATAGGTGCTCATCGTCATCAGATGAGCTCCCTCCTCCAGCGGCTGCTGCCAGCCATGCCCGGCAATCATGCCCGACATATGCGCCGCGTCGAACAGCACGATCGCGCCGATTTCGTCGGCGATCGCGCGGATCTCGCGGATCGGATGGGCGAAGAGGTTGAGGCTGCCGCCGATCGAGATCAGCTTGGGCTTCAATCGCAAGGCATCCTCACGCAGGCGCGCAAGGTCGACGGTGTAGTTCACCGGATCGACCGGGGCGGGATGGGTAACGATGCCGTAAAGCCCTGCGGCACCGGCGCCGTGATGCGTGACATGGCCGCCGATCGTGCCCGGCGGCGCGATGATGCAATCGCCGGGCTTGGCCGCGACCATGAAGGCATAGAGATTGGCGATGGCGCCCGAGGGCACGCGGATCTCGGCATATTTCGCGCCGAAGACCTCGGCGGCGAGCTCGGCGGCAATGACCTCGATCTTTTCGATCGCCTCCAGCCCCATCTCATATTTGTCGCCGGGATAGCCGAGCGAGGGCCGCGCGCCCAGCCCCGCCGCAAGCACGGCCTCGGCCTTGGGGTTCATCACATTGGTCGCGGGGTTGAGGTTGATGCAGTCGCGCTCATGGATGTTGCGGTTCTCGACCGTCAGCGCCGCGATCCGCGCCGCGACCGCGTCGAGCGACTGGCCGGCCGTCTCGGCGGCGATGCCGAGCACGTAATCCTCGCACGCTTGCGGAACCCAGTCGCGCCTGCCCAGAGCCGTCATCGATCGATCCTCCTAGAGCCGGATGATTTCAGCTGGGATCACAAAGTGATCCCGCCTGAAATCTGAATCCGTCTCTCATCCAAAGAGTTAGAGCAGGATCAATGCGAAAAACCGGTCCCCACTTTTTCGCATCCTGCTCTAGCGGTGAGCCCGCCTGATACGAAGAATATGAACGGTTTGCGCGGCGCTGCGCAAACGAGTAATCCTCGCTCGCAGGCAGAGAAAATCTCAGCCTAAGGGATGGCCCGTCATGCCCGTAAAACCGCCGCGCCCACGCCTGCCTTCCCTCAACGCCTTGCGGGCTTTCGAGGCCGCGGCGCGCTGCGAGAGCTTCGTCAAGGCGGCGGAAGAACTCGGCGTCACGGCCGGCGCAGTGACGCAGCAGATCCGCCAGTTGGAGGCATGGCTCGGCTTCCCCCTGTTTCGCCGCCTCGCCCAGGGCGTGGAGCTGACGGAGGGCGCGCGCAACGCCCTGCCCAAGCTGACGCGCGGCTTCGACACGCTGGGACAGGCGATGCAGGATTTGCGCGCCGGGCATGAAGGCCGCGCACTGACCATCGCCGCCCTGCCCTGCATCGCCCAGCTCTGGCTCTCGCCGCGCCTGCCCGCGCTGCAGGCGGCGTTTCCCGGACTGCAGATCTCGGTCTCGGCGATGGAGCAGCCGCCGGATCCACGCCGCGAGCCGCATGATCTGGCGCTGTTTTATCTCGGCCCCGAGGCGTGCCCCGTCGATGCGCTGACACTGGGCCCGGACATGATCCTGCCGGTCTGCGCGCCGGCACTCGCGCACACGCTCACAAGCGTCGGTGATCTGGCGCGCGCGACCTTGCTGCATGACGCTGTCTGGCGGGAGGATTGGCGGCGCTGGCTCGCCTTCACCGGGTGCATCGGGACGATCGACCCGACCCGCGGCCCCTCCTTCTCGCTCTACAGCCTGGCGCTCGACGCCGCGCTCTCGGGCTCCGGCGTGCTGATGGGCCGGATGAGCCTGATCGCGCCGCATCTGCGCGACGGCAGGCTCATCGCCCCCTTCACGGACGCGATGCCGACCGGCGACGCGCTGGCGCTCATCCTGAATTCACAAGCAAGCGCGCATGGCAGCCGGCGTGAGATCGCGCGCGGCCTGCTCGAAATGCAGGCGCAATCGACTCAGATCGCGCTGCCGCAATCCCCGGCCAGGATCTGATCCATCGAGCGCGACGGCTCGGCGCAGCCGGCCTCGCCAACGACCTTGGCCGGCACGCCGGCGACCGTCTTGTTGCGCGGTACGGCCTGCAGCACGACCGAGCCCGCCGCGACGCGGGCGCATTGGCCGATCTCGATATTGCCGAGGATCTTGGCGCCGGCGCCGATCAGCACGCCCTTGCGGATCTTGGGATGGCGGTCGCCGCCCTGCTTGCCGGTTCCGCCCAGCGTCACGTCCTGCAGCATCGAGACATCGTCCTCGATCACTGTGGTCTCGCCGACGACGAGGCCCGTGGCATGGTCGAGGAAGATACCCTTGCCGATCACCGCGGCCGGGTTGATATCGGTCTGGAACACTTCCGACGAGCGGCTCTGCAGATAAAGCGCGAAATCGCGCCGCCCCTGCCGGTGCAGCCAATGAGCGAGGCGATGCGCCTGCAAGGCGTGGAAGCCCTTGAAGAACAGCACCGGCTCCAGCACCCGGTAGCAGGCCGGGTCGCGGTCCATCACCGCGAGCGCATCGGCCCGTATACCCTGGCTGATCTCCGGATCGGCAATAAGCGCCTCCTCGAAAGCCTGCGCGATCAGATCGGCGGGGACCGCCACATGCCCGAGACGCATCGCGACGCGGTGACTGACCGCCGCTTCGAAGCTCGGCTGGTTCAGCACGGAGGCCATGATCAGGCTGGCAAGCGACGGCTCGCTGGCGACCGCAGCTTCGGCCTCGCGCCGCAACCTGGCCCAGACGGGGTCGACACGGTCGAGCCCGGTAGCGGGATCGCGTGCTTCTATGACGGAGCGCCCAGACGGCATGATCATTCTCCGATGGAGATGTAAGACGAATTCAAACTCTAACACATTGCGGTGGTGAACCGCCAAACGCGAAAGCGCAGAGGTGTCAGATCGGCCCCGCGCCCGCTTGAATCAAGACCGCAGCCGCCCGGCACAAAACCCTGAAGGGACTCTGCTTTCCCGCCCACCGGCCCGCCCTTTCAGACCCGTGTCAAAAAATCCAGCACCGCCTGTTTGTGGCTCTTGTCGCCGACGGCGAGATTGTGGTCGCGGCCTTCGATGTCGAACGCTTCGGCATTCGGGATCAGCGCCGCAAGCTCCGGCCCGGAGCCAGCGACATCGTCCTTCGTGCCGACGCTGACCAGGGTCGGCACCGCGATCTGCCCGACCTGCGCGGCAGTCAAGGTCTGGCGCGAGCCCCTGATGCAGGCGGCCAGCGCCCTGAGATCGCTCTTGGTCGCCTCGGCGAAGGCGCGGAACATCCGCTGCATCGGGTCGGTCAAGACATCGAGCGAGGGCGCCTCCATGGCATCCGCAATGCCGAGCGGCAGGCCGACGCCCTCGACCAGATGGATACCGAGCCCGCCGAGCAGCAGCGCCCGCAGGCGATCTGGATGCGCCAGCGCCAGATGCGCCGAGATCCGCGCGCCCATCGAATAGCCCATCACCGCGGCCTGCGAGACGCCGAGATGGTCCATCAGGCGGCGCACATCCTCGGCCATGATCTGCGAGGAATAGGCGGCCGGCTCATAGAGTTTCTCGCTCTGACCATGGCCGCGATTATCGAGCGCGACGACGCGATATCCGGCATGGGTCAGGGTCTTCGTCCATTGGGTGTTGACCCAGTTGACCATATGGCTGGAGCCGAAGCCGTGGACGAGCATGACCGTCTCGCTGCGCGTAACCTCGCTCGTCGGCGCGAGATCGATATAGGCGAGATTGACTCCGTCGGATGAGAAACTCTGCATGATCGCGATCGCTTGGGCCGTTGGCGTTGCCTTCTCCCTGCCACGCAGCCGCTGCTTTGGGTAGCGGGCCTGACGCCGCTTGCCTATGAAGACGGATATGAGCACTGCCGATATCAGCCCGACACCGACCGTCGCCCGACCGCGTTTCGCGTTCATCGATCTGGCGCGCGGCCTCGCCCTACTGGCGATGTTCGTCTTCCACTTCACCTACGACCTCGCTTATTTCGAGCTGATCGACGTCGACACTCCGATCGAGCCGGGCTGGCACTGGTTCGCCCGCTCGATCGCCGCGAGCTTCCTGATGCTGGTCGGCGTCAGCCTTGTGCTGGCGACCCGCAACGGGCTGAACCGCCAAGTCTATCTAAACCGCCAAGCCTATCTGAAGCGCCTCGCCATGGTCGCAGGCGCGGCCGCGCTGGTGACGGTCGGCACCTGGTTCGCCATGCCCGACAGCTTCATCTTCTTCGGCATCCTGCATCAGGTCGCGCTGGCGAGCGTCATCGCCCTGCCCTTCCTATGGCTGCCGACACTTGCCGTCGCGCTGGCCGCGCTCTTCGTCTTCGCCGTGCCGTATCTCGCCCATCCCGTCCTCGACCAGTCATGGCTGCTCTGGCTTGGACTGGCCCGGGAGGTTCCAGCCAGCGCCGATTTCGTGCCGCTCTTTCCTTGGTTCGGCTGGGTTCTGACCGGGATCGTGTTGGCGAGGCTGGCGCTGCCGCGTCTCGCCCAATCGCGCCTCGCCGGCTGGCAGCCGCGAGCTTTGCCCGCGCGGGTCGTCGCCTGGGGCGGCCGCAACAGCCTGCTGGTCTATCTCGTGCATCAGCCGCTCTTCATCGGCGTGCTGATGCTGGCGACGCAGTTTGTGATCGCGCGGCCCTTGGACGAAAAGCCCTTCATGCAGTCCTGCGAGCGTAGCTGCATGCAAGGAGCGCACGACGCCGGCGCCTGCCGGGCGCGCTGCGGCTGCACGGTCGACGCCATCAAGCGCGAGGATCTCTGGCGAAAAGTGCTCGAGAATGCGCTCAGCCCGGAGGAGCGCAGCCGCGTCTCGGCTCTCGCCGAGGCTTGCTTTCGCTGATCCCGCAACACCGGCAAGAATCGCCCTCAAGCATCACCCTGAGGCAATCGCGCACTGGCGCGGGCAGGCGACGCGCGCTAGTTTGCGCGCCAGCATCACTGCAAGATATTCCATTCGCAGCACGACATCCCATTCGCAGAGCGACGATCATGGCCGAGACGGGCATTCCGCATTTTCACAATGATTCCGGCGTGGCTGTGATCCATGTCGGCGCGCATGAGTTCATGTGTATCGGCGCCAAGCCGCCCTTCGACCATCCCCATGTCTTCCTCGACATGGGCTCCGACCATGAGATCGTCTGCCCCTATTGCTCGACGCTGTTCAAATATGATCCGTCGCTGAAGGGCGGCGCCTGCACGCCGCCTGAATGCGCGCATCACGAGACCTCGCAGGCCGCATGACGATGAGCCTGATTCGCACGGTCACCGGCGCGGTTCTATTGGCGGCGACGGTTCTCGCCGGTTGCCAATCAGTGTCTCAGGAGACCGCGCCGCGCCTCGGTGGCAAGGCCGAGCCCTATGCCCGCAGCTGGGCCGAGCCGGGTTCGCCCCGCCCGGACCTGCCGCCCGATCGCGACGGCAGCAACGACAAGGACTGACGTTTCGGTCCGCCTACCCACACATTTTCAGCCGGATATCCCGTGCCAACTCCCCATATCCTGATCGCCGGCGCCGGGATCGGCGGTCTGACGGCCGCCATCGCGCTCGCCCGGCGCGGCATCGCGGTGACGCTGGCTGAGAAGCGCACCGGCTTCGGCGAGACCGGCGCCGGCCTGCAATTATCGCCCAATGCCGGGCGCGTGCTCGCAGCGCTCGATCTCGGCTTCGCGCTGAAGCGCGTCGGTGTCACGGTCGACAGGCTCGTCATCCGGCGCTGGCGGAACGGGGCCGAGATCGCCGGCATGCCGATGGCGGTCGCATCCGCGGAAACGCCCTTTCGTGTGCTGAAGCGCTCCGATCTGCACATGCTGCTGCTCGACGCCGCCCGCCAGCTCCCCAATATCCGCCTCGTCGTCGGCCGAGGCCTGCAGGAGATCGCCCAGACCCAGGACGGCATCAATGCGACCCTGGTCAGCGATGCCGGGCAGATCGAGACCGTGCAGGCGCTCGGCGCGGTCGGCGCGGACGGGCTCTGGTCCCGGCTCAGAGAACTCAGCGGCGACGCCGCGCCACCCGCCTTCACCGGCTTCGAGGCCTGGCGCACCGTTGTCCCGGCCGGCAGCGACAAGCCCGCAGCCGAAATCACGCTCCATCTCGGTACAGGCCGTCATGCCGTGCATTATCCGGTCGCGAACGGGCGCGAGATCAATCTCGTCGTCGTCCGGGAAGCCAAGGAGGCCCGCGAAGGCTGGAGCCGCGAAGGCGATGCCGGCCTGCTGGCGAGCCATCTCGCTGGCGCCGCTCCCGATCTCCACCGCCTCGCCGGCGCGGCCGGCCAATGGCAGGTCTGGTCGCTGTTCGACAGAACCCCGGCCGCGATGGCGCAGGGCCGGATCGCGCTGCTCGGCGACGCCGCCCATCCCGTGCTGCCCTTCTTCGCCCAGGGCGCGGCGCTGGCGATCGAGGACGCGGCCGTGCTGGCGCATGAACTGGCGACGCATCTGGAGCGCGACGGCGCCTCCGGCGTGCCGGCTGCGATGGCGGCCTATGCCAAGGCGCGCACTGAGCGCGTCGCCCGCGTCCAGGCGACCAGCCGCAGCAATGGCCGCGCCTACCATCTCGGCCGGCCCTGGAGTTTTGGCCGCGACCTGATGATGCGGCGACTCGGCCCCGACGGCATGCGCCGGCGCTACGACTGGCTTTATGACTGGCGCGCCCCGGCCTGAGCTCGACTGAGACGGCCGAACTGCCCTCTCTGGGCAGCGACGCTCACTCGACGTCTTCGGGCTGGATATCCTGGTAGCTGCTCAGCACCCGAACCAGCTCGATCCCATCGGCGAGCGGCCGGTAAAACAGCACATAGTTGCCGATAGGGAAGCTGCGAATATTCATCGCCAGTTCTGGCCGGTCGCGCCCCGCAAAGGGGTGTTCACGGAGCATGACGATCGACTGCTCGATCCGCGCCAGCAGCCGGTCGGCGGCAGCTTCGTTGTCGTCTGCGATGAAACGCCAGATCCCGATCAGGTCCCGGCGCGCGGCTGGAAGGCGTCGCGCCCTATTTGCCATTCGCGCGGCCGGCTTTTTCGCGCTGACGCTCCCTGCGGGCAGTCGCGAGAATGTCATCCATGTCGTGGTCTTCGCTTGGCCCGCTATCCAGGCCCTCGCGGACAAGCTGGCGCAACGCCTCCAGCTTGGCAGACCGCATCTGCTCGCGCTCTTCCATCAACCGCAGGCTGTCGCGCATCACCTCGCTGGCTGTGGAGTAGCGGCCGCTTTCGACCATCTCCTTGATAAAGCTCTCATAATGGGAGCCAAGCGTATAGCTTGAAGCCATGTCCAGCCTCCTCGTTCATAGCGCTTTATATCACTTTATGATATCTGTCGCAGAATTACGAGTGAGCGGGAGAAGGTCGGCGACTTGACCGGAATCTCCCGATGGAACGGAATGATTACAGCTTTCGGCATGAATTCATCAGAATCATCCGCTTCAAACGGGCGCACCGCTCTCGTCTTCGCCGCATTTCATCCCTATCTATCGTCCTCGATCCATTGGACGAGGGCTAGATGATCCGCGTCAATCTCCACGAACAGCTCGGCGGCCGCGCCCAGCGCGGGCCGCGTTGGATGACATGGCTTGCCATGGCGGCGAGCCTGATTGTCGGCGTAACCCTGTTCCTGCTCGCAGCCAGCCTCGCGCTGATCCTGATCCCGGTCGTCATGATCGTCGGTGCGGTCGCCGCATGGCGCTTGCGCAACCGGCTGAAGGCGGCCGGCTTCGCCCGGCCCGATCCCTTCGCCGCGCAGAGACGGCCGGCTGAGCGCGTCGACGTCATCGACGCCGAGTACCGCATCATCGAGCCCGGTGAGCCGCCGCGCCGCTGAAACGCGGCGCGGGGGTCAGGCCGGAAGCCGCGTCAGCACCATGCCTGCCGCGGCGCAGGCCGCGAGCGTCGGGATCATCCCGGTCTTGAAGCGCAGCATTGCGACCATCGCGGCAGCCGACAGCAGCGCCGCGCGCCAGTCCAGCGAAGCCAGCACGGGCCAGTCGGGGCTGGCGAACAGCAGCTCGATCCGGCGTACCTCCCTGAACAGGACATGCAGGCCGAACCAGAGCGCGAGGTTCATGATTACGCCGACGACAGCAGCCGTGATCGTGCTCAGCGCCGCCGACAGCGCCTTGTTGCCGCGTAGCGCCTCGACATAGGGCGCGCCCAGGAAGATCCACAGGAAGCAAGGCGCGAAGGTGACCCAGAGCGTCAAGAGCGCCCCCAGCCCGCCCGCGAGCAGCGGCGGCAGGCTGCCCGGTGCACGGAATCCGGCGAGGAAGCCGACGAATTGCAGCACCAGGATCAAGGGACCGGGCGTCGTCTCGGCGAGGCCGAGCCCATCGACCATCTCGCCGGCGACGAGCCAGTGATAGGTCTCGACCGCCGCCTGTGCGACATAGGCCAGCACCGCATAGGCGCCGCCGAAGGTGACGACAGCCATGGTGCTGAAGAACGTCCCCAGATGCGTCCAGACGCTCGCCCCCCCCGTCATCAGCCAGAGCAGGAGCACCGGCCCGAGCCAGAGCGGCAGCCAGATGGCCAGGACCCGCAGCGCCTTTCCTGCTGACGGGCGCACATGCGCCATCTCGCCGCGCGCGAACATCTGGTCGACCAGCCCGACGACATCGGGCCCCGCCGCGCCATGCCCCGCGCCAGCTCCGAACAGATCGGGCCTAACGCGATGGCCGAGCCAGCCGATCAGCCCGGCCGCCAGGATGATCAGCGGAAACGGCGTCTTGAACAGGAAGATCGCGATAAAGGCTGCGATCGCCACCGCTACCATGGCGCGGTTCTTCAGCGCCCGCCGGCTGATCCGCAGGCCCGCCTCGATCACCACGGCAAGCACCGCGGCCTTCACCCCGAAGAAGATCCCGTCGACGAGCGGAACCTGCCGATAGAGCACATAGAGCGTGCTGAGCCCGAGCATGACCAGCGCGCCGGGGATGATGAACAGCAGGCCGGCGATGAGCCCGCCAAGCGTGCGATGCATCAGCCAGCCGATATAGACGGCAAGCTGCTGCGCCTCCGGTCCCGGCAGGAGCATGCAGTAATTGAGCGCATGCAGGAAACGCTGTTCGCCGATCCAGCGCCGCTCCTCGACCAGCTCCTTATGCATCAGGGCGATCTGCCCGGCCGGCCCGCCAAATGACAGCAGGCCGATCTTCGCCCAGACACGGGTGGCTTCCGAGAGCGCCGGCATGGCAGGCGTTGCTTCGACCGAAGCGGTTGTCGTCGCGATCGTCATCGCCGCACCTCAGATCTTGGCCGAGCTTGCGGGCCAGTTATGGCTTTCCTCGCTCGCATCGCGGCACCAGCGATAGAACGCGTCGTAAAGCAGCATGCCGGCCTCCAATTGCGCGAGATCATCCTTGAACATGCGCGACAGGCCCAGCGAGGCCGCGAGCAGCCCCGCCGCTTGCGGCGCGAGATCGAGCTCCGCCGTATCGGCCGCCCGCACGATCGTCGCCAGTCTGTCGAGCGGCGGGCTCGACAGGCCGAACTCCTCGATCATGACGTCGAAGCTGCAACGCGCGCCACGATGGCTCCAGAACACGCCGTCGATATCGAAGGGCGTCCCGCCGAAACGATCAGCCACGTCAGCAACCTCCGACGGCGAGACGAACAGGAAGACCGCATCGCGGTCGACGAAGCGCCGGATCAGCCAGGGACAGGCGATGCGGTCGACCTTGGGCCGGGTCCGCGTCACCCAGACGGTATTGCCGGCGGCATTGCGCGGCGGGATCTTGGCCGGCGCCACCAGCATCCCGCCGGCATCGCGCCAGGCCTCGAACCCGCCCGCGAGGTTTTCGGCCTCGACGCCCTCATGCCTCAGCCAGGCGGCGACGCCCTCGCTGAGCTTGAGACCACGCTGGCAGGAGACCACGACGCGCCGGCCGGCATAGCTCCGGGCCCAGGCGGCCACATCCGTGTGGCTGCGCCGTTCGGAGGCCGGCAGCAAGCGCGGGTCGGCGTCGAAATCCTGTGGAATGCGAACGTCGATGAGCACCGGAGCGTCGGGCAAGCCGACGAGCCGGGACAATTGGGCAGTGCTGATCTCGATGTTGGAAGACATGGCGTCCATCCTGAAGAAAGGAATCTGGACGCGAACCTTGGGCCGAAGCCTCACGGGGTCGTCGCGGTGAACCCCTTGGGGACTTTAGACCACGACGCCGCGAGCGTCGTCAACGCCCGTCTCACTCGATCCGGCTGACCAGCACCTTGTCGATCCGGCGCCCATCGAGATCGACCACCTCATAGCGCCAGTGGCCGCGATCAAACGATTCGCCGACATTGGGGAGATGGTTGAGCTCAGCTAGGATGAAGCCCGCCACCGTCTGGAAATCGGCGTCGCGCGGGATATGGATGCCGAGCTCATGCGAGAACTCGTCGACCTGCATCCAGCCGGCGACGAGAAAGGAACCGTCGGCGCGCGTCACGATCGGCGGCTCGCTCTCCTCCTCCTCCTGGAAGGCGCCGATGATCGCCTCCAGCACATCGCCGGGCGTGATGATGCCCTCGAAATGCCCGTACTCGTCGAAGACCAGCGCCATATGCACCTTCGAGGCGCGGATATCGCGCAGGATCCGCAGCGCATTGGCCGTGTCCATCACCACCGGAGCCTCGTCGACGAGCTGGCGCAGATCATGCGCCGCGCCGTCCGAGAGCAGATCGATCACATCCTTGACGATGACGACGCCGATGATCGAGTCCGGTTCGCCGTCCTGGACCGGCAGCCGCGAGCGGCGCGTCGCGCGCAACTGGGCCCGGATCTCGTCGACGTTGTCGGCAAGATCGACCACCTCGACCTCACGCCGCGGCGTCATCAGCGCGCGCGCTGAACGATCGGCGAGGCGCATCACGCCCGAGATCATCTCGCGCTCGTCGCGCTCCAGCACGCCGGCCGTCTCCGCCTCGGCAATGATGGTGCGGACCTCTTCCTCGGTGACCTTCTCCTCCGGCTCGCCCTTTTGGCCGAGCAGGCTCAGCACGGCGCGCCCCGATAGATCGAGCAGGAAGACCAAGGGCGCGCCGATCTTGGAGAGGAACAGCATGGCGGGCGCGGCGCGCGCGGCGACACGCTCGGGATCGCGCAAGGCGATCTGCTTGGGCACCAGTTCACCCAGGATCAGCGAGAGATAGGTGATCGCCACCACCACCGCACCGACGCCAAGCCCATCCGAGGCCGTGCGCGACAGGCCCTGCTCCGCCAGCCAGTCGGCCAGCCGCGCGCCCAGGGTCGCGCCCGAGAAGGCGCCCGAGAGCACGCCCACCAGCGTGATGCCGATCTGGACGGTCGAGAGGAAGCGGCCCGGATTCTCGGTCAGGCGGATCGCGATAGCCGCGCCCTTATTGCCTTGATCACTGAGAACCTTGAGCCTGGCTGGACGGGATGAGACGACGGCCAATTCGGACATGGACAGAAGACCGTTGATCACGGTCAATGCCACGACGATCAATACCTCGGTTAACAAAACCAGCCCGCGCCATGCAAAGCCGCACTCGTCAGCGGCCTGCTTCAAAAGCCCTTATAGCGTATCGCGATTGCGTGGCGATGGGTCGCAGCAAAGATTCACAAGGCCCAGTGATTTGCAAGACCCTGTGATCGCAAGACCCGGTCGAAAGGCAGGACAGGCATGACGAGTAGGACAAGCGGACCGTGGCAGCCGGCCGCGAGCGAAACAACGCCCAGTGACCAGCGCCTCTTCGCGCCTGCCACGCAGCGCAATCGCGACGCGATCCTTGCCGTGCTGCGCGACGTGCTGCCTGCGGCCGGGCTCGTATTGGAGATCGCCAGTGGCTCGGGCGAGCATGCGCTGCATTTCGCCAGCGCCCTGCCCGGCCTCGCCTTCCAGCCCAGCGACCCCTCGCGTGAGGCGTTGGAGAGCATCAAGGCCTGGACGCAAGGCGCGCAGAATATCCGCCCGCCCTTGCTGATCGACGCGGTGGCCGACGACTGGCCGGTCGCGCATGCCGATGCGATCCTGTGCATCAACATGATCCATATCGCGCCCTGGGCGGCGACGCAGGGCCTGATCCGCCAGGCCGGGCGCATCCTGAAAGCCGGCGCACCGCTCTATCTCTACGGCCCCTATCGGCGCCCCGGCCGCATGCTCGAGCCCAGCAACGCCGCCTTCGACGCGAGCCTGCGCAACCGCAACCCGGACTGGGGCCTGCGCGATCTCGATGAGGTCGCGGCATTGGCAGGGGAAGCCGGCTTCTCAATGCCAGAGATCATCGAGATGCCGGCGAATAATCTGAGCGTGGTGTTTCGGAAGCTGTAGCGCAGCCTTGCCGGCCATCTCGCGTCGATAGGATTTAATCGTGCGCCGTGCTGCGTTCCACTGCGAGCAACAGGATGACGTTCCATGCGAACGACACAATCGCTCAGCATCACACTGCCCCTTGAAATGGCTCAGATGGTCGAATCCAAGGTGAAATCCGGCGAATACGCCACCGAAAGCGAGGTCATTCGCGACGGCTCGAGATCGCGGAATACGTGGCGCGCCTTCCGGTTCTCTTCGGCGATCTGTTGGTCGTGGTCTATAGACGGGCAGCCTGACAGGAAGTGGTATCGACTACTCTAGAGATCTGCCATCGGGAGTGAAGCGAACAACGAGATCGTTGGTATCCTGATCTTCGGTCACGACAGTGGAATCGACCTCAAGATCGCCGTCCGCCAAATCGACCTTCAGAGACATTCGGGTATCCGACGCCCGCTCTGATCTCAAAGTCAGGAAATACTCCACGGGGGTCTTGCCGCCATATCCCGACGCAAAGCGCGTATGCGGCGCGAAGCTCTCCTGATTATCGACGATCATCATTTCATCGGCGTTCACGCGCTTCGTGAGGAAGAAGATGTGGTCAGCTCCGGGCGGATCGGGATCATCATCCCGGCAGACCGCCACGTCGCCCGGCTGTTGCTGGCCAACTTGAACCCTTCGCCATTTCAACGTCTTCTCGATATATTTTGCGAGATTGCCCGCGCCATACTCGATCTTCTTGAGAGGGAAGCCAGCTTCCTGCAGAAACACCCACAGGGTCGCGGCGCACGCATTCTTAGCGGTTATCTGGCCGTAGATAGCCACCATCGCCTTGCGGCCAGCATAGCGCAATTCCTCGCAACGCTTGGTATCTGTGCCGATCTCGATAAGTTTTTGGACCCTCGGATCGAGCCCGGTGGGAGCGGGTGCGTCAGGAGCTGCAGCGACGCCGTCTCCGATGGCCTCTCCAACCGTCCAACCCTCATGTTTTTTGATGGCGTTGGCAAAGAGATCGAGCTCCGCGTCAGAGAGATCAGCGATGACCGTTTTGGCGGGAACGCCGACAGCTTTGACGATTGCCGCGATGTAAGCCTCGGTGTCGTTGTCGTCCGACGGTGGAGCGTAGCGATACATCGCGTCCCGGATCGACAGATTCTTGTATTTCGCCCCTGTGAGCAGCGAGATGATGGCGGCGCGGCCGACACTTTCATCCGGGAAGATGGCCATCCGGGTGTCGTCGCCGATCGCTCCATGACTATCGGCGAAAGGACTATCGATGATGTTGCCGGGATTGTTGTTGCGCCAGGCGCGACTGCCTCTCCTCTTGATAAAGGTCTTACCGTTCTGATCGCGGTAAGTGATTTCCTTATCATCAGACTTCCATGCCACCACGAAGGCCATCGTTCTCTCCCTCTTGCTTCAAAAGCGAACCATCAAAACGATATCCGTGTGAGGATGCGGGCGTTCCCAACCGCTACGTTCGGCTGAGCGCGATCGAACCGGACGCCTGTCGATCCCGGAACAATCCGCTCGGCGAGGGCCAGGTCTTTGGCATCGACGAGGGATCGGGCGCAGGCCCCGTCCTCGTTCCAGAGTTGTCGCGCAAATTCGGTGCCGACGGCCGTCGTGATCAGGCTGGCTGCGGTATCGTCCCTCCCGACCCGACGGGATGCGACCAAAGCTCGGATCGCTTCACCGATGATCTTGGCGGAGTCCGGGAAGGTCACGTCTTTAAGCTTCTGATATTTCGGATCGGTATGACCGTCCCTCACGCAGTGCTGGGCGACGAACAGCCAGTCATGGATCATGTAGGCGGGCGCATATCCCCAAGGCGAGAACCCTCGGAAAGCCTGTGCGAGTTTCGGGATCGAGCCACCATCGGTGTACATGACGCCGGGACGGACGGCCGCGCCGGGAACTCCGGTATCACGCCTTATAAAGGTGAGGGGATCTCTCGGGTCGGGGACGTACAGGAACCTGCCATCGCCGGAGGAGTCTCCTTCCCCCACCCAGATCACCACGAGCGATCCGGTGAATCTGCCCGCTGGCAGATCATCGTAGTTCAGGCCAGCGCTGGCACAGCCTGTCAGCAATGAGCAGACCGTGAGAGATAACGCCTTCAGTGAGACGGTTGTTTTATTCGAATTCTTACCCATCGCCACCTCTTCCCAAAAGGAAGCATAGACTACGGGACGAGTCGATTCATTAGTTCAATCAGTGGTTGAATTTTGAGAAGCTATGCACGAGGTCCAGCCAGCTCACCTGGAGCCGTGAAACGCTGGAGGCTTTTGAGACCACGCGCCGGGACGACCTGCGGCCCTGACTGCGCCTGATCGGCTACCGCCGGCAGGCCACGATCGCCTTCGCATTGCGCGAGGACGATGCCGACGATTGAAGGCAGGCTTGGTACCGGCACTGTGGTGCGGACGGCGGGGATCGAACCCGCACAGCCTTTCGGGCCGAGAGATTTTAAGTCTCTTGCGTCTACCAGTTTCGCCACGTCCGCCTGCCCGCAGGGGTAGCGGGCGCGGGCTCCCGGCGCAAGCCGCTCCAAGCGCTTCGGCGCAAGCCGATCAATGCCGGCGGGCGGGCTTGTACCATTCGACGCCGTCAGGATCGACATAGAGGCCCGGTGCGACATTGGAGCCGATGCTCTTCTGCTCCATCGGCACCCGCACCGTGTCGTCACGGTCGCCGCGTTTCACGTAAGGTCCTGCGGCTTGCGTCTGGTGGCCATGCCGGCTGCTCCGCGCCTCGGTCGGCCCGGACACGTTTTGCCGGCCCGCCACCTTGTCCTGCAGCTCCGTCACCGAACGCCCGGCGAAGGCGATCCGCCCGGAGCCCTCGACCACCGGCAAGGCCCGCAAGGCAGCCCCCTCCCCGGTCAGGCGCACGCCGCTGAAGCGCGGCACATAGGTCGCTCCGCCGCGCCCGAGCGTATCCCAGCCGCCGGTCGCGACCAATTGCGCGCCGCAGCGCTTATGGACCTGCTCGCAGGACGCGCGCGAGGCATAGCGCGGCGCCTTCTGCTCGAATTCGGCGCGGGCATTGCGATAGGCGAACTCGCATTGCGCGGCGCTCAGCAGGCCGGCCTCGACGCATTCGTCGCGCCGCTCATAAATCGCATTCTTGCCTTGGATCACGCTCTTGCCTTGCGCCGCGAGATCGGCGGGCGAACCCAGATAGAGCGCCGGGGCAAGCGCTGCGATGCGGATCGTGGCGAGGAGCGAGGATGCGGAAACCGTGATCATGCGGCGCACCATAGCCAAGATTGTGGCTTCACAGCAGCGAACGGCGCGAGGCCGCGAGCTCGCGCGTCGCGCCATAGTCGATCTTGCCGTTGCCGAGCACCGGAATGGAGTTGGTCACCAGGATCGCGCGCGGCACCCATAATTCGGGAAAGCCCTGCGCCTTCGCCTCGTCCAGCAAGGCGCGCTTCTCGGCATCGGGCTTTTCGGTGACGAGGACGAGCTGCTCGCCCTTGCGCGCATCGGGCAGCGCCACCACGACATGGTTCTGCTCCGGCCATAGTCCCGCAATCATCGCCTCGACGGCAGCAAGCGAGACCATCTCGCCGCCGAGCTTGGCGAAGCGCTTGGCCCGGCCCTTGATCACCACGAAGCCGTCATCGATCGCGACGATGTCGCCGGTGTCGTGCCAGCCGCCTTCCGGTGGCACGATCTTGCCCGGCTCCTCGGCGCTGAGATAGCCGGCCATGACGTTCGGGCCCCGCACGCAAAGCTTGCCGCCCTCGGTGATGCCCTCGACCGGATCGAGCCTCGCCTCGATGCCCGGCAGCAAACGCCCGACGCTGCCCTCGCGCGTGGCGACGGGCGTGTTGCAGGCGAGCACGGGCGAGCATTCGGTGCAGCCATAGCCTTCCAGGATCGTGGTGCCGTAAGGCTCCCACATCCGGCGCGTCTCGGGCTTCACCCGCTCGGCTCCGGCAACGACATAGCGCACGCTCTTCAGATCGTCGGGATCGGCTGCGCGCGCATAGCCTTGCAGGAAGGTGTCGGTCGCGAACAGGAAGCTGCAGCCCATCTCGCCGATCAGCTTGGGGACCTGCTTGTAGTGCAGCGGGCTCGGATAGAGCACGACCTTCATGCCCTGCAGCAGCGGCATCAGGAGCCCCGCGGTCAGCCCGAAGGAATGGAAGGCCGGCAGCGGGTTCATGACGATGTCGCGCTCGGACAGGAAGCCGGCTGCGAGCTGGAAGATCTGGCGGGCGTTCGAGACCAGATTGGCATGGGAGAGCACGACGCCCTTCGGCTTGCCTTCCGTGCCCGAGGTGAACAGCACCACCGCCGCATCGTCCGGCTTGGCCTCGTAAGCGCGATGCGCCAGCCCGGGCGCCAGGCTGAGCAGCGCGCCATAAGCCTTGTCGAGGCTGGTGATCTGCTTGCGGACCTCCTCAAGATAGATCACACGCCGGCCCTCGCCCAAGGCCGCGACCTCGTCGTCGAGCTTGGCCTGGTCGATGAAGCGGCGCGAGGTGATGATGGTCTTGAGCCCGGCAAGCTCGGCCGCCGCCCGCAGATTCTTCACGCCTGCGGTGAAGTTCAGCAGCGCCGGCACGCGGCCGAAGGCGGAGAGCCCGAACAGCGTCACCGCCATGCCCTGCATATTGGGCAGCAGCAGGCCGACGCGTTCGCCGGCTTGCGTGACGCCTGCGAGCTTGCGCCCCAGCACCAGCGAGCCCAGCACGAGCCGCCCGAAGCTGATCGGCTGGCGCTCGGGATCCTCCAGCGCGATACGGGCCCGGCCGTGGCGAGTGCTCGCCTGGATCAGCGCACGGAACAGCGTGATCCGCGCCGCGGGCGCGTCGAATTCCGTGGCGGCCATTTGCTGCTTCTCCCGGCTGGCTCGTCTTCTTGCTCTCAACCTAGAGCATCGACCCGAAAAGTGGGAACCGGTTTTCGGGACAAGCCGATGCAAGATCAACGCACTGCAGCATCAGACCCAATACGATGTTCGGTCTGATGCTGCAGTGGGAGGTGGCCGGGTTTCAATGGAGACGACGACGCCATCCGCCTGCTCACACTTCCGTCGCATTGGTTTCACCGAACGGCCAGACGAACGACAGATGCTGACCAGATTTGGCCGCTAGCGTCTCGTCGTTATCGGGAGATGCCGCTCCCGCTCCAGACCCTCATGGAAAGGAGAGATCATGCGTAAGCTGACGATAATCGCCATTTGCCTGCCGCTCGCCTTCGCCGCCAGCGGCATTGCCCGCGCCCAACAGGATCCGCCCGCCCCGACTCGGCCGCAGGCTCCCGGCAACCAATCCGCTCCGGGCGTCAAGAGCGTGACCGTGCTCGACAAGGGCCATCTGTCGCCGGAGCTGCGGGCGCAGGTCAATGCGCTCGCCTCGCAGACCAGCCAGGATGAATTGCAGGAGTTGCGCCGGGCGATCGATGCGATGCCGATGGCCTCCTCGGCGCTGAAAGCCAAGGGCCTCAGTTCGGCGCAAGTGATCGCCGCCGCCATCGACGATGACGGTGAATTGACCCTGGTCGCCGAGGAACAGGTCTGACCGGAACCAGGTCTTGTCGGAACCAGGTCTCGTCGGAACCAGGTCTGATCGAAACCGTGTCTGATCGGACCATGGAACCGGCCGACGAGCGTGCGCCGCGCGCTCGTCACCTACCCCCGAACGAAAGGACAGGATCATGAAGCTGACCGAAGCGCGTATCGACCACGCCCTGAACCAGTTGAACGCCCAAGTCCCGAGCACCCAGGCCCTGCCGGAGAACCACCCGATCACGGACCAGCTCAGCGATGTGTTCGGCGATCATACGTTCTTCTTCGACGCCGGCGGACTCACCATCATCGAGCCGGCCAAGCCCGACGACGAAAGCGCCGGCCTGGGGCAAGTGATCAAGCTCGCCAGCTGGATCGACGACGCCCGGACCAAGCTCGCCCCGCACCCGCCGGAATACACTGCGGTCGTGGTCGAGCTCGATCGGGCGGCGTGATCCAGGCCTGAAAGCCCAGGAGCAGCGAGGCCAGGATGTCGAGCCGCAGGATGCGCTCGATCAGGGCCTCGCGCATCAAGCCGGCATGGGCCACAGAGGCGCAGACCATCGGCCGCAGCGCCCGGAAATACGGCGGACCCGCCGCAAATGTTGCTCCAGATCAATGTTCGCCTCTTCAGCCCCATGCAACCTATGCGTGGATTTGGAGGCGTTTATCGTGCAGCACATCACCGGAATACAGGACAACTGCAGCGCGCCGGTCGGGTCATCGCAACTGTCTTCGGTGCAACGGCGCCTCCTTTGCGCCATGGCGCAGGCTCCGCTTCAGCGCTTTCGTCGCGGCTGGGCGCATGATCGCTTCGGTCCGTTCTTCAAGGAAGGCTCGATCGCCGCCTTGGCGAAACGCGACATGGTGACGATTACCGCCTCGGGGCGCCATGCGAAGCTTCGGACCAAGCCGCCCGGCCAATCCCGGCAGGGCGCCGCACCCGGTCTTGCAGGCCTCTAGAGTACTTCCGCACTTCTTCGAATCGCGGAAATGCTCTAACCTATTGTTTTATTGCATTTTCTTCACGCGACCCGGTATCCACTTCGCTCGAAAATGCTCTAGCCGAACGCCCCGATCTCGTGCTGGATCGCGCCCGAGATTTCGCGCAGCAGGTCGAAGCAGGCTCGCATCGGCGCGAAGACGTCGCGGTGCAGCGCTTCATAGGTCCCGCCTTCGCGCGGTCCCGGCGGCTCGCCGAAATCCAGTCCGATCGTCGGATCGGGATTGAGCGGAAAGATCTCGCCGAGCAGGAGCAGCGAGGCCGGGATGTCGAGCCGCAGGATGCGCTCGATCAAGGCCTCGCGCGTCAAGCCGGCATGGGGCCGGAAATCCGGGATATGCGCGGCCGAAAGCCAGATCCGGTGCATCACCGCCAGCCGCAGCGCATGCAGCGCAACCAGCCTGACCGACATGCGCGGCGTGTCGCCCGCCACCGTCTGTAGCTTCAGCCAGTCCGATGAGAGCCGCCAGAACAGGCGCCTGAGCGCAGGCGCGAGTTCGAGTCGCGCCAGCGCGTCGGCGACCGCGAGCAATTCGTCGCGCCGCCCCGCGCGCGTTGTACGGCGCGCGCGGTCGAACCAGTTGCCGGGGTCGAGCGTGTCGAGATAGGCGCGCAGCACGTCGAGATCGCTGTTGGCCATCGCATGGCTGGCCAGGCTATAGGCGCGCTCGAAGCGGTCGGAGCGCTCGCGCATGGCACGAAACAGGTCGGGCGCGCGCCCGGCCGCCTGGCCGAGACCATGCACGCTGTTGGCGAGCCAGCCGAGCTGCTGCAGAATCGCGTTGTTGGGGATGGCGCGCAGTTCGCGCGGATGGCGGATGCGCGAGGGGCCGCCGGCGTCGCTCTGTCGCGCCGCCGGGCGCGAGCCGGTCTTGTCGAGCAGCGAGGGACCGAAGGTGCCGATCAGCGCGGCATAGCCGGGATCATCGACAAGCGCGGTCATCTCCTCGCGCACGGTCTGAAAGAACTCCGAGGCGAAATCCGGCTCCTGATAGATCGGGTCGGCGGCTGCATCCTCGCCTTCGCCGAAGACGGCCTCGGCGATACGCCCGACGGTCGCCGCCGCGATCTGCCGCGTGCCGAAGAGCAGATAGCCGTCGCTGCCCTGGAAGCTCGTCTCGCGCACCGTCGCGACGCCCGCCCGCTTGAAGGCCTGCCGCGCGAAAGCCGGATCGAGATAGGCCAGGCGATCACTGAGGCTGCGCGGATGCGCGCCGCGCCCTGCCGACTCGCCATGGGTGTCGAAGATCACCAGCTCGATATCGCTCAGCCCATAGCGCGTCAGCAATTCGCAGATGCGGATGCGCAGGCGCTCGACCCAGAAGGTCGCCGCGACCTGGCCGATATAGCGCCCGGAATCGGAATAGCCGAACTGGATGCAGAGCCGGCCGTGCTGCTTGAGATAGTCGCGGAAATGCGGGCTACGCAACGCCTCGTCGATGATGCGCGGCCCCTGTTCCAGCGCATCCGAGGTCTCGAACAGCGGCGAGATCTCGACCTTGTCGGCGATGCCGAAGCGCTTCGCCAGCCAGAGCGCGCAGAGCAGCGTGTAACCCGTCTCGGTTTCCGCCACGAGAAAGCGCACCGGGCGCGTTCCGTCGAGATGCTTCACGATCTGCGCGATCGTCATCATCATCCGCGCAGCCGAGGCGCGCTCGGCCGCGAGCGCGCCGAAATCGACCACCGTCGGCTCGACCTTGCCAAGCAGGGCGTTGGCCGCGCTGAGGAAGGCGCGCCGCTGCGCCGGCAAGGCAGGTTCCTCATCGAGCGGAATGACGCCGCGCATCGCATTGTGGAGCTGCGAGGCGTTGAGCCGGAAATGCGGCAGCGCGATCGAGACGC
Source organism: Allobosea sp. LjRoot9 (assembly GCF_964252745.1). Classification (NCBI taxonomy): domain Bacteria; kingdom Pseudomonadati; phylum Pseudomonadota; class Alphaproteobacteria; order Hyphomicrobiales; family Alloboseaceae; genus Allobosea; species Allobosea sp. LjRoot9. Next base: position 328,821 of record NZ_CAXUPC020000001.1, on the reverse strand, counting down.
CATGGGCAACGCAACCTGCCTTGACCAGGCAGAGCGCCATCGCCGTCTCGTCATCGGCCCCGCTCGCCGCAATCGCCCGGTCGAGCGCAGCGATCAATCCGGAGGCCTCCGGCAAGGCCGTCTCGCGCTCACCGACCAGAGCCAGGGCGAAGGCCTGCAGCGCGGTCAGCGCCGGTTGGGTGCCGATCGGCGGCGCGAGTGCGAGCTGGCGTTCGACGGCGGCGAGTGCGGCCGACACCAGCGCCCGCACCTCAGCCGTCGCGGCCACCTCCGGCAGCTTCTCCAGAATGCGCACGAACTGTCCGCGCTTGGATTCGAGCCGGTAGCGCAGCGTGTCCCACCAGCCGATATCGGTGCGACCATCCGTGTCGCAACCGACCCAGGAGGCCAGGATCAAGGGCCGCGGCGCGAGCTCGTGCCAGTGCTCCGGCCAGCGCGAACGTGCCGCCGTCAGCAGCGCCGCGTTCAAGCGGTCGAGCGCATCGCGGGCATGGCGCACAGCGAAACGCGCCTGTTCGAATTCGTCCTGCAGCGTGATCGCGCCGTCGGGCCGGAAGGAGAGCGCCTCATTCTCGACCACAGCCGCGCCCGCCACATCGCCCGAGGCGAGATCGGCCAGCGCATGCGCCAGCTTCCGGCTCATGCCGAAGGTCGGATGGGCCGTGAACACGGCAGCGAAGCGTGGCCGGGCGGTCGCAGTGCGGAAATGTGCGAAGGGCTCGGGCTCGCCCTCGGCCGCAGCAGCCAGCCGCTCGGCCAGCGCCAGCAGCGGCACATCGCCATCATCCGTCAGTCCGACATAAGCCGCTACGCGCCCCGCCCGCTCGTATAATGCCTCGCGGCCGAGATGGCGCACGAGAGCAAGCACAGCGTCCAATGTCAGCTCGCCGCGATCCATCCGCCGCGTCAGCCAGAGCGTGACCCTGAGTACGGGATTGCCGAACGGGTCTTCGCGCGCATCCTTGCGCGCCTGCTCGATTGCGCCCTGGAGCTCCAGCGCCAGCGCCCGCGGTCCACCTTGCTCGTCGAGCCCATCCGTCATCGCCCGCTCTCCCTCACGGACGGAGCAGGCAAGTTTTGGGCCTCGGATGCAAGATACCTGGGATGCAAGACCATGGCGAAGACCAAGACGAAGGAGACGATCAGGCCACGCGGTTCTGGCGGCAGCCGACCGGCAGCAGCCAGTCGACGGCGCGCGATGCGGGCACCGCCGGCGAGAACAGGAAGCCCTGGCCGAACGGGCAGCCCAGCGCCTTCAGCGCCTGCAATTGCGCCGCCGTCTCGATGCCTTCGGCGACGATGTCCATGCCCAAGCTCGCGCCCAGGCGCAGGATCGTCTCCAGGATGGCGCGATCCTGCGCCGAGCTGAGGAAACGCTGCACGAAGGATTTGTCGACCTTGATGACGTCGATCGGATAGCTGCGCAGATGCACGAGCGAGGCGTAGCCCGTTCCGAAATCATCGAGCGCGACACGCATGCCGCATTGCTTCAGGCGCTCGAGGATACGCTTTACCGGGCCGGATTCATCGTCGAGGAAGACGCCTTCCGTCACCTCGATCTCGATCATGCCGGGCCTCAGGCCCTGCTCGGCGACGCGCTCGATCAGCGTCTCCGCGAAATGATGGTCATGGAGCTGCGAGGCGCTCAGATTGATCGCGAGACTGCCGAAGTCGAAACCCGCACGATGCCATAGCCCGGCTTGGCGCAAGGCCTTCTCGACCACCCATTTGCCCAGGCGCGCCGAAAGGTCGGGATCGTTCAGGGCTGCCTGGAAGGCGCCCGCCGCAACCACCCGCCCATCGGGCATGCGCCGGCGCAAGAGCGCCTCGAACCCCGACAGGCTCTGGTCGGAGAGCCGCAGCTTGGGCTGGTAGTACAATTCGAGCTGGTTCTCGATCAGGGCTCGGCCGATGTCCCGGACGGTCTCGAACCGCCGCTCGCCCTCGCTCTTCATTTGCGGATCGAAGGCCCTGAAGGTGTTCTTGCCGGCCGCCTTGGCGGCATAGAGCGCGATGTCGGCATGGCTGAACAGCTCAGCCGCGCTTGCCGCGTCGAAGCCTTGCGGGATCGCGATCCCTACCGACGCGCCGAGCTGGAAGACATGCGCGCCCCAGGCGATCGGACAGCGCAAAGCATCGAGGATGCGCTCGGTCAGAGCCTCTGCTGCCGACCGGTCAGAAGCTGCCCCCATCAGCACGGCGAACTCGTCGCCGCCGATCCGCGCTACCAGCCGCGCCTCGGCGCAGACGCAGCGCAGGCGCGCCGCGACCTGCTTCAGGCATTCGTCGCCGAGCCCATGGCCGAAGGTGTCGTTGACCTGCTTGAAACCGTCGAGATCGACGAGCAGGAGCGGGCCGACAGGCTCGCCGCTCTGGCCGGACAGGATCGCCTGGAACTGGCCGCGATTGGCGAGCCCGGTCATCAGGTCGATTTCCGCCAGGAACCGCGTCTGGTCCCAGAGCGCTCGCTCCTCGGTGATGTCCTGCTTCATGCCGAAGATGCGCACGGCAACGCCGTTCTCGCTCTCGACATCGGCGGTGAGCCGCATCCAGCGCTCGTTGCCGAGCGCGGTCGTGATCTTGGCGTCGAGCGTGAAGCCGCCCCGTTCGCGGATCGCCTTGCTGCGCAGGGTCTCCATCGCGGCCCGGGAGCCGGGATCGTACATCTCGACGATTCTGAACCGATCGAGCTTGGAGCCGCGCGGGAGTTCGAAGAGATCGTAGACGGCGTCGGTCCAGCGCAAGGAATCGGCGTTGGTCAGGTCGCATTCCCAGACGCCGATCTTCGCGGCCTCGGAAGCGCGATCGAAGATCTTCTTGCTATGCGCCAGCGCTTCGTCGCGCTCGCGCAGGAGCCGGGAGGTCTCCTCCAGCTCCCGCTGCAGCCGCTCGACCCGCTCCAGCAGGCCAGCCGTTTCGTCGTCGCGCCGCGTCGTGACGGTGCCGGACTCGCGCCAGGCCGCGGAGCGCGCCGGCTCGGGTTCCGGCAAGGGGTGGTCGCGCACGATCAGGCTCTTTCGACTGAGAATCCGCTCAGGACGGCCATGCTAGTGCTCAGTCGATTAAGCCTTTGTTAGCTGCTAATGCTCCTGTGCCGGGCCCTACTCCATCACCATCGCATGATCCTCAGTGGGTGCTTCCTGCCGCTTCGGGCTGCGCAGCAGGATGACCAGCGGGATCGCGGCCAGGCACAAGAGCATCAGCAGCTTGAAATCGTCGATATAGGCGATGACCGTCGCCTGCCGCGTAACCACCTCGTCGAGCGCGGCGCGGCCGGCGAGCTTCAGCGGATCCCAGGCCTGCTTGATCGCCAGGTTCTCGAAGATGCGATTATATGGAGTGACGTAGTTCGATATCTCCGCGTGGTTCACCTGCGTGTTGCGGGTCAAGAGATAGGCAACGAAGGAAATGCCGACGCTGGAGCCGATATTGCGCGACAGGTTGTAGAGGCCCGTGCCGTCGCCGCGGAACTGCGCCGGCAAGGTCGCGAAGGTCACCGTCGTCAGCGGTACGAACAAGAGGCCCAGCCCCGCGCCCTGGATGAAGCCCGTGACCATGATCGTGGTCTGCGAGACATCGGGCGTCCAGCCGGACATGTCGTACATCGCCCAGGCGCTGACGCCGAGGCCGGCCGTCAGCAGCAGGCGGATATCGACCTTGCCGATCAGGCGCCCGACGACGAACATGCAGACCATGGTGCCAAGCCCGCGCGGCCCCATGACGACGCCGGCGGTGACGACCGGATAGCCCATCAGTGTCTGCAGATAGGGCGTCATCAATGCCATCGAGGCGAGATAGGTGATGCCGACGACGAAGATGAAAATCATGCCGACGCTGAAATTCCGATCGAGAAACAGGCGCGGCTTGATGAACGAGTTCTGCGCCGTGAAGGTGTGAACCACGAGGATGTAGAAGGCGGCGGCGCAGACCGCGGCCTCGATGATGATCTCGCCGGAATCGAACCAGTCGAGCTGCGCGCCGCGATCGAGGAAGATCTGCAGCGAGGCGATGCCGAGGCTGAGCGCCCCGAAGCCGATCCAGTCGAGCTTCGCGGTGAGGTTGGTGGCGGTTTCCTTGAGGTAGATCGCAACGCCCGTGAAGGCGAGCGCGCCGAGCGGCAGGTTGATGTAGAAGACCCAGCGCCAGGAGATGTTCTCGGTCAGCCAGCCGCCGATCACCGGGCCGAGCACCGGGCCGACCATCACCGAAACGCCAAACAGCGCCATCGCCGAGCCGCGCTCCTCGGGCGTGTAGATATCGAGCAGAATGCCCTGGGAGATCGGCACCAGCGCCGCGCCGAAGAAGCCCTGCAGCAGGCGAAAGCCGACGATCTGCGACAGCGACTGGGCCGCGCCGCATAGCATCGAGGCCACGACGAAGCCGACGATCGCGGCCGAGAGCACGCGCTTGCGCCCGAAGCGCGCAGCCAGGAAGCCCGAGGGCGGCGTCATGATCGCGGCTGCGACGATATAGGAGGTCAGGACCCAGTTGATCTGGTCCGCGCTCGCCGAGACGCTGCCCTGGATATAGGGCAGCGCGACATTCGCGATCGTCGTGTCGAGCGCCTGCATGACCACGGAGAGGATCACGCAGGCGGTGATCGCGCCGCGATTGGCGACGCGGACGAACGCCGTCGCGGCGAGATCAGCCATGGCGCGGCTCTGATTTTCCAAACGGCCAGGAATTGCCAAACGACCAGGAGATGAAGCTCGGCAGGCCGCGCGCATGGTCGGTGTCAATATCGAGCACCACGCTCATGCCGGCGCGCAATTGCGGCTTGTCCGCCGGGGTTTCGATGCGCACGCGCATGGCGATGCGCTGGACGACCTTGACCCAGTTGCCGCTGGTGTTCTGGGCGGGCAGCAGCGAGAAGCTCGCCGCCGAGGCCGGGCTGATGCTGTCGACCACGCCGGTCCAGTCCTGGCCCGGATAGCTGTCGACCGCGACCGTCGCCTTCTGCCCCGGGCGCACCCAGGTGAGTTCGGTTTCCTTGGGGCTCGCCTGGATCCAGACATGGTCGGTCGAGACCAGGCTGAAGGCGTTCGTCGCTGCGGCGAGATACTGCCCCTTCTGCAGGGACGGCACATTCGTCACGATGCCGTCCATCGGTGCCCTGACCACCGTATGCGCCAATTGGCGGGCGGCCTCACCGCGCGCGGCGACGGCGTCCTTGTAGCGGGGATGGTCGGTTGCAGGCGCCTCAGGGTCGCCATTGAGATTGGCGGCGATTCCAGCAAGCTGGGTCTGGAGCAGGGCGAGCTTCTGGACCGCGCCGTCAAGGTCATGCTTCGCCTGATCGAAGATCGCCTGCGAGGCATAGGATTTCGTCGCCAAGTCCTGCTGGCGCTTGAACGCAACCGTATAGAAATCGATATCGATCTTCGCCTGAACGATCTGGCTCTGCACGCCCTTGTAGCTCGCCTGCAGCGCGGCGATGTCGTTCTTGACGATGCCGATCTGCGCATCCGCCCGGTCGAGAGCGAGGCGGAACTGCTGGTCATCGAGCGTGAACAGGACATCGCCGGCCTTCACGACCTGATTGTCGTGAACTCCTATGTCACTGACGATGCCGGCGACATCGGTCGAGAGGCCGACGATATCGGCCTGAACATAGGCGTTCTCGGTCGACATGACCTGCCCGCCGACAACATAGAAATATCCGCCGACGACGAGCGCGACGGGCAGCAGCGCAAACAGCGCCCGCCGCCGGGTGCCGGCCCGTTTCGCGGCCACAACCTTGCTAGCCGGTGCCTCCGCCTGAGGCGTCGCCTCGGCCGAGGGGGCGAGCTTGCTCGCGGCTCGGCGAATCTCGGTCACGTTGCTGGCCGGGATCGGTTCGTCTTTGGCCTGGGATTCGGACTTCATGGCTGCTTCATCCATGGTTGGTCTGCTTTTCCGCACGCGGCGTGCTGCAGGCCGCGGTCAGGTTCGATTTCATCGCCCCCAGAAGGGCGAGAAGATGTTCGCGCTCGGCATCAGAGATTTCGCCGAAGGCTTCCGCCCGGGTCATCTCGCCGATCCCGCGCATCTCGGCGAGCTTCGGCCCGGCCTTCTCGGTGAGGAAGAGCCGCCAGACCCGCCGGTCCGTCGCATGCGCGCGCCGCTCGACCAGGCCGCAGGCTTCGAGCTTGTCGACGATGCGCCCGAGCGTGATTGGCTCGACCTCCAGCAATTCGGCGAGCCCGCCCTGCTGAATGCCCTCGTTATGGGTGAGATAGGCTAGCACCTGCCATTGCGAGCGCGTCAGGCCGAGGCTGCGCGCCCGGCCATGCTGCTCGAAACGCTTCCGCAGCAAACGCGCCACATCGTGCAGGAGAAAGCCGACGGAAGGAGGCGGATGCCCCGTCGGGTCATTAGGCATGCTGTTCATAGGCATGCTTATAATATTGACGCCTAGGACTTCCAACGGGCGCGATGCGTTTTGTCGCAGCCGACAGCGCAAGGCCGCTATGCCGCCAGGGCGCACGGCACTCCTCCCTTCTCCCCTCGCGGGAGAAGGTGGCGCGCAGCGCCGGATGAGGGGGCGCCGCGCCCTTTACGGTTGGCATCACGTTCAGGCCAGACGGTGAGCTCACAGCACCCCCTCATCCGTCTCGGCTTCGCCGAGCCACCTTCTCCCGCCAGGGGAGAAGGAAAAGGGGCGCGACGCCCTCTCCGCCATTCTCGGGCGGGATTACGCGATCGGCAGCCTCAGCGGCGGCAATCTGCGCGGGACGGGAGACGACTGGATGATCGACGTGTTCGTCATCGAATAGGGGATGAGCTTGTCGATCAACTGCTCCAGCGCCTCGACAGTCTCGACATGGGCGCGAGCGATGAAGCAGTCTTCGCCGGTGATGCGGTCGCATTCGACGATCTCCGGAATCCCCCGAAGGATTTCGGTCACATTGTGAAGCTGGCCGGGAATCGGCCGGATACGGAGCCAGGCTGCGAGCGGCAGGCCAAGCGCCTTGGGATTGATCGTGACGGTATAGCCCTCGATCACGCCCGCCTCCTCCAGCCGCCTGACCCTTTCAGACACGCTCGGCGAAGACAGTCCGACGAGACGCGCCAGCTCCGCGACGCTGATCCGCGCATCGGCGGCGAGCGCATCGAGCAGCCGGAGATCCGTCGCATCCAACCCGCCATTTTCATATCGAAGGCGCTTCATCGAAATCACCATGCACTTGCAAGGAAAAAACGGAGATTCTCCTCGTATCAGGCATTCAATCGAGCGAACTATCCTCTCATGATGATGACGAGGGAGCAATTCGTGCCATCATCGAAGCTGACGCTCAATGGAGCCGCTGAAGCCGTCCCGCCTTATGCCTGGTTCGGGGTCAGCGCCATCTTCCACTATCTCGGGCCGTCCTTCGCCGTGCTGCTTTTTCCAGCGGTCGGAGTTCTTGGCGTGGCGTGGTTCCGGATCGCGTCGGCAGCCCTCATCTTCGCGCCCTTCACCAAGCCGTGGAGAACGATCCGGCAGGCCGACGCGAAGACAAGGCTGCTGTTGTTCGGCCTCGGCGCCTGCCTCGCAGCCATGAACACGGCCTTCTATCTGGCTCTCGACCGCCTACCCATGAGCCTCGTGGCCGCCATGGAGTTCGTCGGCACGATTGGTGTCGCTCTCTACGGGCTGCGCACGCGCCGCAACGCTCTGGCGCTGCTTCTGGCGGTGCTCGGCGTCTTCATCATGATCGACTTGAAAGGGTCGACGGACGCGCTGGGGCTACTCTGGGCAAGCCTGAACGGAGCGCTTTTCGTGGGCTATATCGTGCTGGGTCACAAAGCGGCGGAAGGCGGAGCGAATGGCGGCGTCGAGCGTCTTGGCGCCGCCATGGCCATCGCTTTCGTCATCCTCATGCCGATCGGCTTCAGCGAGGCGGCCAGGGCGTTTGGCGCGATCAATCTGGTGCTTGCCGGCATCGCGGTCGGCCTATGCTCGTCGGTCATTCCCTACATAGCCGACCAGCTTGCGATGTCCCGCCTGCCACGTCAGACCTTCGCGCTTTGCCTGGCGATCCTGCCTGCGACGGCAACTATCATTGCGGCGATCGTCCTCGCCCAGATCCCAAGCCTGCAAGACATTCTCGGCGTGGCGCTGGTCATAGCCGGCGTTGCGGTCCACTCGCCGCCGAAGGCGAGCGAGGGATAGCCAAGCCTGTTCGGCAGCCACGGGCGTTCCGCGAACCGACAGTGAGGACAGCTTCAGAGCTGGTCCTGATAGTCGGTCTTCAGCCCATGCTTGCGCGCCTGCTTCTCCAAAGCGAGCTCGATCAGGCGGCTGAGCAGCTCGCGGTAGGGCAGCCCGGAGGCTTCCATCATCTTGGGATACATGCTGATCGAGGTGAATCCCGGCAAGGTGTTGATTTCGTTGAAGTAGAAATCGCCACCCTGGCGGTCGAGGAAGAAATCGACCCGCGCCAGGCCGCTGCATTCGAGCGCGACGAAGGCATCATTTGCGAGCTGTCTGACCCGCTCCATCTGCGCCGCGTCGAGCTTGGCCGGCAGGTCGACGGTCGCGCCGTCCTGATCGAGATATTTGGCCTCGTAGGAATAAAATTCATGCTTGGGGTTGGCGTTGATCTCGCTCGCCACGCTGGTGAACAGCGGCTCGCCCTCGAGCACCGCCACCTCGATCTCGCGGACATCGATGCCCTGCTCGACCAGGACCTTGAGATCGTAAAGGAAGGCGTCTTGCAGCGCAGCCTCCAGCGCGTCCCACTGCTTCACCTTATGCACGCCGACGCTCGAACCCATGTTGCAGGGCTTCACGAAGACGGGCAGCGTCAGCTTCTCGCGCACGGCCTGGGCCCAGCGGGCCGGGTCGCGCTCATAGTCGCGCTTCGCCAGCGCCAGATAGGGCAGCACCGGCAATCCAGCGAACAAGGCCAGGCGCTTGGCGATGTCCTTGTCCATGCCGATCGCCGACCCCAGCACGCCAGCGCCGACATAGGCGACGCCGGCGAGTTCCAGCGCGCCCTGCACCGCGCCGTCCTCGCAGAGCGGGCCGTGCATCACCGGGAAGACCACGTCGATCTGGCGCGGATTCGTGCTGGAGCCGGTCACCGGCAGGAGCGCGGCGCGCCCGTCGGCCTGGGGCGAGAGCCGCATTTCCGGAGCATCGCCGAAGATGGGCAGCGCCCGCCCCTTCGCCTCCTCGATGAGGCGCAGGTCGTTCCACTGCCACTTGCCTTGCTTGTCGATGCTGATCGGGATCACGTCGAAACGGTCCCGGTCGAGATGCTGGATCACCGAGGCCGCCGATTGCAGCGAAACCTCATGTTCCCCGGATTTGCCCCCGTAGAGGACCGCGACTCGGATTTTCTCTGTCATGACCAGCGTTCTAGAGCATCGGCCCGAAAAGTGGGAACCGGTTTTCGGGACAAGCCGATGCAAGATCAAAATCCTACAGCATCCGACCGAATACGATATTCGATCGGATGCTGTAGAGCGTTTTCGAGCGAAGTGGACATGGGTTCGCATAAAGAAAACGCGTTAAATAAAGATTTGGAGCCATCTCCGATCCAATCCGATCCGAGACGGCTCCAGCTTGTCGCGCCGCGCCTGCAAACCCGGCCGCCGGAGCCCTGCCCGCTCAGACTCGCTTGGGGCTGTCCAGGCCGCGCTGCACCGCCGGCCGCGCCAGGCCGCGCTCGAGCCAGAGCGGCACCTGCTTCAGGCTGGCATAGTCGACGAGTTCGGCCGCGCCGTAGAAGCCGACGAGGTTGCGCACCCAGCCGAGCAAGGCGATGTCGGCGATGCTGTAGTCCTTGCCCATGATCCAGTCGCGGTCGGTGAGCCTGGTCTCCAGCACGCCGAGCAGGCGCTTGCTTTCATTGGCGTAGCGGTCGCGCGGACGCTTGTCCTCATAGTCCTTGCCGGCGAATTTGTGGAAGAAGCCGAGCTGGCCGAACATCGGCCCCACCGCCGCCATCTGGAAGAAGACCCATTGCAGGGTCTCGTAGCGCAGGCCCGCATCGCTCGGGATGAGCTTGCCGGTCTTCTCGGCGAGATAGACCAGGATCGCGCCCGATTCCCACAAGCCGAAGGGCTTTCCGCCTGGGCCATTGGGATCGATGATCGCCGGGATCTTGCCATTGGGGTTCAGCGACAGGAACTCCGGACCCCAGGTCTCGTTCTTGCCGATATCGATCAGATGCGGCTCATAGGGCAGTTCAAGCTCCTCCAGCGCGATCGAGACCTTCACGCCATTGGGCGTCGGCAATGAATAGAGCTGGATGCGGTCGGGATGCTGGGCCGGCCAGCGCTTGGTGATCGGGAAAGCGGAGAGATCGGTCATGGCACTGGCCTCATCGAAGGAGCGACACCGCAGCGAAGCGGCGCGGTTGCGCGAAAGCTAGAGCCCGGCGTGCGCTGCGCAAGAGGCGTAGCTGCAAACGCAGCCATGCAGCCAAGGGGGCTTGAACAAGCCGGTGCGAGGCGGCCATGCGCCGGGCTCGGGACCGCCCCATGGCGCGCGCCCTTGCAGCAAAGGCCGCCGTGCCGGCATAGCAGCGCCACCCTTGCAGAGGCGCGCGACGCACGGCCTCCCCCGGAAAGCACACCCCGTGAACCAGGCCGTTCCGCCGCCTCAACTTGCCGCCGCCACGCGCCTTGCCGCGACTACCGGCCGGACACCCTGGCTCGGCATCGCCTGCGGCCTGACGACCAGCCTGATCTGGGGCATCCAGGCCGTGGTCTCGCGCCAGTCGGTCGCTGACGGATTGACCGCGGCCGACGTCACGATCCTGCGTTTTGCAACCGCCGCACTCCTGCTGCTGCCCTTCGCGCTGCGGCGGATGCGGCCGTTTCCGATCGGGCGGATCGGCTGGCGTCGCGCCCTGGTGCTCACAGCGCTCGCCGGCGCACCCTATTCGCTGGTGCTCATCGCCGGCGCCTCCTTCGCGCCGGCGCTGCATTCCGCGACGATCACGCCGGGATTGATCCCGGTCTTTACCGCCATCCTCGCCTATGTCCTGGCGGGTGAGCGACCGGGTCGGGTGAGGCTGGCTGGGCTCGCGCTGGTGCTGGCGGGCGTCGGCGCCTTCTCCTGGCAAGCGCTTTCTTGGCAGGCGCTTTCTTGGCAGTCCCTTGGACATGCCCCCGCCCATGACAGCGCCTGGATCGGCGACCTGCTCTTCGTGCTCACCGCGATGATGTGGACAGTGTTCGGGCTGCTGGCGAAACGCTGGGGCGCGGACGCGATCGACGTCACCATCGCGACCTGCCTACTCTCGCTGCTGTTCCTGCCCGTCGTCGCCCTGGCGCTGCCGATCCGGCTCGGCGAGGTCGCCTGGGGCGCGCTTGCCCTGCAGGCCTTCTACCAGGGCGCGCTGGTCGGCGTCGGGGCGCTGTTTCTCTACACGCAGACGGTGACGCTGCTGGGAGCGGCACGCGCGACCCTGTTCCTGCCGTTGAACCCGGCGATCACGGCGCTCGCTGGGGCGGCCCTGCTCGGCGAATGGCCCTCGACGGCGGAAATCATCGGCATGCTGCTGGTCATCACCGGCATGACCGTGGCGCTGCGCTCACGCAGCATGGCCTGAAGCCTCAGCCGCCGCCTGACGCTTCAGCCCTTGTGGTCCTTGGCGATCGGCTCGACATAGGCCAGCCCCATATCCCAGGGGAAATAGATCCAGGTGTCCTGGCTGACCTCGGTGATGAAGGTGTCGACCGTCGGCACGCCGGCAGGCTTGGCGTAGACCGTGGCGAAATGGGCGTTGGGCAGCATCTCGCGCACGACGCGGGCAGTCTTGCCGGTGTCGGTCAAATCGTCGACGACGAGCACGCCCTTGCCCCGGCCGTCGCCGATCGCCTTGATCGAGGGCGCGACATCCTTCAGCACCTTGAGCTCGGACTGGTTCTTGTAGTCGTGATAGCTCGCGACGCAGACCGTCTCGATCAGGCGCAAGCCGAGCTCCCGGCAGATGATCGCGGCCGGCACAAGCCCACCGCGCGTGATGCAGACGATGGCCTCGAAGGGTCCCTTCTCGGCCAATCGCCAGGCGAGCGCGCGGGCATCGCGGTGGAACTGGTCCCAGGATACGGGAAAGGCCTTGTTGGAGGTCGGTTCGGCCATGACGCGGGCTCCGGGCTTCATTTGGCGCATATAGAGCGTTTTCGAGCGAAGTGGATACCGGTTCGCGTGAAGAAAACGCGTTAAAACAAAGAGCTAGAGCAATTGAGCGATTCAACTGAATCAGAAATTGCTCTAGCGCCACTCTCATCGCAAACCCTATCCCCGCCGCGCTGACAAGAGGCCGCCGCCCGCCATCCCCAGAAGGCCGGGATAGCAGGCGGCGGATCGCCGTTCAGAACCTGCTTTTCATGCCCGGAATGACGGTGTGGTTCCGAGCCAAGACAACGGGCTCTAAAACTCCGACCAGCCCTCGGCGCTGCCGCCGGCGACCGCCAGGCGGGGCCGCGCGCGAGCAGCGAGCATCGGGGCAGAAGCGGACTTGGAGGCAAGAGCAGGCGCTGGTGCGCGGCGCTGGAGCTGCGGCGCGGCCTGCCTGATCTCGCCTGCGACCCGTGCCGCGAAGTCCGCGCCAGCCTCGAGCGTGAAGGCCGCGACCATCGCGCTGAGCGCCGAGGTGTCGTGCTGGAGATCGCGCGCGACCTTGGCGCTCTGGTCGGCCAGGAGCGCGTTCTGCTGGGTCATCTCGTCCATATGCGCGACGGTACGCGCCATCTCGTCGATGCCGTTGGCCTGCTCGATGCTGGCCTGCGAGATCTCGCTGACGGTGGTCGAGACTTTCGAGGCGGCCGAGACGATCTCGCGCAGGGTCGTGCCGGCATCCTTGACGAGCTGCACGCCGGTCTGGATCTGCTGCGTCGAGTTGGCGATCAGCGATTTGACGCCATTGGCGGATTCGCTGCAGCGCTTGGCGAGCGCCCGCACTTCGGAGGCGACCACAGCGAAGCCGCGGCCGGCATCGCCGGCACGGGCGGCCTCGACCGCCGCATTGAGCGCAAGCAGATTGGTCTGGAAGGCGATCTCGTCGATCATCGCGATGATCTCGGAAATGCTGGACGAAGCCTTCTCGATCCGCTCCATCGCACTGACGGCCTCGGTAACGATCGCCCCGCCGCGGACCGCAACCTGGGTCGCCTCCTCGCCGAGCGCCACGGCGGCGCGCGAATTGCCGGCACTGTGCTTGACGGAGGCCGCGAGTTCCTCGGTCGTCGCCGCCGTTTCCTGCAGGCTCGAGGCGTTGGCCTCGGTCCGCTCCGCGAGCTGGGCACTGTCCGAGGAGATGCTGGTCGAAGCCTCGTCGATCCGGCCGGAAATCTCGCGGACGGAGGACACCACCGCCGCCATCGTGTCGATCAGATCGTTCACCCCGGCGCAGAGCTGGGCGATCTCACCGCTTTTGCCCTCGAGCGAGACGCGGCCCGTCAGGTCCTTGTCCTTGGCGCGGGCGATCACCTCGCCGGTTTCGCGCACCGCCGCCTCGAGCTGCTGGCCCTTGAAGCTCGCCGTGATGTCGGTGGCGAATTTCACCACCTTATAGGGCTGGCCCTTGGCATCCATGATCGGGTTGTAGCTCGCCTGGATCCAGATCTGATTGCCGGCCTTGCCGACGCGGCGGTATTGCGCTGCATCGTACTCGCCCCGCCCGAGGCGCTCCCAGAACTGGCGATAGGCCGACGTTTCGCGTTCGGCGGGATCGACGAACATGGAATGATGCCGGCCGACCACCTCGGAGAGGGAGTAGCCGAGCACCGCCAGGAAGTTCTCATTGGCATGCAGCACCTTGCCCGTGAGATCGAACTCGATCACGGCCTGGGCCTTGTTGATCGCCTGCTGCTGGCCTTCCAGATCGGCGAGACGGTTCTTCTCCTGTGTGATGTCGGTGGCGAATTTGATCACGCCGACCGGCTTGGCGCCGGCGCCGAGGATCGGGTTGTAGCTCGCCAGGATCCAGACCTCCTTGCCGCCCTTGCCGATGCGCAGATATTGCCCGCGCGAGAACTCGCCGCGGCCAAGATCGAGCCAGAACTGCTTGTAGGCCGGCGTCTCGCGCTCAGCGGGCGAGACGAACATGCTGTGGTGCTGGCCCTTGATCTCGGCCAGCGTGTAACCCAGCGTCGCCAGAAAATTCTCGTTGGCGTTCAGAACATTGCCGGTGAGGTCGAATTCGATCACCGCTTGCGAGCGGTTGATGGCATCGAGTTGGCCCGTGACATGGCGGTTCGAAAACAGGCTGGAAAGGCGCGACATGGATCCCCCCTTAAGCTGCCCCCGGACACGCTCGCATGGCAGGTTTCGGCGGCGGGATGCCGGCGACAACCACCAGGAAAGGAGCCGGGAGTTATGCAACTTAAGATTGTCATGACCTGGTTAATACAACCTGTAGATTAATCTTCTCTCCCGCCGAGAACCTATTGTTTATGCTTGAAATCTCTGCGTCACCCTGGACAAACCGCCCTCGGGTCCGGCCATCGGCAGGCCCAAGGACGCAGCTCCGGGATCCATAGTAGAGCGTCATTCTCGGGCTTGGCCCGAGAATCTCATGACCAGTTCGCTGAAATCAGAGATGGTCGGGTCAAGCCCGACCATGACGCGCTTCGGATCCCGGCCTCCGCTACGCCCGGGATGACGGCGTGGTTCCGAGGGATATGGCGAGCCTAGACAGCCAGCCTTGCGCGTTCGCTGTCGATCATCGCCTGGACGGCCGCCATCGCGACCGCGAGCTTTTCGGGGTCGCGCGAGCGCACGACGATGTTGGTGTCGGGACCCGCTTCCGAGAAGAACGGGTAGGAGCCGATCGAGACCTCGGGATGCGCCTTCGCCACCTCTGCCAGCGCCGTGCCGATATCGCCCTCGCGCAAGCCGGCGCGCACCGTATCCGACAGCATCCTGACCCCGGTCCTCAGCGTCGGCGCGACGACATCGAGCATCGCCTGCATGATCGAGGGCACGCCGGCCATGACATAGACATTGCCGATGTTGAAACCCGGCGCCTTGGAGACCGAATTGGCGATCAAATCCGCGCCGGCCGGAATGCGGGCCATGCGCAGCCTTGCCTCGTTGAGCTGGTCGGGAGGAAAGCGCTCGGACAGCATAGCAATGGCGCGCGGATCATGGTCGATCGAGACGCCGAAGGCCGCTGCCACCGAATCGGCAGTGATGTCGTCATGCGTCGGGCCGATGCCGCCGGTGGTGAAGACATAGGTGAAGCGGGCGCGCAGCGCATTCAGCGCCTGGACGATCTCATCCTGGATATCGGACACCACGCGCACCTCGCGCAGATCAATGCCGATATTGGTGAGATATTCGGCGATATAGCCGATATTCCTGTCCTTGGTCCGGCCGCTGAGGATCTCGTCGCCGATCACCAGGATCGCCGCCGTCACGGGCGTGGTTTCGCTGCTGGACGTCATGGCCGGGGCCTCTGGCTGGGGCGGCCGGCAAAGCGCGGACGGCCGTTCTCCCTTACAGCTAGGGCCTCCGGCAAGCGGGCTCAAGCCGTCGCCCGCGCCCCGCCCTCATGCGCGGCCGGACCAAACTCAGGCGGTGTCGCGCTCGAAGACGAGGTTCAGCCGCGTCTGCGCCAGCATGCGATAGCCGCGCTGCGTCAACAGTCCGACCAGATCCATCTGCCAGCGCTCACGCGAATCCTCAATGATGATGAAGCTCGGCCAGAGCGCTTCCGGCGCATCGCGCAGGAAGGGTTCGAGGATCAGATCCTCGGCGCCCTCGACATCGAGCTTGACCGCGTCGAGCCGCTCATAGCCCTCGCTCTGGAGCAAAGCGAGCAGCGTCGTCGCCGGCACCTTGACGGTGGCGCCCGTGCTGGAACGCAAAATGCGCACGCTCGACTCGCCCTTATTGGCCGGGTCAAGGAACAGCGTCAGCTCGCCTGGCTTGTCGGCGAGCGCGCAAGCGATCGCCTTGACCGTGCCGAACGGGTTCTGCGCGATGTTGAAAGCGAGCCGCGCGAACACATCGGGCTGCGGCTCGACCGCGAGAATCCGGGCGCCGGGCCCCGCCTTCGCCGCGACGAACAGGGAATAAGCCCCGATATTCGCGCCGATATCGATGAAGCGGAAACCCTCGCGAATGCGGCCGGCGAGCAGATCGCGCTCGCGCTGGTCGAAATATTGCGGCGTGAACAGCACGCGCTTCTCGCAGACATTGCCGTCCGGATAGAGCCGCATCTTCGCACCGAGCGATTCGATGTCGACCGGTGCGCCGGCGAGCGAGCGCAATCCCAGGCGGCGCAGCGCATAGGCGGTCTTGCGGCCGAGGAAGCTGTCGGGCGCGCAGCGCGTCCAGGCGATGATGCGTGCGAGAACGCCGCGGGGTGCGAAGGCGCCGAACGGCTTCGCCTCGGCTTGTGTCTGATCGGTGATGGCCATGGGGCGGCGTGATACACCCCATGTCGCGTGCGCGCCAGCCGGAACAGCTTTTGCTTCCATCCGCCTTCCGTCGGCCGGTTTGGCATTGCGCCCTGCCACTCCACACCCGGCGCTTCAATCACGGAGCCTGTCGATGAGATTCCTCCCAACGCCCGCCTTGCCAAAGCTTGCCTTGCCAACGCTTGCCTTGGCTCTAGGCCTGATCTGCTCTGCCTTGGCGCAACCCGCTTTGGCGCAAGAGGCGCGCTGGGACGTCATCAACGAATATCCGGCTTCGTCACTGCCCGGCGAGGCGGACAGCTTCTTCGCCGAGGCGGTGAAGGCAAAGGCGGCCGGAAAGCTCACGATCACCCCCATTCCCGACGCGAAATCGGGACTGCGTACGCGCGAGCAGTTGAAGGCGGTTTCGGACGGGCGCTTCGCCATGGCCAACAGCTTTGGCGGCGCGCTGGGAGACGAGGCTCCGCTCTTCCTGCTCTCCTCCCTGCCCTTCGTCACCGCTTCGACGGCGGATGCCAGGGCGCTCTATGACGCCGCCAAGCCACTTTACGAAAAGCTTTTCGCGACGCGCGGACAGAAGCTGCTCTACATCTCGCCCTGGCCGCCCTCGGGCATCTGGTCGGCGGCGCCGCTGAAGGACCTTGCGGCGCTGAAGGCGCTGAAGATCAGGACCTATGACAAGACCGGAACAGAGGTGCTGGCGCAGGTCGCGGCAAGCGCCGGCATCGTCTCCTTCTCCGATCTCAACCCCAAGCTGGACTCCGGCGAGATCAACGCCGTGCTCTCCTCCGGCGATGGCGGGGCTGGCCGGCAATTGTGGAAATACACCCGCAACTTCTCGGAGATCCTCTACGCCGTGCCCCTGAGCTTCGCCTCGGTCTCGCTCGACGCCTGGCAGAAACTCGATGCCACGACACAAGCCGCAGTCGAAGCCGCCGCAGCCGAGACGAGCGAGCATCAATGGCAGGCAATGAGCGGCCGCGTCGCGATCAACTACAAGCGCATGCGCGACAATGGCGTCACGATCGACGATGCGCCGCCCAAGGAGGTGATGGAGGCCTTGCGGGCCGCAGCCGCGCAATCCGTGGCGCAATGGAAAACCACGGCCGATCCGGCGGCGCAGCAGGTGCTTACGGACTTCCTGGCGCGCCCGCGCTGAACCCGCTCACAGGTTGTCGTGCAGAAGCCCCAGGGCCGATGCTGCAAAGACGCGCATATTGCCGATGCGGACGCTAGAGCCGGTCTCGATCGTCCTGACCAGTTCGACGGGCCCGGAGATCGCCAGGCAGCTATGGCCCGGCGCATCGCCATAGCTGTTGCCCGAGGGCCCGGAGGCTCCGGTTTCCGCCAGCCCCCAGGTCGCGCCGAAGCGCTCGCGCAACCGCCGCGCCAGTAGCAAGGCGTAGGGCTCGCTGGCCGAGCGGATGCCGCCCATCTCCGCAAGCGAGATGCCCATCAAACCCTCACGCGCCTGCCTGGTGTAGACGACGGCGCCGCTGACGAAGAAGGCGGATGCACCGGCCTGGGCCAGGAGCGAGGCCGCGATCAGGCCGCCAGCCGAGGATTCCGCCACGGCCACGGTCTCGCCGCGCGCCTTGAGCTGCGTCCCGATCTGCCCCGCCAGTTCCAACAATCCCTGCATGCCCGTTCCAACCCTTTTCGGCGCTGCGATCGCTTGCCTGATACCGGTTGCAGGCCCAATCCGAATGCGCGTCAAGCGACCCGGCCCGCACCGCAACCGTCTTGCACCATACGCCAAACCCAATAGATATGGTCGGCAAGGAGCCATAGCGTCACGATGACATTCGACGAAACCCTGGGACGGTCGCGCATGCGCGATCCGGTGATCAAGCTGCACGGCGCCGAGGCCTTCGCCGCGATGCACAAGGCCGGCCGATTAACCGCCGCAGGCCTCGACATGCTCGGCGACTACGTCAAGCCGGGCGTCACCACCCAGCGCCTCGACGATCTCGCCTTCCAGTTCGCCATGGACAACGGCGCCTATCCGGCAACCTTGTTCTATCGCGGCTACACCAAATCGATCTGCACCTCGATCAACCATGTCGTCTGCCACGGCATCCCGGACGACAAGCCGCTACGCGAAGGCGATGTCCTCAACATCGACTACACATTGATCGTCGATGGCTGGCATGGCGATTCCAGCCGGATGTACGGCGTCGGCGAAATCTCGCGCAAGGCCGAGCGCCTGATCGAGATCACCTATGAGAGCCTGCTGCGCGGCATCAAGGCCGTGCGCGCCGGTGCAACCACGGGCGATATCGGCTTCGCCATCCAGCGCTACGCCGAAGGCGAGCGCTGCTCGGTGGTCCGGGATTTCTGCGGTCACGGCGTCGGCCAGGTTTTCCACGACGCGCCCAACATCCTGCATTACGGCTCACCCGGCGAAGGCCCGCAGCTCAAGGCCGGCATGATCTTCACCATCGAGCCGATGATCAATCTCGGCAAATCCGGGGTAAAAGTTCTCTCCGACGGCTGGACCGCCGTGACACGCGATCGCTCGCTATCAGCCCAGTTCGAGCACACCATCGGCGTCACCGAAACCGGCTGCGAGATCTTCACCCTGTCGCCGACCGGACGCGACAATCCGCTCGCCCTGCGATGACGGCAGGCGGCGGCAAGGTTTCAAACCGCGCCGCCCCATCAGGCGCCCTCCCCGAGGCTGCTCCGCATTATCACGGCCATCGCGAGCGCCTGCGCACCCGCTTCCAGGATGCAGGTGCGGGCGCCCTGCCCGATTACGAACTGCTCGAGCTGCTGCTCTTCCGCTCGATCCCGCAACGCGACGTCAAGCCGCTCGCCAAGGAATTGATCCAGCGTTTCGGCTCCTTTGCCGAGGTGCTCGCGGCCCCAGTGCCGCGGCTCACCGAGGTCAAGGGTGTCGGCGCCGGCGTCGCGCTCGACCTCAAGATCGTCGAGGCCGCGCTGACGCGCATGGCCAAGGGCGCGGTCGCCAAGCGCACCGTGCTCTCGTCCTGGTCGGCCGTGCTCGATTATTGCCGCATGGCGATGGCCTTCGCCGAGCGCGAGCAGCTCCGCATCCTCTTTCTCGACAAGAAGAACGCGCTGATCGCCGACGAGGTGCAGCAGACCGGCACGGTCGACCACACGCCGGTCTATCCGCGCGAAGTCATGCGCCGGGCGCTGGAACTCTCGGCAACGGCACTGATCATCGTCCACAACCACCCCTCTGGCGACCCGGCGCCGTCGCAGGCGGACATCCAGATAACCAAGGCGATCGTCGACATCGCGGCTCCGCTTGGCATCGCCGTGCATGACCACGTCATCGTCGGCCGCGACGGGCATGCGAGTTTGAAGGAGATGCGGCTGATTTGAGGGGCGACGCATGCCCCCAAAGGAACGGGCAGGCAGCGGACATTTTGCAGCCTCGGCAGAGGCGGCAGGGCCCCCCGCACCCATCCCGACTGCTCCGGAGTCCGCCCGTCCACCTTCCGAGCCTCTCGAAACCTAGGCACCGCTCGCGCTCGCCAGCATGGCCCTGAAGCGGCCGAGCGCAATGACGAGGTAGATCGCGCCGAGCCCCGCCATCCAGGCAATCTCAGACCAGACGATCGACAATGGCGCGTCGCGGAAGAGCACTCCGAGCGAGAACTTGACGTAATGCGTCGAAGGCACCGCGGTCATCATCATCTGCAGATAGCCCGGCATGCTCTCGATCGGGGTCATCCCGCCTGAAAGCACTTCCATGACGATGACCGTCGGGAAGGCCAGGAGGGCGAACTGGGGCATGGTCGGCGTGATCGTTGCCAGCATGATGCCGAGCGCCATGACAGCGAAGAGGAAGACGATGGCGCCCATCATATAGACCGCGATCGAACCGTTGATCGTGATGCCCAACGCTCCCTTCGCCACGAGAACGAGCGACAGGAACACGGCCACGAGCACCACGAGCCCGTTCGCCCAGATCTTTGCGAAAACGATCTCGCTGGCGCTCACCGGCATGACCAGCAGGTGCTCGATGGTGCCATGCTCGCGCTCGCGCACCACGGCGGCGCCCACCAGAATGATGGAGAGCATGCAGACGTTGTTGACGATCTCCATGACGGCCATATGGCGCTTGTCTTCGAGGTTTGGATTGAAAAACGCGCGGACCGTGAAGGCGATCGGCGCGGAAGCCTGCCTGCCGCGCAATTCGAGAAAGCGCTCGATCTCGCCATTCACGATCTGGCTGATATAGCCCGTTCCGATGCCCGCCTGCGTCATTGCGGTCGCATCGACGATCAGCTGCAATGTCGGGCTGCGTCCGGCGAGCAGATCCTGCTCGAAGCCCGGCGGCACGTCGATGACGAAGGTGAATCGGGCAGTGTCCATCGCACGGTCGATCCCGGAGCGGTCCAGGGAAACCGGGGGCGCGAAATTTGGTGGGCGCACCGCGTCGCGGATACGATTCGACAGTTGCGAGCGGTCGCCATCAACAAAGCCAACGCTGGCATTCCGCATCTCCGTGCTGGCGCCGGAGGCCACTAGGTAGATCGCTCCGGTGAAGGCCCAGACGATGAAGATCATCATGCCGCGGTCACGCCAGACGCTGGCGAGTTCCTTGAGCCCGAGATGGACGACATTGGCAGCCCACCGCCCCATGGCTCACGGCTCCTGCTTGTTGAGAAGCGCGCGGGCGATAAGTAAGTAGATGACGGGAAAGATCGCCAGGGCCCAAAATGCGTTCAGGAAGCTCTCGAAAGGCAGCCCCTTGGCGAAGACGCCCATGCTGATCTGCTGGAACCATGACGATGGAAATCCCAGGCCGATGAGTTGCGCTACGGGCGAGAGGTTCGAGATCGGCTGCAGGAAGCCGGAGAAGTTCAGGGCCGGCATCAGGGTAAGCAGCGCGCAGGCGAAGATCGCGGCGACCTGGGATCGAACGAAGCTTGAAACCAGGATGCCGAAAGTCGCGGCGGTGACGACATAGAGCACACCGCCGAACATCAGCGCGGCAAAGGATCCCTTGATCGACAGATCGAGGCCGAAGACGGCCAGTGCGATCATCAGCATCAGCGTAACCGTGCCAATGGCGACATAGGGGAGAAACTTGCCCACCAGGAAGGCCCCGGTGCTCGCCGGCGACACGGCGAGGTTGATGATCGAGCCCATCTCGCGCTCGCGCACCACGCCAAGCGCGGTCATCATCGCCAGGATCATCATCAGCAGGAACATGATGACGCCGGGCGTCATTGCGTAGACGCTCCGGAAATCCTGATTGTAGAAGAAGCGCGGCTCCAGATTGAAGCGCGCCTGCGCAAGGGGAGCTGCCTCCTGCCGCCCGATCGAGTCGACGAAGGACTGCGTGACGCCCTCGGCATAGCCCCGCGCCGTGTTGGCGCGCGATGGATTGGCGCCGTCGAGCCACAGGCTGATCGTCGGTTGATGTCCGCGCAGCAGGTCGCGGCCGAACCCCGGCGGAATCTCGATGACGAGCGCCGTGTCCCCGGATTGAAGGCGCCTGTCGACATCGACCTCGGTCAGCACCTGCGCCCGCTCGGCAAAATAGCGCGAGCCCGCGAGATGCACTGTCAGGGACTGGCTTTCCGCCGAGCGGTCGCGGTCATAGACCGAGAATGGCAGGGCCTCGATATCGAACGAGATTCCGCGCGCGAAGGTCATCATCAGGATGAGCGGCGCCAGGAGCGCGAAACTCAGACGGATCGGATCGCGCAATACCTCGCGTGTCTCGCGCCTGGCGAAGGCGGCAACCCAGCTGAACCATGCGTCGGTGCTCCTCGCGCCTTGTTGCGCAGGACGCGTCAGCCAGCCGGGCGGCGTCCCGTTCAGGGCATCCTCCGCCGCCGGCTCGCCGCCATGCTGTTCCAGGCAGGCGATGAACGCGCCTTCCAGTGTCTTTGCACCCTGAGCCTCGCGAAGCTCGTCCGGCACGCCGACGGCGAGCACCTTGCCCGCATGCATGAAGGAGATGCGATCGCAGCGTTCCGCCTCGTTCATGAAATGGGTGGAGATGAAGATGGTGACGCCGTCGCGCCGCGACAGCTCGCCCAGATGGAGCCAGAACCGGTCTCGCGCTTCCGGATCGACCCCCGAGGTCGGCTCGTCGAGGATCAGCACCTCGGGCCGGTGCAGGCAGGCGGCCGCGAGCTGCAGGCGCTGACGCACGCCCAAAGGCAATCCGGCGGGATAGGCATCCTTGATCACGTCGAGGTCGAAGCGCGTCAGGGTTTCGGCGATGCGCTTGTCGCGTTCGCGGCTCTCCAGCCGGTAGAGCTTGGCATGAAGCTGCAGATTGCCCAGCACGGTCAACTCGCCATAGAGCGAGAAGGACTGCGACATGTAGCCGACACGCCGCCGGGTCTCGATATCGCTCGCATCCACCGGCCTGCCCAGCAGTTCCGCCCTGCCCTCCGAGGCTGGGAGCAGGCCCGTCAGCATCTTCATCGTCGTGGTCTTGCCGCAGCCATTCGACCCCAGGAAGCCGAAGATCTCGCCGCGCTCGATCCGAAAACTGACATCGTTGACGGCGGTGAAATCTCCGAAGCGGCGCGTCAGCCTCTCGGCGACGATGGCCGGAGGGCCATCGAACGCGGTTCGGGCGGGCAGCGGCGGGAAGAGTGAAGCTGTCTCCGCCCCCGGGTGCAGGAGCCGCATGAAGGCTGCCTCGACATTGCTGGCGCCGCTCCCTGCAAGGACTTCCTGCCTGGCCCCCGACGCCAGGATACGCCCGGCATCCATGGCAACCAGCCGGCTGAAGCGCTCCGCCTCCTCCATATAGGCGGTCGCCACCACGAGCGTCATCTCCGGCCGGGCCGCACGGATGCCGTCAATCAATTGCCAAAACTGACGGCGAGAGAGCGGATCGATACCGGTTGTCGGCTCATCCAGAACAAGCAGCTCGGGATCGTGAACGAGTGCGCAGCAGAGCGAAAGCTTCTGTCGCATGCCTCCGGAGAGCTTTCCCGCGGGACGATCCGGAAAAGGATCGAGACCGGTCGCTTTCAGAAGCCGATCCCGACGCTCCTTCCGCTCCGCCACCGAAGTGGCGTAGAGGCTTGCGAAGAAATCGATGTTTTCGGCGACCGATAGGGTCGGGTAGAGGCTCTTGCCGAGACCTTGCGGCATCAAGGCGATCCTCGACGCGACTTGAGTGCGATGAACCGAATTCGCCATGTCGCCGCCGAAGGTTTCGACGCGGCCTTGTTGGATGATGCGTGCGCCGGCTATGAGCCCGAGCAATGTCGATTTGCCGACACCGTCAGGACCGATGATCGCCGTGTCCGAGCCGCGCGGGAAAGTCAGCGAGATATCCTGCAGCGCGGCCACATGTCCGTAGAGGTGCCTCACTCCTGTGACGCGTATGGCATCGCCCGAGATATCGGTGTCACCGGGCATCGCTTGTCCTCGGCGGCTCCGGCAACCGCAACTGCAGCATCTCGGGGAAAGCGGCGTCGGCGGCGACCTTGACCGTCGCGGTGCCGGTCAGGCCGGCCTTCACATACTCCCGGTAGCTATCGAGCAGCTTCGGATCGATCTTCAGCTTGACCCGGTACATGAGCTTTTCGCGCTCATTCTTGGTCTCGACATATTTCGGCGTGAACTGCGCTTCGCCCGCGACGAAGGACACGCTGGCCGGAACCACATATTGCGGCGCGGCGTCCAGCACGATCCGCGCGTCCGAACCTAGCGCGACCCGGCCGACCTCCGAGGTCGGCAGGAAGATCGTCATGAAGACATCCGAGACGTCGAGCAGGGTTACCACGCGCCCGCCGGCCGCGATCACCTCGCCCGGTTGCGCCAGGCGGTATTCCACCCGGCCTGAAACAGGCGCCGAGAGCGTCATGTCATCGATATTGACCTGGATGAGATTGACCTGCGCCTGCGCAGCGTCCCGCGCCGCCTCGGCATCCGCAACGCCGGCCCTGGCGCCGATCACCGCCGCCTTCGCAACATCGCGCTGGGCCAGGCGCTTGTCGGCCTCGGCCTGGCTCATGATGTTGCGGCCCAGATCCAGCGCCCGCCGCAATTCGACCTCATGGAGCTTCAGCTCGGCCTCCCTGCTGCCGAGTTCCGCCTTCGCCTTGCCGATACCCACCTCCGCCCGGCGCAGCGATGCCTGAGCTGCGGCCAGCTGCGCGAGCAGGTCGGAAACATCCATTCGGGCAACGATCGCGTCCTTCTGGATGAAGTCGCCTTCGCGAACCCGAATCTCCGCGATGCGGCCCGGGGTTTTCGTGGCGACGTCGACGCGCTCGACTTCGATGCGTCCATTGGCCTGAGCGAGGCCAGGGGGCAGCGGGAGCGACCGTGGGCGGGCCATGTAGAAATATCCGCCAACAGCAGTTGCAACGGCCAACGCCACCAGTGTCGGGGAAATGCGCATTGGGCTGGTGTGACTTTTCGAACCTGGTGCTGCGCCTTTGATCCGGTCGATCGCAGGCCGACGACGACAGCTTTAGAAATGCGAGCGATCGGCGCGCCGATCCTTGATCTCGCTCAACTGCGGTTGGGGCGCCCTGATGTGCTCGCACGCCTCGACGGGAATGCGGACGAGCGCGGATCGGTATCACCGATGCCGGGCGTCATATGTCCAACGGAACTCGACAGGCGCTCGGGGCTTCGCGCGAGCGGCCTTAGCCTCGCACATAGGCTCCCGGCGCCGGCCCGAATGTTTGGCCCAGGGTCATCGCATTCCTTTCCGACGCCTTCTTCTCGCCGCTCGACTGGCACGCCAGATCGGCTGCCGCTCCGCGTGTGGTGAACCCGGCCGTGGTGAATCCGGCCATGACTCGCAACGAGACCGGAAATGAGGCGTCGAACGGCGCAGCCTGCCCTGCCCTCTTGCGTACCCTCTGGGCGGCACCCAGTGTGGGTTCGCTGCGCTACTCGGCGCTCTCCCCAAGGCGCATCCAATCGCGCAACAGGCTGCTGCATCATCGCTTGGCCTCAGGAGATCTCGTGTCGACCCCTGCCTATCTTACGCTCGAGGAAGTTGTTGCGCGCTACCGTGGCCAGGTCAGCGAAGGAACGCTGCGGAACTGGAGAGCGATGCGCATCGGTCCGTCCTTCAGCAAGATCGGCAAGGCGGTCCTTTATCCCATCAGCGAGCTCGATCGTTGGGACAAATCCAATCTCGTAGTTTGCAGACCCTCTCGATCCTTGTCATTGGCGGAATAAGCCCAGGCAGGGTGAGCTCGATCACCCAAAGCAACCATTGCCGGAATAGGCGATCATGCTCGTCGCCTATAATGGGCTGGCGCACGGGCTGTTTTTGAAGGAGACCTGTCGCTGCGCCGTATGCTGACTGCCGGATCTCCGCCTTGAGCCCACGATACTCAATCCTCGCCACCGCCTTGCTGGAGCAGATCGCTGCAGGGAAGCATCCGGTCGGCCATCTCCTGCCGTCCGAGCACGAACTCGCCGAACTGCACGAGGTCAGCCGCTCGACGGTGCGGGCCGCCCTGCTGCAATTGCAGAATCTCGGCGTCATCAGCCGACGCAGGGGGGCCGGCACTCTGGTCGAAGCATCGCGTCCGACGGCCACGAGCGCGGCCTACAACCAATCGCTCGGGACATTCGACGATCTCGTCCAATACGCGGATGCGACCGAGCGGCGCGTCCTGGAGATGGCCGACGTCGTTGCAGACGACGATCTCGCCCGGCGCCTGCAGTCGCGTCCTGGTCGACGCTGGCTCCATGTCTCGGCCATCCGGGTCAGGACCGACGACGACGCGGCCGCTCCGATCTGCTGGACTGACCTGTATATCGACGGAGACTACGCCGCCTTGATGCGCCGGGAACTGCCCGGCTACCGCCATGCCGTCGCAGCCCTGATCGAGGAGCGGCATGGACGGCGGGTCAGCGAGATCAGGCAAACGATCCGCGCCGCCGGGTTGACAGACATGATCGCCCGCACGCTGGCGGCTGCGACCGGCGACCATGCGCTGGAGATCACGCGCCGCTATGTCGATGCCGCAGGCATCGCCTTTATCACGACGTTCAGCCTCCATCCTGGCGATCGCTTCGCCTACGAGATGCGGCTGCAGCGACGCGCGGCCAGCGGCGGCGGCGGCGGCGGCGGCGGCGGCGGCTAGAGCAAATTCCGATCCAATTGGATCGGTCAATGACTCCAGCTCCTTGTTTTAAAGCGCCCTTCTCGGATCGAAACAGGCCAGCGACGCGGCACAGCGAGCCCGGGAGCGATTGACAAGCCTTATAATGTACGTACATCTATAAATGTACGTACATTATAAGGCTTCGAGGAACGCCCGTGACCAGCACCGTCTTTGACTCACGGTTGTTCCGCGACATGTTCGGCACGGCCGAGATGCGCGCCATCTTCGACGATGCGGCACTGGTCGGCCGTTATGTGGAGGCCGAGCGGGCACTGGCGCGGGCCCAGGCCCGCTGCGGCGTCATCCCCCGCGAGGCTGCAATCGCGATCGACCGCGCCGGACGGGAGCTCACGATCGATTTCGACCGTCTCCGGCGCGAGACCGAGATCGTCGGCTATCCGATCCTGCCATTGGTCCACCAGCTTGCAGAGTCGGCCGGCGAGGCGGCCGGAGGCTTCGTCCATTGGGGCGCGACCACCCAGGACATCATGGATACGGCCAACGTGCTCCAGGTCAGGGCGGCGCTCGAACTCGTCGAACGCGACCTCGCCACCTTGGCAGGCATTCTCGCCGGCCTCGCCCGCAAGCATCGCGATACACCAATGGCCGGGCGTACCCACCTGCAGCAGGCGCTGCCGATCACTTTCGGCTACAAGGCGGCAATCTGGCTCGCCGGGATCGAGCGCCATCGCGAGCGGCTGTCGCAGTTGCGGCCGCGCGTTCTGGTCGGCGAATTCTCGGGCGCGGCGGGCACGCTTGCTTCGGTGGGTGCGGATGGCCTCGAGATGCAGCGGCTGTTCTGCGAGGAGCTTGGGCTCGATCAGCCGGCGATCACCTGGCACGTCGCCCGCGACGGCCTGGCCGAGACGGTCGCGCTGCTCGGGCTGATCACCGGCTCTCTCGCCAAGATCGCAACCGACGTCATGCTGATGATGGCCACCGAATTCGGCGAGGTTTCCGAGCCCTTCGTGCCCGGGCGCGGCGCCTCCTCGACCATGCCGCAGAAGCGCAATCCGATTTCCAGCGAGCTCATCCTCGCCGCGGCCAAAGCCGTGCGCCAGCATGTCGCGACCATGCTCGACGGCATGATCCACGATTTCGAGCGCGCCACCGGACCTTGGCACCTCGAATGGATAGCGCTGCCGGAAAGCTTTCTCCTGACCGGCTCAGCGCTCGCCAACGCGAACTTCATGCTGGGCGGCCTCGTCGTGCACGAGCAGCGCATGCGCAGGAATCTCGACATCACCGGCGGCCTGATCGTGGCCGAGGCGGTGATGATGGCTGCGGCGCCGAAGCTTGGACGGCAACATGCCCACGACGTCGTCTACGACGCGTGCCGCCAGGCGATCGAGGGCGGCGGCCGCCTGGCCGACATCCTGGCCGGTCGGCCCGAGGTCGTCGCCGCACTCGGCAGCCGCGAAGCAATCGAACGCTGCTGCGATCCGGCCAACTATCTCGGCCTCGCCGGCGAGATGGTCGACCGCGTGCTCGGCCAGGCGCCTGCCAGGCTGCCCGCCGCCTGAGCGGTCCCAATGCGATCCGTCAAAGGCGCCGCAAGAGCGCCGCGACGCCAAGCTGTCACCTCACAGGGGAAACGACCATGAAAGCCACAATACTGAGCCTCGCCGCCTGCCTCGCCTTTGCCGGCACGACAAGCCTCTCGGCACAGGATTTCCCGACCAAGCCCGTCACCATGGTGATGCCTTATGCCGCCGGCGGTCCCGGCGACACCATCACCCGCATCCTGGCGCAGGCGATGACCGGCAATCTGAAGCAGCAGGTCATGGTCGAGAACATCGCCGGCGCCGGCGGCACCATCGGCAGCCAGCGGGTCTCGGCCGCTGCGCCTGACGGCCACATGCTGCTGCTGATCCATGTCAGCCAGGCGACCAATCCGTTCCTCTATCCGAACCTGAAATACGACGTCATGAAGGATTTCGAGCCCATCGGGCTCGTGGCCGAGCTGCCTTCGGTCTTCGTCGCGCGTAAGGACTTTCCGGCCAAGACCTTCGCCGAGATGGTCGCCTATGTGAAGGCGAACCCCGACAAGGCGACCTACGCCCATGCCGGCGTCGGCTCGGCCGCCCATCTGTGCGGTCTCCTGTTCGCCGAGGCGACGGGCATCAAACTGACGACCGTAGCCTATCGCGGCAGCGGGCCCGCCATGAACGATTTGATCGGTGGGCAGGTCGATTTCATCTGCGATCAGATCGTCAATGTCGTGCCGAATGTCGAGGCGGGCACGATCAAAGCCTATGCCGTCACCAGCAAGGAGGCGGCCAAGGCTTTGCCTGATCTCCCGACGGCCGACAAGGCCGGGCTCCCGGGCTTCGAACTCTCGGTCTGGTATGCGCTCTTCGCCTCCAAGGGCACACCGAAACCGATCGTCGACAGGCTGACGGCGTCGCTCAATGCGGCGCTCAAGGAGCAGGACGTCAAGGACAGGCTCGCCAAGCTCGGCGCCGACACCGTCTCGCCCGAACGCGCGACACCTGATGCCCTGCGCAAGCATCTCCAGGCCGAACTCGACAAATGGGGCCCCATCATCAAGAAGGCCGGCGTCACCGGCCAGTGAGGCGCTCCGCAGACCGCCTGAGGGACCGTCCATGCGCATCACCGACATCCGCGATCTCGCCGTGCGCCTGCAAGGCGAGGTCGCCAACGCCGTCGTCAATTTCGCCGAGCATGACGTCTCGTTGGTCGCGGTCGTCTCGGATGTGATCCGCAACGGCCGCCCGGTTGTCGGCTTCGCCTTCAACTCGATCGGTCGTTTCGCGCAGAGCGGCATCCTGCGTCAGCGCCTGATTCCCAGGCTCGAGGCGGCGGCGCCCGCAGACCTGCTCGACGCAGGCGGCTTGCGGTTCGATCCCGCGAAGATCGTGGCTGTCGCGATGCGCAATGAGAAGCCCGGCGGCCACGGTGACCGGGCAGGCGCGGTCGCAGCGCTCGAACTCGCAATCTGGGATCTCAACGCCAAGCTCGCAGACGAACCGGCCTGCCACACCATCGCGCGTGCCTTCGGACGTGCCGGGCCGAAGGAGACGATGAGCGCCTATGCCGCTGGCGGCTACTATTATCCCGGTGACAGCGCGAGCCGGCTGCGCGACGAATTCGCCGCCTATCGCGATCTCGGCTTCACCGCCTTCAAGATGAAGATCGGCGGCGCCTCGCTGGCGCAGGATCTGGCGCGCATCGAAGCAGCGCTGGAACTCACAGGCGATGGCAGCGCCCTTGCGGTCGACGCCAATGGCCGCTTCGACCTCGACACCGCCCTCGCTTATGCCGACGCGCTCGCGCCTTACCGCCTGCGTTGGTACGAGGAGATCGGCGATCCGCTCGATTTCGACCTGAACCGCCACATCGCCGAGCGCTATGACGGCGCGATCGCGACAGGGGAGAACCTGTTCTCGGCGGTCGATACGCAGAACCTCCTGCGGTTCGGCGGCATGCGCCGCGGCCGCGATATCTTTCAGATGGATGCCGGCCTGAGCTACGGCCTAAGCGAATATGCCCGCATGATCGCACTGATGGAGCGGCATGGCTTCGAGCCCTCCCAGGCGATCCCGCATGGCGGACATCTGCTCAACCTGCATATCGGGCTCGGGCTCGGTCTCGGCGGATGCGAATGCTATCCGGGCGTCTTCCAGCCCTTCGGTGGGTATCCGGCAGCCTGCATGATGGGTGGCGGCGTAGTGCGTGCGCCAGATGCCCCCGGCTTCGGCCTCGAACAGAAGCCGGAACTGCGACCGCACCTGGCCGCGCTGTGTCCGCAAGCCTTCTGACGAATCCGGGCTTTCTCACGCATCCAGGCGTTCTGAAGAATCGGGATCGACCAACATGCAGTTTCGCACCGAGTACGACGCCTTCGGTCCGGTCGAGATTCCGGCCGACCGCTATTGGGGCGCACAGACGCA
Source organism: Allobosea sp. LjRoot9 (assembly GCF_964252745.1). Classification (NCBI taxonomy): domain Bacteria; kingdom Pseudomonadati; phylum Pseudomonadota; class Alphaproteobacteria; order Hyphomicrobiales; family Alloboseaceae; genus Allobosea; species Allobosea sp. LjRoot9. Next base: position 298,466 of record NZ_CAXUPC020000001.1, on the reverse strand, counting down.
GCGCGCGCTTGCGATCTTCGCCATCGGCGAGGAGCGCTTTCCGACCTGCCTCATCCATGCCTTCGGCCTCCAGAAGCGCGCCGCCGCCCGTGCTAACCGCCGCCTCGGCGTGCTGCCGGACGACATCGCCGCTGCGATCGAGGCCTCGGCCGAGGAGCTGCGGCAAGGCGGGCTCGACGCGCATTTTCCGCTAACGATCTGGCAGACCGGCTCGGGCACGCAGACCAACATGAACGTCAATGAGGTGCTGGCGAACCGCTCCAATGAGCGGCTCGGCCATGGCCTGGGCACGCGCGCCCCGGTCCATCCCAACGATCACGTCAACCGCTCGCAATCCTCCAACGACAGCTTCCCGACGGTGATGCACATCGCGACCGCCCTGGAACTGCAGGACAGGCTCATCCCGGCGCTGACCCTGCTGCGCAACGAATTGCAAGCCAGCGCCGAACGTTTCGCCGGCTTCGTCAAGATCGGCCGGACGCATCTGATGGACGCCGTGCCGATGACGATGGGACAGGGATTCGACGCCTTCGCGCGACAGGTCGGACACGGCATCGACAGGGCCATGGCGGCATGGCCGCGGCTCTGCCTGCTGTCGCAGGGTGGCACCGCCGTCGGCACCGGCCTCAATGCCCCGGCGGGTTTCGATGTCGCCTTCTGCGAGGAGGCGAGCCGGATCGCCGGGATCGCCTTCACACCCAACCCCAGCAAGTTCGAGGGCATGGCAGCACATGACGCGCTGGTCGAGGTCTCAGGCGCGCTCAACGTGCTGGCGGTTTCGCTGGCCAAGATCGCCAACGACATTCGCTGGCTCGGCTCGGGACCGCGCTGCGGCCTCGGCGAACTGGTGCTGCCCGACGACGGGCTGACCTCCTCGATCATGCCCGGCAAGCGCAACCCGACGATCGCAGAGGCGCTCCTCCAGGCGTGCTGGCAGGTCATCGGCAACCACGCGACGATCACGGCCGCCGGTGCGTCCGGCAATTTCGAGCTCAACGTCGCCAAGCCAGTCCTGATCTACAATCTGCTGCAATCGATCCGGCTGCTCGCAGACGGCGCGAGCATCTTCGCGACAAGCTTGGTTCGCGGGATAGAAGTCGACGCCGGCAGGTTGCACGCCAATGTCGAGCGCTCACTGCTGCTGGCCACAGCGCTGAATCCGGTGCTCGGCTACGATACCGTCGCGAAGATCACGGCGAAGGCCGTCGCGGACAACCTGACACCGCGCCAGGCCACGATCGAGCTCGGCTTGTTGTCGGGAGAAGAATTCGACCGTTTGGTCGATGTCAGGACACAGCTCGACAGCCCCGATGTCCTTCGTCATGACGCAGGCATCGGCCGGCCGGGGTAACAAACTCCCGCTGTGAGCCTGGGCAGGAAGCCTCTATCATCGGATGCCTGCCGAACCGCTCAGATCGAGACACATGACGACGTCGCAGAAGCTGGGATTTGATCTTTGGCAATTGGAGATCTTTCGAACGGTCGTCGCCACGGGTAGCCTGACAAAGGGCGCGCGACGGGTCGGATTGACGCAATCGGCGGTGTCGCAGGTCGTGGCCAATCTCGAAAAAGCCATGGGTGTCACCCTGCTCGACCGCGACATCCGGCCCGTGCAGGCCACGACGGCTGGCCGGTTGCTCATGGAAAAGGCGCATGACCTGCTGGAGCAGGCCCGCGAGCTTGAAACGGCGGTCAAATCGTCCGCCCACCATGTGATCCCGACCTTGCGGATCTCGATGGTCGCCTCGCTGACCACGACGCTCGGGCCCGATTTCGTCCGGGAACTGGGCAAGAGCGTCAAACGCTGCTCGCTGTTTGCCAACATGCGGGGCATCAGCGAGGAACAGTTCCAGGCCCGCGAAATCGATATCCTCATCGGCGTCGATCTTCTCAGGGAAGTCGACGCGGCCATCACGATTCCGCTCCTGATCGAGCCCTACGCCCTGGCGCTGCCCGCCGAATGGGATATCGAGGTCCGGTCTCTGGCGGATCTCAAAGGTCGCAATTTCATTCGCCATACCCATCGCACGAGCGCAGGCCGCCAGGTCGAGCAGGTGATCAGGCAGTTGCGGCTGGAGTTTCCCCGCGAGTTCGAGAGCGACACGGCCGACACCATCGCAACGATGGTGTCGGCGGGTCTGGGATGGTCGATCACCACGCCGCTGATGGCGCTGCAGACGAAGGAACGCATGACCGGCGTGCGGCTTTTGCCGCTGCCGGGCATCAAGATACGCCGGCGTATCGACCTTTATTCTCGGAAGTCCGAACTCGGCGCGATTCCGCAAGAGGTCGCCCATGTCCTTCACGTCCTGCTTCGGGACAAGATTGCGCCCAGCCTGCATGCGATCGCTCCGTGGATGGGTGATCAGTTCCACGTCTTCGAGCAACCGCGCGGTTGACGTGCCGCCAAGGCAGCTTGCAAGGCAGCCTGCGGGGCAGCAATCCCGCAGGCCTGTAGCCGGTTACTTCAACGGCACTTCGTTGACGGAAACCGCGGTGATCGCGCTGGGCTGCACCTCATATTTGGCGACGATCTTGTTGTAGGTCCCATCAGTCAGCATCGCCTTGAGCGCGCCTGCGACGGCATCGCGCAAGTCGGCGTTCTTTTTCGCCACGCCGATGCCCTGATAGGTGATGGCGAAGGGAGTTCCGAGGAGCTTGTAGGTATCGGGGTCGAGCTTCATCAGATAGGGAAGGCTCTCATTGCCCTGGGCGCCGGCATCGATGCGGCCCTGTCGGAGCTGCGCCCGCGCATCGGCCGAACCTTCCGTACCCAGCACCTTGATCGCGGGCTTGCCGGCCTTGACGCACCACTCCTGGCTCCAGGCATCGATGTCCTTGGGAAAGTTCGTGCGACGGCTTGCGCCGACCGTCTTGCCACAGAGGTCGGCGGCCTCCTTGAATTCGCCCGAGCGCTTGTGCTGGACGAAGAACTGAACGCCGGACTTCATATAGTCGATGAAATCGACCGTCTCGCGGCGGGCGGGGAGATCGTTCATCCCACCGAGGATGAGATCGATCCGGTCGGTCGTGACCCCGCTGATCATCTGCTCGAAGCTGGTGTCCTGCCATTCGATCTTGATGCCCAGCTTCTCGCCGATGGCATTGCCGATCTCGATGTCGTAGCCGGTGAGCTGGTTGGTCGCCGGATCCTTGAACGTCACGGGCGGGTAGTTCGGTGTCGTGCCGATGACGATCTTCCCCGCGCTTTTATACTTCTCGGGCAGAGCCTGGGCATGAGCGGCAGCGGCGCTGAGCATCAGCAGGGCTCCCGTGGCGATGACGGCGAATTTCATTGTCCCACTCCTTTGTTGTCGTTGATGATGTCGAGGCGGCTCAGGCGCGCACCGCCGAGATGAAATCCTGGGTGCGTTTTTGGCGTGGCGAGGACAGCAGGTCCCGGGCGAGGCCGACCTCGATGATCTCGCCCTGATCCATGAAGACGATGCGGTCGGCGACCTCGCGTGCGAAACCCAGTTCGTGCGTCACCACGACCATGGTCATGCCGCTGGTGGCGAGGTCCTTCATCACGGACAGGACGTCGCCGACCAGTTCCGGGTCGAGAGCCGAGGTCGGCTCGTCGAACAGCATGATCTCCGGCCGCATGGCGAGACCGCGCGCGATCGCCACACGCTGCTGCTGCCCGCCCGACAATTCGGACGGATAGGCGTTTTCCTTGTCGGCCAGGCCGACCTGGGCAAGCAGCGCCCGGCCACGCGCCTGGGCCTGCTTCAACGGCTCGCCCAGGACCTGCACCGGGCCTTCCGTGACGTTTGCCAGCGCCGTGAAGTGAGGGAACAGGTTGAAGCGCTGGAAGACCATGCCCACGCATTGCCGCTGCCGGGCGATCTCGGCATCCGTCAGATGATAGAGTTTGGTGCCTTCGCGGCGATAGCCGATCAGTTCGGCGTTGACCCAGATGGCGCCGCCATCGATCTGTTCGAGCTGATTGATGCAGCGCAGAAGCGTGCTCTTGCCCGAACCGGACGGGCCGATGATGCAGACGACCTCTCCGGCATCGACCTCCAGATTGACATGTTTGAGAGCGTCGAAATTGCCGAAGCGCTTGCAGACGTCGATTGCCCGGACGATGGGACTGGAGCGATCTCCGATCCGATTGGATCGTTCGATTGCTCCAGTCCTTTGTTTGGTCGCGTTTTCTTCACGCGAACCGGTATCCACTTCGCTCGAAAACGCTCCAGTTGAGGTGGAATTCATCTCACGCCCCCCGTCACAAGCCGTGGCGGACGGCGGCGACGCCGCGCCCGAAATAGCGCTCGACGAAGCTCTGGCCGAAACTCAGCACCGAGACGATGACGAGGTACCAGATGCTCGCGACGATCAGGAGTTCGAGCACGCGGGAATTCGCGTAGTAGATCGTCTGCGCGGCATGGAGCATTTCAGAGTACTGGATCACGCTCGCCAGCGAGGTCAGCTTCACCATTCCGATGAACTCGTTGCCGACGGGCGGAACGATGACGCGCATCGCTTGCGGCATCACGATCCGCCTCAGCATCCGCAGGCGGGTCATGCCGATCGCCTGGGCCGCTTCATATTGGCCGCGGTCGACGGACAGGAGGCCCGCTCGGACGACCTCGGATGTGTAGGCGCCCTGCTGGATGCCCAGGCCGAGCAATCCGGCGACGAACGGTGTCATCACATCGACCGTGCGCAGGTCGAAGAGGCCGGGGAAAGCGATCCGGGGGAAGATCAGGGCGAGATTGAACCAGATCAGCAACTGCAGCAGCGCCGGCGCGCCGCGGAACAGCCAGACATAGAGCTTCGCCACGGTGCTCAGAACGGGGTTCTTCGAGAGGCGGATCACGGCGAAGAGCACGCCGAGAACGACGCCCAGCAGCATGGCGCAGATTGCGAGCAGGATGGTATTGGCAAGCCCGGTCATGATGGCCGGCGCCGTGAGAAACAGGCCGACATAGCGCCACTCGATATCGCCGACGGCAAAGGCCCGGATCAGCGCCGCCAGGGCTGCGAGGATCAGGACGGTGGCGAGGATCCGGCCATAGTGGCGCCGGGGCACGATCGTGTAATGGGCGATCTTGTAGGCGTCGGCCGGCAAGGCGGACTGTGGAGCGGAGATCGCGCTGACCCCGGTGGGCCCCGTGTTGGAAGGCGGCATGCGTCATCCTCCCCTTCGGCAACGGAGCCGCGCTTGCTGATGCAGCGCGTGGCTTGGCTCGAATCTGCGCGTCGTCGGTTTCATTGCATTGTCCCCTCGGCCTTTTTGCTCGGCGCGGACGCCTATGCGGCGTGCTGCGTCAAACGGCGCGTTACGCCGGGCGCGGGTCCGAGCTGGTGTTTTGGCCGGTGTTTTGGGACGACGCGGCGCCCGCATTGCCGAGATAGTCCAGGGCGCACATCACATGCAGTTTGAGCACGGCGATGGCCTCGTCGATGGTGACGTGCTCGTCATCGCGCCCCATGCTGATCGGCGAAGGGCCGCAGATGATCGCGGGGATCTTGCGCCAGCGCCAATAGCGCGTGTCGGTGCCCCCGAGACTTGAAACCGGCGGCGCGTCATGCCCGAGCAGGGACTTAATGTTGTTGCGGAGAATGGTCGCCATCTCGCCGAACGGATCGGTCATGCTCGCGGGGTAGCTGTGGTCCTCGTTCACGACCATCTCGCAGCCATGCTCTAAAGCCAGCTTTTCGAGATCGCGCCGGATGACGTCGCGGTCGGAGCCGATCGGTACGCGGATGTCGAGATGCGTGACGCAGCCGGTGGGAATCTGCGTCGCCTTCTGTCCGCCCTCGATGATGCCGACATTGACGGTGATGCGGCGCGCGATATCGCCTGCGCCCTTGCCGAGATTGGCGTCCGCCGCGGCGATCGTTTCAGGCGATGTCAGGACCGCATCGATCTCGGGAGGCAATGTTGCGAGCTTGAGATGGTAGCGTTCATAGATCGCAGCGACGAGTTTGCAGATCGCCTCGATTGGATTGGGTGCGCGATGCGGATAGCCGCCATGCCCTCCCGCGCTCCTGGCGGAAAGCTGGAAGCGCAGGGTTCCCTTCTCGGTGAAGCGCAGATTGGCCAGCCCGCTGGGCTCGCCGTTGAGGCAGCAGTCTCCGGCGATTTCATCGGCGAATGCGTCGAACAGATATTTCGTGCCGTATCGTCCGCCGGACTGCTCGTCGGAGACGACCGTCAGGGTCAAGGCGCCGCTGAGGTGCTCGCTACAGGGATAGAGATAGCAATAGGTCAGGATCGAGGCGAGCGTCCCGGTCTTCATGTCGGAGGCGCCGCGGCCCATGATCTTGCCGTCGACGATCTCCGCATCCCACAAGCGTTCATTGGTGACGGGGAAGACGTCCATATGCCCGTTCAGGACGAGGTGACGGCCCGGCCGGGCTGCGTCCCAGCGGCCGATGATGTTGGGCATGTCGTCCCTGAGAGCGACCGTCCTGTGCGGGCTGCCGAACTGGTCGAGGATGCTGCGGACGAAATCGGCCGTCTCGCGCATGTCGCCTGGCGGGTTGACGCTCCTGATCTGAAGGAACCGCTGGAGCAAGGCGATGATCTCGTCGCGCCTTTCGTCGATCATCCGGCACAATTCGGCTTTGATGGCCGCGACGTCTTTGGACATAGGAAACCTGCTTGCCGTGACGATCTCCGGGTGCCGGTCGAGCCGAGCCCCGTTCGAGTCATCAAATCACGGTGCCGGAAGGCTCAAAGGTAATATAAGAATATCTAATTCAACCGATCGACACTGCTAATGTCTTTGCTTTGCAGGCCGGCGTGCACTCTCCCACGAAATGCGCGTGAGAACGGCCACTCGCAGGGCTCGCTACGGCCTCACGCGCCCAGCCGCTGGAAAGCCGACAGTCCGGAGGTCCGAAAAGGACATCAGAAGAACCGCTCGGCAAGGCACGATTTTCTGGGGTGGTACGGACAGCGCCCTCAGCAGGGAGGCCGTGGCTAGTCCTGCATCGACGTCCAGGCATCGCCGGAATCGCCGAAGGCCATCCAGCCGCCGTCGACGGAGAGAACCACGCCGGTGATGTAGGAGGCAGCCGGCGAACAGAGGAACCAGACAGCCTCGGCGATCTCGGCCGGCTCCGCCAACCGGCCCATCGGTGTACGCCGTTGGAGCCTCGCCTGGTCGACGCGGCCGCTCGCGATCAGCTCCGCCACCAGCGCCGTCCTGACATAGCCCGGCGCGACCGCGTTGACGCGGATGCCGCGGCCGGCCCATTCCACCGCCATCGACCGCGTCATCGCGGCGACGCCGGCCTTGGCGGCGCCATAGGCATTGCGACGTGGCAGGCCCGACAGACCGGCGATCGAGGAGAGATTGACAATCGCGCCGCTGCCTTGAGCCAGCATGCCGCGCCCGACCTCGCGCGAAACGGCAAAGACACCTTGCAGGTTCACGCGCACGATCCGCTCGAAGGCGAGGTGGTCCTGATCGACCGTCGGCTTGTGCGTGTCGGCGATCCCGGCATTGTTGACCAGCATGTCGATGCGCCCATGCCGCGCCAGGATGGCGGCGATGCCGGAGGTCACGGAGCTTTCATCGGCGACTTCCATGGCGAGCCCCTGATGGCCAGGACCCTGATGGCCAAGCCCGATCGCGGCCGCCTTCGCAGCAGCCTTGCTCCCATCGAGATCCGCAATGACGACGGTGCAGCCCGCTTGCGCAAAGCGTTCGGCGACGGCAAAGCCGATGCCGTCGGCCCCGCCGGTTACCACCGCCACTGGAGTTCCCGCCATTGCGCCCTCCCCGTTCAGTCGTAGCCGGGGCGCGGGATCAGGTTCATCAACATGCGGCTATAGCCGCCGTCGACGACGATCTCCTGGCCCGTGATGTAGCTCGCCCGCGGGCTGGCCAGGAACAGCGCGGCATCGGCGATGTCCTGCGGCACTCCGATCCGGCCCGCCGGCACCACGGCACTGCGGCGCTCGCGCACGCCCGGCGCCGCATAGAAATCCCGGCTCATCGGGGTCTCAACCATGCCGGGGCTGACGACATTGCTGCGGACGCCCTCTCCTGCCCACTCGGTGGCGAGCTGGCGCGACAGCATCACGACGCCTGCTTTGCTGACGCTGTAGGCGCCGCTGCGGTCCTGCGGATGCGAGCCGGCGATCGAAGCGACATGGATGATCGCGCCACGGCCCGCCGCCCGCATCTGTCGCCCGAAGGCCTGGGCGCAGAGCAGGTAGCCGGTCAGGTTGACGGCCAGCAAGGCGTTCCACTCCGCCAGCGGAAGGCTGGCGAGCGCGCCAGGCCGAAGCAGGCCCGCATTGTTGACGAGCACCGCGCAGGCGCCGTGCCGCTCGAAGCTTTGAGCCGCGGCCTGCTCGATGGCAACCGGATCCGTGATATCGCAAGGCAGGGCTAAGACAGCTCCCTCCGCCATCTCCGAGACAGCGGCTACGGTATCCGCCAGGCCGGCTTCATCGCGATCGAGCAGGACAAGCCGCGCGCCCTGCCCTGCAAGGCTGGCGGCGATGGCGCGGCCTATGCCGCCCGAAGCGCCGGTGACGACACAGAGCACGCCGCCGAGGCCAAGCCATCCATCCACGCCGACACTCATCGCGGCGGTTCCCGATCGACACCGGCGAGATGCCGCCCGAGGATATAGCCAAAGGTCATGATCGGCCCGAGCGTGATGCCGGCACCGGGATAGCTGCCGCCCATCATGCTGGCGCGGTCATTGCCGATGGCGAACAGCCCTTCGACCGGGCTGCCATCCTCACGCAGCACCGCGCCGCGGACATCGGTGTCGAGGCCATCGAAGGTTCCGAGGTCGCCCATCACCAGCTTCACCGCATAGAACGGCCCCTGCTGGACAGGCGCGACGCAGGGGTTGGGCTTGTGCGAGGGGTCGGCGAGATAGCGGTTGAAGGAGGTCGAGCCCTTGCCGAACTCAGGATCCTCCCCTTTCTCCGCCCCCCGATTGAAGGCGGCGACGCTGCGCTCGAGGCCGCCTGGATCGATGCCGGCCTGTCCAGCCAGTTCGGCGAGCGTCTTGCCGCTCAGAAGATAGCCGCTGCGCAGATAGCCGAGCAGCGGCACCGGCGCCGGCTTCACATAGCCCAGCCCGTAGCGGCGGATCGTCCGGTGGTCGCAGATCAGCCAGGCCGCCGTCTCCGGCTCCTTCTCGCAGGCCTTGATCAGGGCGGCGCCGAAATCGTGATAGGATTCCGCCTCGTTGCAGAACCTCTTGCCATGGCGATCGACCGCGATGATGCCGGCCTTGCAGCGGTCGAGCAGATGCGGAAACACACCCGTGCGCCCGCCCGAGAGCGGTACCTTCGAGACCGGCATCCAGGCGGCAGCGTTTGGATAGCGCGCCTCGAAGCACCCGCCTGCGGTTTCCGCCAGACGAATGCCGTCGCCGGTATTGCCGGCCGGGGTGGGCGAGACGTGCTCTCCGCCGCGCGCGACATGCGGATAGGCTTGCCTCGTCCTCACTGCGTCATGCGGGAAGCCGCCGCAGGCCAGCACCACGCCGCGGCGAGCCGTGATCCGCACGGCGCCTTCCGGGCACTGCAGCACGGCTCCGGTGACGCGCTCGCCGTCCCGGATGAGCTCCCTGGCGGGCGTCGAGGTCAGGATCGGGATGCCGAGATCGAAGGCGGATTTCGCCAGTCGAGCAGCCAGAGCATTACCGCTCGTGATCATGACTCCGCGCCGATAAAGCAGGAGATCCTTGAGATGGAGAGCGAGCCGGCGCGCGACATAGGCCGCCGAGCTCAGCGAACGCGTCACGTTGAAGAAGTGCTTGAGGTCGGCATTCGATGAATTGAACATCATGCCGATGAAGGTGATCGTCGCGAGCGGTGGACGCAGGCGAGCGAGCTCCGGGCCCAGCACCGTCGCATCATAGGGCGCGGCGAGGACGGAGCGCCCGACATCAACCCCACCCGCCACCTTGGGGTGATAATCGGGATAAAGCGTCGGTACGAATTTCACCTGGGTTTCGCGCTCGAAGAACGCCAGCATCTCCGGGCCTTGATCGAGAAAGGCCTCGATCTCATCCTGCCGCGCGAAATTGCCGACCTCATGGCGCAGATAGGTCCGCACCGCCTCGCGGTCGTCACTATCGCCGGCGCGAGCCGCATGCGGGCTGCCGGGAATCCAGAGAACGCCACCGGAAAAAGCGGTCGTGCCGCCAAAGAAGGGTTCCTTCTCCGCGACGAAGACATCGAGGCCGTGCGTGCGGGCGGTGACCGCAGTCGAGAGCCCGCCCGCCCCCGAGCCGATGACCAGCACGTCGCAGATGCGCTCGGGTAGCGAAGCGGCCATGTCAGGCACCTTTCATGCGGTCAGCGTCGAGCGCGGCAGCGCGTCCGAGAAGGCCCAGCCGGCGGCCGCCAGCGCCCGCGCCCCGTCGATCAGGCCGTTCAGTGGCTGGTCCGAGAGGATCTCCAGCGCCACGGGCCCGGCATAGCCAAGCTCCGCGAGGCGGGCGCCGATGGCAGCGAAATCGATATCGCCGGAGCCGATCGGATCATGACGCCATTGGCCGGCCGGGCTGTCGGAGACATGGACGATGCCGAGACGCGAGCCGAGCAGGCGCAGGCCCTCGACCGGATCTTCGCCGATCGCGACCGCATTCGCGACGTCATAGATAACGGGGACATCGTCCAGCCCCTCCTCACGCAGGAAGCGGTCGATCGTGCCGGCATCCGCAAGCAGGCCCTGCGGGTGGTTCTCCAGGATGACGGCGATGCCCTGACGGCGCGCCTCCTCGACGATGGCCAGGAAGGCCGGGCGGAACGTCTCCATCAGCCGCGTATTGGCATCGGCCAAAAGCGCATGCCCTCGGCCCGAGCCGACGCAGACCCAGGGCGCGCCGAGCTCGGCGCAGCGCATGATCGCGCGGCGATAGGCATCGACGGCGAAGGCGACGACATCCGGCGAGGCGCTGGCGAGATTGATGTCGCTGCTGGCGAGATCAGCCGCGAGAAGCGTCATCTCGCTCCGATCGAGAATGCCCCGCAAACGCCGCGTCCGCTCGCCATCCTCGCGCCATGGGTCGAAATGGGGCGGCGTGGCCATGAGCTGGATCTGCGAGAAGCCGGCTTGCGCGATCTGCTCGAACGCAGCCTCGGCACTCTCCCGCCAGACGAAACCGAAGGTATGGGCGGCAAGCCTGAACATCTCACAGGCCCCCATTGCGGTAATAGGCGAAGCTGCGTTCGATCCCGTCGCGCAGGCTGGTCGAAGGCAGGCCGGGCAGGATTTCGCGTACGCTCCCCTCGGCGATATCGGGGGCGGAGGGCATCAGCGCGCCTCCCCTCCGGATATCGGCGTCCGGGCGCAAGCGGCGCAGCTCGTCGATCACATCCTGCGGCGTGGCGAGCGTTCCGACGAGGTTGAAGACATGGGCGCCGTCGGGCTTGCGCAGCAGCGCTGCCTCATAGGCGGCCGCGACGTCGTCGACATAAACCAGGCCGGCCGCGCCCTCATAGGGAAACACATAGCTTTCGCCGAGCGCCGCCGCGCGGCAGGCCAATGACGGCCCGGCGCTGAGGCCGCTGTCCCGCCCCGGCCCGTAGACGACATAGGGCCGGAAGCCGCTGCTCGCGAGGCGATGATCCTCCCAATAGGCCCGTGCGCAGCCTTCGCAAGCGAGCTTGAAGGCGCCGTAATGCGACACCGGAACCGGGATCTGTCCATCGGCCGGGCCATAGACGCCGGCGGTGCTGGTATAGATCAGGCGGTCGATGCCATGAGCCAGCGCGGCCTCGAAGATGTTGAGCGTACCGATCAGGTTGATCTGTGCGCTGCGCACCGGATCGGCCCTGCAAGCCAGGGTCAGCACACCGGCGAGATGGATGATTGCGTCGCAGCCCTCGGCGGCGGCGCGAACATCATCCGCGCTGACGATGTCGCCGATGCGCCATTCGCAGGCCTGCGCCGCAGCCTCGCCCGCGATCGCAGCAATGAGGCCGCGCTTCTCGGTCAGGTCGAAGATCCGGACGGCGTGGCCGCCTGCGGCCAGACGCCTGACGATCCAGGCGCCGAGGAAGCCCGCGCCGCCGGTGACGAGAATACGCATGACTGTCCTTTGGCTCGGTGGTTCATGCGGGCGAGTCGAAGAAGTTCGACTCGCCGCTAGCGCGGCGCGGCGCGAGCGTCGGCGTCACCATCATGGCGAGAGACAGCTCGCGCGCCGCCTCGAGCAGGAGCGGCGAGAGGCTCAGCATCTTCTCTTCGGAGAGCCGGTTATGCAGGCCGGCGATGACGACGGCGCCGATGACTTCGCCGGTCTGCGGCCTGCGGATCGGGGCGGCTGTCGCGCTCATCCAGGCCGAATAGGTCTGGACGACGAGGCTGAAGCCGCGCTGGCGCGCCTGCCGGATATAGCGCAGCAGCGCCGCCTTGGTCTGCGGCGCGCGCGGACCGAACTCCTCGCGCGAGCCATAGCCCTGCTTCTCGACGAGGGCGAGCGCCTCCTCCTCCGGCAGGCAGGAGAGCCAGGCATGGCCGCTGGCCGAACAGGAAAGCCGGCCGACCTGGCCCATATCCGGATCGTAGCGCAGGCCGAATGGCGAACCCTGCGACTTGGCCACCCAGACGAGTTCTCGCCCGTCGACCAATGCAAGGCGGACGAGTTCTCCCGCATCGCGCGCCAACCGGTCGAGGATCGGCTGGGCGAAGTCGGTGATGCCGCTGCCGGCGAGGAAGCTGAAAGCGAGCGAGGCGATCTTGGCGGTGAGCTGATAGGCGCCGAGCTGGCGCTCCTGCCGGACATAGCCCTGCTCGACCAGGCTCGTCAGCACGCGATGGGTGGCGCTGCGCGGAATGCCGAGCCGGTCGGCGACTTCGTAGAGCTGCAGGCCATGTGCATGGGCCGCCAAGAGCTCCAGCACGCCAAGCGTCCGCTCGAGCAATCCGCTGGGTCCCGATTCCTGCTCGGCGGCTGGGTCGTCGTTTTCGAGTCGCTTTGCCATGGGCTTATCCGGAGGTGAGGGCCACACGCCGGCCCGTCCGTGCTGCCTCGCTCACCGCAAGTGTCGCCCGTAACGTCCTCGTCGCGTCGGCCGCATTGATCAGAGGCGTGGTTTCGCCCCGCGCGACCTCGCAGAGGTGACGCAACTGTTCGACGTATGGGCTGCCGCGCGTGACCGCAAGCGCATCCTGGGAGAGCGCGGCGAACCAGCTCTTCTCGCCCTGATAGCGCCAGCGCTCGAGACGCGGCAAAGTCAGCGAACCTTGCGTGCCGCTGATGAAATGCGAGTTCACCGGCGCCGGCTGCGGCGGGCAAGGCGGCAGTTCGCCCGAGCTGAGATCCCAGCTCCAGGGCGTGACCGCGGTATCGGACAGGCTGATCGTCACCAGCGCGCCATTTGTGAGCTGCAGGAGGACGGCCGCGGTGTCCTCGACGGGAAAGCCGCGCACCGCGTTCGAGGTCACCGCCTGCACGGATTCGATCTCGCCGCAGATGAAGCGGATCAGGTCGATCTCATGGATGAGGTTGATCAGGATTGGCCCGCCACCCGGCTTGCGCCGCCAGGCCATGTCGAAATAAGGCTCCGGCTTGAAGAAGGTGTAGAGCACCGAGACATTGGTCAGCCGCCCGAGCTCGCCCGAACCCACGAGTTCGCGGGCGCGGGCGATGATGGGGTTATGGCGCCGGTGGTGGCCGACAAGCACCGGCACGCCGGCCTTCGCGGAAGCCGCGGCAAGCGCCTCCCCTTCCTCGACCGTGCTCGCGACCGGCTTCTCGACCAGAACCGGCACCCCGGCGGCAATCGCATCGAGCGAAATCGGCAGATGGGTGTTGTTCGGCGTCGCGACGATCAGCGCATCGGGACGCGCCTGCTCCAGGAGCTGGCGGTGATCCGAAAACCAGGCAAGCCCCCTCTCCTCGCAGAAGCGCCGACCAGCTTCCGTCGGGTCGGCGACCCCGGTCAGGCCGCAGAAATCCGCCTTGAGGATCACCTCGGCGTGCATGCGCCCGATCGCGCCCGCGCCGACGAGGCCAATTGAGAATTGCGGCATCGGTCTCTCCACTCCGCCGCATATCTCCCCCGCGCCGGCTCCAGCGTCAAGCGATTTCGGAACCGGATTCCAATTTCGAAAATAATAGTGGAACTGGATTCCAGTTATGTTACACGGACGGAGTTCGGTCCGCCTCGATGCGCGACCGGGGCCAATCAGAAAAACCGGATGCTGTGGGAGGACGCTGTGAAGGACGATCAAACAAAGGGGCCGGTCATCGGTCGGCGCGGCCTGATCATGGGCGCGTCTTCCCTGGGCGCGACGGGCCTGGTCTCAGGCAAACTCGGCATGCCCTATATCGGCAACGCCGCCGCCGCCGAGCCGATCAAGATCGGCATGATCTGGGCCAAGACCGGCACGATCGTCGATCAGTCCGAATATCTCGCACAAGGCAGCCTGCTCGCCCTGGAGCAGCGCAACAACATGCTGCTCGGCCGGCCGGCCGAGATCGTCTGGCTCGACGAGCCCAACCCGCAAGGCGCACAGCAGAATGCGGAGCGCCTCGTCGGCGAGCACAAGGTCGTCGGCATCGTCGGGGGCGCGCTGAGTTCCTTTGCGCTCGCCATCTCGGCGGTCGCGAAGAAGGCGAAGATCCCCTACATCGCGGCCAATGCGGCGACAGGCGACCTCACCGGCAAGTCCTGCAACAAATACACCTTCCGGCTGCAGCCGCCGGTCGATGTCCATGCCCGCGTGCTCGCGCCCTATTGCGCCGATATCGGCAAGAAATGGTATCTGCTCACCGCGGCCTACGCTTTCGGCCAGGACATCAAGCGCGCCTTCTCCGAATACGCCACAGCCAATGGCTGCACGCTTGTCGGCGCCGATGAGGTGCCCGTCGGCACGCCGGACTACAGCTCCTTCATCCTCAAGATCCGCGCCGCCAAGCCGGATGTGGTGATCGGCGGCATTGCCGCGAGCGACCTGACCACGTTCTTGAAGCAGTGGAACGAACTCGGCATGCGCGGCCGCATTCCCTTCGCCGAGATTTCCGTCGGCAATACCGATCTCTGGGGCGTCGGCCCCGAGGCGGCCGATGGGCTCTATACCCTGACCTGGTACTACAAGAACCCGAACAACCCGCCCGAAGAGCAGGCGATGGCGGCCGATTACGAGAAGAAATACAAGCGCCCGGCCGCCGACAAGACCTGGATGGGCTGGATGGGCATGAAGAACCTGCTCGATGCCATCGAGAGAGCCAAATCGACCGAGCCTGCCAAGATCGTCGAGGCACTGGAGGCATGGAGCGTCAAGCGCGGCGACATCGATTTCGGCTATCGCGGCTTCGACCACCAGATGGTCAGCCGGCTCCTGGTTGCCAGCATCAAGCCGAAGATCATTGATAAATGGGACTATTTCGACGTGAAGGCCGAGTTGCCGGCAACTCCGGCCGGTGTCGCGCGGGCCTTCGGCAACCAGGCCGAGAGCATCTGCAAGATGGATTCGCTCTGATCTGAGAAACCGACCGGTTCTACAAACGCGGCCCGGGCCATGCCCGGGCCGGTCCCTGACGCGCGGCCTAGAGCATTTTCGAGCGAAGTGGCCGCAGGTTCGCGTGAAGAAAACGCATTAAAACAAAGAGCTAGAGCAATTCAGCGATCCAATTGGATCGCTGAATTGCTCTAGCGCCGCTCTCCGCAGGATCCGTGCGCCATGCTCGACATGATCTTATCCCAGGCCGTCAATGGCCTGGTGCTGGGCTTCCTCTATGTACTGATCGCGGTTGGGCTCTCGATCATCTTCGGGCTCCTCGGCATCGTGAATTTCGCCCATGGCGCCTTCTTCGCGATCGGCGCCTATCTTGCCCTCGTGCTCAACCGCGAATTCGGCTGGTGGGCGGCCCTGCTCGCCCCGCTGCTCACCGGAGCACTCGGGGTGCTCGTCGAGATCGTGCTGATCCGGCGCCTCTACGGCAAGGAACCCCTGCTCGGGCTGATCCTGACCTTCGCGCTGGCGCTGTTGTTCGAGTCGGTGCTGCGCATGATCTTCGGCGGCGCTCCGCTGCCCTTCGCCGCGCCGCGCTTCCTCTCTGGCTTCGTCGAATACGGCCCGATCCTGATCACCAAATACCGCATGTTCGTGCTGGCCGTGACGGTGGCCGCGCTGATCGGGTTCTGGGCTTTCCTGACCTACACGCCATTCGGCCGGATCATCCGGGCCGGCTCGCGCGATGCCGAGATGGTCGGCCTGCTCGGCATCAACCTGCCCGTGGTGTTCAGCTTCGTCTTCGGCATCGGCAGCCTGCTGGCAGGCCTGGCGGGCATGCTGGCCGCGCCCCTCTGGACGGTGAACCCGACCATGGCGGCAGGCGCCATCATGCCGGCTTTCGTCATCGTGACGATCGGCGGCCTGGGCTCCTATGCGGGTGCGATCATCGCTGGCCTCCTCGTCGGCCTGACCACGGCCATGACCATCCAGTTCCAGCCGGAATGGGCGGGAGCGGCCATGTATGTCCTGATGGCGGCCATCCTGCTCCTGCGTCCTCGCGGCCTGTTCGGCGAAAAATGGGAGCGCTTCGAGTGAAGACCCAACAGCTTCTCCGCCACCCCGCCCTCTGGGCGGCGCTCGTCCTCTCCGGTCTCACGGCGCTCTGGCTCATGCTGGGGGCGCCTGTCGGCCTGATCACGCAGATCGCGATCTACACGCTCTACGGCATGGGCGTGAACCTGCTCGTCGGCTATACCGGCCTCGTGCCGTTCGGCGCCTCGGTCTTCTTCGGCTGCGCCAGCTATGCGCTGGCCTTCTTCGTGCTCGGCCGTGTCGCGACCGATGTCGTGGCGCTCGTCCTTGCAGTGCTGTTCTCGCTGGCGCTGGCGCTCCTCCTCGGCGCGCTGATCCTGCGCCGCAAGGGGCTTTATTTCTCGCTGTTGACGCTGGCCTGTTCGCAGATCGCCTTCGAGGTCGCGTTCAAATGGACGGCCGTCACCGGTGGCGAGAACGGCTTGCAAGGCGTCGAACGCCCGACCTATCAGTCGGATCTGTCCTTCCATCTCTTCGCCGTCGCGAGCGTCGTCATTGGCATCGCGCTGTTGTGGCAGATCGCGCATTCGCCCTTCGGCCGCGCGCTCCAGGCCGTGCGCGACAATGAGCAGCGCGCCCGCAGCCTTGGCTACAATGTCTATCTGCTGCGGCTCGGCTCCTTCATCCTGATGGCCGGTTTCGTCGGCTATGCCGGGGCGCTGCTGACGCTCCTGCTGCAGGGCGTCTACGCCAATAATCTGAGCTGGCAGCATGCTGGCGACGCCCTGCTGATGACCGTGCTTGGCGGCGTGCACCATTTCCTCGGCCCGCTCTGGGGCGCGATCACCTTCATCATCATGGAGAACCGGCTTTCGGCGATCACCGAAAACTGGTGGCTGATCTTCGCGCCGATCCTGATCCTGTTCGCGCTGCTGTCGCCTGAGGGCATCCAGGGGCTGGTGCAGCGGGCGCTGCGGCGCGAACGCTGGACGCTGACGCGCAACACGATCCCGCCCCGCCCCGCCGTGATCGCGCCCTATGCAAGCGCAGCCCAGGCGATGGATCCCGACAAGCCGATCCTGGAGACGAAGAAGCTGAACAAGCGCTTCGGCAGCCTCGTCACCGCCCATGATATCGATTTCGAAGTGCGCCCCTTCGTGCTGCACTCGATCATCGGTCCCAACGGAGCCGGCAAGACGACCTTCTACAACATGCTGACCGGCGTGCTGCCACCGAGCGGCGGCAAGGTCTTCTTCGAGGGCCGGGACATCACCAGGCTATCGATACATGCCCGCGCCCGGCTCGGCATCAGCCGCTCCTTCCAGATCCTGTCGGTTTTCCCCAATCTCAGCGTTTTCGAGAATGTCCGCATCGCCGTGCAGGCCCAGAAGATCGGCGCGCGCGGATTGCTGAACGATGCCCATGGCATCGACGCGATCAATGCGCGCAGCTGGTCGCTGCTGGATGCGGTCGGGCTCGCTGACCAAGCCGCCGCCCCTTGCGCGGACCTTCCCCATGGAGCCAAGCGCCTGCTCGAGATCGCGGTGACGCTGGCGATCGAGTCCAAGCTGCTGCTGCTTGACGAGCCGCTGGCTGGCCTTGCCGAAGCCGACCGCATCATCGTTGCAGATCTCATCCGCCGGCTCGCGAAGAACCATGCGGTGCTGCTGATCGAGCACGACATCGACCGTGTGCTGGCGATTTCAGACCGCATCTCCGTGCTGCATCAGGGCCGGATCATCGCCGACGGCAAGCCGACTGAGGTGGCCAACAACCCGGAGGTCATCTCGGCCTATCTCGGCGCGGCCAAAAGTGCCGACCAGGCGGCGCCAGCCATTGAGCGTCGGGCCGGCGCCGCGACTCAAGCGCTGCTCGAGGCGCGCGGCATCGCGGTCGGCTATGGCGGCAGCACCGTTCTCTCCGGCGTCAACCTCGAGGTCCGCAAGGGCGAGGCCGTCGCGCTGCTCGGCCGCAACGGCGTCGGCAAGACGACGGCGTTGCGCGCGCTCACCGGCAGCCTGCCGCTCGATGCAGGGACGGTCTCCTTCGCGGGAACGCAATTGGCGAAGCTGCGCCCCTTCGAGATCAACCGGCTCGGCATCTCGCTCGTGCCGGAGGGGCGGCGCCTCTTCCCCAACCTCACCGTCGTCGAGAACCTGCAACTCGCTGCGCGGCCAGGCGGAATGACACTGGAGGAGATCTTCCAGCTCTTCCCCCGGCTGCGCACGCGCCAGGCGGCCAAGGCCGAGAACCTGTCCGGCGGCGAACGGCAGATGGTCGCGATCGCCCGCGCCCTGATGGTGCCGAGCAAGCTCATCCTGCTCGACGAGCCTTTTGAGGGACTGGCGCCGGCCGTCGTCAACGAGGTGATGGATGCGCTGGTGAAGCTGCGCGGACGGGTCGCGATGGTGATCGTCGAGCACCATGCCGAAACCGTGCTGCCGATCGTCGACCGCGCCTATGTCCTGGTCAACGGCCAGGTCGCCTTCGCCGGCGACGCTGCCACGCTTGAAAAGGATCACGCCCTCCAGGCGCGCCTGCTCGGCGTCGTCCATGGCGAGAATCAGAATCCGCCAGCCCATGCGGCTGTCGTCTGAACACGGAGATCGTAACCGCGATGGATTTCAACATCACCGGCGCAACGCGCCTCAATCTCATCATCGGCGATCCGATCGCCCAGGTGAAATCCCCGGCCGGCATGACGGCGGCCTTCGCCGCGCGCGATCACGACGCCGTGGTGGCGCCCGTGCGGGTCTCGCCCGAGGACCTGAAGGATTTCCTGACGGTTGCGACCCGGCTGAAGAACCTCGACGGCATCATCGTGACCGTGCCGCATAAATTCGCCTGCCACGCGCATTGCAGCAGCGCGACCGAGCGCGGCGACTTCCTCAGTGCGGTCAACATCATGCGCCGCCGCAAGGATGGCGGCTGGCATGGCGAGATGGTCGACGGCCTCGGCTTCGTCGGCGCCGTAAAGGCTGCGGGCTACGATCCGTCCGACAAGCGCGCGCTCTTGATCGGGGCCGGCGGCGCGGGCTCCGCGATCGCGCTCGCCCTCGTCGATGCCGGTGTCCGCGAACTCGCCATCCATGAAGCCGACACCACACGTCGCGACCGATTGATCGAGCGCCTCAACGCCAGGAACAAGGCGAAGATCCTCGCCGGCTCGCCGGATCCGACGGGTTTCGATCTCGTCGCCAATGCGACGCCGGCCGGGATGAAGCCGGGTGACGCCTTGCCGGTCGATGTCGCGAAGCTCTCGCCTTCGACCTTCGTCGGCTGCGTCGTCACCGTGCCGGCCGTCTCGCCGCTGATCGAGGCCGCCCGCAAGCTCGGCTGCCGGACCTCGACGGGAACCGAGATGTACCAGGCGCTGCAGGCCGCGATGCTCGAATTCCTGCTCGCCGGCGAGAGGCTCGATTGAGGAGGCCATCCATGTTCCAGAGCATCGACGCCATTCCCGACAATGCCAGCTACGACATCATCGTCGTCGGCGCGGGCGGCGGCGGGCTGGCCGCGGCCGTCTTCGCAGCCATCGCCGGCAAATCCGTCCTCGTCGTCGAGCGGACGGAGTATGTCGGCGGCACCACCGCGCTTTCGGCAGCGACGACCTGGATCCCGAATTCGCTGCATGCGAGCAAGGTCGCGACCGATGACAGCTTCGAGAAGGCGGCCGCCTTCCTGACAGGCGTCGTCGGCAACCGTTCCTCTGCAAGCCTGCGTGAAGCCTTTCTGAAGAGTGGCCCGGACGCGGTCGCGGCGCTGGAGGCGAAAACCGACGTCAGGTTCCGTCCCTACGCCACTCATCCGGACTACGAACAGCAGGTCGAGGGCGCCACGATGCGCGGACGGGCGCTCGAGCCCCTGCCCTTCGACGGCCGCGAGCTTGGCGACGACCTCGCCCACATCCGCCCGCCGATCCCTGAATTCACCCTCTTCGGCGGCATGATGGTCGACCGCACCGATATCGGCCATCTGCTCGATCTCAAGACATCCTGGAAATCCTTTCGGCACGCCGCCGCGATCCTGGCTCGCTATGGCCTGGACCGGCTGAAGAGCCCGCGCGGCACGCGGCTCGTCATGGGCAATGCGCTGATCGGGCGGCTCCTGCTCAGCTTGAAGAAGCGTGGCGGCGCGGTCCTGCTTGGAACCTCGGTCTCGCAATTCGTCACCGACCCGGATGGCGTCGCGGGCGTCGTACTCACGCAAGCCGGACGGACGCGAACAGTCGAGGCGCGCCATGGCGTGGTGCTCGCGGCGGGCGGCTTCAACCGGCACAAGACACGCCGCGCGGAGCTCCTGGCTTCGCCCGCTCCCGATTTCAGCCCCGCCGCGCCCGGCCATACCGGCGAGATGCAGGACCTGGCGCTCGGGCTCGGCGCGCGTCTGGGCGAAGGCAATCTCGACAATGCCTATTGGGCACCGGTCTCGCTGCGGACGCGTCCCGACGGTTCGACCGCCGTCTTCCCGCATTTCGTGCTCGATCGCAGCAAGCCAGGCACCGTCTGCGTCGATCAGCGCGGACGCCGCTTCGTCAATGAATCGACCTCCTACCACCTCTTCGTCCGGGCAATGTTCGAGGCCGATCGCAGCACGCCGACGGTCCCCTGCTACATCATCACCGATGCCGCCGGCCTGAAGAGCTACGGGTTGGGCCAGGTCCGGATGGGCGCGAAGAACCTCAAGCTCTATCTCGATGACGGCTATCTCATCGAGGGTGGGACGGTGGCCGCCCTCGCCGAAAAACTCGGCATGGAGCCGGCCATCCTCGAGAAGACCATCGCCAGCATGAACGGCTACGCCAAGACCGGGGTCGACCTCGAATTCGGCCGTGGCGCCACCGCCTATCACCGCGCCAATGGCGATGCCTCCAGGGGCCCCAATCCGACACTCGGACCGATCGCGACCGCACCCTTCTATGCGGTGAAGCTCGTGCCCGGCGATATCGGCGCGGCGACCGGCCTCGTCATCGACGAATGGGCTCGCGTGCTCGATGGCGAGAACCGGCCGATCGGCGGGCTCTATGCCTGCGGCAATGAAGCGAATTCGATCATGGGCGGCACCTATCCAGGCCCCGGCATCACGATCGGCCCCGCACTCACCTTCGCCTACCGTGCGATCCAGCATGCGTTGGCCCAGCGCGACGCTGCAAAGGGACCGGCCTCGCATCGGGCCGAAGTCGCCTGATGAGCGGGCCTGACGAACTCTCCTGCGATCTCCTCGTCATTGGTTCGGGAGCCGGCGGATTGTCGGCTGCTGTCACGGCCGCCTGGCTTGGGCTCGACGTAATCGTGATCGAGAAGGAGGCCCAGTTCGGCGGCACCACCGCCTGGTCCGGCGGCTGGATGTGGGTTCCGCGCAATCCACTCGCCCAGGCCGCCGGCATCGATGAGGATATCGAGGCGCCGCGCCGCTATCTGCGCAGCGAACTCGGCGATGGCTATGACGAAGACTTCGTCGCCATGCTGCTGGAACAAGGGCCGCGCATGGTCACCTTCTTCCAGAATGAAACGAGCCTCGCCTTCATCGATGGCAACCGGATTCCGGATTTTCATGATCGCTCGGACGGTTCGGCGACGGGCGGGCGCTCGCTTTGCGCCGCGCCGATCGATGGTCGGATGCTGGGCCCCCGGATCAAGGACCTGCGTCCGCCGCTGGCCGAGGTCGCCCCCTTCGGCATGAGCATCGCATCCGGAGCCGATCTGCAGCATTTCCTCAAGGCGACCCGCTCGCTACCCTCCTTCCTCCATGTCCTGCGCCGGCTCGGGCGGCATGCCTTCGACATGCTGCGCCATGGCCGCGGCATGCATCTGGTCAACGGCAATGCGCTCGTCGCCCGCCTGTTGAAATCGGCCGATGATCTCGGCGTGCGCCTGATGGCCCGGACTCCGGCGGGCAACTTGATCCGCGAGGGCGACAAGGTCGTCGGCGTGGTCGCGACCATGGCCGGACGACCGCTCGCGATCCGCGCGAGGCGCGGCGTCGTGCTGGCGGCCGGCGGTTTCCCGCATGATACGGCGCGCAAGGCAGCGCTGTTTCCTCATGCCCCCACGGGACAGGAACATTGGTCGGCCGCATCGCTCGCCAATAGCGGCGACGGCATCCGGCTCGGCGAAACGGCCGGTGGCCATGTTCGGGCCGGCCTTTCCGATGCCGGAGCCTGGGCGCCGGTCTCGCTCGTGCCGAAGGCCAATGGCGAAATGGGGCACTTTCCCCATCTGATCGAGCGGGCCAAGCCCGGCCTGATCATGGTCCGCCGCGACGGGCGCCGCTTCGTCAACGAAGCGGATTCCTATCACGACGTGATGAAGGCGCTCTTTTCCACGACGCCTCCTGGCGAGGCGGCTGAAGCCTGGTTGATCTGCGACCGCGCCTTCCTGCGCCGCTACGGGCTTGGGCGCGTGCGGCCGCGCCCCTTTCCGACCGGGCCCTGGCTCAGGAACGGCTATCTACGCAAGGGGCGTAGCCTTGACGCGCTCGCCCGCGCCTGCGGCATCGATCCGGCCGGGCTTGAAGCGACATTGGCCTCCTACAATCACGACGCCGCGCAAGGTCGCGACCCGCAATTCGGCCGCGGCGACAGCCCCTATAACCGCGTCCAGGGCGAGGCCTCGCATCAGCCCAACCCTTGCGTCGCGCCGGTCGAGTCTGCGCCGTTCTACGCGGTGAGGATCGTGCCCGGCAGCCTCGGCACCTTCGCCGGCTTGAAGACGGATGCCCGCGCACATGTGCTCGACGCCACCGACCGGTCGATTCCGGGCCTCTATGCCGTGGGCAACGACATGTCGAGCATGATGGCCGGGCGCTACCCCGCCGGCGGCATCACGCTTGGCCCGGCCATGACCTTCGGCTTCGTCGCGGCCCATGACGCTGCCGGCGTCCCGCTCGCCAACAACCGTTCCTGACTCCAGCGAAAGAGGCTTCCCATGCGCTACGAGATCGCAACCCTGACCGTAAAGCTCGGCAAGGCGGCCAGCGTCGTCGCCGGCATCGACGCCTATGTGAAGGCGCCCGAAGCCAAGGGAACGCTGCTCGGCTGCTGGACGAGCGAGATCGGCACGCTCAACGAGATTTTCGTGCTGCGCGGCTTTGCCGACGACGCCGAACTCCAGGCCGAACGCCGGCGCGCGCTCGATACGACGAACCCGTTCGGCGCCGGCGACGACATCGCCAGACTGCAATTCGACAGCTACGCGCCCTTCCCCTTCCTGCCGCCGGTCAAGCCGGCGAAGCTCGGCAAGGTCTATGAGATCAGGACCTATAAGCTGAAGCCCGGCGGGGTGCCGGCGACCGTCGCGGCCTGGGAAGCCGCCGTGCCCGAGCGCGTAAAGCTCTCGCCGCTGGTCGTCGCCATGCACGCGCTCGACGGGCCGCCGCGCTTCACCCATATCTGGCCTTTCGCAAGCCTGGATGCACGCGCCTCGGTTCGCGCCGATTCCGTCGCCAAGGGCATCTGGCCGCCAAAGGGCGGGCCGGAGTGGCTGACCGGCGAGATGCACTCGACCATCGCGCTGCCCACAACGATCTCCCCCCTGTCCTGATCAGCGACCTTGCAAGGACGGAATAGCGATGATGCCGACACTTTCGCTCGCCTATCTCACGAGCATCCCGCTTGCTCCGCCGGACGCCGTATCGCTTGCCGCCGAACTCGGCTATGACGCCGTCGGCTTGCGCGCCTTGCCGGCAGCTCCGGGCGGCGATTTCAGCCGCCTCATCGAGGAGCCGGCGCTCCTGGCGGAAACGAAGCGGCGCATCGCGGATACGGGCGTTTCCGTCTTCGATGTCGAGATCGTCAGGCTCGCAGCCGACTTCAAGGCCGCGGCTTTCCAGCCCTTCCTCGACCTCTGCGGCGAACTCGGAGCCCGCGCGATCCTCGTCGCTGGAGACGACCCAGATGAGGCGAGGCTGACGGCCTCCTTCGCCAGCTTTTGCGCCGCGGCAGCACCCTATGGCCTGACCGGCGACCTGGAATTCATGCCCTGGACCAAGGTGCCCGATGCCCGCACCGCATTGCGGATCGTCACCAAAGCGGGCGAGGCCAATGGCCGTGTGCTGGTCGATGCCTTGCACGCCGGCCGCTCGGCGACGACGCTGGCCGATATCGCGGCGATCCCGGCCGAGCGCTTGAGCTATGCCCAGATCTGCGACGCGCCGGGCGCGATTCCGAAAACGGATGAGGGCCTGATCCACACCGCCCGCTGCGCGCGATCGCTGCCGGGTGAAGGCGGCATCGACCTCGTCGGCATCTTCTCGCAACTGCCGCGGGAATTGCCGGTCAGCGTCGAGGTGCCCCATCTCGAACGCATGGCCGCACTCGGCCATCGCGAATGGGCGCGCCAGGCGCTCGAGGCGACGAAAGCGATACTCGCTCAGCGCGATCAAGCCGTGGCGCGCGGCGCGAGCCTGCGCGAGGGAGCCAGCACATGAACGCGATCGATCTGCGCGGCAAGACAGCGCTCCTGACAGGCGGCTGCGGCGGCATCGGGCTTGCCGTGAACGAACGCATGCGCGCTTCAGGCGCGACGGTCGTGACCTGGGACCTGGCGGATGCCGCCGACGATCGGGTCGACGTCACCAATGAGGAGGCTGTCGATGCCGCGATGGAGCGATTTCTCGCCCGTCACGGCCATCTCGACATCCTGGTGAACTGCGCCGGCATCACCGGCCCGGACCAACCCATCGAGCGTTACAGCCTGGCGGATTGGCGCCGCACGCTCGACGTGAACCTGACCAGCACCTTCCTGTGCTGCCGCGCCGCCGTGCCGGCGATGCGACAGCGCAATGCGGGGCGGATCGTCAACCTCGCCTCCATCGCCGGGAAGGAAGGCAATGCGATGATGACGGCCTATTCGGCGGCGAAGGGCGCGGTCATCGCGCTCACCAAGGCGCTGGCCAAGGAACTGGCCGATACGGAGGTGCGCGTGAACTGCGTCGCTCCGGCCGTGATCGCGACGGATCTGATCAAACAGATGTCGGCAGAGACCTATGCGACGGTCGTCGCCAAGATCCCGCTTGGCCGCCCGGGCCGTCCCGACGAGGTCGCAGCCCTGATCGCATGGCTGACCTCGGACGAATGCTCGTTCTCGACAGGAGCCTGTTTCGATCTCTCAGGCGGCCGAGCCACCTATTAGAGCGAGCCATCTATAGAGGTAGTCAGGGTTTCCAGTGGTTGTCCGGCGGCGGACCCCAATCGTTCAGGACGCAGCTATAGACGGCGCTCTCGTCGAAGGGGTAGCGCGCTTCCATCTCGGGCGTCAGGGTCAGGCCGAGGCCGGACGCGGTGGGGCGCAGCAGGCGGCCGTTTTCGATCCGCCCCTGGTCGCCGATCATCTCGCGGCCGAGCGGGAAATCGAGCATCGGGAATTCGACCAGCCCGCCACCGCCGGCAAAGGCGGCATGGTAGTTCGCCATGATCGCGGCTGCTCCGCCCCAGGCGTGCACGACAACGTCGATCTCGAGCGCGTCGGCCACAGTGAAGATCTCCATCACCGCACTGACGCCGCCGATCACGGAGGCGTCAGGCTGGACGAAGGCATAGGCGCCGGCGCGCATGCGCTCGATCATCTCTTTCGGCGTCGTGATGATCTCGCCGCCGCAGACAGGCACGTCGATGCGCCGGCGCAGCTCGCGGAACGCCTCGGGGCTGTCGGGGCCGACAGCCTCTTCGAGGAACAGCATGCGCTGCTCCGTTCTGGCGTGCACGGCCTCGACAAAGGCGACGACATCATCCACGGGCTGCGGCGGATCGGCCAGATTCTGGCACATGTCGACGGCCACGCGAATGCCGCGCCTGGCGGCCTCCTCCAGCGCCCAGACGGTGCGCCAGATGTCGCGCTTGAGCGAGCGGATCTTGTAGATGCTGATGCCCTTCGCGCTCAGAATGTCGAGCTCGCGGATGAACTGGTGCTTGGCGTCGCAGCAGCCGCCGCTGCCATAGATCTGGATCGAGTCGCGCTTCGCGCCGCCGAGCAATTCATAGACGGGCACGCCGAGGCTCTTGCCCCTGGCGTCCTGCAAGGCGGTCTCGAACGCGCTGATGACATGGCGCGCCGCGCCCTGGAGCGACCAGTAATCGCATAGCGAGCGCAGATCCTTGACCCGCCGTGGAATGTCGAAGCCGTCCTTGCCCAGCATCAATGGCGTGCAGAGATCGACGATCGATTTGAATACCAGCGGTGCGAACACGGCGAGATAGCCTTCGCCAATGCCGGTCACGCCATTGTCCAGCGTCACCTCGACCATGCCGATCGTGCGCTTCGGCCCGTTCGGGAAACAGGCCTTAATCTCGCGCTCATCCGCATCGGCGTAGGGCGAACTCAAGAGGACGCAGCGAACTCTGGTGATCTCGGGCATCGGGCTCCCTCGTTTCGACCGCGGCCACGGTTTCGAACCACGGCAACACATGGCCGGGCTCAGCGCGCGTCCATGATCTCCGGCATCATGCGCCGGGCGATCGGCCTCAGCCGCTCGGCCTCGGCTGCGTCGATCCAGCGATAGGGCCGGCGCAGGCGCGGACCAACGGGCGCCCAATTGCCGATTGCGGCGAGCAGCTTGTCGAGGGCGGCGTTGGAATAGCCATGGTCGCGCCGGAACGGCAGGATGTGCACGTCCATGAATTCGCAGATGCGCTGCTCGATCTCGCATGCCCCTGCGATGTCTGTCCGCATCATCTCGGTCCATAGCTGCGCGCCGCGCGGGCTGAGGCAGGCGACATTGGAGAAAGCGCCGGCGGCGACGCCAGCCTCAACCCCGGTCGCGAGATGGTGGCCCGGCACATACAGCGCCCAGTCCCGCAAATGCTTATCGGCCTCCGCGTACCAGTCGGCATCGCCGTCAGCGAGCTTGACGCCGACGACCGCGGGCACCTGTTTCAGCACGGCGGCCAGCGTAGCCGGCGACAGCACGCGCTTCGCATGCGGTGGATTGTAGAGCACGAGCGGGATGCCTCCCGCCGCCTCGGCCGCCATCTGCAGGAAGTCCACGGCTTCGGGATCGGTAACCGGCCACCAATCCGGCAGGATCACCTGGATTCCATCGGGCTCATGCGCAACCGCCCGGCGCAGCCGGTCGAGCGCCACGCTCGGATCGGGCTGGCAGGCGCCGATGACGAAGGGTGTCCTCGACCGGCTGCAGTGCTCGGCCAGGACGCGCTGGATTGCGTCGAATTCGGCCTCGGTCTGGTTGCAGCACTCGCCGGCGGTGCCGTTCGAATAGATGCCGTCGACTTTGGCGGCGATCAGGACATCGATTTCATCCGCCAGTCCGGACAGATCGATCGCACCATCCGGCGCGATCGGCAGCAGCAGCGTCGCCCAGTTGCCGCGCAATTTGCCCCATTTGCCCGCGCGTTCGAGCTTCCCGGCCATCGTCGTGTCCCGTCACGTCGTCTTGTTGACTTAAGGGATATCCTACAAGTAAATATCGATCAACCAACGGACGGCATCCGCCAGCGCCCTTTGAAGAGGGCACCCCGCGCGCCACCCATGACGAGGTCGAAGGCCCGTGAACCGGACGATCAAGCCTCTGGTGAAACCGCAATCGCTGCACGCCTCGGTGCTCGAAAGCGTCAAGGCTTACATCGACGAGAGCGGCCTGCCTCCGGGCAGCCCGCTTCCGCCGGAAAACGACCTCGCCCAGCAGCTCGGCGTCAGTCGTAATTCGGTGCGCGAGGCGGTCAAGGCACTGGAATCCGTCGGCATCGTCGAGACCAGGCGCGGCATCGGCATCTTCGTCAGCGATTTCTCCTTCGCCCCGCTGCTCGACAATCTCGCCTTCGGCCTGCGCGGCCGGCTCGACGATTTCGAGGAACTGCTGACCATTCGCCGCGCGCTGGAAGGCGCGCTGATCGGCAGGACGGTGGAGGTGATCGGCGCCGACGACATCGCCGAACTGCGCGCCATCACGGCCCAGATGAAGGCCAGGGTCGATGCGGGCAAAAGCTTCCTGGAAGAGGATCGGCGCTTCCACCGCACCTTGTTCCGCTGCCAGAACAATCAGCTGCTGCTGAAGCTGCTCGACATCTTCTGGCAGGCCTTCGTCAAGGCCTCGGACTTCTTCAATCTCGAAAATCGCGATCCCGTCGCCACCTGGCGCGATCACCACGAGATCGTCGAAGCCGTCGCAGCGCGCGACGCGGAGATGGCGCGCGAGCGCCTCGACCACCACTATCACGGCATCTCAAAAATAATAGCAGCCAGCAAGGCGAGCTAATGGGAGGTTACCATGACCATGAGGACCTATCGTAAGGCGCTGATCGGCGCAGCGTTGCTGGCCGGCACGATGATGACGCCGGCTTTCGCCCAGACGAAGACGATCACTGGCGGCTTCGACGTCGGCCCCGGCGGACTGCAGGGCAATTTCAACCCGATGACGGCGCCGGCCGGCTACACATGGCTGAACACCTATTTCGAGCCGCTGGTCACTTATGATGCCGGCCTGACCAAGCTCGTGCCGGCACTGGCGGCGAGCTGGGAGATCAGCCAGGACAAGCTGAGCTACACCTTCAAGCTGGCGGAAGAGAGCTGGCATGACGGCCAGAAGTTCACCGCAGCCGATGTGAAGTTCACCATCGAGCTCAACAAGAACCCGAAGACTGCGAGCCTGCTGTCGGCGCGGCTGTCCGCCGTCGACAGCGTCGAGGTCAAGGACCCGCGCACCGTCGTCGTCAAGCTGTCGCGGCCCGACAACGCCCTGATCGTCAGCTTGACCAAGATGATGATCCTGCCGGCGCATGCGCTGGCAGCGATCGCGCCGGAGGACATGGCGAAGAACGCGATGTGGTCGACCAAGCCGGTCGGCACCGGCCCGTTCAAATTCGTGCGCTACGAGACCGACCGCTTCGTCGAGCTCGCCGCCAACGAAACCTATCGCGGCGGCAAGCCCAAGGTCGACCGGCTGATCAACCGCTACTTCGCCAATGCGGCTGCGGCAATCTCGGCGCTGCGGGCCGGCGAGATCCAGTTCACCTATATCGAGTCCGACGACGTCCCGACCTTCAAGGGCAACAAGGACTACACCATCATCGAAGGCGCCTCATACGTCGCCAACTATATCGGCTTCAACAATCAGGTGCCGCTCTGGAACGACATCCGCGTCCGCCAGGCGGTGATGCATGCGATCGACCGCAACACGATCATCGACAGCCTCTACAAGGGCGCGGCCAAGAAGGCCGATTGCGGCTATGTCGAGGGCAGCCTGATCCCGAAGGGTCTCGACGAATATGCCTATGACCCGGCCAAGGCGGCGAAGCTTCTCAAGGAGGCCGGCTGGGACAAGATCAACGGCGCCAAGCCGATCTCCTGGATCACCTATTACAACAACCCGCTGACCGCCAACGTCATGGCCGCGGTCCAGGCCATGCTCGCCCAGGTCGGCATCAACGTCGTGCCGCGCGCCTTGGACTCCGCGGGCTATAACGGCATCGTCATGTCCAGGACGCCGAACCCGGCCGATTTTCCGCTGGTCTATGCCGGCCTGCAGAATGGCCCCGATCCCGGAACGCTCAATCTCGGGCTGAACGAGAGCCAGATCCCGCCCGTCGGCCAGAACTTCCTGCAGATCAAGATCCCAGAGCTCAATGCCGCGCTGAACGCCGCCGTCGCCGAAACCGACCAGGCCAAGGCGATGACGAAATATCAGGACGTCTGCGCCGTCATGAACAAGACGCTGCCCTGGGGCACGATGTGGGTCGCCAACCGCTACGGCGTCGCTTCGGTCAAGCTCAAGGACTTCGTCTGGACGCCGGCGCCGGGCGGCGGGCCGTTCGCGGCCGCGCCAGAGAAATGGTCGATCGCGCCCTGAGCCGGAGTTCCTGACGGCCTCTAAGCCGGGAGGGCGCCCACGCCCTCCCTCGTCCCCTCGACGACGGCGCAAACCATGCTTGGCTTCTATCTGAAACGGCTCGCCGCCGGCCTGATGATGCTGATTGCGCTCAGCATCATGGTCTTCGTGCTGCTGCGCCTGGCGCCGGGTGACCCGATCGACGCCTATCTCAATCCGCTGGCTCCGCTGGGCCAGGTCGAGATGGATGCGCTGCGCCAACGGCTCGGGCTCGACCAGCCTTGGCCGGTGCAGTATCTCGCCTGGCTGCGCGCGGCGCTCGGTGGCGACCTCGGCTACTCGATCGACCGGGCCGGCGTACGCGTGCTGCCGCTTCTGATGGAGCGCACCGGGCCGACGCTGCTGCTGATGCTGACCGGCCTGGCCATGGCGATCGTCCTGGGCATTGCGGCAGGCGTCGTCGGCGCGGTCAAGCGCAACTCCGCCATCGATATCGGCCTCGGCGTGCTCGCCTTCCTCGTCATCTCGACCCCGGCCTTCCTCAAGGCCCTGCTCGGCCTCTATGTTTTTGCGGTGGTGCTGCGCTGGGCTCCCTCGGGCGGAATGCTGACGCCGGGCGCGCCCTTCTCGCTCACCGATCTGCTAGCTCACCTCACGCTGCCCGCCTCGCTGCTCGCGCTCGTCTATTCCGCGCTGTTCATGCGCTACATGCGCTCTTCGATGATCGAGGTATTGAACCAGGATTATCTGCGCACGGCCCGGGCCAAGGGCGTCGGCGAATTCGCGGTGATCGTCAGGCATGCTCTGCGCAACGCCATCCTCCCCGTCATCACCCTGATCGGCTCGACCATCGGCATTGCCATCGGTGGCGCGATCTTCATCGAAAGCGTCTTCGACTGGCCGGGCATGGGGCTCCTGATGGTCAAGGCGGTCGAAACCCGCGACTACCCCGTGATCATGGGCGCGACGCTGCTGATCGGCGTCGGCGTCATCCTGGTCAACCTTCTGACCGACCTTGCTTATGCGGTGGTCGATCCGCGCATTCAGGTGAGCTGATGAGCGCGGATACGCCCATGACCGCAGGCGCAGCGACCTCGCGAAGCCGGGGCCGCAGCCCGCTGCAGCGCGCGCTTATGCGCTTCTTTCGCAATGGCGCGGCGATCGCAGGACTGCTCATCCTGGT
Source organism: Allobosea sp. LjRoot9 (assembly GCF_964252745.1). Taxonomy (NCBI): domain Bacteria; kingdom Pseudomonadati; phylum Pseudomonadota; class Alphaproteobacteria; order Hyphomicrobiales; family Alloboseaceae; genus Allobosea; species Allobosea sp. LjRoot9. Next base: position 267,068 of record NZ_CAXUPC020000001.1, on the reverse strand, counting down.
GCCCGTGCTGCTCGCCGTGCTGACCTACCCGTTCTGGTGGCGCTATGCCCCCAACAGCATCGATCTGCGGGCGCTGAACTCGGGGCCGACAGCGGCCCATTGGCTCGGCACCGACGGTGTCGGCCGCGACACCTTGGCCCGCCTGCTGCAGGGCGGGCGGATCTCGCTGCTGATCGCATCGGTCTCGGTGGCGATCTCGCTTCTGATCGGCTTTCTCGTCGGCGCGCTCGCAGCCTTCGGCGGGCGCGTTCTCGACGGCACGATCATGCGTTTCGTCGATCTCGCCATGACGCTGCCACCGGTCATCCTGCTGCTGGTGCTCGCCTCGATCACCGGCACCGGCATCCTGCCGACGATCTTCGTGATCTCGCTCCTGTCCTGGCCGGTGCTGTCGCGCATGGTGCGGGCTCGCCTGCTGGAGCTTCGCGAACGCGATTTCGTCGTCGCCTCCCGCGGCTTCGGCGCCGGTCTCGGGCACTTGCTCTTCCGCCATGCCTTGCCGAACTCGCTCGACATCCTCGTGGTCTACGCCACCGTGCAGTTCGCCAATGCGATCCTCCTCGAAGCCGGCCTCTCCTTTCTCGGCATGGGCATCGTTCCGCCTGAAGCGAGCTGGGGCAACATGCTGAAGGCAGCGCGCTCGACCGTGGTGCTGGAACTGCACCCCTCGCAATGGATGCCGGCGGGTGCCGCGCTCGTGGCGACCGTGCTCGCCATCAACTTCATCGGCGATGGCCTCCGCGACGCCTTCGATCCGCGCACCGAGCTTGAATAATCCAAGCCTTGAGTCATCCAAGCAGAGAAAGCCTCAGCCCATGTCACGTTTTCACGGTGTGGTTCCCCCGGTCGTCACCCCCCTGACCCTGGATTTCAAGGTCGACTACCCATCCTTCACCCGCGTGATCGAGCATCTGCTCGAGGGCGGCGTCGACGGCCTGTTCGTGCTGGGGTCGACCAGCGAAGTCGTCTTCCACGACAATGACGAGCGCGCGAGGATCATCGAGCACGCCGTCAAGATCAACAATGGCCGCGTGCCGATCTTCGCCGGCGTGATCGACCCGACGACCGACCGCGTCATCCAGCATGCGAAGGTCGCGCAATCCGCCGGCGCCGACGCGCTGGTCGTGACCGCCCCGTTCTACACCCGCACCAGCCAGGCCGAGACCATCGACCATTTCCGTTATGTGCGTGAGGCGGTCGACCGCCCGGTGATCGCCTATGACATCCCCGTCTGCGTCCACATCAAGCTTGAGCGCAAGACAACCGTCACGCTCGCCCGCGAAGGCACCGTGGCAGGCCTGAAGGATTCCAGCGGGGACGACGGCAATTTCCGCTTCGTCAAACAAGACCTGGCGGACATGCCCGATTTCTTCGCGATGACGGGTTCCGAAATCGTGGTCGACAACGCCGCGCTGATGGGCGCCCAGGGCGTCGTGCCAGGCCTCGCCAATGTGGACCCCAAGGGCTACGTCAAGCTCTGGCGGCTGACCCAGGCCGGCAAATGGGACGAGGCCCGCCAGGAGCAGGAACGGCTCTGCCGCCTGTTCGAGATGGTCTGGGTCTCGCTCGGCCGCACCAGCGCCGGCTCGGCCGGCGTCGGGGCATTCAAGACGGCGATGCAGCTTCTCGGCGTCATCGACACCAACACGATGGCCCGGCCGCAACGATCCCTCAACGCCGAGGAAGCCGCTGCCGTCAAAGCGATTCTCAAGCAGACCGGGCTTCTCGATTAACTCCGCGACGGACCTCGGAACAGCGCCGTCGCTCTGAAGCAGTGTCTCGAAAGCTGTATCAGGCGGATCGGCCCCGACGCAGGCCGTACCGCAGCAGGCGATTCTGTCGAAGGCCTGCTGCGGCCCAACCCGGCGCGATGCGCCTCATCCCTTTTGACGACTCGACAAGCGCACCGGCCGCATCAACGCCGGAATTGCTCAAGGATTAGGCAGACACCGACGCAGCCCTGACCATGCGCCCCCTTCCCGAACGATCGCGAATAGGCATAGGCTGCCGGAAATGGGGAAAACACCTACGATGGTCGCGTTCGATGAAATGACCGGCTCCGGCTCCGATTTACGGCCGGCCTATGCTGAGCTCGACCGCTGGCTGAAGGAAGCGCCGCCGGAAACGCTGGCGCTGCGGCGCAGCCAGGCCGAACTGTTCTTCCGCCGCATCGGGATCACCTTCGCCGTCTATGGCGACGAAGAGTCGACCGAGCGACTGATCCCCTTCGACATCATCCCCCGGGTCTTGACCAAGCCGGAATGGACCAAGCTGGAGGCGGGCTTGCGCCAGCGTGTGACCGCGCTGAACATGTTCCTGGCCGATGTCTACGGGCCGAAGGAATGCCTCAAGGCCGGGATCATCCCGCCCGACCTGGTCTATGGCAATGCCTGCTACCAGCTCGAAATGGTCGATTTCCAGGTGCCGCACGGCATCTACTGCCACATCGCCGGTATCGACGTGGTCCGGGTCGACGCCGATACCTTCTATGTGCTGGAGGACAATGCGCGCACGCCCTCAGGCGTCTCCTACATGATGGAGAACCGCGAGGTGATGCTCAGGCTCTTCCCGGAGCTCTTCGCCACGCATCGCGTCGCCCCCGTCGACAACTATCCCGACCAGTTGCTGGCGACCCTGCGCTCGGTCGCGCCGCGCAGCGCGCCAAGCGACCCGTCGATCTGCCTGCTGACGCCGGGCCAGTTCAATTCGGCCTTCTACGAACACTCCTTCCTGGCCGACAAGCTCGGCGTCGAGCTGGTCGAGGGCTCGGACCTGCTGGTCAAGGACGACGTCGTCTATATGCGCACCACACAGGGGCCCAAGCGGGTCGATGTGATCTACCGGCGCATCGACGACGACTTCATCGACCCGCTCGTCTTCCGCAGCGATTCCGTACTCGGCGTGCCCGGGCTGATCGGCGCCTACAAGGCCGGCAACGTCACGCTGGCCAACGCCGTCGGCACCGGCGTCGCCGACGACAAGGCGGTCTACAGCTACATGCCCGAGATCGTGAAGTTCTTCACCGGTGAGGAGCCGATCCTGAAGAACGTGCCGACCTGGCGCTGCCGCGAGCCCGAGGCCAACGCCTATGTGCTCGACAATCTCGAGAAGCTCGTCGTCAAGGAAGTCAACGGCTCCGGCGGCTACGGCATGCTTGTGGGTCCCCACGCCAACAAGGCGCAGATCGAGACCTTCCGCAAGAAGCTGAAGGCGAGTCCTGAGGGCTTCATCGCCCAGCCCACCCTGGCCCTCTCCACCTGCCCGACCTTCGTGGCCTCGGGCGTGGCGCCACGCCATGTCGATTTGCGCCCTTATGTGCTCTCGGGCGCCAACGGCATCTCCTGCGTGCCCGGCGGCCTCACCCGCGTCGCGCTGAAGGAAGGCTCGCTCGTCGTCAATTCCAGCCAGGGCGGCGGAACCAAAGACACCTGGGTGCTCGATGCATAACATCAACAGCGGCATTCATCCCGGACGGAACGCCGACGCACCGCGCCCCGCCACGAAAAGGCCCGAACTGACCATGCTCTCGCGCACAGCCGACAGCCTTTACTGGGTCTCCCGCTATGTCGAGCGGGCCGAGTACCTCGCCCGCATCCTCGATGCGACGACACGATTGACCAACCTGCCCCACGCCTATGGCGGCGCCGGCACGGAATGGCAGAGCGCAGTCTCCACCGCCGGCTGCGAGGAGGCCTTCGCCAAGGCCTATGGCGAGGCCAATGAGCGCAATGTCTGCGACTTCCTGACCTTCAACCCCGACAACCACTCCTCGATCCGCAACTGCCTGGCGCTCGCCCGCTCCAATGCGCGCGCAGTGCGCACCGCGCTGACCTCGGAGATGTGGGACGCGCTGAACGGCGCCTGGCTCGAACTGCAGCGCTTCGAGAAGAAGCGCATGGACCGCGAGGAGTTCGCCCGCTTCCTCGAATGGGTGAAGAACGTCTCGCTGGTCTTCGACGGCTCGGCCTACCGCACCATGCTGCGCGATGACGGCTACTGGTTCTCCAGGCTCGGCGTCTATGTCGAGCGCGCCGACAACACGGCGCGCATCCTCGACGTCAAATACCATGTGCTGCTGCCGGCCAATGAGCAGGTCGGCGGCTCGCTCGACTATTTCCAGTGGACCACCGTGCTGCGCGAGGTCTCGGCACTGACCGCCTATCACTGGGTCTATCGCGAGGCGGTGAAACCGCTGCTGATCGCCGATCTCCTGATCCTGAACCGGCGCATGCCGCGCTCGCTGGCGAGCTGCTACGAGAACATCTCGCGCTTCCTCGACGCGCTCGGCGACGCCTATGGCCGCCAGGGCCCGGCCCAGCGCCAGGCGCGCAAGACGCTCGCCAACCTCAACAACACCCGCATCGACGACATCTTCCAGCACGGGCTGCACGAGTTCATCTCGGACTTCATCACCGAGAATAATCGCCTTGGAGGCACCATCATCGAGCAGTATCTGCAATGAAACCGGGCCTCGGGCTCGCTTCCAGCCGCATGGCCCGCTAAAGAGAGGCCGTCCACGCCCCACCGCCCGAGACCCAGCGACGCCATGCGGATCCGGATTTCCCACTCGATCTCATACGCCTATGCCGAGCCTGCCCGGCACATCACGCAGATTCTGCGGCTGACCCCGCGCGACCATGACGGCCAGCACGTCATGTCCTGGCGTATCGAGCCCACGGTCGATGGCCGCCTGCGCGCCGGCCAGGACCCTCACGGCAACCTGATCCACACCTTCTCGGCCGATGGCCCGATCGCGACCCTGGCGATCCAGGTCAGTGGCCTGATCGAGACCACCGACCTCGCCGGCGTCGTGCGCGGCGGCATCGAGCGCGTTCCGCCCGAGGTTTTTCGCCGTGACACGCTGCTGAGCGCGCCAGACGAGGCGCTCCGCAGCTTTGCGCTGGAGACGACGCGCGAAGCTGGAACACCGCTTGCCCGGATGCACGCCCTGATGGACGCGCTGCACGAGGAGATGACCTGCCAGGAGCCCGCCGACCGCACCGGGATCGGCGCTGCCGCCGCCTTCGCGGCGCGCGAAGGCATCGCGCAGGATCTCGCCCATGTCTTCATGGCCTGCGCCCGCCATCTCGGCATGCCCGCGCGCTACGTCTCCGGCTATGTCGCCGAAAGCCAGTCCCTGCCCCATGCCAGCGGCGCCCATGCCTGGGCCGAGGTCCATCTCGACGATTATGGCTGGATCGGCTTCGATTGCGCCAACGGCCTGTGCCCGATCGACACCCATGTGCGCGTCGCTTCGGGCCTCGACTATTCCGATGCCGCTCCGGTGCGCGGGGCGCGCAAGGGCGGCGACGGTGAGCGCCTCTCCGTTGTCGTCAGTGCGCGCCAGGCCGCCGGCTTCCAGGCCAACCAATGACGGACCGGCCGGGCGCGTCCCGGCCGCTCCCACAGCAAGGACCCGCCTCGTGACCTATTGCGCCGGAATCCTCGTGCAGGACGGGCTGGTGATGATCGCCGACACCCGCACCAATGCGGGGCTCGACGACGTCTCGACCTTCCGCAAGCTGCATGTCTTTTCCACGCCGGGCGAGCGCACCTTCGGGTTGATGACGGCGGGCAACCTCTCCGTGACTCAGTCGGTGGTCAGCCTGCTGCATGAGGGGCTGGCCAATTCCGAAACCGGCGAGATGGACACCCTGCTCAACGCGACGACGATGTTCCGCGCCGCCCAGCTCGTCGGCCGCGCCATCCGCGCCGTCAGGGAGATGGATGGCGATGCCATGAAGGACGCGGGCGTGAAGTTCGACGTCTCGATGCTGTTCGGCGGCCAGATCCAGGGCCAGCCTATGCGGCTCTTCATGGTCTATGGCGCCGGCAACTTCATCGAATGCGGCATGGATGCGCCCTTCCTCCAGATCGGCGAGCACAAATACGGCAAGCCGATCCTCGACCGCGCCGTGACCTACAAGACGCATCTCTACGACGCGCTCAAGGTCGGCCTGATCTCGATGGATTCGACGATGCGCTCCAATCTCGGCGTCGGCCTGCCGATCGACCTGATCGTGCTGCGCCGCGACGCCGCCGAGCCCGAGCTCAACCGCCGGATCGAAGCCGGAGAGCCCTATTTTCACGATCTGCGCGAACGCTGGTCGGCAGCGTTGCGCGCGGCCCATACCGCCATACCGCGACCGCCCTATGGACCACCCGCTGGTTGAAAACCGCAAAGAATCCGCACGCACGGCAACGGGATGTCAACGATCCCTTGGCATTCTGCGTGTCCTGATGCCCTTTTCGGATAGCTGATGCGCGCGCCTGCCGTCGCGAAGATGACCAACGCGGACTCGTCGGCGCGGATGCTCAAGAGCACCGTGGCGACGCTCGGCTTTGCATTCCTGCTGGTCGTATCCGCATTGGTCGCCGTCGTGCTCGCAATTACCAACGACGCCAACAAGCTCGAGGCGATGCGCCAGCGCGACCGCATCGAGGCGGCGATCGACAGCCAGCTCAAGCTGCGCCGCTTGCGGCTCGACAGCCTCGCTGCAAGCGGCGAGCTGCAGGCCGCCATCTCCGCGAGCGATGATCCGCTCTCGGCGCTCCAATCCGCTTTCACGCGCCTCAGCACGCGCTTCCTGGAATTCGACGGCGCCTATATCGTGACCGGCACTGGCCGGGTTCTCGCCGGTGTCGAATCCGGTGCGCAGGCCGGCCAGACCGGCTATAACGGGCTGAAGCATTTCAGCCAGCGCATTCCCGGAGGCTCAGCTGCCTCGACCGCGCCCGCGACGAACCAGGCCGAACCGACGGTCAGCTTCATCATTCATGACGGCCAAGAGGCCATCGCCGTCCTGGTCGCCGATCTCGCGGCCGCAGCCACGCCGGCGGTCGCCCGCTGGCCCGGCAGTCTAAAGCTCGTCGGCTACCGACGCTTGACCAGCGCGGTGCTGCACGACATCGCCGATCGCTACCGCGTCGCCGATGTCCGCCTGACCGGGCGGATACCTGATGATCCGGTGTCGCGCCGCCAGGTTCTGGCGCCCGACGGCTCCGTCAAGGCCTGGCTGACATGGGCGCCCGAACGCCCGGGCGACGCCATGCTGCGCCAGTTCTTCTGGGGCTTCGTCGCGGTCGGCCTGCTTTTCGCGGCGATCTTCGCCTATGTCATCCAGAGGTTGCGCGGCGCCGCAAGCCAGGTCGCGCTCAGGGAACGCCAGATCCAGCGCCTCGCCGGGCAGGACGAACTCTCGCTGCTGCCGAACCGGCGCACCTTCGACCTCCGGCTCGACCAGGAGCTGGCGCAGCTCAATCGCTCGGGCGCGAGCCTGGCGGTCATGCTGCTCGACCTCGACCGCTTCAAGGCGGTCAACGACACCTATGGCCACACCGCCGGCGACGAGCTGATCCGCCAGGTCGCCGACAGGCTCCTGGGCATCATGCGGCTGGGCGACACCGTGGCGCGGCTTGGCGGCGACGAATTCGGCATCATCCAGACCAATATCCATGATCCGGCCGGATGCGCCGCCCTGGGTGAACGCATTCTCGAGGCCCTGACCAAGCCTTTCACCATCTTCGGAGTGGAGACCTCGATCGGCTGCTCGATCGGCATCGCGCTCGCACCGCAGGACGGCAGCGATCGCGGCTTGCTGCTCCGGCTCGCCGACACCGCGCTCTACCAGTCCAAGAACGAAGGCCGGAACCGCTATTCCTTCTTCGAAGAGCACATGAACCGCTCGCTGCAGCTCAAGCGCATGGTCGAGGAGGATCTGCGCAAGGCGATCACCGACGACCAGCTTGTGCTGCACTACCAGCCACAGGTCTCGATCGACGGCTTGTCGATCATCGGCGTCGAGGCCCTGGTGCGCTGGCCGCATCCGGAGCATGGCATGGTGCCGCCCTCCGAATTCGTCGGTATCGCCGAGGAACGCGGCCTGATCGTGCCCCTGAGCGACTGGGTGCTGCGGCGCGCCTGCACGGAAGCCCTGCGCTGGAAGGGCGTCAAGCTTGCGGTCAACGTCTCGCCGATCCAGTTCCGCCATAAGGATTTCGTCGCCAACGTCATCGCCATCCTCGAGGAGACCGGCTTCGACCCGGCGCGTCTCGAACTGGAGTTGACCGAGGGTGTCGTCGTCGAGGACGCCGATGCGGCGGAGGCCGCGATGATGGATCTGCGCAGCCACGGCGTCGGCCTCGCGCTGGACGACTTCGGCACCGGCTATTCGAGCCTGATCTATCTACGCCGCTTCGCCTTCGACAAGATCAAGATCGACCGCTCCTTCCTGGAATACATGGAAACGACAGGGGAATCGGCGATCCTGGTCCACTCGATCGCTCATCTGGGTCGCGCGCTCGGCCTGCGCGTCTGCGCCGAGGGGGTCGAGACGGCCGAGCAGCACCGCTTCCTGCAGGCGATTGGCTGCCACGAATTGCAGGGTTTCCTGTTCTCGAAAGCCGTCTCGGCGGACGAGATCGATCGGCTTCTGGCGCAGGACGCGCCTTTCGCCGCCCGCCTCGCAGCGGCTTGATCCTCAGAGCAGGATGCGAAAAAGTGGGCACCGGTCTTTCGCATTGATCCCGCTCTCACTCTTAGATGAAAGACGGATTCAGATTTCAGCTGGGACCACTTCGTGATCCCAGCTGAAATCATCCGGCTCTTGAGCGTTTTCGAGCGAAGTGGACGCCGGTTCGCGTGAAGAACACGCGTTAAAACAAGAAGCTAGAACAGTCCGGAAAGACCGCTGACGATCGCATAGGCGAAGCCGGCGCTGAGGATCAGCCCGCCCGCTCCGATGACGGCGCCGGCGATGATGAACAACCCGTCGCGCTCGACGAGACCCAGGCCGACGAGGCAGACAGCGAGCCCAAGCGGGATCTGGCCGATGAAGGGCGCCGCGACGACGAGGCCCAGCGCGAGCACAAGGATGATCAGCCCGAGCACCGGGGTCGCAAAGGCGCTGCCCAGGGCTGTCAGGCGGGGCCGCGAGAAGCGCTCGAGCCGCGTCAGCACCGGCACGGCGCGCGCCACGGCGCGGCTGAGCTCGGGCTTGCCGACGCTCTTGCCGAGCACGGCCTGAGGCAGCCACGGCATGGCGCGGCCGGTCAGCATCTGCACCGCGACGAAGGCGAGCACGAGGCCGCACACCAGCGGGATCGGCGGCGGCATCGGCAGGCAATTGGGCAAGCCGAGCAGGACCACGAGCAGCGCGTAGGTCCGGTCCTTGAGCGCGGACATGATCGTGGCGACCCCGATGCGCTCTCCAGGCAGGGCGGCGAGCGCCGTCAGTAGTCCGGAAGTGCGCAATGGATATGACAATAGGACAAGGCCGGGCCGGGTCGGGAGCAGCGGCCTAGCATGCGCAGGCCCCGCGCAACAAGCGCGGCGACGCCGAGGGCAGGATGCAAAAAAGTGGGTACCGGCATTTTGCGCCCTGCCCGGGCGCGCAGGCCAGAGCAGGATGCGAAAAAGTGGAAACCGGTTTTTCGCGTCGATCCTGCTCTCACTCTTAGACGAGAGACGGATTCAGACTTCAGATGGATCACTTTGTAATTCCATCTGAAATCATCCGGCCCTCGGGCCTTCAATGCAGCGTCAGCACGCCGTTGACGTTGATGATTTCAGCCGGGCGGATCAGGCGCGAATGCGCGACTGTGACCGAATGAAGCGGGCCTTCCAGCTCCCGCTTCCAGAAATCGAGAAAGTCGTGCAACTGCGGGAAACGCGGGGCGAGATCATATTGCTGCCAGATATAGGTCTGCAGCAATTTCGGGTGATCGGGCATGCGGTAGAGGATCGTCGCCGTCGTCAATCCGTATCCCGCCAGTTGCCGGATGAAGTCCGCTGAAGCCATTGCCATCTCCCTTCGCCACGTCACGATGAAAGTTGAGCCGGTTAGATATAGGCTGCGCCCGCTTGGTTAACAAAAGCTTGCAAGCTTCCTGCCAAGCTCCTGCAATCAGGGCATGCATCCGGCCATGCGCTTGACCGCGCTCTCCACGTGCATATGCGCGCCTTCGGCGAGTGCGGACTCGGCTATGGCGGCCGCCGCAGCATGGCCCACAAGCTGGAGGAGCAGAGGCTGGTCGGCTGTGAATGGCGTCCTATCCAGCCATTCCGGTGGTCATGAATTCCGGGTTTGGCACTACGGGCCGTCCCGGAATGACGCTGCCGCTCCAGATCAAGCCATCGCCCTACCCAACCAGCGCTCGCAACGCCTCCGGCGTATCGACGTCGAGTGCGATCGCTGGATCATCCAGCGGCACCTCGGCGACGGCCTCGCCGGCTTCGTCGAGCAGACGCCTGGCGCCCTGATCGCCGGTCAACCGCGCCACCGCCGGGAACAGCGCCCGGGCGAGCAGCACGGGATTGCCGCGCTGGCCGAGCAGTGTCGGCACCACCGCGAGCGCATCCGGCCTGTCGGCGAAGACTTCGGCCAGCCTATCGATCACTTGCGCGGTCACATTGGGCATGTCGCCGAGCGAAACCACGACGCCCGGCGCCGAAGCCGGCAATGCCGCAAGCCCCGCCTTCACAGAACTGGCGAGGCCGCTGGCGAAATCGGGATTATGGACGAGGCGAACATCGAGGCCGGCCAGCGCGGCCACAACCTCCTTCTGCTGATGCCCCGTCACCACCAGGACAGGCCCGGCCCGCGACGCCAGTTGCGCCTCGACAGCATGGCGCACCAGCGGCTTGCCGCGCACAGCCTGCAGCAGCTTGTTGGCCTCGCCCATCCGGGTCGAGCGGCCGGCCGCGAGCACCATGCCGGCGACCGGCGCCGCCTCCGCATGGCCCGGAGCACGTGGCTGTGGGCGCGAGACGATCTCCATCAGGAGGCCGCCGACACCCATCGCCTGAATATCAGCCTTGCGGACGGGAATGCCGGCGAGACAGCGCTGCAGCACCCAGTCGAAGCCATTCTCCTTGGGCGAACGGGCACAGCCGGGCGCGCCGATCACCGGCTTGCCGCCAAGCTCGCCGATCAGCAGCAGATTCCCGGGGTCGACCGGCATGCCGAGATGCTCGATCCGCCCTCCGGCCGCGAGCAGCGCCTGCGGGATCACATCGCGCCGGTCGGTGATGGCCGAGGCTCCAAAGACAACGACGATGTCGGCCGGTCCCGCCGCCACCTTCGCAATCGCCTGCGCCAATGGCGCAACCTCATGTGGCACGCGCCTGTCGGCGGACAGGTTTGCTCCGGCCGGCGTGAGCCGGTCAGCCATGACCCGCAGGGTCTTCTCGATGACTGAGGGCTTGAGCCCCGGCAGGAGCGTCGAAATCACCCCCACCGAAGCGGGCCGGTAGGTGGCGACCGCAATCGGCGCGACCGGGACCGCCGCCAGCGCCTCGTTCACCAGGCTCCCGGCAAGGCCATAGGGGATGATCTTGACCGTACCGACCATCTCGCCAGCGACGACAGGCTTCATCGCCGGTAAGGTCGCGGCGGTGATAGCCTCGTCGATGCGGTTGAAGCCGTCGATCGCCGCGACATCGATTGTCAACACGCCGGCTGCGGCCGCAAAGAGATTGACGCGGCCGGTGAAGGGCGTCTCGGTGACGACGCCCTGCCCCGCCAGCGCGGCTGCCAGCTTTGCCGCCGCGGCATTCTCGTCGATATCGCCCGCCTCCAATCTGACTGCGACGAGCTCGGTCAGCCCGGCGGCAGCGAGCCTGCCTGCATCTTCCGCGCTGATCGTCGCGCCCTTCCTGACGATGACGTCGCCAGCGCGGACAGTATGCGCGGCGATGCAGCCAGCGGCCTCAGTGATGGCGACGGGTCCGAATTTCATCTGGTTTGTGGCTCAGACCGGTTTGCGGCGTGGGCCGCGCAAGCTGCTGACGATTTCGGCCAGGATCGCGAGCGCGATCTCGGCAGGAGACACCGCGCCGATGTCGAGCCCGATCGGCGCGTGGATACGCCCGGTCGCGGCCTCATCGAAGCCCGCAGCTGTCAGTCGCTCGATACGCCGGCCATGCGTCTTCCGGCTACCGAGCGCGCCGATATAGAAGCAATCGGAACGCAGGGCCGCCTCCAGCCCGGGATCGTCGATCTTGGGGTCATGCGTCAGCGCGACGAAGGCCGAGTAGCTATCGAGCCCGATCGTCGCGATCGCCTCGTCCGGCCATTCCGTCAACAGGCGCACGCCGGGAAAGCGCTCAGACGTGGCGAAGGCGGTGCGCGGATCGATGATCACGAGGTCGAGGTCGAGCAGCTTCGCCATCGGCGCCATCGCCTGCGAGACATGGACCGCGCCGGTGATGACGATGCGCGGATGCGGCGCCTGCACGGTCAGGAAATACTGCGCGCCCGCGACCTCGACCATGGCGCTCTTGGCCATGCGCAACTGCTTGTCCAGCACCTCCGCCAGCGGATCGTTGGCGATCTCGGCCGCTTTGACCAGCCGCTGTGCACCGCTTGCGATCGTGGTGACGAGCACGCTCGCGCGCCGCGCAGTACGCTCGGCATTAAGCCCGGACAGGATCGAAAGTTCCATCGCCTCAGCCCTTGTCGGTCGCGAGCTTCAGCCCAAGCCCGATCATCATCGAGCCGCCGAGCCAGCGCCCGAAGGCGAAGCCGGCTCGCGTCTGCTTCATCGTCTTGATCACGGCGGCCGCCCCCAGGACCGTAACGAAATCGGCCGAGGAGAAGGCGAAATTGACGATCGCGCCGAGGATCAGGAACTGCGCCCAGACCGGCAGGGAGCCGGCCGGATCGACGAATTGCGGCAGGAGCGCTATGAAGAACAGCGCGACCTTGGGGTTCAGCACCTCGACGATGAAGCTGTCGATCAAGGCGCGCTTGACCGTCTTGGCTGGCGTTGCAGGAGCGTCGCCCTGGGCCAGCTTGGCGCGGATCATGCCGATGCCCAGCCAGACCAGATAAAGCGCGCCCGCAAGCTTCACCGCGACATAGAGCTCCGGCACATGCTTGAACACCGCCGACAGGCCGAAGGCGGCGGCAAAGACATGCAGATAGCAGCCGAGATGGATGCCAAGCATCGCCATGAAGCCGGCGCGGCGGCCATGCGAGATCGTCTGCGCCGCCGTATAGAGCAGCGCCGGCCCGGGGAAATAGGCGACCAGGATGGTCAGCGTCGCGAAGGCGACAAGGGTTTCCCAGGAGGCCATCAGTTCGCCTTCTCAGCGACGATCCGCTCGACATAGACCCTAATCCGCCCGCCGCAGGAGAGCCCGACCTTCCAGGCGGTCTCGTCGGCAACGCCGAATTCGAGCGTACGGGCTTTGCCATCGCCGATGACCTCGGCCGCCTCCTCCACGACCGCGCCCTCGACGCAGCCGCCCGAGACCGAGCCCTGGAAATTGCCCTCGTCATCGATGACGAGATGCGAGCCGACCGGGCGCGGGGCCGAGCCCCAGGTCTCGATCACGGTGGCGAGCGCGACGCCGCGGCCCGACTTGGCCCAGGCTTCGGCGAGGCTGAGGATGTCCGTGTCGGTTGAGATCATGATCAGTGTTTCCTCTCGACGATCGTCCACCCCGCTCCCCTTCTCCCCATCAAAGTCGGCTGTTGCCGACTTTGACACTTAGGTTGCCCATCTCCGGCAAGCCTGAGATGGCTCGGAGAAGGTGGCGCGCAGCGCCGGATGAGGGGGCGCCGTGCCCTTTGAAGTCGGGTGAATGAGAAAGTACAGAGCGCCCCCTCATCCGTCTCGGCTTCGCCGAGCCACCTTCTCCCGCGAGGGGAGAAGGAAACACAACATCATGCCTCACCCGGCCTTCTTCAACCACTGGCGCGGATCGCTCTTCCGGTCTGCATCCGGCGACAGCGCCGCGCAAAGATCGGTCATCGCCGCGAGATTGTGAATCGGCCGGAAACTGTCGACATGGGGCAGCATCGCGCGGATGCCGCTGGCGCGCGCCTCGAAGGCCTCGAAGCGCAGCAGCGGGTTGAGCCAGACGAGCTGGCGGCAGGAGCGGTGCAGGCGGTCCATCTCGAAGGAAAGCTCCCCGTCGAGATGCCGCTCCAACCCGTCGGTGAAGAGCAGAACAACCGCCCCGCCCGCCAGAACCCGGCGCGACCAGATCCGGTTGAACGTATGCAGCGCTGTCGAGATGCGCGTGCCGCCTTCCCAGTCGGGCGCGGCGCGCCCCGCCAGGGCCAGTGCATCGTCGGGGTCGCGGGCGCGCAGGCTGCGCGTGACATTGGTCAGCCTTGTGCCGAAGACGAAGGAATGCACGCGGTGGCGCTTCTCGGTGAGCGCATGCAGGAAATGCAGGAAGATGCGCGAATACTCGGCCATCGAGCCCGAGATATCGACCAGCGCAACGACCGGCGGATGCACCTCGGCGCGCTCGCGGAACGCCAGATCGATCGAACCGCCGCCGCCCCGCAGGGAGCGGCGAAAGGTCCGGCGCGGGTCGATGCGCGCGCCCTGATGCGCCGCTTGGAAGCGCCGTGTCGGCACCCTGTCGTCAGGCAGGCGCAGCCCCGCGATCAGCTGTTTGGCGCGCGCGATCTCGGCCGCGCTCATCTGGGCGAAATCGCGCGATTTCAATGTCTCGCGATCGGAAACGGTCATCTGCGCGCTGAGTTCGGTCAGCTCTCGCGGCGGCTCGTCATCCTCTCGCTTGGGCGGCGCGAAGGCCTCCGCAACCCGCAGCGCACCGGCCTCCTCCTTCTGCGGCGTGCTGTCGCCGCCAGGCGAGACGGGCGACATCTGCGCCATCAATTTCTCGATCAGCGCCCGCCTGCGCCAGAACAGCCGAAACGCCTGATCGTAGACGACGCTGTCTTCATGCTTCTTCACGAAGATCGCATGCAGCGCCCAATAGACGTCGTCGCGCTCGCCGAGCGCCCCTTCGGCCAGCGCCTCGACCGCCTCGACCACCGCACCGGAGCCGACAGGCACGCCGGCGATGCGCAGCGCTCGGGCGAAATAGGCGACGTTTTCGGGGAGTTTTCCGGTCATGGATGAGCCGCGACCGTCATGCTCGGGCTTGTCCCGAGCATCCACGATTTCGCTTCCACCGGTATCAACCTCGCAAGGCGTGGAGGGGCGGCACAATATCGACCATGGCGGAGAGTGTCGCTACTCACTCCCTTACCTCGGTCATGAACACCTTCTGCACGACCTGCCATTTGCTATCGACCTTCAGGAAGGACAGCAGATCGGTGAAATAGCGCGGCGGCATCTGGCATTTGACCTTGACCAGCGCCAGCGTCGGCCCAACCAGATCGATGGTCAGGATATGGTCGCCGCGCGCCAGGCCGGTGGCTTTCGGAGAGGGCCGGTTGCGCACCCACTCCAGCCACTGGTCGCGTGGCAGGATCTTGATCGCGCCGTCCTCCTGCGCCGAGGTCAGCGCGCTGGTCGGATGGAAGACATGGGAGAGCTTGTCGACATCACCCTCATAAAGCCCGTTGAGATAGGTCCAGGTCGCCGCCTCGATCGCCTTGAGATCATTGTACATGGTGTCCTCCTCTCCCGTCATGGTCGGGCTTGCCCCGGCCGTCCACGTCTTGCGACGCATCAACCGCGTTGAACGAAGGCGTGGATGGTCGACATAAGGTCGACCATGACGGCTGAGCCCCAACCTAGCCCCGCGCTTCCGCCTTCACCTGATCCAGCAGCTCCTTCACCTTCGAGCCCTGCATCGCCTGGATATCATCTTGGTATTTCAGCAGCGCGCCCAACGTGTCCGAGACCAGCGCGGGATCGAGCGCGACCGCGTCGAGCTCCACTAAAGCGCTCGCCCAGTCGAGCGTCTCAGCGACGCCGGGCGCCTTGAACAATTCCTCCTTGCGGATCGCCTGCACGAAGGAGACGACCTGCTTCGCCAGCTTGGCGGGAGCGCCTGGCGCGCGCGCCTTGAGGATGGCGAGCTCGCGGACGGCATCGGGGTAGCCGACCCAGTGATAAAGGCAGCGCCGCTTCAGCGCGTCATGGATCTCGCGCGTGCGGTTCGAGGTCAGGATCACGATCGGCGGCTCGGCAGCCTTGATCGTGCCGAGTTCGGGAATCGTCACCTGCGCATCCGCCAGAACTTCGAGCAGGAAGGCCTCAAAAGCCTCGTCGGTGCGGTCGAGTTCATCGATCAGCAGGATCGGCGCGCCGCCCTCCTGCGGCTCCAGCGCCTGCAAGAGCGGGCGCTTGACCAGGTATTTCTCCGAAAAGATATCGGCCTCCAGTCGGTCACGATCGCCCGTCGCACCGCCCGCCTCGGCCAGCCTTATCGCCATCATCTGGCCGGCGTAGTTCCATTCATAGACGGCCGAGGCGAGGTCGAGCCCCTCATAGCATTGCAGCCGGATCAGCTTGCGCCCCAGCGCGGCCGAGAGCACCTTCGCGATTTCGGTCTTGCCGGTGCCGGCCTCGCCTTCCAGCAACAGCGGCCGCTTCATCCTGAGTGCCAGGAACAGCACGGTCGCAAGCGAGCGGTCGGCGACGTAGCCCTGCGCTTGCAGGAGGGACAGCGTCGCATCGATGGAGACAGGAAGAGCGGTGGGCATGACAACTCGCGTCATGCTCGGGCTTGCCCCGAGCATCTCTTGGGAATGAACCACCAGCTAGGCTTGGCCGGGATGCCCGGGTCAAGCCCGGGCATGACGCGGCAGGCTTGCGCGCAGCGCCCTACTTCCCCGTCGCGCGCGCCACGGCGTCCTTCGCCATTACACCGATCAGATGGGCGCGGTATTCGGCATCGGCATGCATGTCGGCATTGATGCCCTTGGCCGAGGCCTTGAGGCCATCGAGCGATTTCGCGGTGAATCGCGCCTTCAGAGCAGCCTCCGCCTCGGGCCAGCGGAAGACGCCGCCCTCACCCGCGCCCGTGACGGCGACGCGGACATCGGAGCCGCGCTTGGCGACGAAGACGCCGACCAGCGCATAGCGCGAGGCCGGATTGCGGAATTTCGCATAGGCCGCCTTGGAAGCCAGCGGGAAGGCGATCTTGGTGATGATCTCGCCCTCCTCCAGCGCCGTCTCGTAAAGACCGGTGAAGAACTCGTCCGCCCCGATCTTGCGCTTGTTGGTGACGATCGTGGCCCCCAGCGCGAGACAGGCTGCAGGATAATCCGCCGCAGGATCATTATTGGCGACCGAACCGCCGATCGTGCCGCGGTTACGCACATGCGGGTCGCCGATATGCGAGGCGAGATAGGCCAGGCCCGGAATGGCCTCCTGCACGATTGGCGAGGCCGCGACCTCGGCATGGCTCGTCATCGCACCGATCACGACATTGCGGCCCTTGCGCTCGATGCCCTTGAGATCGGCGCAACCGCCGAGATCGACAAGTGCACCTGGCGAAGCGAGGCGCTGCTTCATCGTCGGCAGCAGCGTGTGCCCGCCGGCGAGCAATTTGGCGTCCTCCTTCTTGGCGAGGAGACCGGCAGCCTGGCGCGCCGTGGCCGGGCGATGGAAGGTGAAGGCGTACATGGGCATGATCCCTTTCGAAACGTCGCAGGCGCTGGACAAGCGAATGACAGCCACACGCCGCCATCCACCCTCTCGATGCTTACTCGGCAGCCATTCTCTTGAGGCTCTTCTGCGCGGCGCGCCAGACCGCCTGAGGCGTCGCCGGCATGGCGATGTCCTCATGGCCGAGCGCGTCGGTGATGGCGTTGATCACGGCAGGCGGAGCGGCGATGGCGCCGGCCTCGCCGCACCCCTTGATGCCGAGCGGGTTGGAGGGGCATGGCGTCACTGTCATGCCGACATCGAAGGATGGCAGATCGTCGGCGCGGGGCATGCAGTAATCCATGAAACTCGCGGTCACGAGCTGCCCATCGCTGTTGTACTTCGCCCCTTCCAGCAGCGCCTGTCCGACACCCTGGGCGATGCCGCCATGGACCTGCCCCTCGACGATCATCGGATTGATGACATTGCCGAAATCGTCCACCGCCGCCCAGCGCTCGATATGGGTCACGCCGGTGGCGGGGTCGATCTCGAGCTCGCAGATATGGACGCCGGCCGGGAAGGTGAAGTTGGTCGGATCGTAGAACGCGCCCTCCTTCAGCCCGGGCTCGAGATCCTGCCCGTTGAACTTGTGCGCGACATAGGCCTGCAGCGCGCAGGAGCCGAAATCGAGCGTCTTGTCCGTGCCCTTCACCTTGAAGTGCCCGTCCGCGAAGTCGATGTCGGCCTCGTCGGCCTCCAGCACATAGGCTGCGACCTTCTTGCCTTTGGCGATGACCTTGTCGACGGCCTTGAAGATCGCCGACATGCCGACCGCGCCCGAGCGCGAGCCATAGGTGCCCATGCCCATCTGCACCTTGTCGGTGTCGCCATGGACGATCGAGACGTTCTCGATCGGGATGCCGAGCTTGTCGGAAACAAGCTGGGCGAAGGTCGTCTCATGGCCCTGGCCATGGCTGTGTGAGCCGGTCAAAACCTCGACGGTACCGATCGGGTTGACCCTGACCTCCGCCGATTCCCACAGG
The DNA here is from genome assembly GCF_964252745.1 of Allobosea sp. LjRoot9. Classification (NCBI taxonomy): domain Bacteria; kingdom Pseudomonadati; phylum Pseudomonadota; class Alphaproteobacteria; order Hyphomicrobiales; family Alloboseaceae; genus Allobosea; species Allobosea sp. LjRoot9. Next base: position 248,718 of record NZ_CAXUPC020000001.1, on the reverse strand, counting down.
CCGACGCCTGCACCCAGCGACCCCACCGCGGCCGACGGCGCAATGCCGCAAGCCTCGATATAGGAGGAGAAGCCGATGCCGCGCAGCTTGCCGTTGCGGGCTGAGTCGCGCTTGCGCTTGCCGACGCCCTTGTAGTCGATGATCTCCAGCGCTTTCTTCATCGCCGCGCCGTAATTGCCGGCGTCGTACATCATGATGACCGGCGTCTGGTGCGGGAACTTCTTGATGTAGTTCTGCATCCGGAATTTTGCCGGATCCTTGCCGAGTTCGCGCGCAGCGACCTCGACCAGGCGCTCGACCACGAAGGTCGCCTCGGGCCGCCCCGCCCCGCGATAGGCGTCAACCGGAGCCGTGTTGGTGTAGACCGCATCGACCTCGGCATAGATCGCCGGGATGTCGTAGGAGCCCGAGAGCAGCGGCGCATAGAGATAGGTCGGCACCGAAGAGGAGAAGGTCGAGAGATATGCGCCGAGATTGGCCGTGGTCTTGACCCTGAGGCCCGTGATCTTGCCCTCGGCATCGGTCGCGAGCTCGGCATGGGTGACATGGTCGCGGCCATGCGCGTCGGAGAGGAAGGCCTCGGAACGGTCCGACGTCCATTTCACCGGCCGGCCGACCTTCTTGGCCGCCCAGACGCAGACCGTCTCCTCGGCATAGATGAAGATTTTCGAGCCAAAACCGCCGCCGACATCGGGCGCGATCACGCGCAGTTTGTTCTCGGGCGCGATGCCGATGAAGGCCGAGAGCACGAGGCGGGCGACATGGGGGTTCTGGCTCGTGGTGTAGAGCGTGAATGCCCCCTCGCCCTGATCGTAATCGCCGACGGCCGCACGCGGCTCCATCGGGTTGGGCACCAGCCGATTGTTGACGATGTCGAGCTTCGTCACATGCTTGGCCGCCTTGAAGGCCTTCTCTGTCTCGTCCTTGTTGCCGAGATGCCAGTTGAACACCGTGTTGTCGGGCGCCTCCGCATGGACCACGGTCTTGGCCTTGGCGGCGCTTGCGGTGTCGACCACCGCCGGCAGCACGCCGTAGTCGACGACGATCGCCTCCGACGCGTCGCGCGCCTGCGCCAGTGTCTCGGCGACGATCACGCAGACGTGGTCGCCGACATACCGGACCTTGCCCTGGGCCAGGGCCGGATGAGCGCCGGCGCGCATCGGCGAACCGTCCTTGTTGTGAATCATCCAGCCGCAGATCAGCCCGCCGACCTTATCGGCCGTGAGATCGTCGCCTGTGAAGATTCCAAGCACGCCGGGCATCTTGGCGGCGGCCTTGATGTCGATCTTCTTGATGGTGGCGTGGGCGTGGGGCGAGCGCAGGAAATAGGCGTGGGCCTGGCCGGGGCGGTTGATGTCGTCGGTGTAGCGGCCCTGGCCGGTGATGAAGCGGTGGTCTTCCTTGCGGCGGACTGAGGCACCGATTCCGGTGGCGGAGCTTGATTGAGAAGACATTGGTGTTCCCTCCTCGCAGCGCGCCTCTGGCGGGCACGTCATGGCATGAGAAAAAGCCCGCGCGGGATGGCGCGGGCGAAACGCCTCACTCTGCGGCCTGGCGGGCGGGCTTGGCCTTGCCGCCCATGGCCTCGGCCCCGGCTGCGATCGCCTTGACGATGTTGTGGTAGCCGGTGCAGCGGCAGATATTGCCGTCGAGATCCTCGCGGATCGTCTGCTCGTCGAGCGCATGGCCGCGCCGGTTCACGATATCGACCGCCGCCATGATCATGCCTGGTGTGCAATAGCCGCACTGAAGCCCGTGATGCTCGCGGAAAGCCTCCTGCATCGGATGCAGCGAGCCGTTGACCGCCAGCCCCTCGATCGTCGTCACGGAAGCCCCCTCGAGCGACAACGCCAGCGTCGTGCAGGATTTGATCGCCTTGCCGTCGACATGGACGACGCAGGCGCCGCACTGGCTGGTGTCGCAGCCGACATGCGTGCCCGTCAGGCGCAGATTCTCGCGCAGGAACTGGACGAGCAAGGTACGGGGATCGATTGTGCCGGTGACGGCTTTGCCGTTCACCGTCATCGAAACGGTGGCCATGGGGTATTCCTCCTGTGACCCGGGTCTGGCGCCCGGCTAAGACATCTCGAAGCCGTAGCGTGTTCTCCCCTCGCGCGACCGCGATCGACGAAGGGCAGCTTTTCCTTGGAATAGCTCGAAACCGAATGTGGACCCGCGTTTTTGCGCGGTCAAGCCGGGAGCATCCAGACAAGGCTGGCTGTTTTGCACCGTTTAGCGGTGATTCATCGCGTTCGAGTGGAGCTCGGCCAGAATTTGCAAGACCACGTAGCCGAGACCGCCTACCTATATCGCATTGCCGGAATTTTAACCGGGACCACTCACCGTGAGCCGGCTCGTTGGAGCGCTTTGCCAGCGGCGCGGGGGCCGATCTTGACATCGATTTCCGAACAGGTCGCATGCCGCCTGCGCTCGACGGGCTACGGCGAGCAAAAACGCACCGCGCTGCGGGGCTATCGCAAGCATGTCGACCTCGTCATCGAAGACATCGTCGCCAAGGCCTTCGCCTATGGTCGCCAGATCCATCCCGGGCTGAAAGACAGCATCACGCCGCTAACCGAGAACCTCTACGAGATCACGGAGCAGCATTTCAGGCTGATCTTTGAAGGTGATTTCGACGAGCGCTACCACAAGTCCATGGAGCGCATGTGCGTGCTGGAGCGCGCCGTCAAGGTCGGCACCCGTTCCCGCGTGTCGATCGCAGGGGCCCTTTTCAGAGCGATCGCGACGAAGTCGCGCCTAGCCTCTCTGCTGTCTCCCAGCCGTTTTGCGAGAGACATGGAGATCATCGAGAATGTCCTGGTCATGGACATCAATACCGCGATCACGCTGGATCATGCCCTTGAGGCTGCGGAGGCCAGGCATCGCCGCGACGCGCTCGATACCGCCGCGCATATGCTGAAATCACGGATCGGCACGCTCGATTCGACGATCAGCGGCGCCGTCGAGCAGTTCGTTGGCGCCACAGACGAGACCACGAGCGCGACAGCGTTCATCCGGACACAGGTCCTCGATGTCACGCGCGCCGCCGAAACGATGAGAGACCGCGCCCGCCAGACGGCAGCCGCGACCGAAGAGATGTCGGCCAATATCGGCGAGATCGGCCATCGCGCCCGCCAAAGCGTCGCCATCGCCACCCGCGCCGTCGGCGACGCGGAGGCGATGAACAACGCGATCATGCAATTGCGTGAATCGACCGCTAGCATCGGCTCAGTTCTCGGCCTGATCGCAGACATCGCCGCGCAGACCAATCTGCTCGCTCTCAACGCCACGATCGAGGCCGCCCGAGCAGGGGAAGCCGGGCGCGGTTTCGCCGTCGTTGCCTCGGAGGTGAAGTCACTGGCTACGCAGACAGCCAATGCGACGCGGGAGATCTCTCGCCAGATCACCGAATTCTCGGCAAACGCCGCGGCATGCGGCCAGCATGCCGCCTCGATCAGCACGACGATCGGCGAAATCCGGGGCGATTCCGAAGCGATATCCGACTCGGTCGCCCAGCAGAGCTTCGTCACCTCGGGCATAGCGCGCGACGCCTCGGATGTGGCCGGGTGTTCGGATGACACGATCGCCAGCGCCCAAGCCGTCGGCGACAGCCTGGAGACGACGGCGAGGGCGATCGAACGTGCCACCCTCGTCGCTTCACAGATCGCACTTCAAGTCGGCGCGGCGGAGGCTACCGTCAGCGAGGCGCTGACGGCGCTGAGACAGGTGTCCTGACGCGCTCAGCCTTCGCTGACCGCTCCGAGACGGAAGAACGCGCTCAGCCTTCGCTGACCGCTTTGGCGAAATTCGCAAAAAACTCGTCGGCGAGCTTCTTCGAAACCGAATCGATCAACCTCGCGCCGAGCTGCATCAGCTTGCCGCCGACCTGCGCCTCGACATCGTAGCGCAGCAGCGTCTGCCCGCCCTCGGCGTCGCTGAGCGCAACCTTGGCGCCGCCCTTGGCGAAACCGGCGATGCCGCCCTCGCCCTCGCCCTGGATGCGATAGCCATTGGGCGGGTCGAGGTCGACGAGCTCGACCTTGCCCCGGAAGGTCGCCTTCACCGGCCCGAGCTTGACCTTCACGATCGCCGAGAAATGAGTGTCGTCGTCCTTGGTCAGCTGATCGCAGCCGGGAATGCAGGCCTTGAGCACTTCGGCGTCGTTGAGCTTGGCCCAGACCACATACTTGGCCGCCGGCAAGGTGACCTCGCCATTCATCGTCATCGCCATGCCGCTACTCCCTCATTCCTGGATCAAGCCGACCCCGCCGCTGTTGCAGCCGGCCATGCCTCGGGTCTATCCAAGGCTCGGGTTGGCTATCCATGAGCGGAAAGCCCCTCGCTGCACAAGGGGACAAAAGTGAACAGCGCCCAAGGTAAGCCCGCCGCGCCCCGGTCCGTGGACAGATGAGCGGCCCTCTCGGCCTGTTCGGTGAATTGTTCGCCGATGCGCAAATGGCAGCGCTGCTCGACGACCGCGCGAGCTTGCAAGCCATGCTCGACATGGAGGCTGCGCTGGCTCGCGCGCAGGTCGGTCTCGGCCTGATTCCCGACAGCGCCCTTGCCGGTATCACCGAGGCGTGCCGTGCAGAACTCTACGACATCGCCGAGATCGGCCGCCAGACGAGCCTTGCCGGCAATCCGGCAATCCCGCTCGTCAAGGCGCTGACGGGCTTCGTCGCCGCTTCCGACGCCGACGCTGCGAAATGGGTGCATTTCGGCGCGACGAGCCAGGACGTCATCGATTCAGGCCGCTCGCTCCAGATTGCGGCGGCGGCACGTTTGCTGAAGGACAGGCTGGCACGCCTGGCGACGGCGCTCGCCGGTCAGGCGGAACGCCATCGCCTGACGGTGATGCCGGGCCGCACCTTCCTGCAACAAGCAGTACCGGTTTCCTTCGGCCTGAAGGCGGCTCAATGGCTTGGCGCGGTCTGCGACAGCGATCGCGCGCTCGCACCATACGGGCAGCCGCAGCTCCAGTTCGGCGGAGCGGCCGGGACCCTCGCAAGCCTCGGCGACAAGGGCGCGGCGCTGGCGCAGGCGCTCGCCGCCACTGCGCCATTCGCCGGAAGCGACTGGCTTGCATCGCATACGGCGCGCGGGCGCATCGGCCGGCTCGGCAGCGAACTCGCGATCGCCACGACGACGCTGGGCAAGATCGCCCGCGACGTCACCTTGATGATGCAAACCGAAACGGCCGAAGCCTTCGAACCCTCGGCGCCGGGCAAGGGCGGCTCCTCGACCATGCCGCACAAGCGCAACCCCGTGCTCTGCACCGCAATCCTGGCTTGCGCAGCGCGCGTGCCGGGCCTCGTCTCGACGCTGATCGCGGCGGGCGTCCAGGAGCATGAGCGCGCTGTCGGCAATTGGCATGCCGAGTGGGAGCCGCTCTTCGACCTGCTGCGACTGACCGGCGCGGCGCTGAACCACGCCGTCATTCTGGTCGAAGGGCTGGAGATCGACGCAACCCGGATGCGCGCCAATCTCGACCTCACCCACGGCCTCGTCATGGCGGAACGGGCGACTTTCGCTCTCGCTGCCTCGCTCGGGAAGGCCGAGGCGCATCACCGCGTCGAGGCGGCGACGAAGGTCGCGATCAGCGATCAGCGGCATTTGCGCGAGGTGCTGGCGCAGGACACCGGTATCGCCGCAAAGCTCGATGCCGCAGCGCTTGATGCCATCTTCGACCCGGCCGGCTATCTCGGCGCTACGGAGGCGATGATCGACGCCCATCTGGCGCGCTACCGGGACCAGTTTACCTCATGACGGCTCTCTCCGCCGAGGAACGCAGCATCGCCTCAGGCGCGCAAGGCGAAGGCGCCGCCATGGCGCTGCGCATCGTCGCCGAAGCCGCCCGCCTGATGGGGGCGCCGAGGTTGATCCCGGTCGCCTCGGCCCATATCGACGGCGCGCTCTATCACGGCGATTCCGGTACGCTCTTCGCCGAAAGGCTGGTCGCGGGCGGCGCCAGGGTCGCGGTGCGCGCCACCTTGAATGTCGGCGCGCTCGCGCCCGCCGGCTGCGCCGCGATCCGGCTGCCCGCGCATGAGCGCGACATGGCGGGGCGGATGATGCGCGCCTATGAGGCGATGGGCTGCGAGCCCTCCTGGACCTGCGCGCCCTATCAGGCGGGGCACCGCCCAGCTGTGGGCACGGATGTCGCCTGGGGCGAGTCCAACGCCGTCATCTTCTGCAATTCGGTGCTCGGCGCGCGCACCAACCGCTATGGCGATTTCCTCGACATCGCCTGCGCCATTGCCGGCTGCGCACCCGATTACGGCCTGCACCGGCCGGAGAACCGCATCGCCTCCCTGCTGATCGATGTCAGCGGCCTGTCACAGGCCTTGCGCAGTTCGGATGTGTTCTATCCGGTGCTGGGGACCTATCTCGGTCGCGCCGCCGGCAATGCCGTTGCGGTCATCGAGGGCTTGCAAGGCTGCACCAATGAGGACCGGCTGAAGGCGCTGGGCGCTGCCGCAGCCTCCGCCGGTGGCGTCGGGCTGTTCCATGTCGCGGGCGTGACGCCGGAAGCACCTGACGCTGCAACCGCGCTCGGACATATGCCACCGCGCGAGCGCCTCGTCCTGACGCCGCAGGAGCTGCAGGCGGCGCTGGCGCGGCTCTCGACCGCCGGCGCGACTGAGCGCATCGACGCCGTCGCGATCGGCTCGCCGCATCTCTCCCTGGCCGAGATCGCGGAGGTCGAGCGGCTGCTCGCCGGCCGCAAGCTCGCCGCACCGCTCTATGCCAATACCGGCCGCCATGTGGTGGGACCGCTCGCCGCCGATGGTCGCCGCGCCGCGCTGGAAGCCGCCGGCGTAGTCTTCGTCGTCGATACCTGCGTCGTGGTCACGCCGATCCTGCCCGAGATCGAGGGTGCAGTGCTGATGACCAATTCCGGCAAATTCGCGCATTATGCGCCGGGCAATACCGGCTATGCCGTGACCTATGGCTCGCTCTCGGAATGCGTCGAGAGCGCCGTCGCGGGCCACCTCGTCAGGGAGGCCCTGATATGGAACTGACGGCTGAGATCCTGATCCCGGGCGAAGCGGTCTCCGCGCCGTGTCTGGCGCTCACCGCCCCCATCAGTTTCTGGGGCGGTGTCGATCCCAAAACCGGCCTGATCATCGATGCGCGCCATCCGCAGCGCGGCGCGAGCATCGCCGGCACGGTGCTGGCGCTGCCGGGCACGATCGGCTCCTCCTCGGCTTCGGCCGTACTGCTGGAGCTCGTCCATGCCGGCAAGGCCCCGGCCGCGATCCTGATGGACGCGCCCGACGCTATCTTGCTGCTCGGCATCATCGTCGCGCGCGAAATGGGCTGGCAAGCACCGCCGGCGCTCCGGCTTCCTGCCGAGCGGCAACAGGCTTTGGCCGGCCGGCGGCTCACGCTCTCCGCCGGTGGCGCGATCACCATCAACTGACAACACGCAACTGACAGCACGAGAGAAACGCCATGCCGATCGAGACCATCAGGGGCGAGCCCTTCAACATCAGGATCGACGGCCCGGCCGACGCGCCTGTGCTGCTGCTCTCGAACTCGCTTGGCACCAATCTCTCGATGTGGGATCCGCAGATTCCGGAATGGTCGAAGGTCTTCCGCGTCGTGCGCTATGATTCACGCGGTCATGGCCAATCGACCGCAGCCGACAAACCCTATTCGATCGCCATGCTCGGCGAGGACGCGCTGGCGATCCTCGATCATCTCGGCATCGCCAAGGCACATTGGTGCGGCCTCTCCAAGGGCGGCATGGTCGGCCAATGGCTCGCGACCCATGCCGGCAAGCGCCTCGACCGGGTGGTGCTGGCCAATACCGGCGCCCGCATGGGCCCGCCCGATCTCTGGAATACCCGCATCAAATCCGTGCGCGCCAACGGCATGGCAGGACTGGTCCAGCCGATACTGGAGCGCTGGTTCAGTCAGGAATTTCGCGAGCGCGACAGCGCGACCATAGCCAAGGTCAGCGACATGCTCAGCACCACCCCGCCGCTCGGTTACGCCAATTGCTGCGCCGCGATCCGCGACATGGACCAGCGCGAGCCGATCCGCGCGATCACCAATCCGGTGCTCGTCGTCATCGGCAAGGTCGACCCCGCGACGCCGCCTGCCGCCGGGCAGCTGATCGCCGATTCCATCCATGGCGCGCAGACGGTCGAGCTCGACGCCGCCCATCTCTCCAATCTCGAGCAGCCCGCCGCCTTCACCAAGGCCGTGCTCGACTTCCTGCAAGCCTAGAGCAATTGCTCGAGAACAGGATGATGTCAGATGGCATCACAAAGTGATCCCGTCTGACACCTGAATCCGTCTCTCATCTAAGAGTTAGAGCAGGATGCGAAAAACCGGTTCCCACTTTTTCGCATCCTGCTCTAGGCTTTTGTTCTGACGCGTTTTCTCCGCGCAAACGCTTCGCGTTTGTCGCGAGGGAACCGGTATCCACTTCGCTCGAAAACGCTTTCCTGAGGGTTCCCCGCCATGGATGAAAAGATCCGTTACGACAACGGCATGAAGACCCGCCGGGCCGTGCTGAGCGACGCCTATGTCGACAAAGCGAGCGCCGGCGTCACCGCCTTCAACGGCGAGTGGCAGGAGTTCATCACCCGCACGGCCTGGAACGACATCTGGAACCGGCCCGGCCTCGCGCGCCGGGAGCGCTCGATCATCGTGCTCTCGATCGCCTGTGCGCTCGGCGCCTGGGGCGAGTTCCGCATCCATGTCCGCGGCGCGCTCAATAACGGCATGACGCGCGACGAGATCAAGGAGGTGCTGATGCAGGCGGCGATCTATGCCGGCGTGCCCGCCGCCAACCACGCCTTCAAGGAAGCCGCCAGCGTCTTCGCCGAGATCGAGGCGGAAGCCGGCAAGCCCTGAAGCCTCGGCAAGCCCTGAAGCGTGAGAGCGTTTTCGAGCGAAGTGGGCACCGGTTCCCTCGCGACAAACGCGAAGCGTTTGCGCGGAGAAAACGCGCTATAACAGCCGCTAGACTGTTTCGAAGCGCCGGTCGCGATAGATCAGGCCGGCGCCCTGCCCCGCGCCGCCCAGCGCCAAGACCTCGCCGATGACGATGCGATGCGTCGCGACTTCCCGGATCGCGACGAGCCGGCAATCGAAGGCAGCCAGCGCCTGCTCCAGCACCGGCGCGCCGCTCGCCAGCCGGCCCCAGCGCGCCGAGGCGAAACGCGCCTCCCCCTCGATGCCGCGACGCCCCGCAAAAGTCTCGGCCAGGTCGGCAGAGCCGCCTGGCAATGTGTTGATGCAGAAGACGCCATTGGCCGCGATCGCCGCCAGCGTGCGGCTGTTGCCCTCAATGCAGACCAGCACGGTCGGCGGCGCATCCGAGACCGAGGCGACAGCGGTTGCGGTCAGGCCGGCGCGGCCGTTCTGCCCCGCCGTCGTGACGATATGGGTGGGGCTCGCCAGCCGCGCCATGGCGTCGCGGAAGGCCTGCCCGTCGGCCGCCGGCGTCAGGCGCGGCGCCGCCTCAACGATCTTGGTCATTCGCCCAGCCTGCTGCATGAACTCTAGCCCGTTGATGTAGGCGCACGCCCCCGCGAAAGCCAGTTCACGGAGCGACACACCGGCTCGTTCGATCATGAGCCATCTTGATGAAGACAACGTGTTCGAGACCCTCGAAATGGCGATCACAGATCAGGCAGACGCCGCTCTCGTCGAGCGCCGCAGCAAAGGTGACCACATGCGCCATGGCGAGCAGGCGAGTTCGATGCGGCTTCGGTAATCAAGCTAGATATATCAGAGGCGCTCAAACTGCACCGATACCGCTCCGCCCGAATGCCTCAATCCCGCCCCAGCGCGCCGAGCAGGCCACGGCGAAAATGCAGCATCAGCGCGTCGCTCGCGATCATCGCGGCGGCAGGATCGGCCGTCGCGATCGCCTGCGCGAAGGCGACATGCAGATGCGCGGAGGGCACGAGGTCGTCCTGCCGCTCGAAATGATACCAGGCGCGCCGCATCAGCGCCTGCAGCGGCTCGACCGCGCGTGTCGCATAGGGGCTGCGCGCGGCTGCCGCCACCATGCCGTTGAGCTCCGTATCGATGCGCATGAAGGCGTTGACGTCGCCGGTCTCGGCCGCCGCGCGCATCGCCTTGGCTTGTTCGATGATCAGGATGCGTTCACGCGGGCTCGCCCGTTTGGCCGCATCGCCCGCGATCAGCCGCTCCAGCACCTCGCGCGCATCGAGCGCCGCCATCACGTCGATGGCGTTGATGTCGGCTACGGCGACGCCCTTGCGCGGCAGGATCTCGACCAGCCCCTGCTGCGCCAGCCGGATCAGCGCCTCGCGCACTGGCGTGCGTCCGACGCCGACGAGATCGATCAACTGCGCCTCCGTCAGCACCGCGCCGGGACGCAGCGACAGGGTCACGATCGCTTCTTCGAGCCGGCGATAGGCTGTCTCGGACAGGCTGGGCGCCGCCGATGGCGGAAGCGAGGCGTGCGCCTCCTCATCCACTCGGGCTTCGGAAAGCGGGCGCAGATTCATGCGTGCTCCGGCAGCCGGTAAGGCTGGATTGACGTGCGACCGATCATTGATATATCACCTATGTCGCTGAGAGCCGAAGCTCGCCTGTTTGCAATCTGCAAGCGAAACGGGCCGGCACGCAAGGAGCTTTGTGCCATGAGCTATTGGACTGGCGTTCTGCCTGCGGTTACGACGAAATTCACGAGCGACGACCGTCTCGACATCCCCGAAATGGAGCGTTGTTTTTCTCTCCAGATCGAGGCCGGCGTGCACGGCCTGATCGCCTGCGGCTCGCTCGGCGAGGCCTCGACGCTGGAGCCTGACGAGAAGATCGCGGTCCTGAAGACCGCCTTGCGCGTCGCCGATGGCAAGGTACCGGTGCTGCTGACGGTCTCGCAGGGCTCGACCAGGGCTTCGTGCAAGCTGGCGGAAGCCGGCGCCGAGGCCGGAGCGGCGGGCTTCATGGTGCTGCCCGGCATTCCCTACAAATCCGAGCCGCACGAGACGGCGGCCCATTACCGGACCGTAGCCAAGGCCGGCGGCCTGCCTGTGATGATCTACAACAATCCGCCCGCCTATGGCGTCGATATCCCGCCCGCCATGCTGGTGGAGCTGGCCGACGAGCCGCTCTTCACGGCCATCAAGGAATCGTCTGACGACATCCGCCGCATCAGCGAGATCAAGTCGCTCTGCGGCGATCGCTTCAAGGTGCTGACCGGCGTCGACAACCTCGCGCTGGAAAGCCTGGCGATGGGCGCCGATGGCTGGGTCGCGGGGCTGGTCGTCGCATACCCGCGCGAAACGGTCGCGATCTACGAACTCGCCAAGGCCGGGCGCATGAACGAGGCGATCGCGATCTATCGCTGGTTCCGCCCCCTGCTCGATCTCGACGTCTCCGCGAGACTCGTCCAGAACATCAAGCTGGTCGAGGCGCTGGTGATTGGCTCCAATGACCGCTGCCGCGCCCCGCGTCAGGCGCTGCAGGGCTCCGAGCGCGCCCGCCTCACGGCGATCATCAAGGCAGCCGAAGCCACACGTCCGACGCTGCCGAGTTTCTAAAAGACCGGAGACGCCATGGCCTTCGCCTGCACCCTCCCCGCCATCCCGACGCTTCAGCAGGATGACGAGACGATCCGGATCACGCGCTGGGATTTCGAACCCGGCGCCGTGACCGGCTGGCATACGCATGGCTGGCCCTATTTCGTGGTGATGTTGGTCGCGGGCACGCTGCGCATCCACGACGGCAAGACGGAAACCGATGTGCCGCTGGCGCAGGGCCAGGCCTATATGCGCCCGGCCGGCGTCCAGCACGACGTCATGAACGGCTCCGCCCACCCGATCGCCTTCGTCGAGATCGAGGTGAAGCAGCCCGGCGCGCTGAAGGAATTGTCGCTGCCATGAAGGCCCTGTCGTGAAGATAGCCGTCGTCGGCGCCGGCATCGTCGGCTGCGCCATCGCGCATGCCTTGCTCGACGAGGGCCACGAGGTCCTGATCCTCGACAAGGAAGGCCCCGCTTTCGGCCCCTCGCGCGGCAATGCCGGCTGGATGGCCCATACCGACATCCTGCCGATCGCCAGCCCCAAAAATCTGCGGCAGGTGCCGAAATTCCTGCTCGACCCGCTCGGGCCGCTCTCGATCCGCCCGGCTTATTTTCCCAAGCTCCTGCCCTGGCTCATCCGCTTCGTGCTGGCAGCGCGGCCGGATGCCTATGAGCGTTCGATCCAGGGGCTCGCGGCCTTGCAGCAGCTTGCCCTGCCGGCCTGGTTGGCGCGGGCCGAGAGTGCGGGCCTCAATCGCCATATCCATCGCCAGGGCGGGCTCTATGTCTTCACCGACAAGGCGGCCTTCGACGAGGCCGGCCATGTCGCCAGGCGTCAGGCGGAGTTCGGCATCAAGGTCGAGATGATCGGCCCCGAGGAGCTCAGCCAGTTCGAGCCGGCGTTGAAGCGGCGCTTCGTCGGCGCGGCCTTCCATCCCGACACCGCCCATATCAGCGATCCCCTGCAATTGACGCTGGCCTTGTTCGAGGCGGCGCTGGCGCGCGGTGCGGTCTTCGAGAAGGCGCAGGTCAACACCATCTCGATGGGCGAGCGCCCATCCCTGATAGGCCCCGATGGCTGGCAGCGCGTCGTCGATCGCGCGGTGATCGCGACCGGGGCATGGTCGAAGCCGCTGGCGGCGGCACTTGGCGATGCGGTCCCGCTCGACACCGAACGCGGCTACAATGTCAGCTTTCCCGGCGTCACCGGCCTGACCTCGCGCCCGGTCGGCTTCGAGGGTCATGGCTTCGTCATGACGCCATTGGAGAGCGGCCTGCGCATCGGTGGTGCAGTCGAGTTCGGTGGACTGAAGGCAGCGCCCAACCACGCCCGGACGCGCAGCCTCTACGACAAGGCTGCGAGCCTGGTCGACGGCCTGCCGCCCTTCGAGAGCGGCACGCTCTGGATGGGTTTTAGGCCTTCGCTCCCGGATTCATTGCCCGTGATCGGCGAAGCGAGCCGCAATCGCCACGTCGTCTACGCCTTCGGCCACGGCCATTACGGCATGACGCAATCGACCGCGACGGCAGGTCTTGTCGCCGCGCTGATCGCCGGCCGCAAGCCAGCGATCGATCTCGCGCCCTTCAACCCGCGCCGGTTCTGAAGGCGATGGTGGCGGCCCCGATTTCCAGCATCGAGATGATGGCGGGCGCGAAAGCCGCCTTCGCTCTCACAATCGAGCGCAGCTGCCCGACACCTGAATCAAGCTCTGAGCCGACGAGGCCAAGACGATGATTCGAATCCTGTTTCTGGCCTGCCTCTTCTGCCTTGGCGGCTGCGCCAGCCTCGCGCCGCTTTCATGTTCGCCGGGCCAGCAAGCGATGCTCGTCGCCGAATTGCTGTTCGGCCGCAATATCGGCGACAGGCTCGGCGTCAGCGAGGCCGCCTTCGGGCGCTTCGTCGACGAGGAGGTCACGCCGCGCTTCCCTGACGGGCTGACGATCCTTGCAGGACAAGGGCAGTATCGCGATACGACGCGCGGCGTCCTGGTACGCGAGCAGGCAAAACTCCTCGTCATCGCCCTGAAGGACGAGCCCGAGGGGCGCGCCAAACTCACGGCCATCGCCGAAGCCTATAAGCAGCGTTTCAACCAGCAATCGGTCGGCACGATCCTGAAGCCGGCCTGCATATCCTTCTGAGTGGATGCCATGACGACCCACACCTTCTTCTGCGTCGACGGCCATACCTGCGGCAACCCGGTGCGCCTCGTCGCCGGCGGCGGCCCTGCCCTGAAGGGCGACACCATGGTCGAGAAGCGCGCGCATTTCCTGGCCGAGTTCGACTGGATCCGCACCGGGCTGATGTTCGAGCCGCGCGGCCACGACATGATGTCGGGCGCAATCCTCTACCCGCCGACGCGCGAGGATGCCGACATCGCCTTCCTCTTCATCGAGACCTCGGGCTGCCTGCCGATGTGCGGCCACGGCACCATCGGCACCGTCACCATGGCGCTGGAGCGCGGGCTGGTGACGCCGCGCCAGGAGGGCGTGCTGAAGATCGACACGCCCGCCGGCCTCGTCACCGCGACCTATGTCCGCAATGGGCCCTATGTCGACAGCGTCCGCATCACCAACATCGCCTCCTATCTGCACGCCACCGGCCTCTCCGCCGAGATCGAGGGGCTGGGCGAGGTTAAGGTCGATGTCGCCTATGGCGGCAATTTCTACGCGATCGTCGATCCGCAAGCCGCGATCCGCGACATCGCGGAGGTGAACCCCTCCGATCTGCTGCGCTGGAGCCCGAAGCTGCGCGCTGCCCTCAACGCGAAATACCAGTTCGTCCATCCCGAGAACCCGGCAATCAACGGCCTCTCCCACATCCTCTGGACCGGCGCACCGACGAAGCCTGAAGCGCATGCCCGCAACGCCGTGTTCTATGGCGACAAGGCGCTCGACCGCTCGCCCTGTGGCACCGGCACCTCCTCGCGCATGGCGCAATGGGCCGCGCAGGGAAAGCTCAAGGTCGGCGACGACTTCGTCCATGAGAGCATCATCGGCACGCTCTTCCGCGGCCGGGTCGAGGCGGCGGCAAAGGTCGGCCCCCATGACGCGATCATCCCTTCGATCGAAGGCTGGGCCCGGATGACCGGCTATAACACCATCTTCATCGACGACCGAGACCCGCTGGCACATGGCTTCCAGCTCGCCGACCGCGCCTGACCCCGCAAAACTGCCCTTTCGTCAGATGACGCAGCCATGCCCCGCTCGAAGCCAGTTGGGCGCAGAAAAATCATCCTAGACGGTTTTTCGCGCCCATATTCACAGCCCATCAGGCCCAAATACCCTCTGCAGAAGTGCCCGTCTCGCAATCATCTTGCGCGAAATCGCCGCCGAACCGCAGAGATGCCTGCACAAACAGCAGGCAAAACGTGCCAGATTGCTTTTGACAGAATTGTGGCCCGGCGCGATTGTCGAAGCCGCAAGCCATTGGTAGCTCTGCGTAGCAATCGCATCCCGCATGCGTCGGCGTCATGCCGTCGAAAAGAATGGGAGCGGATGAGAGGGGTTAGGCGTCGACGATGGAAGTGTTTCTCCAGCAGCTCATCAACGGGCTGACCCTGGGGTCGATCTACGGCCTCATCGCCATCGGCTACACGATGGTCTTCGGCATTATCGGCATGGTGAACTTTGCCCATGGCGATATCTTCATGCTGTCGGCCTTCATCGCGCTGATCTTCTTCATGCTGATCGCCTCCTGGTTCGGTGCCGGGCTGATCGTGGTGGCGCTCATCGTCGTGCTCGCCTTGGCGATGTTCTTCACCTCGCTGTGGAACTGGGCGATCGAACGCGTCGCCTACCGGCCGCTGCGCGGCTCCTTCCGCCTCGCGCCGCTGATCTCGGCGATCGGCATGTCGATCTTCCTGTCGAACTTCGTCCAGGTCGTGCAGGGCCCGCGCAACAAATCGACCGCACCGATGCTGAACGACTCGATCACGCTGATCGAAAGCGCGACCTATTCGGTCCAGATCTCCTACAAGCAGATCGTCATCATCGTGACGACGGCGGTGCTGCTGGCGGCCTTCTGGTACATCGTCCAGAAGACGCCGCTCGGTCGGGCCCAGCGCGCCTGCGAGCAGGACCGCAAGATGGCCGCGCTCCTTGGCATCGACGTCGACCGCACGATCTCGATCACCTTCGTGATGGGCGCCGCGCTCGCGGCTGTCGCCGGCGTGATGTACCTCGTCCTCTACGGCGTGGTCTCATTCAATGACGGCTTCATCCCCGGCGTGAAGGCCTTCACCGCTGCCGTTCTCGGAGGCATCGGCTCGCTGCCTGGCGCCGTCATCGGCGGCCTGCTGATCGGGTTGATCGAAGTAATGTGGTCGGCCTATTTCACCATCGACTACAAAGACGTCGCGGCCTTCTGCATCCTCGCGATCGTGCTCGTCTTCATGCCCTCGGGCATCCTTGGCCGCCCCGAAGTCGAGAAAGTCTGACAGCCATGGCGACGACCATTTCGACGCCCGCGGCGCCTCCTCGCGACTTCAAGGCGGCGCTCAAGGAGGCCGGCTTCGCCGCCCTCGTCACCTTCGGCCTGTGCATCCCGATCATCGCCTGGGGCACCCGCCAGAACATGGAAAATGTGCTGGTGCTCGACCAGCGCTGGGAGGCCGTTGCCTGGGCGGTCGCCATCGTCTTCATCGGGCGCTTCCTGGTGGTGCTCCGCCAGCAGGGCAAGGCCGACCGGAAATCGCTGGTGCGCTTCCTGCCGCACGGCACCTTTGCTTTTTTCCAGCGCAACTCGCGCATCTTCTCGCTGTTCGGGCTCGGTTTCCTCATCACCTTCCCGATGATCGCGGTTACGCTGAGCGGCTGGGGTGGCGCGCTGAAATGGATCGACAATTTCGGCGTCCAGATCCTGATCTACGTCATGCTCGGCTGGGGTCTGAACATCGTCGTCGGCCTCGCCGGCCTGCTCGACCTCGGCTATGTCGCTTTCTACGCGGTCGGCGCCTATTCCTACGCCCTGCTGGCCAAGAATTTCGGCTTGTCCTTTTGGCTCCTGCTGCCGCTCTCCGGCATTCTCGCCGCCTTCTGGGGCATGCTGCTCGGCTTTCCAGTCCTGCGTCTACGCGGCGACTATCTCGCCATCGTCACGCTCGCCTTCGGCGAGATCATCCGCCTCGTCCTGATCAACTGGGTCGACTTTTCCAACGGCTATGCCGGCATCTCCGGCATTCCACGGCCGAGCTTCTTCGGCATTCCCTTCAATGCCAGCGACGAGGGCTTCGCGGCCGTGTTCGGGCTGGAATTCTCGCCGCTCTACCGAACGATCTTCCTCTATTATCTGATCCTGGCGCTCGCCCTGCTGACCGCCTTCGTCTCGCTGCGGCTCAGACGACTACCGGTGGGCCGGGCCTGGGAAGCCCTGCGTGAGGACGAGATCGCCTGCCGCTCGCTCGGCATCAACACCACCAACACCAAGCTCACCGCCTTCTCGATCGGCGCCATGTTTGGCGGCTTCGCCGGCGCCTTCTTCTCGGCGCGGCAGGGCTTCATCTCGCCGGAATCCTTCGTCTTCATGGAATCGGCGATGGTGCTGGCAATCGTCGTGCTCGGCGGCATGGGCTCGCTCTGGGGCTGCGCCATCGCCGCGGTCGCCATGATCGGCGGCACCGAGCTCCTGCGCGAGCTCGATTGGCTGAAGGCGATCTTCGGCAATGATTTCGACCCGACCAAATACCGCATGCTGATCTTCGGCCTGGCCATGGTGGTGATCATGATCTGGAAGCCGCGCGGACTGATCTCGACGCGCGAGCCGACGGCCTTCCTCAAGGAGAAGAAGGCGATTTCGTCCGACATGGTCCAGGAGGGGCACGGCTGATGACAACCGCCCCGCTTCTCCAGGTCGAGCATGTCACCATGCGCTTCGGCGGCCTCACCGCCGTCAACGACCTCTCCTTCGAGGCCCGCAAGGGCGACATCACAGCGCTGATCGGCCCCAACGGGGCCGGCAAGACCACGGTCTTCAACTGCATCACCGGCTTCTACAAGCCGACCGAAGGCTTGATGGCACTGACGCATGACAGCGGCGCAAGCTATCTGCTCGAGCGCATGCCGGACTTCCGGATCTCCTGGAAGGCCAAGGTCGCCCGCACCTTTCAGAATATCCGCCTCTTCGGCGGCATGACCGTGCTGGAGAACCTCCTCGTCGCCCAGCACAACCCGCTGATGATCGCCTCGGGCTTCACCTTCCTCGGCGTGCTCGGCGTCGGCGGCTACAAGGCGCGCGAGAAGGAAGCGATCGAGAAGGCCAAGTTCTGGCTGGAGAAGATCAAGCTGATCGACCGCGCCGACGATCCCGCTGCCGACCTGCCCTATGGCGACCAGCGCCGGCTCGAGATCGCGCGCGCCATGTGCACCGAGCCGGTCCTGCTCTGCCTCGACGAACCGGCTGCCGGCCTCAACCCGCGCGAGAGCCATGACCTCAACGAGCTGCTGCTCTCGATCCGCAAGGATATCGGCACGGCGCTCCTGCTGATCGAGCACGACATGTCGGTGGTGATGGAGATTTCGGACCATGTCGTGGTGCTCGACTACGGCACCAAGATCGCCGACGGCACGCCGGCCGAGGTCCAGGCCGATCCCAAGGTGATCGCCGCTTATCTTGGCGTCGACGACGACGAGGTCGCGGCCGTGGAAGCAGAGGTCGGACTGTGATGACCGAAGCTCAGCCTCTTCTCACCGTACGCGGCGTCAAGACCTATTACGGCAAGATCATCGCTCTCAAGGGCGTCGACATCGATGTCCGCGCCGGCGAGATCGTCACCATGATCGGTGCCAACGGCGCCGGCAAATCCACCCTGATGATGACGATCTTCGGCAACCCGCAGGCGCGCGAGGGCACCGTCACCTATGAGGGGCGCGACATCACCAAGATGCCGAGCCACCAGATCGCAAGGCTGGGCATCGCTCAATCCCCGGAGGGCAGGCGCATCTTCCCGCGCATGACCGTCTACGAGAATCTGCAGATGGGCGCGGCCGTGCGCGACCTTGCCCATTTCGACGAGGACCTCGAGAAGATCTGCGTGCTCTTCCCGCGCATCAAGGAGCGGCTGCAGCAGCGCGGCGGCACGCTCTCCGGCGGCGAGCAGCAGATGGTGGCGATCGCGCGCGCCCTGATGGCTAGGCCCAAGCTCCTCCTGCTCGACGAGCCCTCGCTGGGGCTTGCCCCGCTGATCGTGAAGCAGATCTTCGAGGCGATCCGAGAGCTCAACAAGACGGAAGGGTTGACCGTCTTCCTGGTCGAGCAGAATGCCTTCCATGCGCTCAAGCTCGCCCATCGCGGCTATGTCATGGTCAACGGCGTCATCACCATGAGCGGCACGGGCCAGGAGCTGCTCGCCAATCCGCAGGTGCGCGCCGCCTATCTCGAAGGCGGGAGGCACTGACATGCAAGGCATCCTCTACGAAGAACCGACGATCTGGCTGTTCCTGCTGGTCACGGTGGTGATGGGCGGCTGGCTCGCCTGGATGTCGGGCCGCGCCGTGGCCAAGGCATGGAAGCCGACGTTCCAACTCGTGCTCTACATCCTGGTTCTCGGGCTCGCCGTGCGCTTCATCCATTTCGCGCTGTTCGAGGCGACGCTGCTGACGCTGCACTACTATATCGTCGATACCATCGTGCTGATGGCTTTCGGCTTCGCCGGCTGGCGCTACAACCGCGCCAGGCAGATGACGACCCAATATCGCTGGCTCTTCGAGCGCACCGGCCCATTCGGCTGGAAAGCGCGCGAAGGCGTGAAGATCAGGGCCGAAATAGCCTGAAAATGGCGACGAGCTTGACGCGTGACAGACCGTTGAAAAAGCGCAAGACTGCGTTTCACGGTAGCCGCGCGCGCCGAGACGGGCGGACCATCCAGCCCGTTCATAGTAATCACAGGGGAGTCTGATCTCATGAAGAAACTGCTGTTGAGCGGTATCGCGCTCGGCGCCGTCCTCGCCTTCTCCGGCGTGGCGAATGCACAGATCAAGTTCGGCGTCGCCGGACCGATCACAGGCCCCAACGCCGCCTTCGGCGCCCAGCTGAAGAACGGTACCGAGCAGGCGATCGACGACATCAACGCGGCTGGCGGCATCTTGGGTCAGAAGATCGCGCTGTCGGTCGGCGACGACGTCTCCGATCCCAAGCAAGGCGTCTCCGTCGCCAACAAGTTCGTCGGCGACGGCGTCAAGTTCGTGATCGGCCACTTCAACTCCGGCGTCACCATGCCGGCCTCGGAAGTCTATGCCGAGAACGGCATCGCGATGATCTCGCCTTCGGCCACCAACCCGAAGATCACCGAGCGCGGCCTGTGGAATGTGTTCCGCACCTGCGGTCGCGACGACCAGCAGGGTGAGGTCGCGGCGGCCTATATCGCCAAGAACCTCAAGGGCAAGAAGATCGCCGTCATCCACGACAAGACCACCTACGGCCAGGGCCTCGCCGACGAGACCCGCAAGGGCCTGACCAAGGCGGGCGTCAAGGACGTGCTCTATGAAGGCGTCAACGCCGGTGAGAAGGACTATTCGGCGCTAATCTCCAAGCTGAAGTCCGTTGGCGCCGACTACCTCTACTGGGGTGGCCTGCACACCGAAGGCGGCCTGATCGTGCGCCAGATGCGCGACCAGGGCCTGAAGACCGTGATGATCTCGGGCGACGGCATCACCACCGACGAGTTCGCCACGATCGGCGGCCCCGGCGTCGAAGGCACGCTGATGACCTTCCCGCCGGACCCGCAGAAGCGTCCTGAAGCTGCGGCCATCCTCAAGAAGTTCGAGGCCCGCAAGTTCAAGCCGGAGGCGTATACGCTCTACTCCTACGCCGCCGTCGAGATCCTCAAGCAGGCGGCCGAAGGCGCCAAGTCGCTCGATCCCAAGAAGGTCTCCGAGTACATGCGCTCGGGCAAGACCTTCAAGACCGTGATCGGCGACATCACCTACGACAAGAAGGGCGACATCACCCGCCCCGACTACACCATGTACACCTGGAAGAAGGGCGCCGACGGCAAGATCACCTATATCGAGAATTGATCTCGACTAGCTGACCGCCATCTGGCGTGAAACGAGACCGCCCCGGAGCAATCCGGGGTGGTTTTGTTTTGGGGTGCCCGAACCGGACAGCGAAAGCGACGAGGCAATCCAGGGGGGCTTTGTGAGACCTCCCGGATTGCTTCGCTCACGCTTGAATCAAACCCGCAACTGCTCAGCCCAAGCGCCTGAGAAAGCTCGCGAACTGCAGGAGCCCGTCCGGCCAGGGGCCATGTCCGGACTCGGTGTTGAGGTGGCCGCTGTCGCCGGCGTCGACGAAGGTCGCGCCCCAGGCTTCCGCGAGCGCCTTCGCCTCATCCTGCGAACAATAGGGATCGGTCGCGCTGGCGATGACCGTGGCCGGAAAGGGCAGCGTCTCGCGCCGATGCATGGCGAACGCGGCTTCCATATCCGGAAGAGCGCGCTTGGCCTCCTCCGACGCCGGAGAGACCAGGAACCCTCCCGCGACCTCGCCGGGCTTGAGATGCTCCGCCGCATGCGCGACCGCGCTGACGCCGGCCGAGTGCGCGACCAGCACCACGGGGCGCGTGGCGGCCCGCACCGCCTCGACGATGCGGCCAGCCCATTCCTCGCGTTGCGGCTTGTGCCAATCCGCCTGCTCGACACGCCGCGCCGTCGGAAGCCTGGCCTCCCAGCGGCTCTGCCAATGATCAGGGCCGGACCCGGACCAACCGGGGATGATGAGGATGTCGGCTTCGGAGGATTTCATAGCGCATCAAATCGAAACGAGATCGACGCCTTCAAGAGGCGCCGCCGCGATCAATTCCTTGTCGAGTGTCGAGAGGGGCAGCGACAACGTAATCGCCAGATGAAGGTAGCTTGCGTCGTAGATGGTGAGCTTGCGGCGCTGCGCCAAGGTGAGGACGCCGCCCCGGATGACGGCAGGTTCCATATCGACGATCTCGATCGGCAACGCATGAAGCTTCTCGATCGCATCACGCGCCGTTGCCGTTGCGATCGGCGTCTGCGCCCATTTGAAGCGCGCGGCATTGGCGGTTTCGAAGAGCCATAGCGTCGGGGCAAAAGCACCGAAGCCGATCATCCGGTCCAACAGCGCCAGAACAGCCTCGTTCTGCTCGTCGGGCGAAATGATTGCCATCGCGACAGAAGCGTCGATAATGAAGGCGCTCAACGCCGCCCCTTGTCGCGCAATGCGATGATCTCGCCGCGGCTGAACGAGACGCCCTCCGCCCGCAGATTTTCGCGCAACGCCATGATCTCAGCACGAATGTCGCGCCCCGACGGATTTACGCCCGGCTCCTGCGACACCAGCCGCGCCACCGCCTTGCCATGGCGCGTGATCACGATCTCCTCGCCCCGCTCGACACGGTCGAGCAGTTCGGAGAACTTGGTCTTGGCCTCGAATGCGCCGACGGTGATCATGAACGAAAGATAGACTGGTTGACTGGTTGGCTCAACAACATGGTTTGAAGAGGCCTGTCGTCCCAGAGCTGAACTTCGATGAACCGATCGGAAGCAGCGGCTGGATCGCGCCGTCCGACCGTCGCAGGCATTCCAAAACGAGAAACGACGCTGCGGATCTCGCCGAGTGTGAAAACCTGCCCATGATAGGGCTTCCGCTCCCGGATATGCTCGGCTCGCGTTCCAAACGGCAAACTCGCCATGCTGTCAGGATAGGTGAAGGTCAACATGTCGTCGGTGAAAGCCGCCAGCGGCACGACAACCGATGCCGATCGGGACGGATCAGCACCGTCCGCCATGTCGCCGAGAAAGAAATAGATCGGACGGCGGAGATACGGGGTGCCGAGCTTCCGGGTTCGCTCCGACAGCAGCCATGATTCCGTTTGACGGCGACGTGTCAGGTAGTTGGATTTGATCGCCCTTCGCCCAGACGCATTGATGGCGGCAAGGATTCCCTCCGCCTCATCGTCCGGCAGGTTGCAGAGATTCTGGAACCGGCCGCGATCGGGATCGTAGTTGTGCGTGATCACATCTGGAAGATGACGAACGATGTGATCGTCAGCCACTTACCTCTCCCCGAACACCCGCGCGAAGATCGTGTCGACATGCTTGAAGTGATAGCCTTCGTCGAACATCGCCTCGAGTTCCGCCACTGACAGCTTCGCCGTGACCTCGGCATCCTTCTTGAGGTTGGTGAGGAAGTCCTCGCCATGCTCCCAGGTGCGCATCGCGTTGCGCTGGACGAGCGAATAGCTCTCCTCGCGGCTGGCGCCGGCCTGGGTCAGGGCCAGCAGCACGCGCTGCGAATTGTGCAGACCGCCGAGCCGGTCGAGATTCTTGCGCATGTTCTGCGGGTAGATCAGCAGCTTGTCTACGACGCCGGTAAGGCGGGCGAGCGCGAAATCGAGCGTCACGGTGGCGTCGGGGCCGATCATGCGCTCGACCGAGGAGTGCGAGATGTCGCGCTCATGCCAGAGCGCCACATTCTCCAGCGCCGGCACCACCATGCCACGCACGAGGCGGGCAAGCCCGGTCAGGTTCTCGGTCAGCACCGGGTTGCGCTTATGCGGCATCGCCGAGGAGCCCTTCTGGCCGGGCGAGAAGAACTCCTCCGCCTCATAGACCTCGGTGCGCTGCAGATGCCGAATCTCGGTCGCGAGCCGCTCGACGCTGGAAGCGACGACGCCAAGCGTGGCGAAATACATCGCATGCCGGTCGCGCGGGATGACCTGGGTCGAGACCGGCTCGACGCTCAGCCCCATCTTCTCCGCGACATAGGCCTCCACCGAGGGGTCGATATTGGCGAAGGTGCCGACCGCGCCCGAAATCGCGCAGGTCGCGATCTCGGCCCGAGCCGCGACTAATCGAGCCTTGCAACGGTCGAACTCGGCATAGGCCTGCGCCAGCTTCAGCCCGAAGGTCACCGGCTCGGCATGGATGCCGTGCGAACGGCCGATGGTCGGCGTCAGCTTGTGCTCGAATGCCCGGCGCTTGATCGCCGCAAGCAGCGCATCGACATCCGCGATCAAGAGGTCGGTGGCGCGCGCGAGCTGCACCGAGAGCGTCGTGTCCAGAATGTCCGAGGAGGTCATGCCCTGATGGACGAAGCGGGCTTCCGGCCCGACGATCTCGGCCAGATGCGTGAGAAACGCGATGACGTCATGCTTGGTGACGCGCTCGATCTCGTCGATGCGCGCGACATCGAAGGTCGCGTCCTTGGCCTTGGCCCAGATCGTGGCGGCAGCCTCTTTCGGCACCACGCCAAGCTCGGCGAGCTTGTCGGTGGCGTGCGCTTCGATCTCGAACCAGATCCGGAAGCGGGTCTGCGGCTCCCAGATCGCGACCATCTCGGGGCGGGAATAGCGCGGGATCATCGTCTCGTCCTTGTGACAAACAAGCCCTCATCCTGAGGAGCACTCTGCAGGAGCGCGTCTCGAAGGATGCTCCAGAAGGCGCTCGCTGGATCATCCTTCGAGACGCCGCTTCGCGGCTCCTCAGGATGAGGGCTGTACTAAAATCTCAAACCCACTGCCCGCGCGCGGCTTCAGCCGCCTTGCGGATCGCGGAGATATTGGCGGCATAGGCGGCAGGCCCGCCCTTGAACACGGCAGAGCCGGCGACGAGAACATTCGCTCCGGCCTTTGCCGCGAGCGGCGCGGTCTCAGGGCTAGCCCCGCCATCGATTTCGAGTGCGATCGGCCGCTCGCCGATCATAGCGCGCACCCGGGCGATCTTCTCGAGCACGGAGCGGATGAAGCTCTGCCCGCCGAAGCCGGGATTGACCGTCATCAGCAGGATCAGGTCGAGATCGTCGAGCAGCGGCTCGATGGCGCTTTCATGCGTGCCGGGATTGAGCACGATGCCGGCCTGCTTGCCGTGGTTCCGAATTGTCTGCAGCGTCCGGTGAGGATGCGGCCCGGCCTCGACATGGAACGAAATGAGATCGGCGCCGGCCTTGGCGAAGGCTTCGACATAAGGATCGACCGGCGCGATCATCAGATGCACGTCGAAGAGCTTCTTGGTGCAGGGGCGGATCGCCTTCAGCACATCCGGCCCGAAGGTGATGTTGGGCACGAAATGCCCATCCATCACATCGCAATGGATCCAGTCGGCCCCCGCCTCGTCGATCGCGCGCACCTCCTCGCCCAGCTTCGAGAAATCGGCCGAGAGGATCGAGGGGGCGATGCGGATGGGAGCGCTCATGCGCCAAGCGTTTAACGCCCGCAGGCCGGCGCCGCAATCAAATCCAGGTGCTTTTTCAGCGCCGCTTCACCGGGTATGACAGCCGCCTGTCGGCCTCAGCCACTTCCTCCGCCGCCGCCGCGAAGGCCGGCCGGCCGCTCAGGCGGCCAAACCAACCGGCAAGCTCGCTATAGTCCGCCAGGGACGGGCCACCGAGACGCAGAGCCCACAGCAAGGTCATAAACAGCCCGATATCGGCCACGGACAACGCTTCGCCGAAGAAGTCGCGGCCGGCCAATCGCTCATTGAGCCCGCAATAATACCGCGCGAGTACGGCCTCGGCGATCAGCGCATCGGTCTCCTGCGCCACCCGCTTGTTGCGGTCTGCCGTCGGCGGCTCGCTGCGATGCATCAGCGGGCGCACGGCCATGAACAGGATTTCGTCGGCAAAAAGCTCGTCCAGTCGGCAGCGCGCGCGCTCTGCCGGGGTCTTGGGATAGAGCGAAGGCTGCGGGTAGGCCTCATCGAGATATTCGAGGATGATCGTGGAATCGTAGACGACCAGCCCCTCATCGTTCAGGATCGGCACCTGCCTTTTCGGGTTCAGCGCCAGCACTTCAGGATGCCTCGGCTCATAGCCCGCGGTCTGGCTGAAGGGCACCATGATGCGCTCAAAAGGCAGCGCCTTCTCTCGCAGCGCGATCTCGACCTTGCGGGAGAACAGGCTGAGCGGTCCGGAATAGAGCGTGATCATGACGGCGAGGCCCCGGTTACGTTGGGGCGACCTTCGCAAAGCGAACCGTCAGCTCGCGGCAGGAGACTTCAGGCCTCAGACTTCAGGCCCAAGACTTCAGGCCTCCCTGCGGCGAATACGCGCCGCAAGGCCGCGCAACAGCCAAGGCTGCAGATAGATCGGGAACTGCGCCAGGGCAAAGAACAGGAAGGTCGAGGGCGGCACGCCGGCTCCCAGCGCGGCGACGATCATGCCCATGTTCCGCTGGCCCGAGCCGTAGCCGATCATGAAGCGCTCCGAGGCCGGCAAGCGGCGCAAGGCGAGATAGGCCGTAAGCAGCCCGAAACCCGAGACAGCAAAGACGCAGGCCAGGAAGAGCAGCACGCGCTTGGGATCGTCGATCGCCGCCTGCGTGACGCCGTCCATCGCGGCGATGGCGAAGATAAAATACATCAGCACGCCAAAACCATCGAGATTGGCCTTCATCCCCTTGATCCGCTCGACACCGAGCCAGACCCGCAAGGCCGCGGCGACCGCCATGCCGCCGCCGACGAAGAGCAGAAGCCTGAACGCCAGCACCCAGCTGTCGAGCGGCACCGCGGCGCCCGCCAGCAATTCGACCAGGAAGGGCGCGACGACAGGACTGACGATCGTGCTCAGGATGACGCAGGCGATGATCAGCGACGGCTCGAAGCCATAGAGGATCGCAACCGCCGGCGACGACATGATCGGCGGTGCAGCGCCCATGATGGCGAGCCCCAGCAGGAGCCCCGGATCGAGCGCCTCCCGGCCAAGCAGAAGGAAGGCCCCGCCGATCAGCAGGACCGGCGCCGCGACCAGCCAGAGACAGGAGAGGATGAGCTTGCCCGGCCGCCGCACAAGCCCGGCGATGATGCCGAGATCGGCCCGCATGAACACAATCGTGGTGAAGCAGAAGATCGTGACCGGCAGCACCGGACGCGCCGCAGCCGAGAACTGCGGCAAGGCCAATCCGAGGAAGATCGAGAGCGCGAAACCCTGCGTGCCATGACGGCCGAGCCAGGCCAAAGCGGCGGCGATTGAAGCGGCGAAACGCGAAAGCATGAAGGCCCGGTTTGGACTGGAAGGGCTGCGACACTCGCCGATCTCGCGCCTTGCGTCACCCGCCATCGCCGCAGGCCCGCCCTGCGTGCGCAGAAAATTGCAAGAAAAAGCCGGCAAAGCGAGACCGGCGCACAGTGTTCGGCCGATTGGCGCAAATCTTGCGAAACTTTGAGCGTAAGGCCGCAAAAATGCGCCGTGGCGCTGACATCGCCCCATAAACGGCTATTTTGCTGCAGCAGCGGGCTGGCAGGAGCACAAGATGCAGACGGATACCATCGTCCTCGGCGCAGGGATCGTCGGCATTTCGGTGGCGCTGCATCTGCAAAAGGCGGGCCGCTCCGTGCTGCTCGTCGACAAGCGCGGTCCGGGCCAGGAGACGAGCTACGGCAATGCCGGGCTGATCCAGCGCGAGGGTGTCTACCCCTACGGCTTCCCGCATGATTTCGGCGCGCTCATCCGCTACGCGATGAACAACACCATCGACGCGCATTACCATTGGAACGCGATCCCCAAGCTCGCGCCCTTCCTGTGGTCGTACTGGATGCATTCGCGCGCTTCGCAGCATGAAGCCATCGCCCATAAATATGCGACGCTGATCGAGCATTGCGTCAGCGAGCATGACGCGCTTGCGCAGGAAGCCGGCGCGACCAATCTGCTGCGCCGCAAGGGCTGGATGAAGGTGTTCCGCACCGCAGCCCAGCAGGACGCGCGCCTGGCCGAGGCAGCACGCTGGAACCGCGATTTCGGCCTGAACTACCGTGCGCTCGACGTCGCCACCTTGCGCAGCGAGGAGCCGCATCTCGACCAGAGCCTGATCGGCGGCCTGCACTGGACCGACCCGGTGACGGTGGTCGATCCGCTGGGCCTGTCCAAAGCCTATGTCGCGCGGTTCGAAGAGCTCGGCGGCAAGCTCGCGCTCGGCGACGCCAGCACGCTGGTGCAGGACGCCACCGGCTGGAGCGTGACGCTCACTGATGGCACCAGGGCCCAGGCCAAGGACGCTGTCGTCGCGCTCGGCCCCTGGGCCGATGTGGTGACCACCAAGCTCGGCTACCATCTGCCGCTCGCGGTCAAGCGCGGCTACCACATGCATTACAAGGCGCAAGGCAACGCCGTGCTCAACCACCCGGTGCTCGACACCGAGCGCGGCTATTTCCTCGCGCCGATGCTGCAAGGCATCCGCCTGACCACGGGCGCCGAATTCGCCGACCGCGATGCACCCAAGACGCCGGTCCAGCTCGCCCGCGCCGAGCCGATCGCCAGGACGCTATTCCCGCTTGGCGAGCGGGTCGATGCCGAGCCCTGGCTCGGCCGCCGGCCCTGCACACCCGACATGATGCCGATCATCGGCCCCGCGCCGAAGCACAAGAACCTGTGGTTCTCGATCGGCCACGCCCATCATGGGCTGACGCTGGCGGCCGTCACGGGCCGGATGATCGCCGAGATGGTGACGGGCCAAAAGGTCTTCGTCGATCCGACGCCGTTCTCGGCTGCGCGCTTCGGCTAGGCGGCGTCATCCCGTGCGCGCTGCAGCGTGAAACGCTGCTGCGCAGACACGGGACCGCGTGACGAGAGGACGCCTCTATTCTAAGAGCGGTCCCGCATCAGCGCAGCAGCACTTCGTGCCGCAGCGCGTGCGGGATGACAGCCCTGCACCGCGCGCCCTCGCCTCGCGCTCCGCGACCTGCCACCATTGCCGCTGCTCTCGATTCCAGCCCAAGGTTGCGCCATGGCCCTCGCCGAAGCCCCCGTTCAGGACAATGCCTACGTCGCCGCGCTCGCACTGCTCGACCGCGCGCCGATGATCGACGGCCATAACGACCTGCCCTATGTCATCAGGCTCGACCGCAACGCCAAGGGCGATGTCGGCGTTTACGATCTGGCGAAACTGCATCCCGAGGTCGACACCGACATTCCGCGCATGCGGGCCGGCAAGCTCGCCGGGCAGTTCTTCGCGGCTTATGTGCCGCCGAACCACCCCAAGCCCGCCGGCTTCGCGCTCGCCCAGATCGCGCTGATGCGCGACATCCTGAAGCGTCATTCGGACGCCTTCCGCCCCGGCCTCTCGGCCGCCGATGTCGCTGCAGCCAAAGCCGAGGGCAGGATCGCGCTGTTCATGACGATCGAGAACGGATCGGCGCTCGACAACGAGCTCGATGCGCTCGACGCCTATTACGATCTCGGCGTCCGGCTGATGACGCTTTGCCACAACGGCACGCATGACTGGTGCGATTCCGCGACTGACGCCCCAAAGCACAACGGCCTCAGCGCTTTCGGCAAGGAGGTCATCGCGCGCATGAACAAGCTCGGCATGGTCGTCGACCTCGCCCATGTCTCGCCCAAGGTGATGCACGATACGCTCGACGTCAGCAGCGCGCCGGTCGTCTGGTCACATTCCAACGCGTTTTCGCTCTGCGACCACCCGCGCAACGTCCCCGATGACGTGCTCGACCGCGTCGCCGGCAATGGCGGCGTGGTGATGGCAACCTTCGTGCCCGATTTCATCAGCCAGGCCGCGCGCGACTGGCACCGCCCGGTCAAGGACCAGTACGGCAAGACGCCCGAAGGGCTCGATTACGCCAAGGCGGAACAAGAGATCGAGCGCAAGGCCGGGCCGCGCCCCAAGGCGACGCTGCCGCAATATTGCGACCATCTCGACTACCTCGCCAAGCGCATCGGTCACGACCATATCGGCGTCGGCTCGGATTTCTTCGGCTGGGTCAATCCCGATGGGCTCGAGGACACCACGGTCTTCCCCTCGCTGATCGCGGAATTGATCCGGCGCGGCTGGTCGGAGGACAACCTCGAAAAGCTTGCCGGCGGCAACACGCTGCGAGTGATGCGGGCGGTGGAGAAGGCTGCCGCCTGATTCGTAGAGGCGGCGCTGAAAGCATCACCTCAGGATTTCAACGTCTCCAGATTGCGCGCTCATCTGAGCGCGCTCAATACGTGTAGAAATGGGTGATTTACCGGCCAGAAACCGTTGATTTCATTGATCCTTAACCGCGTTCGCTAACCATCCCGGCCAGCAGCAGCAGCTCGAGATGGCTATGATCAACCTGAACAATATCAAGATCGGTACGAAATTCGTCAGCGCCATCATCCTGATGGGCCTGATCGGGCTGGGCGCCTGCCTCTATGCGGGCCAGCAGATGAAGCAAGTCGATACCGACTACTCCACCATGCTGGACACCCGCCCCAAGGCAATCCTGGCGAGCGCACGCGCCTCGCGGACAGCAAACGACCTGATCGCGCAAACCTACAAGATCATCGCCTACCCTGCCGGTGCGCCCGGGATCGCCGAGGCCAAGGCCCAAGGCGAGGCCTCCTACAAGGACACCCTCGCTTATCTCGCCGAGGCAGCTACGATTTTGCCCGACATGAAGGAGCGTTTCGAGGGCTTCGCCACGCAGGTGCGCGGCTTGAAGGCCTCCGTCGATCAGGCCATC
This sequence comes from Allobosea sp. LjRoot9, assembly GCF_964252745.1. Taxonomy (NCBI): domain Bacteria; kingdom Pseudomonadati; phylum Pseudomonadota; class Alphaproteobacteria; order Hyphomicrobiales; family Alloboseaceae; genus Allobosea; species Allobosea sp. LjRoot9. Next base: position 218,804 of record NZ_CAXUPC020000001.1, on the reverse strand, counting down.
CAGCTCGGAGAGCAGGATGAGAATACCAAGGCGCTGGCGGTGATGGGCACGCTGGACGGCAAGCTTCGTGGGCTCATCAGCGACATCGTCGCCTTCAACGCGGCGCTGATCAAGGATCTCGATGCCAGATCCAATGCATTGACCGCGACGACCGAGCACACCGCCGCCATCACGCTCGCAGCCAGCGTCGCAGGGCTCCTGCTCGGGCTCGTCGGCGCCATCCTGATGTCGTCGCGCACCATCACGCGCCCGCTGGACCGCCTGAAGCTTGCGATGAGCGAGCTCGCCGCCGGCAATTTCGACACGGCTGTCGAGGGCGACGCCCGCAAGGACGAAGTCGGCGCCATGGCCAAGACCGTGCTCGTCTTCAAGCAGAACGGCCTCGAAATGCGGCGGCTGGAAGAGGAGACCGCGCAGTCCCGCACCGCCTCCGAGACACAGCGCCAGCAGACCGAGCGCGACCGCGCCGCCAATGCCCGCGAGCAGGAACGCCTCGCCACGGAACAGCGCGAGGTCATGGATCTGCTCGCCGGCGGTCTCGACATGCTGTCCAAGGGCGACCTGACCTGCCGGATCGATAGCGATGTCGCAGCCGCCTATGAGAAGCTCCGCGACGACTTCAACACGGCCGTCTCCCGCCTCAGCGAGACGGTCTCGACGATCCAGGCCACTTCCACCGATGTCGGAAACTCGGCTCGCGAGATCAATATGGGCGCTGACGACCTGTCGAAGCGCACCGAGGAGCAGGCCTCCTCGCTTGAAGAGACCGCGGCCACCACGGAGGAACTCGCAGCCTCGGTGAAGGCCTCGGCTACAGCCTCCAGGCAGGCGGTCGCGCTGGCCGAACAGGCCATGTCGGTCGCGGAGAAGGGCGGCGCCATTGTCACCAACGCGGTCGATGCGATGGCTCGGATCGAACTCGCCTCGAAGAAGATTTCGGACATCACCTCGGTCATCGACGAGATCGCCTTCCAGACCAATCTGCTGGCGCTCAACGCCGCGGTCGAGGCCGCCCGTGCCGGCGACGCCGGCAAGGGCTTTGCCGTTGTCGCCTCCGAAGTCCGCACGCTGGCGCAGCGCTCCGGCGACGCCGCCAAGGACATCACCGCGCTGATCGGCGAATCCGGCCGCGAGGTCGAGCAGGGCGTGGCGCTGGTGCGCTCCGCCGGCGAGGCGCTCAACCAGATCGTCGAAGCCTCGCGCAAGGTCTCCGCGACCGTGACCGACATCTCGGCGGCTTCGGCCGAGCAGGCCAACGGCATCGACGAGATGAGCCAGACCGTGGCGCATATGGATGAGATGACCCAGCAGAACGCGGCACTCGCCGAGGAAAGCGCGGCCTCGGCCACATCGCTGCTGAGCCAGATCCAGCGCCTCAATGGCCTGGTCGCGACCTTCCGGACCCATAGCAACTCAGCCGGCCAGCAAGCTCCCGCAGTGCAGCCACAGCGCCGCTACGCCGCCTGATCTCAAGCCGGCAGGCCTTCCGGCAGGGATCGTTTGCTCAAAAGCAGAGATCGCTTCTCAGAGATTGCTTGCCGAAGCTGCTCCATCCGTTAAGGGCTCGCTCTCTATCCGAGAGCGAGCCCATTTCATGACTGGATCCGGCACAGACCGCACGCGCCCGCCGACCACGGCGCCGGCCCCGGTCATCATCCTGGTCGAACCGCAGATGGCCGAGAACATCGGCATGTGCGCCCGCGCCATGGCGAATTTCGGCCTGTCGGAGATGCGCCTCGTCGCGCCGCGCGACGGTTGGCCGACGGGCGGCGGCCTGAAGAAGGGCGCAACCTCCGCAGCCTCTGGCGCGACCCATATCCTGGAGAACGCCAGGCTCTTTCCAGACACCGCCTCGGCCATCGCCGATCTCAACCATGTCCTCGCCACCACCGCCCGCGAGCGCGGCCAGATGAAGCGCGTGGTCACGCCGGCCGAGGCGATGCCACCGCTCACGGAGCGTGTCAGTGCGGGCGAACGCGTCGGCATCCTGTTCGGGCGCGAGCGCATCGGCCTGACCAATGAAGAGATCAGCTTCGCCGACGCGATCCTGACCTTCCCGGTCAACCCGGCCTTCGCCTCGCTCAACCTGGCGCAGGCCGTGCTGCTCGCCGGTTATGAATGGTTCAAGGCGACCGGCGGCGAACCGCCCTTCCGCGAGAGCAACACCTCGCCGCCGGCGACGCGCGAGACGATCCTGTCGATGTTCGATTATGTCGAGGGCGAGCTCGACATCTGCGGCTTCTTTCCACCGGGCAAGAAGCCGGCGATGACCGCCAATCTGCGCGACATCCTGCATCGGCTGAGCCTGACCGAGCAGGAGGCGCGCACCTTGCGCGGTGTGTTCAAATCGCTGGCCGAAGGGCCGCGGCGGCTGCGCGTGCCCAAGCCACCGCATGGCGAATGAAAAAGCCGGCCGCAAGCGGCCGGCTTTCGACAGTGTCAGCCGGCGCCGTAGCGTCGGCCGAGAGATTCGTTCTCAGAACTGGTACTTCATCGTCGCCTTCACGGTGCGGCCGGGCTCGCTGTAGTAGTCACGGCCCTGGGGGCGCGCGAGCGGGACATTGACGGCATCGAAATACTTGCGGTCGAAGATGTTGTAGACGCCGACCTGCAATTCGAGGTCCGCGATCTGCGGCAACGGCCGCCACCACGCCGAAGCATTGAAGATCGCATAACCCGGCGCCTTGAAGCCGGTGCCCGCTGAGACCGTCGAGACGTCGTCGCGCGCCGCCGCCAGCTTGGTCGAAACCTCGGCCCCCCAGACATCGGTGCCATAGGCGATCGCGACGATGCCCTGCACCGGCGGGATCGAGTTCAGGAAGGTGTCGTTGTCCTTGTTCTTGCCGCGGGTATAGGCGAAGGAGCCGCGCACCAGCCAGTTCGGCGCGAAGGCATATTGGCCGTTCGCTTCGAACCCCTGGATCTCCGCGCGGTTGATATTCTGATAGCTGGTGATGCCCCCTTGCGGATACAGCCCACCGACGCCCGCGGCCTGAACCTGATAGGTCTCGATGAAATTGCGGTAGTTGGTGTGGAAATAGGTGATCGAGCCGCCAAGCTGCTTGTCACCGAAGCGCAAGCCGACATCGATGCCGTTGCCGACTTCAGGACGCAGATTCGGATTGCCGGTGCGCAGATAGGTGGAGGTTCCGCCGAAGCGGCCATAGAGTTCGTCCGCCGTCGGCGCCCGGAAGGTCTTGGCCCATTGCGCGAAGACGGTGACGTCCTTCACCAGGGCTGCGTTCTTCAGGATGTCGTATTCGAGCCGGAGGCGCGGCGACCAGCCCGTGTCGCTCGATGACGGCGGCAAACCGACCGGACGCGAGCCGCCATTCGTGTAGGCCGGTGTATCCTGCGGCTTTTCCTCGTACCAGTCGAAGCGCACGCCGGGCGTGATGCGCAGGCGGTTGTCGATCAGGCCGATCTCGTCATGTGCGTAGAGGCCGACGAGCTTTCCGTCGACCTTCGGCTGGTCGGCCTGGTTGGTGAAAAGGTTGTTGCAGGTGGCGAGCGCCCCCGTGAAGGCACCCGACGCCGGGCGCGCCGGGCAGTTGTCGACGCCGGCCGAATACTGCTCGAGCGAGCTGGTGCGCAGCTCGGTGCCGAGCGTAACGCGGTGCGACAGGACACCGGTCTGGAAGCTCTTCAGCACATGGCCGTTGAAGCCGTAGGCGTTTTCTTCGTTCTCGTTGTTGCGGGCATAAGGCCCAATGATGCTGGTGTAGCGCCAGGCGTTGGTGATGTCGTTGCGCTTCAGCCGCTGCCAGTAGAGCGTGGCATGGGCTTCGTCGAGAAACCCTCCCGGCCGCTTGTAGTCATAGGTCAGCGAGACCCGGTTGCGCTCGACGTCCTCGCCGGTCTCGTAGGCGCCCGGACGGAAATTGCCGGTCAGCGAGACCGTGTTGTTCCGGACCTGGGTGCGATCCGCGCGCTTGAAGAACTCGGCGGTGAGGCCGAAGCGATGGTCGCCGACCTCCTGATAGATCTTGCCGAGGAAATTGTACTGGTTGAAGTCGCTCGGGTTCGGCGCCGTACGCGTCGCGCCGATGCTCTTGTTCGAGCCCTTGCTGTCAATCTCGTGGCCGTCGCGGAAGCCGCCCTGCAGCAGGACGGAGGTGTTGCCCATGCGGGCAGCAACCGCACCGCTGCCGAACCAGGCCCGGTCCGTGCTGTCATAGCCGGTCTTGGCGAGCGTGCCATAGGAGCGGCCGTTGCGCAGCAGATCCTCGGGGTCGAGGGTGCGCACGGCGAGCGCGCCGCCGAGCGCACCGCCGCCCAGCGTGCTGGCGCCGCTGCCGCCGCGCAACAGGTCGAGCGTCGAGAGCGAATCGAAATCGAAGGCGTTCTGGGCGCCGCGAGTGATGCGCGTGTCGATCAGGAAGGGTTGGCGGATGCCGTCGATCGTCGTCAGCACGCGCGCGCCGTCGAGGCCACGGATGTTGAGCGAGTTGTTCTGGCGGTTGAAGCTGATCCCGGCTTCGACGCGGTTGGCGAGATCGGAGAGGTTCTGGACCTGCTCGCGGTCGAGCTCCTGGCGCGTCGTGCGGGTCGTCGTCGGCCCGTTGAGCAGCGCTCCACCGGGCACGCCCTCGCCCTGGACGTTGATCTGGTCGAGAACCACAGGACTGTCCGGATTGGCCGCGCTGGCCGCCGGTTGCGAGCGGCTTTGTTGCTGCGCGTAAGCCGGCCCAGCCATCAAAGCCAACATCAAGCTTCCAAGCGCCACGCCCCCGCGCAGTCTAGCGGAATAATCGCCCATCGCCCAAGTCCAGTCCTTGTCACCGCAGCCCAGCGACATCGCCGCGCCATCGGAGATTAAAATGAATATAAACAAGGCCTTATACAGCGGTATAAGACGAAGATCAGATATTTGCCATATTTGTAGCTGTCAATCTTTTGCGGAACCGCGACTAAACTATAGATTTATTCTAACGAACAACTGAGAGGCCAGATCGATCGCCTCGAATGTGGCAACCCGCCAGGGAACGTTTCGCCACAGTCCTCTCCTCCCGATCTCGTGATCGTCACAACGCCGCCGCAAGGCAGCTTGCTATTGCAACGCACAAGCGCCGGCGCATCATGGGCGGGCGCCATCAGGGAACCCACGCATGCTCGATCGCCGGAGCCTCTTGGTCGGAGCCAGCGCCATGGCGGCCACGCTTGCCGGAACCGGGCGCAATGCCTCGGCCGCCGATGTCGATGTCGTCATCATCGGCGCGGGCGCGGCCGGCATCGCTGCCGCCCATGGCCTGAAGGCGGCGGGCCGCACGGTGATCCTGCTCGAAGCCCGCAACCGCATCGGCGGCCGTGCCTTCACCGACACCTCACTCGGCCCCGCCTATGACGCCGGTGCGATGTTCATCCACTGGGCCGAGCGCAACCCCTGGGTCCAGATCGCCCGCGAACTCGGCGTCGAGACGCCGAACGAACCCTGGGGCGGCGGTTTCCGGGTCTTCGCCGACGGCAAGCCCATGCCGGAGACCGACCGGCTGAAGCGCCGCAGCGCCTTCGGGCAGATCGACCGCAGGCTGGAGACTGTCGATCTGACCAAGCGCGACCTTTCGGTCGCCGAGCTGCTCGGCGATCTCGGCCCCGACATGGCCCCGGTCGCCTCCTCGGGCCTGCTGCTCTCGATCGGCGAGGAATCGGAGCGCATCTCGGCGCGCGACTACCAGCGGCTCTGGGCGGGCGACGACCTCGTCGTGCCCTCAGGCTATGGCAATCTCGTCACGCGCCATGGCGCGGGCCTCGACATCCGCCTGAACGAACCGGTCAGCACGATCGCCTGGGATGGGCCGGGCGTCGTCGTCACCAGCCCCTCCGGCAGCTTGCGGGCGAATGCCTGCATCGTCACGGTGCCCGTCGGCGTGCTCAAGGCGGGCGCGATCCGCTTCACGCCCGAATTACCGGCGACGACACGCGACGCACTCTCCGGCATCGGCATGGGCGCATTGACCAAGATCGCGCTCAAGGTCGAAGGCGAACGCTTCGGCGTGACTCCGGGCATGAGCTTTCTCGAGGCCGGCTCGCCCAAGGCGCTGATGAATTTCGACCTGTTCCCCGACGATCAGGACATCGTCATCGGCTATTTCGGCGGCGACCATGCCCGCGAGCTGGCGAAGGCCGGGACAGTCGAGGCACAGGCCCATGTCACCGATCTGCTCTCGCAGATGCTCGGCGGGGATGTCCGCAAGGCGGTCAAGGCCTGCTCCTTCCCCGCCTGGTGGACCGACCCGTTCTCGCTCGGCTCCTATTCGGTCTGCCTGCCCGGCAAGGAGACGGCGCGCGACGCACTGGCCCAGCCGATCGGCGGGCGCATCTTCATCGCAGGCGAGGCAACGGCCGGCGGCGGCGCGATGACGGTCGGCGGCGCAACGCTGGCCGGGCGGGTGGCAGCCGCGGCGGTCGCGCGGCTCAAGGCCTAGCTGTACCGTCGCAACGGGTCAGAGCACGAGCTCCCAGTTCTGCCCGACCAGATCCTGCCCGAAAGAACGGTGCCTCTCCTCAGCCACCAGCGTGAACCCCTCCGCGCGATAGATCGCGCGGGCTGCATGCAGGATGTCATTGGTCCACAGCACCATGCGCCCATAGCCGGCGGCGCGGGCGAAGCTGATCGCCTCCCGCACCAGCGCCTTGCCGAGGCCGAGGCCCCGCGCGTGCCTCTCGACCAGCACCAGCCGTAGCTTGGCGACCTCCACCGTTTCCTCCACCACGAAGGCCGACCCCACCGGCGCGCCGTCCAATTCGGCGATGAAGCAGCGCTCGCGCTCCGGCTTGTACTCGCGCAGGAACTTCGCCGCGATCTCGGCCACCAGCGCCTCGAAGCTGGCATCCCAGCCATACTCCTCGGCATAGAGCCGGCCATGAGCCAAGATCACCCAGCCAATATCGCCCGGCCGGTGCTGGCGGATGAGCGAGCACCCCGGCGCAGGTCGGGTTCCAGCGAGCAGGGCCTCGGACTGGTCGAGCGCATCGATCAGCCTGGCCTGCTCGGCCGGCGAAAGCCGGGTCACGATCGCCGCCGCCTGATCACGAGAGGCCGCATCGAGGGGCTGGAATGCCTCATGCCCCTTCTCCGTCAGCCGCAGGCGCAGCGCCCGCCCATCCTCGCGCGAACGTTCGCGCGCCAGCCAGCCCGAGGCGGCAAACCGCTGGAGGATGCGCGAGAGATAGGCGGGATCGAGCCCGAGCCCACGCGCCAGCTCGCTGGCGAGCCAGTCGTCGCGCTGCGCCAGTTCGTAGAGCACGCGCCCCTCGGTCAGCGCGAAGCCCGAGCCGTGCAGGCTGCCTCCAAGCGCGCCGACCCAGCGGGTATGAAAGCGGTTGAAACGGCGGATCGCCGCGATCGCGGCCAGGTTCGCGCATTGCATGGGTCATCCTCCCCTGGGGAAGGATCAACAAGAATAATGGACGGAGTCAACTAATTGTCGAAATCTGTCACATACCGGAACAGGGGTAGCGGACCCTCGATCGCGGCACCAGCAGCTCGGCCACGGTCTTGTCGCCAATCTCCGCACGCGGCAGCCTGACCAGATCTCCAGCCCGAAACGACCAAATCCGAGACAGTTCCGAAAGCGCCCCTTAACCCTTTCGCAACCCGCCTCTGGCGCAATCGTGGCCCAGTTCTCCCTCGGCAAGCCAGCACTCTTTTTTACGATAAGCGTCGCGTCATGCAGGTCGATCTTTTGGCCGGAACGGCCTATGGCACGGCAGCGATGCCACTGCGCCAACCCACCATCCTGGTTTTCGATTCCGGTCTGGGAGGGCTCACCGTCCTGGCCGAGATGACGCGCGCGCGTCCCGATGCCCGCATCGTCTATGCCGCCGACGATGCCGGCTTTCCCTATGGCCGGCTTGACGAGGCAACCCTGGTCGGGCGCGTGTTGAGCGTGATGGAGCGGCTCGTCGAGCGCTGCCATCCCGATCTTGTCGTCATCGCCTGCAACACCGCCTCGACCTTGGTTCTGCCCGCCTTGCGGGCGCGTTTCAGCATTCCCTTCGTCGGCACGGTTCCTGCGATCAAGCCGGCGGCTGAGCTGACACGCAGCCGCCTGATCTCCGTGCTGGCGACGCCCGGTACGGTCGCCCGCGACTACACCCGTGACCTGATCGCAACCTATGCCGGGGCCTGCCACGTCACGCTGGTCGGCTCGACACGACTTGCCGGCCTCGCCGAAGCGGCACTCAAGGGCGAGGCCATCGACGACGCAGCGGTCCTGGCCGAGATCGCGCCCTGCTTCGTCGCCAGCGACGGCGCCCGCACCGACGTGGTCACGCTGTCCTGCACCCATTACCCCTTGCTGATCGAGCGGATGCGGCGGCTCGCTCCCTGGCCGGTGAACTGGATCGACCCGGCCCCGGCGGTCGCCCGGCGCGTCACTCAGCTCCTCGGGCCGGCCATGCCCCTGCTCGCGGAGGCTGCCGGTGAAGCGCCGGCGATCTTCACCAGCGGCGCCGGCATCAGCGGCCCGCTGCGCATCGCCTTGGCCGGCTACGGGCTGACGCAGATCACCATCGAGGCGATTCCGCTCGCGAACTGAGAGCGCTCCAACGTCGCGGCGGAACCGGTTGAAGCGCCAAGCGTTTTCCTGACGTCGTCGCGTTTTCCTGACGCCGCTTCCGCAGCGCCGCGAAGGAGGAAAGGACATGAAAAAACTTCTTCTGATCATCGCGCTGGCGTTTGGCTTCGCCCTCATCGGAGTCAGCGCGAGTTCCGAGGCTCAGGCCAAGCCGCATGGCTGGCACAAGAGCCATGGCCACCATTACGGGCACCGTCATGGCCCCCGCCGGCATTATGGCTGGCATCGCGGCCATCATTACGGCTGGTACAAGCACCATCGCCACCACCGTTACGGCCATTGGCGCGGCTATTACTGGTGAGATGTCGGGACACCGTCGACCGGTACGGATTTGACTTCGCACCGGCCTTGAGCCTATAGGGCTCCCGTCGCGCGGGTCCATCAGGGCCCGCGTGGCTTTTTCCGCACCCGTGATCCGCTCTCAGGAGCCGGATCTGTCGCCCCGGAGATGGGGAGCAGGAGGGCGCGGTCCTCACTCGCGAACCTAGAGGACACGCGAAACATGACCAAGCGCCACGAGGCGAAGTACAAGATTGACCGCCGTCTCGGTCAGAACATCTGGGGCCGCCCGAAGTCCCCGGTCAACCGCCGCGAATACGGCCCCGGCCAGCACGGCCAGCGCCGCAAGGGCAAGCCTTCCGATTTCGGCACGCAGCTGCGCGCCAAGCAGAAGCTCAAGGGCTATTACGGCTCGATCTCCGAGAAGCAGTTCCGCCGCTACTACGCCGAGGCGATCCGTCTCAAGGGCGATTCGGGCGAGAACCTGATCGGCCTGCTCGAGCGCCGCCTGGACGCCGTGATCTACCGCGCCAAGTTCGTGGCGACGGTCTTCGCCGCCCGCCAGTTCGTCAATCACGGCCATGTCACGGTCAACGGCAAGCGCGTCAACATCGCGTCCTACCAGGTCAAGCCGGGTGACGTGATCGCGGTCAAGGAGAGCTCGCGCCAGCTCGCCATCGTGATCGAGGCCGCTGCCCTGGCCGAGCGCGACGTGCCTGACTACATCGATGCCGACCACAACAAGTCGACCGCCACCTACACCCGCACGCCGACCCTGACGGACGTGCCCTATGCGGTGCAGATGGAACCGAACCTGGTCATCGAGTTCTACTCGCGCTGATTCAGTTTCGCAGAGCCGGGCCGCAAGCGCCTGGCGGGATTCACGAAAGGGCGGCTCGCAAGAGCCGCCCTTTCCGTATTTTGTCCCCCTCACGGTTTTTGCGGGCGCTTCTTCGGTCCGGCTGTTGAGCCTTCGCTCCGGCCCGCCTACGCTCCCCGACGTGACCTCTATTCCTCCCGCTTGGACGCACCTCCAGCCCGACTCGCTCAAGGCGCTCCTGGAGCCGCCCGGCAGGGTCCCGCAGGCTATCCGCCTCACGCCCTATAACATCCCTGTCGAGGCCGCCCTTCAGGTCCCCATGGTCATCGCGGCACGCCTCCTGCTGGCGCTTGCCGTGGAGAAAGGCGGGCTCGTGCTCACGCCTGCCGGAGCCCTGAAGCGCGTCGATGTCTGGCATGTCTTCGACCAAACGGAATGGCCGGGATACGACAAGGCCACCACGCTCGCGGTCAACAAGGTCATCAACGAGCACGACGCCTACGGGGTCCTCTTCACAAGGATCGTGCTGCAAGCTGCGGGGCTCCTGCGGAAGCGTCTAGGAGTCCTGAAGGCGACCAAGGCGGGGAAGGCCCTGCTGGCCCCGGAAGCGGCCCCTGCCCTGCTGGCTGAACTGTTCGAGGCGGTGTTCTGGAAGGTGAACCTTCAGGACTTCGACAGGAATCCCATCGAGTTCTGGCCGCAGCACCACATGGGCGTGATCCTCTGGAGCCTGTCGGTGACGGCGCATGACTGGTCGAGCGCGGAGAGCCTGATGGAGTCCTGCACGATCATGGACACGCTCGACAAGGTGGCGAGGCCCGACCTCCCCGCGTTCGCCATGATGTCACGCGTCCTGCGCCCCCTGACATGGCTGGGGGTTTTCGAAAGCCGAAAGCAGACGAGGCATTCCGGCCGCGGGTTCGATGAGGATTTCCGGAAAGTGCCGCTATTCGGGCAGTTGGTGGCGTTTGAGGTAGAGATGAAGGGGGCGGAAGGAGTGCGACACTGACATGTTTGGACGAGCGAAAGGGTTCACCATGCCATTGCTCCATCGCCGCACGATATAGGCGAAGCCGCCCGATCAAGCCGGCGAGCGGCTCTTTCAAGTTAGCGATAAGCCCGCCTAGGTTAGCTGCCAGATGGCGGGCGGCGGGGGCGAGCTATGCGAATTATCACGACGTCGATGTACTACGACGACGCACAAATCAGATCGGGCGATCGCTCCCGTCGCTTCCGTGGTCGTGGTGAGAAGGTCGATCCGGGTATCGGATTGCTTGGTGTCCCGGCGACACGACAAACCTGATGTCGTTCTCAAATCTGAAGGCTCTTCACGAGCTACCTCTCGGCCGAGACGGGTTCGATGAACAGACGTTGCGGGCATGTATCGATGCGTTCTTGGCCGATGAAGACGAGGATAGGTTTGCTTTTTTAGCGGATCGATCGATCAAGAACTCGGACGCTGTGGACGACGTACTTCGCCAATAGTTCGTGATAGAAAGATCCCCTCCAGAGCTACTCGGCCTCACCAAGGCAATAACGAAAACAAACTTCCCTGTATTTATTGGGACATACATGGGCTGGCACGTTGCCCCTGAACACTCGATCTTGCTGTTCATATCGGTTCCCGGCGGGATCATCATTGTTAGCTCAGCCGTAGGCCTCGCCCAGGCCTTGTCTGCTGGACTGAGCACAGCAGTGAAACGGCTCTTTCGGGAGAAGTAGCCAGAACGCGCTTGGTTTTGTCAGAAAAATCAGAAAACCCACCTCTCTCCGGCCGCTTCCCAAATTTCCCCGTGGCCCCTCGCGTTTCACGTGGGGGATCATCACGGAAGCCCGCCGGGGCCTGAAGAGGGGTCAGACGGTTTGGTGAGCAGCACTGAGCCTTCTTAGCTCTTCGATGCAGCTATCAAGCTCTGCCCTCAGCTTCTCCGCTGCGTGAAGGTCGAAGTTGATGAAGTTGTTGGGTTGCCCCTCAAATCCTGCAGAGGCATCCGCCTTGATTTTGGCGCCGACATAGAGGCGACCGTCTAGCCCCCGTTTGACGCGCCATTGCATATGGCCCTCAGCGGTCTGTCCCTGCACCCGCTGTGTCTCGACTAAGACATCACCCAACGCGGCGCTTAACAACGGCGACTTGGAGACAGCTTTCTTCATCCAATCGAACACGGTGTTTCCCTAACAGCCGACGCAGGCCACAACCTACTGCACCTTGTAGGACTCCTGAAGGGCCTCTGGCCGCTACAGGTCGGAAGCGTACAGGGCGTTGCGGAGGAATGCCGGTAACGATCTAACCGGAGGAGTGTGTGCGGTCCTCGTCGCCAATTGCCTATCGCGAGGAGCCTCTGGTCCGCCCGGCGAAGCGTAGCAGCGTTACAGTCAAAGCAATCAGACCAAATATGACGGCGAAGGCCAATACCCACGATAGAGGGCTGCCGCCCTCGGGAGCATGCGCCAAGAGGCGGCGCATCTGGAAGACAAAAGCAACGGTCATCAAGGCGATCAGCACGAGGCTTAGCAGCCGCTTCATTGTGACGCTCCAAGCTCCCTTGGATGATGAGCATGCCCTCTACCCCTGAACGAACCGTCAAAGACGTGCCAGTTCACGCACAACCTTCTATCGCGCGGCGATCCAATAGGGCAGGCTCGAACGCCCATGTAGTAGCGCCGGCGATCCAGCCTATCGCGGCGGAAGCGCCGGGTCGATGCCGGCACAGGCGGGATGCCCGACCGGGTTCTCGTTCCAGAACAGGATGTCGTCGAACAGGATCGTCTGGACCGCTTCGGGGAGCGCAACACCACGCACCGCCCCAAGTCCGAGACCGCAAGGTGTTCAGGCGGGCTCACAGATGCGAGCCGGCCTCGTCGCGAAAGCAGTAGCAGCCGAGGCCGAGGCAGCCGATCAGGATCGAGATCGCATAGGGCCCCAAGAGGCACAGAACGAAGACCGAGCCGATGAAGCCCCGCATCCCCCATGTCAACCATGTCGCCCTCATGGTCACCTCCTCGCAGTGGATTTACTGCCGAAACGTAAATGCGAAGCGATGAACTCAACTTAAATAAGTATGGTGAATCGCCGGCCCGCCGATTTTACCTGTTGTCAGCAATGTTCGCCTTCCCCTCGGCTGACAGTGCCGCATAATTTTCCAGGCCTTGCCGGCCCTGATTCGGGAAAGGATGACCATGATGAAGACGCTGCTCGCCGCCCTCGCCTTGACCTGTCTCTCCAGCCTCGCCCAGGCGCAAAGCTGCGCGGTCCAGGCCAGCGACAAGAAGCTCAACGGCGCCGCCAAGACCAGCTTCCTGACGAAATGCGAGAAGGATGCCGGCGCGGCTTGCGACAAGCAGGCGGCAGACAAGAAGCTCGCCGGCGCGGCCAAGGCCAGCTTCACCAAGAAATGCGTCTCAGACGCCGCTGGCGGCTGACGGGCACGCTGAACACATGAAAAAGGGCGGCTCCTGAGAGCCGCCCTTATGTGCGGGCTGGAACCTGCTCAGCCGCGGCGGTCGCGGCCGTCCTCGTGCCAGCGACGCGGGCCACGGTCGTCGTCATCGCGGTCACGGCCAACACCGCGGCGCTCCTCGAAGCGCTCGCGCATGCGCTGCATCATGCCGCGCCCCTCGGCCATCGCTTCACGCACGGCGCGGCGGGCCACCGTCTTCTGCTCGTCACTGAGCGTCGTCCAGAGCGGGCGGACAACATCGGCGAGTTCCTTGGTCCGCGCGGCGCGCTCGGCCTGGCGGCCGGACATCATGTCGAGCCGCTCCATGATATCGGCGTGACGGAAGGTCTCGCGCTGCTCGCGCATCGCGGCCCAGCCCTCGCGGCGCTTCTCGGCACCCTTCTTGATGACGTTCTCGACGGCATCGAACAGCGGCACCTGCTCGGGCTTGAGCTTCATGTCGGTGCGCAGCTTGGTCAGGCGCTCGGTCAGGCGTGCCTGCATGCGCTCGGCACGCTGCTCGCGGAATTCGCCGCGCCGGTCGTCACGCGAATCGCTGCGCTCCTGCTGCGGACGATCGCGCTCGGAACCACCGGCAGGCGGCAACGGCTGCGGCTGGGCCAGCGCAAGCGAGGCCGTAATGGCGGCGGCGGCCGAAGCTGCGATCAGGGCTATGCGTTTCATCTTGATCTCCCATGGCTCGAAACGAATATCGGCACGAAACGAATATCGGGTCGCTGAGCGGGTCTCGAAGCCGGTTCACGATGGTCGCAAGGTGAGGCCGCGGGCGTGACCCGGCGATGGCGCAAGCATGAAAAGATCGTAATGTGGGCAGGCTCGGTACGGAAGTCCCGTTCTTCGACGAGAGCGTTTTCAAGCGAATTGGTCACCAGCTCGCGTGAAGAAAACCTATTAAAACAACAATATAGCCTGAAGTCTGCCCTTGATGCGCAATCTCATCACCGATGTTCGCGGCGTCCTCGTCGGCAACGCGCAGAACCCTCAGGCTGCGACCGGCGTCACGGTCGCCCTGTTCGAGCGCCCCAGCATAGCCTCGATCGCCGTGCTCGGCGGTGCGCCCGGGACGCGCGACACTGCGCTGCTGGAGCCGGAGATGACGGTCGAGCATATCGACGCGATCGTGCTCTCGGGCGGCTCGGCCTGGGGACTGGCCGCAGCCGATGGCGTGATGGCGGGGCTCGCTGCAAGGCAGCGTGGCTTTCAAATCGGCAGCCTGCGCGTGCCCCTCGTTCCACAGGCGATCCTGTTCGATCTGCTCAATGGCGGCGAGAAGTCCTGGGCCGGGGACGGCGCAAGCGAGCCGCCCTATCGCGGGCTCGGACGCAGCGCGCTCGATGCCGCGGCAGGCGATTTCGCGCTCGGCACGGCCGGCGCGGGCTATGGTGCCAGCACCGTCAATCTCAAGGGCGGCCTCGGGTCCGCCAGCGCGCGGGCAGCGACGGGGCAGATCGTCGGGGCGCTGGTTGCCGTCAATGCGGTCGGTACGGCGACGATCGGCAAGGGGCCGCATTTCTGGGCGGCGCCCTATGAGCAGGGTGATGAATTCGGCGGGCGCGGCTGGCCCGCCGCGATCACGCCCGCCGACAGCGCGATCCGGTTCAAGGGTGGCCCCGGCCAGAACACCACGATCGCGCTGGTCGCGACCGACGCCACTTTGACCAAGGCCCAGGCCAAGCGGCTGGCGCTCGCAGCCCATGACGGCCTTGCCCGCGCCCTGAGGCCAGCCCATGGCGCGCTCGACGGCGACATCGTCTTCGCCGCGGCCACCGGCCATGCCGGCGCCCCGTCCGACGCCTTTGCGCTGACCGAGCTTTGCGCCACAGCCGCCGACGTGCTGGCGCGCGCCGTCGCGCGCGGCGTCCATGCCGCGACCGCCCTGCCCTTTCCGGGCACGAAACCAGCCTGGCGCGACCTGTTCGGGAGCCGATAGCCCAAACTGCACGCCTGCAACCTTGAGGAGATGCCGATGGCCAGCGTCAGATACTTCGTGAACGACGTCGACGAAGCCGTCGCGTTCTACAGGGACAAGCTGTCTTTCGTGCTGAAGCAGCAGTTCGGTCCGGCCATGGCGATCCTGGAGAGCGAGGGGCTGACCTTATGGCTCGCCGGTCCGCTTGCATCCGCCGCCAGGCCGATGCCGGATGGCCGCAAGCCCGAGCCTGGCGGCTGGAACCGCTTCGTCCTGGAAGTTACCGATCTGCCAGCCCTGGTCGAAGGACTGCGCGCCCGAGGCGTACCGTTCCGCAATGCCATCGTCGAAGGTCCAGGCGGCCGCCAGATCCTGTGCGAGGACCCGTCCGGCAACGTGATCGAGCTTTTCCAGCGCGCTTGACCGACGGCGCGCCGCGATCAGCCTCGCGCGCACCCAGGAGACTGTATTTATTTCCATATACGCGCGGCGGATTTACGTCTTAGAAAGTCAGCGAACCACACAATTCAATCAGCGGTTGCAGTTTCGCTGTTTGGGGGATCGCCTCACGCCAGCGGCATGCAACCGTTGGGAAAGGCTGTGGTATGCGTGAGATCGCCTTCGGCGCCGTCTTCAGCCTCCTCATCGCGATCGGAGCCTTTCTCATCGCCGCCTGGCCCGTGCCGGGCCGCCCGGTCGCGGCCTATTTCCGAGCGGGCACATCGGCCGCGCAGGTCGCGGGCGCCGTCGCCCAGGCCGGCGGTAGCCTGCTTCAGTTCGGCGCCACGCCTGCCCTCATCATCAGCCTCAGTGATCGCCCCGACTACGCCGCCCAGCTCTACCAATCCGGCGCCTGGCTGGTGATCGACGGCGAACTGGCGCGCCTGTGCGCCGGCGGGTCCTGGCAGGCCCGGACATGATGGATGTCGAGCGCTTCAGGGCGCGTTTCGCCTATGTGATCATCGCCGTGCTCTGGAGCAACGCGGTACTGCTGGCGCTTGCGAGCCGGCTGGGACGAGCCAACAATCCCGATCAGATCGTGTTTGCCGGCATCGCGCTCGCGGCGTTCACGACCCTGGTCTGGTGGGCCTGCGGCACCAGCTGGATAACCCGGCAGGTCAGCTCGATCACGTCGCTCGGCCAGGTCATGCTGCTGGTCTACACCTTCTCGGGGCATCCCTATCAGTCCGACATGCACATGTATTTCTTCGCCATATTGGCGGTGCTCGCGGGCTGGCTCGACTGGCGGATTTTCGTCCCCGCCTCGCTTGCGGTCGCGGCGCATCATGCCGTGCTGAGCGTCGTCTATCCGCTCGGCGTCTTTCCCAACGGCAATAGTTTCGACCGCGTCCTGCTGCACGCCGTCATCGTCATCGTCCAGGCGCTGGCACTGAGCTGGACGGTATCCTCTCTCAGGGCCGCCCTGGAGACCTCGGAGACGGAAAAGCAGGAGGCGACCACAGCCAGGCGCGCAGCCGAGGATGCCCGCCATGAGGCCGCCGCCACGACCCAGAAGGCCGCCCAGGAGCGCAAGACGATGCTCTATGCGGTCGCCGAGGATTTCGAGCACAAGATCGCCGGCATCGCCAAGGACGTGATCGCCTCGGTCAGGACCTTGCGCACGGCTTCACAGCAGATGCAGGCCGGTGCCTCCGAGGTGGCGGAGCGGGCGGGGGCCGCCTTCCTGTCCTCGCACCACACCTCGTCCAATGTCGTCGCCATCACCAACGCCACCGCCGAGCTCGCGTCCTCCTTCGGCGAAATCGACAAGCAGGTCGGCGAGACCACCCGCATCGTCGGCGCAACGACCTCCACGGCCAAGACCGTGCTCGCCACGGTCAACCATCTCTCGGCCAAAGCGGAGGATGTCGGCAACATCGTTGGGATGATTTCGACGATCGCGGAGCATACCAATCTGCTCGCGCTCAACGCCGCGATCGAAGCCGCTCGCTTCGGTCGGTCCGGCGGTGGTTTCACGGTCGTCGCACAGGAGATCAAGACGCTCGCGAACCAGACCTCGCGGGCGACAGAAGAGATCCAGGGACAGATCGAAGCGATCCGCAGCTCGAGCGAGGACGCCATCCGCGCCATCGACGCCATGAACGCGACGATCGGCTCGCTGAACGAGGTCTCTGCTGCCGTCGCGACCGTGGTGGAACAGCAGAGCACCGCGACCGCCGGGATCGCCAGCAACATCCAGGTCGCGGCCAAGGAAACCGTGTCGGCGTCCGGCAATATCGAGATCGTCAGTCGCATTGCAACCGAGACCGGCGACGCTGCCGCCTTCGTCGCCAAATCGGCCGACAGGCTGGACAGGCAATCGGCCGATCTCGACCTCGAGGTCGCGCAGTTCCTCAATCGCATCCGCGAGGCTTGAGAAACGACGGGAAGAGCGATTTTCGCAGCCCAGGAAATGCGCTCTCATCTAAGAGTGAGAGCAGGATGCGAAAAACCGGTTTCCACTTTTTCGCATCCTGCTCTATGGGGCTGTCATGTCGACAGATGCCTTCCTTGCACGTTTCGGCGCGCCCGGCGCAAGCCAGCCCGATCCCGTCGCCGCCGCGCAGACCGCGATGCGCAACGCCCTGCCCCGCCGCTTCTACGAAGCGGCGGCTGTGCTGGAGCGCGACGGGCTGTTCCATGTCGCGCTCGACGGCAAGACTGCGCGCACCCCGGCACGCAACCCGCTGGCGGTAACCTCCCGCCCCGCCGCCGAAGCGCTGGCCGCCGAATGGCAGGCGCAGTTGGAGAAGATCGACCCCGCCCGCATGCCGCTGACGCGATTGGTCAATTCGGCGCTCGACGGCGTCGCCGATCAGCACAAGGCCGTGCGTGCCGAGATCGTGCGCTATGCCGGCAGCGACGCGCTCTGCTACCGTGCGGCCGAGCCCGACACGCTGGTCGAGCGCCAGGACGCGATCTGGAATCCGATCATCGCCGGGGTCGAGGCCGCGATCGGGGCCCGCTTCGTGCTGGCCGAGGGCGTGATGTTCGCTGCCCAGCCCGCCGGCACGCTGGAGGCCGTTGCCGCCCGCATCGCCGTGATCCCGGCGCCGCTCGCGCTCGCCGGCGCGCACAACGTCATGACGCTGACCGGCTCGACCATCTTGATGCTGGCGCTCGCCGACGGACAACTCGATCCCGATGCGATCTGGAGCGCTGCCCATCTCGACGAGGACTACCAGATCGCGATCTGGGGCCAGGACGAGGACGCAGCCGAACGCCGCGTCATCCGCCGCCAGGAATTCGACGCGGCGGCGCTGTTGCTGCTGCAAGGCTGAGAGCCTGATTGAATCGGCACGCTCCAACCAGGCGCCCCGCCATCACGCGGCCTGGCAGTGATAGGGCATAGTCCAGACAGACGCCCAAATTGGCCGCCTACTGTCTTCCCTTTTCTATTTTCTATGCACTGAAGGTGGAGCGCATAGGACCCCTTTCCCGTCTTGGCGTCATAAGCAACGTTATGACAATCGATCTTGCGCTTTTCCGGGGTCGACGCCCATATCTTCTGCAGCGTCGAATAGGCGCCCGATTCCTTTTCCCCGCACTTCATATCTTTAGCAAAATCTCCCCCGGAGGCATCTCTGCAGTATTTATCCATGTTATACAGAGGAAACTCTTCAGCATGCGCCTGCACAATAGAGAAATTAGCGATCACGCCAACAGACAGCATCAAGGCATAGCGGCAACGTCTCACGATCCCCCTCCAGAATAGACTCACAGCACATGAGCGCCTCACCCGATAGCCTTCGATAAGCGTCGCCCGCAACGCAGATGTGCGTCCAATCTCCATCGCATTTTTCATTGCATGAGCGTTGCGCGCATCGAGGCCGATTGAGAACACGGCTTGCGTGCGGCTGAGAGCGGCACGCCGACCCGACGAGGCGCTATAGCGCGCCGAGCGCCCGGTCGCACCCGGCCTTGCACCAAAACGGCAGGAGCGCCCGATGGACAGCCCGGCCTTCCGCCCTTAAGCCGGATAGGAAATTGGCTCGGCTCGCGGGGGCTCCATGAAAGACATTCTCGAACAGCTTGAAGACCGTCGCGACGGCGCCCGCAAGGGCGGCGGCGAGCGCCGGATCGAAGCGCAGCACAAGCGTGGCAAGCTGACCGCCCGCGAGCGCATCGAACTCCTGCTCGACCGCGACTCCTTTGAGGAGTTCGACATGTTCGTGCAGCATCGCTGCGTCGATTTCGGCATGGAGAAGGGCGAGAAGATCCCCGGCGACGGCGTCGTCACCGGCTGGGGCACGGTCAATGGCCGCACCGTCTTCGTCTTCTCCAAGGATTTCACCGTCTTCGGCGGCTCGCTCTCCGAGACCCACGCCCAGAAGATCACGAAGATCCAGGACATGGCGCTGAAGATGCGCGCGCCCATCGTCGGCCTGTTCGACGCGGGTGGCGCCCGCATCCAGGAGGGCGTGGCAGCGCTCGGCGGCTATGGCGAGGTCTTCAAGCGCAATGTCGCGGCCTCGGGCGTCATCCCGCAGATCTCGGTGATCATGGGCCCCTGCGCCGGCGGTGACGTCTATTCGCCGGCGATGACCGACTTCATCTTCATGGTCCGCGATACCAGCTACATGTTCGTCACTGGTCCGGAGGTGGTGAAGACCGTCACCAACGAGACCGTGACCTCCGAGGAGCTCGGCGGCGCGAAAGTCCACACCACGAAGTCCTCGGTCGCCGACGGCTCCTTCGAGAACGATGTCGAGGCGTTGTTGCAGGTGCGCCGGCTGATCGACTTCCTGCCCGCCAACAACACCGTTGGCGTGCCGGAATGGCCCTCTTTCGACGTGCCGGACCGTGTCGATATGAGCTTGGACACGCTGGTGCCGGACAACCCGAACAAACCCTACGACATCAAGGAACTGATCCTGAAGACGCTCGACGAGGGCGATTTCTTCGAGATCCAGGCGGCCTACGCCGGCAACATCGTCACCGGCTTCGGCCGCATCGAGGGCCGCACCGTCGGCGTCGTCGCCAACCAGCCCATGGTGCTGGCCGGCGTGCTCGATTCCGACGCCTCAAGGAAGGCCGCGCGCTTCGTGCGCTATTGCGACGCCTTCGAGATCCCGATCGTGACGCTGGTCGACGTGCCGGGCTTCCTGCCGGGCACGGCGCAGGAATATGGCGGGCTGATCAAGCATGGCGCAAAGCTGCTCTACGCTTATAGCGAATGCACCGTGCCGCTGGTCACGGTGATCACCCGCAAGGCCTTTGGCGGCGCCTATGACGTGATGGCGTCAAAGCATATCGGCGCCGATGTGAACTATGCCTGGCCAACCGCGCAGATCGCGGTGATGGGCGCCAAGGGTGCGGTCGAGATCATCTTCCGTGGCGGCGATGCCGAGACGATCGCGCGCCAGACCAAGGAATATGAAGACCGCTTCATGTCGCCCTTCGTGGCGGCCGAGCGCGGCTATATCGACGAGGTCATCCTGCCGCATGGAACGCGCCGCCGTATCGCCCGCGCACTCGCCATGCTGCGCACCAAGAGCGTCGAGCGGCCCTGGCGTAAACACGACAATATTCCGCTGTAAGGGCGCGGCTTACGTCCAGCGCCGGAACACCACGCTGGCGTTCACGCCACCGAACCCAAATCCGTTCGAGATCGCGTGCTCCATCGCAAGCGGCCGCGCTGTCCTGGCGACGAGGTCAAGCCCGGCCGCATCCTCGTCCGGGTGCTCGAGGTTGAGCGTCGGCGGCGCGATCTGGTCGCGCAACGCCAGGATCGTGAAGATCGCTTCCAGCCCGCCGGCTGCGCCGAGCAGGTGGCCCGTCGCCGATTTCGTCGCGCTGATCGCCACGCTCTTCTCCGTTCCGAAGACGGCTTTGATCGCCGCCAATTCGCCGCGGTCGCCAACCTGCGTCGAGGTCGAATGGGCATTGAGGTGCTGGACATCGCCGGGCTTCAGCCCGGCCTGTTTCAGCGCAATCTCCATGGCGCGGCGCGCACCTGAGCCATCCTCGGGTCCGGAGGTGATGTGGTAGGCGTCGGCGCTAGTGCCGTAGCCGGTGATCTCGGCCAGGATTTTGGCGCCGCGCGCCTGCGCATGCTCCAGCGCCTCTATCACCAGCAGGCCGGCGCCCTCGCCCATGACGAAGCCGTCGCGGTCACGGTCGAACGGGCGCGAGGCCTTTTCGGGCTCTTCGCTGAAGCCGGTCGAGAGTGCGCGCGCCGCCGCGAAGCCGCCGAGCGCAACGAGATCGATGCAGGCCTCGCTGCCGCCGCAGAGCGCGATATCGGCCTCGCCGGAGCGGATCAGCCGCGCCGCATCGCCGATCGCCTGAACGCCCGCCGCGCAAGCGGTTACGGGCGCGCCGATCGGCCCCTTGAAGCCATGGTCGATCGAGACATGGCCCGCCGCGAGATTGACCAGGAAGGACGGAATCGTGAAAGGCGAGAGCCGGCGCACGCCGCGCGCATCTGTGATGCGCACGGCCTCGGCGATCGCCGGAAAGCCGCCAATACCGGAAGCGATCACCGTCGCCGTGCGCTCCTGCTCGGCTTCGCTCACTGGGCGCCAATTCGCCTGCGTCAACGCCTCCTTGGCCGCGACCAGCGCGAACTGAATGAAGCGGTCCATCTTGCGTTGGTCTTTTGGCGCGATCGCACCATCGGGATCGAAACCGCCCTCGCCATCCTCCTCCTTCGACGGCACCGCACCTGCGACCTTGGCCGGCAAGCTCTCGACGATCGAATCCGGCAGGCGACGCAAGCCAGAGCGGCCTGCAAGCAGGCGTTGCCAGGCCAGATCTGCTCCGCAGCCAAGGGGCGAAACCACGCCCATACCGGTTACGACCACACGGCGCATTTGCACACCACGCATTTGAATGTCCTATTCGCTAGAGCCGGATGATTTCAGATCGGGTCACGAGGTGATCCGATCTGAAATCTGAATCCGTCTCTCACCAAAGAGTTAGAGCAGGATCAATGCGAAAAACCGGTTCCCACTTTTTCGCATCCTGCTCTATGGGAGGGCGCGGCTGCGCGCATCGTCGCGATGGTGGCCAGGCGCTGGCGCATGCCGGGGCTCGCGCGCGGGCCGGCAACCACCGTGACAGTCTCAGGCGTGACCGGACGCAAGCTCGCGGCATCGACCATGATCGGCTCGATCGGCCGCGCGGTCTCGCGCTCGGCCAGCACCAGCGCCGCGCCTTCGGGCGCCAGATGCCGGTTGCCGAAAGCGACCATCGCGGCGATCACGGGGAAGAAGTCCCTGCCCTTCGCGGTCAAGACGTATTCGTAGCGCTGCGGCCGCGGCTGGTAGAGCCGCCGCTCGAACAGCCCGCTCTCGGTCAGATGCTTAAGCCGCCGCGCCAGCATGTTCGGCGCGATGCCGAGGCTGCGCTGGAATTCGTCGAAGCGCGTGAAACCCTGCAAGGCATCGCGCAGAATCAGGATGCTCCACCATTCGCCAACAGTCTCGACTGTGCGGGCGCAGGGGCATTCGGCAAGCGGAACGAGCTTCGGTTGCATGGTGCACCCGAGCTAAAGCAGTTACTATCCTTTTGCAAGCTACATGAAGCCGTACCCGCCTCCCTCTTGCCTCAATCCAGCGTGCTCCGGAATCGCATCAGCGCGAGCCCGGCATAGACGGGCACGAAGACGGAGAGCCAGAACACCTCGACGCCGACATCGTCGAGGCCCGCGCCCTTCAGCATGATCGCCCGGATGACCCGCAGGAAATGCGTCAGCGGGAACAGCTCGCCGATCGCCTGAGCCCAGCCCGGCATGCCGGCGAACGGAAACATGAAGCCTGAGAGCAGCAGCGATGGCAGGAAGAAGAAAAAAGTCAGCTGCATCGCCTGCAACTGCGTCCGCGCCAGGGTCGAGATCGTGTAGCCGAGCAGGACGAGCGCCAGCACGAAAATCAGCACGCAGGTGAGCAGCAGCAGCAGGCTCCCCAGAAACGGCACGCCGAACAGCAGTTTCGCGGCGCTGAGCACGACCGCTACCTGGACGCTGCCGACGGCGAGATAGGGCAGAACCTTGCCGAGCATGATCTCGGTCGGCGTCGCCGGCATCGCCAGCAGGTTCTCCATGGTGCCGCGCTCGATCTCGCGGGTGAGCGCCATCGAGGTCATCATCACCATCGTCATCTGCAGGATGACGCCGAGCAGGCCGGGGACGATGTTGTACTGGGTGATGCCTTCGGGATTGTAGCGCCGATGCACGATGAAGGAGAGCGCGCTCTGGCTCTGCTCGCGTACCGCCTCCTCATTGCCGAGGGCTCGGGTCAGAGCTCGGCCGGCGATGGTCTGGAGGGCTGAGACTGCGCCGCTCGACGCCGCTGGATCGGTCGCGTCGGCCTCGACCAGGATACGCGGCTCGTCGCCACGCTCGACCCGGGCGCCGAAATCGCTGGGGATGGTGACGAGGAAGGAGATCGCGCCGCGCGCCATCAGGCTTTCGGCCTCAGCCGCGCTCTCCGGCTGCCGGCCGAACCGGTAATAGCCCGAGACCTGCAGCGCGGCGACGACCGAGCGGGTGTAGCGGTCCTGGCCGAGCGCCAGCACCGCCGCCGGCAGGCCCTTGGGGTCGTTATTGATGGCGTAGCCGAACAGGAGCAACTGCACGATCGGCACCGCGAGCATCATCGCAAAGGTGATGCGGTCGCGCCGCATCTGCACGAACTCCTTGGCGAGCATGGCACCAAGCCGCCCCAGGGACAGCACATTGCTGATGGCCATCGCGCTCATGCCGCCCTCGCCTGGGCACCGGTCATGAACTTGATGAAGACGTCCTCGAGGCTGGTCTCGCCGGGCTCGACGCTGACCCCTTGCTGCGCCTTGAGCGGCGCCAGCGCTGCCTCGAGCTTGCCCCTGTCGCTGCCGACGACATGCAGCGTCGTACCGAACGGCGCGACCTGCTCGACGCCATCGACCACTGAGAGTTCGCGGATCTGGGCTGCAGTCAATGTGCCATGCACGACGAAGGTGATCAGGCCCGAGCCCTGCACCACCTCCTCGACCGTACCAGTGGCCAGCATCTTGCCATAGGCGATGTAGCCGATGCGGTGGCAGCGCTCGGCCTCGTCCATGTAATGCGTCGAGACGAGCACCGTCAGGCCGTCACTGGCGAGCCTGTGGATTTCATCCCAGAACTCGCGCCGCGCCTTGGGATCGACGCCGGCCGTCGGCTCGTCGAGCAGGAGCAGTTTCGGCTGGTGCATGATGCAGGCGGCGAGTGCCAGCCGCTGCTTCCAGCCGCCAGACAGCGTGCCGGCGAGCTGGTCCTTGCGCGAGGTCAGGCCAAGGCCATCGAGCGTCCGCGCCACTGCGTCGTGCACAGGCTTCAGCTCGTAGAGCCGCGCGACGAAGGTCAGATTCTCCTCGATCGTCAGATCCTCGTAGAAGGAGAATTTCTGCGTCATGTAGCCGACCTGGCGCTTGATCGCGGCGCTGTCGCGCCTGACATCGAGACCGAGCACCGTGCCCTCGCCGGCATCGGGCGTCAGCAGCCCGCAGATCAGCCGGATCGTCGTCGTCTTGCCCGAGCCGTTGGGGCCGAGGAAGCCGACGATCTCGCCCGTCGCGACCGTGAGATCGACATTGTCGACGACGGTGCGGGTACCGAAGCGCTTGGTCAGCCCCTTGACCTCGATGACGTTCATCGTCGGCCCCGCAGCACGACATCGATGATCTGCCCCGGCTGAAGCTTCGCCGCCTGCGCGCCTTCCGGCCGGGCCTCGACCAGATAGACCAGCTTCTGCCGGGTCTCGGCCGAATAGATCACCGGCGGCGTGAATTCCGGCTCCTGCGCGACATAGGACACGGTGGCGGACAGACCGGACGGACAGCCGCTGCACCGGACATCGAGCTGCGTCCCGACACGGGTGCCGGCCAGCAGCGCCTCCGGCACGTAGACCATCAGCTTGATCGCCCCGTCCGGCAGGAAGGTCAGCACCGGCGCCGCCGGCCCCGCGAGTTCGCCGGGATAGCGCACGAGGTCGGTGACGATCCCGGCCGCCGGCGCAACGAGCCTTCGCTGCAACAGGCGCCATTTCGCCTGGTCGAGAGCGGCCTGCGCCTGCGTCACCTGATTCTGCGCCGCCTTGATCTCCTCCTCGCGCGCCGGCAACCGGGCGACCGCGAGATTGGCAGCGCTCTGGCGTACATTTGCTGCCGCGACGTCGCGCGCCGTCTGCGCCTGGTCGAGATCGGCCTGGGTCGAGACGCCGCGGCGAAAAAGGTCCTGCCGCCGCTCCAGCGCCCGGTCGGCCTCGCGCTCCTGCGCCCTGGAGGAGGCCGCGCTCGCCTCGATCACGGCGATCTCTTCCGGCCGCCGGCCACTGAGCAGATTAGCAAGCTGGGCCTTGGCCTGCACCAATCGGGCATCGCTCTCCGCGACGGCATTTTGCGCATCATCGGTCTGCAGCACCGCGACGACGGCACCGGGCGCGACGCGCTCGCCGCGCCTGACCGCGACGCTCTCGATCCTGGCGGTATCGATCGGGCCGAGGCGAACATATTCGCCTTCGACATAGCCAGCGATGCGCGTCGTCGGTGGTCCGCAGAAGGCGAGTGAGGCGGCGATGCCAAAAGAACAGATGAATTCAGTGATCATGGCTGTCCCTCCCACATGGCGGCGATGCTGGCCCGGACATTGGCGCGGATGACGGTGGCGATCGCCTCACTCTCGGCCTCGCCGATGTCGCTCCAGCCCATGCGCCGCATCACGGCCGGCCGGGCCAGCCGGAAATAAAGCACCTGTCCGACCATCGCGAAGACGGCGAGCTTGGTCGCCTGTGCCTCGGCCTCCAGGCCGGTCGCGACAGCCCAGAGCGTACAGAGACGGCCATGGACCGGGCCGACCAGCCCCTCATAGAGCGTCTCGAACGCCGAGGTCGGCTCCATCATCTCGCGCACGACGAAGCGGGCGATGGTCTCGCTCTCCGGCGAGCGTGCCGCGAAGGCCGTAACCCGGCTCACGACCGCAACCAAAAGCTCCACCGCCGCCTCCGGCGGGAGCCCTTCCAGCGGCGGCATGGTCGCAGCGGCCCCGAAGACCCGTTCCTTCATCGTGGCGACGATGGCCGCGGCGCAGGCCTGACGCAGCCCGTCCTTGCCACCGAAATGATAGGCGATGCCGGCGCTGTTGACTCCGGCCGCCTGCGCGATCTGGCGGATCGAGCTCGCATCAAAGCCGTGCCGCCCGAACAGGTCGAGCCCGGCGCGCATCAGCGCCTCGCGGGCGCCTTGGTCGTTGTCGGGGGCTACTTTCATCCGTCTTGCCTAGCGCAGAAGCTCTATTTAATCAATCGATTGATTAAATAGGCATGCAATGCTCGGCGATTGCTGGGCGCCTTCGGTCGGACTGAACCGGCTCATCGCCGAAGCGTTCCAGCAGACCAAGGCGGGCGTGCTGATCACGCCGCCGCGCCAGCAAGTTCGGCGCGATGCCGAGGCTGCGCCCCTGGAACGTCCAGCGACCTTGGCGCAAGCACGACAATATTCCGCGGTGAGAGGCGTCGCGTGCTCAGCGCGACGCCCGAAACGCCTCGTCCGTCCAGTCGAGCAGCTTGCCGAGGAAGCGTGACGCCGCCGGCATGAAGAAGCTGCCATGGTGATAGAACGGGTCGAGCGTGGTCACGATCATCCGGCCCGGCCCACCGCCGACATTGCGGTGGTCGTAGAGGATCGAGCCGCCCTTGCCTTGCGGATCCCCCTCCGGCGTGATCTCGACCAGCGAGGTCGCGCCCGGCGGCGGCGTCAGCAGCCCGTGATAGTGCCAGACCAATTCGCCCATGCCGACATGGCGGAAGACCTCGTGCTCCGGCGCGACGATGCGGTGGCCCGGATCGGCTCCCTTCTCCAGCCACCACCAGAAATTCGTCGGCCTGAACTCCCAGGCGACGCCCGGCGCCCAGTCCTGCGCCCGGTTTTCGCCCAGCACGATCAGCGTACCGCCCGCCGCGAGATAGCTCAGCAGGAGCGGCCGCTTGCGCCGCAGCACGGCAGGATGAATGCGGTCAGCGACAATCAGCGCGTCGCACCCGGCGAGAGCGGCGGCATCGAGTTCTGGTGCGTATATCGTGCGGTCGAAGCGTCCTGTCAGGCGCTCGCCCTCGATCGCCTCTTTGTGGAAATAGGTTCCACCCTCGAGCAGCGCCAGCATCACCAGGCCTCCATTGGGGCCGTGATCCAGTCGAGCAGTTGCGGCATGATCCGGTCCGCGGTCGAGCCGGAGCCGTGATAGCCCCAGAGATCCGCCCCCGCATGGACCAATAGCCGCCCGCCAACCGCCGGCCGGCACTCGAAATCGACCGGGTGGCGGCCGGGCCCGAGACTGTTGAGCACGCGCGCGCCCGGCGGCGGCGGGTTCGAGCCGCGGCCGTAGAAACCCGCCACGCCCCGGCGGCGCGACAGATGTTCCATCTCGACCCCCTCCCAGACCGGGTGCGCTGCTTCGCGGTTCACTTCGAGATCCTCGACGCGATAGTTCGGGATCGGCGCGAAGGGATTGAGTTCCGCCAGGAAAGGATGGCCGACATGGCCGCAGACCACGATCGTCCCGCCCTGCGCCAGGAAGCCTTCGAGCTGGACCCGGCGCGAGGAAAGATAGCGCTGGTCGGCATGGAGGCCGACCAGCAAGCCGCGAAAGGCGGCGAGATCGGTCCGCTCCAGATCGTAGAGCGGCAGCAGAGCGATGCACGGCCCCAGGACAAGGTCGCGGATGAGATCCTGGACGCCGCCCTCGGCCTGTTCGCAATCGAGCAGGGCGACGTCGTTCACGGCTTGAACGCCAGCGGGTCGATTAGGTCGGCACGGATGTCGATCGTCTTCTGCAGCATTCCGGCCTCGACCATGAAGCGCTGGTCGCCCGCGAGGTTCTCGATGTCGCGATCGGTCATCGCCAGAGTGAAATCGTACCAGGGCAGCTGCTTGCGCGCGTCATCGGTCGAGATCTTCTGGTCCTCGGCCGCGATCTTCAAAGCCTCCTCGGGATTGTCGCGCATGAAGTCGAGCGCCTTGCGATGGGCGGCGAGATAGGCCGCAACCAGAGTGGGCTGCTCCCGCAGGAAGGCACTGCGGACGGCAATCACCGAGATCGGCGCGATCAGCCCCTCTCCGCTCGCGAGGATGCGCCCGCCGGCCGCCTCCACCTGCAGCGCATTGGCACCGGCCAGCGTCGCAGCATCGACCTTCCCGGCGAGCAGCGCGGCGCGCGCAGCCGGCAGGTCCATGTTGAGATACTCGACATCGGTCAGCTTCATGCCCTTGGAAGCGAGCGCCGCCGCGAGGAGCTGGTTGAGCGTCGTGCCTTTCGGCCCGGCGACGCTCTTGCCCTTGAGCGCCTCGATGCTGCCGGGGCCATTCGCACCGGTCATCACGAAGAAGGCCTTGGGCGAGCGCGAATAGGCGGCGATGACCTTGAGATCGATACCGTTGGCACGACCCAGGATCGCCGAGGTGCCGCCGAGCACGCTGGCGATATCGATGGCGCCGGCCGCAAGCGCCTGAATCTGCGCACCACCCGAGGTGATCTCCGGATTCTCCGTCTTGACGCCGAGCGCGCCAAAGGCATCGTCGAGGAAGCCCTTCTTGCGCATGATGATCGAGGGCACGTTGAAGGGCGAGGTGACATAGGTCACGCGCACGCTTGCCGGCTTGTCGGCGGCATGGGCGGCGATCATCGGCGACGTCGCGAGCATTGCCGCGGCGACGAAGAGCTTCAGAAATCTCATGGCACGGTTTCCTTGAGGTGAGAATTTGGCCCTGTTTCGAGCAGCCGCTCCAGCACGGTGCGGCGATGGGCGAGCAGAGCGGGATCGGTGGCGTCGCGCGGATAGGGAAGATCGACCCGATGCAGGCCGACGAGCCGACCTTCGGAGAGTTCGGCGACCGCCTGCCCCAGCAGCACGGCTTCCTCGACATCATGCGTGACGAAGACGATCGTCGTGCCCCGCGCCCGCCAGATCTCGACCAGCTCCATCTGCAAGCTGCGGCGGGTGAAGGCGTCGAGCGCGCCGAAAGGCTCGTCGAGCAGCAACAGGTCGGGTTCGAGCACGAGGGCGCGCGCAAGCGCGACGCGCTGGGCCATGCCGCCGGACAACTGGTCCGGCGTCGCCTCGGCGAAGCCGGACAGGCCGACGAGTTGCAGCGCCTCCGTGACGCGGCGCACCAGCAGCCCCTTGTCGAGGCGGCCCACGAGGCCCAGGCCGACATTGCGGGCGACGCTGAGCCAAGGCATCAGCCGCGGCTCCTGGAAGACGTAGCCGATGCGGGGGCGACCACCGCCCTCGAAGCGCAGTTCGCCATCGCTCGGTTCCGCCAGTCCGGCCAGCAGCCGCAGCAGCGTGGTCTTGCCGCAGCCGCTGCGCCCGACGATGGTGGTGAAGCCGCCGCGAGGCAGGCTGAGGTCAACGCCCTCCAGCGCCGCGAACTCCCGCTCGCCGACCGTATAGCGCAGACCCAGGTTGCGCGCTTCAAACACGGCCGAGCTCCAGCTGCGAGCGCAGCCACGGCGCCGATCTGCGCAAGGCGGCGCGCGCCAGCGCATCGGCGATAAGCCCGAGCACGCCGATGACCAGCACGCCGACGAGCACGATGTCGGTCCGCGCCATGTTTTGGGCGTCGATGATCAGATAGCCGAGCCCCGCACTCGAAGCGATCAGTTCGGCCCCGACCAACGCCCGCCAGCTATAGCCGAGCGCAATCCGCAGCCCGACCACCAGCGCCGGCAGGGAAGCCGGCAGAACGATGCGCGTCAGGATCTCCCGCCGGCTCAGGCCGCAGATGCGCCCGACCTCGATCAGCTTCGGATCAGCTTGGGCGATGCCGCCGAGCGCTCCGAGAAAGATCGGAAAGAAGCAAGACAGCACGATAACGCCAACCTTCTGCACCTCGCCGATGCCGAGCCAGAGAATCAGCAGCGGCAGCAGTGCCAACGGCGGGATCTGGCGCATGAATTCGAGCGCGGGCTCGCAGAAGGAGCGCAGGCGCGGCAACAGCCCAAACAGCAGCGCCAGCGGCAACGCGAGAATGACCGACAATCCGTAGCCGAGGCCGACGCGCTGGAGGCTGATCGCAGCGTGTTTGGCGAGCGAGCCATCCTGGATGAGCTGCCAGCCTGCCTGTGCCACCGTGACGGGCCCCGGCAGAAGAAAGGGTGACACGAAGCCGGTCGCACTGGTCACGAACCAGGCAAGCCCCAAAACCCCAAAGACAAGGAATCCGCTCAAAGCCGACATATCTGAACAAAGGGACCTGCCTAACGCGCGACATCCGCGTCGGCGAGCGAAGCCCTAATGGCGATATGACTAAAAATCCAACATAAACTTCAATTCCGAATATTATTTACTTAGAACAATCAAGGTATAAGCCATAAATTATAATAATTACAAACTTGAACGGAAGACCCGAGAGATAAAACAGATCCGCTATCCTGGCTTACCCGGCTATCCCGGCCGGACGCGCTATGCACGGCAGAATGACACACCTGATGTAATCGTCTAAGGCGACCGTCATGAAAGCGCCGCCCCTCGCCTGATGCTCTTCAACTCCTTCGCTTTCCTGCTCGGCTTCCTGCCGCTTGCACTCGGCCTGCATTGGCTCGCCGAGCGCTTTGCACCGCAGTGGCGGCTGCCCGTGCTGGTGGCGCTGTCCTTCGCCTTCTACGGCTATTGGGACTGGCGCTTCGTACCGTTGCTGGCGCTCTCGATCGGGCTGAACTGGCTCATCGCCGAGGCGTTCCAGCAGACCAAGGCGGGCGCGCTGATCACGCTGGCGATCGTTTTGAACCTCGCCGCGCTTGCGCTGTTCAAGTACGTCAACTTCTTCGCTGATCTCGCTGGGATGATTCCAGGACTTGCGACGCCGCGGCTCGATCTCACGCTGCCGCTCGGCATCTCCTTCTTCACCTTCCACCACGTCATGTACCTGACCGATCTCAGGCGCGGCGAGGCGCCGCGCTACGATCTGGTGCGCTACGCGCTCTACATCGCTTTCTTCCCGCAAGTGCTGGCGGGGCCGTTGGTGCGCTGGCGCGAGATCATGCACCAGTTCGAGGAGCGGCCCTATCAGCGGCCGGATGCGGCCGAGCGGGTCGCGCGCGGCCTGATGCTGCTGAGCGCCGGCCTCGCCAAGAAGGTGCTGCTCGGTGACCCGCTGGCCGAATACGCCAACCCGGTCTTCGCGGCCGCCGCCGTCGGCAAGGTCGTCAGCATGGCTGAGGCCTGGCAAGGCATGCTCGCCTTCACCTTCCAGATCTATTTCGACTTTTCCGGCTACACCGACATGGCGCTCGGGCTGGCGCTGCTCTTCGGCATCGTGCTGCCGCAGAATTTCGAGGCGCCCTATCGCTCGACGAGCATCCAGGATTTCTGGCGGCGCTGGCATATGACGCTGTCGCGCTTCCTGCGCGACTATCTCTACATCTGGCTCGGCGGCTCGCGGCATGGCCTGCCGACCCAGATCTGGGCGCTGTTTGCGACCATGGCACTGGGAGGGCTCTGGCACGGCGCCGGGCTCACCTATGTCGCCTGGGGCATCGCCCATGGGCTCGCCCTGATCGTGGCGCTGCTCTGGCGACGCGCCGAACTGCCGATGCCCAAGCCGCTCAGCTGGCTCCTGACCTTCGTCTTCGTCATGCTGTGCTGGGTGCTCTTCCGCGCCACGAGTTTTGAGGCGGCATTGGCGATCTATAAGGGGCTGATCGGCCTGGCTCCGACGGGGACGGGCTTCAAATGGCGCGCGCTGCTGCCGGCGGCCGCCTTCGCCTTTCTGGGCCCCACGGCCTGGACGCTCGTGCACCGGCTGCCCCCAGCGCGCTGGATCGCGTTGATTGCGGCGCTCCTCTTCGTCATCGTCCTGTTCAAGATCGGCGACGACGCCAATTACGAGTTCATCTACTTCCAGTTCTGAAAGCATCGCAGCGGTCCCGGCCGCGTCTCGGGCCAGCGGAAGAATCGCAAGCCCAGGCTGATTCTACCGCCATCCTCATCCCTGCAGCCGTATCAACGGGACCTGCCGAGGCGGGCAGCCTCCCACCCTGGCACCGCCGCCTTGAAGAAAGGGCAAGAATCAGGGGTAGAAAACGCCTGTTTCGGCGCTCTGTCACCCAGTCGAGGCAATGTGTTGACGGAAGCGGTTGAAGACGCGCAGCGGTGATTGTTACTGCCCATGTCCCTCGCTATAAGGGCGCGAAATCGGCGGGCCTCCCACGGCAGAGTCGGTGGGCGTGCCGAGACGACCAACTCAGAGAGTGCGCCTATGTCGAAGCAAATCATTCTCGAAGCGGACTACAAACCCACCGACAGCGAGCCGTTCATGAACGAGCGGCAGCGCGAGTATTTCCGCGGCAAGCTTTTGTCCTGGAAGAATGAGATTCTGAAGGAAGCAAAAGAAACCCTGGTCACTCTGCAGAGCGAAAGCGAGAACCATCCCGATATCGCCGACCGCGCCTCCTCGGAAACCGACCGCGCCATCGAGCTGCGCGCCCGCGATCGCCAGCGCAAGCTGATCGCCAAGATCGAATCCGCCATCGCCCGCATCGATGAAGGCTCCTATGGCTATTGCGAGGACACCGGCGAGCCGATCTCCCTGAAGCGCCTCGAGGCCCGGCCGATCGCAACGCTCTCGCTGGAAGCGCAGGAACGTCACGAGCGCAATGAGCGTGTGTTCCGCGACGATTAGCCAAGGCCTGCTTCGCAGCCATGCCGAAGGCCTTCCGCGACGCGCGGAGGGCCTTTTTTGATTTGCAGGCAAAAGCCCCGCGCGGGAGGCGCGGGGCTTCTTTCTGGCCGCCAGCCTTGTGAGCTTGGGGAGCGTGGCGGGCGGCCGGGACGAGAGCCGGGTGACGAAAGGCGGGAAGCCGTCTCTCGTCTACCACTCTCACTAGAGCGTTTTCGAGCGAAGTGGATACCGGTTCGCATGAAGAAAACGCGTCAAAACAAAGAGATAGAGCTGTTGAACGATCCAATCGGATCGGAAACTGCTCTCGAGCAGGATGCGAAAAAGTGGGCACCGGTTTTTCGCATTGATCCTGCTCTCACTTTTAGATGAGAGACGGATTCAGATTTCAGCTGGGATCACTTCGTGAGCCCAGCTGAAATCATCCGGCTCTTGGCGATAAGAGCCGGCGGCTCGGGAGAGACCGCCGGCCGGCCAGCGCGGGAATAAGCGGGGAGCGTTCCACGCCGGCCGGGACTTCGTGAGATCTGCGCGACGCCTTTAGAAGGGCAGCAGGATATCCATGACCTGCTGGCCATAGCGCGGCTGCTGGACATCGGTGAGCTGGCCGCGCCCGCCATAGGCGATCCTGGCCTGGGCGATCTTGGTCGAATCGATGGTGTTGTCCGATTCGATGTCCTCGGGTCGGATCACACCGGCGACGATCAGCTCGCGCACTTCGAAATTGACCCGGATCTCCTGCTTGCCCTCAATCACCAGATTGCCGTTGGGCAGGGTTTGCGTGACCACGGCGGCGACATTCGTCGCCAGGGTCTCGGCGCGGCGCACCGAGCCGACGCCCTCGCTTGAAGCGGTCGAATCGAGCTTCAGCAGCGAGCCGGCGGTGGCTCCGTTGGGCAGCTTGTTCTCGTAGCCGAGGATGTTGTCGGCGCCCGCATCCTCGCCGTTCTTGCGGCTGCGCTTGGTCGTGTTGTCGAGCTGGGCCTTGTCGGTGACCTTGACCTTGACCGTCACAAGATCGCCGACCATCCGCGCGCGCTGATCCTTGAAGAAGGCGCGCGAGCCGGTGCGCCAGAGCGAGTTCGGCGCGAAGGAGGCATGCTCCACCGCCGGCATCGGCATCTGCACGGGCTTGTAGCCCTTCACCGCCGTTGGGTCCTCGATCGCGGAGAGGGCTGGCGCCTGGCCGACATTGGCGAGCCGGTCGGCCGCGCCGCAGGCGCTGAGAGCGACACCGAGGGCAAGGAGCCCGGAAAGTCTGACGAGAATGCGTGTGGTCATGATCAGGGTCCGCAACTGTCTGGATCAAGGAGCGCTGGCGACACGGCCGACGGCAGAGCTCTGGACGGAAACCCGCCCGGGCCCGCTGACCGTGCCTTGCAGCACGCGCTTGGATTGAGGATTGGTGACGGTGACGACATCGCCCATCGCACCGGCCTCGCCGGCCTTGCCGCGCATCGAGATGAGCAGGCCGGGCGCTGCGTAGACGATGGTGACGAGATCGCCCTTCCCGACGATCTCCTCGCGCTGTACGTCGCCGACGCGCAGCGGCATGCCGACATTGAGCGCACGCCGCGCCACCTTGTCGATGGCCGCCTTCGCGTCGCCGATGAGTTCGGTCGCCTGCCCATCGCGTGGACGGCGCTCGACCACGACGTCAGTCGCGCTCAGCGTTTCTCCTCGGGCGATGCTGCGGCGAGGCACGACGACCTCGACGGTGTCGACCATCTGACCGGTGATGCGGATGGGCTTCAGGCGCATCGCCGCGCTGCCCGGCACGATCAGCCGGGCCTGCACCCGGCGCGAGCGGACGTCATAGCCGAGATCGAGCACCGTCACGTCGCCGGTCAATTCGGGCTCGATCGCGATCGCCGGCGCGCCGCCGTCGATCGCAAGCGCCAGCGCCCGGGCATCGACCCCGAAACGCTCCTGGAGGCCGGTCTTGACCGCCGCCTCGAGATCGGACGCCATCAGGCGGCGCGCTGCGCGGGTCACGATCACCTGCGCGAAGCCATGGCTCTCGATGTCGCCGGCATCACGAATGATGCCGGCGGCGCGCGCGGCCTCCATGATGCGGCTGACCTGGATCGTGCCGGTCTCGCCGAGTGCCGGTGCCCGGAAGCCCGGGGTCGCGGCGGCCTCGCTCGGCAATCCCGAGAGCAGATCGCCGAAGCTGACGAGCTCGCTCGTGAGCGTGAGTTCGGGACGCAGGAAGGGTTTGCGCACCGGCGTCGGAGCCGGCGGCTGTTGCGGCGCGGGTGTGACGATAGCTGCCACGGCCCCGGCGCGAGCGACTGGATGGGGCTGGGCGGCGAACGCCGTACCAGCCAGCGCGACGGTAGCGAAGAGGGTCGATAAGCGGATCATGGCGCGCATCCTCAGCCCTAACCGCGGAACATCGACGTCGTCGCCGACATCATCTGGTCGGCGGCAGTGATGACCTTGGAGTTCATCTCATAGGCGCGCTGAGCCGCGATCAGCGTGGTGAGTTCGGTCACGGCCTGGACGTTGCCTTCTTCGAGATAGTTCTGCTGCAGCGTGCCGAAGCCCTCGCCGCCGCCGACACCATCGATCGCCGGACCCGAGGCCGCCGTCTCGACGAACAGGTTGTCGCCGATCGATTCGAGCCCGACCTTGTTGACGAAGCGGGTGAGCTGGAGCTGGCCCAGCGTCTGCGGCGCGGTCTGGCCGGGAAGCTGGACCTCGACCGTGCCCTGCGCATTGATGCTGACGCTGGTCGCGTTGTTCGGAACCGTGATGCCGGGCTCGACCGTATAGCCGTCCCGGGTCACGAGCTGGCCCTGGGCGTCGAGATCGAAGGAGCCGTCACGCGAATAGGTCGTGCGGCCATCGGGCATGCGGATCTTGAAGAGGCCCTCGCCCCTGATGGCGACGTCGTACTGCTTCTCGGTCGAGGACAGGTTGCCCTGGCTCATGATGCGCCCGGTCGATGTCGTCTTCACGCCGGAGCCGATGAAGGTGCCGGCCGGAACCATCGTGTTCTGGTCGGAGGTGGCCGAGCCCGCGCGCCGGAAGTTCTCGTAGAGAAGATCCTGGAAATGCACGGTCTGGCGCTTGTAGCCGGTGGTGCGCACGTTGGCGATGTTGTTGGAGATGACCTGGACGTTGAGTTCCTGGGCCATCATGCCGGTGGCGGCTGTCTGCAGGGCGCGCATTGGCTTGCTCCTTCCCCGGTTCAGGCTTGCTGATCGGCCAGGCGAGAAATCGCCTTGGTGCGCAGTTCGTCGGTCTTGGTCATCATGTTAGCGATGCCCTGATAGGAGCGCTGGACCTCCATCAGGCGGGTCATCTCGATGATGGCCTTCACATTCGAGCCCTCGATCGCACCGGGCTCGAGCCTGGCCTGCGGCCCGGCCGGCAGCGGCGGCGTCGCCGAGGCGAACAGGTTGTTGCCGTCGCTGCTCAGCGCACGCGGATTGTTGAAGCGGACCTGCCTGAGCTTGCCGCGGACGCCTTGATCGCTGGAGACGGTACCGTCGACGGCGATGCTGAAATTGGTCTCGGTGTTGCTGAAGCGGATCGGCCCCCCCTCGCCCAGCACCTGCTGCCCGCCTTGGGTCACGAGCTCGCCCTGCTGGTTCAGGCTCAGCGAACCTGCGCGGGTGTAGCGCTGGCCGTTCGGCGTCTGGACCACGAGGTAGTTGTCCTCGCGCAGCGCGACGTCGAGTGGGTTGCCGGTGCGCTCCAGCGCGCCCTGCGACAGGTCGATCGGCGTGCCCTTGTCGATGACATAGGAGAGCCGCCGGTCGCCGCTCGGAAAGGTCTCGGCGCTGGCGACAGGCATGATGAATTCATTGAAGCGCGCCGAGCGCGATTTGAAGCCGTTCGTGCCGGTATTCGCCAGGTTGTTGGCGATGACATCCAGCTCGCGCGCCAAAGCCATTTGACGCGATAGGCCGACGAGAAGCGCGTTCTCCACGGCATGGTCTCCCGAATTGTCCCGCGATCGCTTCGACGCTCCCCAGCGCAGCCATCGCAGCACCACAGCCGCAAGCGCTGTGCCAACATGGTTAAAATCAACCAACATATTGATTTATAATATATATTTTGGATTTCTACGGCATTGCGCGGCCCGGCAAATTCGGGACTTCGGGCAGAAATGACCCGGCAAGATTTGCCGTCCTTAACGACGCGTTAACCGTGATTGATCAGGGTAATGTCAGGGAGCAGGGCATCGATGCCGCACGCGCCCAGCCCGAGGCGGTGCTGCGATGTCGAAGAAGACCGGAAAGACGGACGAAGAGGGTGCCGAAGGCGGCGAAGCCTCCAAGGCCGGCAAGAAGAAGCTGATCATGATCGTCGGCGCCGTGCTGCTGCTCGCCGGGCTCGGCGGCGGCTGGTTCTTCTTCCTGAAGCAGCCCTCCCCGGAGCAGATCGCAGCGGCCGAACATGCGAAGGCCGCCAAGAAGCCGGCGAGCTTCGTCGAGATGAGGGACATGATGATCGGTATCTCGCCGGGCGGTCAGCAGGACCGCCAGCCGATCATCAAGGTCAAGGTCGTGCTCGAGATCGCTGACGCCAAGGTCTCCGAGGAGATCAAGCCCCTGCTGCCGCGTGTCGAGGACGCTTTCCAGGTGTTCATGCGCGAATTGCGCCCGGCCGATCTGGAAGGTTCGGCCGGCATGTATCGCCTCAAGGAAGAATTGCTGCGTCGCGTCAACGTCACGGTCTATCCGGCCAAGATCGACGCGGTGCTGTTCAAGGAATTGCTGGTGCAGTGAGCCCTCCGGGCTCCGCGCACCAGCCGGGATGACGACGAAGACATGAGCAACGACGACCTCGACCTCGCCGGCAAGCCCAAGAACGAGCCCCTCAGCCCGGAAGGGATGGCGGCCGAATGGGCGACCATGCCCGACATGCTGATGGAGGAAGGCGAACAGGATGGCGGCACCGACCGCCTGATGTCGCAGGACGAAATCGACACGATGCTCGGTTTCTCCATCGGCGACGACAGGGACGCCCGCAACGGCATCCAGGCCATCGTCGATTCCGGCTCGGTCGCCTATGAACGCCTGCCGATGCTCGAGATCATCTTCGAGCGTCTCGTGCGCCTGCTCTCGACCAGCCTGCGCAATTTCTTCACCGACAATGTCGAGGTCTCGCTGGAGAGCATCCGCTCGGTGCGCTTCGGCGACTACATCAATTCGATCTCGCTGCCCGCCATGCTCTCGGTGTTCAAGGCCGAGGAGTGGGACAATTTCGGCCTGATCACGATTGAGTCCTCGCTGATCTATTCTGTGCTCGACACGATGTTCGGCGGCAAGCGCGGCCAGCCGGCGCCGCGCGTCGATGGCCGCCCTTTCACCTCGATCGAGATCAACATGCTCAAGCGCGTCATCGCGCTGATCCTGAGTGATGCCGAAGCCGCCTTCAAACCGCTCTCGCCCGTGCGCTTCACGGTCGATCGCATCGAGTCCAATCCGCGCTTCGTCTCGATCTCCCGCCCCGCCAACGCCGCCATCCGCGTCGAGCTCAAATTCGACATGGAAGGCCGGGGCGGCTGCCTGCATCTGCTGCTGCCTTACGCCACGATCGAGCCGATCCGCGAATTGCTGCTCGAAAGCTTCATGGGTGAGAAGCTCGGGCGCGATGCGATCTGGGAAAACCATCTGGCGACCGAGGTCTGGCAGACCGACGTCGCCGTGACCTGCGTGCTCCATGAGACGCAGATGCCGCTGAAGCGGGTGATGAAACTCGAGATCGGCGACACTTTGATGTTCGACGCCAGGCCCGATTCGACAGTCGCACTGCGCTGCGGCGACTTCATCGTCAGCGAGGGCCGGATCGGACGCGTCGATGACAAGATCGCCGTTCAGGTCGTCAGCCCGCTGCGCCGCTCCAAGACCACGATCGCCGCCTTCGACAGCGCCACGAGCCATCTCGGTTCCCCCTCCTGACGCGGATATACCAAGCCATGACGATCACCCTCATCGCCGATGCCCTCGTCGCAAGCCTCCTCGTCGCGACCATCATCACCTGCTACGTACTGGCCAGGCGCATCGAGCGGCTCAAGGCCGACGAAGGCGCCATGCGCCAGACCGTCGGCGCGCTGATCTCGGCGACCGATACCGCCGAGCGCGCCATCGCCGGGTTGAAGCTGACGCTGGGCGACTGCGACCGCACCCTGGCCGAGCGCCTGCGCACCGCCGAGCGCTACGCCGCCGACCTCGCCGCCCAGATCGAAGCCGGCCAGACCGTGATGGAGCGGATCTCGCAGATCGTCAGCGCCGCCACGCTGGTCGCGCCGAAAGCCCCGGAACCGCCAGCGCCCGAGCCCACCCCGATTTCGCGCATGACCAGCGCCGCCGAATCCGCAGCCGCCATCCGCGCCCGCGCCGCCCGGCGCCTGGAAGGCCAGGCCGCGTGATCGAAAGGCCCCGCCTCTTTCCGGCAGTGATTCTCGGCGCCATGGGTCTCCTGGCGCTGAAACTGCTTGCCTGGACGGCGGAGCCCTATCCGGGGAAGGTGCCGTCAAGCGCGAGTGTCTTTTCCTCCGACAGTACTCGCCCAGTGAAGCCGGAGCCCCAGGTCTGGGCCCTCGCCAAGGTGATCGCCGAGGCACATGCACCCGATCGCGTCCTGCGCGACCCGGAGACGACCGGCTCGGTCGACAAGCCTGATCCGAAGAAAGAACAGGAGAAGGCCGAGGCGGAAGCCAAGGCCGATGCGGCGCGCGCCGCCAACCCCAACAACAAGGCCGGCGTCGTCAACGGCACGGCCAAGGTTGCCTCTCCCGCCGAGCGGGCCATTCTCGAACGCCTCGGCGAGCGGCGCGAAGAGATTGATGCCCGGATTCGCGAACTGGAGATGCGCGAACGCCTGCTCGACACCGCCGAGAAGAAGCTCGATGGCCGCGTCGGCGACCTGAAGCAGCTCGAAGACAAGGTCGACGGCCCCAAGCGCAAGCCCGCAGAGGACGAACTCAAGGCGATCAGGAATCTCGTGATCATGTATGAGACGATGAAGCCGAAGGACGCAGCACGCGTCTTCGATCGCCTCAGCCTCGACGTGCTGCTGCCGGTTGTCCAGCAGATGAACCCGCGCAAGATGTCCGACGTGCTCGCCGCCATGGCGCCCGACCGGGCCGAGAAGCTGACGGTGGCCCTCGCCACCAGCTCGCGCGCGCCAGAGCGCAGCACGGCCGAACTCGTGCCGCTACCAGGTAACGAACTGCCGGCCTTCGCGCC
Organism: Allobosea sp. LjRoot9; assembly: GCF_964252745.1. NCBI lineage: Bacteria > Pseudomonadati > Pseudomonadota > Alphaproteobacteria > Hyphomicrobiales > Alloboseaceae > Allobosea > Allobosea sp. LjRoot9. Next base: position 178,911 of record NZ_CAXUPC020000001.1, on the reverse strand, counting down.
CGCTCCGCGCCGGTAGAGCGTTTTCGAGCGAAGTGGATATCGGTTCCCCCGCGACAAACGCGAAGCGTTTGCGCGGAGAAAACGCGTTAAAACAAAAATCTAGAGCAATTGAACGATCCAATCGGATCGGACATTGCTCTGATCGCACCGGTCCGATGCAACACCAGCGGGCAGCGCCCGCAGGCGGCATGCCTCCTCATACATCATGGTTAACAAAGACTTAAGGGGGCGCCACGGCCCTTCAATCGGACCAAGCACGGACTCCAATGATGCTTTGGATCCCGACCATGCTGGCGATCGCGCTGACCCATGTCGTCAGCAGCCTGATCGGCTGGTGGAACGAGATCGGCGCGTGCTGGTGGCATGACGGCAGCAAGGCGCGCCATGGCCATTCCGTCCATGCCGCCGCCGCCAACTCCTGAAGCAATAGAGGCGAGCCGATACCGCCAGGCCGAGGCTTCAGGCCGATCCTGCACTCGCTTGGAAGCTGCGGCGAGATCCGCGCTGGAGCCAGCCCCGTCCCCTTGCCTCGCACTCGGCCGCAGATGGCCATTCCTTCAGGGGAAGATCGAGCTTGACACAACCATTAGTTGTATATCTCTCATGGACGGTCAGGTAATGAAGGATCGTCCTTATGAATTCGGAGTCCGCTACGAGCGATGATCTGGTCGCCGGCATCGGCGACGACGAGCCGGCGCTTGAAAGCCGAACGCCGCAAGCAGATCAGGCCTCGGCAAAGACGCTCGCCCAAAGGTTGATGATCATCACGATAGCGCTGCTTTTTATCAGCGCGACGGTTTTATGGGTCGGGTTTCTGGGATGGATGGCTTGGCGTCTGCTGAACGTCAATCCATGACCGGAGCGCGATCGACCAGTTCCAGGAAGACCGCGAAGCACGACAAATAGAAAATCCCGACATAGATCAGCATCGCGTCCTCCAACCCAGCTCTTGTTTCGGATAGAACGCGACCCTCTACTGACCAGTATGGAAGTATGGTTAATTTCTCGATGATTGCATCAGTTTTTTAGCCGGCGCGGCATGATCCTGGCCTTGCGAGCGCCAAGCCGACGGGCGCCCCCGGCGGATAAACCTAAATCGCGTGCGCCCTGGAAATCATCGCTTGGCTGCCGCCGTGCCATGACCGGTCCGCGATCGCTCCCCTGATTTTCCAAGACCGCAATCCCGACGCCCCTCTAAACGGTTGTTCCGCAAGGATATTATCCCGAGGCCACGTTAACCCGGCATTATCCTTGACGGACTAGCGTCCAAAGCAGGCGGACGGCCTGGTCAGGCCGCTCCGGCCCGTTCGTGTCGCGTTGCGTGAGTTCTCCGGTTTTGCGTGTCCCGCGTTCCCTTGCCTTCGGTATCGGATTGGCTGCGCTCGCCATCGGCGCAGGCCTGTGCGAGCCGACCCTCGCCGCCAACGCCACCTTGCGCGGCCAGGACATGCCGCCGGGCTTCGGCCGCCTCGCCCTGACCTTCGACGAACCGACGCCGACCCGCATCCGCCTCAACAATGGCGTGCTCGTGGTCGCCTTCGCCTCTCCGGTGAAGATCGACATCAACAAGATCGCCAAAGAGCTGCCGGAGTACATCACCCTGGCGCGGCTTGACCCCGACGGGCGCGGCATGCGCTTCGCGCTTCCCAAGAGGTTCCGCGCCAATCTGATCGAGGCCGGAGACAAGGCCTTCATCGATCTTTTGCCCGAGAACTGGACCGGATTGCTGCCCGGCCCGCCACCCGAAGTGATCGCCGAGATGGCGGAGCGCTTGAAGCAGGCCGAAGCCCGCGTCAAGGAAGCTGCCCGCCAGCCACGGCCCCAGAACAAGCCCTTGATCGTGCGCGGCGCCAAGCTGCCGACGCTGGAGCGCCTGATCTTCCAGGCCCCTCCGGGGACCGCTCTCACGACGGCGCTCGAGGACGGTACTCTGAACCTGACCCTCGACCAGCCGCTGGCGGTCGAGCCCATAGCCCTCAAACGCGCCCTGCCGGACGGCGTCGCGCTGCTCTCCCACGAGACCGACGAGACCGCGACACGGCTTGAACTCTCGATTCCGAAGGACTGGCAGGTCAGGAACTTCCAGGACGAGGACGGGCTGACGGTCGATCTCCTGCGCCCTACCAAGACCACCGGACCGACATTGGCGAGCTTGCCGGAGGGAACGGATGCGGCGGTGAAGGCCGCGCCGACGCCCGCTTCCTTACCGGCTGCGGCTCCGGCAGCGGCTCCCGCCGTCACTCCCGACAACCAGCTCGCGACCACTCCTGCGGCTGTCGCCCAGCCGGTCATCGACCCGACACCCCAGGCGGTGAAGATCGAGGCGGCCGGCACTGCACAAGGTGGCCATATCGATTTCCGCTTTCCGCGCATGACCGGCGCGGCCGCCTTCATCGACGCGGGGATCGTCACCCTCGTCTTCGACACACGCGACACGATCAACCCGGCAGATTTCAAGACCATCCTGCCGCAACTCGTCGAAGATGCGACCGTAACCCGCGAGGGCAAGGTCACGCTGGTACGTCTGCGACTGGCGAGTCAGCAATTGACGCGGCTGATCGATGACGGCCCGACCTGGTCGCTGAGCCTTGGCGAGCAGCAGAAGAAGACGGCGACCGCGATTGTGCCGCGCCGCACAATCGACGAGCGCGGCCAGACCATCCTCGCCGTACCGCTGCCTGGCATGACGGGGGTGCACTGGCTCGATCCGGGCCCGTCCGGGACGTCGCTGGCGGTCGCAACAGCGTTCGGCCCGGCACGCGTCATGGCTAAGCCCTATCAGTTCGTCGAATTCAACTTGCTCCAGACCGCCCATGGTCTTGCCGTTGCGCCCCGCGCCGACGATCTCCTGGTGCGCGCCGGGACCGACCAGGCCCAGATCGGCCGCGCCAGTGGCTTGACGGTGACGCTCGACGTAGCCGCCGAGGCGCCGAGCGAAACGAGCCAGCCCGCCGTCGCCCAGCCGCCCCTGCTCGACCCCGAGCAATGGAACAAGCTGCACGTCGACACTGTGCGGGACGGCGCACGCGCCCTGCTGCGCGACGTCGCCGACGCCTCGCGCGGCCGCAAATCCGAGGCGCGCCTCGCCTTGGCGCGCTTCTACGCCGCCAATGGGTTGATGGCGGAAGCCAATGGTCCCCTATCGGCAATGATGGCAGACGACCCGGCCATGCGGAACCAGCGCGAGCCGCTCTTCCTGAAGGGGCTGATCGCGGTGCGCATGCATCGCAATCAGGAGGCGATCAGCGCCTTCGATGCCGGCCCGATCAAGGAGGATGCCGAAGCTGGCCTCTGGCGCGCTTTGCCGGAGCAGAGACTTGGGCGCAACGCCCAGGCGCTCATCGGTTTTCGCCGCGCGGAGGCGATCCTCGATCGCTATCCACCGGAGATCCAGGCCGAACTGCGCTTTGCGAAGGCGCGCGCCGCGCTGGCGATGCAGGACCTCACCGTTGCCGAGCGCGAGATCGAAAAACTCTCGAACCTGCCGCGCGACCTGCTCGACCCCGAGAAACTCGCTCTCCTGCGCGCGCTCCTCGACGATGTCAGCGGCCGGCCGGAAGCGGCACTGAACGGCTACAAGCCCTTGTTCGAGGCACGCAGTCGGCCTGTCGCCGCCGAGGCGCAATTGCGCGCGGTCAAGCTGGTACAGGTCGAAAAGCGGCCGGACATGTCGTCCGACGAAGCCATCGCCCGCCTGGAGACGGTATCGATCATCTGGCGCGGCGGCGATCTGGAGATGGAGGCGCTGGCCGAGCTCGGCCGGCTCTATGCCGACCACCAGCGCTGGCGCGACGCCTTCATGGTCGCACGACGCGCCAATGAGAATTACCCCGACAACCCGCTGACGCGGCGCATGCATGACGAAACCGCCCAGCGCTTCGCCGAGCTGTTCAGCGGGCGCGGCACCGAACAGCTGTCGCGCATCGAAGCGCTGGCCCTGTTCTACGATTTCAAGGAATTCCTGCCGGTCGGCCGGCGCGGCGACGAAATCACCCGGCTCTTGGCCGACAGGCTGGTCGAGCTCGACCTGCTGGATCAGGCGGGCGAAATCCTGCGCTACCAGATCGAGAAGCGCCTGACCGGCGCGGCGCGCTCCACTGTCGCCACCAAGCTCGCCATGATCAGCCTGATGAACGGCAAGCCGGTCGAGGCGCTGCGCGCGCTCAACACGACGCGGCTGATCGAACTGCCCGGCGACGTCAAGCGCGCCCGCCTGCTGCTCGAGGCCAAGGCACTGTCCGATTTGTCGCGCACCGACCAGGCGCTCGAATTGCTGGAAGCGGAGCGCGGGCCGGAGGTCGACCGTTTGCGCTCCGACATCTTCTGGACCGGCAAGCGCTGGCGGGAGGCCGGCGAGGCGCATGAACGCATGCTCGGCGAAAGCTGGCGCGGCACCGCGCCCCTCAGCGAAAGCGAGCGCGCCGACGTGATGCGCAGCGCGATTTCCTATGTCATGTCGAACGAAGCGCTCTCGCTGGACCGGCTGCGGGGCAAGTTCGCCGACAAGATGGCGCAGAGCACGGATGCGCGCACCTTTGCCTTCGTCACCGGAGCCAGCCGCGCCAAGGCCTCCGACATCCGCGAGATGGCGCGCGCGGCGGCGGGCTCCGACACCTTGATCGACTTCATGACGGCCTACCGCGCCCGCTATCCGGGCTACTCCACCGCCGTGCGGCAGCGCCCCAGACCCGAGCAGCCGCCGGCCGACGGCCAGACCGGCGCTGCCGAAAGTGCGACCCCGCCGCCCAGGCAGGGCTGAGCCCTATCCCGACCCGCCATAGCTCTTGACCAGCGAACTCGCGACGAGCCCCCAGCCGTCGACCAGCACGAAGAAGATCAGCTTGAATGGCAATGCCACCGTCACCGGCGGCAGCATCATCATGCCGACCGACATCAGGATCGAAGCCACCACCAGGTCGATGATCAGGAAGGGTACGAACAGCAGGAAGCCGATCTCGAAGGCCCGGCGCAGTTCCGAGATCATGAAGGCCGGCACCAGCACCTGGATCTGGACGTCCTCGGGCCGCGCAGGAGCCGGCTCGCGCGACATCTCCATGAACAGCGCCAGATCCTTCTCGCGTACATTCTTGAGCATGAACGCCTTGAACGGCACGACCCCGCGATTATAGGCCTCCTGCGGCTGGATCTGGCCGGCAACGAGCGGTTCGATCGCCGTGCGATAAGCCTCGCGCAGCGTCGGCGTCATCACGAAGCCGGTCAGGAACAGCGCCAGCCCGATGATCACGGCATTTGGCGGGGCGGTCTGTGTGCCGAGCGCCGAGCGCAGCAACGACAGCACGACGGCGATGCGCGTGAACGATGTCACCATGACCAGGATCGACGGCGCAAGCGACAGCACCGTGATGACGGCGATGAGCTGGAGCGCGCGCTCGGCGACGCCCCCGCCTTGCCCCAAATCGAGCGAAAGCGTCTGCGCCCAAGCGGGAGCCGCCAGCACCGGCAGGAGCGCGAATGCGCCCCATAGGGCGCGGCCGCCTCGCAGCGATCTCTCAAGGGTTCTCGTCAAGGTCACGCCGGGCCGGAACAACGCCCGACTCAGTCGATCGGGCCGGCCAACGCTAGAGCCGGCCATCGCGACCCGGCAACCGAGGACAGGGCGTCAAGCCCGCGCACACCGACAATCCTGTTGATCGCGCCTGTTGAACGTACCCAGGCCGCCTCGCCGAGGCGACGAGGCGGGCCTGTGTGATGTCAGGATTTGGGCTTGGGATCGCGGCCGAGCAGGCGTGCAAACTCCGCCTCGATCGCATCGACAGAGAATGGGTCGATGGCGGCAGGCTTCGGCCCGGGCGCAGCCTCAGGCTTGGGTTCAGGCTTGATGGCAGGTTCTGGTTCGCTCACCGGCTCCTTGGGCTCGAGGGCCGTGCTCGCCTCGTGCTTATGCTCCGGTACGGCCGCAGGTTCGGCAGGCTTGGCCGGAGCTTCGAGGAACGAATCATCGATATCGTCGGCAAGAATCGACTCGGCAGCAGCCTGCTCGGTCACGGCCTCAGGCTCGCTCTCGACTGAGGCAACCTTGACGGATTCCGGCTCCACGACGGGCTCCGGCACGGGAGGCGCGGGCGGCGGTGCGACGGGAGCGGGTTTCACTGTTACGGTGAAGGCAGGCGCCTTGGGCACAATGCGCTCGGGCCTGAGGCCCAGGGCCATTTCGAGCTCGGCCTCGACATCGGCCGGCAACGGAATCGGCCGGCCAGCCGTTTCTGGAGGCGCGGGTGGAGTCGGCGTCGGCATTGCCGGCGTAATAGTGGGGGCCTCGACCACCGGCTCGACCGGCGGCGCAGGCGGCTTGGGCTCGTCCTGAAGCCGCGGCGGCTCTGCAGGCGCATTCGCCGGGCGGACGGCCGAGTGAGGCCGCTTCAGCGCCTCCTCCAATTGCTGTGTCATGCTGTCGAGCTCGACGGCGCTGGCAGATTGCGACGGGGAAAAGTCACGCGTGAAGCTCGGCGGCTGAACCGCCGGCGCCGGTATCTGGGTTGCCGCAGCCGCGAGGCTGGGCAGGACGACGGCGGCAGCAGCGGCAGGAGCCTCGGCCTGCGTCGACCCCTGCTGCGCGGGGCGCGACGGCGCACCGCCCGGGCTCGATCGGATCGGCAACCGCTCCAGTGTGGGCTGTTCCTGGCGCAGGTCTTGGCGCGTGTCTTGACGCGTATCTTGGCGCACATCCTGGCGTGCGGCTTCGGCCGGCGGCAGAGCCTCGAAGGCACCCGGCCGCTCGGGCGCCTGGGTCTCCGTGGGAAGCGCCGTCGCCGCACGGCCGCCGCTGCGCAGAATGTTGGTTTCGACCACGATGTCCGAGACACCGCCGATCATGATCAGGTGTTCGACATTGTCGCGCCGGATCAGGACGAGCTGACGCTGGCGGTCGAGATCGTGGATGTCGACGACGCCGAGACGCGGCTGGCGAGCGCGACCACCGCCCTGCCCTCTCACCCTCAGACGGCCACCCTTGATCTGGCGCGCGAACAAGCCGAGCAGCGCCAGCAGAGCCAGGATGACAGCGAAAGCGATGATCCACTTTTGCCCGGTGGAAAGATCGAAGCCAAACAACGTCTGCAAGGTTTGCCTCATGAGCGACGGCGACGCCTTCGAGCGGCCGATGTTTCCGCCCAAGGTTCAACGCCTTGGCTATAGCATAACGCTTTTCTTATCGGGCAACATGGTGAACGCGTGGTTAACCGTTTCGCTCAGCCAGGCCGATTTTAACCAACCGTTAACCCTGCACCCGGCAATATTTACCCAGTGAGCGAAAGCCTCGCCGCGCAGCCGCCCCTCGGCGACAGCCGGCCCCAGGACGACCGGAACGGAACGAGCGACCATGGCCGACACTGCTTTGGGCACCGGCGGAAACCTGATGCAGGCGCTGAAGACGCGCATGCACTGGCATCAATCGCGTCAGAAGCTGCTGGCCGAGAACGTCGCCAATGCCGACAGTCCGGGCTTTCGCCCGCATGACCTGAAAGCGCCCGCGATCGCGCCCGGCCAGGCCGGCGTCGTGATGGCGCAGACCAGCGCTGGTCATATGGGCCTCTCCGGCCAGCGTGGCGGCTTCAACGGCACGAACGCCCAGCGTTTCGAAATCACGCCGAACGGCAACGCGGTCAATCTCGAGGACGAGATGATGAAGGTCGCGCAGAACCAGTCTGACTACCAGCTCGCCGCCTCGCTCTACACCAAGGGGCTGGGCCTGATGAAGATCGCGATCGGCAAGGGCCGCTGACCGGCACCGCTAAGGTGGGAGGCAAATCATGGATTTGATGAAGAGCATCGCGGTCGCGGCATCGGGCCTGCGCACCCAATCCGGCCGCATGCGCGTGATCGCGGAGAACATGGCCAACGCCGATTCCGGGCCCGCCAGCGCCGGTGCCGACCCTTATCGCCGCAAGATCCCGACCTTCCAGCGCCGTTTCGACCGCGACCTCGATGCACAACTGGTCAATCTCGGCCGCGTCCAGCGCGACCAGAGCGCCTTCCGCACAAAATTCGAGCCCGGTAATCCGGTCGCCGACGCCTCGGGCAATGTCCGCATGCCCAATGTCGACACCCTGATCGAGACCGTGGACATGCGCGAGGCCCAGCGCAGTTACGAGGCCAACCTCAATCTGATCTCCTCCACGCGCCGGATGATCCAGCGCACCATCGACATCCTGCGCACCTGATCGCGCGGCCCGGAACAGGAACCCCAGCCATGGCCACACCCAGCTTCGCCGCGGGAGCCTACGCCTCGATCCAGGGGATGGGCGCGGGCAATCTGATGCGCAAGCCGCTCGCCGCTGCGACCGGCGCAGGCGACGGCCCGGATTTCTCGTCGCTGATCAGCAAGGCGCTCGAAGCCACCGCCGATGCCGGCAAGAAGAGCGACACGCAGACGGCCAATGTCGCCGCCGGCCGCTCCGATGTGGTCGATGTCGTGACCGCCGTCGCCGAAAGCGAGGCCGCGATCGAGACGCTCGTCGCCGTGCGCGACAAGATCATCGCGGCCTATGAGGAAATCATGCGGATGCCGGTCTGACGGCCGCCGCATTTCAGGACGAGAAGCAATGACCTCCGGAGCCATCCTCGACGTCGCGCGCGACGGCATTTTCGTCTTCCTCAAGGCTGGTGGGCCGGTGATGGCGGTTGCGCTCATCGTCGGCCTCGCCGTCTCGCTGGTGCAGGCCCTGACGCAGATCCAGGAACAGACGCTCGTCTACGTTCCGAAGATCCTCGCCGTTTTCGTGACGCTGATGGTGTTTCTTCCGTTCATGGGCGACGCGCTCGCGGGTTATATGGGGCGGGTCGCCGTCCGAATCGCCACGGGCGAATGAACCTGCCGCAGCTTTGCCCGGCCATGGTCGCCCATGGCCCCAGCTTGCGACGCACCGATCGGCGAAGAGGCCCGCCGCGCCCGATGCAGATCGCGATCCTGCCCGAGATCAGCGCCGTTTTCGTGCTCGTCTTCGCGCGGGTCGGAACGATGGTCATGCTGATGCCGGGCATCGGCGAGCGCTTCGTCTTTTCGCGGGCGCGGCTGTCGCTGGCCTTCTTCATCGCGTTGATGCTGGCGCCGATGGTCCGTCCGCTGCTGCGCGTGCCGAGCGACATGCCCGGCGTCGTCGGCCTGCTCGCCAGCGAGGTGCTGATCGGCCTCGTCATCGGCGTCTGCTCGCGCTTCGTCATGGCCTGCCTGCAATCGGCGGGCGCGATCGTCGCGCAGACGATGGGGCTGGGCTTCGCCACGACGATCGACCCGACGGGCGGGCAGCAGAACCCCTCGGTCGGCAACCTGCTGACCATGCTCGGTATCACGCTCATCCTGACGACAGACCTGCATCATGTCGCCATCGTCGCGGTCCATGAGAGCTACCGCGTGCTGCCGCCGGGCGGCCTGCCCGATATCGGCGACGTGATGACCCTGGCCGTCCGCGCCGCCGCGCAGGGGTTCGCGCTCGCTGTGCAGATCTCGGCCCCCTTCATCGTCTTCGGGCTGCTGTTCAATCTGGGGCTGGGCGTGCTCGCGCGCATGATGCCGCAGCTCCAGGTCTTCTTCCTGGCCGTGCCGGCCTCGATCTTCGGCGGCATGGTCGTGCTCGCTGCCGTCCTCGGCGTGATGATGAGCGTCTTCCTCAATGACCTCGGCGTCTTCCTGCGCCAATTCACCGGAAACTGAACGGCGATGTCAGAAGAGGCCGACAACGAGGACAGAACAGAAGACCCGACCCAGCGAAAGCTGGATCAGGCGATCGAGAAGGGCGACGTCGCCCGCTCCAGCGAAATCGGCACCTTCTTCGTGCTTTGCGGCTTCACCCTGGCGCTGCTCGTCGCCGCCGGCTGGTCGGCGCGGGAATCCGCGCTCTCGCTACGCAGCTTCCTGATGAACGCCCATCAGGTGCCCTCCGACGGCACGGCCTTCATGAACGTCACCCGGCAGGGCGTGATGACCGGCTTTTCGGCGATCGGGCTACCGCTTGCCTTCATCCTCTGCGCCGCACTCGCCGGCGCGCTGATCCAGCACAGGCCACTCTGGACCTTCGAGCCGATGATGCCGAAGTTCAGCCGCATCTCGCCCATGGCCGGCGCCAAGCGCATGTTCGGCAAGGAAGCTTGGGTGAATTTCGCCAAGGGGCTCGCCAAGACCGGCCTGATCGGCGTCGTGCTCTGGACCACGCTTTGGAACGAGCATGACCGGCTCGAGAGTTTTGCCCAGATGAACGTCTCGGCGCTGCTGCCGGCGACGCTGGCTTTGACGATCAAGCTGATGGCGAGCGCGCTCGCCCTGTTCGCAGTGATCGCGATCGGCGATTTCGGCTATCAGCGTTACTCCTGGTACCAGCGCCAGAAGATGACGAAGCAGGAGCTGAAGGACGAGTACAAGAACTCGGAAGGCAATCCCGAGGTCAAGGCGAAGCTGCGCCAGATCCGCGCACAGCGCGTGCGCAAGCGCATGATGGCCGCCGTTCCCAAGGCGACCGTGATCATCACCAACCCGACCCACTTCGCCGTCGCGCTGCAATACGAACCCGGCATGGGCGCGCCGCTCTGCCTCGCCAAGGGCGTCGATGCGGTCGCGCTCAGGATCCGCGAGGTCGCGGGCCAGCACAGCGTGCCGATCATCGAGAACCCGCCTTTGGCGCGGGCGCTTTACGCAACCGTCGAGATCGACGAAGAGATTCCTGTCGAACACTACAAGGCCGTCGCCGAAGTGATCGGTTACATCTTGCGCCTGAAGGGCCGGCGCGCCTAACTCGCAAGAGCTTCGCGCGCAAGATAGGCTTAACGCGCAAGACAGGCTGAGCGCGCATCGGCCGGTCGCAGGACCACCGCTGCGGTGTCAATGGAACGGACCAAACCGCAATGAGCGGAACCACGGCGACCACGGCGATCGATCGCTCCGACAAGCCAGGCCATATCGGCGTCATCCTGCTTGTCGCGGGGTTGCTCGTCGGCGCAGCGATCGCGCTCGGCTTCATCGCCAATGAATGGGCGCAGCCGCTGATCCTGGGATTGCTGGCGCTGCTCTCTGTCGTCGGCGTCTTCGGCCTCTTCGCCTTCGCCATCGGCCTCATCCAGTTTTCCGGCCGTGCCGCCCGCAACGACTTGACCAAGGCCATAGTCGATGGCGCCGAGGACGGCGTCGTCGTCACCGAGGGCGAGAACCGCATCGTCTATGCCAACGAGGCCTATCTCGCTTTGGCCGGCGCCCGCGGCGCCAGCGACATCCGCCCGGTCGAGCGCCTCTTCACCGGCCGCGCCGACGTCTCGGAGGCGATCTACCGCCTCGCCACCGCAGCACGCGAGAACCGCCGCCTCATCGAGGAGGTCCGGCTCGAGCCCGCGCTCGACGGGCGCGGCGGCGTCGGCTGGTACCGCATCCGCGTCTCCTCCGTTCACCGCGACGGCAGGCCGGCCACGCTCTGGAGCGTCTCGGACGTAACGCCCGAGCGCGAGCGCCAGGAAAACGCCTTCCAGGAACTGCAGCACGCGATCGATTATCTCGACCATGCGCCGGCCGGTTTCGTCTCGATCGATGCCGATGGCGAGGTCTCCTATCTCAACGCCACCCTCTCCGGCTGGCTCGATTTCGATCTCGCCCGCTTCGGCTCCGGCGGCCTGCACCTCGACGACATCGCGACGCCCAACGCGGCTGCCCTCATCCAGGCCATTCGCGGCCTGCCCGGCGATGTCCGCACCGAGGTGCTCGATGTCGACCTCAAGCGCCGCAACGGCGTGCCGCTGCCCGTCAGGCTGCATCATCAGGTCGCGTTCGGCAGCGATGGCCGCGCCGGCCCCTCGCGCACGCTGGTGCTGAACCGCACCTCCGGCGAGGCCGGCTCCGACGGCCGCAGCGACGCCGAGGCCCGCTTCGCCCGCTTCTTCCACTCCACGCCGATGGCGATCGCCACCGTCGACAAGGCCGGCGCAATCCTGCGCTCCAACGCCGCCTTCACCCGATTGACACAGGCCGGTCCCCAGCCGGCCGCGATCCAGGACCTGGTCACGCCGGGCGCGGCCGAGCTGCAGCGCGCCTTGTCGGACGCGATGGATGGCCGCGCCGACATCGCTCCGCTCGACGTCACGCTTGCCGGCGAGGACGGGCGCTCGGCCAGGCTCTACCTCTCTCCCGTCGCGGCCACTGAGGATGGCGACGGCGAGCGCGCCATCATCTATGCGCTGGAGACCACCGACGAGCGCAAGCTCAAGGACAATATGGACCAGGCCGGCAAGATGCAGGCGGTGGGCCAGCTCGCCGGCGGCATCGCACACGACTTCAACAATGTGCTGCAGGTCATCATCAACGCTTCGGAGTTCCTGCTCGCTAGCCACCGGCCGACGGACCCCTCCTTCCCCGACATCATGCAGATCAAGCAGAACGCCTATCGCGCGGCGGCTCTGGTGCGCCAATTGCTCGCCTTCTCGCGCCGGCAGACGCTGCGCCCGCAGGTGCTCGAACTTGGCGACGTGCTCTCCGATCTCTCGCTGATGCTGAAGCGCGTGGTCGCCGACAAAGTCGGGCTCGATGTCCGCCAGGGCCGCGACCTCTGGCCGGTCAAGGCCGATCTCGGCCAACTCGAACAGGTCATCGTCAATCTCGCAGTCAACGCCCGCGACGCCATGCCCGATGGCGGCAAGCTGACGGTGCGCACCCGCAATGTCGCAGCCGCCGATGCGGCGGGCTTCGGCCATGCCGCCTTGCCAGCCGACGACTATGTGCTGCTCGAGGTCGAGGACACCGGCACCGGCATCTCGCCCGAGCATCTCGACAAGATCTTCGAGCCTTTCTTCACCACCAAGGAGGTCGGCAAAGGCACTGGCTTAGGCCTCTCCATGGTCTATGGCATCGTCAAGCAGACCGGCGGCTTCGTCTTCTGCGATTCCGCCGTCGGCCAGGGTACGACCTTCCGCATCTTCCTGCCCAGGCATGTGCCGAGCGCCGAGGAGATCGCCGCCGAAGCCGCCGCCAAGGAGGCGCCCAAGAAGCTCGCTGCCGATCATACCGGCGCCGGCGTCATCCTGCTGGTCGAGGATGAGGATGCGGTCCGCGCGCTCAACGCCCGCATGCTGGTCTCGCGCGGCTACACGGTCCACGAGGCGGCCTCGGGCGTCGAGGCACTCGACATCTTCATGAAGCATGACGGCCGCATCGACCTCGTCGTCTCCGACGTGGTGATGCCGGAAATGGACGGCCCGACCCTGCTCGGCGAACTGCGCCAGCGCAACCCGGCGACCAAGGTCGTCTTCGTCTCCGGCTACGCCGAGGAAGCCTTCCGCAAGAACCTGCCCGAGGGCGAAGACTTCCAGTTCCTGCCAAAGCCCTTCACGATGAAGCAGCTGGTCGAAACGGTGAAGGCGGCGATGGGGTGAGAGGGATCGGCTGTTGCGCGATCCCGCACGACACCAGCGTCCTCAGCCCCCAGGCACCCTCTCATGCAGGACAGCGAACGCATCGCCGTAGAGCCTGCGCCAGCCGGGCTTTGTGTCGAGCAGCGCGACCAGTGGCTCCTGCGGCGCGAGCACGGTCCACTGCGCATCGATTCGCGCAAGCGCCGCATCGAGCACCGCTGGATCCGCCGATAGCAGACGGTCATTGGCAAACATGCCCTCGTCGCCATACATGTCGGCCCGACCGTCGATCGAGGGGGCGATACCCAGCCAGATTAGATAGCCACCAAAGGCATAGGAGTTCAGGACGGGCTTGGCGCGCAGGGCCTGGGGCACGGTCGCAAGCGCCGCGATGGGCGCGGTCGGCCCGTTACTACGCACGAGCGGCAACGCCAGTCTGAGACCGGCCACGACCGCGAGGCCGGCCATCAACGCGACCAAGTCCGGCCATCCGGCCCGCGCCGACCGGCTCGCTTTCGGCAGATCTCTTCTATCGGCAAAAGCCCGCGCCAGAGGCTCGGCCAGCAGGAGCGCCCCGACGAAACCGAGCAGAAGCTGATGGCGGGTCTGGCCCAGCGCCATGTGCAGCAGGCCCAGCAGCAGCACGACGCGCAGGACCGGCATTCGCACCCGATACTGCAGCACAATGAATAGCACAGCGGCCAGCGCAACCTCCAGCGGCTGGAGCATAGCGAAGCTGGTCGGCTGCCACTCGCCGATCAGCACGATGCTCTTCATCGAGAGCAGCTTGAACGGAAACAGCAGCCCCTCGAACCCATGAGGCGTGACGACGGAGGCCGCGACGCTGGCGATGCCGAACACGCCCCAGCTCCACACCACGCGCCAGCGGGCGGCAGGCTTCGCCTCGACCAGCGCCTCAAGCGCGAAAGGGCATATCAGCGCGATGCCGAAAGCATAGCCGCCGTGCAGGTTCGCCCAGATCACCATCAACGGCAGCAGCAGCAGTGACGGCGCGCGGTCTTGCTCACGGGCCTTCAGCAGGCTGATCGTCCAGGCCACGAGCACCGGCAGGGCCAATATGTGAGGCCGTGCCAGGAACCCCGCCGACATCAGCGAGGCGACGAGCAGCAGCACGCAGGCCAGCGCTAAGCCTTCCAGATCGCGCGCCAACCGCGCTCCAAGCAGCGCAAATGCGAGTGCGGCGGCAAGCCCAGTCAGGACGACCACCCCGCTCCAGCCTGCCCAGCGGAACGCCAGCGCCATCAGCACCTCGGACAACCACTCATGCATCACCCAGGGCAACGCCGGGCGGTGGGTGGCGAAGGGATCGAGATGGGGCACATGGCCGTTGTCGAGGATCCAGAGCCCGGCCTTGACGTGCCACCAGGTGTCGCCATCGCCGAGCACCGGCGGTGCGAACGACGCGATGCCCATCATCGTCAGCATCACGACGCCGACGACCACGAGATTCAACCTGGACATGGTTAGCAACATCGAAACAGACCGCCGCACATTATCAACCATCACTTAAAGGCCCGTTATCCGTTACTTTTAACTGAATGGCGAAGGTCGGCGATCTAGTGTGCAAACGTCGCAGCACGGGATTGGGCATGTCCGACGTCAGCACGGTTTTCGGAAAACCCAAGGTCTCCCTGGTCATCTGCACGCTCGACGAGAGCGCCTCGATCGCCGCAGTCGTCGCCGAGGCTGGTGCTGCTCTCGCCAGCCTGACCTACGAGATCATCGTGGTGGATGATTCCGCCAATGACAGTACGGCCGCAGTCGTCCGCGGGTTGATGAGCCAGGATATCCGCATCCGCCTGCTCAAGCGGGAGGGTGCGCGCGGCCTAGCCTCCGCCTGCATCGCCGGTTGGGATATCGCACGCGGCGATATCCTGGGCGTGATGGACGGAGACGGGCAGCACGATGCCTCCCTCATCGCCGGCATGGTGGAAAAACTGCAGGCCGAGCAGGCCGACATCGCTGTCGCGAGCCGCTTCCGGCCCGATACGCAACTTGGCCTGTCGGGCTTCCGGCGTCTGCTGAGCACGGTCGGAGTCGGCCTGAGCCGGCTCGTCATCGGCGCCCACACCACCGATCCCCTTGCCGGCTTCTTCCTGCAGACGCGCTCATGGTTCGAGCAGGCTCGCGCCGGCATGTCGGGCGTCGGCTTCAAGATTCTGGTCGACGTGCTCGCCTCGGGCCAGCGCGCGCCGAAGGTCGTCGAGGTATCGACCTCGCTGCGAGCCCGCATCGGCGGCGTGTCGAAGCTCGATCTGCGGATCATGCTCGAACTTGCCGCACAGCTCGTGGAAAAGCGCACGGGCAACCTCATTCCCAGCCGCTTCATCATGTTCGCCTGCGTCGGTGTAACCGGTCTCGTCGTGCACATGGCCGCGCTGGCTTTGCTGCGTCATATCGAGGTGACGCCGTTCTGGATCGCCCAGGCGCTGGCGACAGCGACAGCGATGGCCTCAAATTTCACGCTCAACAATCTCCTGACCTTCCGCGATCTGCGCCTGACGGGGCGGGCCTGGTGGGGCGGCCTCGCCCGTTTCGCGATGGCCTGCGCCTCGGGCGCGCTGATTGCCGAATTCATCGCGCTGACCGCCCTGCAGATGCAGACGAGTTGGCTGCTGGCCGGCGGCATGGGCGCCGCGGGCGCCGCCATCTGGAACTATTGGAGCTCGAGCCGGGCCGCCTGGGGAGTGCCGCCCCAGCACCGCGATGCCGCCGCCGGCGTCGTCGTCGTGGTCCAACCCGGTCGGCCCTAGATGCTGCACGGCTGATCCCGAGCCCTTGGCTTGCCGGCTGAGCGGAGGATCTTGCGCGATCGATCATCGTCTTGCGCTCAGAAGGCCTGCCTAGCCGAGTGCGCCGGACAAAAAATAATCTCGAGCATTAGCTCTCCGATCGTTGCATGCAAGGCCTTCACGTCGATCGTCGGAGCGGCGCCCTCAGTCCTGGGATCCCAGCCGAAGCCCTCGCAACTCCCTCCAGAAGTTGGCTGCGCCTTCGCGTGATCTGGTTGGGATGGACGTCAAACTCCTGAGCCAGTTCGGCCGGCGCTTTCTCGCCCTTAATTGCGACCACGCCACCTTCGCCTTGAAAGCCGGTATTGGTTCCGTCGCGGTCGTCTCGTCCTGGTCTCTTCTGTCACGGCCATCATGCCGCCTTCAGGCAGAAACCCCACTTATCCGCGCCGTTCAGACTTCCCGAGTCAGCCCTCTCAGGCAGGGTGTTGGCTCCAATCGCCTTCGAAATAACTTAGTCGGCCATCCGCTTCGCCCCCCGACGAGAACAAAAAAAGAACTTGCCCAAGAGAACAAACCATGATCACATACCGTTATGGCGCGCATTGAGATGTGGTCGCGCCCCTGCCATAAGGAGCGCAACCCGTGAATCAGGCGAATCTCAAGCTCGTGGAAGGCTCCTCGATGGACAAGGCCAAGGCGCTGGACGCAGCGCTCTCGCAGATCGAACGTGCCTTCGGCAAGGGCTCGATCATGCGGCTGGGCAAGAACCAGCAGGCGATCGAGATTGAGACGATTTCGACGGGTTCGCTGGGCCTCGACATTGCGCTCGGCGTGGGTGGCCTGCCGCGCGGCCGCGTCATCGAGATCTACGGGCCTGAATCCTCCGGCAAGACGACGCTCGCGCTCCACACCATCGCCGAAGCCCAGAAGAAGGGCGGCGTCTGCGCCTTCGTCGACGCCGAGCATGCGCTCGACCCGGTCTATGCCCGCAAGCTCGGGGTCAATCTCGACGACCTCCTGATCTCGCAGCCCGACACCGGCGAACAGGCGCTGGAGATCACCGACACGCTGGTGCGCTCGGGAGCGATCGATGTGCTGGTGATCGACTCGGTCGCCGCATTGACTCCGCGCGCCGAAATCGAGGGCGAGATGGGCGATGTCCAGCCCGGCCTGCAGGCCCGCCTGATGAGCCAGGCGCTGCGTAAGCTGACCGCCTCGATCTCGCGCTCGAACTGCATGGTCATCTTCATCAACCAGATCCGCATGAAGATCGGCGTGATGTACGGCTCGCCCGAGACCACCACCGGCGGCAACGCGCTGAAATTCTACGCCTCGGTGCGCCTCGACATCCGCCGCATCTCGACGCTGAAGGACCGCGAGGAAGCGACCGGCAACCAAGTCCGCGTCAAGGTCGTGAAGAACAAGGTCGCCCCGCCCTTCAAACAGGTCGAGTTCGACATCATGTTCGGCGAAGGCATCTCCAAGGTCGGCGAACTGGTCGATCTCGGCGTCAAGGCCGGCATGGTCGAAAAATCAGGCGCCTGGTTCTCCTTCGACAGCCAGCGCCTCGGCCAGGGCCGCGAGAATGCCAAGGCTTTCCTCAAGGCCAATCCAGATGTGGCGGCCAAGATCGAGGCGACGATCCGGCAGAATTCCGGCCTCGTCGCCGAGCGCATCCTCGACCAGGCGACCCCGACCGATGACGATCTCGACGAGGGGGAGGCCTGAGCCCAGAGTAGGATGCGAAAAACTGGGCACCGGTTTTTCGCATTGATCCTGCTCTCACTCTTAGATGAGAGACGGATTCAGATTTCAGCGGGCGGCCGATCGGGCCGCCCGTTTTCGTTTGCGGCCAAGGTTTCGTTTGCAGTCAAGGCTTTGGGACAGCATCTCGCGCTTTGGCTCTCTCGACAGGGGCAAGCCGCCTGACTAGAACGCTGATGTCGCCGGGAAGCGCCCCGGCCCCGTCCTGAACCAGAGTTTCCAATTGCGATGAGCGGCGTCAACGAGATCCGGTCCACCTTCCTCGATTATTTCAAGTCGGCCGGCCATGAGGTCGTCGCCTCGAGCCCGCTCGTGCCGCGCAACGACCCGACGCTGATGTTCGCCAATTCGGGCATGGTGCAGTTCAAGAACGTCTTCACCGGCCAGGAAAAGCGCCCCTATTCCCGCGCCACCACGGCGCAGAAATGCGTGCGCGCCGGCGGCAAGCACAATGATCTCGACAATGTCGGCTACACCGCTCGCCACCACACCTTCTTCGAGATGCTCGGGAACTTCTCCTTCGGCGACTATTTCAAGGAGCAGGCGATCACTCACGCCTGGACGCTGATCACGCGCGAGTTCGGCCTGCCCAAGGACAAGCTGACCGTCACCGTCTATTCCGAGGACGACGAGGCGCATGCCCTCTGGAAGAAGATCGCCGGGCTCCCGGATTCGCGGATCATCCGCATCGCGACCTCGGATAATTTCTGGCGCATGGGCGACACCGGCCCCTGCGGCCCCTGCTCCGAGATATTCTACGACCATGGCGACCATATTCCCGGTGGTCCTCCGGGCTCGCCCGACGAGGATGGCGACCGCTTCATCGAGATCTGGAATCTCGTCTTCATGCAGTATGAAGAGGCGGCGGGCGGCATCAGGACCGACCTGCCGCGCCCCTCGATCGACACCGGCATGGGGCTGGAGCGCATCGCCGCCGTGCTCCAGGGCACGCATGACAATTACGCCATCGACCTGTTTGCGGCCCTGATCGGCGCCATCGCCGACCTGACCTCGGTGGCGTCGGATGGCCCGATGAAGGCGAGCCACCGCGTCATCGCCGACCATCTGCGCTGCTCGGCCTTCCTGATCGCCGACGGCGTGCTGCCCTCGAACGAGGGCCGCGGCTATGTGCTGCGCCGGATCATGCGGCGCGGCATGCGCCATGCCCAGCTGCTCGGCGCCAAGGAGCCGCTACTCTACAAGCTCGTGCCGGTGCTGACCCGCGAGATGGGCCGCGCTTATCCCGAACTGCTGCGTGCCGAGAGCCTGAT
The DNA here is from genome assembly GCF_964252745.1 of Allobosea sp. LjRoot9. Lineage (NCBI taxonomy): Bacteria > Pseudomonadati > Pseudomonadota > Alphaproteobacteria > Hyphomicrobiales > Alloboseaceae > Allobosea > Allobosea sp. LjRoot9. Next base: position 159,779 of record NZ_CAXUPC020000001.1, on the reverse strand, counting down.
CTCCGAGACGCTGAAGCTCGAGGAGACGCGCTTCCGCACCACGCTGGCGCGCGGCCTGACGTTGCTCGACGACGCCGCCCGCGACCTGGTCTCCGGCCAGAGCCTGAAAGGCGATGTCGCCTTCACGCTTTACGATACCTATGGCTTCCCGCTCGATCTGACGCAGGACGCACTGCGCGCGCGTGGCGTCTCGGTCGATACCGAGGGGTTCGATGCGGCGATGCAGCAGCAGAAGGCCAAGGCGCGCGCCGCCTGGGCCGGCACCGGCGAAGCCGCGACCGAAAAACTCTGGTTCCCGCTGCGCGACCGGGTCGGCGCAACCGAGTTCCTCGGCTACGACACCGAGACCGCCGAGGGCGTGGTCACGGCGCTGATCCGCGACAATGCCGAGGTCGAGAGCCTGAAATCCGGCGAGAGCGGCTTCGTGATCGTCAACCAGACGCCCTTCTACGGCGAATCCGGCGGCCAGATCGGCGACGCCGGCACGATCCGAGCCTCGGGCACCGTCGCCGAAGTCTCCGACGTCCAGAAGAAGCTCGGCGATGTCTTCGCTCACGTCGTCACGGTGAAAGAAGGCGAATTGAAGCGCGGCCAACCGGTCGAGCTCCTGGTCGATCACGCCCGCCGCGGCGCGATCCGCGCCAACCATTCCGCGACCCATCTGCTGCATGAGGCGCTGCGCCTCGTGCTCGGCGACCATGTCGCCCAGAAGGGCTCGCTGGTCTCGCCCGAGCGTCTGCGTTTCGACTTCTCGCATCCCAAGCCGATCTCGGCGGAGGAGCTGCGCGAGGTCGAGGAGATCGCCAATGCGATCGTGCTGCGCAACGAGCCGGTGACGACGCGATTGATGAGCGTCGACGAGGCGACCGCCTCGGGCGCGCGCGCGCTCTTCGGCGAGAAATATGGCGATGAAGTCCGCGTCGTCTCGATGGGAACGACGGCTGCGGACAAGCCGTTCTCGATCGAGCTCTGCGGCGGCACCCATGCGACGCGCACCGGCGATATCGGCCTCATCAGCGTCGCCGGCGAGAGCGCGGTGGCGGCGGGCGTGCGGCGCTTGGAGGCGATGACCGGAAACCATGCCCGCGCGCATCTGAACTCCGAATCCCGCTTGCTGCAGGGCCTCGCCGGCCTGCTGAAAGTTCCGGCCTCCGAGGCCGGAACCAGGCTCGCGGCCCTGATCGAGGAGCGCCGCAAGCTCGACCGCGACCTGACCGACGCGCGCAAGAAGCTCGCCATGGGCGGCGGTGGCGCAGCGGAAGAGCCCATCCAGGAGATCGCCGGCACAAAGCTGCTCGCGCGCGCCGTCAGCGGCGTCGAGATGAAGGATCTGAAGAGCCTGGCGGACGAAGCCAAGACGCGCGTCGGTTCCGGCGTCGTCGTCATCGTCGGCGTCGCCGAGGATGGCAAGGCCGGCGTGGTCGTTGGTGTCACCGAGGACATGACCGCCCGTTTCGACGCGGTGGCGCTGGTGCGCGCGGCCTCCGAACAGCTTGGCGGCAAGGGCGGCGGCGGCCGGCGCGACATGGCCCAGGCAGGCGGCCCCGACGGCGGCAAGGCGCAGGCTGCGCTCGACGCCGTCGCCGCCGCGATGGGCTGACCCCGTCATGACCGCCGCCGCGTCGTTACCGACCTGGCGGCGGCAAATTCACCTGTGGATCGACCATGGCGCCGGCGACGATCTCGTCGCCACCGTGCTCCATCGCGGCCTGGTGGTGCTGATCTGCGCCAATGTCGTGGCGATCGTCCTGGAATCGGTGCCCTCGATCGCGGCCCGGTTCGGCGCCGGCTTCCAGGCCTTCGAGTTCGTCTCGCTCCTCATCTTCGCACTCGAATACGCAATCCGGCTCTGGACCGCGCCGGAGCATGCGCGTTACCGGGGGCTGAGCCCGACGCGCGCGCGCCTTGCCTATGCCGCCTCCGTGCCGGCGGTGATCGATCTGCTGGCGACCCTGCCGCTCCTGTTCGGGCTCATGGGCTTCGGCGAACTCAAGGTTCTGCTGCTGCTCCGGCTGTTGCGCTTCTTCAAGCTCGGGCGCTATTCCCCCGGCATGGCCTCGCTCTCGGCCGCGCTCACCGCAGAGCGCAAGGCGCTTTTCGCCTGCTTCGTCATCCTGATGGGCGTGATGCTGATGGCGGCCAGCGCCATGCATATCGTCGAGCATGAAGCACAAGCCGAGAAGTTCGGCACGATACCCGACGCGATGTGGTGGGCGATCATCACATTGACCACGGTCGGCTATGGCGACGTCTACCCTGTCACCGCGGCAGGCAAGGCGGTCGCCGCGGTGACGGCCGTGCTCGGTCTCATCATGCTGGCGCTGCCGGTCGGCATCGTGGCGACCGCTTTCGCGCAGGAGATCCACCGGCGCGAATTCGTCGTGACCTGGAGCATGATCGCGCGCGTCCCGCTATTCGGCGGCCTCGACGCGGCCGAGATCGCCGAGGTCATGCAGTTCCTGCGCGCCCAGACCGTCAAGAACGGGGCGGTGGTCATGCATGAAGGTGAGCCCGGCCGGGCGCTCTATTTCATCGCCAGCGGCGAGGTCGAGATTCTGCTGCCGGAGGGCAAAAGGCGGCTGGACGAAGGCCATTTCTTCGGAGAGTTGAGGTTCGGCGACATGGCCATCGCGAGCCACTCACCCTGCCCGAACGCCGCGGTCGCGACGGCGCCGTCGAAGCTCCTGGTGCTCGATCCGATCGATTTCCACGCCTTGACGATGCGCCATCCCAAACTTGCCGAGCATATCAGGACACTGGCCCAGATATGATCAGGCTCATGACCAGGCTGCGGCAGATCACAAGCGGGCTCATGATGCTGCTCGCTCCGGCGCTCTCCCTCGCCCAATCCGGCCCAGCCCGGCCGGGTCCTGGCCTGTCGGCGTCGCGCACGATCATGGCGGGCTCGATGCTTGGCGTCGTCATCAACAACGCTCCCGACAAGGCAAGGCTCGCCATCGCACGGCCAGACGACGCCGCGACGCGCGCCATCATCGTCGTTGAATTGTCCGGCCGGCCCTCCGCAAGCCTTCAGACGCCCGGCGATGCGGGCGCCTACGAATTGCGCTTGACCCAGGATCGCGACGGCGCGCCGATCATCCTGCTACGCCAGCCCCTCGTCACGACGCCGGCCAGCGCGACGCTCTCCGCACCCTCTCGCGTCGCGCGCGGCAATGGCCTGCCCGTGCGTGGCATCGGCCCCAATGGCGAGCAGGATCGCGTCGTCATCGCGCCGAAGGACGCCGCCGCAGACGCTGCAGGTCCCTCATTCTTCCCGGCGGAAAACATCGAGGCGACATTGGAGGCTCCCGAGACGCCGGGCACCTACGAATTGCGCTATGTCATGCACGCGCCGCTGGCCGGACATCGCATCCTGGCGCGCCAGGAGATCACGGTCGAATAATACTGACGGCCTTCGGCGCTAAGCGATGGCGTTGTTCTCCGCCGTCATTCCGGGGCAGGCCGCAGGCCTGAGCCCGGAACCCAGAACCGATGCGGGTCGTCGTGAAGCGAGCCGGCGCCCCGCACCTTCTCAAGCAGCGGCATCGGTTCTGGATTCCGGGCTCGATCCTTCGGATCGCCCCGGAATGACGACGCAACCTCAGCCATAACTCGGTCTCAAAGGCCGTCGGTACAAGCTTCCAAGCCCAGGCCCTCGCTCAGAGTTCGTGGTCAGGATGCTGGCGCGAACGGTATCGGGCGATCTCGCCCGGCGGGATATCGCCCTGCGTGCTGGTGCCGGACAGCCGGCAGAGATCGTCGAACCAGGGCATGCGGCCCTCGACGCCATGGGCCAGGGTCGGCGGATGGTTCGCCGGATCATCGAGACTGCCGGCCGTGACCGAAATCCGACCGCTGCCGCGATAGCTGAAGCTCAAGGGCGTGCCGCAGGCCGAGCAGAAGCCGCGCTCTGCCGCCTCGGAGGACGCGAAGATGCTGGGCTGCCCCTTGGTCCAGACGAGATCATCGAGCGCCGAGCCGGCGAAAGCGCCGAAATAGCCGCCGACAGCCTTCTGGCACATCCGGCAAAAGCAGATCGAAATCCGGGACGGCGGCTGTTCGAGCCGATAGCGCACGGCGCCACATTGGCAGCCACCGGTCACAGGCTGTGTCTTGGCCATGATGTGTGGTCCCCACGAAAAAGCCCGGCCAATCTGGCCGGGCTTGAAAGCGGCGACAAGTCGCGCTGGCGTCTGCCTCAGGCGGCCATCGCCTTGCGCAGGTTGTCGCTGACCTTGTCGAGGAAGCCGGTGGTCGAGAGCCACTTCTGCTCCGCGCCGACCAGCAGCGCCAGGTCCTTGGTCATGTCGCCGGCCTCGACCGTGTCGACAGTGACCTTCTCCAGCAGCGCCGCGAACTTGGCGAGCTCGGCATTGCCGTCGAGCTTGGCGCGGTGGCTGAGGCCGCGGGTCCAGGCGAAGATCGAGGCGATCGAGTTCGTCGAGGTCTCCTTGCCCTTCTGGTGCTCGCGATAGTGGCGCGTCACCGTGCCGTGGGCGGCCTCGGCCTCGACGGTCTTGCCGTCCGGCGTCATCAGCACCGAGGTCATCAGGCCGAGCGAGCCGAAGCCCTGCGCGACGGTATCGGACTGCACGTCGCCATCGTAGTTCTTGCAGGCCCAGACATAACCGCCCGACCACTTCATCGCGGAGGCGACCATGTCGTCGATCAGGCGGTGCTCATAGGTGATGCCGAGCTTGTCGAACTCGGTCTTGAACTCGGCCTGGTAGATCTCCTCGAAGATGTCCTTGAAGCGCCCATCATAGGTCTTGAGGATGGTGTTCTTGGTCGAGAGATAGACCGGGTATTTGCGGATCAGGCCGTAATTCAGCGAAGCGCGGGCGAAATCCCGGATCGAGTCGTCGAGGTTGTACATCGCCATGGCGACGCCGGCGTCGGGAGCCTTGAAGACCTCCTTCTCGATCACGGCACCGTCCTCGCCGACGAACTTGATCGACAGCGTGCCCTTGCCGGGGAACTTGAAATCGGTGGCGCGGTACTGGTCGCCATAGGCGTGGCGGCCGATGACGATCGGCTGGGTCCAGCCCGGCACGAGGCGCGGCACGTTCTTGCAGATGATCGGCTCGCGGAAGATCACGCCGCCGAGGATGTTGCGGATCGTGCCGTTGGGCGACTTCCACATCGACTTCAGGTTGAATTCCTTCACGCGGCCTTCATCGGGCGTGATCGTCGCGCATTTCACCGCGACGCCATGCTTCTTGGTGGCGTTGGCGGCGTCGATCGTGACCTGGTCGTCGGTGGCGTCGCGGTTCTCGACCGAGAGATCGTAATAATCCAGCTCGAGGTCGAGATAGGGGAAGATCAAGGTCTCCTTGATCTTCTGCCAGATGATGCGGGTCATCTCATCGCCGTCCATATCGACGACCGGGTTGGCGACCTTGATCTTGCTCATGTGATTTCGACCCCTGATGCTGGCCAGACTGGAACGATTCCGGCCTGCAGCAAGCACGCGGCAGGCGGCTGCGCGCTTCCTAGCGGGTTCGGGGGCAAGGGGGAAGCACGGCTTTTGGGCGAATGTCTCGAAGGCGATGTTGCACCGCCGCAAAAACTGCACGGTCCCGTTCTAGCATCGCCTGCTGATCGTCATCGCGCAGGGGCGACCACCATGCATCACCGCCGCAGAATTCGCCTTGATCCGTCCTCCTGGATGCACGCCGGTATCGCGGGGGCCGCGCTCATCATCGCAGGCGCCGCGCGGGCCCAGGACGGCCTGCCCTACAGCCCTCGTATCCCGATCCCCAAGCCGGCGCTCGATTTCGAAGCGCCCGGAGACGCGCTCGGCCAGGGCAAGCAGGACAGCGCCAGTGACGCCAAAGCCGCCCTCCTCGAACCCGATCTGACCGGGCTCGCGGCGCAGATCGCCGCATCGAACGCCCATGGCCAGGCTCGCGCGCCGATTCCCGTCGATATCATTCGCAAGGGCTTTGCCGCCCGCAGCACCATGGCAGGCGCGCTGCCGGAACGCTCGGTCGGCTTCAAGCTCGGCGCCGATATCTTCTCGGTCTCCACCAGGCTCACCGCGCCTGGTGGAGATGAGCGAGGTCGCGACGCCCGCATCGACTGGCGGCTCGCCCGCCCGATCGCCAATGCCGGCCCCGGCTTCATCTGGACGATCTCGACGGGCGGCGGCAGCGGCGTCCTCGGCAATCCCGAGCAGAACGCCAATCTGCTCGTCGGCTACCGCCACCAGCTCTTCGAGCATCTGACCATGACCTCGCAATTGAGCATGGGGGGCAATTATGTCTTCGCTCCCGGCGACGGCCCGCATTCCTCCCTCGTGCCGGAAGTCAAGCTCTCGGCCAATCTCGCCGCCCTGGCCGACCTGCCCTGGGAGGCCTCCCTCGACGTAGCGCTGGCCCGGCAGATGCCGCTCGTCGCGAGCGATTTCGAGACGCGCGGCACCGCCATGCTGCGCCTGAAATACACTCTCGATTGATAAGACCCGCTCGATTGACAAGACCCTGCTCGATTGACGAGCCCCTGCCCTGCCTTTCCCAGCCTTCCCCCTTTGCGTCGGCCGCTTTAGCTTGCCGCCATGGATAACTCATCTGCCAAATTCGCCCTCGTTACCGGCGGCGCGCGCGGCATCGGCGCGGGAGCCGCGCTCGCCCTCGCCCGGGCCGGCTACGAGGTTCTCGCCACAGGACTGACCGCGGAGGAGGTTGCGGTCGCCTCGCCCCACCTCGCGATCCGCCACGCGCAGCTCGACGTCACCAGCGACGCGCAGGTCGCAAACATCATGGCCTTGTGCCCGCGTCTCGACGCGCTGGTGAACTGCGCCGGCATGATCCAGCGCAACGGCAAGGAGTTCGAGATCGACGCCTTCCGCATGACCATCGAGGTCAACCTCAATGGCACCATGCGGATGTGCCTTGCGGCGAAGGACAGGCTGGCGGCGAAGGCGCAAGGCAAGGCGGGCGGCGCGATCGTCAACATCGCCTCGATGCTGACCTTCCACGGCTCGGCTTATGCGCCGGGTTACTCCGCCTCCAAGGGCGCTATCGGCCAGCTCACCAAATCGTTGGCGGCGGCCTGGGCGACTGAGGGCATTCGCGTCAACGCGGTCGCCCCGGGCTGGATCGCGACCGAGCTGACGAAACCGCTGGTCGAGGACGCCGCCCGCTCGGCGCCGATCCTGGCGCGCACGCCGATGGGCCGCTGGGGCGAGCCCGGCGATGTCGGCGGCGCGATCGCCTTCCTGCTCTCGGATGCGGAGGCCTTCGTCACGGGCTCGATCCTGCCTGTCGATGGCGGCTATCTCGCGGTTTGAACGCAGGCGCAGCGCGACGTCAGAAACACCAACCGGCGCAATGAGATGCCGGACTTTGCGGAATCAGGTTGGCAACGACTTGAATCAGGATGTCAGAACCGGAGAGACGCCATGAACAAGGTCAGCCCCATCCCCGTCATCGCCTCGGACGCCGAGCGCTGGACACCCTATCGCCATCCCCAGCCGAAGGATTCCCCGCCCGAGCTGATCGTGCCGAACGTCATTCCCAGCGATGAACGCGTCTGGGTGCCGGTCGACGACAATGTCTGGTTCCGGCCGCTCTGCCTTAGCGTGACGCGCGGCTACTGGATGAACCTGCTGCGCGTGCGCCGCTCCGGCGTGCTCTCGCGCCACCGCCACCCCCAGCCGGTGCATGGCTATGTGCTGAAAGGCCAGTGGCGCTATCTCGAACATGACTGGGTCGCGACCGAAGGCGCCTATGTCTATGAGGCGCCGGGCGAGACCCACACGCTAGTGGTCGACCCGGAGACCGAGGAGATGATCACCATGTTCCAGGTCAATGGCGCGATGATCTATGTCGATCCCGACGGCAAATGCCTCGGCTATGACGACGTCTTCACCCGCCTCGACAAGTGCCGGGCGCATTATGCGAGCAACGGGCTTGGAGCAGATTACGCGGATCAGTTCATCCGCTGAGGACCGCATTGTCCTTGTGAACAGGGGGCCCTCCATGTCGCCGCCACCCCTTCATCTTCTCCAGCGATTTCCGACGCGGCGTGCGGCAGCTGCCATGCTGGCCTTACTCGGCCTTGTGTCCGTCGCCGATGCCGCCGAGGCGATCGACCGCCTCGGCATTCCTGGTCCGCTGAACCTCAGTGGCGCCGCCTATATGCTCGCCTGGAGCTCGCATCCCACCGCCACCTACTACAAACATTAGTATCTCCCGACGGGACAAACCTCGAGCAGCTATCGAACCATGCTGGTGATAGAGGTGATTGAATCCGGCACCGACGTGGCGACCGCGCTTGCAGCCCAGGTGCGGAGCCTAAACCAACGCAAAGGCAAGGATCCGCTCCTGAATCTTGCGATCATCCAGAGCCGGCAGACCGGCGAGGCGCTACTCGACTTCATCATAAGCGCCAAAGATTCACACGGCGTCGCGATCGCCGAATGGAACGCTTATCGCTACGCACCCCGCAAGAGCGCGGATGGCAGGAATGGCGTGATTCTCTTTGCGGTCAGCCACCGAGCTTATGGCGACGCTGACATCCGTGAGTTTCTTGGGAAACTGAAGAGCTTTCGCCCCGATGAGATCAACCGCGTCGCGCAGCATCCCCTGCCGACCGCGCACTTGTCCCGTTAGATCAGAGCATTGCGCGAAAAACCGGTACCCGTTTTTTCGCGCAATGCTCTACCGTCCGAGCTTGGCCAGCTCCACAGCCGCCCGCAACTCGATATGCGCCAGCACGTCGTCGAGGCGCGGATCGTCGGTCGTCTCGCGCCGCAGCGAGAGCATCGTCTTCAAATTCTCGAGCTCGGAGATCTGGACGCGGCCCGAGAGCAGCGCCGCCTTCAGCTTGTCGAGCCCGTCGAGCAGGTCATGCCCGCGCTTGGCCTGGCGCTTCTTGCGTTCCAAGGGCTCTTCATAGGCCTGTACGGCGATGAGGGTCTCGAGCCCGCTGGTCGAGTTCACGGCCTGTCCGCGCGCCGAGGTCGCGGTTTCCTTGGTTGGAAGCGTGAACGCCGTCCCCCCACTGCGCCGGGCGGTATTGGCCGAGCCGGCATTGGTGACGGGCGCGCGCTGGTCGATCCGGATCATGGCGGCCTCGCAAAATGGTGCCAGAAGACTAGGGCGTTGCGTGGTTAACAATCGGTAAATCACCCGGCAGAAACTGCCGGGCCGGCAGGAAAGGCGGCAAGGATGCGCCGCCCCCGACCATGCCACCAATTCCCAAAACATTGATAAACAATGGCTTTCGATTTGGACCCAACTGGCACGGGGATCGCAGGGCATCAGCACCATCCCTGTCCTCTTGCCGGTGCATTCATGTTTCGCCTGCCAACCCTCCACACCCTGCTGACACCCGTCGCGGCCCTGCTCGCGCTCGGCCTCGTCATGGCGGCCGGGCCGGCGCAGGCGCTCTCCCGCATCAAGGACCTCGCCTCGGTCGAGGGCGTCCGCACCAACCAGATCCTGGGCTACGGCATCGTCGTCGGCCTCAACGGCACCGGCGATACGCTGAACAACGCCCCCTTCACCAAGCAGTCGCTCACCGCGATGCTGGAGCGGCTCGGCGTCAACACGCGCGGCGCCAATATGCGCACCGCCAACGTCGCCGCCGTGATGGTGACCGCCAACCTGCCGCCCTTCGCCACGCAAGGCACGCGGCTCGACATCACGGTTTCGGCGCTGGGCGACGCCAAGTCGCTGCAGGGCGGCACGCTGCTGGCGACGCCGCTGCTTGGCGCCGATGGCGAGGTCTATGCGGTCTCGCAGGGGCCGGTCGCGATCGCCGGCTTCTCGGCCGAGGGCGAGGCCAGCAAGATCACCCGCGGCGTGCCGACAGTCGGGCGCATCGCCAATGGCGGCCTGGTCGAGCGCGAGATCGACTTCGCGCTGAACAAGCTCAAGACGCTGCGGCTCTCGCTGCGCAATCCCGATCTGACGACGGCGCGCCGGGTGGCCGCCGCCATCAACGACTTCCTCGGCGGCGATGCGGCCGAGCCGACCGACCCCTCGACCATCGTGCTCCAGATCCCGCCGCGCTTCCAAGGCAACATGATCCGGATGCTCACCGATATCGAGCAGCTCAAGATCGAGCCCGACCAGCTCGCCCGCATCGTCATCGACGAGCGCTCCGGCATCATCGTGATGGGCAAGGATGTCCGCGTCTCCACCGTCGCCGTGGCGCAGGGCAACCTGACGGTCACGATCAGCGAGGCGCCGCAGGTCAGCCAGCCCGCCCCGCTCAGCCGCGGCGAGACCACGGTGGTGCCGCGTTCCAACGTCAAGGTCGACACCGAAGGCGGCAACAAGCTGGCGCTCGTCCGCGAGAGCGTGACGCTGGCCGAGCTCGTCGATGGCCTCAACGCGCTCGGCATCGGCCCGCGCGACCTGATCTCCATTCTCCAGGCCATCAAGACGGCCGGCGCCCTCCAGGCAGAAATCGAGGTGATGTGATGACTGCTGCTCTTGCAATCCCCGCCGCCAAGCTGGCTCTGAACACGGCCGGCAGCGTTCTCGACAGCGTCAAGAACGCGCTCGATCCCGCCAAGGTCAAAGCCAAGAAGCAGGCCGACGACTTCGAGACCGTCTTCTTGGAACAGGCGACCGAGCGCCTCCTCGCCACCCCCGAGGGCACCGAGGGTCCGCTGGGCCAGAACGGCACCGGCGGCGGCATCTACAAGTCGATGCTGAGCCAGCAATACGCCAAGCAGCTGCAGAAGGCCGGCGGCGTCGGCCTCTCCGACCAGATCATGCGCGACCTGCTCAAGGTCCAAGAGCAGAGCAGCACACAGAGCAGCGGAGCGACGCATGTCAGTGGCTAAGCGCATCCTTGACGAGCGTCCGCGCATCGCCAGCCCCCTCGAAGCCCGCGCGCTGATCGAGGCGGTGCTCGAGGCGCTCAGCGCCCTGTCCCATCTCGTCGGCGAGGAAACCGAACTCGTCCGCGCCGGACGCCTGCCCGAGGCGATGACGCGCGAGCCGCGCAAGGCCGAGCTCGCCGGCATCTATATGCGCGGCGTCGAGCAGGTGAAGCTCAACGCGGTCGCGCTGGCGCGCTTCGCCCCCGACCAGGTCACGCGGCTCAAGCTCGCCCATATCGGCTTCCAGACGCTGATCGACACCAACCAGCTCGTCCTGGCCACGGCCCGCGCGGTCTCGGAATCGATCGTCCGCGATCTCGCGACGGATGCCGGCAAGCCCTCGCGCGTCGCCGGCTACGGCCCCGCCTCCACAGTCGGTGCCGGAGTCTTCGCGCGCCCCAATGCCGGGCCTTTGGTGGTTTCGCGGCGGCTCTGAAGCCGCTGCCACGTAAACCATCAATATTTACCTAATTCCCTAACGTCAGATTCAAGCTTAGCTGCAATATTGCGCAGCTGGCGCGGCATGCCCACGCCAGACTTGCTATGGAACGCGGCGCATCGGCGCCGTGATATGCTCCAGAAGGAGTGAAGCTATGGATCTTGGCAACGCACCGAGGGTAACGGGAGTAGCCGGCGTCAACATCATTCCGCGCTCCGACGTCGTCGCGGCCAAAGGCAGCGTCACGGTCGAGCTGCCGCCGGAGCAGACAGTCCAGTCGGCGGGCGAGGCCGTCAGGGTTGAGATCCGCACGCAGGATCGCAGAGCCCAGACCAGCGCCGACCGCAGCGCGGCCAGCCGCCAAAGCGAGCAGGCTCCGCAAGACTTGATCAAGAGCCGCCTCTATATCGAGCCGCTGACGCGCAGCCTCGTCCTGCAGAAGAAGGACATGCAGACGGGCGAGACGACGGAGCAAGTGCCCGACGAGGCGACGCTGAAGCTGCGCATCTATAATCGCCAGCTCGCCGACCTTGCCCGCGCGGCCAACGAGACCGCGGCGCACTCTGTCGAACGCACCGCCTGACCAAACCGCCAGAAACGAGCCTGATTTGAACCGCCCGCCTCCAAGCGGGCGGTTTTCGTTTACGCTGGCCGCTCCAGGGCGTCACGGGCCAAAGCCTCTGCCTAATTTAAGAGCAGCTTAACCACGTTCCGGCTCAGCGCCGCATCGGCGCAATTGAACCTCCGAAATTTACCTCTTGTTACGGGCTGGCGACCAAATGTCGCCGGGTCATGGCCAGGACGGCCACGACGCCAGAAGGCACCATCCCAGAAGGGTTTACGATTATGGCCGTTACACTTTCCGCCGGCGTTCGCAGCGCCGTCTCCTCCCTCTCCTCCGTTCAGTCGCAGGCCACCGCGATCCAGAACCGCCTTGCCACCGGCAAGAAGGTCAACTCGGCCATCGACAGCCCGGTGAACTATTTCACCGCCCAGTCGTTGAACGAGCGTTCGAGCCAGCTCACCGGCCTGCTCGACGGCATCTCGAACGGCATCCAGACCATTCAGTCTGCCTCCAAGGGCATCGACGCCATCACCAAGCTGGTGTCTTCGCTCCAGTCGACGGTGAAGCAGGCCCAGGCCGACGCGGCTCAGAACCGCCCGACCAAGGCCGGCACAGCGCTCGCCACAGCCGCAGAAGCGGCTTTGACCAGCAAGAGCCTGAAGGATATCGCGCTCGACAAGAAGCTGAACGACGACGACGCCCTCGGCACCAACAATACGGCGACTGCCTCGACCTCCGGTAACGTTGGCATTGCTACCGCCAGCGTCAATATCGGCCTTTCGATCGTCGCCGGTTCGACGACTTACGAAGCATCCTTCTCATCAGCCGGCGCGACGGTCCGTGACCTTGTCAACGAGATCAACAAGTCTGGCGTTGCCACGGCGTTCGTCGACGAGAAGGGTCAGCTCAACGTCAAGGGCACCGGCTCGGATACGCTTCAGGTCGGTATCGGCGCCGCCGCTGCCGGTCCCGGCGCGATCACCGACGCTCAGACGGGCGGCGCAAACGCGAACTTCGGCCTTATCGCCGCCGACCGCACCACTGGTGTCACCTCGTCGGGTATCACCTCGGCTGTCCGCTCCAACCTGATCCAGCAGTACAACGACCTGCGCACGCAGATCGACGAACTCGCCAAGGATTCGGGCTATAATGGCGTCAACCTGCTGCAGGGCGACAAGGTCTCGATCCAGTTCAACGAAAAGACCGGAAAGAACCAGTCGAAGCTGGACATCCAGGGTTCGACGCTGAGCGCCGACAACCTCGGCATCAACCAGGCGACCAATACGCAGCTTGCCGGCTTCAGCAACTTCCAGAACGACGCTGATCTGGAAGACGCCACGAAGTCGCTGACCGGCGCCCTGACCTCACTGAAGTCGATCTCCTCCTCGCTCGGCGCGAACCTCTCGGTCGCGCAGACTCGCCAGGACTTCACCAAGGATCTGTCGAGCGTGCTGTCGCAGGGTGCCGACAACCTCGTCGCCGCCGACGGCAACCAGGAAGCCGCCAACCTGCTGGCCTTGCAGACCCGTCAGCAGCTCTCGCAGACGGCGCTGTCGCTCTCCAACCAGTCCGACCAGGCCATCCTGCGTCTGTTCTGATCCTTCGTCCGCAGAAGCGGGCTTGCCCACAGAATGTGGGCCGAAGACAAAAGGCGGCGGAGCGCAAGCTTCGCCGCCTTTTCGCATTCGCGTATCAAGGCGTGTTGTCTTGGCGCGGAGACACACCGTCATTCCGGACAAGCCTCGTCAGCGGCGCAGATCCGGAATCCATCGGAGGGCTCCAGAGCTTTACGATGGATCCCCGATCTGCGCTTCGCTCCGTCCGGGATGACGCGGTGTTTCCGGGCGCGAACAGCATGCTCCAGCGCAACCGCCTTCGCAGGCGCTCGGGTGTTAACCCTTTTTTATCCTTAACAAGGAATTATCGGCCCAGATCAAACCGAACGAGCGCGGATTCGCGTTTCAGGGGACCGAAGATGGCCGGACCAATTCTTTCAAGCGGCGTTCGCAACAACCTGCTGACCTTGCAGCAGACCACGGCCCAGCAGAACGTCATCCAGAACCGCCTTGCCACCGGCAAGAAGGTCAATTCGGCCATCGACAACCCGGTGAACTTCTTCACCTCGGCATCCCTGAACGATCGCTCGAACCAGCTCACCGGCCTGCTCGACGGCATCTCGAACGGCATCCAGACAATTCAGTCCGCCTCAAAGGGCATCGACGGCATCACCAAGCTGGTACAATCACTCCAGTCGACGGTGAAGCAGGCCCAGGCCGACGCGGCTCAGAACCGCCCGACCAAGGCCGGCACGGCACTCGCCACTGCCGCCGAAGCCGCAGTGACCAGTAAAAGCCTGAAGGACATCGCGCTCGACAAGTCGATCGTTGGAGCTGACGCCCTCGTAACGCCCGCAACCGCCTCCTCTTCGGGCGACCTCGGCATCATCAACACGCAGACCTTCCTCGGGCTTTCGATCACAGCCGGCAGCACAACCTATACCGCCTCGTTCAGCAGCGCCAACGCCACCGTTCGCGACGTCGTCAACGAGATCAACAAGTCGGGCATTGCCACCGCTTTCGTCGACGAGAAGGGTCAGCTCAACGTCAAGGGCACCGGCTCCGAAACCGTCGGCTTCGGCTTCGCTTCGTCCGCGGTGGATGGCCCCACCGCCATCAGCGATGCAGCCGGCGCAGCCACCAACGACAACGCAGCGCTCGGCTTCAGCGCTGGTGATGCGGTCGTCGGCACCTCTAGCCTGACTTCGTCGAACGTGACATCGGCTGTCCGCTCCAACCTGATCCAGCAGTTTAATGACCTGCGCGCCCAGATTGACCAACTCGCCAAGGATTCGAGCTTCAACGGCATCAACCTGCTGCAGGGCGACCGTCTCTCCGTCGTCTTCAACGAGAAAACCGGCACCAACCAGACCAAGCTCGACATCCAGGGCTCGACCCTGACCGCCGACAATCTCGGCATTTCCCAAGCGGTCAATACACAGCTCGCCGGCTTCTTCAACTTCCAAAACGACGCCGATCTCGACAAGGCCACGGCGGCGCTGACGAGTTCGCTGACCTCGCTGAAGTCGCTCTCCTCGACGCTGGGCTCGAACCTCTCGGTCGCGCAGACCCGGCAGGACTTCACCAAGGAACTCTCCAACGTGCTGACGACCGGCGCCGACAACCTCGTCGCGGCCGACTCGAACGCGGAAGGCGCCAGCCTGCTTGCACTCAACACGCGCCAGCAGCTCTCGCAGACGGCGCTCTCGCTCGCCAACCAGGCCGACCAGGGCGTGCTGCGGCTCTTCCAGTAAGAGTCCGGCCGCCCGACCGCCCTTCTCGCAGCCAGATGGCAGGACAGCTATGGCCCTCAAGGTCGAACTCAAGCCCAATGAGCGCATCATCATCGGCCAGGTGGTGATCCGCAACGACGAGCAGCGCACGCGCTTCTTCATCGAGGGCGATGCGCCGATCCTGCGCGAAAAGGACATCCTGACGGCGGCCAATGCCGACAGCCCGGCCAAGAAGATCTATCTCGCGCTCCAGCTCATGTATCTGGCGCAGGATCCGACGCATGGACACCAGACTTATTTCGAGCTGGTGCGTGAGTTCGTCCAGGCGGCGCCGAGTTCTCTGTCGTATATTCACGAGATCAATAACTGCATCTTAAGCGGTGACCTGTACAAAGCCCTGAAGGCAGCGAAAAAGCTGATCGCCTACGAAGCGGAACTCATCGAGAATGCAACACGGGTTTAACGCGTACGCCTCTGCCGCCAAGACGGCCCAAGCCGCTGTCTCCCCTCGCGAACTCGAAGCCTCCCTGCTGATCAAGGCCGCCATGCGGCTCCAGTCGATCGCCGATGACTGGACAGAACGTGCGGGTGATCTCGACGACGCTCTACAATATAACCGCAAGCTCTGGACCCTGCTGGTCTCGGCCGTGATCGCCGAGGACAATCCGCTGCCCGTCGGCATCAAGCGGAACATCCTTGGCCTGGCGAATTTCATCTTCAACCAGACCTTCCGCATTGCCGCCCAACCTGCGCCCGAAGCACTCGGCGTGCTGGTCAACATCAATCGCGACATCGCCGCAGGCCTGCGCGGCCGCTGAAGCGGCTCCTCAGGTCTTCGTCGCTGAAAACGAAACAGGCGTCGCCCGCAAAGGCGACGCCTGTTTCGTTTGGCGCCACGGCTCCCTGGAGCATGCTGTTCATGCTCGGAACCCCGCCGTTAGCCTGAGCGGAGCCCTCGGGTCAGATCTTCGATCGGCCCAAGGATAAACTCCGCGGAGGCCCAGGATCCGCAGCACGAGGTGGTCGGGCTTGACCCACTGGTGTCCGGTTGGGGTTTCGGCCCCTGAGCGGATCATGCACGGCTCTCCCCTCGCGGGCGAGATGAAGCGAGGTGTCGGATGAAGAGCGCGGGGAACTCTTCTCCCGTATGGGAGAAGGGCAGGGATAAGGGCCTGCCGCAAATTGTTGGGGCGCAACGGAGCCGCAGCGCCTTCTACTGAAAGGGCACACCCTCACCCCTGCCCCTCTCACTGAACCCAGGTATAACCGGGTTCAGCACTTGGAGTGTCGAAGTCGGGTAGACCCGACTTCGATGCGGGAGAGGGGTTCCCCGCGCCTGTCTCATTCGTCACCGCCCGCTGGAAAGCCTGCGAGGAATGGAGCTTTTCGATCGGGCGCTCGCGGCGAACCGAACAGTCGTGGGCTTGCCCCAACCATCTCGTTAACCGGAGCGCGCTGGTCACGCGATTCTCAGGGCGCAAGCCCGAGAATGACGGCGTGGTTCCGCGCGTACATTCTCTACGTCAGATAATTCGTCAGCGAGAGCTTCGACAGAATCGAGGTTACCTGATAGCTCGCCTGCAACTGGTTCTGCAGCGCCAGGATCTGCGTGGCGACCTCTTCGGTGGTGACGTTCTCGACGCCCTGAACCGCCGTCGTCAGGTAGTTCTTCGTGCTCTCGTTGCGATCCTTCGCCGCCGCCAGGGCGGTCTGCGCCGAGCCGAACTCGGTGATGATCTCGGCCGGTTTCTGCACGCTGCCGCCGAAGCCGAGCTTATCGCTGACCCGCTCGGTCAGTGCCGCATAGCGCGCCTGCGAATTGGTGTCGGTCGCGGGAAAGGTCTCGATCGCAAGCGCCGCAAACTGGGCAAGGCCGACCCGGAAAGCCTCCTCATTGGCGCGCGCGCCGGTGCCCACGACCTGGTTCTTGTCGACCTGCACCGTCGCGGTGCTGCGGGCAGGGTCCGTGCCGTCATCGCCCTGATACCAGATCACGGTGTTCGCAGCGGTCCCGGGCGCCGGAGCGCCGGTCGCGGTGTCGAAGGGCGGGCCCGGCACGCGCAATGGCGGGTTGGTCACGCTGCCGTCGAAGAAGTTCTTGGCCGCGACCATCGTGGAGGCCGCCGACAATGTCGTCGCGGCTTGCGTGCCCAGCGCGGCGCTGATCGAAGCGCGCAGATTGGCCGCGGTTGCATTGGCGTCAACGCCGATCTCGAAGCTCTCGCTGGCATTGCCGGTCGTTCCCGTGGCTCGCGCCGTCAGGACCACGTCCTGCTGCGTACCGTCGGGCAGGTTGAGCTTGATATGCAGGCTCTCGCCCGCAACAGGCTGGCTGGCGACGTTGACTGAGATATCGGCCGGTGGGCCGGCCGTATAGGTCGGCACCAGCCCAGCCGAATCCGTCGAAGCGCCGGCAAGCTTGAAGCCATAGGGCTGGGCCGGAATCTCCTCGGCGATCGTCGCCGTCGTGCCAGCGCCCGCCGCCGTCAGCCGTCCGAGGCCGGCTGTGCCGAGATCGGCCGCCTTGCGCTCCGAAACCAGCTGCTTCAGCCCGGCGCGCCCTGCCCCGTCGCCATCCATCATCTCGGAATAGCTCACCGTCGGCTGAACATCCGAGGTCCGGCCTGAGAACAGATAGCGCCCGTTCACATTGGTGTTGAGCAGGTCGAGCGTCTGCTTGAACTTTTCCTCGGCCAGGACCTGCGGCGCCGAGCGGCCGCTGGCGCTCGCGACATAGCTGTTCGAGCGCATGTCGTTCCGGGTCTCGCTCGTCATCGTCGCGAAATTCTCGACGGCCTGCGTCGAGAGGTTGAGATTGACGTCGGCGAGCTGGATGCCAGACAGCCAGGAATCGATCGACGAAACCTTGGCGTTGAGATCGAGGCTGGTGCCGCGCGCGATGCCGAGATCGCCATAGGTCTCGCTGCGCTTCTGCGTCGTGAGCTGGCGCTGCAGATCGTCGAGCTGGCCGCGGGTCGAGACGAATTCATTCGGCTTGGCCGAGCGATAGGCGCCTGTGCCATATGAGGTGATGGTCATCGGTTGCGTCCTTACACTCTCAGCAGAACGTCCATCATCTCCTTGATGGTCGAGATGATGCGCGCATTGGCGGCGTAAGCGGTCTGGAGTTCGATCAGCGTCGACATCTCCTGGTCGACACTGACCTGGGAAGTGGCCTGGAAGCGGCTCTGCACCGAGGCCAGCGCCACCTGCTGCCCCTGATCGAGACGGCTAGCCGCCTCCGCCGCCTGGCCCGTAGAGCTGACCACGCGCTGGACGAAGGAGGAGATGCTCTGGCTGCTGGTCGCGGTCGAGCCGTCGAAGCCCGTCGCATTGGTGAAGGCGCGCTGGCTCTGCGTCAGTCGCTCCAGCATCAGCTTGGGCCGCGTCGCGTCACCTGCCGCGGTCGTAGTGTCATAGGTGACGAGGTTGGCGCGGTTGGCGATCAACCCGGGATTGACGATGATCCGGCCGGCATAGCCGACGAGCTGGGAGCCGTTCTCATAGGAGCCGGTATAGGCGGCGTTGCTGCGCCCGCCATCGACGAAGAAGGGCAGTTCCGCTGCGCCGCCCGCCGAGGACAGCACCGAATTGGTCGGCCGCGCGGTCACGCCGAGGACGTCGCGCGTGCCCGCAGCACCGTCATCGAGGATGGTGAGTGTCGAGCCCGCGCCCGAAACCGTGAAATTCGTGCCGACCGCGGCCTGGATCTGGGCCGCTACGGAGGCGGTGCCGCCGGAGAAATCGATGCCGACGACGCGGTTATTGGCGTCCCCGCCGGCGGAGGCCGGCAGGGGCAGCGAAGCGGCCGAGTCGACCCGCACGAAGGTGAAGCGCTGCGTCTTCGTGCTCGGCGGGATCTGATAATCGAGCGTGACCGTATTGCCCGCCTGCAGGCCGGTGAGATCGACGTCGAAGCCAGTCGCGGCGCCCGAGCTCGCGGCCGTGCCCTTGACCTCGCGGTCCGACAGCGCGCTCGACATCTGCGCGGCGATCTCGTCGAGCTGCGCCTGGGCCTGGACCAGCGTCTTGTCGCGCAATTCGATATTGGCCGCGATCTCGCCGGAGCGGAACGTGCCATTGGCGATCGCATCCCGCGCATTGCCGGAGCTGTCGGTCATCGTGATGGTGCCGACGCCGCGCTTGGTCGGGTCCGTGCTCCACTGCGATCCCGCCCCCAACGTCGAATGCTCGTCGAAGGAGAAGGTCGCGGTAGGCCGGCCATCGAAAAGCTGCGTGCCCGAGCTGGTCGAAACGCTCAGCGAACCCTGCGCGTCTTCGGTGGTCCTGATGTCCACATACTGAGAAAGCTCGGCGACGATCCGGTCGCGCTGGTCCTTGAGATCGGCCGTGGCGCTGTCATTCGGCTTGCCGACGATGCTGGCATTGACCGAGGTCAGAGAGTTCAGCAGCGCATTGACCTTGGTGACCCCGTCGGCGATCCCGGATTCAGCCTGCGCCCGCAGGTTCTGCACGCCGTCGGAGAGCGTGTTCAGTTGGTTCGCGAGCTGCGAGGCGGAGTCGAGAACAGCGGTGCGCAGGCTGTAGGACGACGGATCGTTCTGCAGGGCCTGCAATGAACTGGTGAAATTGCTGTAGATCGAATCCAGCGCCGTCGTGCTGCCTGGCGCGCCGAAGAGCTGATCGAGGTTCGACAGCGCATCGGAGCGCGTCGAGGTATAGGCGGCGCCGGAGGTCTCCTGCCAGAGCTGGCGCTGGACGATCACGTCGAGCAGGCGCTGAACCGCGGTGCTGCCGGTGCTGACCGTGTTGCCGGCCAGCGTGTCCGTGGTCGAGACCTGGCGACGGACATAGCCCGCCGTACCGGCATTGGAGACGTTCTGCGAAACGACGCCGATGCCGATCTGCGTGGCGTTGAGGCCGGAGACCGCGGTGTTCAGGGAAGTGCTGAGGCCCATCGTCAACTCCTGTCGTCACCCGCGGCCCTTCTGGGCCGCGCCAACTCCTGCGAGAATTCAGCGGATGATGGCGAACACGTCGCGCAGCATGTCCTGCGCCGTGGTGATCACCTTGGTGTTGGCCGAATAGGCCTGTTGGGTGACGATCATCTTCGAGAATTCGTCGGCGATATCGGTGTTCGACTGCTCGACATTGCCGCCGATGAGCTGCGAGGTGCCCAGCCCGACGATCGGCGCGCCGGACTCGATCGTCTCCTCGAAGGCGCCGCCATCCAGCCGCTTCAGCGCGTTGCCTGCGTTGAAGCGAGCGGTTGCAATCTGCGCCAGCGCCTTGACCTGACCATTGCTGAAGGTGCCGACGACCTGCCCCGAAGCAGAGATCGCGACACGATCGAGCGTGCCGGCCGTGTAGCCGTCCTGCCGGATGCTGCGGGCGTCGATCTGGCCGCTGACATCGCCATTCTGGGTCAGGCCGTTGCCGCCCGTCGTCAGACTGATACCGGTGATCGTGGTGCCAGCGATCGTCATGGTCGGCAGTGCGATGTTGCCGCTCGCAGGCGCCGTCAACTGGCCGGTGCTGTCGAAGGTGATGTCCTGGTTGGCATTGCGATAGGCCACCGTCGCGCCCGTGGCGCTGGTGTTCTCCGCCACGAACAGGTTCCAGGTGTCGGCGACGGCCGGCGGGCCCGCGGACACATTGGATACCTTGGCCCAGCGCAGCTCGACGCTGGTCGCCTTGCCCAGCGAGTCGTAGACCGTTGCCGAGCCGCCAGGGATCGACTGGGCCAGGAAGTTTGTCAGGTCGGTGCCGATGACGACGCCGTTGCCGCCTGAGGTCGTCGAATGCGGATCCGATCCGGCAGTGTATGAGGCCGCCGGCTGAAGCAATTCGGAGCCCACGACGGTCTTGTCGGAGAGCGTCGTAGCCGGATAGGCCGGGATATTGGCGCGGTACTCGATCGAGGTCGTCGCTTTCGCCGGATATTGCTCCTGCGTGATGCGCAGCACTTCGGGCTGGCTGCCGATCACCTGCCCCGTGACCGTGTCGATCTTCTGGCCCTTCAGGAAGTAGCCGGCACCATTGACGAGATAGCCATTGGCGTCGAAATCGAAATCGCCGCGACGCGTATAGAGACTGGAGTTCGTGAAGGTCGTGTTGGCGCCAAGCCCGCTCTGGCGCTGGTCGACGACGAAGAAGCCGTCGCCGTTGATCGCCGCATTGGTGTCGATCTTGGTCGCCGAAAGATCACCCTGGATCGTCGTGGTCGCCTGGCTGTAGGCCGCCACCGAACCCGAAATCTGGCGGTTCAGCGCCGAATCGGGGATCAGGTCGGAGAAGGTCGTATCGACGCGCTTGAACCCGGCCGTCCGCGAGTTGGCGATGTTGCCGGAAATGTTTTCCAGCGCGTAGGACTGCGCCTGAAGACCCGACACCGCCGTCGTCAACGCACTGAAAACACCCATGGCAACCTCACCTCGACTGGCGCACGATGGGCGCCCCACAACATTGAGGCTTGATCTGCATGGCCTGTGCCATGCGTTTGGGCCTTATTCGTCAAAGGCTTGGATGGTTTCCAAAGCGTAGCGCGGCGGTTTCGACCGGGCAAAACCGCCACACCCCGGCAAAGTTTGCCGGGGTGGACTCAGCTCTCAGACCCGGCTCAGCCCTCGGCTCCAGTGCCGCGCCAGCCCGACAGATCGCCGGCGACATCCGATAGGGACGGCGGCCGCGCCTCGACGAAAGGCAGCGGCCGGCAGACCGCCAGTGCCGCCAACCCGATGCGGGCGGTCAAAAGCCCGTTCAGCACGCCCTCGCCCAGCTTGGCGGAGAGCCTGGCCGCAAGCCCCTGCCCCACCATTTGCTGGATCACCGCATCGCCGGCCGCGATGCCGCCGGTGACCACGAGATGGCCCAGCACCTGCCGCGCCAATCGCAACAGGCCGAGCGCGCCCGGCCTGCCGGCATAGATGCCGGCGATCGCGCGCAGCAGCCTTGCGCAGGCGACGAGCACGAAGACGATATCGACCAGCGCGCGCGGACTCACCGCCGTGACCAGCGAAACACGCCGCGCGGCCTGCGCGATCTGCGCCTGGGCGGCGCTGTCGAGCGGCGCCATCAGGCTGCGTTCGGCAATGGCCAGCACGTCGCGTGCCGCGAAGAGCTGCGGCAGCGCCTCGTCGAGCGCGGCACGGCCCTTGGCCGTTTCGGGGCGCGAGGCGTAAAGTGCCTTGAGCTCGCCGGCGATCGCCTTGGCCTCGTCAGTGCTGCCGCCAGTGAGAAGAGCCGTCGCGCGCAGGCGCAGCGCCTCGACCTTGCGCTCGCGCAGGATGTCGCGCAGGACGCGGGCCAGCATCACCAGCAGCGCAAGCGCGGCGAAACCGGCGCAAACCAGCGCCGCATAGCCGAGCACCGGATTCTGCGTCATCAGCGCGGTGACGGTGTTCTCCACCCAGACGCCGACCGCGAGCGTCAGGAAGCCCGACAAGCCGGCGACGAATACGGTCCCCCAGGAGAAACGCCGCCGCGCCACGTGAGCGGCGGCCGGCTCGCCGGCATCGAACAGCTCGCTTTCGGGCAGGATAGCGATATTGGTTTCCCGGATAGCCCGGTCGCCAGCATCCTCCAACGGTTGCGGATCCAGCCGTACCGCGCGCGGGGCCTTGCCCGTCATGACAGAAGCTCCATCGGTCTGGCCTCCTTCATGCGAGCTTGTCCCCGATCAGGAACTCAAGTGCCCGGTCGAGCCGGATCTGCGGCGGCGGTCGGGTCCGCCCGCCGGCATCGGGCGCGACCAAAGGCGGCCTGAAGCGCGGCGCGCGAATCTGCCAGCGCGCCTGAGGATCGAAGATCGCCTCGGGGCGCTCCGGCAACTCGCCCGGAAAGATCGCCGCCTCCGCCACACCGTCGAAGATCTCCCCGGCGATCTCCTCGCCAGCCTCCGGCACGCCGGCGATCGCGGGCAATTCGTCGCGCCCTTCCTTGATCCGGACCTCGCGCGTCGCGCGCACGGCGGCAAGCGCCATCGATTCCACCCGCGCACCCGCCCCTTGCGCCCGGGAGGCCGCTCGCGCCACGAGATGCGACATCACCGCCGCCAAACGGTCATGGCTGGCATGGTGGATATGGTCCGCCTTGGTCGCAGCGAAGAGCACCCGCTCGATCCGGGGCGCGAACCAGCTCGACAGCCAGGAATTGCGGCCGACCTGGAAGGCCGCCAGCGCCTGTCCCAGCGCCGTCTCCAGGTCGGCCAGGGCCGGCGCGCCGGCATCGAGCGCCGCCAGCGCATCGACCAGCACGATCTGCCGGTCGAGACGGGCAAAATGATCGCGGAAGAACGGCGCCACGACGACGCGCTTATAGGCCTCGAAGCGCTCTGCCATCAGCCCGGCCAACGTGCCGGGCAAAGGCTCGGTATCATGCCCGAGGTCGAGCGGCGCGAAGGTCAGCGCCGGCGAGCCCTCGAGATCGCCCGGCATCAGGAAGCGCCCCGGCGGCGTCACCGCGACGGCCTCGGGATCGGCCCGCAACGCCGCGAGATAGGTCTTGAAGACGATGCTCGCCGCTTCCGCCGCGAGCTCATCGGCCGGCCCCGCCGGATCGCGCCCGCCGAGATCTGCAAGCCAGCCTGAGGCGACGGTACGGCGATGCGGCTTGCGCGCATCGGCCACGGCCTGGGCCGACCAGGCCTTGTAGTCCTGGCCCATCAAGGCGAGATCGAGCAGCCATTCGCCGGGATAGTCGACGATATCGAGCGTCAGCGTCGCCGGTCCCTTGAACCAGCCGGCCGCGCGCTCATAGTCGATCTCGACACGCAGTTCGGAGATCCGCCGTGTCGAATCGGGCCAGCGCCGTTCGGGGCCGTTCAGCGCGGCGCGATGCGCCTCATAGGGAAAGCGCGGAATATCGGGATCGGGCTGCGGCACCAGCCTGACCCGCGCGACCCGCCCCTCAGTCGCGGCTTTCAGCACCGGCAGCTTCGCACCCTCGATCAGGTTCTGGATCAACGCCGTGGTGAAGACGGTCTTGCCCGAGCGCGACAGGCCGGTGACGCCCAACCGCAGGCGCGGCCGCGCCAGGCCAAGCAGGCTGTCGCCGAAGGCAAGTGCGGCGTTGCGGGCCTCGTCGAGATAGGAGGGCTGGCTCATGCGCCGACGCGGATGGTCACGTCAGACGGCCGCCCCGGTGGATGGATCGAGCCATCGCTCACTCGTCAGGCCCTTCGCCCAGGGAAGCTGGCGTGACGAAACGGTCGAGCCGGCCGCCGCGCGGGCTGAGATCGCGCCAGTCCTCGATCGTGAAATCGAGCACGGCGAGCCCGCAGGTCGGATATTTCTGGCTCATCCGCGCCGAGGCGTAGCGGTCGCCATGGCCGGTCAGCAGCGCGGCCAGCTCCTCGAAACCGGGATTGTGGCCGATCATCAGCAGCGTGCGGACCCCGGGATCGACCTCCTGCGTGGTATGCAGCAGGCGTTCCATCTTGGCCTCGTAGATGCGCGGCTCGACATGGCTCGGCGGCTTCTCCGGCAGCATCGCCTTGACCAGGTCCCAGGTCTCGAGCGTGCGCCGCGCCGGCGAGATCAGCACGAGGTCGGGCAGCAGCAACTCCTCAGCGAGATAGCGCCCCATCACCGGTGCCGCCTCGCGTCCGCGTGTCGCGAGCGGCCGCTCGCGATCAGCTACCCCGGTGGGCCAGTTCGACTTGGCGTGTCGCAAGAGCATGAGGCGTCGCATGTGTCGAACCTAACTATCCCCCGGCGGTTTTGCGAGAGCTTCCGGCGGCGGCAGATCGAGCGTCCGCAACGCCGCGATCAGGATCGCCACGAGCTGCCGCGAATAGAGCCCGAGCAGCACCTCGCGGCCTCCCTCCTCAGCCAGGAAATCGAGCTGGCCGTCGATCAGGAGCGTGGTGAAGCCATGCGTCACCGACCAGACGAACAGGATAGCCGCGAGATCGGGCTCGCCGGCGAAACTCGGCGGATGGCGCGTGAGCAGATCGTCTCCGCTCTCGCGGCCCAGTTCGCAGCGCGTTTCGCGCACCAGGATGCCGAAGGCGCGGCCGGACGCGCGCTTGAAATCTGGCTCCTCCCAATTCAGCCCCATCTGACCGAAGACGACGCGAAACCGCCCTGGCTTGTCGAGCGCGGTCGCGAGATAGGCGTCACAGATCGCCGCCATCCTGTTGCCGTTCGCGCGGTGCGAAGCCGCCTCGGCCGCCGCTTCCATCGCGTCGGACAGGCCATCGAAGCCCAGCGTCGCGATTGCCGTCAGCAAGCCGGTGAGATTGCCGAAATGATGCGCCGGCGCGGCCGGTGAGACTCCCGCCCGGCGCGCGCATTCGCGCAGCGTGAACCCGGCTAGGCCCTTCTCGGCCAGAACAGCTTCGGCAGCCGTGATCATCGCCTGCCTGAGGTCGCCATGGTGATAGCCGCCGCGAGCGGAGCCAGCCTCGATCTTCGTCATGTCCGGCCCGCGATCTAAACATCGTCAAAATCAATCTTGACGACGTCAAGATAGCGATTTACTAGGGCACCGCAACTTAACAGCGTTCAGATGGAGGGCATGATGCTGCCGGTGACGCTCGACGACGCCTTCATGCTGGGTTCCCGCCTGGCGATCCTGGGCTGGCTCACCCTTCTCCTGTTGCCGCGCTGGCGCGGCCTCTCGGCGATCCTCGCCGGCACCGTGATTCCAGCTATGCTGTCGCTCGGCTATTTCGTGCTGATCGCCGTGTTCTGGAGCGAGGCGAAGGGGGATTTCTCCTCATTGGACGGCGTCGCCGGGCTTTTCGCCGCCAGGCCGCTGCTGCTCGCCGGCTGGCTGCACTATCTCGCCTTCGACCTCTTCCTCGGCAACTGGATCCTGCGCAGGGCGCAGGAAGCGGCGATCCCGCATCTGCTGATGCTGCCTGTGCTGCTCATGACCTTCCTGTTCGGGCCGATCGGCTACCTCGCATTTCTGCTACTGGAGGCATGCTTTCGCCTGGCGCGCGAGGACCGGATCGCCCGTCTCCAGGCCCGCCGTCCGGCTTGGCTGCCCGATCTCGAACTCGAGCCACGCCTCACCACCGCCGCCTTCGCCATGCTTGCCCTGGCCGTGCCGACCGTCTTCGCCTGGCTGATCGACATCAGGCAATTCCAAGGCGTCGATACCTGGATCAAGCCGCTAAAATTCGAGATCTCGGTTGCCTTCTATCTGCTGACGCTGGCGCTGTTCTTGCCGCTCGCGAGCGAACGCTTCCGTACCACATGGGCCGGGCGCTACATCGTCTGGCCGGTGATCGTGCCGATCATCCTCGAAGTGCTCTACATCGCCTGGCGCGCCTCGCGTGTGGAAGCCTCGCACTACAACAGCGACAGCACGCTCGGCGCAGCGCTCTACACGCTGATGGGCGTCGGCGCGGTGATGTTCACGGTCGCGCCCGGCTTCCTTGCCTATGGACTCGCTCGCCGTGACGCCGCGCCGATACCCGAGGTCCTGCGCTGGTCGCTCGTCGCCGGCCTCGCCCTCACCTGCGTCTTCGGCCTGCTGAGTGGCGCTCTCCTCGGCTCGAGTGCCACCGGTCACTATGTCGGCGCGCAACCAGCCCCGCACCCGACCTTGCCGCTCTTCGGCTGGTCGCTGGCGATCGGCGATCTGCGCGTCGCCCATTTCCTTGGCCTGCACGCCCTGCAGATCATTCCTGCGATCGGCTTGCTGCTCTGGCTGGCAACGAAGCAGGCCAGAGCCGGTCTCGTAGTGCTCGGCGTCGTCTCGACCGCCTATGCCGCCGTCACCACGATCGCGCTTGTCGCGGCTCTGCGGGCACGGCCGTTGCTGGGGCTCGGCTGACCCGTCAGGCTTCCGAACCGATGCCGTCGGGCGCGAGATCGTCCTCGCCGGGCTCGTAGCGCAGGAGATCGCCCGGCTGGCACTCGAGCACGCTGCAGATGCGCATCAGCGTGTCGAAGCGCATGCCGCGGACCTTGCCGGACTTCAGTTGCGAAACCTGCTGCTCGGTCAGGCCGATGCGCTGGGCGAGTTCCTTCGAGCGCATCT
Organism: Allobosea sp. LjRoot9; assembly: GCF_964252745.1. Lineage (NCBI taxonomy): Bacteria > Pseudomonadati > Pseudomonadota > Alphaproteobacteria > Hyphomicrobiales > Alloboseaceae > Allobosea > Allobosea sp. LjRoot9. The sequence goes on along the minus strand of NZ_CAXUPC020000001.1, from coordinate 132,691 downwards.
TGCGGCGCGCCAGCATGACATCAAGTTCGACGACGATCGGCATCACGTCCGTCCTACACGAAACTCTGATTCTCGTCCGCGAGCCGCACCGCCTCCTTGAGCACCAACCCGAAGGCGACCAGGGTCGCCCCGGCCGCCAGCGCTCCGAATGTCCCGGGATCGAGCGTGATCGCGAGCTGTTTCTGGCCGGCCGGATTGTCGAAGGTCAGCGCCACGCTCTGCAGGGCGCGCGCGACGGGCGTGGCAAGGCCGAGCCCGACGAAAAGCCAGCCGACCCGGCCGAGCCGCCGCGCATTCTCCTCCTCCAGCACAAGCCCCCTGCCGAAACGCCGGAACAAGGCGGCAAGGCTGAGCATGGCGGCGATGAACAGGCCGGCCGGCACCGTGCCGAGCCCCAACGCCGTCCAGTAGCCACGCACCGAAGGCGCGATCGGGCCGCCGCCCAGCCCGATTGTGCCGCGTGCATAGCTCGCGAGGCCTTCGGGATCGCGCCACAGCCAGACCATGCCGAACGCCATCAGCGCCGCCGCCGCATAGCTGAAGAACCGCGCCACGACGCTGATACGCCGCAGCCGGAGCAAGCTCGCGCCGGCGCCCGCCGGGGTCACTGAAATCATCATTTAATTCGTCCCCTGATTGACAAAATTAAACTAATAGATGAATTTTTGAATGTCCAGACCCTATTGCCCAGACAACCAATGAGAGCCGCGATGCGCCCTTTCCTGTTTGCGTCCCTGATCACTGCCGCTCTTGCCGGTGCCTGCGGCCATGTTCCGCTCACCTCCCTGCCGAAGCTCTCGCGGGTCGATATCCGCAGCACCAGGCTGGCCGATCTGCGCGCCGGCCTCAGCCTGCCGGCCGATATCCGCACCTTGCCCGGCGGCGTCACCATGACGATCGTCGTCGAGCCCAGGGAAGGCGGACGCCATGAGCGCAAGGTCGTGCTCGAAGAGGTGCGCGACGCGATCGAACTCGCCGCCCTGCCGGTGATGGTCTCGCCTGGCCGGCGCCTGACCGTGTTCCGCCTCAGCGCCAACGATGCGGCAAGGCTCTCCGCCTTTCGCGAAGAGCAGCTGCTCGGCTCCGGCCAGAGCGGCAATCGCGGCAGCCTCTCGCTCGGCGCGGACAAGGCCTGCCGCCTCGGTGATCTCAGCGGCAAGCCGATCCCGATGACGAGCTATCTGAAGACGTCGGAGACGCAGGACTATATCGTGGTGACGCGCGATCTCGACCTGCGCGAGGCTGTCCGTGCCGTCGACCCCAAGGTCGATCTCGCAGACGCTATCCCGCCTTGCGATACGCCCACCGGCCAGCGCCTCAGCGGCTCTCCCGGCGCGTCATGAAGGCGAGCTTCTCGAACAGCGAGACGTCCTGCTCGTTCTTGAGCAGCGCGCCATGCAGTGGTGGGATCAGCTTGCGCGGGTCGCGCTCGCGCAGCATCTCGGGCGTCATCTCGTCGGCGAGCAGAAGCTTGAGCCAGTCGAGCAGTTCCGAGGTCGAAGGCTTCTTCTTGATGCCGGGAACCTCGCGCACCTCGAAGAACAGCTTCAGCGCCTCCTCCATCAACCGCTTCTTGATGCCGGGGAAATGCACCTCGACGATTGCCTGCATCGTCTCGGCGTCGGGGAAGCGGATGTAATGGAAAAAGCAGCGCCGCAGGAAGGCGTCGGGCAATTCCTTTTCGTTGTTGGAGGTGATGATCATCACCGGCCGCCGCGCCGCCTTGATCGTCTCGCCGGTCTCGTAGACATGGAACTCCATGCGATCGAGCTCGAGCAGCAGATCGTTGGGGAACTCGATATCGGCCTTGTCGATCTCGTCGATCAGCAGCACCGGCCGCTCAGCCGAGACGAAGGCCTCCCAGAGCTTGCCGCGCTTGATGTAGTTGGCGATGTCGGAGACGCGCGCATCGCCGAGCTGGCTGTCGCGTAACCGGCTGACGGCATCGTATTCGTAGAGCCCCTGCTGCGCCTTGGTGGTCGATTTGATGTGCCAGGTGATCAGCGGCGCACCCAGTGCCGCAGCGATCTCCTCCGCCAGCACCGTCTTGCCCGTGCCGGGTTCGCCCTTGACCAGCAGCGGCCGCTCCAGCCGGATCGCAGCATTGACGGCAACCGTCAGATCCTCGGTCGCAACGTAATTCTCGGTGCCTGCAAAACGCATCGTCGGTCCCTTTGAAAGATGCTGAGGACGCTAGCCCAGGATCGTCGAAACCGGAAACCCGCTTGCCGTGAAGTCGTGCCCGAACCACGAGGCGTAAAGCCGCATGCGCAAAGGGTAGAGGCTGTTAGGGACTATGGAGATGATTTGATGAGGTCAAAACGACGGAGATGGGAGGAGCATTGCGCAGGCGATACCGTTGGTATCGGCAAGCGATGCGACGCTGCAGCTCCGCCGTTTTCACCTCACCCGCAGGGCGCGGCGCTTTTGCGCGACTGCGGCGTCGTTCTTCGTAGCAAACCGGAAGGTTTGCGTCCTCGAACTTCTGACATTCGCGCAAAATCGCCAGCGTCAAATCACCCCCATAGTCCCTAACAGCCTCTGGTTCCGGCATGATCGCGGGCCTCCGCCGGTTGTATTGCCGTCGCGTAACCCGCAAGCTCCCAGGCCTCTTCTCACCGCCGACTCGCAAGGACTGACGTGGCCGGAACTGTCGACCCTTCCGTCTATAAGGACGCCATCGTCGTGCTCGCCACGGCCGGCGTCATCGTGCCCTTCGCCAAGCGCTTCAAGGTCAATTCGGTCGTCGCCTTCATGGCCTGCGGCGCGCTGCTGGGGCCTTTCGGTCTCGGCGGGCTCGCCTCCTCGGTCCCGCTATTGAGCAGCATCACCGTGGCGAAGGCCGAAGCCCTGGCGGGGCCGGCCGAACTCGGTGTCGCCTTCCTGCTCTTCGTCATCGGGCTCGAGCTGTCCTTCGAGCGCCTGATGACCATGCGCCGGCTCGTCTTCGGCCTCGGGCTAGGCCAGGTCGCGCTCTCGGGCGGCGTCATCGGCGCGATAGCCTATTGGCTGGGGCAACCGGCGGCGGCCGCGCTCATCATCGGCTTCGGCCTCGCCTTGTCGTCGACCGCCATGGTCGTCGAATTGCTCTCGGCCAAGCGCCGCATGACCTCGTCGGCCGGCCGCGCCAGCTTTGCCATCCTGCTCTGCCAGGACATTGCCGTCATCCCGCTGCTCTTCCTGGTCAGCGTACTCGGCGCGCAGGCCGATGGTGGCTCCCTGCTGGCGGGCCTCGCCCAGGCCCTGGTCCAGGCTTTCGGGGCGATCGCCGCCATCGTGGTGATCGGCCGGCTGGCGCTGCGGCCGCTGTTTCGCTTGGTCGCTTCGACCGATTCGTCGGAGAGCTTCATGGCGGCGACATTGCTGATTGCGCTCGGAACCGGCCTGATCGCCGCAGCCGCCGGCCTGTCGATGGGGCTGGGCGCTTTCATTGCCGGCCTGCTCCTGGCCGAGACGGAATATCGCCGCGCCATCGAGGTCACGATCGAGCCGTTCAAATCACTGCTGATCGGCGTGTTCTTCCTCACCGTCGGCATGGGCGTGAACCCGGCCGATCTCGCTGCCCACCCCTTCGCCATCCTGGGCATCGCGATCGGCCTGTTCGCGGCGAAATCCCTGCTCGTCTTCGCGCTGGCGCGCCGGTTCAGGCTGTCACGCGCGACCGCGCTTGAAACCGCGATCATGATCGGGCCCGGCGGCGAGTTCGCCTTCGTGCTGTTCGGCGGCGCGGTCTCGGCCAAGCTGCTCTCGCAGAATGCCGAGAGCCTCGTGCTGGCGGCGGTCTCCCTGACCATGGTCGTGCTGCCGCTCCTGGCCCGGCTGGCCCGGGCCTTGTCGCAGCGACTGGCCGTGCCCTCGACCCTGCCCGAAGAGGCCAAGGTGCTGCCGCCGGATGATCATTCGGCGCGCGCCATCGTCGTCGGCTGCGGCCGCGTCGGCCGGCTCGTCGGCGCAATGCTGGACGAGCACGGCAAGCCCTATATCGCGATCGATTTCGACCCTGCGCTGGTCGCGACCCAGCGCCGGGCCGGCCGGCCCGTCTTCTACGGCGATGCGGCGAATCTGGACTTCCTGCGCCTCAGCGGCCTCGACGAGGCGACAGCGCTGATCGTGACCATCGACAATCCGCGCGCCGTCGATGCGACCGTGCTGGCCGCGCGCACGCTCAGGCCCGATCTGGTGATCGTCGCCCGCGCCCGCGACGCCAGCCATGCCCGCCATCTCTACCAGATCGGCGTCAACGATGCGGTTCCAGAGACGATCGAAGCGAGTCTGCAGCTCTCGGAGGCGGCTTTGGTCGGGCTCGGCGTGCCGATGGGCCTCGTCATCGCCTCGATCCATGAGCGGCGCGATCAGTTCCGCACCGAACTCAAGCCCGCAGACGCTCCGGCACAGGCCCTTCCGCGGGACGCGCGCTCACGAAGGTTGTGACGCTCTGCAGGGGCGCGCAGGGCGGCTCGTTGCGCAGCGCCTGCCCCGACGGCTGCGCCACCCGCTGGATATGGCCGTAGAACTGCTCGGCACTGCGGCGCCAGCTATAATGCGAGGCGAGCTCCAGGCAGATCTCACGCGGGATGCGCAGCGCCGCCAGCGCCGCCGCCCGCAAATCCTCGCCCAGCACGGCAGCCCCGCTGCCGGCGAAGACATCGCTCGGCCCCTGAACCGGGAAGGCAGCGACCGGAAGGCCGCTGGCCGCCGCCTCGAGCAGCACGATGCCGAAGGTGTCGGTCAGGCTCGGAAACACGAAGACGTCGGAGGAGGCATAGATCGAGGCCAGATCCTCGCCTTCGCGCGTGCCGAGGAAATGCGCGTCCGGATAAGCGCGCTGCAGATCGGCCCGCGCCGGCCCATCGCCGATCACCACCTTGCTGCCGGGCAAGCGCAGCGAGAGGAAGGCCTCGAGGTTCTTCTCGACGGCGACGCGCCCGACGCTGAGGAAGATCGGCCGAGGCAAATCGAGTACGCTCACCGGGCGCGGATGGAACAGCCCGAGATCGACGCCGCGCCCCCAGCGCACGATCTTCTCGAAGCCATGCTGCCTGAGCTCGGCCTCGACCGACGCCGTCGACACCATGATCGCCTCGGCCGGGCCATGGAACCGACGCAGGAAGCGGTAGCTCCAGCTCTCGGGAATGGGCCAGCGCGCCGCGACATATTGCGGAAAGCGCGTGTGATAGCTCGTCGTGAAGGGCCGCTTCTGAGCCAGGCAGACGGCACGCGTCAGCCAGCCGATCGGCCCTTCCGTGGCGATGTGGATATGGTCCGGCTTGAACTCGGCGATCCGCGCTGCAACCGCCCGGCGCGTCGCCAGCGCGATCCTGATATCGGGATAGGTCGGCAAGCCGATCTGCCGAAAACCTTCCGGCGTCAGCACCTGCGGCGTCACCCCGAAGGCCGGGGCCGCCTCGAACATCCGCTCCAGCGACCTGACCACCCCGTTGATCTGGGGCCGCCAGGCATCCGTCGCGATCAGCAGGCGCATCACGCCGCCTCGACGAGCGCGGCGGCCGGCTCCGGGCGCGCCTTGACGACGACCGGCACCGGCGCCTCGCCCTTCAGCCGGTATTGCGGCCAGCGGATCATCTCGAAGCGCCCGTCATGATGCTCGACGAAGGCGGTACAGCTTTCGACCCAATCGCCGGTGTTGATATAGGTCAGGCCCTCGATCTCGCGATGCGCGGCGTGGTGGATATGCCCGCAGATCACGCCGTCGGCATGGTGCCTGCGCGCCTCGGCAGCCAGGCAGGTCTCGAACTCGCCGATATAGTTGACCGCGTTCTTGACCTTGAGCTTGGCCCAGGCCGAGAGCGACCAATGCGGCAGGTGCAGCCGGCGGCGCACCTTGTTGACGACGGTGTTGCAGGCGAGCGCGACCGTGTAGGCCCAGTCGCCCATCAGCGCGAGCCATTTGGCGTTGCGCACGACGAGATCGAACAGATCGCCATGGATCACGAGCAGGCGCTTGCCGTCGGCGGTCTCGTGGATGATCTCGTCGACCAGCGTGATGCCGCCGAACTGCAAGCCGGCGAAGTCCCGCAGGAAATCATCGTGGTTGCCGGTGACGTAGATCAGCTTCGAGCCCTTGCGCACCTTGCGCAGCAGCTTCTGGACGACGTCGTTATGCGCCTGCGGGAAATACCAGCCGCTCTTCAGCCGCCAGCCATCGATGATGTCGCCGACCAGATAGATCTGCGGCGCGTCATAGGCGCGCAGGAATTCCAGCACGAGATCGGCCTGTGCGCCGCGCGTGCCCAGATGCAGATCGGAGATGAAGATGCTGCGAACCTGCTTAGCCTCGTCATCGTCGCTCATGCCCGCTTGCCTGTTCCGTTGCGATGCTGTCGGCGTTTGGCTGATTTGCGTTGCGCTTTGATGACGGAACCAGCGATCCGTGCTCTGGCTCGCTTTCGAGGCAACTAGTTTCCGGAGAAAAATTATGGATCTTGGGATTTCCGGCCGCACGGCCATCGTCTGCGCCTCCAGCAAGGGTCTTGGCCGCGGCTGCGCGCAAGCGCTCGCCGAGGCTGGTTGCATTGTCGTGGTCAATGGCCGCGACGCGGCCACGCTCGAAGCCACCGCGAGCCAGATTCGTGCCAGCACCGGCGCGACGGTCATCGCCGTGGTGGCTGACGTGTCGACACGCGCTGGGCAGGACGCCTTGCTCGCGGCGGCGCCCGAGCCCGACATCCTGATCAACAACAATGGCGGGCCTCCGCCGAAACCGTTTCGCGATGTGTCTCGCGAAGCGCTGCTCGAAGGCGTCATCCAGAACATGGCGACGCCGCTGGAGCTGGTTCAGCGCGTCGTCGACGGCATGATCGCGCGGCGCTTCGGCCGCATCGTCAACATCACCTCGGCAAGCGTGCTGACGCCGCTGACCGGGCTTGACGTCTCCTCGGCGGCGCGCGCGGGGCTGACGGCCTTCCTCTCCGGTGTGGCGCGCGAGGTGGCGCATGCCAACGTCACCATCAACAACGTCCTGCCCGGATCCTTCGACACCGACCGGCTCAAGAGCGGAACGGCGCGAATGGCTGCCATCAAGAGCATGACGCCGGAGGACTTCGCCGCCGCCCGCAAGGCCGAGATCCCGGCCAGGCGCTTCGGCACGGCCGAGGAATTCGGCAATGTCTGCGCTTTCCTCGCCAGCCAGCATGCCGGCTACATCACCGGCCAGAACCTGCTGATCGACGGAGGCGTGTTCAGGGGGAGTTTCTGAGCCCCGCCCGGCCATCCTCCGATCGTCGAGACGAGGATGGCCGCCGACCAGCAGCCATCAGGCCAGGACACCAGCGTCAGACAAGACATGGTCGTAGACGCCGCTTGGGCGGCTCGCTATCGGCCGCCCGGGAAAATGGCCGGAACGAACATCTGCGGAGACTGGAAAATGCTCAAATATGCGATCGCATTCGGCGGCATATACTTGCTTTGCATCGTCATTTCGGTCGCGGCTTCGAGCCTGCTGAATTTTGATCTGCCCTCTTCGATGGGCATCATCATTCTGATCGCAGCGCTCACCGCCCCCGTGCAAAGCTTCGTGAAAGACCATCAGCGCGTTTTCACCATGGGCGAGCGGGCGCTCTTCGCGGCCTGGATCGGCATTGCCGTGGTCGTGCTCAATCTCTGCCTGGGAGTTGCGTTTCTCTACGGCGTCGACGCCCTGCTTGGCGGGACAAACCCGATCAAGGCCATGCTCGCCCAGGCGGCAAGGAGCGGTATTTCCGCGCCAGTCGCCTTTTTGGGCATGGCGGCGATATCCTTCGTGGTCAGCTGGATCGTCACCTTCTTCTTCGCTGGCTTCTATGCGCGGCAAAGCCTGAAGCGCCTGGGGGTTTCGTAAATCCATCATGCCCGCGGCCATGGAGAATCCCACTCGCCGCCTAGCAGGGTTGCAGAGTTGACGCTTTGAAGCCTGGGCTGGACATGGTCTAAGGGGAGCGGTCTTCTACAAGACCCTCCTCCCTGCCCTCCCTCCGCGCCGGTCCGTTGTCACCTCTCCTTGGCATTTGCCTGAAGCTCTTCTCGGCCTTGGTCTTCACCTTGATGGCGGCGGGCGTGAAATCGATCGCAGGTCGCTACCCGACGGGCGAAATCGTCTTTGTGCGATCCTTCTTCGCCCTGATTCCCCTGCTCATCTGGCTCGCCTGGCAGGGCGGCGTCGTCGCCTCGCTGAGAACCAGCAATCTGCGCGGCCATCTCAAGCGCGGCGTCATCGGCTCGACTGGCATGTTCTGCGGCTTCGCCTCGCTGCAGTTCCTGCCTCTCTCCGATTCGATCGCGATCGGCTATGCCGCCCCGCTTGCCGTCGTCGTGCTGGCCGCCGTCATCCTGAAGGAGCGCGTGCGGATCTATCGCTGGAGCGCGGTCACGATCGGCTTCGCCGGTGTGCTGATCATGCTCTCGCCCTATATCAGCGGCGTCGGCAAGGGGCTTGCTCCCGGGCCGGCCTTCGGCGCGGCGATCGGCCTCGCCGGCGCCTGCTGCTCGGCCTTCGCCTCGATCGAGGTCCGGCAATTGACCCGCAGCGAGGGCACCGGTGCGATCGTGTTCTATTTCATGCTGATGACCAGCGCGCTCGGGCTCTCCACAGCGATGTTCGGCTGGCACATGCCGAACCTGCAGGATGCGGCGATGATGCTGGCGATCGGCATTCTCGGCGGCCTCGGCCAGATCTTCCTTGTCCAGGCCTATCGCTATGGCGACGCCTCGCTGATCGCGCCCTTCGAATACTCGACCATGCTCTGGGCCGTCGCGATCGGCTGGTTCATCTTCGGCGAATGGCCGGCGACCGCCGTGCTGATCGGCGCGACGATCGTCATCACCTCCGGCATCTATGTCATCCTGCGCGAACAGCAGCTCGGCCTGCTCAGGCGCGAGCAGCGCGAAGTCGGGTCGACGCGCACGACTTGAGGCCGGCGCAACCGCGAGCTTCGGCTTGCCGCTTGCATCAGGAACTTGCCGCTTGCGTCAGGAACGGGCATTGTCCGCTTAGACAAACAATCGTTCGCCTCCGCAAACGACAGACAGGTAAGACGGTCAAAACGCATGGGTATCGAGACCAAGGAGCGCGGGGGCCGGGAGCTTGAATCCGGGGCCCAGATCGTCTCCGGGCAACTCGGAAAGACGATTCAGCGCCTGCGCAAGGCCTATAATCTCTCGCTTTCGGAACTCGCCGAGCAATCGGGCGTGGCGAAGTCCATCATCAGCCAGATCGAGCGCAACGAGACCAACCCGACGCTGGCGACGATCTGGCGGCTGTCGCAGGCGCTCGACATCTCGATCGAGCGCGTGCTCTCCAGCGGCGAGGAAGAGCCTTTCATCGACAAGACCAGCCGCAGCGACACGCCGATCCTGGTCTCGGAGGACGGCAAGCTCAGGCTCGCCATCATCGGCTGGATCAAGACCGTCGAATGGCTGCAATGGTACGAGATCCAGGCCGAGCCGGGCGGCGAGCTCGACTCGGAAGGCCATCAGCGCGGCTCGATCGAATCGCTCTCCGTCACGTCGGGCGAGTTCGAGGTCGAGGTCGGCGACATCATCCAGCGCGCCAAGGCCGGCGACACGCTGCGCTATCGCTGCGACCGGCGCCACATCGTCCGCTGCGTCGGCGACCAGTCCGGCTCGGCGCTGATGGTGTGCATCCTCAAGGCGGCGGTGATGGAGTAAGGCCCGCCTGCGGCTTGCTTGTTACTTCGGAATTTCTGCACGCCCTCGGCACACGCCGGTCCGCCGCGTGAGCCGATGCGCGCTCATGTCTGCCGTCCGCCAGCCCCTGTCGCAAGGCGCGCGAGCACAAAGCGGATGAAGCTCAAGACCTTCTCGGGCCGACGACGATCGGACACATAGAGCATGTTGACCGGCTGCGATGGCGGGGTGAATTCCGGCAGCACTTCGACGAGCCGGCCGGTATCCAGATCATCCGCAAGCATCTGCGCCGAATGGAGCACGATGCCGAACCCGCCGACGGCCGCCCGCCTCGCAGCTTCCGCGTCGTTCACCAGAAGACGGGGTTGCACCGCGATCTCGATGGCTTCCCCACCGCGTTGCAGCCGCCAGAAACGACGCGCCTCCCACTGACGAAAGCCGATGATCTCGTGAGCCGCGAGATCCTCCGGCACGAGCGGGATCCCTGCGGCGGCGACATAGATCGGGCTGGCCGCCAGCTTCAATCCATATGGTGGGAGGCGGCGGGCGACGAGCGCGTCGTCGTCGATCGAGCCGATGCGGAAGCCAATCTCGAAGCCCTCCTCGATGAAATCGACCTTTCGATCGGTCAGGACGAGGTCGATTGAGATATCGCGATAGCGCTGGAGAAAATCGACGATCAGAGGTGAGAGCACGAGATTGCCGAAAGTCGGCGGGGCCGTGACGCGCAGCATCCCCTTCGGCTGTTGGAGCATATGTTCCGCCAGCGCGTCAGCCTGAGCGACCTCGTCGATTATGCGCAGGCAACGTTCGTAGAAAGCCTCGCCCAGCAGTGTCAGACCCTGCCGGCGCGTCGTCTTGACGAGCAACTGCCCGCCGAAATGCTGCTCGAGGTCGGAGATGTGCTTGGCGACCATGGTTGCGGAGATTCGGCCCGCCTCCGCAGCTCCGCGGAAACTACCGAGATCAACCGCGTTCACGAAGGTCCGCATGCTGGTCAGACGATCCATTGCACACCTGTGGTTCTTTCTCTAGCGACCCGCTGCCAGCATATGCGCCAAAACCATCGTGGTAACCCTCCTATATCCAAACCAGAGGTTTTCCATGACTTCATTCGCGGGCAAGATTGCAATCGTCACCGGCGGCGGCACGGGTATCGGGCGCGCCACCGCTCAGGCGCTCGCAGGACAAGGCGCAGCGGTGGCGATCGTCTATTCGCGCAGTCTCTTCGAGGCAGACGAGACGGTCCGATCAATCCGCGATGCTGGCGGGACCGCAACCGCAGTGCGGGCCGATATCCGGGACGAACGCCCCATCACTGCCGCGATCGAGACCATCGCCGGCGAATTCGGTGGAATCGACTATCTCGTCAACAATGCCGGTATCACGCATCAACTTCCATTCGCAGACCTCGATGCAGCGACCGATGCGATCTGGGACGAGCTTCTCGCGGTGAACGTCAAAGGGACATTCAACTGCTGCCGTGCGGCGAGCCGCCACATGCAGGCGCGTCCCGGCTCGTCGATCGTCAATATCGGCAGTATCGCCGGCGAAACCGGATATGGATCGTCATTGCCCTACGCCGTATCGAAGGCAGCGGTCCACGGCATGACCCGTTCTCTCGCTCGCGCGCTGGCTCCGGCGACGCGCGTCAACTGCATCGCGCCCGGCGCCGTCGCGACCCGCTGGTGGCAAGGCCACGAGGACAAGATGCAGGCGCTGGCCGGCGATCTTCCGCTAGGACGGACATCGACGCCGGAGGAGGTCGCTGAACTCACCTTGTACCTGCTGCAAGCAAGCTCCGTCACCGGTCAGGTCTGGCGTATCGAGAACGGGCAGACGCTATAGTCCGGCTGGCCTGCGAACTGCCGGCAGGATTTCGGACATGCGCCGTTCGCCTCCCTGGCGCTGATGCGACGAGCAAAGATGCTTCCATCTCACCGGCAGGCTTGTATCTGCTATGGCTTGTCCTTCCGCCCGCGCGGCTTGATCCGGACGTTCCGCTGGTCGATGACAACATCAAAGCGCGAGAGGAAGCTCATTCCAAGAAGTCCATCTATGCCGTTGCCGTAGGTGCCGCGACTATCGCTCTGGACAATGACCGGAACATCCATCGCTTGCACACGTCGAAGCTCGATCCGCGATGCGCGTCCTCGTCTTGCCTCGGCGATGCCATTTGCAGTGTGCATCTGAACTTTGCTCGTCATATCGACAGCGATTTTTGCACGGTCGGCAAAGCTCTGCTTCAGGGATACAAAGGTCGCGCCCGTATCGATCAAGAACATCCCTTTAATGCCGTTGATCGTCGCCGGGACAGTTATGGTCTGGCCCTTGCGTGTGATCGGGATCGTCTCATCGACCGCCACGGCCTTCGCAGCGCATTGGCCCTTGGCGTGCAAGGCGCCGATCATGGCCTGGGTCCGGCTGTTGTCGTTCCGCGCCGGGTTCAGGGCAATCCAAGCCTCTATGGGAACAATCGCCTCGCAGAACTGCCCGCTTTTTTCGTAAGCGCGCGAAACGCCGAAATACCCTGCCGAGGAAATGCGATCCTTGTCTCCAAACAGCGCAATGGCCGTCAGATAGTCATCGATGGCGTCATTGGGTTTGCCCGCTCGATCGCGTGCCAGCGCACGGAGATAGTAGCCGTTATCGGAATGGGGCTGCTCCTCGATGATCTTGCTGGCGACCTCCGCTGCAGCAGCCCAGTCCGACAGGTCGAGCAACAGATTGGCGGCACGGCGCAGTCCGTCGAGGTGGCCCCCGCAATTGTCCGAGAAGCGGATCAGGGCTTTGGCGGCCTCGCGGCGATATCCTGCCTGCTTCAACCCCTCTGCAAGTCCGACAACCGCCTCCCTGTCGCAAGGTTCACGGAAAAGCGCTTCGACATGGGGCCCCAGAGTCCGCGCCAAAGCGAAAGTGTAGGGGAATTCGATACCGAGCGCCGACTGTACTGACGCCACGCGGTCAAGGTCGGACTGCGCGAGGGCACCGCCGCCAAACGCTACGAGCAGGCCAAAGACAACTGCGATAAATCTTGACACGACCTGGACAGGCGGGCGGTCACCAACCCGCGCTCTGATACCGCCTGCCACGTAGCGCGCCCCACATGAATTTTGTTTTGAACCCCATGCCAGGCTGACGCATCGGCAGTTCAAGCGCAAGGCGGCCTGCTTTTCATCCAAAGCCGACTTCGCCCCGACAGAGTAGCCCTTCCCCCGTCTTCGCCGCCCTCCGAACCGCCCGCCGAAGCCGGCTGACTTTCCGCCGAACCACGCCGTCATTCCGAGGCAGGCCGCAAGCTTGAGCCCGGAGCGGAGAAACGATGCGTGTCGCGTCATCGCTTCTCCGCTACTGGGGCGCTGTTCAGCCTCCCGCCGCAGTCTTGACCGAGACAGTGGGCGAAGCGACAGCGAGCTCCAGCGCCTTCTCCGTCATCGCCCACTCATCGGCGATCATGCCGGGATTGTCGTTGAGCTTCACCCCATAGCTCGGGATGATCTCGCGGAGCTTCTTCTGCCATTCAGGGGTCGCGACCTTGTCCGCGAACACCTTGGCGAGGAGATTGATCATGATCGGAGGCGAGGTCGAAGCCCCCGGGGACGCGCCGAGCAGCGCCGCCATGGACCCGTCCGCAGCCGCCACGATCTCGGTTCCGAAAGTCAGAACGCCGCCGCCCTCGGGCTTCCGCTTGATGATCTGAACGCGCTGCCCCGCCTGCCAGAGGCGCCAGTCTTCGTCCTTTGCCTGAGGCAGATATTCCCGCAGCGCATCCATTTGGCCGCCATGGGACATCAGCAACTGGCCGGCGAGATATTCGACCAGATCGAACTCGTTCCACCCCACCGACACCATCGGCCGGATGTTTTCCAGCGAGACCGAGGACGGCAGATCGAAATAGGAGCCGTTCTTGAGGAACTTGGTCGAGAAGGTCGCGAACGGCCCGAAAAGCAGGACCTGCTTTCCGTCGAGCATCCGCGTATCGAGATGCGGGACGGACATCGGCGGCGAACCGACCGACGCCTTGCCGTAGACCTTCGCCAGATGGCGGTTGACGATTTCGGGCTTCTCCGTGACCAGGAAGGAACCGCCGACCGGGAACCCGCCATAGCCATGGGCTTCGGGAATGCCCGCGAGCTGCAGGAGAGGCAGTGCGGTGCCGCCCGCGCCGATGAAGACGAAACGGGCGTCAACTGTTTGCACCGCTTTGCCGGTCTTCAGGTCGAATGCCGAGACGCGCCAGGTGCCGTCCCCATTCCGGGTGATCGAGCGGACCTCATGCCCGGTGAGCAGGCGAAACTCCGGCTGGCCCTTCAGGAATGCGGTGAACTGGCGTGTGATTTCACCGAAATTGACGTCGGTCCCAAGCGGAGATTTCGTCGCCGCGAGCGGCATCGAGGCCTTGCGGCCCTCCATCATGATCGGGACCCATTCGGCGATCTTCGCGGGGTCCTTCGTGAACTCCATCCCTGAGAACAGCGGGCTGGCTTTCAGCGCCTCGAAGCGCTTCTCGAGAAAGGTGACGTTGTCGTCACCCCAGACGAGATTCATATGCGGCGTCGAGTTGATGAAGGAGCGTGGCTCCTTCAGGACGCCCTGCTTCAATTGATGCGCCCAGAACTGACGCGAGATCTGAAACTGCTCGTTGACGGCAACCGCCGTGGCGATCTGCACATTCCCTTTCGCATCCTCAGGGGTGTAGTTCAGCTCGCAAAGCGCTGAATGGCCCGTGCCCGCATTGTTCCAGCCATTGGAGCTCTCCTCCGCGACGCTGTCGAGACGCTCCATCAGCTCCATGGTCCAGCGCGGCTCGAGCTCATGGAGCAGCACGGCAAGCGTGGCGCTCATGATGCCGCCGCCAATCAACAGGACATCGACCTTCCGGTCCGCAGCCGCGGCGCGGTACTGTCCACCCGTCAGCGAAATCCCTGCAGCCGCAACGGCCCCGACCGCCACAGCCGAACCAACCAGCCGGCGACGGGTCAGAGAGAACCGGCTCTTATCCTTCTTCGAGCCGGCCGGCTGCGTTTGTCATTAGTATCGTTCAATGTAGCCATCCACGTTAGCTGTTCGAGCGCTTGGAGCGGAGCCTGATCAGCAGATAAGAGCGATATAGCCTGCGTATAGGGTATATCGACCTGACCCTAAACCGGGCACCGAGCGCTGATCGATCTTGTCACGGAGCGTCAAGACGAGGCATCAACTACCGCAGCGGAAGCATTGGCGCGGGCTCGCATAGTTGCGGACGAAATCGATACGAGACGAATTCGAACCCGATCGCTTCGCGGAGCGCAGGACAGCCCGCCCGCTTGCGCATGCGTAGCGCTCGAGCTCAACGCCGCTGAATGAGCTCGCGTCCGATGAATTTCGGTGGCTCGTCGCGCAAGACCAGAGAGGTCGTAACGGCGCCGAACCGCGCGATCGAATCCACGATCGTTTCGAGCTCTCCCGGTGACGGCACCAGAACCTTCAGGAGAAAGCAGTCCTCGCCCGTCAACCGCAACACCTCCATGACCTGAGGCATCTCGGAAAATTGCTTCAGGCATGGGCGGATATTCTCATGCGTGGTGCGCAATCGGATGATCGCCATCATGCACAGCCCCAGGCTGGTAGGATCGATCCTGGCCCCGTAGCCGGCGATGATGCCCCGCTCCTCCAGGCGCTTGACCCTTTCCGAAGTCGCCGGCTGCGACAGTCCTATCCTGCGGCCGAGCTCGGAGATCGCAATTCGTCCGTCCGCCTGCAACGCCTCGATGATGGCGATGTCTGTCGGATCGAGAGCGAGATGAATGTCGCGAGCAGACGGCATGCCTCACCTTGAATCTATCGGAAAATGGACGCGCTTTCCGATGATTGCTCATTCCGAACGACGAGCAAAGCGACCATCCTCTCCAAATATCGAATGAGAGGAAAGCATGACTGATATCATTATCCTGCCCGGCATCGGCGGTTCCGGGGAAACGCATTGGCAAACCCATTGGGAATGCGGCAATCCGCATATCAGGCGTTTTCAGCCGACGAGCTGGGACCAGCCGGATCTCGGCGACTGGATCGCCGCGCTGGATCGCATGGTAGCCTCGGCACGAACTCCGCCTCTCCTCGTCGCCCACAGCCTGGCCTGCCTGCTGGTCGCCCATTGGCAAAGCATCTCGTCTCTTCCGGTCGCCGGGGCGTTCCTCGTCGCGGTTCCCGATCCGACCGGGGCTGCCTTCCCGGCGGAGGCCGCCAGCTTCGCGCCCGTGCCTGAAGGCAGATTGCGCTTCCCCTCCCTCATCGTCGCCAGCACCGACGACCCCTATGGGGAGTTCCACTATGCCGAACGGCGCGCCGTCCAATGGGGCAGTGGCCTTGTCGAGGTCGGAGCGCTCGGTCATATCAATGGCAGCAGCGGACTGGGCAACTGGCCCGGAGGCTTGGCTCTTTTTCAAGCATTCGCCGCTGGAGCCCGGCATGTCGCAGCTGAAGCGGATTCAGCCGTAACACCATGAGAACCTCGATCGAACGCACTCGGAACGAGCGGCATCTGGCAAGCGGCCCTGCGCATTGAAGCGCTGGAGGTCTCATCCCCCCACCTTCGCCGGCCTCGCCGGCCCCTGCACCGCCGGGAGCGACTTCAGATACTCCGCCATCGCCAGACGGTCGGCATCAGAAAGCTGCGCGATGTTGCGCACCACGGCCGCCATCGAGCCGCCGACGCTGTCGAAGCTCGGCGTGAAGCCGGTCTTGAGCAGTTCGGCGATCTCCTCCTTCGACCATTTGCCCAGGCCATCCTCGGCCTGGGTGATGTTGGGCACCCAGCCCTTGCCGTCCGGATCAGGCCCGCCGGCGAAGCGCGTCGCCTGGATGATGGCGCCCAGCGCGTTGCGGCTCGAATGGCATTCGGCGCAATGGCCGGGGCCGTTTACCAGATAGAAGCCGCGATTCCATTCCTCGCTCTTGCCCGGATCGGGCTTGAACGAGGCCCCGTCGAAGAAGAGCAGCTTCCAGCCACCGACGACGCGCCGGATGTTGAAGGGGAACGGCAATTCATGCGGCGCGGCCTTGCCTTCGACCGGCGCGAGCGTGCGGATATAGGCGAAGAGATCGGCCAGCGCCTTGGGCGGGATCAGCCGGTAGGAGGTATAGGGGAAGGCTGGGTAATAATGCTGTCCGGCCGGCGAGACGCCCGTCGCCATCGCATCGACGAAGTCCTTCACGCCCCAATTGCCGATGCCGTCGCGCGTATGCGGCGAAATGTTGGGCGCGTGGAAGCTGCCGAAGGGCGAGCCCAATGCAAGTCCGCCTCCGAGCCTGAGCTTGTCGTCCTGGCCGGGCGTGGCGTGGCAGGACGAACAGCCACCCGCCGCAAAGAGCAGCTTGCCGTTCTCGATGTCCGGCGCCGGCAGCGCACCGATCTGCGGAGCAGGCGAAACCACGCGCGGGTCGGTCAATACGTAGAAACCGGCAAGGCCGAGCGCCGCCAGCGCGACGAGGGTGACCAGCAAGCGGCGCAGCAGCAGCATTCTCATCCTCTCCCGAGATTGCGCGCAGTCTAGAGCGTTTTCGAGCGAAGTGGATACCGGTTCGCATGAAGAAAACGCGTCAAGAGCAAAGACCTAGAGCAATTTAGCGATCCGATTGCATCGAAAATTGCTCTAGGTCAGAACCACTGCGTCATCCCGAACACGCCGCGAAGCGACGCCGCCGGGATGACACCGCATGTTCGAGCAAGAACGATACAGTGCTGGAGTGGAACGCGCCGCGCAGCAGAAAGCTCCGCCAGCCGCCGTCAAAAACCGGCAGCGCTCACTTCTTGATGCGATAGGTCTCGTGGCAAGCAGCGCAGTTCTTGGTGACGGTGCCGAACGCGGTGCGGAACGAGGCGAGATCGGTGGTGGCAGTCGCTGCAGCCGCGGCATCGCTTTCGAACTTGATCTGTGCTGCCTTGAAGTTCGCCTGATCTTCCCAGATCTTCGGGCCAGCGGTGGTGTCGCCGGTCTTGGAGCTGTCGGGAAACAGCGTCTCCATCTTCTTGCCGGACTCGACATAGGTCTTGAAGATGCCCTGGACCTTGGCGGCGTCGAACGCCTCCTCGCCCTTGGCAATCTTGGCGCCGAGCCCGGTGGCTCCGCCGATCATCTTCATCGTGGCCTTGCGCTCGGCAATCGGATCAGACTGCGCCAAGACGGTGGAAAAACCGAGCATCAGAGCAGTGGCGGCAAGAGCAAAGCGGATCATGCGTCGTCATCCCCGAAGGCTGTCCGGCGCTCAGGATGACGCCGGTTAGAACCTTTCCAGATCACAACAGCCGAGCGCTGCCGCCAAGCCGGTCTCACGCGATTGGCATTTGCATTAGAGCAAATGCAATCTTGCATCAGGGCCAGATAGCTTCAGATGGAGGCACAAAGTGACCCCATCTGAAGTCTGAATCCGTCGCTCATCAAAAAGTGAGGGCAGGATCAATGCTCTTAGAGCGGATATCCAGCCTGCTTCAGCGCATTGAAGACCTTGATCGGGGTCGCCGGCATGTCGATCGCCTTGATGCCGGCCGCGCGGTCGAGCGCATCCACCATCGCGTTCATCACGGCCGGGCAGGCTCCGATGGCGCCCGCCTCGCCCGCGCCCTTCACACCCAACGCATTGGTGAGGCAGCGCACATTGCGCGTCTCGAAATGGAAGTTCGGCACGTCGACCGCACGTGGCAGGGCATAGTCCATGAAGGTCGCGGTCAGCATCTGCCCCTCAGCGTCGAAGCGGATTTCCTCCATCAGGGCCTGGCCGATGCCTTGCGCCGCGCCACCATGAACCTGCCCCTGCAGCATGATCGGGTTCAGCGTCACGCCAAAATCGTCAACCACGACATAGTTGAGGATCGCAGTCGCTCCGGTACCGGGATCGACCTCCAATTCGCAGACATGAGTGCCGTTGGGATAGGTCGCCTCCGGCGGCTCCCAACTCTGGTGCACCTTGAGCATGGCTGAGGTCGCGCCCGGCAGGGCGGCGATGGCGGCAAGGTCGAGCGCCTTGTCGGTGCCGACGACGCGCACCGCGCCATCGACGATTTCGAGATCGCCGACGCCAGCTTCGAGCTTCTCCGAGGCAAGCTGCTTGAGGTTGTCGGAGAGGATCGCAGTCGCCTTGTCGAGCGCCGCGCCGCCGACGGGGATCGAACGCGAACCGCCGGTGCCCGAACCCGTCTCGACCTTGTCGGTATCGCCCTGGATGACGCGGATGCGGTCCATCGGAATGTCGAGATGCTGAGAGACGAGCTGTGAATAGGCGGTCTCATGCCCCTGCCCGTTGGACTGCGTCCCGATCAGCACGGTCACCATGCCGTCCTTCTCGAGGATCACGGTCGAGCTCTCCGGCCCGCCGCCGCCACAGGCCTCGATATAGCAGGCGAGGCCGATGCCGCGGATCTTGCCGGCTTTGGTCGAGGCCTTGAGGCGGCTCTTGAAGCCCTTCCAGTCCGCTACCTCCATGGCGCGGCGCATATGCCCCTCGAACTCGCCGGAATCATAGACCGGCCCGGTCTGGGTCTTGTGCGGCATCTCGCCTGGCTTGACGAAGTTGAGCGCCCGCACGGCGTCGGGCGTCTTGCCGGTCTCGCGTGCGACCGCATCGACCAGCCGCTCGATCAGATAGGCGGCCTCGGGGCGGCCCGCACCGCGATAGGCATCGACCGGCGTCGTATTCGTCAGCACGCCCCTAAAGCGCACATGGACGGCGGGAATGCTGTAGCAGCCCGGCGTCATCGTGGTTCCGACCCAGGGAATGAAGGGTCCGTACTGGGAAAGATAGGAGCCCATCTCGGCCGCCAGATCGACCTTGAGGGCGATGAACTTACCCTTCTTGTCGAGCGCGACCGTCGCCGTCGCGAGGTTGGCGCGGCCATGGGTGTCGGCGAGGAAATGCTCGGTGCGGTCGGAGACCCAGCGCACCGGGCGCTTCAGCATCTCGGCCGCGACCATGGTCAGCGGGTATTCGCGATACATGAAGATCTTGGTGCCGAAGCCGCCGCCGACATCGGGCGTGACCACGCGGATGCGCTTGGGGTCGACCTTCAGGATATAGCTCGCCAGGATGTCGCGCGTGCCATGGCTGCCTTGGCTGCCGAGCGTCAGCGTCCAGCGCTTCGTCTCCTTGTCGTATTCGGCGATGCAGGCGCGCGTCTCCATATAGTTGGAGGCGAGCCGGTTGTTGACGATGGTGACGGAGACGGTGCGGTCAGCCTTGGCGAAAGCCGCCTCGGTCTTGGCCTTGTCGCCCTGCTCGGCCTCGAAGGCGACATTGCCCGGCCGGTCCGGCCAGACCTGCGGCGCCTTGGGCTCCAGCGCAGCGGCGATGCCGGTGATCGAGGGTAGTGTCTCCCAGGAAATATCGATGGCCTCGGCGGCGTCGCGCGCCTGGTCGAGCGTCTCGGCGACGATGAAGGCGACCGCCTCGCCGACATGGCGCACGGTATCGGTCGGCAGCACCGGCACGGGCAGCGGCACGACCGGCTCGCCCGAGATCGTCTTGATCAGCCCCTTGCAGGGAATGCCGCCGAGATGGGCGACGTCCTCACCCGTCAGGATCAGCTTCACGCCCTTCATCTTGCGGGCCGCGCTCTTGTCCCGGATCGTGAACTTGGCATGCGCATATTGCGAGCGCAGCACGAAGGCATGCAGCGCGCCCTCTACAGCCGTATCATCCGTGTAACGACCTGCGCCCGTGGTCAGGCGGTGATCCTCGACGCGCCGCACGGGCTGGCCGAATCCGAATTTCATGGGACGCATGAGCCGATATCCTCAGATAAGACGAATGAAAGACTGGCCTAGAAACGTGGCTCAGTCACCCCGGCGCGCGACACGCCGGGATGCATGCAGCGCATCGCTCAGCGGACGGTGCGGATTGCGGTCTCCGACAGCGAGACCATGGTGTTGTAGGAGCTGACGAGCCAGTTCGCGTCGTTGGCCGCACCGCGCCGGACATCGCCCTTGCCGCGACCGAGCTTGTCGCGAAAATCCCTCAGCCTGCCGAGCCAGGAACTCGCCTGGCTTTCGATGAAGGGCACGCCTTTGGGCTCGGTCTCCTTGAAGCGGTCCATCTCGCGCACCGCGCCGGCATAATCGGCCACGGCCGCGTCGAACGCCTTGAGGCCGACGAGCGGCTTCTCATTGCTCGGCATCAGGTCCATCACCCCCCGGGCGTTGATCATGACGTTGCGGACCTGCCAGCGCACTGAGCGACCTTCCCGCTGCTCGACAGCGGCGAGCTCGCGTTGATCGAGCCCTTTCTTGTAGACGCGCATCTGGGCATCGAGCGTCGCGCGCTCATCGAGGAAGGTTTTTGCGGCCGGCACCATGAGCATGTGCAGATTGCGCCCCTCAGTGGCGTTGTCGTCGCGATAATCCTTGCGCTCGTAATAGCGCTCCGCCTTGGTGATCAGGGGCGCGAGCTCCTGATAAGCCTTGATGTAGCGCCCGATCGTCTGGTCGATCTCCGGCAGCGCCGGCGCGCGGGTGACGGCCTCCTCGGCGCGTTTGATCTCGCCCGCAACGTCATAAAGGCTGTAGAGCCCGTAATCGATGTAGCGCTCCTTGCCGGTCGGCCCCTTCTTCATGTCGACCCAGCTCGCATAGCGCTCCCAGGACTGGATCGCACGCAGCGTCCGGTTCATCAGGGCGGTATAGGCGTTGGACTTGGCGATGGCGGCCTGGAGGCCAGCCTCGTCGGCAGCTGGCGCAGCGGTTGTCGCCACTCCCTGGGCCAGGGCGCCGGCAGGCGTCAGCGCCAGGAGCGCGAAGGCAAAGGCCGCGCTGCGGAAAAACATGGAAACCGTCATGTCTGAATCCTCGTCATCCGTCGCGGCTTGAAGGCCGCAGGCCGCCCGCCGGATCAAGCCTTCAGCGCTCGACCGGCCCGCCCCGCATCGCCCAATCCTTGAAGCCGCCGAGATAATGGCTGTCGATATCGAGGCCCGAGCTTTGCGCGAATTCGAGCGCGCGCAGCGAGCGCACGCCAGCGGCGCAGGAAAAGATGACGCGCTTGCCGGGCTCGTCGGGAATGGCGGCGGGGTCGAATTGCGAGAGCGGCAGCGAGGTCGAGCCGGGAATATGACCGGCCGCGAATTCATGCGGCTCGCGCACATCGACCACCAGGATCGAGCCATCCGCAAGTCCGGCCTTGACGGCGTCGATATCGAGATCCTTCACGATCAAGGCGCATCTCCAGCTCAATCCAGCAGATTTACCAGATAGAGCGTGAGCGCTGGAATTGCCACCACGATGCCGAGCCGGATCAAGCCTCGGATCAATTCGCCAACGATTGGATCTTCATCAAGCAGCTTGGCACGCATCGATCTGGTACAAGCGGAGCTTGGCGATCACCGCTCGAATGCGCGGCCGCTACGATCCGCGCATATCCCCATGCAGGAGATGGTGGAGAGTACGTCGCAAACAGGGCGCCTGCGGCCGCTCGGGGCCTGTCTTGCGGCTGCGCCCGGAGGGACGCAGCCTGTCTTGGGATCCGTTGCCGGATCGCGCAGAGCCGCGCTCAGGCCTTCGCCGGAATCCGCAGCACCCAGCCCGGCTGGATCAGGTCGGGATTTTTCACCGGCGGCGTGTTGGCCTTGACGATGTCGGTGTATTTGGCGCCCTGGCCCTTGCCGTAATGCTCTTCGGCGATCTTCCAGAGCGTGTCGCCCTTCTTGACCGTGTAGAACACGGCAGCGGCGGCTTCCTTGGTCACCGCGAGATCGGATTCGACCGAGGCAACTCCGGTCGTGTTCCCCAGCGCCAGGATGATCTTCTCGGCCTGCTCGGTCGAAACCGCCTTGCCCGAGACCTTCACCTTATCGCCATCGATCGAGATCGCGACGTCGGACGGCAAGCCATGACCGGCCAGCTCTTTCTGCAACTCGTCCGCCGTGGCGGCCTTGGCTGGGCTCGAGCCGAAAATTTTCGCGCCCGCATCCTTGATGAAACTGAACAGACCCATGAGGCTTCTCCATCTGTTGGGGGGCATATCAAGCCCTCTCAGCATGATAAGTTCAAGACAGACGTTGCATTTTTGCGCGAACACAACTCTTCCTTGCGTCACCTGACAGGCCCTTTTCGGCACAACTGCTCTGACGCGGCGGCCTCTTCCCCCCGCAATGACGCGCTGGCACAAGCGCCCCAGAACACCAGCCCCAAGACACCAGCCTCAAGACACCAGCCCCAAGACACCAACGGAGTTCACCGATGCTGACGCTCGCCCAGGCCCAGACCATTCTCGCAGCCGCCCTTAGCTATGCCGAAAAGGGTGGGTTCAAGCCGCTCACCATCGCAGTTCTCGACGCGCGCGGCGCGCAGAAGGTCTTCGCGGCGCAGGACGGCACCAGCCTGAAGCGCGGCGAGATCGCCCTTGGCAAGGCCCATGGCTCGGTCGCAATGGGCCTCGGCTCGCGCGCGCTCCACAAGATGGCGCAGGAGCGGCCCTATTTCATCGAGGCGGCGACGCATGCGGTCGGCGGCTCGCTCGTGCCCGTGCCCGGCGGCGTGCTGATCCGCGACACGAACAACATGCTGCTCGGCGCGGTCGGCGTCTCCGGCGACACCTCGGACAATGACGAAGCGGCCGCCCTCGCCGGAATCACCGCTGCCGGCCTCAGGGCTGACACTGGCGCCTAGATGTGAGCTCTCAATAGGTTGTCCATCCGGTCCCGAGCGAGGAAGCTGAGGTTGCGAAGCTTCAGTATCCCTCGGGGAGGAACCGGATGAACATCCACAAGAATGCCCGTCTGACGCGGCTGGGTCGAGAGCGGATTGTGCGCTTGGCGTCTGCTGGCTCGGCATCTGCTGTGATCGCCAGCGCGGTTGGTGTCAGCCTGAAGACGGTCCATAAATGGATCGCACGCTTCGCCACCGAGGGCGTGGCTGGGCTGGCGGATCGCTCGTCGCGTCCGCACCGGCTGCATCGCCCGACGCCTGCCAGCCAGGCCGAGCAGATCATCGCGCTGCGTCGCCAGCGCCTGAGCGGTCAGGCCATTGCCAAGCAGGTCGGCGTCTCACCGGCGACGGTGAGCCGGATCCTGCGGCGGGCGCGATTGAGCCGGATGCGAGACCTCGAACCGGCCGAGCCGGTGCGCCGTTACGAGCGCGCCCATCCCGGCGAGTTGATCCACATCGACATCAAGAAGCTCGGCCGCATCGACGGTGTCGGCCACCGCATCACCGGGGACCGGACCCGCCAGAGCAACCGGCGTGGACGCGGCGAAGGTCTCGGCTGGGAGTTCGCCCATGTCTGCATCGACGATGCCTCGCGGCTCGCCTTCGTCGAGATGAAGCCCGACGAGAAGGCCATAAGCGCGGTCGCTTTCCTCAGGGCGGCGGTGGCCTATTACGAACGCCTCGGCGTCACCGTCACCCGCGTCATGACCGACAACGGCTCATGCTACAAAGCCTTCGCCTTCCGCGATGCCTGCCGCGATCTCGGCCTGCGACACATCAGGACCAAGCCCTACACGCCCAAGACCAACGGCAAGGCCGAGCGCTTCATCCAGACCGCTCTGCGCGAATGGGCCTATGCCAGGCCCTATGACCACTCAGACCGCCGAACCGAAGAGCTGCCGCGCTGGCTCCACCACTACAATTGGCATCGACCACATGGCGGCATCCAGGCCAAAACCCCAATCAGCAGACTCGCTCTCGACGAGGACAACCTGTTGAGGCTCCACACCTAGAGCACGCGCCGATCAGGTCGATCCGACCTGATCGGATCCGGCTCTAGTCTCTGCCTGAAAACACGCGCGAACCCGAAAACACTTGCCAGACGCCGCGCGAGGCATCATGTCACGCGCGGCGCTGTTCGGTTTGCAGAATTTTTGAACGTTTCAAAGGAAATGAGATGAGCGACGTGGCCGTTCCCGGTGAGGTCATCACCACGGATGTCGTGATAGTCGGCGCGGGTCCGTGCGGGTTGTTTGCGGTGTTCGAGCTGGGTTTGCTCGACATCAAGGCGCATCTGGTCGACATCCTGCCCAAGGTCGGCGGGCAATGCGCCGAGCTCTATCCGGAGAAGCCGATCTACGACATTCCCGGCTTCCCGATCGTCACCGGCCAGGGCCTGGTCGACAACCTCGTCGAGCAGATCAAGCCCTTCGGCCCGACCTTCCACTTGAACCAGATGATCGAGGCGCTGGAGCCGATCGGCACGACTGAGGCCCCGCGCTTCCGCGTCACCACCGATGCCGGCACCGTGTTCGAGACCAAGACCGTCGTCGTCGCCGCCGGCGGCGGCTCGTTCCAGCCCAAGAAGCCGCCGATCCCCGGCATCGAGGCCTATGAGGGCAACTCGGTGTTCTATGCCGTGCGCAAGATGGAGGCCTTCCGCGGCCGCGACATCCTGATCGTCGGCGGCGGTGACTCGGCACTCGACTGGACGCTCAACCTGCAGCCCATCGCCAGGCGCGTCACGCTGATGCATCGCCGCGACGATTTCCGCGCCGCGCCCCATTCGGTCGAACAGATGCGCGCGCTCGTCGCTTCCGGCCAGATGGACATGAAGCTCGGCCAGGTCACCGGCCTCAAGGGCGAGGGCTCGGCGCTCCAGGCTGCGATCTGCCGTGACAGCGAAGGTCAGACCTTCGAGATCGCCTGCGATACGCTCCTGCCCTTCTTCGGGCTGACCATGAAGCTCGGGCCGATCGCCGATTGGGGCCTGAACCTCCACGAGAACCTGATCCCGGCCGACACCGAGAAATTCGAGACGAGCACACCCGGCATCTTCGCCATCGGCGACATCAACACCTATCCCGGCAAGCTCAAGCTCATCCTGTCGGGCTTCCATGAGGCAGCACTCGCCGCCCAAAAGGTCCATCGCTACGTCTATCCCGACAAGCGGCTGACCTTCCAGTACACGACCTCCTCCACATCCCTCCAGAAAAAGCTCGGAGTCGCGTGAGCGGACGACGGACGGGGCCACGCGCCCCATCTCTCATCTACAGAGTGAGAGCAGGCTGCGAAAAACCGGTTTCCACTTTTTCGCAGCCTGCTCTCGCGTTCAGTACTCCCGCGTCGAGGACATGTGCGAGCGCTCGCCAATCTGAGGCTGCGGCACCGAACCGAGACGCAGCGTCTCCAGCGTCGCGCGTGACGGAGTCGCCAGCGCAGGCTGGAAGCGACCAGCGGCATCTCCGGACGCGACCTGCGGCTGCAGCGGCCCGGGCACCGGCAGATCGTCCTCGATATCGCGCGGCGGATCGACGCGATCTCGGAACTCGGCCAGCGCGCCTTCGATCGGATGGAAGCTGAAACGGACCTTATGCGTCCCCGCCGGCACCTGCACGGCGCGGAACAGCACATTCGCCTTCAGGATCTCGGTATCGACACCATCGACCTGCGCCTGCCACCAGGGATGCCAGATGTCGTTGAGCACGACGAACCCGGCTTGTGTCGCCGTGACCTCGATCTCGATCTCGGTGTTCTGGTAGCGACCAAGCTTGACCTCGGCCTGGGCCGTGCTCGGCCCTTCCGGCAACGCATCGGGCGGCTCGGAATCGAGCAGCACGGCCTGATGCGGATCGACATCCGGCCAGCGCCCGCCAGCCTTCATGCCGTCGAAATCGGCCATCTGCCAGCCACCGACGAACATCACACGCGGCAGCGCGCGGGGGTTCTCGTAAATGTACCCCTCCTTGGTGCGCGCGACGAGCTTGAGGTCGCCGTCATGCAGCTTGTAGTCGACCTGGCCGATCGGCACCGGCGTCGCGATGTAGCGCAGGCCGAGCAGATCGGCCAGGCGGCAGCGATAGGACGGGAAAAGCGGCGTGAACTTGCGCTCTTTCGGGTCGCCGATCGAATCGCGCGTACCGACGGCGTCGGAGAAATCAGCGAGCCGCAAGGGATTGTAGCCCAGCGTATGGTCGAAGCCGTGCACCATGCCGACATTAGGCCATTCGAAGCCCATGCCGAGCAGCTCGACCCGGTCGCGGCGCGGCGAGCCCGTGGGCTGGGCGACGAGCCGCTTCAACGCCCGGACGGTCTCGTTTTGCGTGTCGGGACGCAGCACGTCATAAAGGTCGGGCGACAATGCGGTCGATTCATTGGGGCCGTTGTTGCGGCCGAGATCGGCGCCGATGACGCCCGTGACCAGGACGGCCGCGGCAAGCGGGCCGATGCCATTGCGCCAGCGCATCAGGACGCCCACCACCAGCAGCGACGCGCCAAACCATCCCACGGCGGAGGCTGCGGGCCACCAGGCATCGCGCAGATGCTGCTCATCGGCCGAGACCACGAGCGCCAGCACGATCACCGCCGCGACGACCCCAGCCCCGATCGCGAAATCGCGCTTCAACGAGCCCAGATTCTCCTCCGACAGCAGGCGGTGCAGCACATAGCCCGCGAGGATGGCGCCGAGCCCACCGATCAGGAAGGTCGAATCCGCCGGCCTGCGAAAGGCCTTCACGCCCGGCAGATAGTCGTAGAACAGGTGGAAGGCCGGCGTGTAGCGGCCAAGCGCGAACAGCACCATGAAG
This sequence comes from Allobosea sp. LjRoot9, assembly GCF_964252745.1. Classification (NCBI taxonomy): domain Bacteria; kingdom Pseudomonadati; phylum Pseudomonadota; class Alphaproteobacteria; order Hyphomicrobiales; family Alloboseaceae; genus Allobosea; species Allobosea sp. LjRoot9. The sequence goes on along the minus strand of NZ_CAXUPC020000001.1, from coordinate 105,573 downwards.
AGGAAGAGCAGGCTGAACGGCCGGGCGGCCTTGTCCCAGAGCCAGCCTCGCGTCAGGCCGGGCGCGATCAGCAGGAGCAGCGGCAACGCGCCGATATAGACCTGTCCCATGTTCTGCGACAGGAACAGCTCCTTGGCATTCCAGGCGGGGCTGTAAGGGCCCCAGAAATCGACCGCCGGATCGCGCGCGCCGAACAGATCCGCGACGAAGGCGGTCAGCAGCGAGGCGGGATGCAGCGAGCCGCGGCCTGCCTCGACGAAATCGATTTCCGGTCGCGTCGTCGCTTCGGCGAAGAGCCAGGTCCAGAGCAACGGCATGGCGATGGTCAGGATGCCGGCCAGGCTCGCCACCGTGATCGGCGCAAGGCTGGTGCGGACAGCCGCCCAGCCGCCCGAGAGCCAATGCGCCAAGACCATGCCGATCAGCACATAGGCGCCGAGCATCGCGACCTGGTCCGGCTCCAGCACCATCATGCCGCCGGCGAGGCCAGCGAGCGCGCCGGAGACCAGCGAGGAGCGTTGCAGCATGCGCGCCGTCAGCCAGAAGGCGATGGCGAAGAAGGCAAGGCTCGCAATCTGCCCGACATGCTGCACGCGCCACGCGGCCGAGGCGCCGAAAGCGAATACGATCGCCGCGAGCAGGCCGCCGGCGGGGTGCCATTTACGGTCGCGGAAGAACATCAGCAGGGCAAGGCCACCCGCAAGCAGATGCGCCAGCACATAGGCATCGACCTCGCGGAAGCTCGGCGACGATGTCAACAAAGCGAGCAGGATCGCGGGCGAAAAGATCAGCGATTGCGGATCGGCGACCTGGGGGGAGCCACCGAAGACATTATGCGTCCAGAACGGCGACTGGCCGCTGTGCAGCGCCTGCGCCAGGAACTGGATCTGCGCCTGGAAATGCGCCTTGGCGTCGAACGGAATCGTGACGGAACCTGAAAGCCATGGCCAGCACAGGATCACCCAGACACAAACAAAACCCACGGCCGCCAGCCGATAGCTGACGCCCTTCTTCAGAAAAGTGTTCAAGCGGACCCCCCGGCCCCCTCAGTACTGGACGATCCCGGAGTCGGAACCAGCCTCCATTCTGTCAGTGCCGGAGAAAATGCAGTGGTCGATGTGAACCGAAACTGAATGAAATCGGCGAGGCGTTCAGCTTCCACACGACAAGGTCAAGGCTTGGTGAGCGTCTTCATCCGTTTCAGCGGGTATTCCCGAGCCAGGCGGCCAGCACCCGGCGTTCATCCGGGGTCATGCCGGAGAGATTATTGGGCGGCATCGCATGCGTCATCACCGCTTGCACCCTGATGGCGCGGGCATGGGTGGCGATGAGTTCCGGCTCGTGCAGCAGCACCCCCTTGGGCGCGATCTGGATACCGGGCCAGGACGGCTCCGGCGCATGGCACATGGCGCAGCGCCCGCTGACGATGGTGCTGATCTCAACCGGCGGCAACGCCATTCCCGCCAGCAAGACGGGCTTGGCCGCAGCGAGCGGTGAAAGCCCCAGCCGCTCGCGCCCGCCCGGTGAGGACGCCATCGCGAGCCAGAAGGCGAGCCAGAGCGTCAGGATCGCGACGCCCCAGCACCACCAGGGCGACTTCGCATGGTCGGCGTGGCGGAGATTGTAGAAATGCCGGATCAGCGCGCCCGCGACGATGATCAGCGCCACCAGCGCCGGGATCACCGCCGAATTGGCGTAGGTCACCGGATAATGGTTCGACAGCATCAGGAACAGCACCGGCAGGGTGATGTAGTTGTTGTGCGTCGAGCGCTGCTTGGCTGCCTTGCCGTATTTCGGATCGGGCTTTTCGCCCGCCGTCAGCGCCGCGATCACCTTGCGCTGGCCCGGCATGATGTTGAAGAAGACATTGGCGGTCATGATCGTCGCCATCAGCGCGCCGGTATGGATCAATGCGCCGCGCCCGGAAAAGACGCTGGCGAAGGCCCAGCTCGCGGCGACGACATAGCCGAAGCCGAAGAGCCCGAGCAGCACATCGTTCCGGCCCAAAGGCGATTTGCATAGGAAGTCGTAGAACAGCCAGCCCAGGGCCAGCGCCGCGATGCCGATCGCGCCCGCCGCGAGCGGCGACAACGCCATCACCGCCGGATCGATCAGATAGAGCTCCGACTGCGCATAATAGACCCAGACCAGCAGGAAGAAGCCCGAGATCCAGGTCCAGTAGCTCTGCCATTTATGCCAGGTCAGCTCGGCCGGCATCACGGCGGGAGCAACCAGGTATTTGCGCATCTCGTAGAAGCCGCCGCCATGGACCTGCCAGGCGCGCCCGCCCTCGCCTGGAGGAATGTCCGCCGCAGGCCTCAAGCTGGCGTCGAGATGGATAAAGAAGAAGGACGAGCCGATCCAGGCGATCGCCGTGATCACATGCAGCCAGCGCAGCAGCATGCTGCCCCATTCCATGAGATAGGCGTCAAGCATCCCCCGCCGCCCTTCCCTTCTCCCCTTGCGGGAGAAGGTGGCGCGCAGCGCCGGATGAGGGGTCGCGCCGCGCTTGCCGGCTTGTCGTCTCGCGAAGGCCGCGATTGGAAAGGGCAGTGCGCCCCCTCACCCCAACCCTCTCCCGCGGGGGGAGAGGGGGCAGGTCGCGGTCCCCGCATGACATGATCGCCCTGGTCGCGAATGCGAGCGATTGACAGGGCCGAATCCGGGGTGGAACTCTCATGATGCGTCCAGACTAGGGTTGGCCTTTTCACGAAGGCAAGCTTCGTTCCGAGCCGCGCGCATCCGCAAAGGTATCATGACGAATGGGACGCCTCTCCACCCATGTACTGGACACGGTCAACGGCAGGCCGGCGCCGGGCGTGGCGATCACGCTCGACCGCCTGCTGCCGGATGGTTCCCGCCACCGCCTCGTCGAGACCCGGACCAATGCCGATGGCCGCACCGATGCGCCTCTCCTGAGCGGAGACGGGCTGACCACCGGCACCTATGAGCTGAGCTTCGCGATCGGCGCCTATTTCCGCACACTGAGCACAGCCCTGCCCGAGCCCGCCTTCCTCGACATCGTGCCGCTGCGTTTCGGCATCGCCGACGCGCAAGGCCATTATCACGTCCCGCTCCTGGCCTCGCCCTGGAGCTATTCAACCTATCGCGGCAGCTGAACCTCATGACCGACACCGCCTATCCGCGCGACCTCAAGGGCTATGGCCGCGACGCCCCCAATCCGCATTGGCCGGGCCAGGCCCGCATCGCCGTCCAGTTCGTGATCAATTACGAGGAGGGCGGCGAGAACAACATCCTGCATGGCGACGCGGCCTCGGAGGCCTTCCTGTCCGAGATCGTCGGCGCGGCGCCATGGCCCGGCCAGCGCCACATGAACATGGAGTCGATCTACGAATACGGCTCGCGCGCCGGCTATTGGCGGCTCTGGCGCATGTTCACCGAACGGAAGATGCCGGTCACCGTCTTCGCGGTGGCGAGCGCGCTTGCGCGCTATCCCGAGATCGTCGCCTCGATGCAGGAGGCCCATTGGGAGATCGCGACCCATGGCCTGAAATGGATCGACTATCGCGATGTGCCCGCCGAGCGCGAACGCGCTGACATTCTCGAAGCCATCCGCATCCAGACCGAACTCACCGGCGAGCGCCCGCTCGGCTGCTATCAGGGCCGCACCTCGCAGAACACGATTCCGCTCACCATGGCGGAAGGCGGCTTTCTCTACACGGCCGATATCTATGCCGACGAATTGCCCTATTGGCTCGCCGGCCCGAGCGGCCCGCAGCTCGCCGTGCCCTATACGCTCGACGCCAACGACATGCGCTTCGCCACGCCGCAGGGCTTCAATGCCGGCGACCAGTTCTTCGCCTATCTGAAGGACTCGTTCGACACGCTTTATGCAGAGGGCGAGACGGCGCCCAAGATGATGTCGGTCGGGCTGCATTGCCGGCTCGTCGGCCGGCCCGGACGCGCCGCGGCGCTGGCGCGCTTCCTCGACTATGTTCAGAGCCATGATCGCGTCTGGGTCGCAACAAGGCTCGAGATCGCTCGGCACTGGATCAGGCATCACCCGCCTGCAGGCGATTATGTGCCCTCGAAACTGCCCAAGGCGCTCTTCGTCGAGGTCTTTGGCCGGGTCTGGGAGCATTCGCCCTGGGTCGCGGCAGCCACCCATGACGCCGGCCTGGCCGCGGGCGAGGACAGCGCCGCCGGCCTGCATGCGGCGATGGCAAAAGCGATGCGCGCCGGCTCGCGCGACCAGCAGAAGGCGCTCCTGCTCGCCCATCCCGACCTTGCCGGCAAGCTCACAGCTGCAGGCGAATTGACGCCGGAATCGAGCCAGGAACAGGCCTCCGCCGGGCTCGACCGATTGACCAGCGACGAGCGCGTTCGCTTCACCGCATTGAACGAGGCCTACAAGGCCCGCTTCAGCATCCCCTTCATCATCGCCGTGAAGGGGATGGGCAAGGACGAGATTGTCGCGGCTTTCGAAGCGCGCCTGAAAAGTTCGCCTGAACAGGAATTCGAAACAGCGCTGGGTCAGGTCGAGACGATCGCGCTGCTGCGGCTGAGGGAGTTGCTGCCGGTTTAGTCGAGGAGCCACCCCGTCATTCCAGGGCTTCGCGCAGCGAAGAACCTGGAACCCAGAGCCGATACCGGTTCTCCATAATGCACTCACATGATGCGCTTCACGGATCGAGCGCATCGGTTCTGGGTTCCGGGCTCGATCCTTCGGATCGCCCCGGAAAGACGGAGAGTTACAGTCCGCTGACCAGATGCCCGCCATCGACAGCGATAACCGACCCGGTCATGAAGCGCGAGGCATCGGCGCAGAGCAGCAACAGCGCTCCGTCGAGATCGCCGAGATCGGCGGCGCGGCGCATCGGGATGCGCTTGATCAGCGCTTGCCCCGGCTCGGTCTCGAAGAAATCGCGGTTGAGATCGGTGATGACATAGCCCGGCGCCAGCGCATTCACCCGGACCTTGTGGCGCGCCCATTCCAGCGCCAACGCCTTGGTAAGCTGGATCAGGCCGGCCTTCGCCGCCGCATAGGGCGCGACCGAGATCGCGACCCGCTCGCCCAGGATCGAGGCGATATTGACGATCGCGCCGCCGCCATCCTGCTTGGCCATGATCCGCGCCGCGGCCTGCGCGGCAAAGAAGCAGCCCTTCAGATTGACGTCGAGATGCGCGTCCCATTGCGCCTCGCTCAGATCGAGCGCGCGCTCGGGCTCGGCGACGCCGGCATTGTTGATCAGCACGTCGAGCCCGCCCATCGCCGCACTCGCCTCGGCAAGCCCGGCCTCGATCGCAGCGACGGAAGCGACATCCAAGGCGAGCGGCCTTACCGTGCCGGGAAGGCCTTCGCAGGCTCGCGCCAGCGCGCTCAACCGGTCGAGCCGTCGTGCTGCCGCGACGACCTCGGCGCCCTGCCCCGCCAGCAGCGCGACGAAATGCGCGCCCAAGCCCGACGACGCGCCCGTCACCAGCACGCGCTTGCCCCTCAGATCCTCGAACATGCCGGTTCCCTGTTTCCTTCCCGCAGCGAGGGGACACCGCGAAGCCGGGCGGGTCAATCGGCTAGAGTGTTTTCGAGCGAAGTGGATACCGATTCCCTCGCGACAAACGCGAAGCGTTTGCGCGGGGAAAACGCGTTAAAACAAAAGATTAGAGCAATTGAACGATCCAATTGGATCGTTCAATTGCTCTCGCGGACGCCCCGGAAAGGAACCCTCCTGGCCGGGGCGCGTTGATTGGACTGGGTGGACATGGGAGGGATAGATGTTTCGTCTTCTTTTGATCATCGCGGTGCTCGCGATCGGCTATGACGCGGTCGTGCATCAGGGCGCCTATACGCGTAGCGCCTGGACCAGCATCGTCGGCCTCGCCGATTCAGCGGTGACCAACGCCAAGAACATGAGCGGGACAGCGCGCGAGGAACCCCGCAGCCAGACCAACTGAGCGGACGCGCATCCGCGAAAGCCGGCAGCCGGACGGTCGCCGGCTTTCATCCGTCTGGCCGAGCCCCCGCGAAAGATGCTGCAGTGCGGTGGTTTCGGCTGGACTTGATCGGGCGTTGCCTCGACACTCGCGGCAGCGAAACAGCCGGGGTTCCACGCTTGACCGAAACAGCCTCCGAAGCAAGGCCGGCATCCGCCGCTGAATCGAAAGATCTGGTCGAAACGCTGAAAGCCGAGATCGTCAGGAAGCTGACCTATTCGCTCGGCAAGAACCCCTCCGTCGCGCAGCCGCATGATTGGGTAACCGCGGTCATCCTCGCCGTGCGCGACCATGTCGTCGATGTCTGGCAACGCTCGACCCATGAGAGCTACCAGACCGGGCGCAAGCGGGTTTACTATCTCTCGCTCGAATTCCTGATCGGCCGTTCGCTCGCCGACGCGCTGAACAATCTCGGCCTCACCGGCCCGGTGGCGCAGGCCATGGCCGATCTCGGCGTCGATCTCGGCGCGATCGAGACGATCGAGCCCGATGCGGCGCTGGGCAATGGCGGCCTGGGGCGTCTTGCCGCCTGCTATCTTGAGGCCATGGCTTCAACCGGCGTTCCCGCGCTCGGCTACGGCATCCGTTACGACCACGGCCTGTTCAAGCAGGTGATCGATGGGGGCAAGCAGGTCGAGGTGCCCGAGGACTGGCTCTCCTTCCGCAACCCATGGGAGTTCGAACGCCGCGAAAGCGCCTATCAGATCGGCTTCGGCGGCTCGGTCTCCGGTACGGAGAAACCGGGAGAGGTCGTCTGGGAGCCGGAAGAGACGGTCTTCGCCGTCGCCTATGACACACCGATTATCGGCTGGCGCGGCCGCGACGCCACCACGTTGCGGCTCTGGCGCGCCCGCGCCATGCACCCGCTGAAACTCGACGCCTTCAACCAGGGCGACCTCATAGGGGCCGTCGCCGAGCGAAACCGCGCCGAGGCGATATCCAAGGTTCTGTATCCGAACGACTCGACGCCGGCCGGACAGGAATTGCGCCTGCGCCAGGAGTTCTTCTTCACCTCCGCCTCGCTGCAGGACCTTGTGCGCCGGCACTACCGCCAGTTCGGCAAGCTCGACAACCTGCCCGACAAGGCCGCGATCCAGCTCAACGACACGCATCCGGCGCTCGCCGTCGCCGAACTGATGCGCCTCCTGATAGACGAGCGCGGCTTCGCCTGGGAGGACGCCTGGGCCATCACTAACGGCACAATCTCCTACACCAACCACACCCTCCTGCCCGAGGCGCTGGAGACTTGGCCAGTCGCGCTGATGGAGCGGCTCTTGCCGCGCCACATGCAGATCATCTTCGGCATCAATGCGCGCTTCCTCGACGGCGTACGCCGCTCGACAGGCGGCGATAAGGTCGAGCTTTCGACGGTCTCGCTGATCGACGAATCCCATGGCCGGCGCGTGCGGATGGCCCATCTCGCCTTCGTCGGCTCGCATACAGTCAACGGCGTCTCGGCCCTGCATTCGCGCTTGATGCAGGAAACGGTCTTCGCGCCGCTCCACGCCATCTTCCCCGACCGCATCACCAACGTCACCAACGGCATCACGCCGCGGCGCTGGCTGCTCAGCGCCAATCCGGGCCTGACCAAGCTGCTGCAGGATGTCTGCGGTCCAGGCGTGAGCGACGACATCACCCAGATCCATAAGCTCGCGGCCCATGCCGGAGATACCGCCCTGCATGAGCGCCTGGTCGAAATCCGCCGCCAGAACAAACTGAAGCTGGCGCAGGTAATCCGCCAAGAGACCGGCGTCGTGGTCGATCCTGCGGCGCTGTTCGACGTGCAGATCAAGCGCATCCACGAATACAAGCGCCAGCTGCTCAACATCCTGGAGACGATCGCGCTCTATGACGCGATCCGCTCCGAGCCCTATCGCGACTGGGCACCGCGCGTGAAGATCTTCGCCGGCAAGGCCGCCTCGAACTACGGCACGGCGAAAGCGATCATCAACCTGATCAACGACGTCGCGAATGTGGTGAACAACGACATCACCACCCGCGACCGGCTCAAGGTCGTGTTCCTGCCGAACTACAATGTCAGCGCGGCCGAGATCATCATTCCCGCCGCTGATCTCTCCGAGCAGATCTCGACTGCCGGCATGGAGGCATCGGGCACAGGCAACATGAAGTTCGCGCTCAACGGCGCGCTGACCATCGGCACGCTCGACGGCGCCAATATCGAGATCGGCGAGCGCGTCGGCGCCAACAATATCATCATCTTCGGCATGACCGCGGAAGAGGTCGAGGCCGCCAAGCGCAATCCACGCCCGACCGAGGAGGTCATCCGCTCCACCCCGCATCTCGAAGGCGTGCTCGACGCCGTCGCCGGCGGCGCCTATTCGCCACGCGAGCGCGACCGCTATCAGGGCCTCGTCGCGGGCCTGCGCGCCAATGACTGGTTCATGGTGTTGAACGATTTCGAGAGCTATCGCCAGGCGCAGCGCCGCGTCGATACGCTCTGGGCCGACCAGGCGGGCTGGTGGAAGAGCTCCGTCATCAACACCGCTCATTGCGGCTGGTTCAGCGCCGACCGCTCGATCCGCGAATATGCCGAGCGCATCTGGCATGTGCCGGCGCGCCCGGCACCGCAAGGCTGACCCGCTTGGCCGACGCCTGGCGGATCGCGCCCTGCGCCCTGCCGGTGCGGATGGGCGCGAACATCACGCGGCACGGCGTCGCGTTCGCGGTGTTCTCGCGCAATGGCGACAGCGTTCAGCTCTGCCTGTTCGACGATGCCGGCGAGCGCGAGATCGCCCGCCTGCCCCTGCCCTGCCGCAGCGGCGATATCCATCACGGCCTGCTGCCGGGCGCGAAACCCGGCCTGCGCTATGGCCTGCGTGTCGAAGGGCCCTGGCAGCCCGAACGCGGCCACCGCTTCGATGCGACCAAGCTGCTGGTCGATCCCTATGCGACGCTGATCGGTCGGCCCTTTCGCTGGGATCCCGCCTTGGCGGCTCCGCCCTCGGCCGGGGCAGATACGGCTGCACTCGTGCCGCGCTGCATCGTCGTGGGAACCGAGCCAGCCCAGATCAGGTCGGGCCGGGAGCAGACGCCCGCCTTCATCTACGAACTCGGCGTCAAATCCTTCACGATGCGCCATCCCGGTGTCCCGCAGCCTCTGCGTGGAACGCTCGCGGCGCTCACCGCCGAACCTGTCCTCGCCCATCTGCAACGGCTCGGTGTCAGCCATGTCGAATTGATGCCGGTTGCAGCCTGGATGGATGAGCGCCATCTGCCGCCGCTCGGGCTGAGCAATGCCTGGGGCTACAACCCGGTCAATTTCTTCGCGCTCGATCCGCGCCTCGCTCCGAGCGGCGAGGCCGATCTGCGCGCGCTCTGCGCGACCTACGCCCAAGCCGGCATCGGCGTCATCCTCGACATCGTCCTCAACCACACGGCCGAGAGCGACGAGCATGGCGCGACGATCTGCCTGCGCGGCCTCGACAACGCCGTCTATTACCGTCACGCTATCGATGACCCCGGCTGCCTCGTCAACGATACCGGCTGCGGCCATACGCTGGCGCTGGACCGCGCGCCGGTCCTGCGTATGGCAACGGATGCGCTGCGGCATTGGCGGGCCTGCGGCGTTGCAGGCTTCCGCTTCGATCTCGGCACGGTGATGGGCCGCTCCGATAGCGGCTTCTCGGCCGAAGCCCCACTATTCGCCGCGCTCCTGCAGGATCCCGACCTCGCCAACGCGCTCTTGATCGCCGAGCCCTGGGACATCGGCCCCGGCGGCTATCGGCTCGGCGAATTCCCCGCTCCCTTCGCCGAATGGAACGGTCGCTATCGCGACGATGTCCGCCGCTTCTGGCGCGGCGACGCAGCTGCGGCAGGCGCGCTGGCGACGCGATTGTCAGGCTCGGCCGATCTCTTCGCCGGCCGGCATCGCGGCCCCAAGGCCAGCATCAATTTCATCGCCGCCCATGACGGCTTCACGCTCGCCGACCTCGTCGCCTACGCTGCCAAGCACAACGAGGCCAATGGCGAGGGCAACCGCGACGGCGACAATGACAGCCACAGCTGGAACAACGGCACGGAAGGCGCCAGCGACGACATAGCTGTGAAGGCCGCGCGTGACCGCGACATCCGCGCGCTGCTCGCAACTCTGTTTCTCTCGCGCGGCATTCCGATGCTGACGGCCGGCGACGAATTCGGCCGATCCCAGTTCGGCAACAACAACGCCTATGCCCAGGACAATGACAGCTTCTGGCTAGATTGGCCGAAAGCGGATCAGGAGTTGATCGCCTTCGTCGCCCGGCTGGCCGCCCTGCGCGAAGAGTACCCCCTGATCCGTGGCGAGAGCTTTCTGACGGGGCAGCCTTCGGAGGGCTCGGCGCGTCGGGACGCGACCTGGCTGCGCGCCGATGGGACGCCTCTCGCTGACGACGACTGGCGCGGCCTCGATGTTTTTGTGCTGCGGCTTACAGGTCCCAATGCCGCCGTGCTGATCGCGTTCAATCGCCGACATGAACCGGCAGTCTTTGCGCCGCCGGACGCCTTGGCGGGAAGAGCCTGGCGTCAAGTCTTCTGCAGCTCCGCTGCCGGAGACGCAGCCCAGCTGCCGCCACGCAGCATTTCGCTGTTCGCAGAGGCCTCCTGACCTACGCCGTCATTCTCGGGCGAAGCCCTCGGGTCCGATCTTCGATCGGCCCAAGGATAAACTCAGCGCCGGCCTGAGAATCTCTGAACAGATCTGCTCGGATGCTCGCTTACATCAGTACGATCAGGGACCTTGCCGAGAGTGTCAGTTCGCTCTCGGCCTTCAAGCCCTTACGTCCCTCATCCGAACCCGGTCCCGTCTCGGTGTCGAGCACAACCGACCAGGCTCCCTGCTTCACCCGCGTCGGCAACTCGAACACCACCTCGCCGTCGAAGGCATTGAACAGGATGAGCGCCTCGTCGCCGCCTTGCTCGACGTCTGGCGTGTGCATCAGGAGCCCGATGGCGCGCACGCCGTCATCGTCCCAATGCCCCTCTTGCTGGTCGCCGCCGGCCGGGTTGACCCAGCGCAGCACGCAACCGTCGCGGAAGCTGGCCCGACGGAAGATCGCGTGCTCTGCGCGCAAGCTGGTGATGCGCCGCACGAACGCGGTCAGCGCCTTGTCGCGCTCGGTTAGCTTGTCCCATTTGATCCAGGCGAGCTCGTTGTCCTGGCAGTAGACGTTGTTGTTGCCATCCTGCGAATGGCCGAGCTCGTCGCCTGCCAGGATCAGCGGCGTGCCATGCGAGAGCAGCAGGGTCGCGAGCAGATTGCGCTTCTGGCGTTCGCGCGCGGCGATGACGCTCTCGTCATCGCTCGGTCCCTCGACGCCGAAATTGAAGGACAGATTATGCCCGTGACCGTCCTTGTTGTCCTCGCCGTTCGCGTCGTTGTGCTTCTCGTTGTAGGAGACCACATCGTTCAGCGTGAAACCATCATGAGCAGTGATGAAGTTGACGCTCGACCAAGGCCTGCGCCCGCGCAGATCATAAACATCGCCCGAACCCGTCACGCGCGCCGCGAGATCGCGGATGATGCCCTCCTCGCTCTTCCAATAAGCTCGCGCGGTGTCACGATACTTGTCGTTCCACTCGGCCCAGCCGGGCGGAAAACCACCGACCTGATAACCCCCCGGCCCGATGTCCCAGGGCTCCCCGACCAGCTTGACCTTGCGCAGAACCGGATCCTGGCCCATCGCATCAAAAAAGCCGCCGCGTTGGTCGAAGCCGTGCGGCTCACGGCCTAGGATGGTGCCGAGGTCGAAGCGGAACCCGTCGACCTCCATCACCTCAGTCCAGTAGCGCAGCGAATCCAGTACCATCTGCAGCACGCGCGGATGGCTGGTGTTGACCGTGTTCCCGGTGCCGGTGTCGTTGACGTAGAAGCGCGCCTCGTCGGGCATTGTGCGATAATAGGAGAGGTTGTCGATGCCCTTGAAGGAGAGCGTCGGGCCAAGCTCGTTGCCCTCGGCCGTGTGATTGTAGACGACGTCGAGAATGACCTCGAGGCCGGCATCGTGGAATTTGCGCACCATGTCGCGGAAGGACGCCAATCCAGCCCGCCCCTCGTAGCGCTGCTCGGGCGCGAAGAAGCCGATCGTGTTGTAGCCCCAGTAATTGGTCAGGCCCTTGGCGACGAGATGGTGGTCGTCGAGATAGGCATGGACCGGCAGAAGCTCGACCGAGGTAACGCCAAGGTTCTTGATGTAGTCGACGATCGCCTGTTGCCCGAGCCCGTCGAAAGTTCCGCGCATGTCTTTGGGCACCGCCGGATGCAGCTTGGTGAAACCGCGCACATGGGTTTCGTAGAAGATCGTCCGATCCCACGGAATCAACGGCCTGGCCGGCGCCTCTGGATCGGCCAACAGATCACAGACGACGCATTTTTGCGTGAAGGGCGCGCTGTCGAGCTCGCTGAAGCTCAAATCCTGGTCGACCTCGGTGTTGACGTCATAGCCGTAATGGGCGGCATTCCAGGCGATATCGCCGGCGTATTCCCTGGCATAGGGGTCGAGCAGCAACTTGTTGGGGTTGAAACGATGGCCCTCTTCCGGCGCGAAACGGCCATGGACGCGATAGCCATAGCGTTGTCCCGGCCTCACGCCCGGCAAATAGCCGTGCCAGACTTCATTGGTATATTCCGGTAGAGTGATGCGGGCGATCTCGCTCTGCCCGCTCTCATCGAAAAGGCAAAGTTCGACGCGCTCGGCAGACGCCGAAAACAGCGCGAAATTCGTGCCGCCTCCGTCGAAGGCAGCGCCCAGATCTCCCGCCTGCCCAGCCTCGACATCAAAGCGCGCGCCATTATTGTCAGCCATGCCTGCCCCTCTTGGCGGAACAGGCGCAGCGGCGGTCGTAGCGGCAGCTGCTCCTTATCCGCCGCATCGTGCGTTACACCTGCCGCGACATCTGCAACGTCTCCGCCGCCCAAGCAGTTCCGGAGATCGGCCCGGAATTTGCATTAATTTTTTGCATTGCAACATGGAACCTTAACTTTTCCGAAGTGTTCTGAAAGCAGCGTTCAGGCAGGAATTGCGACGATGTCCGAAGTGCCTATGCAGGCCACAGTCGACACCAGTTCCGCTACCTCCGGCCACGCTTTGACCTACGCCGCGGCGGTCAAGGACGGAGCCCCCGATCCTCGTTCTGCCCTGCCGTCGGCCACCAAACTTCTCTTCGTGACCTCGGAGATGGGCGACTTCATCAAGGCCGGCGGCCTGGGCGAGGTCTCCTCGGCCCTGCCACGCCAATTGCGCGCGCTCTGCGATGTCCGCGTACTCATCCCCGGCTTCAGGAAGGTTCGTGCCGCCAAGCCGGCCATGGACATCGTCGCGCAGTTGCCGCGCACCGCGAGCCTGCCGCCCTGGTCGCTCGGCCGCTTCAACACGCCAGACGGGCTCACCATCTACGCGGTGCTCTGCGACGAGCTTTATGACCGCGAAGGCTCTCCCTATGGACCCTTCGCGGGCGGTGACTTCACCGACAACGACATCCGCTTCGCCAGGCTTTCATTGGCCGCGGCCGAGATCGCAGCCGGTGAGGCCGATCCGAACTGGAAGCCCGACATCATCCACGTCAATGACTGGCCCTCAGCCTTGGCGCCAGGCTATCTGCGCTGGAAGGGGCTCAGCACCCCCTCGATCCTGACCATCCACAACCTGGCCTATCAGGGTCTCTACCAGCCGGCTCGCATGGGCGCGCTGGGCATTCCCGACCTCGCCTTCTCGGTCAACGGCGCTGAATTCCACGGCAAGATCTCGTTCCTGAAGACCGGTATCTATTACGGCTCACATGTCACCACGGTGAGCGAGACCTATGCCCGCGAGATCACCACAGCCGAGCATGGCTGCGGCCTCGAGGGTTTGCTCAAAACGCGAATGGACGAAGGCCGCCTGACCGGCATCGTCAACGGCATCGACGATAGCTGGGCCTCGCCGATCGCCGGCGAAAAGACGCCTACGCGTTTGATCCGTCAGTGGAAACAGAAGAACGCGACCGATATCCGCCAGACCTTCGATCTGCCGCAATCGCGCGGTCCGCTGTTTTCGATCATCTCCCGCCTCGTCCACCAGAAAGGCATCGATCTGTCGATCGAGGCAGCCGAGACCATCGTCGCCAATGGCGGCCAGCTCATCGTCACCGGCCGCGGCGAGCCACGATTGGAGGATGCGATCGAGCGGCTCGCCCGGCAGAATCCGCAAGCCATCGCCGCCCGCATCGGCTTCGACGATGCCGAGGCGCGGCGCATCTTCGCTGCCAGCGATTTCCTGCTGATGCCGTCGCGCTTCGAGCCTTGCGGGCTGAGCCAGATGTACGCTCAGCGCTTCGGCACGCTACCGATCGCCTACCGCACCGGGGGATTGGTCGACACCATCGAGGACGGGCTCTCCGGCTTCCTGTTCTCCTCGCCGACCGGCGCCGGGCTGACCTCGGCGGTGACGCGTGCCTTGCAGGCGTTCAAGACGAAGCGGGCCTTCAAGCAGATGCGCGAGCACGCCATGGCCAAGCGCTTCGACTGGGCCCGCCCGACCCATCGTTATGCCGATGTCTATGCCAGGGCGCTCGCGGCTTGAATTCGCCCGCTTTTTTGCTCGCCGGCCACAGGACTACCGCGCTTTCTCGCTCAGCCCTTCCTGACGGGCGCAGCCTTGGTTGCGGCCGTCTTGGCGGGTGGCGCTGCTTTGGCCGAGGCCTTTGCGACGGAGACGGGCGCCTTGCCCTTGGCTATGAGCTTGGCTTTCGCAGCCGCGCTCGCGGCGACGCGCGCTTCGGCCTGCTGCCAATGCGCCAGATCGCGCCCCTCGGGCTTTCCCTCCGCCTCCCAGATCGCATAGGCGGTGTCACGAACGATCTGTTCTCGGCTCATCGCATTTCTCCCTTTCACACGCCGCCCGCGCCGTGTGACAACCGCAATTGTAAAGCTTGGTTCCATGTCCAGCGCGGCACCGAACACAATCTCCCCGGCGCGGAACGCAACGTGACTCTGTTGCGTTGCATCATCGAGAATTCCGCGCCGTCAGCGGGGTTCGATTCACGATGGGACCAGGATAGATGACGCGCCAGATTCCGCTCCGCCTCCCCAGCCTGCCGGCGCGCGATCTCGCCCTTCTGGAAGACGGCCGCCACCCTGATGCCTTCGCCGTGCTGGGCCGCCACACCGTGGGCGACGTCACCATCGTGCGCGCCTTCCTGCCCGGCGCGAACTATGTCGAGCTGATCCTCGGCGAAGGCCGTGACGCCGTTGCCATGATCGGCCAGGGCACCGGCCTGTTCGAGGCGCCCGCCCCTGCTGAGGGGCCATATCGATTGCGCGCGGCCTGGCAGGGCGGCATCACCGAGAGCGCTGACCCCTACAGCTTCGGCCTGCTGCTCTCCGAAGACGACATCTATCTCTTCGCCGAGGGCCGCCATTTCGACCTCGCGACGCGGCTCGGCGCCAACCTGCGCACAATCGACGGCGTCGAGGGCGCACTCTTTGCCGTCTGGGCTCCCAATGCCTCCCATGTCGCGGTCGTCGGCGATTTCAACAGCTGGGACGGCCGCCGCCATTCGATGCGCCGCAGGCTCGGCCCAGGCGTCTGGGAGCTGTTCATCCCCGGCGTCGAGGCCGGCGCGGTCTATAAATACGCGATCATCGCGGCATCGGGCGAACGCCTGCCCTGGAAGGCCGACCCGCTGGCCCGCCGCACTGAGGCGCCGCCGCGCACCGGCTCCGTCGTCGCTCAGCCAGCCGAGTACAGCTGGAGCGACGAAGCCTGGCTTGCACATCGCGAGCGCGCCCACCCGATGGCCGAGCCGATGGCCTGCTATGAGGTCCATGTCGGCTCCTGGCTGCGCACAGAATGGGGCCAGATGGGCTCCTGGGACGAGGCGGTCGACCGGCTGATCCCTTATCTCCAGCATATGGGCTTCAGCCATATCGAACTGATGCCGATCACCGAGCATCCTTTCGGCGGCTCCTGGGGCTACCAGCCGCTGGGCATGTACGCCCCGACCGCGCGGCTCGGCCCGCCCGAGGCTTTCGCCCGCTTCGTCGATCGCTGCCATGCCGCCGGCATCGGTGTGATCCTCGACTGGGTGCCGGCGCATTTCCCCTCCGATGAACACGGCCTCGCACGGTTCGACGGCAGCGCGCTCTACGAGCACGAGGATCCGCGCGAGGGCTTCCACCGCGACTGGAACACGCTGATCTACAATGTCGGCCGGCGCGAGGTGCGCGGCTTCCTGATCGCCTCGGCACTGTGGTGGGTCGAGACCTTCCATCTCGACGGCCTGCGCGTCGATGCGGTCGCCTCGATGCTCTACCGCGACTACAGCCGCCTGCCGGGCGAATGGGTGCCCAATCAATATGGCGGCCGCGAGAATCTGGAGGCCGTCAGTTTCTTTCAGGAACTCAACACGCTGATCGGCGCGCGCGGGCGCGGCGCAGTCACCATCGCCGAGGAATCAACCGCCTGGGCCGGCGTCACCTCGCCGGTCCACCATGGCGGGCTCGGCTTCCATTTCAAATGGAACATGGGCTGGATGCACGACACGCTGCGCTATTTCGCACGTGATCCGATCCATCGCGGCCATCACGGAGACGACGTCACCTTCGGGCTGCTCTACGCCTTCTCGGAGAATTTCGTGCTGCCGATCTCGCATGACGAGGTCGTGCACGGCAAAGGCTCGCTGCTCTCGCGCATGCCGGGCGACGACTGGCAGCGCTTCGCGAACCTGCGCCTCTGCCTGGCGCTGATGTGGAGCCATCCCGGCAAGAAGCTGCTCTTCATGGGCTGCGAGTTCGGCGCGGAGGACGAGTGGAACGTCGATGCTCCCTTCCCCTGGCCTCACCCCGATGACGAGCGACGCCGCGGCGCAATGCAACTCGTACGCGATCTCAACGCGCTCTACCGTTCGACCCCCGCCCTCCACCGCCTCGACCATGCGCCCGAGGGCTTCGCCTGGGTGATCGCCGACGATAGCGCCAACTCGGTCTTCGCCTTCCGCCGCTCAGGGGGCGCGGACACGCCCGACATCCTCGTCGTCGCCAATATGACGCCGGTGCCACGCCACGATTATCGCATCGGCGTGCCCAGGAGCGGGCTCTGGCGCGAGCGGCTCAACAGCGATGCGGGCGTCTATGGCGGTGCCGATATCGGCAATGGCGGGCAATGCCGAACCGGTTCTGTCGCTCGGCATGGCCAGCGCCAGAGCCTGTCGCTGACGCTGCCCCCCCTCGGCCTGGTCGTGCTCGAGCACGATGCGGCGGGGCATCTCAAGACCTAGATGCCTAACCACTCAATCACCGCGTCATCCCGGCGGAAGCTTAGATCCTTGCGGAGCCCTCGATGAGCGACGACACCCTGCGCCAGCTCGCGGCCAAGGCCGGCGTCGCGCCGCATTGGACAGACCAGACCGGGGCGGAGCGCGCGGTTACGCCTGAGAGCCTGCGCGCCATCCTGTCAGCGCTCGGCCTGCCGGCCGACAGCGATTCAGCCCTGCGCAACTCGCTCTCGATGCTGGAGAGCGGCGTGAATGCGGCAGCAGTCTCGCGCTTCACCACGGCGCGCATTGGCCAGCCAGTCAGCCTGCCGCTGAGCGCACCGGGCGGGACGACGGTCGAGATCGTGCTGGAAGGCGGCGCGCATCGCGTCGTGACCTCCGAAGAGGGCTATGACGGCGCTTTGACGCTGCCGGCCTTCGCCGAGCCCGGCTATCATACCGTCCGTACCTCGGAGGGCGATTTCTCCATTGCGACCGCGCCCGAGCGCTGTATCACCTTCGCCGACCTTAATGCGGGCGCCCCCAGCTGGGGGCTGGCGGCGCAGATCTATTCGCTGCGAACAGCCGGCGATGGCGGCATCGGCAACTTCGCCGGCGTCGCAGCCTTGGGCCGCAGCGCCGCCGGGCGGGGGGCCGATGCGTTGGCGATCAGTCCGGTCCATGCGCTTTATGGCGCCGAACCCGCCCTCTTCAGCCCCTACTCACCCTCCACGCGCCTGTTCTACAATCCGCTTCACGCCGCCCCCGGAGCCGTGCTTCCAGGCGAGCTGATTCAGGATCTGATCGCGAAGCTCGGCCTCGCCGACGAGATGGCGAAGCTCGAATCCCTGCCGCAGGTCGACTGGCTTGCCGCGACAGCGAAGCGCTGGACGCTGCTGCGGGCGCTGTTCGACGCCCTGCGCGATCCCGCCTGCGCAGCCGAGGCTCCGCGAGCCGATTTCGAACGCCATCTGGCTGAGGCCTCGCCGCTTCTGAAAGCCCATGCCGCCTTCGAGATCTTGCACACGGCTGAGCTGCGCCGCGACCCTGCCGTCAGGAACTGGCGCGACTGGCGGCCGGCCTATCGCGATCCCGACAGCCCCGAAGTCGCTGCCTTCGCCGCCGAGCATCAGGACGAGGTCGCCTATCAGATTTTCCTGCAATGGCTGACGGGCCGCTCCTATGGCGAGGCTCAGCGGGTCTGCCGCGAGAGCGGCATGAAGGTCGGGCTCGTCGCCGATCTCGCCATCGGCATGGACGGCTCCGGCAGCCACGCCTGGAGCCGCCAGCATGAGGTGCTGGGCGGCCTCAGCATCGGCGCACCGCCCGACTATTATGCGGAGGAGGGGCAGAACTGGGCCCTGACCACCTTCTCGCCGCGTGGCCTCGCTGCATCAGGCTTTGCGCCCTTCATCGAGACGCTGCGCGCGAGCCTGCGCTATGTCGGCGGCATCCGCATCGACCATGTTATGGGCATGAACAGGCTCTGGCTGATCCCCGAAGGCGCGGGCGCACTCGACGGCGCCTATGTCAGCTTCCCCACTGAGACACTGTTTCGCCTGATCGCGCTCGAATCCTGGCGGCACAAAGCGATCGTCATCGGCGAGGATCTCGGCACGCTGCCGAACGGCTTTCGCGACGATCTGCACGCGCAAGGCGTCGCCGGCCTACGCGTGCTGCGCTTCGAGAAGACGCAGCACAGCTATGTGCCGCCGGAACAATGGGATGCCGGTGCGGTCGCCCTGACCACGACCCATGACCTGCCGCCAACCGCCGGCTGGTGGGCCGGAGCCGATATCGACCCCGGCGACGACAGCATCGACCAGGAAAGCGTACGTGCCTGGGATCGCGGCGTGCTCTGGGGCGCCTTCCAGAATGCCGGGTTGGTCGAAGGCGAGCGCCCGGCGCCCGACGACACAGACCCGGTGGTCGATGCCGCGATCCGCTACATCGCCCGGACGCCCTGCACGCTGAAAATGCTGCCGATAGAGGACGCGCTTGGCATCAGGACGCAGCCCAACGTGCCCGGCACGACGACGGAGAAGCCGAACTGGCGGCATCGGCTCGACGGCGAAGCGGGCGCTCTGCTGGATGACGCAACCGTACAGGCAAGGCTGCGTCATCTCGGCTCACCGCGCGAGGAACCGTGACGCACTATCCGTCATTGCGCGCGTAAGCGAAGCAATCCGGGGTCTCGCACGGTCCTCCTGGATTGCTTCGTCGCTGTATGAGGCCCACCGCAACCGCGGCTAAGCCGCCGCCCGCGCCTCGACGATGCCCGCTATCGCCTCCAGCATGCGCGTATCGTCGCCTGCCAGCCCCTCCATCGCCGCCATGCGCGCGATGACGGTGCCGGCGACCGCCTCCTCAACCGTGTCCTCGGCATAGGCATAGAAGATCGTCGCGTGCTGGCCGTCGCGGTGGCAGCGCCCCTCGATCTGCTGGAGCTGGATCGCGGAGTGGCGCATGTCGTGGATGACGAGCGAGCGCTCGCGCTCGCCGCCCGGCATCTCGCCGCGATGCAATGAGATCGATTCCGTCACGGTGAAGATCACAGCGTCGAGGCGGCCGGTCTGGAAGGCGATGCGCGTCTCCTCATTGACCGCGCCGGAGCGCTCGCCATTGATCTCGCCGACCTTCCAGCCGCGCCCGCGCAAGGCCTCGGCCAGCATGGCACTGGTTTCCAGGAAGGCGACCGAGACCGCGACCTGCTCGTCATTGCCGAGCAGATCGTCGCAGAAATCGACCGTTCCCGGAATCCGCAGCAGGCTCGCTTTCTGGCGGAAGCGCAGATCGGCGGCCCAACCCTGCGGCTTGCGTGTCGAGCCCCCAACCAGCCCCAATTCGCGCCGGAATTCGCGCCAGGTCGCATCATAGAGTTTTCGCGCCGCGCTATCCAAAGCCACCGGCGCAAGCTCGCGCTGCACCTCCGGCCAGCCGGCGATCTCTTCGGGTCGACGGCGCAGGCCGATGGCGCGCTCGCCGCGATAGAGCAGCCCGGCCATTACCTTGCGATCGGCCTCGTTGGGCTCCCAGCTCCAATTCTTCCAGCGCCCTTTCGCCCGGCCGATCCTGAGCTGCTTCATCAGCACGCGAAACCCGTCGAGATCGGCGCTCGGCATGCCCGCCGCCCGCGCCAGCAACGGCCCGAGATAGGAGAGCTCATGCGGCGATTGGCCGGCGGTCGCGCTCATATAGATCGTGAAGCGCGCCGCCGCCGCCATCTGGCGACAGACCAGCCCCTGTTGCGAATTCGGGTTGCGGATGCGATGCGCCTCGTCGATCACGACCAGCGGCCAGACGCGCTTGGGCGCGCCACGCTTGGCAAGCTCGTTGTTCTTCGCCCGGATCGAGCGCTTCTTGCTGTCGGCCGGGGCTGCCAGCAGCGACTTCGTCCGCTCGAAATTCATCAGCGTGACGCGCTTGGCCGGCAGGCCCGACAGCGCCATCGTTCGCCGCCATTGCGGGATCGCTCCCTTCGGGCAGATCACCAGCACCTCATCCTCGGGCATCGCCGAGAGAGCGAGCCAGGCCGAGAGCGTCTTGCCGAGCCCAGTCAGGTCGCCGAGCAGGAAGCCCGGCGCAGCCTTGGCGCGTGCCGCGAGAATGGCGTCGCGCGCCACGAGCTGATGGGCGTGCGGCACCATCAGGGCGGCGCCGCCGGCTTGCGTCCCGGAGATCGAAGTCATGCCGTCTGCGTTGCCATGTCCACGGCCTGCGCCGCAAGTCCGGAGCCCCGCGCCGCCGCTGGCGCGAGCCTGTCAGCGCTCTCCAGCTCCTGCACCAGAAGCGCCAGGAAATTCGTCACCAGCCGCGGCAGGACACGGCCCGACATGGTTTGCAATTGCAGGCTGCGTGGGGGCATCTCGGCGTCCTTCAATGGCAATGCGACGAGCGAGCCGTCGCGTTCCGAAGCCCCGAAGGCGATGCTGCTGGCGAAGGTCACCGCCCCACCGAGCCGGCAGAAATGCAGCACGCTGGTGACATTGGTCGAGGTCAGCACCGGGTCCAGCGTCAGTCCCCGTGCCGCGCAATGGATGTCCATGACCTTGCGCACCGTCGCCTCACCATCGAGCATCGCAATCGGATAGGCGAAAACCTCCTCCATGCTGACCGGTGCCCGCGCCAGCAGCGGATGGTTCGAGGCGACATAGGCATAGGTCGGGACGGCGCGCTGCCAATGGGTCGCGACGCCACGCTCGGAGGTCAACACGAAGGTCGCGCCGATATCGACCGAGCCGATCCGCACCTGCTCCGTCACCACCAGCGGCGACATCACCTTGATGTCGAAGGCGACCTCCGCATGCCGCTTGCGGAAGGCGTGGATCATCTCGGGAATGAAGCTGATCGCCAGGCCCTCGGTAACGCCCAGCCGGATCAATCCCTTATCGGCGCTGTTGAGTTCGCGGATTTCGCTGACGACCTGCTCGCTCTCCAGCGCCAGGCGCTGCGCATAGGCGGCCAGCGTCTCTCCGGCCTGTGTCAGGATCATGCCGCGCGCGCGCCGCTCGAACAGCAGCGCGTCGAGCTCCTTCTCGAGATTGGAGACCTGTCGGCTGACCGCAGACGCGGCCACGCGCAGGCGCTGGGCCGCCGCGCTGACCGAACCGGTCCGCGCCACCTCGAGGAAATATCGCAGGGCCGATGACTGCATGGGAACGCCTGTAGCCGTCCCTTGCCCAAACGGCAACGATCCGTTCGATTCATTCTTATGGCGGCAAGCGCAATCCTTGGGCAGATTTGTTTCCGCACAAAGGAACGGCAGAGACGGCAAAGCCGCGACACCGCAAACCGCTTCGAGGGGACCGAAGAATGACATTGATAGCCAAGGCTTGCGCGCTGATGAAGGCTTGCGCGCTGATGCTGGCTTCGACCGCGCTGGTGGCGACGGCATCCAGCCCGGCGCTCGCCCAGAAGGCCGCCAACACCGTCCGCTTCGCCTATGATCAGGCGCCCGAGAACGTCGATCCGTTCTTCAACAATGTCCGCATCGGCGTGATCATCGGCGCCAATGTCTGGGACACGCTGATCTACCGCGACCCCGACACCAACGCGTATAAGGGCCAGCTCGCCAAGAGCTGGAAGCAGATCGACGACAAGACGATCGAGTTCGATTTGCGCGAGGGCGTCAAGTTCCACAATGGCGAGGAGTTCGACGCCGACGACGTCGTCTACACGCTGAACTTCATCGCCAAGCCCGAGAACAAGGTCGTCACCCAGGGCAACGTCAACTGGCTCGAGAAGGCCGAGAAGCTCGACAAATACAAGGTCCGCGTCACGACCAAGGAGATTTTCCCGGCCGCGATCGAATATCTCGCCGGCCCGGTCGTGATCCATCCCAACGAGTATTACGAGAAGGTCGGCCCCAAGGGCCAGAACGAGAAGCCGGTCGGCTCGGGCCCCTACAAGGTCATCAACTACGTCCCAGGCAAGTCGATAACGCTCGAGGCCAACAAGGACTATTTCAAGGATTCGCCGAAGAAGCCGGGCAAGGTCGGCAAGATCGAGATCCGCTTCATCCCCGATCGCCAGACCCAGATGGCCGAAGCGCTGTCGGGCGGCGTCGACCTGATCATGCATGTCCCCAAGGACCAGGCCGACCAGCTCAAGGCCGTGCCGACGCTGCAGGTCGTCTCGGGCGAGACGATGCGCATCGTCTTCATGCAGATCAACTCGCTGGAAAACACGCCCGCGCCGGCGCTGAAGGACGAGCGTGTCCGCAAGGCGATCAACCACGCCATCGACCGCGAGGCCATGGTCAAGAATATCGTCGGCGAGGGCTCGCGCGTTCTCAACACGATCTGCTTCCCCTCGCAGTTCGGCTGCACCGACGAGGGCGCGGCGCGCTACCCCTATGATCCCGCCAAGGCCAAGGCCTTGCTCGCCGAGGCCGGCGTCAAGGATCTGACGCTCGACATCGTCGCCTATCGCGAGCGCAACCAGACCGAAGCCCTGATCGGCTATCTCCAGCAGGTCGGCATCAAGACCAATCTGCGCTTCCTGCAATATGCCGCAATGCGCGAGGTCATCAGCAGCAACAAGGCCAACCTGACGCACCAGACCTGGGGTTCCTTCTCGGTCAATGACGTCTCGGCCAACACGCCGAACTACTTCGCCTTCCGCACCGAGGACATCACCAAGGACGCAACCGTCCGCGACCTGCTCAACAAGGGCAACAACTCGGTCGCGCCTGATATCCGCAAGGCGGCCTATCAGGAGGCGTTGAAGATCATCGCCGACAAGGCCTATGCCGTGCCGCTTTACTCGCTGCCGGTCTACTACGTCGCCAGCAAGGACCTGGGCTTCAAGGCCTATCCCGATGAGATGGTGCGCTTCTGGGAGATGGCCTGGAAGTAGGCTCGGCCCAGCCGCCAACCTCTCGCCGTCATTGCGAGCACCCGGGTCTTGCCTTCGGCAAGCCCGAGTACAGGCTCCGCGAAGCTATCCAGAAAGTCGCGCGCGACAGCCCCTGGATTGCTTCGTCGCTGCGCTTCTCGCAATGACGGTCTCGCGTCGGAAGGAGTTTGCATGCCGACGATTCTCAAAGCGCAGGGACCTACCCCTTGCTAGGCTTCATCCTCAAACGCCTCGGCCTCGCGGTTCTCGTCGCGCTGACGGTATCGGCGCTGGCCTTCATTCTGCTGCGCCTCTCCGGCGATGTCGCGGTCGCGATTGCCGGCGAAGGCGCGCAGCAGGCCGATATCGACCTGATCCGCGAGACCTACGGCCTCAACCGCCCCATCATCATCCAATATCTCGACTGGCTCTGGCGGACGCTGCAGGGCGATTTCGGCACTTCGATCTATTTCAAGACCGATGTCGCGGCTCTCGTCTTCTCCAAGCTCCCGGCCACGCTGATCCTCGGCCTGAGCTCGCTCGTCTTCGCGCTCGCGATCTCGATCCCGCTCGGCGTGCTGGCCGCTGTCTACGCCAATAGCTGGATCGACCGGCTGGCGCTCGCCATTGCCGTCGTCGGCCAGGCCCTGCCGAATTTCTTCTTCGCCTTGTGCCTTGTGATGCTGTTCTCGATCACGCTGCGCTGGCTCCCCGTCTCCGGCTCGCAGAGCTGGCAGCATTACGTCATGCCGACGATCGCGCTCGGCTACTACGCCGCGCCGGCCTTCATGCGGTTGATCCGTGCCGGCATGATCGAGGTGCTCTCGGCCGACTATATCCGTACCGCCCGCGCCAAGGGCGTCGCGCCGCGCAAGGTCGTCTTCACCCATGCGCTGCGCAACGCGCTCGTGCCGGTCGTGGCGCTGACCGCCGTGCAGCTCGGCTTCCTGCTCGGCGGCTCGGTGGTGATCGAGACGATCTTCGCGCTCGATGGGCTGGGTTATCTCGCCTATCAGAGCATCACCTATAAGGATTTCCCGGTCATGCAGATGGTCGTGATGCTGCTTTCGGCTGTCTATGTCCTGCTGACGCTCGCGGCCGACATCGCCAATGCCTGGCTCGATCCGCGCATCAGGGTGTCCTGAGATGCAGGATATTCCACGATGAGCGACGCTCCCCTCGCCCTGCCGCGGCCCACCGCCCTGCCCCAGGGCAAGACCCTGCTGCAGCGCATGCTTTCGCAGACGACGCTGATGATCGGGCTCGGCCTGCTGGCCTGCTTCATCGCCATCGCCGTGCTTGCGCCCTTGCTCGCCCCACACGACCCCTATGTCCAGAACCTGACGGCCCGCAACATCCCACCCTTCTGGTACGACAAGGGCAACTGGGCCCATCCGCTCGGCACCGACCCGCTCGGCCGCGACTATCTCTCGCGCCTGCTCTATGGCGCCCGTATCTCGCTGCTGATCGGCATTAGCGTGGTGATTCTGTCGGGGCTGATCGGCGCGACCATGGGCCTGCTCGCCGGCTATTTCGGCGGCCGCACCGACCTTGCCGTCACCTTCATGGTGACGACGCGGCTCGCCATGCCGGTGATCCTGGTCGCACTCGCGGTCGTCGCCATTATCGGCTCTTCGCTCTGGGTCGTGATCCTCGTGCTCGGCCTGCTGAAATGGGACCGCTTCGCCGTGGTGATGCGCAGCGCGACCCAGCAGGTGCGTTCGCTCGACTATATCGCGGCAGCTCAAGCCTCGGGCGCATCGACGCTCCGCATCATCCTGAAGGAGGTGCTGCCCAACGTCATGCCGCATCTCATCGTCGTCGCGACGCTGGAGGCTGCGAGCGCGATCCTGCTGGAGGCCGCGCTCTCTTTCCTTGGCCTCGGTGTGCAGCCGCCGCTGCCCTCCTGGGGCCTGATGATCTCCGAGGCGAAGGCTTACATGTTCTTCGGCTTCTGGCTCATCGCCCTGCCGGGCTCGGCGCTGGCGCTGCTGATCTTCGCGATCAACCTCGCCGGAGACGGTCTGCGCGACGCGCTTTCGCCACCCCGCAATGTTTGATTCCATCGACCCTTTCTGCCGCTGAACGGAGACTGCCCCATGACCCGCGCCCAGGCCATCGCGCATGCGCAAGACTATTTCGACTCCGGCAGCTTCAAGAGCGATCTCGCCCGCCTCGTCGCCATGCCGACCGAGAGCCAGAATCCGGAACGCGCGCCGATGCTCGCGGAATATCTCGAAACCGAGATGCGCCCGCTCCTGGAGGGCTTCGGCTTCACCTGCCAGACGCTGACCCACCCGCTGTCGCGCGGCCCCTTCCTGCTCGCCACCCGCATCGAGGACCCGGCCCTGCCGACGATCCTCGGCTATGGCCATGGCGACGTCATTCGTGGGCTCGACGCGCAATGGAGCGAAGGTCTCTCGCCCTGGCGGCTCGTCGAGAAGGACGGGCGCTGGTACGGCCGTGGCGTCGTCGACAACAAGGGCCAGCATGTCATCAACATCAACGCCCTGCGCGCCGTCCTCGAAACCCGCGGCAAGCTCGGCTTCAACGTCAAATACCTGATCGAGATGGGCGAGGAATCCGGCTCTCCCGGCCTGCGCGAACTCTGCACCGAGCAGAAGGAGCTGTTCAAGGCCGATGTGCTGATCGCCTCCGACGGGCCGCGCCTCAATGCGGAGCGGCCGACGGTTTTTCTCGGCGCACGCGGCGGCGTCACCTTCGATCTCTCGATCGTCGCCCGCGAGGGTGGCCATCATTCCGGCAATTGGGGCGGCATCCTCTCCGACCCGGCAATCCAGCTCGCCCACGCCATCGCCTCGATCACCTCCCCCAGCGGCCAGATCCGCATCCATGAATGGGTGCCCAAGGAGCTGCCGGCCGCCGTGCGCAAGGCGCTGGTCGGCTGCGAGATCGATGGTGGCCCGGACGGCCCGACGATCGACCCCGACTGGGGCGAGCCTGGCCTGACCCCGGCCGAGCAGGTCTTCGGCTGGTGTTCCTTCGACGTGCTGGCGATGAAGTCCGGCGTGCCGGAGACGCCCGTCAACGCCGTGCCGCCGAGCGCCTGGGCGCGCTGCCAGCTGCGTTTCGTCGTCGGCATCGACCAGAACGACATCGTGCCGGCCCTGCGCCGCCACCTGCAGCGCAACGGCTTCCCGATGGTCGAGGTTTCGTTGTCGCGCGAGGCGATCTTCGGCGCGACCCGGCTCGACCCGGAAGACCCCTGGGTCGATTTCGCCCTCGCTTCGATCGCCAGGAGCACCAACAAGAAGCCGGCGCTCCTGCCCAATCTCGGCGGCTCCTTGCCCAACGACATCTTTGCGGATGTGCTGGGACTGCGCACGATCTGGGTGCCGCATTCCTATCCCGGCTGCTCGCAGCATGCGCCGGACGAGCACCTTCCCGTCGCGATCGCCCGCGAGGGCCTGACGCTGATGGCCGGGCTCTACTGGGATATCGGCGACGGCTCGGCGCCTCCGGTCTGAGGGCCCGGGCGGCTATTCCTGCGGCTGGCGCGGATCGCGGCCGGGCGGCAGGTCGATCGGCGTCGCTGGGGGTCCTTCGGGCGGCGCGTTCGGCGGCAGCTCAGGCGGCGGCTCGGTCGGAATGCCGGCCGGCTCCTCATCCGGCGGCGATTCGACCGGAGGCGCCGGCGGAATCTCGGTCGGCATCAAGGGCGGCGCCTCGGGCGGCGGCTTCGGCGCTGCCGGCGTGCCGCCGGGATCGGCGGCCTGGTGTCGGAGCAAATCGATCATGCACTGTCCTCCACCGGAGGAAACGCCTGATCCGACCGAAGGTTCGCAACGAGAGCGCTTTCAAGCGAAGCGGACACCGGATCGCATGAGGAAAACGCGTTAAAGCAAATTGCTCTTGGGCGGAAAACAAACGGCCGCGCTGGAGCGCGGCCGTCATCTTGAGGCGGATCTGGAACCGCTCAGAACTGGTAGCGCAAACCACCATTGAAGGCGTAGCCTTCGATCCGTTCGCCGAAGCGCAGATCGGCACGCACGAAGCCCGACAGGCCGGGCGTCGTCGAGGAGACGGCGAGACCCGCGCTGAACTGCCCATAGGTCCCGACCCGGTCCGTGGTCGTCGGGAAGCTCAGGCCGCCGAACTCGCCCGAGGCCTTGCTCTTGCCGGCGAATTCGCGCCAGACGCTGGCCGCGATATAGGGCGCGAGCACGATCGTCTCGGTCGGCTGGATGAAGGTGCCGAGCTGCACGCCGAAGCGGCCGGTGACGCTCTCGATCGGCTGCCAGCTGACATTGGCCTGCGGCGTCCGCAGCGGGTCGACCTCGGCGCGCGAATAGAGCACCGCGACGGAGGGGTCGATATAGATGCTGTCGGTGATGTTGAAGCGCTGGCTCATCGAGGCCAGGCCGCTCCAGCCATCCGCCTTGAACTTCGCATTGGTGAGGCCGGCCGAGGGGGAGTTCAGCTTCAGGTCGAAATTATCCCGCCGCACCAGCACGTCGAAGGCGAAGCCCGAGCCGCTCCGAACCGCGCCATAAACGCCGTAGAAGGGCTGCTCGACCTCGAGGCGCGTCTCGGGGGTCGTGACCTTGGCATCGACCTTGCCGCCATGGATACCGAGATTGGCGGTCCAGCCGGTGCCGTTGATGTTGTAGAGGCCGGCATCGACGCCGAGCTGGAAGCCGTTAAAGCCGGCCTCGTTGACGCTTCGGAACGAGCGCGACACGCCGCCGACGCTGCCGACCGTGCTGTTCGAGGTGATGTCGAAATGCCCGCCGCGCGCACGCCCCCAGGTGCCGAACGAGAGAGTGTTCGGCTGCGGGTCGGCCGGGCCGTTGATGAAGGCCGAGGCCGGCTCGCTGAAGGCGTTGATCGAGGCCAGGGCGCTCGACACGGAGGCGACGAAGCCCGTGGCCGCGGTAACGTTGAGATCCGGCCGCACGACATAAGTGCCCGAGCCGGGCGTGGCCTCGCCGAACCAGTACTGCACCAGGCCGTTATTGGTGATGAGCTGGCCAGCGCCATTCGGGAACGGGCTCGGCCCGGTCGGAGTCAGCGCATTGGCGGCGACGAACTGGGCGCCAGCTGCGCCGTTGACCACCAGGACGTCGCGACTGATCACCGCGGATGTCACGCTCAGCTGTGCGAAATCGACCGTGGTCAGGCCCGAGGACGCTCCGCCGACGCTGATCCGGTCGGCCGCCGCATTGACGATGTCGAGATCGAGCCCGACCCGGCCATTGCCGGACCAGCCGCCGCCGACCGTGACGAGGTTGTTGGTGGCGCCGTTGCGCAGCTCGATCATGCCGGTGTTGGCGAGATTACCGGAGGTCGTCAGCCTCGCACCCTGGCCGAGGCTGACGCTGCCGGCATTCGAGAGCGAGGCAAGGCTGGCGGCGAGATTGGCCGCGATGGTCACCTGGCCGGTATTGCTGAGAGGGCCGACGACGTTGAGATTGCCGCTAATGAGGTTGATCGCGCCGGCATTGTTGACCTGCAGGCCGCTGCTCAGCGTCGCCGTCCCGCCGGGGCCGTTGAAGTTAATCACGCCGCCGGCGAGGTTGTTGATCGCGCCTGCATCGAGGATCACGCCGTCCGCGGCGACATTGATCGTCGCGGCGTTGTTCAGCGTGTTGGCGGTGCCTTGCAGCATCGCGCCGACATCAAGCGCGATCGTGCCGGCATTGTTGGTGATCGTGCCTGCCGACAGCGTCCGGCCGGCGCCGATCGTGATCGAGCCGGCGTTGACGAGGCTGGCGAGCCCGGTGAAATTGCCGCCGTTCACGGCCAGGATGGCGCCACCGGCATTGCTGAAGGCGCCATTGCCGGCAAGCACACCGCTCACCGTGAAGGTTCCGGCATTGTTGGCAATCGCGCCATTGATCGTGCCGGCCGCATTGACCGTGCCGCTATTGGTGACGCCGCTCTGGATCGTGCCGGTCGTCGTCAGCGTGCCCGTATTGGTCACGCTCCCCGCGATCAGGCCGCTGTTGTTCGTCGTGCCGCTATTGATCACCGAGGCGTTGACCGTGCCGGCATTGTTGAACGCGCCGACCGCGGCCACCGTCACATTCGAGGCCAGCACGCCGCCGGCGAGCAGGCCGAGCGTGCCGTCGGAGACCGTCGTGCCGCCGGTATAGGTGTTGACGCCGCTGAGATTGAGCGTGCCGGCGCCGACCTTGATCAGGCTCGTGCCCACGCCATCGACGATCGCCGAACTGATGGTTGCCGTCAGGCCAAGGCCGTTGACATTGATCGTGCCCCCGCCGGCGACGCCGATGCCGAGCTGGCCGCCATCCAGCGTATAGCCGTCGGTATTGAACTGCAGCGTGTCGAAAGCCTGCGTCCCCCCGACGGTGACGACGCCGGCCGTGCCCTGGAACACGGCGACCGAGCTCTGCCAGGAGGCGTTCACCCCGGCCTGGCCGGGCAGGCCGGTCCAGCTCGTATCGGTGGCGTTCCAGTTGCCCGCGCCGCCATCGACCGTGCCGTTGCCGAGCGTGTCGGCCCCGTCCCAGAACTGCATGATCTGGCCGGCGCCGAGCACGGCGAGGTTGACCTGCTCCGCCGCACCCGGGGCGTTGGTGTAGACCTGTCCGGTGAAGCCCGCGACATTGACCGTGGCGTAGTTCCCGGTGATCGCCCCGCCGCCGACGACGCTGATCAGCCTGTAGAAGCCCGCGGATGCCGCCGTCGCGGTCAGCGTACCGCCGAGCTGCACCGGCCCGTTGGAGATCACGAGATCGTTGGTGACGCCGCCGACCGTGCCCGGATTGTTGAGCTCGAACACCGAATTGGAGCCGGCGTTCAAGGTCAGCGAGCCGACTGTCAGCGTGCCCGGGCTTTGCCCGGCCGAAAGCGTGCCGCCGGCATTGACCGTGACCGCGCCGCCGAGCGTGCCGATGCCCGACAAGGTGCCGGTGTTGTTGACCGCGACAGCAGTATTGCCGAGCGAGCCGTCGACCCGCAACTCGCCGCCATTGATCGTCGTCGCCCCGGTATAGGTGTTGGCGCCGCTCAGCGTGAACCTGCCGGTGCCTTGCTTGACGAGGCCTCCGCCGCCGCCGTTAATGGCGCCGGAATACGTCGTCGAACTGTTGTCGCCGCCTGTCGTTAATGTGACGCCGGCGCTCAGATTGACGCTGGTTCCAGTGGCGCCGGTCAGCGAGCCGATCGTTTCATTTTGAACGACGTCGATCTGGCCGCCGTTCAGGATGACGGCGCTGGCGTCGCCGATCGCGGAGTTGACCGGCCCGGCCCCGAAGCTTACTTGCAACGTGCCTGCATTGACCGTGACAGAGCCGGTGAAGGTATTCACGCTGTTCAGCGCAAGAAGGCCGTTGCCATCCTTGATGAGCGCGCCGTTCCCGGTATTGAGTCCGGCGTTGATGATGACGGCGCCTCCACTGCCGCCGACCGTAAGCGTCTGGCCGGCGCCGGTGATCGCGCCATCCGTCTGCACGATTCCTGAGTCCGAGTTGATGCGCGTCGCTGAAAGCAACGTGATCGCGCCGCCATAGCTGTTGTTGCCGGAAATATTTCTCAGCGCGCCGCCCCCGGCGACGCCAGTGCCGCTCAGCGTCAGCGCCTCGGCCCCGACAAAGATGCCGCCCTGCATTTCCAGCGCCGCGCCGGACGCGACCGTGACGCCGCCGGCCACGGTGCCGAGCGCGGTGGCGTTGCGGATGTTCACCACACCGGCCGTGATCGTCGTGACGCCTGCATAACTGTTGGCGCCGGAGAGGATCAGCGCGCCGGCGCCCGAATTGGTCAGCCCGCCGGCGCCGGTGATCGCGGTCGTGCTGACGGTGGTGGTGCCTGGTCCATTGAAAAAGAGCGTGTTGGCGCCCAACGCGATGCCGCCGGTCAGCGTCAGCGCCTGGCTTGCCTGGACGGCAATGGAGCTGTTCGCCGTGAGGCTGATCGCATTGGCTACGGTGACGGCCGCCGCGCTGGAGTTGAGCGTGCCGCCGGCGAGCGTGATCGTCCCCGTGCCGAAGCCGCCGGCCACGGAGGTCGCCGCATTGGCCCCAGCGGCGATCGTCGTCCCGCCAACATAAGTACCCGCGGCGTCGATCAGGGCGATTCCGCTCCCGACAATAACCGAGCCCGCACCCGTAATGCCAGCCGTCGCGACGTTGATCAGACCGCCGCCGAATGTCAGCGTGTTCGCCCCGAGCGCGACACCGCCCGCCAGAGCAAGCGCGTCAGCCGCAGAGACGATCGAGGCATTGCTGCCAAGCGTGATCGCGCCGCCATAGGTGTTGATACCGCTGACATTGCGCAGCGCGCCGCCGCCCGCCACGCCGGTGCCGTTCAGTGTCAGCGCCTCGCCCGCGACAGTAATGCTGCCCTGCAGCTCCAGCGCGGCGCCGTTCGCGACCACGGTGCCAGCGGCCGTCGTGCCGAGTGCGGTCACGGCCTGGATGTTCAGCACGCCCTGGGAGATCGTCGTCAGGCCGGTATAGTTGGAGGCTCCGCCGGCATCGCTGAGTATCAGCGTTCCGGTGCCGGTCTTGGTCACGGTGAGGCCGACACCGGCACCCTCCTCGATGCGGCCAGCGAAGACCGTGGAGGTATTGAGAGCACCGATGGTCAAAGCTGCGCCGGCCGACGAGGCAAGCACGCGAGAGCCGCCCCCGCCGCTCAGTTCGCCGAGCGAAACTGCACTGGCCGTCTGGATGAAGATATTCCCGGCCCCGCCGAGCACGAAGCTGGCTGCGGCAGCCGAGCCGGTTCCCTGGAACGAGACGCCACCATTTCCAGCGGTGGTGTAAACCACATTGGATCCGGCATCAGCAGCACCACCGAAAACCACCCCTTGGCCGGCGCTGATCACGAAATTCTGCGTCACGCCGGAGTTGTTGACGACGCCGGCGCCCGTTAGGGCCAAGGTATTGCCGACGGTAATCGTATAGGCCTGCGCGCCGGCATCATAGGTGATGCCGCCAACCGTCGTGGAGGCCGAGATCGCGAGCGCCGCGGGCGCGATCGCACCCTGGAAAACCGCAGTCTCACCGGCGGTGTCGGGGACATTGGCGGGTCCAGCCCAGTTCGCGGCCGTGTTCCAGTCGGTACCGGGTCCAGTCCAGACCTGCTGCGCCTGCGCGGCGCCGGGCTGGAACAGCATCATTCCGACGATCACGCCCGTCGCCAGGGCGGTCGTCGCTACGAGTCGCCGCAAACCTTCGCTGGCGGTCCCGGTCGGCATAGACGCGCTCAGTCTGCGAGCGTCCAGAACGTCGGCCGTCTTCAGCATCTAGGACCTCGAGATCGCATTTGCAGCGTGTCTGTGCCGTCGGCCTGGCGCCCGAGAGAAGCGAAGTGGAAACAACTCAGCCGCCAAATCGACAAGATTTCACCCGAATCCATCCCCTGTTTGCTCCCCTTAAGTCAATACCATGCCCGAAAGTCAGAGGCCGACGTCGCCAGCTTTGCGCGCACATGACGCAAGTGCAATATTTAGCTTATTCTTTTTAAATCAAAATGTTGCCGCAAATTCCTCAAGAACCGACAACGCACTTGCGAACTCCGGCGAGATCACGGCGGCCATTTTTGCGGACGCGTTACAGAAATACCACGCAGATGCCGGCTAAATGGCCATTCATCGGCCCGCAGCAGCGTCTTACTTTGCTCGTCATCATGCGCGCCGCCCGCTGCGCGTCGACGGACGTAGAGAAAATCGATGTGAATCTCTCAACTTACACGGGTTTCTCAATGTTGCCGATACACAAATACCCGACGGAAGCGCGCGCCGGGCAGTATTCGCGCCTCAGACATCGTTGCCGCGCGGATATCCCGCAGGGTCAGGGCTAGGCTGGGCGGCGAACCCCGGCGCGCTGCACGGAGTGCGTCTCTCGCCACATTCAGCGCCTCACGCCCGCCGCGAAGCGTGATTCGAGCGAGCACGACGCAAGGCCGGCAACGCCAAGCGACCTGTGCCAACTCCATGCCGTGAGCCACCTGATGCGGCTTGGCTCCAGCCTCAAACAAAAAAGGGAGCGCTCAACGCGCTCCCCAATCCGCAAACGGTGCAGTGAAGGAATGCCCCGTTGTCAGGGCTCCCCGTCCGATCAGTATCTGTCGTAGCGGCGGTAGCCGGGAGGCGGGCCATCGTAGCCGCGCCGCGGTCCGTATCCGTAGCCAGGTCCGCGCCCGTAGCCAGGCCCGCGCCCGTAACCTCTGCGCCCGTAGCGCTGCTGGCGCTGGGTTTCTTCGATAATCATGAGGCGGCGCTGCTTGGCCGCAGTCATCGTGAACTCTACAGCCTGCCCGTCGAGTTGATGAGCCACAGTGGCAGGCAATGTCTCGGCGGCGTTAACTGCCGTCGAGGCAGCAATCGCAGCACTCGCGAGAGCAATGGCACCGACCAAGCCGGCAAAGATAGACTTCCTATTCATATTAAATCCTCTCGTGCCACATCAGGCGGGCAAACAACAACGCGAAGAGCGTCGAATCGTTCCATTCAACTTACCGGGAAGGTTGCGCCGCGTTCAAGCCTCGCCGCACTGCGGCCCGGGCGCCATGAGCGCTCCGGCGCTACGTCTATACTTCTCCAGCGCCCCGGATGAATGCCGTCATCGCGACGGTAGAAGCGGCCATCGGCAGGATCGCCGGAGCGATCAACAGTGCCGTTTCGGCGTTCGACGTGCGGAAGTTGCGAAATAAAACACAAAACGCACAGACCGTTCCGGCTTTGTGTCGCCGGCCGATCTGTCTATGCTTTCGTTTTCGCGGAAGTTTCCGTGGTGGGTGATGTAGGGCTCGAACCTACGACCCGCTGATTAAGAGTCAGCTGCTCTACCAACTGAGCTAATCACCCATACGCCACGAAGCGTCGCCATCGCTGCGGCCAAGGCCGCGTCAGGCAGGCCGGCGATGTAGCAAACGCCCCCCGCCCTGTCCACCCATCTGCGACAGAAATATGCCAAGCCGCGGAAATGAATTCGGCGATGGAGCAGGATGCGAAAAAGTGGGAACCGGTTTTTCGCGTCGATCCTGCTCTAACTCTTTGATGAGAGACGGATTCAGATTTCAGATCGGATCACTTGGTGACCCGATCTGAAATCATCCGGCTCTAGGCGCGACGGCCTCATCCCGGCCGGCGATTCAGCAGGTGATAGAGCGCGATAGCCCCGAAGGTCGCGGTGCCGATGCCGCCGAGTTCGAAGCCGAAGAGCGGCAGCTTCAGATCGCCCGCGCCCAGGATCAGCGCGGTCGCAACCGTCAGCAGATTCTTCGGGTTCGAGAAGTCGACCTGGTTCTCCACCCAGATTCGCCCGGCAGTCGCGGCGATCAGGCCGAAGACGACGATCGCCAGCCCGCCGAGCACCGCGACCGGAATCGTGCCGATGACCGCACCGAATTTGGGGGAGAAGCCGAGCACCAGCGCGATGATTCCCGCCGCGACGAAGACCAGCGTCGAATAGACCCGCGTCACTGCCATCACGCCCATGTTCTCGGCATAGGTCGTCACGCCCGTGCCACCGCCGGAGCCCGCGATCATGGTGGCAAGCCCGTCCGCCATGAAGCCGCGCCCGATCAGCGGATCGAGATTGCGCCCGGTCATCACGGCGATGCCCTTGATGTGCCCGAGATTCTCCGCAACCAGGATGAGCGCGACCGGAGCGATCAGCGCCATCGCCTTGAAATCGAACACCGGCGCGACGAAGTTCGGCATCCCGAGCCAGGCGGCGGCGCCGATCCGCCCGAAATCGACCGCCGGGGCGCCGAAGCTCGGTGCCGTCGCCGCGTAGAGGATATAGGCGCCGGCGCCGCCGATCAGCACCGGCAGGCGCTGTGCGAGACCTCTGCCATACACCGCCACCAGCGCGACCGCGACGACCGTGAACAGCGCGATCCATTTGGTGTAGGGGCTGGCCGAGATCATGCCCATGGCGACCGCGGTCAGGTTGAGACCGATCGCGCCGATGACCGCACCGGTGACGACCGGCGGCAGCAGCTTCTCGATCCAGGCCGTGCCGACGCCCTGGACCAGCAGGCCGATGGCTGCATAAAGCGCACCGCAGGCGATGATGCCGCCGAGCGCCACGGCGATATTCGCGTTCGGTCCCGAGCCGGCATAGCCGCTCGCCGCGATCACCACTCCGATGAAGGCGAAGGACGAGCCGAGATAGCTCGGCAATTGCCCGCGCGTGATCACGAAGAACAGCAGCGTCGCGATGCCGGAGAAGAAGATCGCCACATTGGGGTCGAACCCCATCAGGATCGGCGCCAGTGCGGTCGCGCCGAACATGGCGACGACATGCTGCAGACCTGCGATGAAGGTCTGGACGGTCGACAGACGCTCGTCCGGCATCACCGCGCCGGAGGTCTTCAAGGTCCAGTTCGGAAAATAAGACATGGCGCGCTCCCCAGCGGGCGCGCGCTCTTTCCGGCCGCGCCGAGACCGAACTACAGGCAAAGATCCTGTTCACGCCAAGCCCGCCCTGGCGGGACGCGTGCGATTTCAGGGGAAAACCAAGCCTGCAGCGCCCTCAGGAGGCGATCTTCGCAAGCTGATGGCTGCCGTCGCCGCGCTGCAGCAGCGGGGGCGCGCGGCAGCACGCTGCCCGGCATCGCCGAGATGCGCTCCGCCTTCGTCCTGGCGACGATCAAGCCGGACAAGGGCTGGTCGGTGTGAAGGGGGCGTAGCGTGTCATCCCGCGCGCGCTGCGGCACAGAGTGCCGCTGCGCAGATGCGGGATCAATACCCGGATGAAGCGCCTTCTGGTCGCGCGGTCCCGTGTCTGCGCCGCGGCATGAATGCCGCAGCGCGCACGGGATGACACGGCGCCCTTACTCCGCCGCGGCCTGCGCGTGCAGGCGCACGCCCTTGGCGACGAGCTTGTTGAGCGCCACCAGATAAGCCTTGGCCGAGGAGACCAGCGTATCGGGGTCAGCGCCGCGCCCAGTCACCGACGAGCCCTCATGCGAGAGCCTGACCGTCACCTCCGCCTGCGCGTCGGTGCCCTCGGTCACGGCGTGCACGTCGTAGAGCTCCAGCACCGCCTCATGCGGCACGATCGCCTTGATGGCGTTGAACACGGCATCGATCGGCCCGTTGCCCTCGGCTTCCTCGGTAACAAAGCGGCCATCGACATCGAGCTTCATCGTGGCGCGCTGCGGCCCGCGCGTGCCGGCGATCACGGTCAGCGAAACCAGCCTGACGCGGTCATGCGCCGAGGCCAGATTCTCGTCGACCAGCGCCTCGATATCCTCGTCATAGACGTGCTTCTTGCGGTCGGCCAAGGCCTTGAAGCGCGTGAAGGCGTCCTCGAGCTGGTTGTCGCCCAGATCGTAGCCCATCTCCTTCAGCTTGGAGCGGAAGGCGGCGCGGCCGGAATGCTTGCCCATCACCAGGGAGGTCTTGGAGACGCCGACCGATTCCGGCGTCATGATCTCGTAGGTCGTCTGGTTCTTCAGCATGCCGTCCTGGTGGATGCCGCTCTCATGGGCGAAGGCGTTCCGGCCGACGATCGCCTTGTTGTACTGCACCGGGAAGGAGCAGGCGGTCGAGACGGCCTTCGAGGCGCGCGTCAGCAGCGAGGCGTCGATGCCGGTGTCGTAGGGCAGGACATCGCCGCGCACGCGCAGCGCCATCACCACCTCTTCCAGAGCGGCATTGCCGGCACGCTCGCCGATGCCGTTGATGGTGCATTCGATCTGCCGCGCCCCGCCCTCGATGCCGGCCAGCGAATTGGCCACCGCCAGCCCCAGATCATTGTGGCAATGCACCGAGAAGATCGCCTTGTCGGCATTGGG
The DNA here is from genome assembly GCF_964252745.1 of Allobosea sp. LjRoot9. Lineage (NCBI taxonomy): Bacteria > Pseudomonadati > Pseudomonadota > Alphaproteobacteria > Hyphomicrobiales > Alloboseaceae > Allobosea > Allobosea sp. LjRoot9. The sequence goes on along the minus strand of NZ_CAXUPC020000001.1, from coordinate 68,316 downwards.
CACGCGCTCGCGGATCTGGCGGAACATCGCGCGATACTCGTCGGGCACCGCATAGCCGACCGTATCGGGCAGGTTGATCGTGGTCGCGCCGGCCTTGATCGCGGCCTCGACCGTGCGGCAGAGATAGTCGATCGGGGTGCGGGTCGCGTCCATCGCCGACCATTCGACATCCTCGACCAGGTTGCGGGCCTGGGCCACCGTCTTCGTGATGATCTCCAGAACCTCGTCTTCGTTCTTGCGCATCTGGTGCTCCAGATGGATCGGCGAGGTCGAGACGAAGGTGTGGATGCGCGGCTTGGCGGCATGACGCACCGCCTCGCCGGCGCGTGCGATGTCGGCGCTGATCGCCCGGGCGAGGCCCGCGACGGTCGCACGCTTGATCCGCTTGGCGATAGCGGAGACCGCCTCGAAATCGCCGTCAGAGGCAATCGGGAAGCCGGCCTCGATGATGTCGACGCCCATCGCGTCGAGTACGTCGGCGACCTCGAGCTTCTCCTCGAAGGTCATGGTGGCGCCGGGGCATTGCTCGCCGTCGCGCAAGGTGGTGTCGAAGATCAGCACGCGGTCCTTGGAGGAGGAGGCGTTCCGGGTCGCATCGGTCATGGTCGTGATCCTGTAGAGGGTCGCGCCGCTATGGTTGAAGGCAGGCGCAGAATGTCTGGAAGGCGGTTCTCGTCACTCCCCTGAGCGCCCAGGCATGCATGCCCGGCCGGCCCTCAGGGGCGGCTAAGGAGAAGAAGCAGTCCAAGACCAAGCGGAGCGCGCATGCCGGCAGCCCGCGCAGCAGCGCGGTTCTGGCTCAGGGCATGGGTGGCGGATGCGGCCACAGACGTTCCTCGTATCGACCGAAACTGCATAACCGATAGCAGGGGGGCAAGGCAAGGCAGGGTTTTCCATCTCGCCCTACCCTCACTCACACCGCTGCGCTGCTGCGGGCCTTGACCACGGCGAGCGGGGCCGTGGGTGCGGGCCAGAGCTGGACACGATAGAAGTCGTCGCCATCGAGCCCATCCTCGCTCACCGTGTCGAGGCCGGCATAGGAGACGCGAACCCGGTAGCTTCCCGGCGGCACGCTGAGGCGCGGCGCATCGGGCAGATAATCCGTGCAGCCGGCAATCGCGACGCGGCCGGAGCGAACGGTGAAGGAGCCCTCATTGACCATGTCCCACTCGCCGAAATCGGCGGGCGGCTCCTGCGCATGCAGCGAGACGACGACCGGCACGGTCATGTTGCGCGCCGTGCCGACACCGATGGATTGCGCTGAGGCCGCAAACAGCCGCTCCACGGCCGCCTCCGTCCAGAGCGAGCCGAAATCGTCATTGGCCGTCTCGTCCTGGATGTAGAATTGGAAATAATCGGCGAAGATCGCGAGTTCGATCGTGGTCTCCGTCGTCATGGGCGCTCCTCTTACAACAGTGCCGGCAACCTCCGGCGCGACCATGTCGAGAGTGTGTCTCACCACGAAGCCGCGCATGTTGGCGGCCACCCCGGAATCGGTCATGGTCGCAAGTCTTTCGTCGATCGGACATGCCGCCATGCGCGCTCTTGCTCTCCTCGCCACCCTCGGCATCGCCCTCGCCGGCTGTCAGACCCGGCCCGTCGCCCCGCCAGCGCCACCACCGGAGCAGGCTTATCCCGGCGTGACGCCGAGCACCTTCCATATGCCGGGCGGTTCGGGGTGCTCCGGCGAGGTCGAGCGCTTCCAGGCCGTGATGGATAACGACCTCGCCACCGGCCACACCACCAAGGGCGTCCACGCCCGCGTCAGCGCCGAGATCGCAACCGCCCGCTCGAGCTGCACTGCGGGCAATGAAGGCGGCGCGATGGGGCAGCTCCACGCGACCAAGACGAAGTTCGGCTATCCGGGGTGAGGCCGGAGAGCCTTAACGCTCGTTGAGGTTATGGACCTTGGTGGTGGTGTTGCCGCCGCAGGTGTAGCAGCACTCGGTGCATTTCTGCTTGCCGCCCTGGCCCATGCCCCAGTAGCGCGTCGCATTGCCCTTGAGCCAGGCACCGTAGCAGATCTTCTCGCCCTTGATGCAGGTCAGCGGGTAGCTCACCGTGTCATAGGTGCGGTTGACATAGACCTTGCCGCCGCCCGGCCATTCATTACGCCGGTTCTGCGAGTAGAAAGCGACTTCGATCGCATTGGCCGAAAAGCTCCGCAGCTTCCAGGTCATGACGTCGGCGGATGCGGCCGACGGCATCAAAACGGCGGCCGTCAGCAGGCCCGCAAGGCAGTGTCGCAGCATGAATCCCCCCGGTGGGGAGCAATCCTCCCCTTAGGTCAATCGTGCTCATTTAGCCAAATAAGGCAAGGGCTTGCCCGAGGTAGCAAAACCCGCCGCGCTCACGCCGCCAGCCCACGCTTCTCCAGCAGCGCGTCCGGCGTCGGCAACCTGCCCCTGAACAGCGTATAGGCCTCGGCCGGGTCGCGCGTATCGCCGGCCGAGTAGATGTAGCGCTTCAGCTTGGCCGCGACCTCGGGCGCGAAGACGTCGCCCGCCTCGACGAAGGCGTTGAAGGCGTCGGCATCCATTACCTCCGACCAGAGATAGCTGTAATAGCCGGCCGAATAACCGTCTCCGGAGAAGACATGGGTGAAATGCGGCGTGCGGTGGCGCATGATGATCTCTGCCGGCATGCCGATCCGCTTAAGCTCTGCCGCCTCGAAAGCCAGCGGGTCGATCTCGCCGGGGTTCTCCAGCGAATGGAAGGCGAGATCAACCAGCGCCGACGAGCTGTACTCCACTGAGGAGAAGCCCTGATTGAAGGTCTGCGCCTTTTTTATCTTGTCGATCAGCGCCTCGGGGATCGGTTCGCCAGTCTCGGCATGCAGGCAATAGGCCTGCATCACCTCTGATGTCAGGAACCAGTGCTCATAGAGCTGCGAAGGCAGCTCGACGAAATCGCGCGAGACCGAAGTGCCGGCGAGCGAGCCGTAGCGCACATCCGACAGCAAACCATGCAAGGCATGGCCGAATTCGTGGAACAGCGTGCGCGCATCATCGATCGAGAGCAGCGCCGGCTTGCCCTCTGCGGGTTTGGCGAAATTGCAGACATTGACGATGATCGGCCGGACCTCACCGTCGAAATTGCGTTGGCCGCGATAGGCGCTCATCCAGGCGCCGGAGCGCTTCGAGGCACGGGCGAAATAATCGCCGAGGAACAGGCCGATATGCCGGCCGCTCGCCGCCTCCTTGACCTCCCAGATCCGCACATCCGGGTGATAGCCCTTGAGCGCGGGCTTCGCCTCGAAGGCAAGCCCGAACAGCTTGCCGGCGACATCGAAGGCCGCATTGATGATGCGGTCGAGCTGGAGATAGGGCTTCAGCACCGCCTCATCGAGCGCATAGGTCTGCTGACGCACCTTCTCGGCATAATGGCGCCAGTCCCAGGGGCGGATCGGTCCGTTCTCGCCCTCGGCCTGCGCCAGCGCGGCGAGATCGGCGGCCTCCTGCGCGGCGCGAGCCTTGGCCGGTTTCCAGACCAGTTCGAGCAGGTCGCGGACATGGGTCGGCGTCTTCGCCATGGAATCGTCGAGCTTGAAATGCGCGAAGGTCGGGAAGCCGAGCAGCTTCGCCTTCTCGGCCCGAAGCTTCACCATCTCGGCGACGATGGCGCGGTTGTCGGTTTCGCCGCCATTCTCACCGCGCTTGCTCCAGGCAATGAAGGCCTCCTCGCGCAGATCGCGACGCGTCGAGAAGGTCAGGAACGGCTCGATGATCGAGCGCGACAACGTCACGGCATGTTTGCCGTCATGACCGCGGTCGGTAGCGGCGCGCGCCATCGCCGCGATCAGGAAGGCCGGCAAGCCGGCGAGCCCCGCCTCATCCTCGATGATCAGCGCATAGCTCGATTCATCCTTCAGCACGTTCTGGCTGAACTGCGTGCCCAGTCCCGCAAGGCGTTCGTTGATCGCGGCGAGCCGCGTCTTGTCCTCCGGGCCGAGCTGGGCACCCGAGCGGACGAAGCCGCGATGCGTCCGCTCCAGGAGCCGTGCCTGCTCGGCGTCGAGGCCGAGCGTCTCGCGCCTGGCGAACACTGCAGCGACGCGGGCAAACAGCGCAGGATCCATCATGATCGCCGACCAGTGCCGCGAGGTGATCGGCGACATCTCGCGCTCGATCGCCTGCAGCGCCTCGTTCGTATCGGCGCCAGTGAGGTTGTAGAACACGCCACCGACGCGGCTGAGCGCCCTGCCCGCACGCTCCAGCGCCTCGATGGTGTTGGCGAAGTCTGGCTGGGCGGCCTCAGTGGTCAGCGCGTCGATCTCGGATCTGTGCTTGGAGAGCGCCGCCTCAAAAGCCGGGCGGATATGCTCGGGCGTGATCGCGGCAAAAGGCGGCAGGCCGAAGGGCGTGTCCCAGACACGCGAAAACGGATTGATGGCGGGCAGCGACAGGGCTTCGGGGGCAAGCGTCATCGGGGCATCCGGTTGAATTGAGGGCGCGAAACGCGGGCGCACAAGACTAGAGTATTTTCGAGCGAAGTGGGCACCGGTTCGCGTGAAGAAAATGCGATAAAACAAGGAGCTAGAGCATTCCCGCGCTTCGAAGAAACGCGGGAATGCTCTAGAAGGATCAGTCTTGCCGCCAGATATGGGCAAGATAAGGCCGCATGAAGTGTGGCATGTCGAGGCGCTCGGCATCCTCGGGGCCGCGGACGATGGCGATGTCGGCAAGCTCCGGCTCGTCCTGCGTCGCCATGCGTGCGAGCATCAGCGCGCGCGCCGCTTCGGCCGGCATGGCGACCGTGACGGGCCGCATGAAGGCGATGCGCCCGGGCAGGATCACCGCCGTCCAGCTCTCCTCCACCGTGATCTCGTCAAGCATCAGCCCGGTCTCTTCGCAGAGCTCGCGCGTCACGCTGCCGGCGAGGTCGAGCGTGCCGTCGGGCCGCGCATCCTCGCGGTCGGGCGTACCGGCGGCGAAATAGACCTTGCCGGGATTGGCGGTGTGCTGCCCCATCACGCCGCACAGGAACGCGCCATCCGCGGCGCGCAGGGCCGCCATTGCAAAGCCGTTGCGCACCACCGGACCCGGATGGCCGAAATCGCGCCAGCTGATGAAAGCGGCATAGTCGGTCTCGAAATAGCCAGCCCGGAAGACGCCGTCGACGATCGCCGCGCGGTGCTGCAGCATCACCTTGCCGTTGAACATCGCCGGCTTGCCGGCGCTGATACTGCCCCAATGCGCCGCGATCTCGTCGGCACGCTCCCGCGCGAACAGCCAGTCATAAGGCTCGATCAGCGCCTCCAGGCCGGCAAGCTCGACAATCGCGCCATCGACGATGCCATTCTGTCCGAGCGACGTCACAGCAGCACGCCCTCGCTGACCAGCACCGCCGAGCCGCCGATGCGCGCCGAAACCAGCGCCCCGTTCTCGACCGTCAGTTCGAGCGCGATCTGCGAGGGCCGGCCCATCTCATAGCCCTGCTCGATGACGCAGCGATGCTCGCCATCGCCGGGCTTGTCGAAGGCCATGACCACGCCGGCGAAGGCGGCAGCAGCCCCACCGGTCGCGGGATCCTCCGCGATCCCGGCTCCCGGCCAGAACATGCGCGCGTGATAGTGATGCCCCGTCTCAGCGGTCTGCCGGCAGTAGACGAAGGCGTTGGGATGCTCAGCGGGCTTCATCACCGCGTCCCAGCGGGATAGGTCGAGCTTGACCCGGCCGATTGCATCGAGGCCGGTCACCGGCACGAACGTAAACGGGACACCGGCCGAAAACACAGCGGCGCGATGCCCCTCGAACCCGATTTCGCTCTCCTCGAGCCCGAGCACGGCCGCGAGCGCGGCGTTGGCGGACGCCGCCTCGATCTCCTGCGGCAGGCGCGGCATGGTGAAGACCGCATGGCCGGACCGAGGCCCGTCAACCGAGACCGCACAAGGCACGAGCCCGACCTTCTCCTCCAGCACCAGGAGATCGGCCCTCTTACCCTCGGTCGCATCGCGCAAGGCCAGCAGCACTGCCGCGCCGACCGTCGGATGTCCCGCGAAGGGCAGCTCCCGGCCGGGCGTGAAGATGCGGATCGCGGCGCGATGGCCGGGCTGCGTCGGCGGCGCCACGAACACCGTCTCCGACAGGTTGAATTCGCGCGTGATCGCCTGCATCGCCTCGGTGTCGAGCCCGTCGGAATCCAGCACCACAGCCAGCGGGTTGCCGGCATGCGCCCGGGTAGTGAAGACGTCGAGCGTGACGAAGCGGCGCTTCATGAAGACGATCCTTCGGGAATGACGAGATCAATGGTCAGTGGGCTGTGGTCGGAGGCTTTCGGCCGGTCCCAGCCGACGCGCGGATAGCGGTCGGCACAGGTCGCAAGCCTTGCCATCGAGCGGTCGGGCGAGCGCGGATCGAGCGGCACGCGATAGGGCAGCCCCCGACGGATCATCTGCATCGCGGGCGCGGGGTTCGCCGCCGCCAGCGCCGGCGAGAGCAGGATGTGGTCGAGCGGCATGTGGCTGTCGATCAGCCTCTCCTGGCTTTCCGACCAGAAGCGTCGAAAATGCGTCCAGCGCTCATGTGCAGGCAGCGCCTCCATCGGATCGATGGCGAAATCCTCGAGCAGCGGCTCGATGCCGCTCTCGCCCTCGTCGACGATCTCGGCCAGAGGGCCGAGCCCATAGCGATAGGCATTGAGATCGCCGAGCACGATCCAGTTCGCCTCGCGCCAGCCGCCGCCGAAGCGCGTCTTGACCAGATGCTTGACCGCCCTCGCCTCGGCGCGGCGTACCGGCAGCGTCGCCTGGCGGCCGTCGTCGCGGCCATTGTTCATCGATTTCAGATGGCAACCGAACAGGCTGAGTCGCCGCCCGCCGAAATCCAGCGCGACCTCCAGGCAATCGCGCGCAAACACCTTGCCATCGGGGCCGATGCCAAGCGCTGCAAGATCGCGATCATGCACGCCAGCCTGCGCGAAGGTCAGGTCCTTGTGGGAGCGCACCGCGACCGCCTGCGGCGCCAGCAGGTCGCGCCGCGCCGCGAAACCGATGTCGATATCGCGCCGGTCATTGCCGTCGAGCAACGCGAAATGGCCATAGCGATGGTCGGAGCTGCGGTGGACGTAATTGGCGAAGAAGGCCTGCAGGCTGGCGAGTGAATCGACCTCCTGCAGCATCCAGAGATCGGCCTGCGCCTCGGCGATGGCGAGCGCAGTCATCTGGCGCTTGTCGTCCTCCAGCGCGACCGCCAGCGAGCGCTCGACCGCGTCGCGTTCGTCCGCACGCGGAAAATGGAACAGCGACATCGCCGCATCGGTCTCGAACCGCCCGCTCGGCCCGAAGCGATGCCGCGTCAGCAGGTTCTCGACATTGAAGGTGCCAATGCGCAGCTTCATGCCGGTTCAGATCGCCTCCGGCACGAACTGGTGCGATGGCGTCACGAACTCATCCTGCGCGGCAACCATCAGGATCTCGCGCGAACCCGCCTCCTTGGTCCGCTTCAGCAGGCCGTAGACCGAGGCCGAGGCCTTGGCGAGCGCCGCTGCCGCCGATCCCTCGCGCAGATAATGGGTAAAGAACAGCGCCGCGATGGCGTCCCCAGCGCCATTGAGGCTGACATCGAGCTTCGGTGTGCGCACGCGCCAGGCCCCCTTGGCGTCGGAGGCCATCATATCGATGGCGTCGCCGGGGGTCTCATTGGTCGAGAGCGATGTCACCATTACGACCTTCGGCCCGGTGTCGCGCAACGCCTCGATCGCGCGATGCGCATCGGCAATGGTCTTGACCTCGATATCGGTCAGCAATTCCAACTCGAATTGGTTGGGCGTCACGATATCGGCCGCCGGCACCGCCTGCTCGCGCATGAATTCGGGGATGCCCGGCCGCACGAAGATCCCGCGCCCGACATCGCCGATGACGGGATCACAGCAATAGAGCGCCTTGGGGTTGGCCGCGCGCACGCGCTCCACCGCCGAGAGGATGGCATGCCCAACATCGGCCGAGCCCATATAGCCGGAGAGCACGCCGTCGCAGGACGGCAGCACGCCACGCTCGGCAATGCCTTCCATCACCTCGTCGATCATGCCGCCGTCGAAGACGCGGCCCTTCCAGGCGCCATAACCGGTGTGATTGGAGAACTGGACGGTGTGGATCGGCCAAACCTCGACGCCCAGCCGCTGCATCGGGAACACGGCGGAGGCATTGCCGACATGGCCATAGGCGACATGCGACTGGATCGAGAGGATGTTCATGAGGCAACGCGCTTGGTGACGGAAACGAAAGCTCTACCCGCTCGCCCCGCCTCGCCGCAAATCGAAAGCGGTGATGGCCGCGATCAAGCCTTCAGGGTCACGCCCCAGTCAGCTGGGCGACGCCGGCCGTATCGGTGAACTGGACCAGACTCAGGATCTTGCCGTCCGCGATCGTGAACAGGTCCATGATCTCGAAGGGCGCGCTGCGCCCGCTCGGGACGCACAGCACATCCGCACGCCAATGCAATGCCGCCCTGTCGCCCTCGATCGTCAGCGCAAGCGTCTCGACATTGCTGAAGACGAAGGCGCCGATCAGTCCTGCCATCTGCGCACGCACGGCGGCATGGCCGGTCGGCTGCATGAACATCGGCGCGGGCGCCGACGCTCCTGAAAGCCGATAGCTGCAATCGCGATGGAAATAGCCCATCACGGCGTCGAGGTCGCCGCGATGGCGCGCCTCATAGGCATCCTTGATCAGGGTCTCGATCGCAGCACGCCCGGTCATCTCGCCTCTCCTTGCGTCAGAAGCGAGTGTGACCAGCGCACCGGACAATGTCGAGAGGTCAGGAGCCGGACGCCGCCTTCTTCGCGAAGCTATCGATGAAGGTCTTCTTCAGATCGACATTCGACGTCGCCAGTTCCGGGTCGAGCAGCTTCAGCGCGTCATAGACGCTCTGCTGGCCTTCGGGCGGCGAGATGCCGGTGCGCGAATAGCTCTCCTGCGAATTCTTGACCGCGCGCAGATAGAGCGGCTTGTCGCCGAGCAGATATTCCGGCGGCACGAGGTCGGCGACATCCTCGGGCTTGGCCGTCTCCAGCCATTTCAGCGCCTTGACGAAGGCGTTGACGAGCTTTTGCGTCGTCACCGGGTTCTTCTCGGCGAACTCGCCCTTGAGATAGAGCACGGCCGCCGGGTTCGAGCCACCGAAGAGCGCGCGCGTGCCGGCCTCGGTGCGGGTGTCGATCAGCGTGACGATGTCGCCGTCGGCTTCAAGCTTCGAGGTCACCGGGTCGAGGTGCGAGATGATGTCGACCTGGCCCTGCTTGATCGCCGCGACCGCGCTCGCGCCCGCACCGATGCCGATGATCGGCGCATCCGTCGCCTTCAGCCCAGCCTTGACCATGGCGTATTGCGCGGTCAGCGCCGTCGATGAGCCCGGCGCGGTGACGCCGATCTTCAACCCCTTGAAGTCAGCCGCCGATTTGACCTTGCCGGCGAGCTCCTTGCGCACGGCGATGGTGATCGCGGGGAAGCGCCCGAGCTCGACCACGGCGCGCACATCCTGGCCCTTGGCCTGCATCCGGATGGTGTGCTCATAGGCGCCGGTGACGACATCGACGGAACCGCCGACCAAGGCCTGCAGCGACTTCGCACCGCCGCCGAAATCATTGATCTCGACCTCGAGCCCCTGCTCCTTGAAGAAGCCCTTCTTCTCGGCGACCGTCAGCGGGAGATAATAGAGCAATTGCTTGCCGCCGACGCCGAGCGTCAGCTTGGGTTTTTCGGCGTTCTGGGCCAACGCGGCCGAGGTAAAGCCCGGAGCGCTCCAGGCCGCCAGCACGACGCCGGCCGCCATGATCAGATCTCTGCGGTTCATCGGGTTTCCTTCCCTGAGGATGCTTTGCTTTGAAAGCCTTGTTGGGAAGCAGTTCTAGATTAGTCGCAGGCCTCGCGCCAACCCCGCCTTGAGTCAAAGGGGTTGCGGAAGCGAGCCGGCGATTTCATCGAAAGATGTGGCTGGTGTAGAGCGCGACCCCGAAGCAGAACAGCGCGACCCCCAACAGGATCCAGCTCGTGCCGGTCGGATTCTCCAGCGCCGCCTGGGAGGGGTTTGCGGGGTCGTAGTGCACCTCGACCTCGGCCCCGGCCGGATAGCGGTTGGCGACCTTCTCCGCGCCCCCTTGCGAGCCGGACATCTGCATGCCGAGCGCGATCTGGCGGCTGCTGAAGCTGTGGCCGCGAACCTGATAGGTGAATTCGACAACCGCCGCGTAGCTCGTGCGGGCCCGGCCGTCTTCCGTGCTCCTGCGCTGCTCGACACGGCTCACGGTGACGCGCCCCGGCACGACCGGCCAGGAATTGGCGCGTGCGAGATAGCGGCGATAACCGAGGAAAAACAGCAGCGCCGCACAGCCGAAGCAGAAGGCGAACAGCATCACCGGCACCTCGGCCTGCGGCATGCTCGCCTGCAGCGTCTGCGCCCCTTGCGTGAGCGCCCAGTACCCGCCCGCGCCCAGCAGAGCCAGCACCAGGAGAACCGCGCCGCAGCCCTTGAGCGCGCCCTTGGGCGCATCCCGCTCCAGCACGCAGTTCTCGGGATCGGCGGGATCGTAATACACCGTCACCGCCGTGCCGACCGGATAGCGCGCCAGCGCCTCCTCGGCGAAGGGCCCGCTGATGTCGCCGATGCTGAGCCTCCCGCCCTGATAGCTCCGCCCGCCGGCCGAGAAGCTGTATGCGACGGCGGGAATGTTGACGATGGTGGCGTCCTCGCCCACTCCGGACCGGCGGGTCGCCATGCGCGAGCTCGTGATGCGCCCCTGCGCCGGAAGCCAGCTCTTGGCGCGGCGCAGCTGGATCGCCTTATTGGCAACCATCGCGATGATCATGACCACGATCGGAAGGGCGATCAGCCCGATCACGCCCAGCGTCGTATTGGGGATCGGCAGCTTCTCCAGCCAGCTATCGGGCAGATTGGTGACCAGGAAGATCAGCGCGATCGAGGCGATGACCGCCGCAATCGCCCAGACAGGCGGTTCGCCCGCCGCCTCGGCGGCTTTCGCCGGCGACAATTGGCGCAGCCACACGCGGTCGCCGCGCCAGCCAACCTCGCCCCGCAGGGCCGCCAGCAGGATCGCCTTCAATGTCGCGGCATCGACCGGATCGGCAGCAGCGAAGCGATCCTTGCCGTCATGATAGGTCAGCCGGAACGAGCCGTCGCCGTTCAGGAAGGCTTCGACATCGCCGTCATCGTCGCTGAGATTGACGAACCAGCCGGGCTCGCCGCCATGCCCGTCGATGGCGGCGGTGATGTCGGCAGGCTTCGGCACCTCTATGATGCGGCCGTTGAGTTCGAGTTCCATGGCATGCCTCCGCCATCCCGGAGACGAGCATGAGCCTGCAATCGTTGGCGATCAAGCGAAGATGACGTTACGTCGTCGTGGTCGAACTCTGCCCCGGCCGCCAGACCAGCAACCGCTTTTCCACCATGGTCACAGCTGCGTCGATCGCGATCACGAAGATCGCCAGGATCAGCATGCCGGAGAACACGCCGGTGACGTCGAAGACGCTCTCGGCCTCGTGGATCTTGTAACCCAAGCCCGCCGAGGAGCCGAGATATTCGCCGACCACCGCTCCGACCAGCGCAAAGCCCACCGAAGTGTGCAGCGAGGAGAACATCCAGGTCAGCGCCGAGGGCCAATAGACATGGCGGAAGAGCTGACGCTCGTTCATGCCGAGCATGCGGGCGTTCGCCAGCACGGTCGGCGAAACCTCGCGCACGCCCTGGTAGACGTTGAAGAAGACGATGAAGAAGACCAGCGTGAAGCCGAGGGCCACCTTCGACCAGATGCCGAGCCCGAACCAGAGCGCGAAGATCGGCGCCAGCACGACACGCGGCAAGGCGTTCGCCGCCTTGATATAGGGGTCGAAGACCGCAGCCAGCAATTCCTGCCGCGCGAAGGTGAAGCCGAAGAAGATGCCCGCGAGCGAGCCGATGACGAAAGCGAGCACGGTCTCGGTCAGCGTGATGCCGAGATGCCAGTAGATGTCGGGTCCGATCAACTGGTTGAAGGTCCGCCCCAGCACGGCGGCCGGCGTCGAGAAGAAGAACTGGATCGTCTTGACCTCGCCGAACAGCGGATAGGCGGTGACGACGTGCCAGATCAGCAGGAAGACGACCATGACCAGCGCCTGCAGGCCAAGCAGCTTGGCGCGGTTCATGGCGAGGCTCCTTCGACCAGCTCGCGCCCATCGCCCATCGCATAAGCCTTCTGAACCTCGACCCTGAGCGAGGCCCAGATGTCGCGATGGATCTCGTGGAAGGCCTTTTCCAGCCGGATCTCGGCGATGTCGCGCGGGCGCGGCAGCGGCACGCGGTAATCGGCGACAATGCCGGCGGCAGGCCCGGCCGACATCACGACGACGCGGTCGGAGAGCGAGATCGCCTCCTCCAGATCATGCGTCACGAAGATCAGCGCCTTGCGATCCTTCGACCAGAGATCGAGCAGGAGATTGCCCATGATCTGCCGGGTCTGCGCATCGAGCGGGCCGAAAGGCTCGTCCATCAGCAGGATTTCCGGGTCGCGGATCAACATCTGCGCGAGGCTGACGCGCTTGCGCTGGCCGCCTGAAAGCATATGCGGATAGCGATCGACGAAGGCGCGCAAGCCGACCCGGCCGAGCCATTCGCGCGCCCGGGCGTCGGCCTGCGCATCGGAAACGCCCATCGGCTCCAGCGCGACCTTGACGTTCTCGAGCGCCGTCTTCCACGGCATCAGCGCGTCGGCCTGAAAGAGATAGCCGGCCCGGCGATTCAGGCCCGAAAGCGGCTTGCCGAAGATGCCGACCGTGCCGGCCGAGGGCACGAGCAGGCCCGCCGCCGCATTGAGCAGGGTCGACTTGCCGCAGCCGGTCGGCCCGACGACCGAGACGAACTCGCCCGCCGCAACCGAGAGGTTGATCCCGGTGACCGCCTTGTAGCGCTTGCCGCCATCGATGTGGAAGGTGATGTCGAGCCCGCTGAGGGCGACCGCAGGCGACATCTCGCCTGCTCCCGCATCGCGCTGCGGGGGGTGGTGCGACTCCATGAAATCCGTTTCCCCGTCGGCCTGGCGCACCGATCCGCGCTCGCCGCTCACGCCTTGATCTTTGCGGCCAAGACCTTGACCTTTGCTGCTAAGACTATGCGATCCCCCGGCGAAGGCAAAGTCGTCCTTCGGCGAAGGAGGTCGCCCTTCGCTCAAGGCCAGCGGTTGCATAACCTTGCGGTAGACGCGATAAGCCGGCGCCTCCCGCCGGAAAGATCGCGCTCGCCATGGCCCAACTCGAACTCTGGATGCAAGCGCTCGTCGAGTTCATGCGGGCCCATCAGGAATGGGCGATCCCGATCGTCTTCCTCGTCGCCTTCTGTGAATGCGTCGCGGTTTTGTCCTGGCTCGTGCCGGCAACCGTGTTCTTCACCGCCTTTGGAGCCGCGGCAGGCGCGTCGGGCCTGAATCTGATCCCGCTCGCCGCCGCCGCCTCGGCCGGAGCGGGCTGCGGCTTCTGGGTCTCGTATTGGGCGGGCCTGGTGCTAGGCCCACGCGTCGGCGACTACTGGCCGCTCAACAAAAACCCGCAATTGCTCGAGCGCGGCCATGCCTTCTTCGAGAAATGGGGCGTCGCCAGCATCCTGATCGGCCATTTCTTCGGGCCGCTGCGCGCCGTGATCGCGATCGTCGCCGGCATCGTGCAGATGCCCTTCTGGCCTTTCCAGATCGCCAACTGGATCGCCTCGACCGTCTGGGGTTTCGCGCTGCTTTACGGCGCTGGGCGCCTCGCCGAGTTCATGACGCGGTAACACGGGCGCTGGTTTCTCTCGATCGGAAACCCGGCACCGAAACACTGCAATTGGCTGAATGCGCCATTCAGCGCGGGTTCACGCCGCCCGGCGCGATATGGCGGCGTCACGTCGGCGCCCCGTCACCAAGCGGTTCGACGCTGCCGTGACACGCTGGACCGGCCCCAGGCCGGCAGCGTCGTCTGGCGAAGGGCCCGGCCTCCGTCAGATGCGACAATCCGGGCCGAACACTGAGGTCCATGACATGACGATCTCCCGTTTCCTGATCCCCCTCGCCGCGCTCGCTCTGACCGCCGGCCAGGGCTTCGCGCAGACAGCAACGCAGCCCGCGACGCCTGCCAAGCCGACCGCTCCGGTCACCGCCCCGGTGGCTCCCGCGGCTCAGCCCGCCAAGCCGATAGCGACGCAGCCCGCCCAGACCAAGAAGATCAACATCAACACGGCGACCGCCGCCGAACTCGACACGCTGAAGGGCATCGGCGAGGCCCGCTCCAAGAAGATCATCGAGGAGCGCGCCAAGACGAAGTTCAAGGACTTCGCCGATCTGGTGAAGCGCAACGTGCTGCCCTCCAATGTCGAAGCCGACATCAAGGACAAGATCACCTTCTGAACATCATCTGCTGAACCGGCCTCCGCGCCGGTTCGGCAGCGAGACGAAGCGAGGCCCGGCGGAACACCGCCGGGCCTTTTTCTAAAGCAGCGTCCGATCCAATAGGATCGTTCAACAGCAGCTCTGGCTGTTTGTTCAACGCGTTTTCTTCACGCGAACCGGTATCCGCTTCGCTCGAAAACGCTCTCCTATCGGGATAGGCCGGTCAGCTCCGGATCAGGCCGGCGATGACCGCCGCCATCAGGCCGAAGCACAGCCCCAGCACGATGCGCGTGAGGGTCTGCGAGTCGAGCAGCTTCAGAACCGTCATGTCACCCTCCTCCGTCATGTCGAAAATCCTGCATGTCGAAAGCCGTGAGCCTTACGGCTCAGCTCAGAAACGCTCCGACGAGAATGCCCGCTATGGCGGTCAGGATCAGGGCGACGACGAGCACCAACAGGACTGGCTTGCCGAGAAAACCCTGACGCGCCTCGACGGGCGTCTCGACCGCGGGATCGGCATCGGAATGGTCGTCGGCCCGCATCGGCGGAATTCGGTCGCCATGCTGCAGCCCTTCGGATTGCGCCTTGGCGCGTTCCTCTGTCTCGGTCGTCATCTGAGCCTCCTTCCCCAGCCGCGATCACCGCGGATGGATCAATCGGGCAGCAGGCCGACGAAGGTGTTGGCGAGCAGCGCCACCACGAGGCCGCCCAGAAGCGCGATCAGCAACGGCCAATTCGGGCCGCCCTCCTGCTGAAGGACATCGCCAGGGTCGGCCTCGGTCTCGCGCGCCAACCGGTCGCGCTCGTGGAGAGCCCGTTCGCTGGAATCCCGATCCCGTGCCATGCCCGTGCCCCGGTTGATCCTGCTAGCCATGGAAACGCACCAAGCGCGCCTCGGTTCCGCCCAATATGGCGGGCCCACGCTCCGCAACGAAAAAGGCGGGCGCATCGCTGCGCCCGCCATCTTCTGAAATCAAGATTATCTTAAATTTACCAAGATCTTCCCCCGAGAAGCGGAATCAAGCCGACAAGACGTTGAATCAGAATGTCAGCGGCCTGGCAGACGTCAGATCAGGTCTTGGTCTTGTCGACGAGAGCCTCGGCCTTGATCCCAAAGGCCCAGCGTGAGCCGGGCCGTCGCAGGAGAAATCTGGATCAGTTCTTGGTCTTGTCGACCAGGGCCTTGGCCTTGATCCCAAAGGCCCGGCGCGAGCCGGGCCGTCGCAGGAGAAACCTGGATCAGTTCTTGGTCTTGTCGACCAGGGCCTTGGCCTTGATCCCAAAGGCCCGGCGTGAGCCGGGCCGTCGCAGGAGAAACCTGGATCAGTTCTTGGTCTTGTCGACCAGGGCCTTGGCCTTGATCCAGGGCATCATGTCGCGCAGCTTGGCGCCGACTTCCTCGATCGGGTGGGCGGCCATGCGGGCGCGGGTCGCCTTGAACGAGGTCTGGTTGACCTTGTTCTCCAGCATCCAGTCGCGGGTGAACTTGCCCGACTGGATGTCGGTCAGCACGCGCTTCATCTCGGCCTTCGTCTCAGACGTGATGATGCGCGGGCCGGTGACGTACTCGCCATACTCGGCCGTGTTCGAGATCGAGTAGTTCATGTTGGCGATGCCGCCCTCATAGATCAGGTCGACGATCAGCTTCACCTCGTGGAGGCACTCGAAATAGGCCATCTCGGGGGCGTAGCCGGCCTCGGTCAGCGTCTCGTAGCCGGCCTTGATCAATTCGACGATGCCGCCGCAGAGCACGACCTGCTCGCCGAAGAGATCAGTCTCGCACTCTTCCTTGAACGAGGTCTCGATGATGCCGGCGCGGCCGCCGCCATTGGCGCTGGCGTAGCTGAGGCCGAGGTCATGGGCGTTGCCGGTCGCGTCCTGGTGGATCGCGATCAGGGTCGGCACGCCGCCGCCACGCTGATATTCCGAACGCACCGTGTGGCCGGGGCCCTTGGGGGCGACCATCAGCACGTCGAGGTCCTTGCGCGGCTCGATCAGGTTGAAATGGACGTTGAGGCCGTGCGCGAACAGAAGGGCAGCGCCCTCCTTCATGTTGCCGTGCAGTTCGTCGCGATAGATGTCGCCCTGCAATTCGTCGGGGGTCAGCATCATCATGACGTCGGAAACCTTGGCGGCCTCGGACGGGGTCATCACCTTGAAGCCCGCCTCTTCGGCCTTCTTGCGCGTCGCCGAACCGGCCTTGAGCGCAATGATGACGTCCTTGACGCCGGAATCGCGCAGGTTCAGCGCGTGGGCATGGCCCTGCGAGCCGTAGCCCACGATGCAGACCTTCTTGCCCTTGATCAGATTGATGTCCGCATCACGATCGTAATAAACGCGCATTGGGTGTCTCCTTTTGTCACGCGTTGGTCTTATCCAGGCCCGGATCGTTTTTCGCCGTGCCGTAGAGGGTGAGAAACTGTTCTGTCGCGCGCTCCGCATCGCGCTCGATCTCGGCCTGTCCGAGCGTCAGCGCATCGCCCAGCAACAGTCGGATCTGCACGTCGCGGCCGACAAGGCCGAGGAAACTGCGAAACGCCGTCTCGGTATCGTCATAGGCCAGGAGACCGGCCTCGCGCCCGGCATCGAGGACCGGCTTCAGGCGCTCGCCGATCGCGAAGCGCCCATTGGCGAGCACGATGGCGCCGAGATTGCCGGCCCGCGAGCCCGCCTGGCTGATCGCGATGCGGTTCAGGGCGACCGAGGTCGAGCTTGAGATCACGCCGAGCCAGTTCGCGGCGAAGCGCGTCAGGCTGTCGCGCAGGCCAAGCGCATTGAGCGTCTGCCGGTCGTAATTGCCCGCCCGGACTTTTGATGCCTGCCACTGCACGGTCGCCGTCAGCAAACCATCGCGGTCGCCGAACCATTTATAGAGCGTTTCCTTCGAGCAGCTCGCGCGGCGGGCAACCGCCGTCATGGTCAGGTGATCGCCCTTCTCCACCATCAGCCCCAGCACGGCGTCGAGCACGGCCTGCTGGCGCGCGGTCGGACCTTCCTGCTGTGTGTCGATGGGACTGGCCATGAAAGGAGCCGCAATTGCGTACCGTACGTTACGGTTCTGCCGTCTACAGGAGCGCGCGCGGCGATGCAAGCGGCTTGGTCACTGTCGCGGATTTTCCTTGGCCGCCCGCGGGACCCAGGCTACCCGTCCAGCGAGGCGCTTTCGCCTGATCTCAAACGCTTTCGCCTGATTTTAGGAGACGCCCGTGAACCTGTCCTCCGCAGCGGACATCGTCGCCTTCTGGCGCGAAGCCGGCCCGGACAAATGGTTCACCAAGGACGCGGCCTTCGACGCCGAAATCCGCCGGCTCTTCCTGGCGACGCATGAAGCTGCGGCGGCCGGCACGCTGACCGATTGGGAGGCTACGCCCGAAGGCGTCTACGCATTGCTGATCCTGCTCGACCAGTTTCCGCGCAATCTTTTCCGCGGCAGCCCGCGCGCCTTCGCCACCGACGCGATGGCGCTCGGCATCGCCGAGCGCGCGGTCGCCAGGGGCTTCGACCGCGCCTTCGCGCCGCCCGAGAGCCGCTTCATCTACATGCCGTTCATGCATGCCGAGGATCTCGGGCATCAGGAGCGCTGCATTGCGCTCTGCGCGACTTCGGACGATCCCGACGGCGTGAAGTTCGCCGAGATCCACCGCGACATCATCCGCGATTTCGGCCGCTTTCCGCATCGCAACCCGGTGCTGGGGCGGCAGACGACGGCGGACGAACAGGCCTTCCTCACCGAAGGCGGCTTCAGCGGCTGAAGCCGGCATCACACCAGCCGCTGCGCGAAAAAATGGTACCGGCTTTTCGCGTGAGCAATGCTCTCAACTTTTAGACGCGATCAGGCTGCGGCTGCCTCCCGATGGGCCTGCGCCAATTCGGCGAGGCTCTTGAAGCGGAAGTTCACCTCCGGCTGGTGTTCAGGCAGCGGAGTCGCGCCGCTGCCTGACTTGCCGAAGCGCCGGTCGATCCAGGCGCAAGCCAGCCCCGCCTCCTTGGCCGGCACATGGTCATGGTAGAGGCTTTGCGCCGTATGCAGCACCGCGCTCGGGCCGAGGCCCAGATCGGCCGCGAGATGTTCGAGCAGATAGGCGAAGTTGCGCGGATCGGGCTTGTATGAGCCAACATCCTCGGCGGTGTAGATGCCGTCGAAGCTCACGCCGAGTTTCCTGTTGCTGGCTGCAAAGCTCTGGCGGTCGACATTCGACAGGATGACGAGGCGGTAGTGCCGCTTGAGATAGGCGAGCGCTTCGGCGGAGTCCGGAAAGGCCGGCCAGTCCGGCACGGACGCACCGAAGCGCTCATTCAGATCGGCATGGATGCGCACGCCGAGATCCCTGGCGAAGCGCGCGTGGATCACGGACAGCAGCGTGGAATAGCGCAGCGATGGCGTCGCCTGTTCCTGCTCGCTCTCATAGCGCCCGAAACGAGCAAGCGCCTCCTCGCGCCCCAGATCGAGTTGCCCGGCGCTCAACAGCGGCTGCAGCGCGTTCCAGATCCCGGTTTCCCAGTCGATCAGCGTCCCATAGCAATCGAATGTCAGAACCTTGAATTCGGTCAGCTTCATCGAAAGGCCTCCTCATACGGCATGATGAGGCTTGACCTTAGCGGCGCCCTGCAAGGCCGTGATGAGGCTAAGCTCCGAACAAGTTGACCGAAGCTGCGATCCTCGACTCAGTTCCCCGCCTGGTTGCGGCTGGCGGCGCGGAATTCGGACGGCGTGAGGCCGAAGCGCCGCTTGAACTGCCGGTTGAAGGACGAGGCGTTCTGATAGCCCAATCCGTAGGCGATCTCTGATATCGGCGTGGACGTGACGACCAATGCGTCGACGGCTCTCTCGAACAGCTGGCTGAGTTGCAATTGCTTCGGCGATTGGCCCGTAGTCGTCCGAAACAGGGCATGGAACTGGCTCTGGCCGAGGCCGGCCATCCGGGCCATCTCCGCCACGCTCGCCGTCTGCGCATCCCCCACGACGCCGAGGACACGGTGCTCGGACCGCGACCAGGGCCGAGGCCGCATGCTCGGCTCGACGAGATGCAGCCCCGCCAGCGCCAACTGGGCGGCATCGCGAGCCCGGCATGCTCCGGCTTCGACCTCGGCGCCGAGTTGGCGGAACATCCGCCACAGCCAGGGCTCGATCCGCGTAAGCGACGGGCTCGCATTGCACAGCAAAGTCGGCATCGCCTCGCCGGCGAACGCCGCCGTTTCGACGTCGAGGACGAGCATGCTGCAATCCGAGCTCGGCACGAAGTCGTGCTCGCAGTCCTGCGGGACGATCGCGACGCAATTGCTCGAGACGATGCCGGACCGTCCCTCGATATCCAGCCTCATGGCGCCATGCATCGGCAGCAGGATCTGGCTGAAGTCGTGGCGATGGCGGTCGCCGCCGCAATAGCTTCGGATTTCGAGATGGACCGACATCGCGTCCCCAATCGACATCGCGCGCCCATGCGCCCGGGATCATGCCGGTCCATTTGCCGCCAACGACCCCGGCTGATCAAGAGCAGGCCGTTCATCCCCAGAGGTGTTTCCGAAAAACAGCCGCGCATGGAGGCCGTTAGGGACGCTGCTTAGAAATCCAAAAGCATAACAATTTCAGTGTCTTTATGCAGGCTGGCCGCCGCGTGTATACCACGTAAGTATCGCAGTATGAAACCAATTGGAGACGGCTAAGTTCGCCGAACTGTCGCACAATTAGGACTTCGGGCGCGCGCGAAACGTCTGACTTGCACACCGTTGATGAACATGCTTGCAAGCAACCAAACCTAACGGTCGTGGGGGGAGTCCGCACCAAGCACCCCGTAGGCGAGCGGAATGACTCCCTAAATTTTGCGACGGTGCATGGAGTGCCTAGTTGGCATTGGGCGAAAATCGCGTAATGCTTGCATAAGTTCGGTCGGTCCGAGCCCCAAGAGTATCAACGTATGCGCCTCGCAAAATTCACAGTTACCGGCCTTTTTGGTCTTTTTGACCACGAAATTCCTTTTTTCCTCGACAAGCGCATCACCATTATACATGCGCCGAACGGCTATGGAAAAACGATCCTGCTTAAAATGATTTCCGGTCTTTTTGGGGGATCTCTCGAAGTCTTCTCTTCGACTGAATATGTATCAGCTGCGTTTGAATTCGACGACGGCAGTTCACTCTCCATCATAAAAGCTGAGGAGGACGCTGAGAGCGAAGGACCCACGCCGAGGTCGAAACGACGACCGCGGTCGTATAGCATGATCTATACAACGAACGCTGAGACACTTGAGTGGGACCCACGCAAAATCAATTTAGACTATAAGATCCCGCACTCCGACAACATCATGTTTGAGCGTTATCTTCCTCAGCTTGATCGAATTGGGCCGAGAACTTGGCATGATCAAACGCAGGGAGATAATTTGGATGAAAACGAAGTTATCGAACGGTATTGGAATGTGCTTCCTGCACTTCGGTTTCGTAAGCGATATCAACCAGAATGGCTAATTAAGCTTCGGGGCAGCATCGGCTGCCAGCTCATTGAGACCCAGAGGCTTCTCTCTGTGGAAAAAATAGCTGGGCGGTATGGCTCAGACGAGCCGAAATTGACGCCTGTTGTAAAAAAATACGCGACTTCGCTCAAGGAGGCAATTTCAGAACTGCTAGCTCACTCAGCTACGCTTTCTCAATCGCTGGATCAGACATTTCCAAATAGATTACTGCTTCATTTGCGCGAGGCATACGCTACACCCAGTGAAAATGTACTGCGCGAGCAGCTTGCAGAGCTTGAACTGAAGCGTAATCGCCTTGCACGCGCAGCTCTAATCGACGCCAGTGATAAAAGTGGCTTGATCCAAGCTGATGATAAACCGGAGGACCATACCCTCCGACTCTTATCACTTTACGCCGAAGACTCAGGCTTAAAACTCGAGGTCTTTGATGAGATGCTGGAGAAGATTGAGTTATTTATGGATATTATAAATAGTAGATTTCAATTTAAGAAGATTAGCATTAATAGATCCCAAGGATTTGAGTTTAAAGATTACCTCGGACGCGATATTTCGCCCGAAATGCTCTCCTCCGGAGAGCAGCATGAGCTGGTACTTATATATGATTTACTATTTAAAACAGCGCGAGACTCTCTAATTCTCATTGATGAGCCGGAAATATCGCTTCACGTCGCTTGGCAACGTCGCTTTCTATCTGATCTCGAACGCATTATCGCGTTAACACATATCGATGCCCTGGTCTCGACACACTCCCCGCAATTGATCGCCGATCACATCGAGCTTGCCGTTCAACTTAAGGCGCCTAAGCATGTCGATCTTCAGTGAAACCGATGGAAAGTCTTTAGCTGCCGAACTGGAAATGATGCGCCTCACGACAAGCAAAACCTTTGTCGTTCTAGAAGGCAAGAATGACAAAAAGATTTTTGTCAATTTTCTTGACAATATCGGCGTGGATATATTTGTCGCTAACGGTCGCGAGTTTGCAGAAATTGCGACTCGTAATGCCAAGTCGCGGGGTGTTATTGGGATTTTGTGCATCGTCGATCGAGATTTTTCTGATTTCCTTGGTTCGATAGTCCCTGATGCCGATATCATCGTCAACTCCGACCACGATATCGAGATTTCCATGGTGAAGTCGGCTGCTTTCGACAAAGTTTTGCGGGAATTTGGATCAGTAGAGAAAATCAAGAACCATACGGACGCCGGGCGAAATCCACGGGATATTATTCTTACGTGCGCGGGTACGTGGGGTATAATGAGGCTATACTCTTTAGCAAATGAATTAAATTGGAAATTTGAGGATATACGCTATCAGAGCGTAGACCGAGACCTAGCGACTGACGATCGGGCCGCGCTGATAGAGGTCCTTAACCATTCCAAACTGCCTCATCGCGACGTAGACGACGCCCTCAGGTTTGTGACTGAGACGCGCGCGATGGGCGCAGATCGGTGGATGTTATGCTGTGGCCACGATTATACGACAATCTTTGGACGCGCGTTGAGAAGCCTTCTGGGTACGAATAATGCCCTATTAGTTACGCAGGAGGCAATTGAAAAGGCTTTACGGCTTGCATTTGGCGCCGAAGAGTTCAACGAGACGAGCCTGTATGCCGAGATCCGCCAGTGGGAGCGACGAAATTCTCCAAGGAGCGTTCTGCGGGCGGGTGTCTAGGAACTGCACACAATTGCATCTACCTTACGGCTTGATTGCTTTGATACGTAATTATTTCAGCGTACCTTTTGTTCGCGCACATAATTATCTAGCTATTGGCAAGAATCATGACGACAATAGAACCAATACCGATGAGACAATCTCCACGTAATAGACATCAGCACAGATAGCATATACGCGATCTTCGTATTGCGATCCTTTTCACTCTGAAGGAAACACTAATTATAGAAATATATTGAACGCATCTGTCTTGAAACAATGCATACTACGCTGTATTACGCGCATTGAAAGACGGCCACTAAATTGCGCCCTGAGATTCTCAGGAACGCTTCCTATTTGGGTTATGGATAGATGCTATAATACGGGAAGCCGATGAGCCGCCGGCAAGCTGTGAGGTCCACCAACGACGCCCTTGCCGTGCGCTTGGAGCCTCAACGTTGGAGCTTCGGCTAGGGCGTGGTTGGCACGCCCGTAGGGCCTTCCTGGACGCAGCGACCGCAACGCGTTGCTGTCGAGCAAAAGCTACACCCAGGCCTTGACCCGAATAGTCGTCATCGAGAACCATGCGTGTCCGCTTCTAAATTTCCAGCAGGCTGCGACGCAGTCTCTCACGAGCCCGCAAATTGATTTTGTCGAGCAGGTTGTGGATTGTGCCCTGGGACGGTTGGTCGAAGGCATTTTCTGGGACGAGCACGATTGCTGTCGCTAACAAACGCTCACGGGTGAAATCGTCCGTGGGGTCGCGCAATGCCCCAGGCCGACATAGAATTGCTGGTTCCTCGGGGGACCAACCACTTAAGAAGTGGTTTGTGGAGCTGAGGGGACGCTAGCCGCCCATCTGCTGGCTCGCGATCCGCTGCAGGAAGATCGCCGCGATCGTCAGGATGAAGCCCACCCACCACAGCGGCGAGCGCAGGCTCTTGCCGCTGCCGGGAGCCTCGGGCTCCGCCTTGCCGTTCATGCGCTGGATGATCGGCCAGGCGAAGCAGGAGAAGCCCACGATGCCGAGGCCAAGGGCAACCATATTCAAGGTTTCGGGAGGCATCGTTACATCGCATCCGGGCCACGGCTCATCGCCGCGATGCCGGTGCGCGAGACTTCGGTCAGGCCGACCACCGTCATCAGCTTGATGAAGCGCTCGATCTCGTCGGTCGATCCCGTCAATTCGAAGACGAAGGAGGTCAGCGAGGCGTCAAGCGTGCGCGCGCCGAAGGCTGCGGCCAGGCGCATCGCCTCGACCCGATGCTCGCCCTTGCCGACGACCTTGACCAGAGCGAGCTCGCGTTCCAGCGCCTCGCCCTGCAAGGTCAGGTCGACGACGCGGTGGACGGGCACCAGCCGATCAAGATGCGCCTTGATCTGGTCGATGATGTGGGCCGTGCCCGACGTCACCACCGTGATCCGCGAGATATGCTTGTCGTGCTCGGTCTCCGAGACCGTGAGGCTCTCGATGTTGTAGCCGCGTCCCGAAAACAGGCCCGCAATGCGGGCGAGCACGCCGGGCTCGTTGTCGACGATCACGGCGAGCGTGTGCCGGGCAACGGGCTCGGCCTTGGGGGCGTTGGGATAATGCGTGGCGGAGTTGGGCATCGGACAACCTGTGAGCGTCGCGGAAGGAAACAGGGGTTAAGAGCGGCGGAGATCTACCAGGGCCGGCTCATCGACTTCGTCTTGATCGAGGATCCAGGGTTCGGCGAGCGCAGCCTCGAGCCAGTCGCGATAGGCGGGATGCGCCAGCACCACGTCGCAGTAGTCCTGGCATAGGGAATCCACCGCGATCCCGTAGGTGTCGAGGCGGCTGACCACCGGCGCGAACATCGCGTCCGCGGCGCAGAACTCGCCATAGAGATAGGGGCCGCCAGCCGGCATGCCGAAACGCTCGCGCGCCGTGTGCCAGAGCGCGTTGATGCGGGCGACATCCCTGGCGACTGCCGCGCCCCGGTCGCGGCTGGCGAAGCGCTTGCCGAGATTCATCGGGCAGGTGCTGCGAAGCGCCATGAATCCGGCATGCATTTCGCTGACGGCGGCCCGGGCATGGGCGCGCGCCGCAGCATCGCGCGGCCAGATGCCGTGCGTGGGATAGCTCTCGTGCAGATATTCGAAGATCGCCAGCGTTTCCCAGACGGCGACCTCGCCATCGATCAGCATCGGCATTGTCCCGCCACTGCCGGGCGCATAGGCGAAGATCGCTTCCTTGAAGCCAGGCTGATCGAGCAGGATGAGCACCTCCTCGAAGGCGATGCCCTTGGCGCGCATCAACAACCAGGCGCGCAGCGACCAGGACGAATAGCATTTGTTGCCGATAAGGAGCTTCATGCCGCAGCGCTCGCGGACTCTGCCAGCGCATCGAGCGCCGCCTCGACATGCAGCGCCGTGGTGTCGAACACCGGAATGGCGAAATCGGCCTGGGAGACCAGCAAGGTGATCTCGGTGCAGCCGAGAATGACGCCGTCGGCTCCCTGCCCTGCCGCCTCCGCGACGATATCGAGATAGCGCGCCTTGGAGGCAGGCTCGATCACGCCCCGGCACAGCTCCTCATAGATGATGCGGTGGACATCGCCACGCTGCGCGGCATCGGGCACCATCGCATCGACGCCGAAGGCGCGCAGGCGGTCACGGTAGAAATCCTGCTCCATGGTGAAGCGCGTCGCCAGCAGCAGCGGCCGCCGCGACGGGCTGCGCTTGATCGCCTTGGCGGTGACGTCGGCCAGGTGCAGGAACGGCACGCGCGTCGCCCCGGTGATCCTGTCGGCCAGCTTGTGCATCGTGTTGGTGCACAAGACGATGCAGCCGGCGCCGGCCTGTTCGAGCCGCCTGGCGCTGTCGGCCAGCACATCGCCGGCCGCTTCCCAGTCGCCCCTCGCCTGCATCTCGGCGATCGGCCCGAAATCCAGCGAATGCAGCATGATGTCGGCTGAATGCAGCCCGCCCAGGCGCGCGCGCACGCCCTCGTTGAGCAGGCGGTAATATACCGCCGTCGATTCCCAGCTCATGCCGCCGATCAGGCCGATTGTCGTCACGATGGTTCCCTTCCCTGCCGCGCCGATCTCGTCATTCCCGGGCGCAGCGAAGCGCGAACCCGAGAATCTCGGGCAGGATGAGACGTCCCATCCGGCCAGAGATGCTCGGGTCCAGCCCGAGCATGACGACTGCGTTCAAACGAGCTGCTTACCCTTGGCGTCGATGATGTCGCCGGTGGCGCCTTCGAAATCGGGCAGGATCATCTCGTTATGCGCCTTGCCGGACGGGATCATCGGGAAGCAGTTCTCTTCCTTGGCGACGAGGCAGTCGAAGATCACGGGCTTGGGCGTGTCGATCATCTCCATGATCGCGTCATCCAGCGCGGCCGGATCGGAGCAGCGGATGCCGTGCCCGCCATAGGCTTCGGCGAGCTTCACGAAATCGGGCAGCGATTGCGAATAGCTCTCCGAATAGCGCCCGCCATGCAGCAATTCCTGCCACTGGCGCACCATGCCCATATACTCGTTGTTGAGGATGAAGATCTTGACCGGCAGCCGGTACTGCACCGCCGTCGACATCTCCTGGATGTTCATCAGGATCGAGGCCTCACCGGCGACGTCGATGACGAGGGCCTTCGGATGCTTCATCTGCACGCCGATCGCTGCCGGCAGGCCGTAGCCCATCGTCCCGAGTCCACCAGACGTCATCCAGCGGTTCGGCTCCTGGAACTGGAGATATTGCGCCGCCCACATCTGGTGCTGCCCGACCTCGGTCGTGATGTAGGTGTCGCGGTCCTTGGTCAGCGCATGCAGCCGCTCGAGCGCGTATTGCGGCTTGATGATCGAGGACGAGTTCTTGTAGGCGAGGCTTTTGCGCGCCCGCCAGCCATCGATCTGCGTCCACCAGGCGGTCAGCGCGGTCTTGTCGATCTGGGGCGAGGTCTCGCGCCAGATCCGGACCATGTCCTCCAGCACATGGGCGCAATCGCCGACGATGCCGATATCGACCTTGACGTTCTTGTTGATCGAGGACCGGTCGATATCGACATGGATCTTCTTCGAACGCGGCGAGAAGGCGTCGAGCCGGCCGGTGATGCGGTCGTCGAAGCGCGCACCGATATTGATCATGACGTCGCAGTCATGCATCGCGAGGTTGGCCTCGTAGGTGCCATGCATGCCCAGCATGCCGAGCCATTGCCTGTCGGCGGCGGGATAGGCGCCAAGCCCCATCAATGTCGAGGTCACGGGATAGCCGGTCAGCCGCGCGAGTTCGCGCAGCAGCGCCGAAGCGTGCGGCCCCGAATTGATCACGCCACCGCCGGTGTAGAACACCGGGCGCTTTGCCTTGGCGATCAGTTCGATCGCGGCCTTGATCTGGTTCAGATCACCCTTGACCGTCGGCCTATAGGTCTTGTGCTGGTTGTCGCGCGGACGGCTATAGGCCCCGGTCGCGAACTGGATGTCCTTGGGGATGTCGACGACGACGGGGCCCGGACGGCCATTGGCGGCGACATAGAAGGCCTCGTGCAGGACGCGCGGCAGATCCGCGATGCTCTTCACCAGGTAGTTGTGCTTGGTGCAGGAGCGCGTGATGCCGACCGTGTCGCATTCCTGGAAGGCATCGGACCCGATCAGATGGGTCGGAACCTGGCCGGTGATGACGACGATCGGGATCGAATCCAGCAGCGCGTCGGTCAGCCCGGTAACGGCATTGGTCGCGCCGGGACCGGAGGTGACGAGCACGCAACCGACCTTGCCCGAAGAGGAACGGGCATAGCCCTCAGCCGCATGGACCGCGCCCTGCTCGTGCCGGACGAGGACATGCTTGACCCTGTCCTGCTGGAACAGCGCGTCATAGATCGGCAGCACCGCGCCGCCGGGATAGCCGAACAGATGTTCGACGCCCTGGTCCTGAAGCGCGCGGACGACCATTTCGGCTCCGGTCATCATCTCGCTCATAACGATCTCCTGCGGCAGCTATGTTGAGGTCGGTCGGGGGAAAAGCGGGCAATAAAAAAGGCCCTCGGAGGGGCCTGGACGTGCGCTGGCGTCGGGGACGCGCGGTTTGTTGAAACCGGCCCCTACCAGCGCACCCGTACGATAATAAGCTTGCGCATCGCGCTTCCACCTTTTGCAGATATTGCCGGACGCTAGCCGAGGCGCCGCGCCCGGTCAAGCGGCAAGGCGAAGCGCCTTCCCGCAGTCGCGCGAGCGGGCTTTCGTCGCCCCGCCGCTAACTCCGAGAATCGCTTGACCGAAGGGAACACTTTTTCAAGGTCGCGCTGATAGAGCATTGCGCGGAAAAGTGGGAACCGGTTTTTCGCATGAGCAATGCTCTAAACTTTTAGAATCGATCACGTTTTTCGCATTCGGACGAAGCCGTCCGAATGCGACGTGATCTAGAGTCCGCCGACTTGGAACCGGGAACGCCATGTATCAGGAAGTCCACACCGAAAACATCGTGGCGCGGGCCCATGCGAAGGAGATCGCGGAGATCCTGCACCACTTCACGCAGCATGCCCGGGATGAGGGCGGCGCGCCACATGAAGCGTTCTGCGACGAGGTTCTGCCGCAATTCGGTGAGGATATTATGGTGCTCGCCCCCACAGGGGACGGCGACTACGCCTATGTCCATTACGGCCGCGAGATCACGCGCTATGTCGGCGGCAGCCGGCTCGGCGAGCGCATCTCCAGCATGACGCCCCAGGTCGCGCGCTTCACCGCCGCCTGCTACGATCAGGCGCTCAGTGACGGCAAGCCGGCCTATACTGTGCATCGCTCGCTCAAGACGGTTCGCGTCTGCCTGTGGGAGCGGCTGGTGATGCCGACCACGGCACGCAATGGCGAGCGCTTCCTCGTCGTCTTCAGCCGACCGCTGCAATTCCATGAGGAGCTTCTCACCACTGTCCTGGAGACCTCGCCCTCGGGCATCGTGGCGCTGCGGGTCATGCGCGACGACCGAGGCGACATCATCCGCACGATGATCATCACCGCCAATCAACGCGCGGCGGTGATGGCGGGCCGGGGCGACGAGAACCTGCACGATACCGATGCGCGCGAGAGCCTGCCCTTCCTCGCCGACGCCATGATCTGGCGACGCTGCCTCTACGCCATCGAACTGCGGCGCAGCGACATGATCGAGACCTCCTTCAACCATGGCGACAGAGTCACCTGGCTGCAGATCGCCATCGCACCGCTCGGCGACGGGCTCGTGATGACGATGACCGACGTCTCCGAACTCATGGTCGCCAACCAGACCCTGCAGAGCCGGGCAGCAACGCTGGCGCTCGAGATCGGCCGCGAACGCGCGACGCGCCGGGCCCTGTCGCAGGAGATCGGCCAGCGCGAGGAGCGCGAGCAGGAATTGCGTCGCCTGGCCGAGACCGACCCGCTGACGGCACTCTTGAACCGCCGCTCCTTCATCGAGAAGGCCAACGACGCCATCGCGGCCTGCGATGCGAGCGGCGACGACACCTCCTTGATCATCGTCGATCTCGACCATTTCAAGAGCGTCAACGACAGCCACGGCCACGCCGCCGGCGATGCCGTGATCCGCGCCTTCGCCGATCTGCTGCTCGGCACGGTTCGCTCGGACAGCGACCTCGTCGGCCGCTTCGGCGGCGAAGAGTTCGCCGTCTTTCTGCCTCGCGCCAATGCAGCGACGGCGCGGCGCATGGCGCAGCGCATGCAGCACACCCTCGAAACCAAGCGCTTGCCGGTGTCGGAGACGCTGGCCCTGCAGGTTTCGGCGAGCTTCGGCATCGCCACGCGGCAGAAGGGCGAGAATTTCACCGCCTTCATCGAGCGCGCCGACCGCGCGCTTTACCGTGCCAAGAACGACGGCCGCGACTGCATCAGGCTGGCCGAGCCCGCCCTCGTCACCACGGCCGCAGCCGCGGCCTGATCCTCAGGATGCGGCCTCGATCGCCTGCAAGGCCGCATCCAGCGCAGCGCTGGGCGCGACCGCCGTCCATCCCGCCATCTGATGCCGGAACCAGGTGACCTGCCGCTTGGCATAGGCGCGCGTATCGGCCTGCCCACGCGCGATCGCCTCCGCCAGCGAGAGATCGCCATCGAGATGGGCGATCAGCCCCGGCACGCCATGGGCGCGCATCACCGGCAGCAGCGGGTCGAGCCGGCGCTCGCGCAGGCGCGCGACCTCGTCCAGCGCGCCTTCCGCCATCATCGCCTCGAAGCGCCGGTCGATCCGCGTGCGGATCTCCTCACGCTCCGGCGCCACGAAGAGGCGCAGCAGCGGCAGGCCGTCGAGAGGCCCCGGCCGGCGGTCGCCCTGGAAACTCGCCAGCGAACGCCCCGTCGCCTCCAGCACCTCCAGCGCCCGCATGGTCCGCATGCGGTCGCTCGGCCGCACCCGCTCGGCCATGGCCGGATCACGCGCCCGGAGTTCATCATGCAAGGCGACGGTCTCCAGCCCCTCGACGCGGGCACGGAACGCCGCCCTCACGGCCTCCGGCACCGGCGGAATCGCCGAGAACCCTTCGGTCAGCGCCTTGAAATAGAGCCCGGTTCCGCCGACCAGCACCGGTAGCGAGCCGGCTTGCCGGAGCTCCGCCAGCAGCGCGCCGGTCGCGGTGGCGTAACGCATCGCCGAATAGTTCTCCGCACCGTCGACATGGCCATAGAGCCGATGCGGCACGGACGCTTCCTCGGCTTGCGTCGGGCGCGCCGTGATGATCCGGAGATCGGCATAGACCTGCATGGAATCGGCATTGACCACCGTGCCGCCAAAGCGCCGCGCAATCGCCAGCGCCAGCGCGGACTTGCCGCTGGCCGTCGGACCTGCGATGAGCACCGCCCTGATCGTCACCCTGCCCGGTCCTTCCTCATGCTCGTCGCCACGCTCGTTTCCGCCCATGGCCAGGCGCTGGTCGATGACAGCTTGCTGAGCCATCTCTCAGCAACCATCCCCGGCCTTACGCGCAGCGCACGCCTCGACGGCGAGATCGCCGCCGACGTCTTCGCGGAAGAAAACGACGCGCGCAAGCTGGAAGCCGAGATCCGTTTCGCGCTCGCGGGCGCCGCGATCGATATCGTCGTCCAGCCGGAAGCGACGCGGCGCAAGGCGCTGTTCCTCGCCGATATGGATTCGACCATGATCGGTCAGGAGTGCATCGACGAGCTCGCCGCCTATGTCGGCCTCAAGGAGAAGGTCTCCGGCATCACCGAGCGCGCCATGCGCGGCGAAATCGCCTTCGAGCCCGCCCTGCGCGAGCGCGTCGCCTTGCTGAAGGGCGTGCCGCTTTCGGTGGTCGGCGAGATCATCGCTGAGCGCATCACGCTGACGCCGGGCGGCTCGGCCCTTGTGCGCACCATGCGCGCCCAAGGCGGCTATACAGCGCTGGTCTCGGGCGGCTTCACCGTCTTCACCGGGCCGATCAGCACGACAATCGGCTTCGACGAGCACCGTTCCAATGTCCTGCTCGCGCATGAGGGCGTGCTGACCGGCGAGGTCGCCGACCCGATCCTCGGCAAGCAGGCCAAGCTCGATGCGCTGCTGGAATTGCGCGGGCGTCTTGGCCTCTCCCCAGCACAGACGCTCGCCGTCGGAGATGGCGCCAACGACCTCGCCATGCTGGGCGAAGCGGGCCTGGGCGCAGCCTTCCGCGCCAAGCCGGCGGTCGCCGCCGCCGCCCATGCGAGGCTCGACCATGCCGATCTGACGGCGCTGCTCTATGCCCAGGGCTATACCGGCGCAGAGATCGTCAGGTAGCACCTGGCCTCGGAAGCTCCGGAATCTCGACGCCCCGGAACAAAGCCTCCAAAGCGACAACACAAAAAAGGGCGGCCTCGACGGCCGCCCTTTCGCAAATCCATGACGACCAGCGTCAGTTCATCGACACCGCGACGAAGCGGACCTCGCCCTGCGCGTTCGAGACCAGAAGCAAGGCGGACTTCTTGCCGTCCTTCTTCAAGGCATCGAGACGCTTGGTCACGTCCTCAGGCGAGTTCACCGGCTCCTGGCCGACCTCGACGATCAATTCGCCGACCGAGATGCGCTTGTCGGCGGCGTTCGAATTCGGGTCGACCTTGGTAATGATGACACCCTTGGTGCCTTCCTTGATTGCGTAGCGCTTCTTCAGCTCCTCGGTCTGCGGCGAGAATTCGAGGCCGAGAGCGCTGGTCACGGCAGGCTTGGCCGGTTCGGCCGGCGTGCGTGCCGAGGCGGGCTGGACCTTCTCGCCATCTTCGAGGCGGCCAAGCTTGACGGTCTTCACCTCTTCCTTGCCCTTGCGCACGATGCTGACAGGCACATCCTTGCCCACAGGCGTGGCGGCGACGATGCGCGGCAGGTCGCGCGAATCCTTGACCTCCTTGCCATCGAACTTGACGACCACGTCGCCGATCTCGAGGCCCGCGGGCTTGGCCGGCCCCTTGTCGTCGATGCCAGCGATGAGCGCGCCACGCGCCGTGCCGAGGCCGAGCGCCTCGGCGGTGGCGTCGTCAACGCTCTGGATGCGCACGCCGAGCCAGCCGCGGCGCGTCTCGCCGAACTCACGCAACTGCTCGACGACATTGGCCGCGAGCGAGGACGGCACGGCGAAGCCGATGCCGACCGAACCGCCCGTCGGCGACAGAATCGCCGTGTTGATGCCGATGACCTCGCCCGCCATGTTGAACAGCGGCCCGCCGGAATTGCCCTTATTGATGGCAGCGTCGGTCTGGATATAGGTGTCGTAGGGTCCCTGGCTGATGTCGCGGTTGCGCGCCGAGATGATGCCCGAGGAGACCGAGCCCCCGAGCGCGAACGGATTGCCGATCGCCATCACCGGGTCGCCGATGCGCATCGCATCGGAATCGCCGAACTTGACCGCCGGCAGCGGCTTGTCGTGCTTCACCCGCAGCACGGCGAGATCGACCTTGGCGTCCTTGCCAATGACCTCGGCCTTGAGGCGCAGGCCGCTGGGAAAGATCACCGTGATCTCGTTGGCGTCACCGATGACGTGGTTGTTCGTCACGACGATGCCCGACGCGTCGATCACGAAGCCCGAACCCGCCGATTGCGAACGGCGCGGCTGCGGCGCCTGGCGCTCGCCCTGCTGGTTCTGGCCGTCGCGGCCCTGGCCGCGCCGGTTGAAGAATTCCTCGAACAGGTCGCCGAAGGGCGTGTCGGGGCCGAGCTGCGGCAATTGCGGCAGGGTGCGGCCCTTGGCGTCTCCGGTCGTCACCGCTGAGATGTTGACCACCGCGGGCATGACCTTGTCGACGAGATCGGCCAGCGAAACCTGGCCGGCCAGCACGGGCGAATTCGCCTGCGCGGGAACCGAAACGGCGCCCAGCGGCAACAAGGCCGTGCTGCAGACCAATGCAATCCGGGCGAGCCGAAGAGGAGACTGTTTGAATGCCATCAGGGTCCTCATGAGAAGAATGGGCAGGCAATCAGCCTGCCAGAATAGGCCCAAGTAATGAACCTGAAAATGCGGCGGAAGCGCGATGCAGCGTGAATCGCGGTGCACGATCGCGTCATCGGACGCCCGGCGCCGCTCCGATCAGGCTCGCGGAGCGCGCCGCTACGCCTAAGCCAGCGGGAGGCCAGCTGACGCAAGGGCATAAACGCAACGTTGAACGGCGGTCCGCCCGCCGCACAGGCGCGGCCTAAACGCCGCCGCGCACCAGCCAGACCAGGACCACGCCGAGCACGGCGGAGCCGATTCCGATCAACCGCATGCGGTCGACCGGCGTCTCGGCTGCGCTGCGCAAAGCATCCTTGGCGAGGTTCGGCACCGCCGCGAACAGGATGCCCTCGATGGCGAAAACCAGGCCGAGCGCCGCGATGAAATCCCACATACGCGGCGCCCGGGTTCGAATCAGGGCCGCGCCGGCGCGGCCGGCACGGTCGTCGTTGCGCCCGCATCCCGCTGGGCTTGCGGCCCATTGAAGAAGCGGAAGAACGGGGTATCGGGCGAGAGCACCATGCGCGTATCGCCCGGCTTGATGCTGGCCTCATAGGCCTGCATCGAACGATAGAACGCGAAGAACTCCGGATCCTTGCCGAAGGCTTCGGCGAAGACGCGGTTGCGCTCGCCTTCGCCCTCGCCGCGAACCTCATCCGAACGGCGCTGCGCCTCGGCGACGATCACAGTCGAATCCCTGTCGGCACGCGCCCTGATCTCCTGCGCCTGCTGGGCGCCGAGCGCGCGGGCTTCGGCCGCCTCGCGCTGGCGTTCCGTCTGCATGCGCTGGAACACGGCTTGCGAATTGGCCGCCGGCAGGTCGACGCGGCGCAGGCGCACATCGACGACGGTCATGCCGAAGCGCGCCGCCTCGCGGTTCACATCGTCACGAATACGGCTCATCAACCGCGAACGGTCGGTACGGACCATGGCGGTGAAGCTCGCCTCAGCCAACACGCTGCGGACATTGCCGTTGACGATCGAGGCCAGTTGCGAGTTGGCGCGCGGGATGCTGTTGACCGCCTGATAGAACTTCAGCGGATCGGAGATCCGGTAGCGCGTGAAGGCATCGACGACGAGCCGCTTCTGGTCCGAGGCGATGATTTCCTGCGACGGCAAGTCCAGATCGAGAATGCGGTTGTCGAGGAAGGTCACCGTCTCGAACGGCGCCGGCAGCTTGAAGTAGAGCCCTGGTGCGGTCGCGATGGTACGCACCCGCCCGAACTGCAGCACGATGGCCGATTGCGTCTGCTGCACGACGAAGGTGCCGGCATAGAGCAGGACCGCGGCGAGGCCGACGAGGATGAGCGCACCAACGCGCAGGATCGAACCGTTCATCGGACCGCTCCTCCCTGCTGAGCGCCCGGCGCCGTGCGCCGCTGCTGGAGTTCGTTGAGGGGCAGATAGGGCACGACGCCCTGGCTACCATTCTTCTGGTCGATGATGATCTTGTCGGCGCCGCCGAGCACGCGCTCCATCGTCTCGATGAAGAGACGCTCGCGGGTCACCGCCGGCGCATTCTTGTACTGCGCATAGACCGCATTGAAACGGCTCGCCTGACCCAGCGCTTCGGCCACCGTCTGGTCCTTATAGGCTTCGGCCGACTGGACGAGCTGCGCCGAGCGGCCGCGCGCTTCCGGCACGACGCGGTTGGCGTAGGTCTGTGCTTCGTTGCGCAGGCGCTCCTGGTCGGCGCGCGCCGCCTGGACGTCGCGGAACGAATCGATGACCTGCTGCGGCGGATCGACCTTCTGCATCTGCACGAGGCGGATCTGGACGCCTGCCTTGTAGGTGTCCAACGTCTCCTGCATCAAATGGCGCACCTCGGTCTCGATCGCGCCGCGATCGGTGGTGAGCACCGGCTGGATGTTGCGGCGGCCGACGACTTCGCGCATCGCGCTCTCGGCGACGGCCTTCACCGTGCCCGGCGGATCCTGGATGTTGAAGACGTAGTTCTCGGGCGCGACGGGGTCGATCTGCCACTGCACGATGACGTCGACATCGACGATGTTCTCGTCGCCGGTCAGCATCAGGCTCTCTTCGATCACGTCGGTCTGGCGCGAGGTGCGCACCGATTCGACCGTGCGGAAGCCGACCTCGGTGGTGACGACATTGGTCACCTGGGGCTTGATCACGCCGCCGATCGGATAGGGCCAGTTCCAGTTGGCGCCTTCGCCGGTCTTGCCGATATATTTGCCGAAGACGGTGTTGAGGCCGACCTCGTTGGGGCGCACGAAATAGACGCCGGTCGCAAGCCAGATCAACACCAGGACGAGCACGCCGAGCACGAGACCGCGCCCGCCGACATTGCCGCCGGGAAGCAAATTCTTGAGCCGGTCCTGGCTGCGCCGCAGGATCTCTTCCAGATCGGGCGGCGAACCGCCACCGCTGCCGCCGCCATTCGAGCCGCCGCCCCAAGGGCCGCCACCGCCGCCGCTTCCACCGCGATTGCCCCAGGGTCCGCCCCCGCCGCCACCGCTCCCACTACCGCCGCTCTGGTTGCTCCAAGGCATACTTGCGCCGTTCCCTTACGCTCGTGTCAGGCCGTGCAATAGGCGAATGCCGGCCATTTGTCAGCGCCCTTGCGGGGCCGTGGCGCTGACTTGGGCATGGGACATGGATTCGTCAACGGCGCAAGTCATTCATTGTCAACGGAAAGCCGGCTCATGGCCGGCGGCGAAAGGTCGCGAAGGTGAAGGCGTGCTCATCATCGGGGCCGTGGGGATGCTCTTCGCGCGCGACGCCTTCGAAGGCAGCGCGATTCCAGTCCGGGAAAACCGCATCGCCCTGCGGCGCCGCATGCACGAAGGTCAGTTCGAGCCGGTCGGCGAAAGGCAGGGCCTGACCATAGATCTCCGTGCCGCCGCCGATGATGACCGAATGCGCCCCCATCGCGCGGCCCAGGCTCTGGGCGAGCTCGAGCGCTCCTTCAAGCGAATGCGCGACATGCACGCCCTCAGCGCTGAAATGCGCGTCCCGCGTCAGCACGATAGTCTCGCGTCCCGGCAGCGGCTTGCCGATCGAGAGATAGGTCTTGCGCCCCATGATGATCGGGCAACCCGTCGTCAGGCGGCGGAACCGCCGCATGTCGGTCTTCAAGCGCCAGATCAGCTTGTTGTCGTCGCCGATGACATTGTTGTCGGCGATGGCTGCGACAATGACGAGGGGAAGAGCTGGGACGAGGGGAAGCGCTGGCATCGTCTCAGCCCCCCTGCCCCAACCGCGCCAAAGCCTCGCCTTCGAGCCGCTTCACCGTCCACTCGTCCTGTGCGGCGGCTCCGATCGAGCGATAGAACACCCGCGACGGCTCGTTCCAGTTCAGCACCCACCAGGCCAGGCGCGGCAGCCCCTCCTCGACGCAGCGCCTGGCAAGGTGCGCGATCAGCCCCTTGCCGATACCGCGCCCGCGCTGACCGGGCCGCACATAGAGATCTTCCAACCAGATGCCATGCCGGCCGCTGAAGGTGGAATAGGTGTAGAACCAGACCGCGAAGCCGACCGGCTCGCCCTCCCACTCCGCGATGTCGCAGAATGTGCGCGGATTCGGGCCAAACAGCGCCAAGGCGATATCGGCCTGCGTCGCCGCGACCTCATGCAGCAGCTTCTCGTATTCGGCCAGTTCCCTGATGAAACCGAGAACGAGGCCAGCCTCGTCTGGACGGGCGGGGCGGATGGTCAAGCTCATGGCAGAAGCCCTGCGACGACGACCGCCGCGTTCATGGAAGCGTGAAGTTCTTGGAAGCATGCAGTTCTTGGAAGCATGAAAGAGAATCGGCAAGCCGACGCCCTCTGATTTGTCTCGTGCATAACCCAGAAAAACGCCAGCCGGCAGAACCGCCGCGCTCAGGCGGCGGCCGTCACGACGATCTCGACGCGAAAATCCGGATCGGCCATGCCGACCGTGCCGCAGCTGCGCGCCGGCGCGTTGTCCCGGTCGATCCAGGCATCCCAGACTGCGTTCATGCCGTCGTAATCGTCCATGGTCCTCAGCCAGATCGTGGCTGAGAGGACCTTGCTCCGGCCGCTTCCGACTTCGGCGAGCGCAGCATCGACCTTGGCGAGAGCCTCTTGCGTCTGCTGGGCGATGTCGCCGCGCTTGTCGTCGCAGACCTGCCCGGTCAGGTAGATGACGCCGCCATGCACCACCGCGCGGCTGCGGCGGCTATTCGCGCCGATACGCTGGATATCGTTCATGTCCTGTCCTTGTCGCTGGTGAGAAATGTCGCCGTTCAGGCGCTGGCGAGGGCCGGCGCCTCGACGACGCCCTCCGCCTGGCGCCAGGCGAAGCCCAGATGGGCCTGGAGCAGCCGGTTGAGCAGCGGTCCGTCGCGATCGAGGAAGGCCTTCAGGATATCGGCGTGCTGATAGGCCGCCGAGGTCCAGTCCTTGATCTGCATGACGGCGAGATAGCGGGTGCGATAGAGCCTGAGGTTCAATTGGCCGTGGATCTCGACCAGCGTCGGATTCCCCGAGCCGGCGACGATACCGAGATGGAAGGCCTGGTTCGCCTGGAAATAGGCGGAGCGGTCCTTGGCCTCGAACGCCGCCTGCAACAGGCCGTATTGCAGCTCGACCTCGGCCACCTGCGCCGGCTGGGCGCTGAGGCAGGCGAGTTCGCCGCCGAGCCCATCGAGCATGCTGTAGACCTTCAGCATGCCGCGCAGATCCTCGACGCCGGGATTGGCCACGAGGGCGCCCCGATTGGGCAGGATGTCGACGAGCCGTTCCGTCGCCAGGATCTGGAGCGCCTCGCGGATCGGCGTGCGCGAGACCCGCAATTGCTCGGAGATCGGCTGCTCGCGAATGCGCTCTCCGGGCTTCAGGCCGTCATGGATGATCAGATCGCGGATATGGTTCGCGATCTGCTGCGTCAGAGGCTGGGCCGCCACAGTCAGGGACAGCCTCGGCACGGCTTCGTCGGAGACCGGGCTCGGGCCATCCGGAACGCGGGTCAAGCTCATGATGGTCTCATTTCTAGCAATCGCCTGCCTGGCAGCCGCTTATTTGCGCTTGCAAGACTAGCGCGCCTGCGTATTGTCGACAATATGGAAAATGGATATCCGCGAGAATGATTGTCGTCCCCACGACGCCACGCCGCTTGCCAAGCGGTGTCGGCAGAGACCGTGCCGGGCCGATCGCCAGCTTGCGGACGCTATCGCCGACAGCCTCGTTTCACACATTGCCTGAGTGACGATCGAAGGGGAGAGATGCGCCATGACGACGACAGATGATCGAGACGTAACCCCGAAGGCGACGCGCCGGGACTTTCTCGCCACCGCCGCGCTGGCCACGGCTGCAGCGACGATGGGCTCGGTTTCATCGGCGCTCGCCGCCGAGAAGATCACCGTCGCCGACCCGGGCGGCATCTACGGAACGGGCTTCGGCGCCGCCTTCTACAAACCCTTCCAGGCCGAAACCGGCATCGAGATCGTCAATGTCGCCCGTGAGGCCGAGCCGACCAGCCAGATCAAGGCGATCGTCGAGGCGAAATCCTATGTCTGGGACGTGGTGTCGGTCACGCTTTCGTCGCGCAAGCTGCTCTCGGACCAGGGGCTGCTCGAGCCGCTGGACTGGAGCGGGCCCGAGATGGATGCGCTCATCCCGGCGGCGCGCCAGCCCGACTGGATGGGCACCAACGTCTTCGCCAGCCTGCTCGCCTATCGCAAGGACACGATGAAGACCGCGCCCAACAGCTGGGCGGATTTCTTCGACGTGAAGAAATTCCCCGGCCGCCGTTCGCTGCCCAAGAGCCCGATCATCGTCCTGGAAGGCGCGCTGCTGGCCGACGGCGTTCCGCTCGACAAGCTCTACCCGCTCGACGTCGACCGCGCCTTCCGGAAACTCGACGAGATCAAGCCGCATGTCAGCGTCTGGTGGGCGAGCTTCGGCCAGACGACCCAGTTGCTGCAGAGCGGCGAGGTCGACATGCTCTACAGCAGCAATGCGCGCATTCAGGCCGCGATCGACAGCGGCGCGCCGGTCCAGCTGATCTGGAACCAGGCGCTCTATGGCCTCGAAGGCTGGGCGATCCCGAAAGGCTCGCCGCGCGCCGCGCTCGCCAAGCGCTTCATCAAATACTGCGCCAACGGCGCGCGGCAGGCCGCCTATACCAGCGCCCTCGCCTATGGCCCGACCAACCCTGCGGCCTTCGACAAGATCGCGCCGGAGCGGGCGAAATTTCTGCCGACCGCGCCCGAGAATTTCAAAGGCATGGCCCAGATCAACGACGACTGGTGGGGCGCCAACAAGGACAAGATGTTCGACCGCTTCAACGCCTGGCTGCTGCGCTGACGGCTGCGGACCGACACGCCATGGCCATCGGCAAATTGCCCGAGAACAACAAATCGCCCGAGAACAAGTCACTGAAGAAGCTGAGCATCGTGGAGGTGTCGAAGCGCTATGGCGAGGTCGCGGCACTCGACAGCACCGATCTCGATATGGCCGAGGGCGAGTTCCTGACCCTGCTGGGGCCATCCGGCTCGGGCAAGACGACACTGCTCTCGATCGTGGCCGGGCTCACCAGCCCGACCACAGGCGAGGTCTGGATCGACGGCCATTGCTCCACCAGGCTCCCGCCGTTCAAGCGGGGCATCGGCATGGTGTTCCAGAACTATGCGCTGTTTCCGCACCTGACGGTGTTCGAAAACATCGCCTTTCCGCTGCATATGCGCCGCCTGCCCGCAGTGGAGGTGGAGCGCGAGGTGCGCCGCGTTCTGGACATCATCAAGCTGCCCCAGGTCGCCGACCGGTTTCCGCGCGAGCTCTCGGGCGGGCAGCAACAGCGCATCGCGCTGGCCCGCTGCATCGTCTACAGCCCGTCGATCGTGCTGATGGACGAGCCGCTGGGCGCACTCGACAAGAATCTGCGCGACCACATGCAGATGGAGATCAAGCGCCTCCACACCGAGATCGGCATCACCGTCCTCTACGTCACCCACGATCAGGAGGAGGCGTTGGCGATGTCAGACAGGATCTGCCTGATGAACAATGCCCGCATCGAGCAGGTCGGTACGCCCGATGATCTCTATTTCCGGCCCAAGAGCATCTTCGCGGCGAGCTTCCTCGGCGAATCCAACATCCTCGACGGCGTCGTCCAAGCGATGGGCGAGAAGGCCGTGATCAGCGACCAGGCCGGCGCGACCTTCGAGGCCCGGCCGGATGCGCGCTTCAAGGCCGAGGAGCGCCTGTGCTGGATGGTGCGGCCCGAGAGCCTGCGCGTGACGCGCGATGCGGGCCCGCCGGGCAATATGCTGCGCGGCCGACTGCAGGATGTCGTCTTCGCCGGCGGCGTCACCAAGATCCATGTCCGCACCGAGCAGGGCGGAATGCTCGTCGCCAAGCAGTTGACCACCGCCAATGGCGTGCCCAATCAGGGCGAGGAGGTTTTCGTCAGCTGGAGCGGCGAGGATACGGTCCTGCTGCCGGCGGCCACGCCGTGACCAGCGAGGTGACGACACTGCGCCCGGCCGCGCGCTCCTGGCCGCTATCGCCGCTGCTTGCGCTCTGGCCGCTGCTGCCGATCGCCCTGTTCCTGGGCGCCTTCTTCGTCTACCCGGTGCTGCAATTGCTGACCCTTTCGGTCCGCACGCCGGCAGGCGAGATGACGGCCCAGAACTATCTGCGCATCGTCTCCGACCCGATCTACGCCAATGTGCTGGCGATCACCTTCAAGATCGCGTTCTGGACCACGCTGGTCTCGATCCTGGGCGCCTATCCCGTCGCCTATCTCCTCGCCACCGCCTCGGCCAAGCGACGCAACAGCCTGATGATCTGGGTGCTCGTGCCGTTCTGGACGAGCTTCCTGGTGCGGACCTTCGCCTGGATGATCCTGCTCGGACGCAATGGCGCGATCAACCGCCTGCTGATCTCCCTGGGCATCACCGATGCTCCGGTCGCGCTGATCTACAACCTGACCGGAACGCTGATCGGCATGAGCCATGCCATGATCCCGCTGGCGATCATGACCATGCTGCCGGTGATGCAGACGATCGACCCCAATCTCGCGCGGGCCGCCGACACGCTTGGCGCCCGGCGCGGCCAGACCTTCTGGCGGATCTATTTCCCGCAATCCATGCCCGGCGTCAGCGCCGCCTGCATCATGGTGTTCATCACCTCGCTCGGGTTCTTCATCACGCCCGCGCTACTTGGCGGCGCCCGGGAGACGATGATCACACAGGTCATCATCACGCAGGTCCAGGAGCTGCTGAACTGGGGCTTTGCCGGCGCGCTTGCCGTCTTCCTGCTGGCGGCGGCGCTGCTGGTCTTCGCGCTCTATGACCGCGTCGTCGGCATGGCGACGCTGGCCGGCGCCTCGGCATCGCTCGGCCGCTCCCGCCCCTCCATGCTGGGGCGCATCGGCGTGCGCCTGGGCGGCGCCATCCTCAGTGCCCTCGGCAATCTCTGCGCGGCGGTCGCCGAGCGCTGGGAGCAGATCATGCCGGGGAGCGTACAGGGCGTGCTCGGCAAGGCTGCGCTGCGGCTCGCCTTCGGCCTGGTCATCGGCTTCCTGATCCTGCCGGCGCTTTTCGTCATCCCCGCCTCCTTCACCGCAGGCGCCGCCGTCGAGTTTCCGCCGCGCGGCTTCTCGCTGCGCTGGTACCAGACCTATCTCTCCTCGCCGGACTGGATCAGCGCGACCTACAACTCTTTCGCCATCGCCACGATGTCGGGGCTGGTGGCGCTGCTGATCGGGACGATGGCCGCCTTCGCCCTGACGCGGCGGCGGATCCCGGGCAAGACGGCGGTTCTCGCCCTGGTCCTGTCGCCATTGATCGTGCCGCGCGTCGTCATCGCGGTGGCGCTGTTTTACCTCTATTCGCGGCTTGAACTGGTCGGGACGATCACCGGCCTCATCATCGGTCATGCCGTCCTGGCAGTGCCCTATGTCGTCATCACGGTGATGGCGGTGCTCAGCACCTATGACCAACGCTACGACCAGGCGGCCTCGACGCTGGGCGCCAGCCCGCTGCGCACACTCTGGCGCATCACCCTGCCGCAGATCAGGCCGGGCCTGATCGCCGCCTTCCTGTTCGCCTTCATCACATCCTTCGACGAACTCACCATCGCCCTGTTCGTGACTGGCGGCGCGGTCTCGACGCTGCCGCGCCAGATGTGGAGCGATATGCTGCTCCAGATCAATCCGACGCTGGCAGCCGTCGCCACGATCCTGCTGGTGGTGATGACGCTGCTTCTCTTCGCCGGCGAATATCTGCGCCGGCGCAGCCCATGAGCGGGGCACTCTCGTCCCCTCGCTTATCTCAGGACATCGCCCATGCAGCCCATGAAGAAGACCTATTACGGCGTCACCCTCGGCATCCTGATGGTGAAGAGCCATTTCCGCCGGTTCCATGGCGATATCGGCCATGCCGGCACCTGGTCGTTCCCGGTGCAGTATCGCATCGTCGCCGATGCCGTGCCGTCGCGGATGACGGAGATGCACAATGTCAGCCTGCTCGAGCCGTTCAAGGCCGCCGCCCAGGAGCTGATCGAGGCCGGCGTCGACGGCATCACCACGACCTGCGGCTTCCTGTCGATCTATCAGCGCGAGCTCGCCGATTTCTGCTCAGTGCCGGTGGCGACGAGCGCATTGCTGCAGGTGCCGATGGTCGAGCGCATCATCCCCAGCAACAAGAAGGTCGGCATCCTGACCTATAACGGCGATGCCCTGACGGGCCGCTATCTCGAGGCCGCGGGCGTCGCCGCCGACACGCCGGTCGTCGGCATGCCCCCGACCTCGGAATTCGTCCGCTCGATCCGCGACGGCGACGACAGCGTGCCCTTCGAAGTCTTGCGCGAGGAGGTGCTGGCGACAGCCGGCACGCTGATGACCCGGCATCCCGACATCGGCGCGATCGTCTCCGAATGCACCAATCTGACGCCGTTCAGCGCCGATATCGCGCAGCGCTTCCGCGTGCCGGTGTTTGACGCCGTGACCATGGTCAACTGCTTCCACGCCGCGCTGAAGCCGCAGCGCTTCGCGCAGGACTGAGCCGGAGCCCCGCCGCGTGACTGATTCCAGGAATTGAGAGCATTGCTCCTGCGAAAAACCGGTACCCACTTTTTCGCGCAAGGCTCTGGCGTCCACGGATTGCGGGGCGATCGGCAGCGCCAGCTAGATCTTTGTTTTAACGCGTTTTCTCCGCGCAAACGCTTCGCGTTTGTCGCGAGGGAACCGGTATCCACTTCGCTCGAAAACGCTCTAAGCCGGTCGCGATTGGCGACGCCGCCGGCTCCGACAAACAGATCGCCATCTGGAGGGAACCACCATGGGCAAGCCGACACCGATCGAATACGCCGATGCCTCGCCGGAGGTCCGCGCCGTGTTCGACGACATCATGACTTCGCGAAACCTCAAGGACGTCAACAATTTCTGGAAATATCTCGCGCGCGACCCCGTCTCGCTGCGCCGGACCTGGGAGAGCGTCAAGGAGGTCATGGCGCCGGGCGCTCTCGACCCGCTGGTCAAGGAGATGGTCTATCTCGCCGTCAGCGTGACGAATAGCTGCGGCTATTGCATCGCCAGCCACTCGGCGGCGGCAGCCAAGGCCGGCATGAGCGAGGCCATGTTCGGCGAGCTCATGGCGGTCGTGGGCATGGCCAACGAGACCAACCGCCTCGTCAACGGCTATCGCGTCCCCATCGACGCCGCCTTCGAGCGCTGACGACCCGGCTCGGCAGCGCCCCCTCTAGACCGCGATCGGCGCCTTGATTGCCGGGTGCGGATCGTAGCCTTCGATGAGCACATCCACGAAGGAGAAATCCTCCAGCCGCTTCACATCCGGATTCAGCGTCAGCTTCGGCAGGGGGCGCAACTCTCGCGTCAATTGCAGCCGGGCCTGGTCGACATGGTTCACATAAAGATGCGTGTCGCCGAAGGAATGAACGAAGTCGCCCACCGCCAGCCCCGTCACCTGCGCCACCATATGCGTCAGTAGCGCGTAACTCGCGATGTTGAAGGGCACGCCGAGCAGGACATCGGCCGAGCGCTG
Source organism: Allobosea sp. LjRoot9 (assembly GCF_964252745.1). Classification (NCBI taxonomy): domain Bacteria; kingdom Pseudomonadati; phylum Pseudomonadota; class Alphaproteobacteria; order Hyphomicrobiales; family Alloboseaceae; genus Allobosea; species Allobosea sp. LjRoot9. The sequence continues at coordinate 24,474 of NZ_CAXUPC020000001.1, read as the reverse complement.
ATAGAGCTGGCAGGAGAGCTTGCCGTCCAGGACGAAGAACTGGAACAGGCAATGGCAGGGCGCCAGCGCCATCTTCGGAATGTCGACCGGGTTCCAGGCCGAGATGATCAATCGGCGCGAATCCGGGTTGCGCTGGATCTCGCTGACCAGCCAGGCGATCTGGTCGATCGTCGTGCCGTCGGGCGCCGGCCATGAGCGCCATTGCCTTCCGTATTCGTTAAGGCATCCATATCGTGACATCATGAAATACGGCATGCGTGGGCTTCCCAAGGCCGTCCGACGTATCGCATTGTCGACTGCCACAGTCCGCATCTGTTCGCTCGGTGTCATGCCGTCAGGCTGGGGAGGCTGCGGTGATCGATGCCCGCGCTGTTGCGCCAAAGTGGCCAAAGGCAATCTTGCTAGCAGCCGAGCGGTGCCGTACTCGATTGCTGCACGTGAAAGGAATCCGATGAGCATCACCGGCCACCAACTCGAAGAGATCCGGCAGAGCCGAGCGGCGGCGTCCCAGACACTCCGCCCAACTGTCGCCGCACTGGAAGAGATTCTTTATGAGCCTTTTCCCGTTCTGGATCACGGCTTCGTTCGCGTCATCGACTACATGGGTGACGATAGCGCGGTAGTGCAGGCCGCACGCGTTTCTTATGGCCGCGGCACAAAGAAGGTGAGTGAAGATCGCGGCCTTATCATGTACCTGATGCGTCATTGGCATACGACGCCTTTCGAAATGGCGGATATCAAATTCCATGTGAAGCTACCGATCTTCGTGGCCCGGCAGTGGATTCGACACCGGACTGCAAGCGTCAACGAATACTCCGCTCGCTATTCGATCCTCGACAAGGAATTCTACATTCCAGAGCAGCAGCATCTAGCGGCACAATCCAGCATTAACAGGCAGGGTAGAGGCGAAATCCTCGAGGGCGATGAAGCCCGACGCGTTCTTGAACTGCTGACCAGTGACGCGGAGCGAACCTATTCCAATTACGCTTGGATGCTCAACGAAGAAGCCGAAGGCCACTCCGTTGATGTAGATCGGTCGGGGTTGGCTCGGGAGCTTGCCCGGATGAACCTGACACTAAACACCTATACGCAGTGGTACTGGAAAGCCAATCTGCATAACCTCATGGGGTTCCTCCGTCTCAGGGCAGATCCTCATGCTCAGTATGAGATCCGCGTTTATGCGGAAGCGATGCTCGAAATTATGAAGCGCTGGGTTCCCATAAGCCATGAAGCCTTTATGGAACACCGGATGGGCGCCGCGTCGCTTTCCCGCACCGCAATCGAAGCGGTGAAGCGGATGGTTTCTGGGGAAAGAGTTTCGGCGGCAACGAGCGGCCTCTCCACTCGCGAGTGGCGAGAACTCTGTCGCACTCTCGACGTTCCCGCAGAGTGACAAATCAAAGAGTTGGCAGCCTCGCGATAAGTGGACCAATCCTGACAGCAGCTCGTGATTGCCTCCAAGGCTGAGTGCGATTTCCGGCAACCCGCATTAGGAACGACCCCATCGTCAATAGAAAAAGGAGGGCCGCCGTATTGGAGGCGGCCCTCGGTCGTCTGCCAGCCATTGGTCAAAATCGACCTCTACGTGTCACGTGTCAGCACATAGCCGCATTTGACTGCATGAGCTGATGTCGCTTCGGTGGGACCCGAGATAGAATTTTGGGGACGGGAGGGTGCCGGCCAAGCTAACCGTTCTGTCGGATAAAGGGATCACCATAGAGCGACATGGCGAGAGCGCGCTTCGGATGGCGCAGCAGCAAGCCGGGCAATGAGCCGCTTGTCTCTTGCAGGATCCCGATCTGAATATTGTAATGCTGCCGCCCAGAGGCTCCGCGCGGGCGTACGGCATTGCTGCAATCGTCGCATCACACGGTCATCGGGTGGGTGGGGGCAGCAGCGCTGGCGCTCAATTAGGTCGAACAGGTCGCAGAATTTGGAGTACGCTATGCCATCGCCTCGGCGCGCGAAGAACTCAGCGACGCGCGTGTCGTTCCCGGCCAACAGCTCCACATAAGCGAAACCGATATCATCAAGCCGCTCGGAGGCCTTGCCGGGATCGAACGCCTTGCCGGCTTTGCCCTTGCTAGCCAAATTATGCCAATCGATCGCGCGGCTCGCATTGCGCCTCGCCTCAGCACAACGCCCGCTTCGTCCGAGGCCTGTCGTGCCGTGGTCACCGCCTGTGTCAGTCGTTGGCGGAAAGCGCGGAGCAGGCTGGAGGGCTCCGAGATCGGTAGCAGGATGTCGCACAGGCCATGTCCGGCGAGGAGGTTGGCAAGATGGACCAGGGTCTTTTCAGAACGGTGCCGGCCGTCGGCGGGATCGCGCCAGCGACCTGCACCAAACCCGTCAAAGATCACGACCTGGTCACGCAGGCCCAGCGTCGCAGCTAGGCTCTGCATCAGGACTGTCTTGCCCATGCCACCCGCGCCATGAATGATCAGCGGCAGCCCGGGTTCGCATGCCATTGCGGCTGCCTCGCCGACGATCGGTCGCGCAATGAGCGTGCCTATCGGCGGGAAGGCGTCTTCGGTGGGGTAGAGCTGGTCTTCATGGGCGACCTTGAGCTCGGCCAATACCGCGACGCGGTTGATCCGCTTATCACCGTCATCGTTCGCCCCGGCCTTGGTGCGCACCAGATTGCGTAGCTTGAGCAGTCGGAGCTCGGCTTCGGGGTCGCTGGTTTGGCAAGAACGGCTCCAGCGCGGATGTGGGCGTGGCTTTGCCGGGTGTAACAGTTACCTGTCACGCGCACCTTTCGGCCTCCATCGATCCAGCGGAAAATGCCCGTTCGCGACACTTCGCTCGCGACTCTTTCCAAAGACGCGACCGACCAAGTCCGGCCGCTGAACCGAACGGGTGATCGATGAGGCAGATAAGAACAATCCTTGTGCTGCTGCTAGCCGGCGCTGCTGTCGCAATCTCGGATCGCCCAGGTTGGGCATCCCCAGAACGGCTGCAGGGGGCCTGGGCCACGAGCGCGGCGAGCTGCGACCAGGTCTTTACCAAGCGCAATGGCCGGTTGGTCTTCAACAGGCAGTTCGGCGACTCCTGGTCAGGGTTCATCGTCAGCGGCAAGCATGTGAGGGGCGCGCGAGCGACCTGCGATCTGATTTCATCGAAGCACAAGGGGGATATCCTGACATTCCTCCTCGGCTGCGAGAGCGAGATCATGTTCGACACAATGACCATCTCCGTCCGCTTCAATGGAGACGACAGCCTGGTGCGGTTCGACCCGGAATTCCCGGAGGTCGAGACGCCCTATGACCGCTGCGCCCGCTGATGCGGTCGAAGGCTCGGCCCGCATTACGGCTCGGCGGCTTTCCGCTGGAGCTCTGTTTCGGCACTTGATGACTTCAGTGCTTGACGACCTGCGGACCGGCCGGCTGCGGCGGCTTCGCGACGTAACCGATCGGGAAGCCGATGCTGATCAGGCCGATCGTGCCGCGCGAGCGGTTCTCGACATCGACTTCCCGCAAAACCTTCAGTCGTGCGGAAACCGGCGTCCCAGCAACGTCGAAGGTGTAGGCGATCGTTCCACCAACCGCAGTCACGCGGCCCTTATAGGAACCAAGCGACGCCCCGCTGCCGCTATCGCCGCTGACCTGCTGGTAGTGCGAGGCCAGCACGCCGATCGAGAACTCCTTGCTGAGATACTGGCTGACGGAAAGATCGGCATGGAAGGCGTTGCCGCTCTTGTAGTCGGTCGCATTGTTCTTGCCGTTGATCTCGAAGCCGACGGCGCCTGAAATATCGAGCCCGATTTTGGGGTCGAGCCAGGTCCCGGCGGCGTAGACGTCGCCGATCCAGCGGTTCAGGGCGACGTTCGACAGCTCGCCGTCCTGGTAGGCGCCTCCCGGGATATTGACGGAGGCGCCGACCGACCAATGGAAATTGCCGGAATGCCAGCCGACGAAGCTGGAGACGACGGGGTCGCCGATATTGAGGGTTGCATCTCGCTGCTTGAAGCCGAAGACACGGCCCAGCCGCGGGGCCGTGATCAGGGCGCCCGCGCTGATCCGGGGGACGCCGAAGGGCAGCGTGACCGCGAAGCCCAGATTGCCGCCGAGGACCTCGACCGGTGTGACCCAGGTCGGCGTCAGGAAGTTGATCCGGGCCTGAACCTTGACATTGCTCAGGACCGCGCCGCCGAGCTGCGTTTGCGTCGCTGCCGAAAGCCGCCCGGAATAGCTATAAAAATCATTCTCGAAATAAAACCCGGGAGGCGGCACCACGCCGGCCAATGGACCCCGCAGGCCCGGAACGTACAGACTTGCGCCGCCTTCCGTGGCGTAGGCCGGGTTGAACGGCAGGGCAGCGCACAGGCAGCTCGCGGAAGCAATAAAAGCGGCTCTCAATCGCTTCATGTCAGACACCCCCGCGCTGAATTGACGTCAAGCTGATCCTGATTCTGATAAAGGGTCAAGGTTAGAGGCGATGATGAACCGGGCGGCGTCGAGCCTTTAGTAACAGTTACGGTCAGCTTTCAGGTTCCCATGTCCTTGTCGACGAATCCCCGAGAACGCTCATGGAACGTCGCGCCCTCGCTGGCTGCATCGGTCGGTAACGGTTAAATCTACATCTGGACCAGCGATCGCGCAGTATGAGCCTAACCGGCTCTTACCGTGTCCGGAGGTGGCCATGGACCAGGCACAAAAGCGTGGGCTTGCGCGGCTCATGCTCCGCTGGCCGGAACGGCGTGCGGCGCTGCAGCAACGCTTTCGCCATGACCAGAGACTGGTCGAACTCTGTGAAGCGTATGAAACAGCCTGCGAGGCTATAAGCTATTGGAGCAAGTGCCCGGCGCCGGTCGGGCCGGCGCGGATGCAGGAATATCAGGCGCTCGCATCGGCTACAGAGCAAGATATCCTGATCAGACTTGCTTAAGCCATATGAGCACAGCGCAGAACGGCGCGCGCGCTTCCGCCTTGCCGGCATCTGAGCGCTAAGGTAGCCTGAAGCTCTCACGATAAGACGACGAGACGGAAATCCTAGCTTGGGGCGGAGCGATGGATAGGCAGGTTTTAGGTCGGCGTGAAACGCAACCTCCGGTTGACGATATCCTGGCTGCACTCGATGAGTTGTTGGCCTCGGAGACATTGCGGCTCTCGGAAAGAAACCGCCGCTTCCTGTCCTTCGTGGTGAATCAGGCGGTCGCAGGACACGCCGACCGGATCAAGGCTTACCTCATCGGCGTCGATGTCTTTGGCCGTGACGAGACGTTCGATCCCAACATCGATCCGATTGTGAGGATCGAGGCGACACGCCTTCGGTCCGCGCTCACGGCCCATTACGATGGGAGCGGCGCAGACGTGCCGGTCAGGATATCCATTCCGCCCGGCAGCTATGCTCCGGTGTTCAGTTGGTCGTCAGCTGCCGGGAGCGGTGAGGAGCCCTTGCAGCCCGCCCTTTCGCGGGTCGGCCTGACGGAGCCGCACCATTCGACGATCTTGCTCAAGGATCAGACCGTACAGTCCGATACTGAGACGGCATTGCGGGCGGGGCTCTTTGCAGACGCTCTTGCGATCCGTCTGAACCAGGCGCATTTCAAGGTTTTTGCCGTTCCGCCGGTGGAGCACATCGCGGCAACCCGCGCGCTCAACGACCTCCTGGCGCAGCCCCATAACGCCTATGCGCTCGACGTTGTCGTGCGCGAGATGGGCGATTCCAGGCGGTTTTCCTGGCGGGCCAGCGATCTGCGCAATGGCGAGATCAGATGTGGCGACTTCCGTGACCTGCGCGCCGCCTCTACGCCCTGTTTTGCAGCGATCGACGCTATCGCGGACGTGGTTGTCGCGTCACTTTGCTCGGAGCTCGGGGTTCAGTCGGCAGCGCATTGATGCATGAGCCACAGGCGTGCTCCCCTATCGTAACCGTTACATCCTTAAGCGCCTCAACACGCCATGCGAGCATTCCTCGGCGCGCTTGGATCGGTGTTCTTGGTATCGAGCCTGACCCAGAGCGGCGATCCGGAACCGGGAGTGCTTCATGGAACGCCATAAATTTTTGGCTGCCGCAGCGTTGGGGCTGGTCCTCGGCCTGTCGGCGGGCCCGAGCAAGGCCCAGACTGCGCCGGCCCCGACCCGTCCCAACATCCTGGTGATCTTCGGCGACGATATCGGCCAGTCCAACATCAGCGCCTATACGCATGGGCTGGTCGGCTACAAGACGCCGAACATCGACCGCATCGCCAGGGAAGGCATGATGTTCACCGACTATTACGCGGAGAACAGCTGCACGGCCGGTCGCTCCTCCTTCATCACGGGCCAGACGCCAAAGCGCACCGGCCTGACCAAGGTCGGCATTCCCGGCGCGCCGGTCGGCCTGCAGGACCGTGACATCACCATCGCCCAGGCGCTCAAGGCGCGCGGCTACACGACCGGACAATTCGGCAAGAACCATCTCGGCGACCGTGACGAGTACCTGCCGGTCCGGCATGGCTTCGACGAGTTCTTCGGCAATCTCTACCACCTCAACGCCGAGGAAGAGCCCGAGCGGCCCTATTGGCCGAAGAGCGACGCCGCTTATGTGAAGGCTGCTTCCCCGCGCGGCGTCCTCAAGGCCTCGGCCGACGGCAAGATCGAGGATACCGGCCCGCTCACCAAGAAGCGGATGGAAACCATCGACGACGAGACGACCGCCGGCGCGATCGATTTCATGCAGCGTCAGGTGCGGGCCAACAAGCCGTTCTTCACCTGGATGAACACCACCCGCATGCACGTCTTCACGCATATCCGCGAAGCCAACAAGGGCAAGAGCGGCATGCCCGGCAACGACTATGCCGACGGCATGCTCGAGCATGACGGAGATGTCGGCAAGCTGCTGAAGGCAGTCGACGATCTCGGCATCGCCAACAACACGATCGTCATCTACGCCACCGACAACGGCCCCAACCGCTTCTCCTGGCCGGATGCGGCGACCTCGCCTTTCCGCAACGAGAAGGATTCGAACTGGGAAGGCGCCTTCCGCGTGCCTGCGATGATCCGCTGGCCTGGCCGCATCAAGCCGGGCGAAATCTCCAACGAGATGTTCTCCGGCCTCGACTGGTTCCCGACCCTGCTTGCGGCGACCGGCGACACCGACATCAAGGACCGCCTGCTGAAGGGCGCCCCGATCGAAGGCAAGACCTTCAAGGTCCATCTCGATGGCTACAACCAGCTGCCCTATCTCACCGGCCAGCAGCCCAAGGGCAACCGCACCGAATTCGCCTATTTCAACGATGACGGCGTGCTTGTCGCCTTTCGGCATGAGAACTGGAAGGCGGTCTTCTGCGAGATGAAATACCCCGGCGGCTTCGACGTCTGGAAAGAGCCCTTCGTCTGCCTGCGCGTGCCAAAAATCTTCAATCTGCGCATGGACCCGTTCGAGCGCGCCGACATCGTCTCGGATCAGTACAATGCCTGGCTGGTCGACAACGTCTATCTGGCCGGCTGGTTGGTGACCAAGGCCGCCGGCTTCCTCCAGACCTTCATCGAATATCCGCCGAGCCAGGAAGCTCCGAGCTTCTCGATCGACCAGGTCGCGCGCGACGTCGAGATGAAGATCAAGGCCAACGCCGCCAAGGCGGCGCCGAAATAGTCCTCCCGATCCTGTCGGCCGGCAAACCGCCGGCCGATTCCCTTTGCATCGAGGACCATCATGGATTGGATTCCAGGAGAACAGCGCGGAGCGATGCCGAGCCGGCGTTCGATCCTGATGGGTGGGGCGTCCCTGCTCGTCAGCAGCGTCATGACGCCGCTACCTGCTTTCGCCCAGACGCTGTCGGCAAGCGAAGCGCGCGCGATCGCCAGGGAGGCCACGATCTACGGCTTCCCCATGGTCGACAGCTACCGCATCCAGCATTCCTATTTCGTCGATCGCGGCAGCTCGGAATACAAGGCGCCCTGGAACACGCTGGTCAACAATGCGCGGGTCTATACGCCCGAGGACAAGGCTATCCAGACGCCTAATTCCGACACGCCCTATTCCTATGTCGGCGCCGACCTGCGGGCAGAACCGCTCGTCTTCACCGTGCCAGCGGTTGAGAAGGGGCGCTACTATTCGCTGCAGTTCATCGACCTGTACACCTTCGACTTTGCCTATGTCGGGAGCCGGGCCACCGGCAACGGCGTCGACAGCCATCTGCTCGCTGGGCCAGCCTGGAAAGGCCGCAAGCCCAAGGGCATCAAGTCGGTGATCCGCTGCGAGACCGATTTCGCCTTCGTGCTCTATCGGACGCAGCTTTTCGATCCGGCCGATATCGAGAAGGTCAAGGCGGTCCAGGCCGGCTACAAGGTCCAGCCACTCTCGCAGTTCCTGGGCCAATCCGCGTCTGCAGCCGCGCCCGCTGTGGCGTTCGCAAAGCCGCTCGGCCCCGAGCAGGAGCGCAGTTCGCTCGAATTCTTCGGCCTCCTGAACTTCCTCTTGCAGTTCTGCCCGCCCCATCCGTCCGAGCGGGCGTTGATGGCGCGCTTCGCCAGGATCGGGATCGGCGCCGGTAAGCGGTTCGACGCCGCCGCGCTCTCGCCGGAAATTCGCCAAGCCCTGCAGGACGGCATGGCCGATGCCTGGAAAGCCTTCGCAGACTACAAGGCAACGCAACTCGATACCGGCAAGCGCACCAGCGCCGACGGCTTCGGCACGCGGGCCTTCCTCAAGAACGACTACATGGCTCGGATGTCGGCCGCCGTGCTGGGTATCTACGGAAATTCGAAGCAGGAGGCGATCTACCCGCTCTATTTCGTCGATTCTACCGGGCAAAAGATGGAAGGCGCCAACCGCTATGTCCTGCGCTTCGCGCCCGGCCAACTCCCGCCGGTCAACGCCTTCTGGTCGCTGACCATGTACGAGCTGCCGGCGAGCCTGCTCTACGCCAATCCGATCAATCGCTACCTGATCAACTCGTCGATGCTGCCGTCGCTGAAGCGCGACCCGGACGGCGGCATCACCATTGCCGTCCAGAACCAGTCGCCGGGGAAGGATGGCGAGCCTAACTGGCTCCCTGCGCCCAAGGGTCCGTTCTTCGTGGTGATGCGCCTGTATTGGCCGAAATCGACCGCGTTGAACGGAAAATGGAAAGCGCCGCCGCTGGCGCGCGCGGTTTGATGAAAAGGACGTGCCTCACGATGACCAGACAGATGATCTCGGCCCTCGCCATGCTCGTGGCAGGCTCGGCAGGCGCACAGGCGCAGGCCATCGGGGGGGCCTCCAAGCCGGTCGGCGTAGACAACTTCGTCCGCGCCGAAACCGATCTCTACATGAGCAACATGGCGAAGGACGGCAGCTTCGGGAAGTTCCTGCATCGTCGCGAGCCGGCCTCGATCGACAACCAGACCGTCATCCGCCTCAACCGCGACACGCTCTATTCGGCGGCGGTGTTCGATCTCGATGCCGGGCCGGTGACGATCACCTTGCCGGATGCCGGCAAGCGCTTCATGTCGATGCAGGTGATCAGCGAGGATCACTATACGCCGGCCGTCTACTACGGCGCAGGTACTCACACCTTGACCAGGGCCAGCGCGGGCACGCGCTACGTCGCCGTCGCCATCCGGACCCTGGTCGATCCTTCTGAACCCAAGGATATTCAGCAAGTCCATGCCCTGCAGGATGCGATCAAGGTCGGCCAGAAGAACTCCGGCAAGTTCGAGGTGCCGAACTGGGATCAGGCCAGCCAGAAGAAGGTGCGCGATGCGCTGATCGTCCTCGGCTCGACCATTCCCGACTTCAAAAAGGCCTTCGGAACGAAGAAGGAGGTCGATCCGACTCGGCATCTGATCGGGTCGGCGTCGGCCTGGGGCGGCAATCCCGACAGGGACGCGACCTATCTCAACATCACCCCGAGCGGAAATGACGGCAAGGCGGTCTACAGGCTCAATGTCAGGGACGTGCCGGTCAACGGCTTCTGGTCGGTCAGCCTCTACAATGCCGAGGGCTACTACCAGAAGAACCCCTACGACGCCTACACGCTCAACAACCTGACCGCGAAGAAGAGCGCCGACGGCTCGATCGCCATCCAGTTCGGCGGCTGCGACGGCAAGATCGCCAACTGCCTGCCGACCATGGCCGGCTGGAACTACACGGTGCGGCTCTATCGCCCGCGCGCCGAAATCCTGAACGGCAAATGGACCTTCCCGCAGCCGCAGCCCGCATCGTGAGCCGAGCGCTGCGAACGAGATTCGAAGGAGAGTCCCATGTCGAAATTCCGCATCGCGGTCGCCGCGCTGTTCCTCGCCGCCTCCTGCGCCTGGAGCGCCGGCGCTTTCGCCCAGGCCGACCCGCTGCCGTCCTGGAACGAGGGCAAGAGCAAGCAGGCCATCCTCGATTTCGTCGGCAAGGTGACCCGCGAGGGCGGGCCCGACTTCGTCAGGCCGGCCGAGCGGATCGCGACCTTCGACAATGACGGCACGCTCTGGGCCGAGCAGCCGGTCTATTTCCAGCTCCAGTTCGCCTTCGACGAGGTCAAGCGGATGGCGGCCGAGAAGCCTGCGTTGCAGGCTACGGAGCCCTATCGTTCGGTGCTCGCCCGCGACCTCAAGGCGCTTTCGGCGAACGGTGGCAAGGGCGTCTTGCAGGCAATGGCACTGACGCATGCGGGAATGACCACCGATGCGTTTAATGCCGCCGTAGACAAGTGGTTGTCGATCGCCCGCCACCCGACCAAGCAGCGCCCCTACACCGAGATGGTCTACCAGCCGCAGCTCGAGCTGCTCGCCTATCTCCGCGCCAACGGCTTCAAGACCTTCATCGTTTCCGGAGGCGGCGTCGAGTTCATGCGCGTCTTCGCCGAGAAGGTGTACGGCATTCCGCCCGAGCAGGTCGTCGGCTCATCCGGCGTGGTCAAGTTCCGGCTGACGGTGGACGGCAAGCCCGAGCTCTTCAAGGAACCCAAGAACGAGTTCATCGACGACGGACCGGGCAAGCCGGTCGGCATCAACCGCTTCATCGGCCGGCGCCCGATCCTCGCCTTCGGCAATTCCGACGGGGATCTTCAGATGCTCCAGTACACCGTCGGAGGACTTGGCTCCCGCCTCGCGCTCATCGTCCATCACACCGACGCGGAGCGCGAATGGGCCTACGACCGGACCTCGCATATCGGCAGGCTCGACAAGGCCCTCGACGAGGCCGCCGCCAAGGGTTGGACCGTGGTCGACATGAAGACCGACTGGAAGACAATCTTTCGCTGAAAACCGCTCCTAGCGGGCCATGGAGAGACACCATGAACGTCATTCGCCTGTCGTCTGCGCTGCTGTTAGCCTGCCTTCTCCTGCCGCAACAGGCAACGGCCGCGGCCATGCCGCTCGTCCCGCAGGTTGGCGCAGCGGCCCCCAACCTCGTGGAGGACGTCCAGCTCGGTGGCGGCGGCTTCCGTCGCGGCGTCGTGGTCGGCCCGCGGGGCGGCGCCATCGCCGGCCGCGGCTTCGTCGCCCGCGGTCCGCGCGGTGCCATCGGCGGCAGGGGCTACGTCGCCCGTGGCCCGCGAGGCAACGTCATCGCTGGCCGAAGCGGCTTCGTCCGGCCCGGTTACCGCCCCGGCTATCTCCCTGGACCCTGGGTCCGTCCGGCCTCCTACTGGTGGCATCCCGGCTTGGCGATCGCCTCGGGCGCCGCGATCGGCTTCGTCACGGCCGGGGCGGCATACGCCTATGCGAACTCGCAAGCCCCGGCGCCTGGCTACTGCTGGTTCTACACCGATCCGCAGCGCACCCAGGGCTTCTGGGACGTCTGCCCTCACTGAACCACCGGCATGCCGGAGAAGCCAAATCCCAACCTGTCTTCGCCCCCGCCAATCCTGGTGTCGAAATGGAGCGACCATGAAGATCCAGCCCCTGCTTTTCAGCGCCGCCTTGACGCTTGCCATGATCGGCGGCGCACTCGGCCAGTCGGCGACCACGCCGGTCCCGGTCAACCCGGACAATTTCGTACGGGCCGAAACGGATATGTACTTCAGCAACCTGCTGAAGGACGGCACCCTCGGAAAATTCAACCATACGCGCGAACCGGCGTCGATCGAACGCCAGTCGATCATCCGGCTGAACCGCGACACGCTTTACTCCTTCGCCGTCATCGATCTGGACGCCGGCCCCGTCACGGTCACGCTCCCCGACGCCGGCAAGCGCTTCCGCTCGATCCAGGTCGTTGACCAGGATCAGTTCACGCCGCGCGTGATCTACAAGGCCGGCACCTACACGTTCACCAGGAAGGAGATGGGCACGCGCTACATGGCGCTGCTGATGCGCGTCCTCGTAGATCCCGGCGACCCGGACGATCTGAAGAAGGTCCACGCGGTTCAGGACAGCGTCCGCGTGACGCAGAACGGCGCCGGCAGGTTCGAGGTGCCGAGCTACGATCCCGGCAGCCATAAGAAAGTGCGCGACGCGCTGCTGGCGCTGGCGTCCACCATGAAGGACTTCAAGGGCGCCTTTGGTCCCAAGGGCAAGGTCGATCCGGTCCACCGCCTTATCGGCACCGCGGCCGGCTGGGGCGGCAACCCCGACAAGGACGCAACCTATGTCGGGAACACGCCGGAGAAGAACGACGGCAACACGGTCTATAAACTGAAGGTGAAGGACGTGCCCGTCGACGCCTTCTGGTCGATCAGCGTCTACAACGCGCAGGGGTACTTCGAGAAGAACGCGGAGAACGCCTACACGGTCAACGACATCACTGCGAAGCGGGAATCGGACGGATCGGTTAACGTCCAGTTCGGGGGCTGCGACGGCAAGGTCGTCAACTGCCTGCCCATCGCCAACGGCTGGAACTACCTCGTCCGGCTTTACCGACCGCGTGCGGAAATCCTGAACGGCAAGTGGAAGTTCCCGGACGCGCAGCCCGCGTCGTGAACTCGGACATGGCCATGTCACCTAGAGTTCTGGCAGGTGCCACCATCCTGGCGGCGATCGCGTTGCCACAGGCGCCTGCGCTCGCCCAAGACGCCGACGAGCTGTCGAAGAAGCTCGCCAATCCCGTGGCGAGCATGATCAGCATTCCGATCCAGACCAACTTCGACTTCCGCGGCGGGCCGGGACGGAACGGCCTTTCGTCGACGACGAACATCCAGCCTGTCATCCCGGTCTCGCTCAATCAGGACTGGAACCTGATCGTCCGGACGATCCTTCCGGTGATCCACCGCGACCGCTACGGCACCGCGGACGGAACCGGGCTCGGCGACATCACCCAAAGCTTCTTCTTCACGCCGAAGAACCGTTCGGGCGGCATCACCTGGGGGATCGGCCCGGCCTTCCTGTGGCCGACCGCGACCGATGATCGCTTCGGCTCGGGCAAATGGGGAGCGGGTCCGACCGCGCTTGTCTTGACGCAACAGGGTGCATGGACGGTCGGCGGCCTCGCCAACCACATCTGGTCCTATGCCGGCCCTAACGGCCGTCAGGACGTCAGCGCAACCTTCCTTCAGCCGTTCCTATCCTACCAGTTCGGCAAGGGCCTGAGCGCCTCGCTGAACGCCGAGGCCAGCTACGACTGGATCGCCCGCCAATGGACCGTTCCAATCAACGTCGGCCTCGCCCAGGTCTTCAAGGTCGGCGAGCAGGCGATGAGCGCCAGCGTCGGCCTCAAATATTACGCCGTCAGGGCCTCGGAAGCGCCTCGCTGGGGTGTCCGCGCCACGCTGACCTTCCTGTTGCCCGAACGATGATTACGGGAAACTATCGGAATGCTGGACAGAGCCCCACTTATCCCCGGAATGCGCCAAATCGAGGCCGGAACCTTTCTTATGGGTTCCGACCGCCACTATCCTGAAGAGGCGCCGAGCCACCGTGTCTCGGTCGATGCTTTCTGGATCGACGCGACGCCGGTCACGAACCGGCAGTTCCGTGCCTTCGTCGAAGCTACAGGCCATGTCACCCTGGCGGAGATCGTGCCGGACCCGAAGGACTACCCCGGCGCGCTGCCGCATATGCTGCGGGCGGGCTCGCTGATGTTCGATCCGCCCACGCACCCGGTCGACCTGCGCGACTGGTCGCAATGGTGGACCTTCCAGTTCGGCGCGACCTGGCGCAAGCCTTATGGCGCAGGCTCCTCGATCAAGGGCCTCGACGACCACCCGGTCGTGCATGTCGCCTATCGCGACGCCGAGGCCTATGCCGCCTGGGCGGGGAAATCGTTGCCGACCGAGGCGGAGTGGGAGTTTGCAGCCTGGGGCGGCAGGGAGAATGCCGAGTTCGCCTGGGGCGACGATCTGGTGTCGGAGAGCCGGCACATGGCCAATATCTGGCAGGGCAACTTCCCGAGCGAGAACACCAAGGAGGATGGCTTCGCCCGGACCTCGCCGGTCCAGGCGTTTCCCGCAAACGGCTATGGCCTCTACGACATGATCGGCAATGTCTGGGAATGGACCTGCGACTTCTGGTCGACGCGCCACCCCGGCGACGCGCCCAAGGCCTGCTGCGTGCCGCAGAACCCGCGCGGCGGCCCCGAGGCGGAGAGCTACGATCCGCGCCAGCCGGAGATCCGGATTCCGCGCAAGGTCCTGAAGGGCGGCTCGCATCTCTGCGCGCCGAGCTATTGCCGGCGCTACCGCCCGGCTGCCCGGCACGCCGAGCCGGTCGACACCTCGACCAGCCATGTCGGCTTCCGCTGCGTGGTGCGTGGTTAGAGCAATGTCCGATCCAGTTGGATCGTTCAATTGCTCTAGATCATTATTTTAACGCGTTTTCCTGGCGCGAACCGGTGTCCACTTCGCCCGAAAACGCTGTAGCGCTGGGTGAGGCTGGCACGCCCATGTCGCGGTAACTGTTACACGGCTGACTTGCCCTTTGCTTCGTCCACAATCCTGAGGGTGCGATGACTATGCCTCCTGAAGGATCCGACAATGGACGGAAGCGCCGCCCCGGCTGCACGTGATGCCATTCTCGAGCTTCAGGGCCGGATCAATCAGGACATCATCGGCCAGGAGCGCGTCGTCGAGCGCATCGTCATCGCGTTGCTCGCCAACGGAAATGCGCTGATCGAAGGGCTGCCGGGCCTCGCTAAGACGCGAGCGATCAAGAGCCTGTCGAAGAACCTCGAATCCGACTTCAGCCGCATCCAGTTCACGCCCGATCTGCTGCCGTCCGACGTCACGGGCGGCGAGATCCTGCGCCAGGACGGGCAGTTCGAGTTCCACAAGGGGCCGGTCTTCGGCAATCTCATTCTCGCCGACGAGATCAACCGGGCGCCGCCAAAGGTGCAGTCGGCCCTGCTCGAGGCAATGGAGGAGCGCCACATCACCGTGGCGGGTAAGCGCTACGATCTGCCGCCGCTGTTCATGGTGCTCGCGACGCAGAACCCGATCGAGCAGGAGGGGACCTATCCCTTGCCGGAAGCGCAGATGGACCGCTTCCTGATGCATATCCGCATCGACTACCCCTCCGACGCCGACGAGGTGAAGGTCATGCGGCTGGTCCGCTCCGAGAGCGCGGCCGCCCAGGCGAATTCCGCTCCGCCGCCGGCAAAAATCCCACAGCAGGCGGTCTTCGACGCAAGGGCCGAGATCGACCGGGTGACGACGAAGGATGTCGTCGAGACCTACATGGTCGCGCTCATCGCGGCGACGCGCCGGCCGGCGGAGTTCGGCGACCACCTCAAAAACTGGATCGCAGTCGGCGCCAGTCCGCGCGGCTCGCTCGCGTTGGATCGCTGCTCGCGCATCTCGGCCTGGCTCCAGGGCCGCGACTACGTCACGCCCGAGGATGTTCAGGCCGTGGCGCATGACTGCCTGCGCCACCGTCTGTCGCTGGCCTACGAGGCCGGAGCCGACGGTATGACCGCCGACACGGTGCTGGACGAGGTGATCAAGCAGGTTGCCGTTGCCGTTTGAGCGAGGTCGATGATGGCGCTGATGCGCGAAAGAGCAAGGACAGGCCACAGCGCTCCGATCGCCGGAGCCCGCGCCTTCGTCACGCTCGAGGACCTGCTTCGCCTCAAGCATCGGGCGCGTGGCTTCAGCTTCCAGCCGCGCCAGCCCGTGCACAGCCTGCTCGCGGGTCGCCATGCCTCGCGCCTGCGCGGCCGCGGGCTCAATTTCGAGGAACTGCGCCGCTACTCCGAGGGCGACGATACCCGCACGATCGACTGGCTCGCGACCGCCCGGCTCGGCAGCCCGCATGTCCGGGTCTATTCCGAGGAGCGCGACCGGCCGGTCCTGCTGCTGGTCGACCAGCGCAGCACGATGTTCTTCGGCAGCAGGCGGGCGATGAAGTCGGTCGCGGCGGCGGAGGCTGCGGCGCTCGCCGCCTGGCGCGTCACCTCGCTCGGCGACAGGATCGGGGCGGTGGTCTTCGGGGAGGCCGGCATCGTCTCGGTGAAACCGCAGGCGCGCGACCATGGCGTCGTCCGCGTGCTCTCCGAGATCGCCCGCCAGAACGCGGCGCTGGCGCATCCCTCAGCGCAGGAGACCACGACGGGAGGGCTCAACGGCGCCCTGCGGATGGCTGTCCGCATGGCCACGCATGACTGGCTGATCTGCTTGATCTCGGACGCCGCCGGCGAGGATGACGAGACTACGCGGCTGGTAACACGGCTTTGCGCCCATAACGATGTGCTCGCGATCTTCGTCCACGACCCGCTCGAGCAGGAATTGCCCGATATCGGGCCCGCGACCTTCAGTTCTGGGCAGGCACAAATCGAAGTTGACGCCTCCGCGTCGGCGCTCCGCGAACGCTTCTCCACCGACCACACGCAATGGCGGGACCGACTGGCGCAGCTCTCCCGGAGCCGCGCCATCCCTGTCCTGCCGATCTCGACCGCACGCGATGTCACCGACCAGTTGCGCGAGCTGATCGGCCGTCGCCGCGTCCAGACCCTGGCCACTGCCAGCGGGCGGGCACCGCCATGAGCGCCGATCCGGGAGACCTTGCCAATCTGGCTGACCTCGCCTTGCCGCCGCCTGCGCCGTTCTGGCCGCCGGCCATCGGCATCTGGATCGTCGCGGTTGCAGCCTTGGCGGCGCTCACGGTGTTCGCCTGGCGGGCGCTCCGCCGCTACCGCGCCGACGCCTATTTGCGCGAGGCCTTGAGCGAACTCGACGCCCTTGCGGCGGTCCAGCGACCAGATCAACAGGAGGCGATCGAGGCCGTCTCGTCGATCATGAAGCGGGTCGCCCTTGTTCGCTATGGCCGGGAGCCTGTCGCATCGCTGACCGGGGCGGCCTGGACAGCCTTCATTGCGCGGACGGCGCCGCGAGACGCGCAGACCGATGCGATAGCCGATTGTCTGGCGACATCGCCCATGCCTGGGAACACATCTGCTCCGTCCGATCGGCACTTCTTCGCTCAGGCAAAGGCCTGGCTCCGCGGCCAGCGCGGCCGCACTGCCGCGGAGGCCTGACGATGCTCTCCTTGGCCTATCCCTGGATCGCCCTGCTCGTGCCGCTGCCGCTGGCGATCTGGTTTTGGCTGCCGGCCCATGCCGAGCAGCGTCCCGGCCTGCGCGTTCCGTTCTTCGACAGGCTCGCGCGGCTCAGCGGCCAGAGGTCCGTCTCCGGTGGCGTCGTGGCGAGTCGTGGAGCCGCGCGGCTGACCGTGCTCGGCCTGTGCTGGCTGCTCGCGCTCGGGGCCCTGGCACGTCCGCAATGGATCGACCCGCCGCTGCATCGCGACCTGCCGACGCGTGATCTTTTGGTTCTGGTCGACCTCTCCGGCTCGATGGACACGAGCGATTTCGTCGATGCCTCCGGTCGGACGGTCAACCGGCTGACGGCGGTCAAGCAGGTGCTGGACGATTTCCTGTCGCGCCGAAAGGGCGACCGGGTTGGCGTCGTCGTCTTCGGTGACGAGCCCTTCGCGCTCGCACCTTTCACCACCGACCTCGATCTCTGCCGGGTGATGTTGCGTGACACAGCCGTCGGCATGGCTGGCCCGCGCACGGCTTTCGGCGATGCGATCGGCCTCGGCATCGGGCTGTTCAACCGCAGCACCGTCAAGGCCAAGACCATCATCGCGCTGACCGACGGCAACGACACGACGAGCAAGGTTCCGCCGGTCGAGGCGGCGCGCATCGCCAGGGACAAGGGCATCGTCATCCACACCGTTGCGGTTGGCGATCCGCAGGCAGCCGGCGAGGACAAGCTCGACGAAGCCGCGCTGAAGGATGTGGCCGACGCCACGGGCGGCGGCTTCTTCCGTGCGCTCGACCGCGCGCAGCTCGCCGACATCTACCGGCAGCTCGACCAGATCGAGACGCGCCGGATCGACACGGTCAGCTTCCGCCCGAAACGTGACGTCTATTGGATCCCGCTTGGCGCCGGGCTGGTGCTGACACTCATGGTTCAGGCGGCGCGGTTACTGCGACGACGCATGCAGTGGTTCGCGCCGGCAGCAGCCCAACCGTTGGCGGGAGCAGCGCCATGATCGCGCAACTCGCACCCTTTCATTTCGAACGGCCTCTCTGGCTGCTGGCGCTGCTTCCGGCGGCGGCGCTCTGGCTGCTTGATCGTCACGGCTCGGACGCGCTGCTCAAATGGCAGCGCGTCATCGATCCGGCCCTGTTGGCTCATCTGGTCGTGGGCGAGAGCCGGCGCCCGGTCGCGACGCCCGCCAACGCGCTGCTGGTTGTCTGGATGCTTGCGGGCATTGCCGTGGCTGGCCCGGCCTGGCAGCGCGAGCCGTCGCCTTTCGCCGATGCGAAGCCTGCCGTTGCCGTCGTGCTCAAGGTCACGCAGTCGATGCTGACGGAGGATCTGGCGCCGACCCGGCTTGATCGGGCGCGGCAGAAGCTGGCGGACATCCTCGCTGCACGCGAAGGCGCGGCGACCAGTCTGATCGCCTATGCTGGCTCGGCGCATCTCGTCCTGCCGCCGACGCCCGACAGTATCGTCGTCCTGGATCTCGCCAAATCGTTGTCGCCCGAGATCATGCCTCGGGAGGGCGACGACCTCGCTGGCGCGCTCGCTTTGGCGAAACGTGCGCTTGCCAGCCATGCCGATGGCGGCTCGATCCTGATCATGGCGGATGAGCTCGGGCCCGACATCGACGGGCGGCTCGCAGATAGCCGGAGCCCATCCGTGACCATCCTGTCGCTTCTCGGCCCGGAGTCCGGAGCCGAACGTTTTGGTGAGGCCGCCCGAGCCTTGAATGCGTCGGTCGTGGCGACGACGGCGGACCAGAGCGACGTCACCGCGGTCGTATACCGTCTCGATCGCGCCGATCAGGCGCCCGGCATCGATGGCGAGGGTCAGCATTGGCGCGAGGCCGGCTACTGGCTCACTCCGCTGATCGCGCTGCTGGCGCTGCTCTGGTTCCGACGCGGATGGGTGCTGGCATGAGACGGCTCGCCGCGCTGGTCGCCTCGCCCTACGCGAGCATCGGGATCGCCTCAGGGATCGCATTGCTGGTGGCGGGCCATCGCCTGGGTTGGCGCGACCTCTGGCTGACGCCCGATCAGCGTGGCCGTGTGCTGATCGGCGAAAGCCGCCCGGCGGATGCCGCCAAAGCCTTCCGCGATCCGCTTTGGCGCGGTGTCGCCTTGTTCCGGGCCGGTGACTTCAAAGGCGCGGCCCAGGCCTTCGCCACCGCCGACACGCCCTCTGGCGCTTTCGACCAGGGCAATGCGCTGGTGATGCTTGGCCAGTACGACGATGCACTGAAGCGTTACGATCGTGCCTTGGCGTTGCGTCCTGGCTGGACGGCGGCGTTCACCAATCGCGAGATTGCCCGGGTTCGCGGCACGCGCAAGAAGGCGGAGGGCGGGGAGACCGGGCAGACCGACTCCCGCCCCGACGAGGTCGTTTTCGACAAGACCAAGAAGGGCGGTGAGGACACGAGCATCGAGGCGGCGATGCCAATGTCGGACGAGGCGGTCCGCGCGCTCTGGCTGAAGCGGGTCCAGACCAGGCCAGCCGATTTCCTGCGCGCGAAATTCGCCTACCAGCTTCGGGCGCAGCTGGGGGTGGCAGCTCCATGAGGCTCGTCGTGGCATGGCTGGTGGTCGTGTGGCCCGTGGTTGCTTTGCCCGCCCTGGCCCTGGCTCAGGTTCCGGGCAGCGCTCCGCTCGTGCGCATGTCGCTTGACCCGGCCGACGGTATCGTCATCGGACAGCCGGTGCGGCTGCTGGTCGAGGTCATGTTTGCAGGGGACATGCCGCATCCACCGCTGGTGAAGCTGCGCGATGCGCCCGGCGCGCAGATTCTGCGCTTCGAGACGCAAGCCGTGACGATCCGCGACCACGTCAACGGCCAGGACTATGTTGGTCAGAGCTTCGAGTTCCTGGTCTTTCCGCGCCGTGGCGGCGAGATCGCAATCCCTCCTCCCGATATCACGCTGCTCGACCGCAAAGGAGATCCGGCGGGTTCGGTGGCCGGCGATGCCACCACGATCGCCGTCACCGTGCCGCCAGGGCTGGATGCATCGGGCCCCGTTCTCGTTGCTGACAAGGTGACGGTGAGCGAAAGCTGGTCACCCGATCCCGCCTCGGCCAGCTTCAAGGCAGGCGGTGCGATCACCAGGACTCTCCGCAGGCAGGCGAACGGCGTCCCGGCGCTAGGCATGGCCGAGTTCCGCTTCGCGGCTCCCGAGGGCGTGCGTGTCTATGTCGACCCGCCCGTCATCGACGATCGCGCCAACCGGGGCGTGGTCGAGGGCGTCCGGACCGACAAGGCGACCTATGTCTTCGAGAGGCCGGGCCGCTACGCCTTGCCGGAGCTTTCGCAGCCCTGGTGGGACATGGCAAACAAGCAGGCGCGAACCGAGGCGCTGCCGGGGCTCACCATCGCGGTCGCGGCTGGAGCAGCGGGTGCGACCAGCGCCACCACAACGTCATCGCTACGTTGGCAGTCACCCCTGATCGCGATCGGCTTCGGGACGATTCTGCTGCTGGCGTTGCCCGCCATTTTTTGGCATCCGCTCAGGGCCGGCTTGGATAGGTTTCTGCAACGTCGACGCTCGTCCGAGGCCTTCGCGCGCAAGGCGCTACAGCGTGCGGCGGCATCCGGTGATCCCACCGAGACCTATCATGCCCTGTCGGTTTGGTTCGACCGCCTCCCACCCACGGATGCCAACCGCATACGGGTCGATCCCCGCCTCCAGCCGCTCATAGACAAGCTCGACCGTGCGCTGTTCGGCACTGGCGCCGGCTGGAGCGGCCAACACGGAGCGGAACTGTCGGAAGCAATTGCTGCCGCCCATCGCGGCGGGCCGATGGCCCCAACCAGGCCCGACCCACTCCCCCCTCTCAATCCAGCCTTTCCGCGCTGACCCCGACCTCAGGAGAATTTCATGGCAGCCCTCGATGTCTTCGCCTGGATCGTCCTGGCCGTGCTGGTCCTCAGCACGGTCGTCGTCGTCGTCTTCATGG
Organism: Allobosea sp. LjRoot9; assembly: GCF_964252745.1. Taxonomy (NCBI): domain Bacteria; kingdom Pseudomonadati; phylum Pseudomonadota; class Alphaproteobacteria; order Hyphomicrobiales; family Alloboseaceae; genus Allobosea; species Allobosea sp. LjRoot9. The sequence continues at coordinate 3,210 of NZ_CAXUPC020000001.1, read as the reverse complement.
CGATGCTACCGGGCATTGTCGCCCGCAAGCGCCAGCACCCCTGGGCCGAGGCTGTTGCGGTCGGCGGCTGGGTCACGCTCTTCCTCGGCTTCGTGCTGTGGCCGGTGATGCTGATCTGGGCCTATGTCGACGTCCCGACCAATCCGCGTTCGAGCCTGAATCAAGGGGAGGCGGTTCGATGATCGTTGTCTTGCTCAACGTCTATCTCGCGCTGCTCTTCATCCTCGTGAAGCTGAGGATCGTGCCCTTCAACCTGTTCTGGAAGGTGTCGCCGGTCTTGGTCTTCCTGTTGCTGATGATCGGCCTGTTCATCCCGATGAACTGGGGCGCGCCGCAGGGTCCCGCGCTTGTGGTGCGCAATTCCGTCGCCATCGTGCCGGACGTCGCCGGCGAGGTCGTGGACGTCCCCGTCACAGCCAACCAGCCGCTTAAGGCGGGCGACGTCCTGTTCCGGATCGATCCGGTGCCGTTCCAGTCACAGGTCGACGCGCTCGCGGCGCAACTCAAATTCCAGGAGACGCGGCTTGCCGAGATGACCCAGCTCCAGAGCCGCGGCACTGGCCGGACCTTCGATGTCGAGCAGCGCGAGGCCGAGGTCGAGCAGCTCAAAGCCCAACTCGTCGGCGCAAAATGGAACCTGGAGAAGACGACGGTCCGCGCGCCCGCCGACGGCTACGTTACCAATCTGGCTCTGCGCAAGGGCGCCAGGGTCGCGAACCTGCCGCTCGCGCCGGTGATGGCCTTCATCGACACCTCGGACACGATCATCGGCGTCGAGATCAACCAGATCGACGCGCGCTATCTGGCGCGGGGTCAATCGGTCGAACTGACCTTCAAGATGACGCCCGGCACGGTGCAGACCGGCAAGGTCGAGAGCATTCTGCAGGCGGTCGCTTCGGGGCAGGTGCAGACCTCCGGCCTTGCGGTCGCCCCCAAGGCGGTCCAGGCAGCGCCGTTCGTCGTGCGCGTGCAGCTCGACGACGCGGCTTTCGCAAAGGCGCTGCCCGCAGGCAGCGTCGGCGACGCTGCGATCTTCACCGATCGCGTCACGGCCGCCCATGTCATCCGCAAGGTGCTGCTGCGCCAGATCGCGATCACCAACTACGTCAACCCGTTCTAGCTGCGCGGGCTCCCCGCGCATTTCTCCGCAAACGCGCCAACCAAACGCACCAACAAGGAGATGACGATGACAGCCTTCAAAGCCTCACTGGCTTCCCTCGCGGCTTCGCTGGCGCTAGCGGTGCCGGCTCTGTCGCAGCAGCGCTCTTTGGGACCGGCGACGGGATCCGTGCGGATCCAGCAGGTCCAGGTCGCCGTCGTCGGTTCTGGAGAAATCGGTGGGGGGACGCTGAATTTCCGCGGCCGATCTTATGGCATCACTGTGGGCGGTTTGGGTTTTGGCGGCATTGGCGTCTCGCGCCTCACTGCGACGGGCACGGTTTACGGTCTCGCCAGGGCCGAGGATTTCGCCGGCGCCTATGTCCAGCTTCGGGAAGGTTGGGCAGTCGGCGATCAGGGACGGGGGCGGCTCTGGCTCCGCAACAGCAAGGGCGTCACGATGCGGTTGGCCACACGCCGGCAGGGATTGCAGCTTTCTCTTGGGGCGGACGGCGTGTTGATTGGCTTCAAGCAGTAGATCGAGCGAGGTTGGAAGAGATTTGTCGGTCCCCGCGCATCTACGATCCCGCGATAGGCCGCCTTCGTTCTTGAATATCGACTGTCCCTCGCTTTCAAGGACGATTGATCACGGCTCGTTTGGGATTGCCTTCCCAGGTGGCTGCAGGAGTTCGAATGGTCGATGTGGATCATGAGCCGCAATGCAGCCTTGCTGGCACTCTTCATTAGCACCGCGCTCATCCCGAACGCGCAAGCGGCGGGCCGGCCGCCGAGCTTCCTGCGGAGCTGCGTGATCGCGGCTCCCGATCCTGTCCCGCTCTTCCCTCCTTCCGCCGCCGCTCGCGCCAGGAGTGCCTCTGATGGCGAGGAGAAGGATGGCGCGAACGATACGGCAGACGACGATGAGGATGAGGCGGAGGACAGTCCACGCGGCTTCCTTTCGCCGGGCTCCAGCACCTGCATCGCTATCTCCGGGACGGTGAATGCGGGCCCCCAGCGCGACGACTACCGAGCGAACGCGCTGACGCGAGCAACAGGCCAGGTGCCACTCAACGCGACGAGCTTTCCGTTGAACACGACCTTTCGGATCGAAACCGGGCAAAGCCTTGCGAATGGCCTGTTTCTGGCGAGCGCCTTCGAATTTTCCATCGACACGAGCAGCAACGCCTCCGGTGATGTCACACTCAGCGAGGCCAGTGTCACGCTCGGGCCGCTCAGCTTCGGCGTAGCCGGGTCACGCTTCGACTTTTGGGCGGGCGACGATTTTGCCTTCGTCGGGCGGATCCCGAGCCGGACCGTCGCAATCATCGGCTACGAACGGCAGTTGACGGAGAGCCTCAGCCTGTCGATCTCTGCGGAAGACGTGTCCATCGATCAGCGCACGCCCCTGCCTAGCGCCGGCCGCCGCATGCCAGACGGCGTCGCGCGGCTGCTCTATCAGCATGACACGCTGACCCTCCATGGAGCCGTCGCCATGCGGGACGTGCCACGCATCGGGGCCTCCAGCCTTGTCGGCCGCGCGGCGGTTCTCGGTGCGACCTGGGACGGGTCCGTGCTGAAGAAGCCACTGACGCTCTCGGCTCAGATCGCGGGGGCGGTGAATGCGGCGCCCTATATCGGCTCACAGCTCGACCGGCGCGTCGCCTTCCCGCTGCTGAGCGGCGATGAGGCGACGCGCGGCTGGTCCGGCGTGGTCTCGATCGGCCGGGGATGGACCGACGAATGGTCGAGCAACGCCTATATCAGCCGCTACGAGCTCACCTTACCGCGCATTGGCGGCGAGAAAGGGCGGATCCGGATCGACCGCGTCGCGGCAAACGTCGTCTGGAAGCCGCTGAAAGGCCTGCGAATCGGCCTTGAAGCCTCGCTCGCCTGGCAGCGCATTGATCTCGCCGGACCCGCGCTCGCCGCGAGCTTCAACGGCAGGCAAAGCTCGGCGCAACTCTTTCTGGAGCGGACTTTCTAAATTGATGACAGATGCATGCGCACGAATGTCCGATTCTGGGTAACGTCCGGATGTCTGGTGCTCGCGCATTTCGCCCGGAGGAGCGACCGACGTTTGTGGCCCATTGCGGACGCTGCAAAGGTCTGCTT